>CAWHPE010000001.1:0-71960 GCA_963831185.1 uncultured Alphaproteobacteria bacterium
GAAATTGACGTGACAGAGATCGATGTTTCACGCGCGGTCTATGTCGATCCGACGGCGCGGCTCTTTGGTGCGGTTCGTGTCGGTGAGGGCGCGTCGATCTGGCCTTATGCCGTGGTGCGCGCGGAGGCTTGCGAGATCAACATCGGCGCGCACGTCAATCTGCAAGATCACGTGATGGTCCATGTCGGCTATCGCACGGGTACGATCATCGGTGCTTACACCTCCGTCACACATCGCGTGGTGCTGCACGGGTGCACGATTGGAGAGAATTGTCTGATCGGGATCGGCGCAACCATTATGGATGGTGCTGTCATCGGCGACAATTCGATTGTCGGCCAACACGCCTACGTCAAAGACGGGACAATCGTGCCGCCGAATTCCATCGTCATGGGGACGCCGGGGAAGGTCGTGGCGCGGCGGAATAACTTTGTCGCCAACCGGCTCAATGCTTGGCTCTATCACCGCAACGGGCAGGCGTATGCCCGGGGTGAGCATCGTGCGTGGGATGGTGCGGAGTATCAGGCGGCGGCGACGGCGGAGGAGACGCGCTTGAACGCGCTCTTCCGTGACTTGTTTCCCGAGGGGTGACGCGCGGCTTGAGTTATTGGCCGGGGAGGACCACGACTTTCGCTTCGTCGGGTAAGAGTTGGCGCGAGACAATAATATAGGGCTTGTCGGCCTGCTCGACGGGGAACTCGGTCTTGATGCGTTCGGTGAAGCGCGTGAGGGTGATGGCATTGAAGTAATGCATCGGAATGATGAGGCGCGCGCGCAGAGCCCGCAAGACTTCCACCATGCCGCCGACATCCATCGTGTAGCCGCCGTCGACCGGAACCAGCACGACATCGAGCTGGCCGATGCTGGCGAGTTGTTCGGGCGTCAGGGTGTGATGCAGATGGCCGAGATGGCCGATGCAGAGGCCGGCCACTTCGAAGATGAAAATGGAATTGCCATAGCTGACGGCATTGCCGCCCCAATCGCGGATGTTGGTCGGGACATTGCGGATGTGGACATCGCTGACTGTCAAATCGTGCTGCGCCGGTCCGCCTTCCGGATTCCAGCCGCGTAGAACATGTTTGATCGAGGGGCTCGGATTGTCGGTGTAGTGCGTGGTGTGAGCGCGGTTCATGGTGGCGATATCAGGCACCACCGCCGGACGGACGAAATCATTGTAGTCGGTCGCGATGCGTACACCGCCGGCCGACTCGATCAGAAAGGTCGAATGACCGATGAACGTCAGCCGCACTTCCTGTTGGCTGAGCTTGGCGCGGGTCGAGGCGAGATGCACGAACGGACGCGCTTGAGCCACGGCTTGGCACCGGTTCGCCGCGACAGCTGCCGAGGATGCCGCCATCGAGGCAAGCCCGATGCAGCACATTGACCACAGCAATATCCGTGAGACGATCGCGGAAGGTCGCATTTAGGTGAAAGCCTAGAACAGTGAACGCGACGGGAGGCCGCTCCGGACTTTAGGCGCGGCCTTGCTTGATTGCCAACCTACCAGCGCCTTCAATCATGCCGGTTTTCCGGTCACTTTAGCGAGAGCGCGATAGGTTGCAATCACTTGACTGTCATCGGCTGCGCCAAGGCCCATGCCGGAGGCTGCCAGGAAGGCCTGATGCGCGAGTGCGGCCAGTGGCAGGCCCATCTTGGCGCTACGGCCGGCGTCGAGGACGAGGCTCAGGTCTTTGACAAAGATGTCGACCGCAGAGGTCACCTCCGGATCGGATTCCAGCATGCGGGGGCCACGGTTTTTCAGCATCCAACTCGAGGCGGCGCTGTTGGAGAGAATGTCGAGCGCGAGTTTGGGGTCGATCCCCTGCCGTTCTGCGAACGCCAACCCTTCGGCTGCGACGGCGATATGGATGCCACAGAGCAATTGGTTGACGATCTTCATGGCGGCGCCCTGGCCTGGGTTGGGGCCGATATAGACGAGGCCAGAGCCCATGGCCGCGAGGACCTTGTGGTGGCGGTCGTACACATCGCGCTTGCCAGACGCCATGATGCTGAGGGTGCCGCCTTCCGCACCGACGACGCCGCCCGAGACCGGGGCGTCGATGAACGAGCGGCCTGTGGCTTCGACTTTCTTGGCGATTTCGGCAATGCGTCCTGGCGCGCAGGTGGACATCACAATGACGGTGGTATCGGCGGGCGAGGCTGCGAGTGCGCCGCTATCAAACAGGATGCTTTCTGCCTGGTCGGCGTTGACCGGCATGAGGATCAGGATGTTGCCGGCTTTTGCGGCGTCGACGACGGTGTCGCCCGTGTTGCCGCCGCCTTTGGCGAATTTTTCGCGAGCTTCGGGACGGATGTCATAACCGGTGACTTTGATTTGATGGCGCAAGAGGGTGGTCGCCATGGCGTGGCCCATGGCGCCGAGGCCAACGAAAGCAACAGCGGATTGCGAGGTCATGACGGTCCCTTTGGTATGATCATTGCGGCTTTGCCATAGCTTCCGGCAATGGCTGCAACGTCAAGAGGGCGTGAGCGCGATCCTGAAAATTTCGCGGGCCGCCGCCAAGGGAAATTGGGGCGGCCCGCGGCGACGGGCTCGTGGGAGCGCGCCGTCTCAGCCAGTTCAATCGCGTTTCAGCCGGGTCCGGTGGGAGGGCGGACGAACCCGGAGCATGCGGTGGGAGGGTGCGGGTTACGCTCTTGAACGGCCTGACTTTCGAAGGAAGACTGCTGCGGCCTCTATGGTTGGGGTTGCGGAATAACACACAACTCAAGGTTGAATTGACTTTAGCTGCTCCTGATTTCGATTGTGTTAATGTGATCGAGCAATCCGGGGTTGATTTATGTGCGGTCGCCCCGGCTTGGATGCGGATCCTAGGGCGGTGGTCGCGCGGTTTTTAGGGTTAGCTTTAAGATGTGCAGGCAATTCGATGCAGTATTCACGGGAGACGCGCAGGCTCATCCTTGACTTAACAAATCAATGACTTAAATAGTCGCGCCGTCTGAGATGAAAGCTGGAAAACCGGCTACTCGAAAGACGGGGGAGACGAAGAGCCTATGGGCAAACCGGATCGGCAAAAGCCAACAGCCAGTGCGTCTGGCACCCGCAAGTCTGCTGCGGCTAAAACCGCCGCGCCGAAGACAAAAGCAAAGCCGAAATCTGCGCGCACCGCTGCTGCGCCAGCAGTTGCTGCCAAGAAAAAGCCACTTGCGAAAGCAAAGCCTGCTGCAGCACCGCAACGTGCGCAAGCGGCGTCGAAGACACCCGCTCCAGTCAAAACCGCTGCTGTGAAACCGCTACCGAAACCGGTGCGTAGTGTGCAGCCCAGCAAAGCGATCAATACAGCGCCCATGACTGATGATGCCGACGACACACCACGCCCGGCCCCTCCGATTGTGAAGAGGGCAAGATCCAAACCGCTGCCGACAAATTTGCCCGAGGGGTATCGCCCATCGGACAAAGAGCCGTTCATGAACGAGATGCAGCGTGCGTATTTCAAGCGCAAGCTGATGCAGTGGAAAGACGATATCATCAAGCAGAACCGCGAGACGCTGCAAGTGTTGCACGAGGATACGTTGCAGCACGCGGACCTTGCGGACCGGGCAACCTCGGAAACGGACCGTGCGCTCGAACTTCGTGCGCGGGACCGGCAGCGCAAACTCGTGGCGAAGATCGATGCTGCGCTCGCGCGGATCGAGGATGGCTCGTACGGATATTGCGAAGATACCGGTGAGAACATCAGCCTTAAGCGGCTGGACGCGCGGCCAATTGCGACGTTGTCGCTTGAGGCCCAGGAGCGTCACGAGCGGCGCGAGCGCGTGTATCGCGAAGACTGAGGCGCTGCCGTCTCCTCTTGGATTGCATTTTCGAACCACCGATGGCCCGCACGCTCTGTGCGGGCCGTTTCATTTTCTGACGGCGTTTAGAGGATTTTTAAGATTTTCAGCGCACGCTCTTCGACTCATGGACGACTATCCCCCGTCTCGTTCAGGAGTTCCGCCGTGCAGAAACTTCGTGCTGATTACCACCGGTCCAAACTCATTCACGGCGCACGCAAGGCGACCCGGTTCGAGCATGTGACGCTCGCCGCCATTCTGGCGCTTGTCGCGCTTGGCAGCTATTCGTCTGAGAGTGCAGGGACGGAGCGGCACTTGCGTGCACCCGCATCATCACCACTTCGCGGGAGCATCGTCACCTCTGACGAGGGCGCGGCGATACGAGCGGAGCAGGGCAAAGTGGCGATTGTGATGCGCCCGCTCAATCTCAAAGAGCTGACGTCCGACGTTTTCGACGATGGCGTGGCTGAGCCGGTGCGTACGCCGGGCCAGAGTGCGGTGCGCTAAGACAGGGCTCGACCTCAATCCTTCACAGGATGGCAGGCGGCGGCGGTGGGACGACAAAATGTCCGCTGTCGCGCAACCGTTTGAGGATCGCCAAGCGCAGATCCGACTGAACCGATCCACCGAGTGTGACATCGGCCAATGTCGCTCGCAGCGAGAAATCGTATTGCGTGGTGGTGATGGCATCGAGCGTCGCGTTCGGCGGCGGGCTTTTCAGCACGGCCTCATGTGCGGCTGCGGCTTCGACGAGAATTTTCAAGACGTCTTCCGGTGTCTCCATGGGCGGCAACGGCAGTTTGATGACGATGCGGCCGAGGTGATTGCGGTGCGTCCAGTTCATGACGCGGCCAGAAATCAGTTCGGAGTTCGGCAGGATCAAGCTGGCGCGGTCGAAGGTTTCGATCTCGGTGGAGCGGACCGAAATGCGCCGGACATTGCCTTGTTCGCTGCCGACGACAATCCAGTCGCCAACTTTGATGGGCCGTTCGACGAGGAGGATGAGGCCGGAGACGAAGTTGTTGACGATGGACTGCAGGCCGAAACCGATACCGACCGACAGTGCACCGGCGACGATGGCGAGGCTGGTGATGTCAAAGCCGGCGTACGACACCGAGAGCAGAGCGGCGAGGCCAATGCCGCCGTAGCCGACAGCGGTATCGACGGAATTGGCGATGCCGGGATCGACGCGCGGTGCTGCGAGGACGCTGTCACGCAGCCACTTCTGGACCATGCGCGTCGCGAAGACGAGCGCCATGAAGAGGACAAGACCGAGCAGGATGCGCGCGAGCGAGATGCGGAACTGACCGATCTCGAAACCGAAAATGGCCGCCTTGAACCAGTCGCGGATGTCGGCGCCGGAGAAGCCCCACTGCAGGAGCAGCAACGGCAGCGCCAACATCAACAGCAGGAAGGTGCCGGTGAATTCGGCGAGACGCGTGAGCTGACGGCGGCGCGGGCCATCGAGGCCTAGGCGTTGTGCGAGGACGTTGCCGAGAACGTCTGAGCCGTCGTGGCGGCCACGGGTTGCGGCGCGAATGGCGAGATAGGCGACGCCTGTTGCCGCAAGCACCATGCCGCTCAGGACCAACTGGTGCGAAATGAAGCGGCCAAGAGCGACGTAGCCCAGTAGTGAGGCGACAAGAATGGTTGCCGCGATCAGCCACATCGGCGCTTTGATCCAGACCGGTGTCCAGCGCGAGACCGGCCCTTCAACGTAGACATGACCGTTGACCGGACGGTCAGGTCCGATCTGCGGCGCGAACGGCGTCAGCAGCGAGCGCGACCAACAGCGCGACGAAGAGAAGCGAGGTCAAGAACGATTGGACGACCGTGATGCTCAGGGGCACGTAGAGAACGCGGCCGAGCTCGAGCAAGATGATGTCGAGCATATAGACGAGGACAAAGGCTTTCAGGAGCCACAGGATCCGCTGTGCTGCGCGATCACTGACGGGCACTAGGCGCCAGGCCGGATGATTGGGTTGCAGCGATACTGTCAGCAGGGCGGAGGCGACGGCGTAAACCGCCACACCCTGCCAGACGGTGTTGGCGAGCGCGCTCCAGGGCGCGAACAGCAGATCGAGGGCGTCGAGGCCAGCATAGAGTGCAGTCGCGGCAGCAATGGGGGCGATGGCGTGAAGCGGCGCCATCCAGGCGCCTTTCATCACACGTTCGAAAAAAGTTGGAGAGTGATCGGGACGGACGCGGCTGCGCGCGAGCAAGCGTGCGACCGGCCAAGCGATCAGCGCGTAGAGAAGCACCACACCGGCCAGCAGTAGCGAGACCCAGCCAGACTGGCGTTTCGCCCAGGTCATCCAGTCGCCGCCGTAATAGTTCATGCGGCCGAGGACGGATTCCATCCGGCTATTCACGTCACGCCAGACAGCTGGCAAAACGGGGCTATCGCGCTTTTCCAGCAAATTGCGGGTGAAGAGTTGGTAGCGGATGACCGTGATGCGGTCGATCAACTGTTTGGCGCGAACCCAGGCCAACTCAGTGGTTTTGATAGCGCCGTCGAGGGCGGCGGCTTGCTGCGTGAGGCGCGTGCGTTCGGCGGCAATCGTGGCGTTTTCGGCGGGTTGATCTTTGGCGGGGGGCGGGCCTAGCTTTTCGATTTGACGTTTGACGTCGTCGAGCTGCGGGCGGAGTTGCTCGGCGGTGGAGGTCGAGTTGTAGATGATGCGCTCAACGTCGGTGCGGACGCGTGCCAGATCGCCTTCGAGTTCTTTCAGTTGCTGGATGGATTTCTCTGCGGTCTCGACGCTTTTCGACAAGCGTTCGACCGGATCGAGCACGTCAGGCGGCAACGTGACAGGCGGCGGCGTTGGCGCCGCTGCTGCGGGTTGGGCGGCAGCTGCGGGCGCTGCAGTGGCAGCGGGCGGTGATGCCGGTGTCGTGCCTGTGGCGGGCGCAGGCGTCGCCGATGGCGTGGATTGGGGTGCTGCAGGCGTCTGCTGGGCGTTGGCACCGGCGATTGCGACAAACGTGATCACAAGCAGCGCGAAGATTGAACCCACGCTCCGGCGCGCGTGGCCCGACACTGTCACAGGTTTCGTCACGACGTTGTTGCGGCTCTGGGATAGGTGACGCATCACGAGTGCTCTTCGACTGGGTGTGGCTTCATGGCCCGGCTTGGGCATACCGGTGGGGTGCCCTGCTGCCTCGAAACACACGGATTGAAAGTCTTGAGCACGCTGTATTCGACGGGCGAACCCATTGGCGAGATGTCAGCGTGCTGTGCGGCGGATCGCGGCCTAGCCGCGTGGCATTATTCGTTGACGGCTTGGCCGAAGGTGCGTGGTTGTCGCGAGAACACCGGCTGTGCGGCGGTTGCGTCGCCTTCGAGCTGAGTTACAGACGGCGCTGCGACGCGCGTGCGGCCGGCACCGATGCCGGTTTCGATCACGACATCGACGGGACCGCCGGTCATGATGAGATGTTCGACGCCATCGCGACGCACCAAGATGAGATGACGGCGGTTATCCACGCGCGCCTGCTCGACGACGGCCAATCTTTTTTCTGGCTTGGGGCCAAAAAATTGTCCCGCGATTGGCGTGCCGCTCATGTAGGAGCGCGTCGCCAATGCTGCGGCCACGAGGGCAGCGGCCAGGAACAAGATGATAAAAAACCAAGTCAGCATCGCAACTTCCGTCGTGGTTCGTCCTCGTACGCCACCGCGGCTTTGGCCGGAGCGGCCCGAGGCGGTAGGTCACCCGGGAGATGGGTGGCGGCGGCGTCATTAACCGGCTGTTACCAGATTTTTAGCGGGGTTTTAACCCTAATGATTGCTTTCTAACACCGTTCTGCGGCCGACGCGCAGGGCAGACTGAGGCTCCATCGGGGCGATGATGTGACGTCGGGCCAGCTAGAAGTGAGTTTCCGTTTTGTTCACGCGTGCGTCATCCTCAGTTGTCATGGGTTTTCTGCTGCCATTGCAGGGCGTAATAGCGCAGAATCAGAGTATTGGTCGCTTTATGAAGGCGGTCGAGACGCAACGTACACAGTTGGCGTCCGGTGGGGCGCAGCGCGCTTCAGCGGCCATGAAGGCATTGGGTATCGCTTTTGCTGCGATCCTCGCCTCCGGCGCGGGTGTTGCGATTATGGCGCAGACTGGGATGGGTCAGCCTGCCGGCTTGATCGTCCTCGCGCTCTTGGCTGTCGTCGGCGTCTTCTTCTCCTTCGGGTTCCTTTCAGGCTTTGTCCGCTTCCAAGAGCGCGCGCAGGAAAGCGAAGTCGCGCGCGGTGTTGCAGACGCGGCGGAAAGCGCCTTTCAGATTTTGAGCGCGGACGGCAGCGTGGTTTATGCCAATGCCGCCTACCGGGCTTTGTTTGGCACATCGACGAAGTCGGTCGAAGAGGCGCTGGCCGGTGATCCGCGCGCCGCAGAGGCTGTCTACCGTCTGTCGCGTGCCGCCGAGCGTTTGGAAGAGCGGACCGAAGATCTCCCCGTGCGTGAGTTCCGTTTGCGTGCAATTGCGACTGCTGTCGCGGGCGTGCACCAGACGCCACGTCCTGTGCGCTGGCTGCGCGTTTCGGTGCGCCCGTTCGTGCCGTCGCCGACCGTGCCGGATGGCCGCCGCATGACGCTGTGGTCGGCGGTCGACATTACGCAGGACCGTTCGCGCGAACTCGATGCCATCAGCGGTCTCGAGCAGGCACTGTCGTTCTACAATACGATGCCGGTGGGTCTGTTTGCCGTCGCGCCGGGCGGTCAGATCGTGCACCTCAATCAGACGCTCGGTTCTTGGCTTGGCATTCGCGGCGACGCGAGCCGGTCGACGTGGTCGCTGGGCGACATCTGCCCGCCGGATGTTGCGGCACTGGTCGCAAGTGTGCGGCAGGGGGCGGGCGCGACGGTGCAGCGCTTCGATGTCGATCTGTTGCGCGAAGACGGCCGCGCTATGCCGGTGCGGTTCGTGTGCAAGCCTTCCGAGCGGGCTGGCCGCGGTGAGCCGATGACGGTGCTGGTGTTCGATCGCACGATCGACGAATTGCAGCATGGGTCGGTGCGGGCTGTTGCAGACCGGTTCAGCCGCGTGTTCCACGGCGCGCCGTTTGCCATCGCGACGCTTGATGCCCAGGGCCATGTGGTGAGCGCCAATGCTGCGTTCCGCCGGATGACGGGTGACAAGGCTGTCGAAGGCGCGCAGATCGAGACGTTGTCGAAATTGCTCCTGAAGGATGTCGAGCCCGAGCAACGCGCGGCGGTTGAGGCTGGGTTGCAGCGTGTCATCGCAGGCCGTGCAACGGCGGCGCCGTTCGAAGTCTCGTTTGGTTCGGATCAGCAGACCACGCGGCGCATCTATCTCAATCCGTTGACGTCGAGCCCAGACCCGCGCGAAGCGGCGATCCTCTATATGCTCGATACGACTGAGATCCGTGCCCTTGAATTGAAGTTTGCGCAGAGCCAGAAGATGGAAGCTGTCGGCAAACTTGCGGGCGGGATCGCGCACGACTTCAATAACGTGTTGACCGTCATCATCGGCTTGTCGGACCTGCTGCTGCAGTCGCGCCGGCCGACCGATCCGGGGTATGGCGACATCATTCAAATCCGCTCGAATGCCAATCGTGCTGCCGGGATGGTCGGACAGTTGCTTGCCTATTCGCGCAAGCAGACGCTGAAGCCGGAAGTGCTGGCGCTCAATGACGTGGTGCAGGACTTCGGCTTCTCGCTGAACCGCTTGCTCGGCGAGAAAGTGACTGTCTCGCACAAGTCGGGCCGCGATCTGTGGCTGGTGAAAGCGGATAAGACGCAGTTCGAACAGATCCTGATGAACCTCGCGGTCAATGCGCGTGATGCGATGCCGAAGGGTGGCGAACTCACGGTGCGAACGAAAAACGTGTCGGTGCGTGACAGCTTGAAGCTGGCGAGCCAGAGCGTGCCGTCGGGTGAGTATGTGATGGTCGAGGTCGAGGATTCTGGTTCGGGCATGAAGCCCGAGGTCGTGGCCCGCATCTTCGAGCCGTTCTTCACCACGAAGGATGTCGGCAAAGGTACGGGGCTCGGATTGTCGACCGTTTACGGCATCGTGAAGCAGACCGGTGGCTTCATCTTCTGTGACAGCGAGATCGGTAAGGGCACGACCTTCCGCATCTATCTGCCGCGTCATATCCCGGCGGCCGAAGATCTGGCGGCGGCGCAGAAGGACAAGAAGAAAGAGACCGTTCGCGATCTGTCGGGTACGGGCCGGGTGCTGCTGGTTGAAGATGAAGACGGTGTGCGGTCGATGGCCGTGCGCGCTCTGCAGCGTCAGGGCTACACCGTGGTCGAAGCGACAACCGGTCTCGAAGCGCTCGAAATTGCGGAGCAGGAAGGTTATAACTTCGATCTCGTGGTGTCCGATGTGATCATGCCGGAGATGGACGGTCCGACGATGTTCACCGAGATGCGCAAGAAGAAGCCGGAACTGAAGATCATCTTCATGTCGGGTTATCCGGCGGATGCTTTCGAAAAGGGCTTAGCTGAGGGCGAAGAATTCGCGTTCCTGCAGAAGCCGTTCACGCTGCCGCAGCTCGCGGCGAAAGTGAAAGAGCAGTTGTCGCGCTGAGCGATCGCCATTGACGAGCCGCTGATTGCAAAAGAAAACGCCGCGTTGCCGCGGCGTTTTCTGTTTTATGGCCTATCCACTTTGCGTGGGCTTTATGGTGCTCATGGTCTCAAACGTCTGAGAGAAGCGAGCGTGGCACGGGGGATGACCACGCCCGCATCGCGCATCCTGAGCGAGGTGTTACATCGCCGGCAGGATCGCGATATCGGTGATGGCGCCGCTGAGGCCCGAGACAGCGCCGGCTGATTTGGCCACGCCGTTGGCAAGGTCAACCGAGTGCAGGTTTCCGCCCGCCAGCAACCAGCCGACGTTCATACCTTTGCCATCGGACCAGATGTCGAAAGCGATGGGGCCATCGACTTTTGCGCCGAGCATGCCGATGGACGAGACGATGCCGTCGTTTGGCGGTGCTTGCTTCAAGAGCATCCCGGTGGCGGCGTCGATGTCGTACAATGCGGTCTCTTTGGTGCCGGCGAAGCTGTTGGAGTAACCCGCCGCCGTGACTTTCGGCGCTTTGCCTTTGTTGGCGTCTGTTTCCGCATACTTGAGCGCGCCATCGACGGTGGCTTTGCCGTCGTCGACGTTGACGCGCAAGCTCATGCCGGTGCTCGTCAGAATGCGCATGCGATCGGCGACGGGGTTGAAATCGACCGAGATGGTTGCGCCTGCGGGCAGCTTTTCGCTGAGCTGGCTTTTCTTTTCCCACTTTCCGGTTTTGGCATCGATCGTCACGATGACGCCGTCGGGGGTGACGCCATAAAGTTTGCCATCAGCGGGGCGCACGTCGATGCCGACGAGCGTCGCGTTGTCGGCAAGCGCAACGGAGCCGGTGACCTTCTTCTGATCGGTGTCGATCCAAACGATGGACTTGCCGTCCTTGAGGCCGGCCAAGGTCGCGGCCGATGCTGATTGAGCGCCAGCGATGCTGACGGCGCCTGCGACGAGTGTCGCGGCGATGGATTTGGCAAGGGTTGTTGAACGCATGATGATCTCCCGTAATGGTTCAGCTCTGTGATCGAGCTGTTGCAGTTACGGGAGTGAGCGGCGGAAGTTTCAGTGTGCGCGCAAGCGCGCGACCTTTGACGATCACAGAGCTGTGAAAGCGTTGCTTAGTGGGCCACCGGCAGCAATTTGGCGTGGAGTGCGGGGCTTGTCGGCCGTCCAGTTGGTGAGCCACCCGCCGGTTCGAGGCTGACGCCGAAGGTCGCCTTCTGCAAAAGACTTTGATCGAAGCCGGTCAGTGTCTTCCGTGTCGGCGCCAATGTGTCGTCGACGAGGCCCAGCGATTGCGGGGCGGGGCCGAGCTGGTCCGAAGCGATCCACATCTGATAGGTTTTGCCAGGCTGACGCTCGGCCCCGACCGGCCGGATGGTCAGCTCACGCGTCTTGAGGTCGATGGTGAAATAGAAGGCCGGGAGGACGTCGTCTTTGGCGAAGACGGCGACGTATTGCTGCGGATCGTTACGGAACGCGGTTTCGCGGAGGCCGACGACAAGCATCAATGCGGCGGCAATGGATGAGGCGGCGATGGCGACGCCACGCCAGCGATGAACGCGGCGACGCAAGGTTTCCAATTCGATCAGTTGCGGCGCGGCGGTGCTGCCTGCAGTGATCCGGCTTTCAATGCGTTGGAACAGATCAGACGGTGGTGCGACAGAGCGCGTTGTGGCATCGAGCGGCGCGAGACGCTGTTCCCACTGCTCTGATCGCAGCATCGAGCGCGGGTTCGCGTTGCCGGCGCGCAGCAACTTCAGCGCGTTCGGCCGCGTCGAGTGTTCCGAGAACGTACTCGCCAGCGCGTGCATCGATGTCGTCGGGCGTGGTCATGACGTGAGACAGGTCTTGAGTTGCTTCAGACTGCGGTGCAGCCAGGTCTTGATGGTGGCGGCCGGGTGGCCGAAGAGTTGACCCAACTCTTCGCGTGACCGGCCTTCCAGATAGGCCAATTTGACGATGTCGCGCCGCTGCGGGTCGAGCGCGTCGAGGCAGCGTTGCAAGCGCGTGTATTCGTCTCGCCGCCTCCAGGTGCTCCGATGCCAGCATTTGCGGGTCCTTGATTTCGAGCGCATCCGGCATCTGGTCGAGAGATACCGGCGTTGACTTCCGCACTTCGTCCAATGCCCGGTTGCGCGCGATGGTCACCATCCACGTGATCGGTGAGGCCCGCGCCGGATCGAATGATCCGGCATTCTTCCAAATGCGCACATAGGTCTCTTGCAGCACTTCGTCCGCCACATCACGACGCCGTAAGATACGGAGGACCGTGCCGTAAAGTTTCGACGATGTCGCGGCATAGAGAGCGGCAAATGCTGCCCTGTCACCGGCCGCCACGCGCCGCATGAGTTCAGTGAGATCAGCTGACGTGGTTTGCATCGGCGGTAGGGGCACTGATCTCAAGCGTAACTGGAGGTGAGGGGCGCCGGGATCGTCCTGGCGTTCGTTCCCTAGGATGCGTCAGGCGCTCCCAAATGCAAGCCGGATCGGCAGTTTGGCGGCGAAAAATAAAGCGGCGGGGCGATGAAACTTCCGGTCACCTCAGCCGTAGCTTCGGTTTCGGCCGTTGTTAGTCGCTCTTTTCCCGAGGCTTCGATGCTCAGATTTGGTCTTCCCGGCTTAGCGCTGGCGCTGCTTGCTGCAGGCAGCGCACAGGCGGCTGATGATTTCGACACATGGCAGCCGCTCAAAAGTACGTTTCCGTCGACCGGTGGGGGCGGCATCATGATCAAAGGCTATGATCCGGTCATCACGGGTGGCAAGTGCATCACGACCTTTATGGCGGTCGAACCCGGTGACGCGCCCAAGGTCTATGCCAACGTGATCGAGTTTGACGCCGTGCCGACGGGTGGCGGCGTGCTCTGCACTGCGGGCAAGTGGCGGGCCTTTGACGGCGGGGCGACGGGCACCACGCCGTTCCGGATCTTCTTCAAGGATGGCGTTTTCAGAGCCAGCAACTAACCGGCACCGTCACAGGTCTTCGCTGTAACCTTGCGTCGGGATAACGACCGACCAGCCGAAGGTTTCGACGATGTGTTGCCGCATCGCTTGCGCTGCTGCGGGCTCGCCATGCGTGAGGAAGACTTTGCGTGGCGGCGCGCGGAAGTTGCGCAGCCAATCGATGATTTCGCCGTAGTCAGCGTGGGCAGACATGGTGTCGAGTTGGACGACTTCGGCGCGGACCGGCCAATCCTGACCGTGGATTTTTAAGGTGTCCTCGCCGCGCGCAAGACGGTCGCCGCGTGTTCCTGGCGCTTGGTAGCCGGCCAGCAGGACGGTGTTGCGGGCGTCGCCGAGATATTGCTTGAGATGATGCAGCACGCGGCCGCCGGTCGCCATACCGCTGGCGGAGACAATGATCTTCGGCATGGGGCTTGAGTTGATGGCTTTCGATTCTGCGGAGGACCGCGTGTAGCGCACGCCGTCGCTGATGGCTTTGCATTGCTGTGGCGACAACCGATGTTCGTTCTTGTGTTTGAGCAGCAGCTCCGTGGCATTGATGGCCATCGGGCTATCGAGATAGACGGGCACGTCAGGGATGCGGTTGGTCCGTTTCAGTTCGTGAATGTAATAGAGCAAGTCTTGGGTGCGGCCGACGGCGAAGGCGGGCACGACGAGCGTGCCACCGCGACCAACGGTGCGCCGTACGACGTCACCGATCTGGTCAGCGGGGTCTTCCGATCCGTGGAGGCGGTCACCGTAGGTCGATTCAAGCACGATATAGTCGGCTTCCATCAAGCGCGCGGGGGGCTTCATGACCGGGCTGTTGTTGCGGCCGAGGTCTCCGGAAAAAACAATTGTGGTGCCGTCGGCGCTGGAGATTTGAATGAGCGACGCGCCTAAGATGTGGCCTGCGCGAGAGAACGTGGCTGTGACTTCGTCCGTCAGACGCAAGGGTTTGCCGAGGCTGATGGGATGAAAGACGTCGAGCGCGGCACGCGCCTCGGCCTCGGTATAAAGAGGCAACGCCGGGGTGTGCCTCGAGTAGCCGTAACGATTGGCGGCCTCAGCGTCGTCTTCTTGGATGTGGCCACTGTCGGGCAGGAGAATGCCGCAGAGATCGGCGGTGGCTTCGGAGCAATAGACGGGGCCGTTGAAGCCATCTTTGACGAGACGCGGAATATAGCCGCTGTGATCGATATGGGCGTGGGTTAAGAGGACCGCATTCAGGCTCGTTGGATCCAGCGGCAGCGCTTGCCAGTTTCGTTCGCGCAAGTCCTTACGGCCCTGGAAGAGGCCGCAGTCGACGAGAAACTTTTTGTCGTCGATTTGCAGCAGGAATTTCGAACCGGTGACGGTCTCGGTGGCGCCCAGAAATGTCAGTCGCATGGATTTTGCCTTTCTGAGTGGCGCGGACACACATGCCACGGGTCGTCACGTAGAATGTTAGACACTTTCAGGGGGAGGCAGCAATGTGCGGGATCAAGACTTGGCGGCGGGTGGCGTGACGCATGAGAAACCCCGGGCTGTTGCCAGCCCGGGGTTCGTTTGTCGTTGCAGGTTATGGCTTAGCGTTGGACGTTCGGGCCTTTGCCGGGGCCCATACCGCCGCCCATTCCACCACCCATGCCGTGACCGCCGCGCATGCCGTGGCGTCCGCCGGGGCCGCCCATGGCGATGAGGCCTGGGAGCGACTGTTGGGCTTTGGCTTTCTGCGTGTCGTCAAGCTGCGTCAGAAGCGTTTCGGCGGCAGCCTTCACCTTTGCGTGGTCGCCTTCGCGGCTCTTCTGCATGCTTTCGCGGAAGGCTTCGCGGTCCTTCTGTTCCATTTTCCGCATGGCGTCGCGATCGATGCCGTCACGGATTTTGCGGTGCTCGGCTGCCGTGTCGGTGACTACTTTGGCGTAGGCATCCCATGCAGCGGTTTGCTCGGGTTTGATCGCGAGGTCCGTTTTGAGCGTGGCGAGATGCGCGGCGGGATCGCCATGCTGCCCCATGCCGCGGCCTTGGCCTTTACCCTTCATGCCGTGTTCCTGGCCGTGTCCCATGCCCATGCGGCCATGACCGCCACCAGGGCCGGATTGGGCATAAGCGAATGCGCTCACGGCGGCGATGGCGACGATTGCGGCGGTTGCACCGGCATACTTTGAAATCTTGCTCATTGTGTCCATCCTTTGGATCGTTGGCAGCGGCTTCGCTTGCCAGTGACCTAGAGATAGGCCGTGGCTGTCACAGAAGATTGTCGCCGGGCGGCTCAATTGTAACAATGTGTGACACGGACGGGCTTTGTGACGGCCGGACACACTTTTTTTGGCCGTATTGTCCGCGCGCGCGGTATTCTCCAACTATGACAACAGGACCTCACATACTCGTCGTCGATGACCATCGCGAGATTCGCGATCTGGTGTCGCGTGCGCTGGTGAAAGAAGGCTTCCGGGTCACGACTGCGGCCGACGGCAAAGTGATGCGCAAGGTGCTCGCCGATAGCCGGATCGATCTCATTCTGCTTGATCTGATGATGCCGGGAGAGAGCGGGCTCGCGCTTTGCCGCGAGATCCGTGCGACGTCGCAGATCCCGATCATCATGGTGACGGCGAAGGGCGACGAGGTTGATCGCGTCATCGGTTTGGAAATGGGCGCTGACGACTATGTGCCGAAGCCGTTTAGCATGCGCGAACTTGTGGCGCGGATGAATGCTGTGCTCCGGCGGGCGCGGCCAGATGCGGCACACGCCGCTTCGGGTAAGTCAGCCAAACGCTACGCATTTGACCAGTGGACGCTGAATGTCGAGGCGCGCGAACTGGTGCGCCACGATGGCGTCACGGTGCCGCTCAGCACAGGTGAGTTCGATCTTCTGATGGTGATGGTGACACGGCCGCAGCGGGTGTTGACGCGTGATACACTGTTGGATCTGGCGCGCGGCCGTGCGGCAACCACGTTTGATCGCAGTATTGATACGCAGGTGAGCCGCCTCAGGAAAAAGCTGGAGGCCGATCCGGCCGATCCGAAGATCATTCAGACCGTTTGGGGCGGGGGCTATCTGTTTGCGCCCGAGGTTGCGGAGTCATGAAACGCATCCTGCCGCAGACACTGTTTGGGCAGACGCTGATCGTCTTGCTGCTGGGCATCGGTCTGTCGCTGCTGGCTGGCGCATGGATCTATGGCAGTGCGCGGCAAGAAGCGGTGCGGGCGGTCGGCGCTTTGGCGGCGGCGGAGCGCATCATCAATGTGTCGCGCCTGGTTGCGGACGCGCCCGTGGAATGGCGGAAGCGTCTGGTGGAGGGCGCGAGCGACCCGATGTTTCGCGTCGATGTCGTTGCCGCCAAGCCTGAATTGTCAGGTGATCCTGCGGGCAGCGAGGTGTCGCTTGCGGTTGCGGACTATCTCAAAGAGGGCCTGCCGGAGCGTAGCGTCGATGTTGCGGTCGAAGGTGCGGTGGGGCACCGCCGCTTCGAGGACACGCGGCGCTTTGAGGAAAACCGGCGCTTTGGCAACGGGCCGCCGCCGGCATCAGGGCGCGGCGGCGGGTGGTCGCACGGCTCGATGGGGCTGGGCTCGATGGGGCGCGGACCGATGGCGCGCGCGCAGATGTCGTGGCGCGGTCTGACGGCTACGGTTGCGCTTGGCGATGGACAATGGTTGCGGTTTGCGACGTCATTGCCGGAGACAGGTGCGACGCTGTCGCCGCGTCTGTGGCTGGCGCTCGGCGTCACGACGGGGATGATTGTGCTGCTGACCGGCTGGGCCGTGCGGCGCATGACGGCACCGCTCGAAATTCTGGGGCGACGCGGCGCTCAGGCTCGGCCGGAATGTCGACGCGCCGCCGCTTGTGACGACCGGCAGCGTCGAGATGCGCGGCGCGGCCGCGGCTTTCAACGATATGCAGAGCCGGTTGCGGCGACTGATCGAGAACCGGACGCAGATGCTGGCTGCGATCTCGCATGATCTCAGAACGCAGTTGACGTTGCTCCGGCTGCGCACCGAGGCGGGGGCTGCGAGCGATGATCGCGAGCGGATGCTGCATACGATTTCCGAGATGGAGGAAATGCTGACGGCAACGCTGTCGTTCGCGCGCGAGGAGGCACAGAGCGAGGCGCGGAAGCCGGTTGATCTCGGTGCGCTGGTGAGTAGCGTCGCCGACGATATGAGTGACGCGGGACTGGCCGTGACGATTGGCGTCGTCGCGCCGTCGGTGGTGATGGACTGCAAGCCGTTGGCGCTGCGGCGGGCACTCACAAATCTCATCGACAATGCAGTCAAGTATGGAGGCGGCGCGACGGTGTCGCTGACACACCTGGCGTCGGACGTCCAGATTGCGGTCGAAGACAATGGTCCCGGCATTCCTGAGGATCAGATCGCGCGTGTGCTGCAGCCGTTCTACCGGCTTGAGACGTCGCGCAGCCGGGAGACGGGCGGCATCGGCCTTGGACTTGCGATCGCCGCGTCGATTGCAGAGGCGCATGGTGGTGCACTGTCGCTGAGCAACCGGCCCGAAGGCGGCTTGCGGGCACAGATTACCCTGCCACTGTGAGTGCGGTGATCCGCGCTCGGTTTATGCCAGCGGCGGCATCGCGCGGGCGCGCTTTTCCTCCACGAAATGCAGGTAAATGACAGCGCTGCCGGCGGCGGCGAAGAAGCACCAGATCGAGGTGAAGGCGTCCCAATAGTAGGCATAGGTGATGGTCGCGCCGGTGATGACGATGCAGGCCAGCAGCTGGACGGTGCGATGTGACGAGAGCAAGGGCGCGGCGCAGGTGGCGGCCAAATACAAAGCGGCGACGCTCCAGGGGAAATCTTGCGGGGCTTCATAGACGATGTGTTGACCCAGGATCGACGCTTCGTGCCGGATGTTGAGGATGACGTAGAGAAAGTACGCAGCGATGGCGATGCCACCCAACAGGATGGCACGCATGATGGCGCGGCGGGTCGAGTCAGGCTCGATCAAGAGCACGGTGGTTGGCACATAAACCGGCCAGAACACTTTTGCGAACAGCAAGAAGACGAGGGTTAGCATCGACGCTTGGGCTTGGTGCGGTGCGGCTGGCAAGGTCAGCCACAACAGACCTTCGACGGCCTGTTGCGCTGAGAACAGCAGTGGCATCGCTGCAAGCGGCCAATCGCGCGGCGTTTCTGTTTTGGTGAAACACGCGATGCCGATGAGGCCTGTGACACCGGCCGCAATAAAACTCGCGTGGGCAGAAAAGCACATGCGGTCCAACTTTCCCGGTATCGGTGATGCTGTGGAACGCCGCTTGTCAGCGGCAAATGATAACCGGGATCGTGCTGTGCTTGACGACGTTGTCGGCTTGGCTGCCGAGCAGTAGGCGCGACAGTCCACGGCGGCCGTGGGACGCCATGACGACGGCGTCGCAGCCTTTGGATTTGGCGGCGTCCAGAATGCCTTCGGCGGGATAGCGTTCCTTGACGTGCAGGGTATCGAAGGGCACGCCGGACTTGGCTGCGACGGCGCTCGCTTTGGCAAGGATGTCGGCGGCGTTAGCCGCGACGGACTTGTCGTACATTTCAATTGGGAAAGCGATGGCCGCTTCGCCCGTGATTTGCGTGGCCCATGGTTCCGTCACGGTGACAATCGTGACGCGGGCGGCGAGTGCTTTGGCGAGCGACAAGCCTTGTTCGAGCGCTTTGCCTGCGAGCTCGGATCCGTCTGTCGCAATCAAAATGTGCTTGTACATAGCAACTCCCGGGCACGAGGTCTTCGGCGAAGACTAAGTCTTATTCTGTCACGGGCGAACCGAAATTGTCATGCACTTGCGAGGGGCCTGCCGCGCCTTAGTTCGTCAGGATGATTTTACCGAAGTGGGCATTGGCCTTCATGTGCGCGAGTGCTGCGGCTGCTTGATCGAGCGGGAAGGTGCGGTCGATCGGGAGCGCGAGTTTGCTGGCCTCGATTGCGGGCCAGAGGTCTTCGCGCATCTTGCGGTTGATCTCGCGGACTTCATCGACGGAGCGTGTGCGGAAGGTGACGCCGATATAGTCGATGCGCTTCAAGGCGTGGAGATCGAAGTCGAACTCGCCTTTGTTGCCGCCGAGGCGGCCGACGTTGACGATACGGCCGAGGACGGCTGCGGCCTTCAAATTCTGATTGGCGACGCTGGCCGAGATCTGATCGACGATGAGATCGACGCCTTTTCCACCGGTCGCGGCGAGCACCTGATCGGGCCATTGCGGATCGGTGGTGTCGACGGCGAGATCGGCGCCGAACTCCGCCAGTCGGTCGCGACGGGCGGCATTGGTGGAGGTGCCGATGACGAAGCGCGCACCTTTCAGTTTCGCGATCTGCAGGCCCATCAAGCCGACGCCTGTGCTCGCGCCTTGGATCATGACGGTCTCGCCTGCTGCCAGGCGGCCATTGGTGACGACAGCGTCGTGCATGGTCTGGAGCGCAATCGGGAGTGTTGCGGCTTGTTCCCAGCTCATGTTGTTCGAGGGAAGTTTTGCGATGCGGCCCCAGTCGGTCACGGCGTATTCGGCGTAACCGGCGTTGCCTGAGCACATAACGCGGTCACCGGGTTTGAAACCGCCTTTGACTTCGCTGCCGCATTCGACGATTTCGCCTGCCCACTCGAGACCGAGGATGGTGCCGGGGCCACCGGCATTGCCGTGTTTGGCGCCGCCGAGCATGATGAGGTCGGCGCGGTTGAGACCCGATGCACGGACGCGGACCAGCACCTGATTGGGGGCGGGTACCGGGCGCGGGACTTCGCGGATTTCAATGCTGGTATCTGTGAGGGCGGCGGCTTTCATGGTGGCGCTCATGATGGGGCTCTCGTTTTTTTGTGAGGTCGCGGTGGCGGCGTTGTTGTGCTTCAAGCGATCTTGGCGAAGCGGCCTTCGACCGGATATTTCGGATCGGTGTAGCCGGGTGTCGAAGCGTGGCCTGATGGCACGAGGCTATTGGCGAGTTTCTCGTCTTCGGCGGTCCAGGTGTAGCTCGCTCCGCCCAAGTAGTCGGTCCATTGCTCGAAGGTGCGCGGGCCGGCGATGGCGGCGGCGACGGCTTGGTTGTTGAGCACCCAGGCGACGGCCCAATGCACGAGCGTGGCACCGCGCGTTTCGGCGTGGGCTTTTAATTTGGCGGCAATATCGAGGCTTTCTGGGCGCCATTCGGTTTCCATCATGCGCTTATCCGCGCGGGCGGCGCGGCTATCGGCAGACGGGGCGACATTGAGTTGATATTTGCCGCTGAGGATGCCACGCGCGATGGGCGAATAGGGCACGACGCCGAGGCCGAACGTGCGCGCGGCTGGGATGACCTCGACCTCAGGCATCCGGTTCATCAAATTGTAGTAGGGCTGCACGGCGGCGGGGCGCGGTACGCCGTTCTGATCGCAGACGTTGGCGATGTGCGCGATATGCCAGCCGCGCACGTTGGAGAGGCCCCACTCGCGGATCTTGCCCTGGCGGATGAGCGTGCCGAAGGTTTCGACAACATGCTCCCATCGGGTGTTGGGATCGTGCAGGTGGACGTAATGCAAGTCGATGTGATCGACGGCGAGACGCTTCAGGCTCTGTTCGACTTGATTGAAAATGTGGCTGCGTGACAGGCCCTGATTATTGCGGCCGGGACCGGCGGGGTTGCCCACCTTGCTTGCGAGGAACCACTGGTTGCGTTTGGCCTTGATCAGGCGGCCGGTGATTTCTTCGGAGCGTCCGCCGGCGTATTGATTGGCGGTGTCGATGAAGTTGATGCCGTTTTCGAATGCGTGATCGACGATGCGTGTCGCGGTCGCCTCGTCGGTGCGGTCACCGAACATCATGGTTCCAAGACAGAGAGCCGAGACGCGGGTCCCGGAGCCGCCAAGGATGCGCAGAGGAACCTGTTCGATGGCGGACATGCAATACTCCGAAGCTGATCTCTAGGCCGGCTTGAGCGCGCCGATGGCGCGGCCTGCGTGGCTGGGCATTGGCCCGAGCCCTTGGTCGCGGATCAATGTCTGCCACGCTGCCGCTTGTGTTGTCGACCACGCTGCGGGCTTACGGGTAACAGTGTCCATGTTCAGGATCAGCAGCTCGCAGGCGGCGGCAGGGCGGCCGTGCGGGTGCTTCGTCATGGTGAGCATCAGCCGCGCGCGCCGGACGTCGTGGTCAAGGAGCTGTGCGGCGATGCCGACGCTATCGCCGGGGTTCAGTTCGGCGAAGTAACTGACATGCATTTCAACAAGAAAGGGGCTCAGGACCGTGCCGTTGGCTGCGGTATGGAGCAGGCGTTCGTCGGTTAAGCCGATGCGGGAGAAGAAGGGTGCGATGGCCGTCTCGAACAGGGTGACATAGGTGCCCGCTTCGAGATGGCCGAGCGCGTTGATGTGGTCGCCGCCGATGGTGGTATTGCGCACGGCGAGGGGGAGAGTTGCGGTGTTGGCTGGTTCACTCATCAACGCCGCTACTCCCGCGCTTGGCTCAGGGTGCCGTGTGCTTGATCAGGAAGCGGAACACGCCGGCGTCTTCGGAATGTTCGACCAAGGTGTTCTTTGTGGTGCGGCAGAAGGCTTGGAAGTCAGCCACGGCGCCGGGGTCGGTGGCGAGGACTTCAAGCGTCCCGCCTTTGGGCACGTCCATGATCGCCTTCTTGGCTTTCAGGATCGGCATCGGGCACTGCAGGCCTTTAGTATCGAGTGTTTTGTCCGCCATATTATCCTCCCTGCGGCAAATATTCGAATTTATGAATGTCAGCCTAGCCGGTCCCGCCGCGAGGTCAAGCGCCGCGCCCCGCGTCAGCGATATTGTCCATCCCAGGCTGCCGGCTTGGTGCTGACGACCTTGCCGTCGGCGTCGACCTCGGGGCGATTGATGGCGAAAATGGTCTCGGGTGTGACGACGGCGTAATCCATGTAGCCCAGGCGGGCGATGGGCTTCATCGCGCCGACGTCGATCATGCCGTCTTTGACGTAGCGGTCGTCAATGTGAATGCCGACGACGAGGCCGATCACAAGATTGTAGCTCGACTGATATTTGCCGGCGCCGGGGAGAGCGATGGTTTGGAAGTGGCGGCATTCGAAGGAGGCCGGTGCTTCTTTGACGCGCGGCGGCTTCACGAGCTTCGATTTTGCAGCGGTGAGACCGGCGAGCGGGAATTCATCGACGCCGTAAGGGACGGCGGCGGAACTCATGTTCATGTTATCGCGCAGTTCGTAGTTGGCGATGTTGCAGACGAATTCTTTCGTCTCTTCGATGTTGCGCAGGGTGTCTTTCATACCGGCCGAACCGAAGCAGACATAGTGCGGCCGGTCGGCGATGGCGTTGAAGAAGCTATAGGGCGCCAGGTTGGCGACGCCATCGTTGCTGACGGTGGAGATCCAGCCAATTGGACGCGGAATGGCGAGAGACTTCCAGGGGTCGTGCTTCATGCCGTGCTTGTTTTCGAGGGCGTCGTAGAACATCGGGAACTCCAGAAGCATGTGTTGAGACGAAGGACCTCATCCGGCCTCAGGGAGACGGATCAAATGGACGAGGCCGGTGGTTTGCTAAGCGAGCCAGTCGGGCACGCGGTCGAGCTTGATCAGGTCGTCGAAAGTCGGGCGCGGGCGGACGATGGCGTACTTATCGCCGGAGACGAGGACTTCGGGAATGAGCAGGCGCGTGTTGTAGGTCGAGGACATGGTCGCGCCGTAGGCACCCGCCGTCATGAAGGCGACGAGGTCGCCGGGCATTGTTTCCGGCAACTGGCGGGCGGTTGCGAAGGTATCGCCGCTTTCGCAGACGGGGCCGACGACATCGTAGGTCTTGCGCGGCGCGCCGGCCGGCGACTGCTTCACGGTCCAGATCTCGTGATAGGCCTCGTACATGGCGGGGCGGACGAGATCGTTCATGGCGGCGTCGACGACGAGGAATGTCGTATGGGCGCGCGGATTGAGATGGAGCGCGCGCGTCAACAGGATGCCGGCGTTGCCGACGATGAGACGGCCGGGTTCGAAGCCGAGTTCCACGTCGAGGCCCTTGAACGTGCGCTCCACCATGTCGGCGTAGGCGTGGATGAGATCGGGGCCGTGCGTGAAGTCCTCGGGGATGTCGTAGGGGATGCCGAGGCCGCCGCCGAGATCGACGCGCTCAACGGTGTGGCCTTCGGCGCGGAGTTGTTCGGTCAAAGACCGCATGCGCGCGAAGGCAGCGGTGAGGTCGTCGAGGTCGAGGATCTGGCTGCCGATGTGGGTGGCGAGACCAAGCATCCGCACGCCGGGCATGTTGGCGGCGCGGGCGAAGATGCGGCCGGCGGTCGAGAAGCTGACGCCGAATTTGTTGGCGTCGGAGCCGGTCGTGATCTTGGCGTGGCCGCCTGCACCGACATCGGGATTGACGCGGATGACGGCGGCTTGTCGCTTGCCCTGTGCGCTCGCGACCTTGGAGAGGAGTTCGAGTTCGCTCTCGGTTTCGATGTTGATCTGGTAGATGCCTTGCGCGACGGCGTAGGCGAGTTCCTGCTCGGATTTGCCAACGCCGGAGAAGACGATGCGTTCGGCAGGGATGCCGGCCGCTAGAGCACGGCGCACCTCGCCTTCGGAGACGGTGTCGGCACCGGCACCGAGACGGGCGAGCGTGCGCAAGACGGCGAGGTTGGAGTTGGCCTTCATGGCGTAGAATACGCGGCTTTTCGGTGCACCGACTGCTGCGGCGAATACCGTGTAGTGCCGCTCGATGGTGGCGGCGGAATAGATGTAGACCGGCGTGCCGACTTCGGCCGCGATCTTTTCGACGCTGACGCCTTCAGCGTGGAGCGTGCGGTTCTTGTAGGTGAAATGGTGCATGGGAGTGTGCGCTCAAGAACCGTTGGCAGTTAGGTGTTTGGAACTGCAAATGCGTTAGCCAGACAACAGGCCCCTCATCCCCGTTTCGCCGACCTTCCCGCTTGGGGGAGAAGGGGAAAAGAGAGATTTCTGCGTACTTCCCCGCGCCCTTGAGGGTGAGGGGGCCCGATAGGGCGGGTGAGGGGACTATCGACCGATTAGCGCATTTGCTTATTCAATGTTCGTCTATAGGGAAGGCGGGCGGCGGGCAAGCAGGGGAGCGGCCTCAGGCTGCGGATTGGGGTTTGGCGTGAGCGATTTATCGGGTTTGCCACTGACGCAGCAGACGATCATGGCGGGGGGCGGCGTCTGGCGGATCGACGCGGTGCACGACGACGGGGCGATCATCGATCTCTGCGAGACGCACGACGTGTTTCCTTACGGGCTGAAGGTATGGGAGTCGGCGGTGGTTATGGCCGACTATTTCGCGGCCGAGGGTTTAGCGCTCAAGGGCGTGTCGGTGATGGAGTTGGGCGCAGGCATCGCGCTGCCGGGGATGGTGGCGGCGAAACTCGGCGCGCGCGTCACGGCGACGGATCACAACCAGATCGCGCTCGATCTTGGCGCGCATAACGCGTCGGCGAATGACAGTGCCGCCGGTGACGTGGACCATGGTCGATTGGTACACATGGGACTTGCCGGGGCGGTTTGACATCATCGCGGGGGCGGACGTGCTCTACGACAACGAGACCTATCCGCCGATCCTTAAAATTCTCGAAGCGTCATTGGCGCCGGGCGGGCGCGCGGTATTCACCGATCCGATGCGCGCGCAGACGTTGGATTTCATCGACCTGCTGCGGGCGGCGGGCTGGCAGGTGGATGTGACGGAGCGCGGCACGCAGGAAATTTATCCGGTGCTGAGCGAGACCATCGTGACAGTGCGGACGGTGGTAGTGAAAAGGGGGTAGGGCTAGCACATGAGCGCCGCCCGAACGTTGTGTGAAAAGTTGAGTTGCGCGTGGACGGGCTACGGCGATTTTTCTGTGAGGGCTTGGGCTACTCTAACCCAACTTACGGTTTCGTTGTAGCATTGGGACAGGAGCCAACTCCCCCTGTTGTCATGGCCGGGCTTGTCCCGGCCACCCATCTATCAGCAAGTGTCGAGGGTTCTTATGAGGTGCCGTGATCAGAGCCCGCAGGCCAAGCTCGGATAAAAGTCACTCCAGTGAGGATTATCACGCTCGATGAGGTTCGTCTTCCAGTCCCGCTTCCACCGCTTCATAGACGTTTCGCGTTGGATTGCGGCATTGATGTCGTGGTGCACTTCGAACCAGACGAGATAGAAGACCTTGTATTTCGCGGTGAACTTGCTCGCTTCTCCGAGCCGATGTTGCTCCACTCTGCGCCTCAGATCGTTCGTCACACCGATATAAAGCGTACCGTTCTTACAACTCGCGAGCATGTAGACGAAATAGACGTGATTGCGCATGAGCCGAGCCCAAATTCAGGCTCTGAGTTTGCCGGAAAATGGGTGGCCGGGACAAGCCCGGCCATGACAGTGAGGACGTAACTGGCCACTGCTATCCGATGTCAGCGATCGAGCAAATGCTGACGTGAACTACAGCGCTGCCTCAGTTACCGCACCGTGCCGTTCTTGAAATCGTGGATGCGGGCGTTGGCGGTGTGGGTGGGGAGCGCGAGTTCGACGAAGAGCGGCGCGATGTCTTCGGGTGTTTTCAGGGTCATCGCATCTTCGCCGGGGAAGGCTTTGGCGCGCATACGCGTGCGGATCGGGCCGGGCGAGATCAGGTTGACGCGGACGTTGGTGTTGGCGTTCTCCTCGGCGTAGGTTTTGGCCAAGGTTTCGAGACCGGCTTTGGTGACGGCGTAGGGTCCCCAATAGGCGTTGGCGCCGGATGCTGCGCCCGAGGTCACGAAGATGGCGCGACCAGCGTCAGAGCGCTGCAGCAGCGGGTCGAGCGTGCGGATCAAGCGCCAGTTGGCGGTGAGATTGATCTCGACGATTTCATTCCAGGCGTCGGTGGTGATGTGGCCGAGCGGAGAAAGCGGGCCGAGGATGCCGGCGCAGCCGACGAGGATGTCGAGCTTGCCGAAGCGCTGATAGAGCGTTGGGCCCAAGGTGTCGATCTTGTCGCCATGCTTGAGATTGAGCGTGACGAGCGTGGCACCGGCAGAATTCTTGCCTTCGACTTTGCGGATTTCGTCGTCGATTTCTTCGAGTGCGCCCGAGGTGCGGCCGGTGAGCACGAGGTGCGCGCCGGCTTTGGCGTAGGCGAGGGCTACGGCGCGGCCGATGCCGCGCGTGGCACCGGTGATGAGAGCCACGCGGCCGGCGAGCGGCTTCGAGGACGAGGGATCAGTCGCGGATGAGGACATGAGGGAGATTAACGCGCTTCTGAGAGGAGCGAGAGCTGCTTGCCGTGCCCTTCGCCGTGTTGATCGACCAGACGGGTCGGATAGTCGCCGGTGAAACAGTGGTCCGTGAACTGCGGCGCGCGATCGTCGCGGCCGTCGAAGCCCATCGCGCGATAGATGCCGTCGACCGAGATGAAGGCGAGGGAGGTCGCGCCCATGTAGTCGCGCATCTCTTCGACCGTCATGTTGGCGGCGAGCAGATCTTGCGTGCGTGGCGTGTCGATGCCGTAGAAATCGGGATGCGTGATGGGTGGGCTCGAAATGCGCATGTGCACTTCCTTGGCGCCGGCCTCGAACATCATCTGCACGATCTTTTTCGAGGTCGTGCCGCGCACCACGCTGTCGTCGATGAGCACGACGCGGTTGCCGCTGACGATGGAGCGGTTGGCGGAGTGTTTGAGTTTGACGCCGAGCTGGCGGATGCGTTGCTCGGGTTCGATGAAGGTGCGGCCGACATAGTGATTGCGGATGATGCCGAGTTCGAACGGGATCTTGCTCGCGGCGGCAAAGCCGATGGCGGCGGGAACGCCCGAGTCGGGGATCGGCACGATGACGTCGGCGGGCACGGGGGCTTCGCGCGCGAGTTCGGCGCCCATGGCTTTGCGCACGTCGTAGACCTGACGGCCGCCGACGATGCTATCGGGGCGTGCGAAGTAGATGTACTCGAACACGCAGGGACGTGCAGGGCGGCGCGGGAACGGGCGATGGCTTTCGATGCCGTCCTTCGAGATGGTGACGATTTCGCCGTTCTCGATTTCGCGCACGAACTCGGCGCCGACGATGTCGAGGGCGCAGGTTTCGGAGGCGAGGACATACGCGCCGTTGAGACGGCCGAGCACCAGCGGACGGATGCCGATGGGGTCGCGGGCGCCGATCAGCATGTCGTCGGTCATGGCGACGAAGGCGTAGGCGCCTTCGATCTGCAGCAGTGCGTCGATGAAGCGTTCGACCATGCGGCGCTTTTTGGAGCGGGCGACGAGGTGCAGCACGACCTCGGTGTCGGACGTGGCGTGGAACATGGCGCCGGACTGGATGAGTTCCTGGCGGATGGAGAGCGCGTTGGTCAGGTTGCCGTTGTGGCCGAGGGCGAAGCCGCCGGTGTCGAGTTCGGCGAAGAAGGGCTGCACATTGCGCAGCGTGACGGCGCCCGTGGTTGAGTAGCGGTTGTGGCCGATGGCGATCGACCCTTGCAGACGCTGGATGACATCGGCGCGGTTGAAGTTGTCGCCGACGAGACCGAGGCGGCGCTCTTGGTGGAAGGTCTTGCCGTCGTTGGTGACGATGCCGCAGCCTTCCTGGCCGCGATGCTGGAGGGCGTGGAGGCCAAGGGCGGTGAGGGCGGCGGCTTCCGGGTGGCCGTAGACGCCGAACACGCCGCACTCTTCGTGCAGGCGGTCGGCCTCAAGATCCAGCGGTGTCCGGTCGGGGGCTGGCAACTCGATCGACGCGTCTTCCAGTGTGTGGGGGAAAGCCGCCATAGGTGCCTCGCGCTCAATTGGTGCCGCTGCCGTGCCTGCACGTCCGGATTATATAGGGCAGATGACAGTCCGGCGCCATGCGGTGATGACGCAATTCTCCCCTGAAAAGGGCGAAACGGTTGCTGAATTTCTAAGTGCTGTGCAGGGATGCCGCAGTTTTGAGCGCGGGTGCGACCGCTGGGCACAGGCGTAGACAGAATCACCTGCAGCCCAGGAGCCTCAGCCCTGCTTTTCGGCCTTTTTGGCGTAGAAGGTCTCGACCTAAGTCTTCAGGTAGACGGCGAGCTTGTCGCCGGCCGGCTCGATGAACTGAACCGACCAGGAGTTGCGGACCCACTCGGGGTGCTGATCCTTTTTCTCGACCGCTGCAGCGAGGCCCATGTAGGGCACCAGAACGAGGACGAAAGCGCGTGCAATGCCAAACAAGAAGCCGAGGACGCGGTCGATCATGCCGATGCGGCTGTCGAGGACGAGGTCAGAGATGCGCGAGGTGATGAGGTGCACGACAATCAGGGTGACGAGAAAGATCAGGGCTGCAGCGCCGATCTGGGCGATTTGGACGTTGCCGATGCCCATTTGCTGGGAAATGTTTTCGGCGGTCGGCTTGTGGAACATGACGAAATAGGCTGCAGCGCCTGCAGCGGCGAGCCAAGAGCCGATCGATAGCACTTCGCGGCTGAAGCCACGGTACATGGCCAGAAGCCCCGAAATCAGAGCGACTGCCAGAAACGCGGCGTCGAGATAGGTCGGAGAGCCAGTCATTAATTCGTGCCCTGTCAAAGGTGCCCTTGAAACGCGCGGGAATGGCGCAAAAGTCTGCCCAGCAATAGGGGACTTGGTAAGGCGATTTCGTGTCCGTTTCAGCGATCCGCTAGCACGATTCGCATGACATATCGGGTTTGGCCAAGTGTTCCCACCGGGTTCCCGGTCTGGTTTCTGCGTTAATGATGATTGTTCAGTCCGGAACCAGGAGTGCGGCGAGGGCCTGTAGGTGCGGATGCCGCTTGATCGACAGCTTGGTGGCTTTGACGTCGAGTTCGCCGGAGGCGGGGACGATGGCACGGGTGAAGCCGAGTTTCTGGGCCTCTTTCAGGCGCGAGGTCATATGACCGGCCGGACGCAGAGCGCCGGAGAGACTGATTTCGCCGACATACACCTCGTCTGACGGCAGGGTGACGTTGCCGAACGAGGAGAGAAGGGCGGCGGCGGCGGCGAGGTCGGCGGCGGGCTCGGTGACTTTCATGCCGCCGGCGACATTCAGGTAGACGTCATGTTCGGCGAAGGACACGCCGCAGCGCGCGCCGAGGACGGCCAGCAGCATGTTGAGGCGGTTCGTGTCCCAGCCGACGACGGCGCGGCGGGGCGTGCCGAGCGACGAGGGGGCGACGAGGGCCTGGATCTCGACCAGGACC
Organism: uncultured Alphaproteobacteria bacterium; assembly: GCA_963831185.1. Classification (GTDB taxonomy): domain Bacteria; phylum Pseudomonadota; class Alphaproteobacteria; order Rhizobiales; family Hyphomicrobiaceae; genus JABFRJ01. Next base: position 29,340 of record CAWHPE010000001.1, read on the forward strand.
GGGCGGGTGCCTTCGATGGACGCGAAGACGGCTGATCCGGGCGCCGAGGTATCGCGATCGCCGAGGAACAGCGCGGAGGGGTTTTCGACTTCGACGAGACCGTTCTGGACCATCTCGAAGACGCCGATTTCGTCGGTGGCGCCGAAGCGATTTTTGATGCCGCGCAGGATGCGGAAGGGGTGGCCGCGGTCGCCTTCGAAATAGAGCACGGTATCGACCATGTGCTCGATGACTTTGGGACCGGCGATATTGCCTTCCTTGGTGACGTGGCCGACGAGAAGCACGGCGCATCCGGCCTGCTTGGCGTAGCGGATCAATGTTTGCGTGGCGGCGCGGACCTGGCTGACGGTGCCGGGGGCGCCATCAAGGCCGTCGGCCCACAGGGTCTGAATACTGTCGACGACGACGAGGTCGGCGTGACGTTCCGCGTCGAGGGTGGCGAGGATATTCGAGAGATTGGTTTCGGACGCGAGCGCGACGGGGGATGCCGAGAGGCCGAGACGCTCGGCGCGCAGGCGCACTTGCGCGACGGCTTCTTCGCCAGAGAAATAGATGGCGCGGCGGCCGAGTTCGGCGAGACGGGCGGTCAATTGCAGCAGCAGCGTCGATTTGCCGATGCCGGGTTCGCCGCCGATCAGGAGGGCGGAGCCCGGCACGATGCCGCCGCCGGTGACACGGTCGAGTTCGGCCATGCCGGTTGGCATGCGCGGCGCTTCACGCGTGGAGCCCTGCAATGATTCCAGTGCGACGACGCGGCCTTTCGACGCCGATTTCAGGCCCGAGCCCGGCGTGGCGCTTAGGTCCTGCTCTTCTGCAAGCGTGTTCCACTCGCCGCAGCCGGTGCATTTACCGGCCCACTTGGTGTGGCTGACGCCGCAGTTCTGGCAGACGAAAAGGGTTTTGGATGCTTTGGCCATAAGGCCGGTTGTGGCACGAATTCAGGGCTTTGTGGGAGTTGGCGGAACGCGCGCCGAGATGACCGCGATGCGCGACATTGTGGGCGCTTAGAGTTTTTCGACAAAGACTGTACCGCATTTTTCAGCGCCAAAGCAGGCGATGATCGAATCGCGCATGGTGTCCGTCATCTTTCCATCGATTTTTACTTTGGTGTACCCGTGCTGACGTAAAAATAGCTGCGTTTTCAGAATGCGTTGAACTCCATGAAGGGCAAGCGAGGCCTCGACGTCGCGCATCGCTTCCGCAGTGCGTCCGAGCTTGAAGTAGACCATCCCACGTTGCAGCAAGACGCCGCCTTGCTGGTCCGGCATCATTGGCGCGATCTTCATGCCATCGCCTGGTCCGTCGATGACAAACGACAGATCCTTGATGGCGGCGTCGAAGTTGCCGAGGCGCCGGTGAAGGGCTGCCCGAGTGATCCGCGGTTCGATCATATATTTGTATTCCCGGCTCGCGAGTGCCTTATCCAACTCGGGAATGGCATCTGCCGGGCGTTCGAGGTTGACCAAGATATAAGCTCGGCGCAAGCGCAATGAGAAATCGTCTGCTCTCAATTTGATGGCATAATCGAGATCGTCGGCAGCTTGTTCGAATGCGCCGTTTCCGGCGTATAAGTCGCTGCGTGTGGAGCGCGCATCAAAATTATCTGGCACGTCTTTGAGGATGGCTGAGACGATCTCGAAGGCCTCCGCAAGTTTTATTGCTCGGATTGCGTACTGCGCAAGGGTGTTGCGGATGTCCGGATCATCGGGGCGAATTTCAAGCGCGGCTTTTGCGCGTTCATGACCGAGATTTAGAGCAGGCGTAAACTCGGCGCCACGCGATGTGAAGAGCGCCATGCGGGCTGCGAAGTGAAGAGTATCAGCAGATTTCGGCAGCGCTTGCACGGCGGCTTCGGCTTGTTCTGCTGCCTCGGCGGTTTTTTCGTATATCCATGACAGATCGTATGCGCGACGCATGTGAACGGCGGCGCGCGCGTTGGCTTCTAGGCTCGCGTCGGGCTTGGGCGCCACGCATTTCTCAATTTCATTTTTCGGCGTCCGCAACATGCAATCGGGGTAGTCCTTTGTTGCGTGACTGAACGTGCCTGAGCGGTTGCTATCGACGCCTATGAATTGAGCGCCTGCGGCCTGTGAAAAGGCGATTATGCCGACGCAGAGCGTGAGAGCTCTTGCGGACCAGGTGGGGAATCTCGATGCGGTGATCATCGGATAGTTCCATCGGCGCGAGCCATTGCTGCTTGTGTAGTATCGATTGGTTTGTTCAGGGCGCACCAACGCGCGACGGTGCGCGGCGCGAGAACTGTGGGACGGCGGGAAATGCGGGATTGATTTCGCGGTTCGCACCAATGGATCGGCGTTTGACTACGAACAGACGCTAAGAAGGACTCATTCGAATTGGCTGCGGCAGACGATGGCAGACACGCGGGCCACAGGATGACGGCCGCAATGATTTTTGTGTTCGAAAGTTTCATTGTTTAACCCTTACCAGCACATTGGATCATGCATGCATGCCGTAATGCCGTCTGTGACCGCATCCATGCCACGTGCTTCGAACGGCTTGATCGTCGAGGTACCCTACGCGCTGCAGTTTCTCGAATAGGAATTCCGCGAATTCGGCATCTGATGCGAGCGCGATTTCGAGCGAGGCGAGCGCTTCAGAGATCGCGGGACCGGTTTCCCCCGTTTCGCGCAAAATGCGCGCCTTCGCCCATCTCAAACGGCCGTCGTTTTGCTTCAATTCCAGGCTGCGCGTGATTGCTGTCATGGCTTCAGGAAGCCGCTTGGCCAAGTGCAATTGCTCGGCATAGGTGGCGAAGGCGTAGGAGGTTGCGGGTTCCAACTCGGTCGCGCGCTTTGCATCGGGAAGCGGACTTTTCCTTGGGGCGGTCGAATCTGTGCCGAAGGGATACTTGCGATAAAAATTGGCCCGCGCATGATACGTCGCTGCTGACGGACGCTCGGCAATTGCGGCATCGTGCTCGACTCTCGGCTTTTGCGCTGTCGTTCTTCGCATAGGAAATTTCAGCCAGCAAAAACCGGGTTGCTGTTTTCAGATCGATTTTTTGCGTTTCATAATCTTCCGATGGAGACTCCCAGAGTTGTTGATCAGTGAAGGTCAGGATTTCACGTGCATCTTTTTCTGCTGCCGCGATCTGGTTGTTGGCGAGGAACATCGACGCCCGCATGTAGAGCATCGAGGGCCTGTTGCGTCCGGTCTCGAGGGCTTTAGCGTAGAGATCAATCGCGGAGGTACGCTGATCGAAGCCGAAGCTCGCGTTGTTGATAATGTTGAAAGGGTCGGTTGGGTCGGCTGCGACAGCTTTGGCCATATCCAACCGCGCTTCCTCAACACTTCCTTCGCGTAGATGTTGAAAGGCGCGTCCCCGCAGTATGCGTGAGTTGGTCGGATCCAATTCGACTGCGACCGTGTAGTCGGCGACAATACCGTCGTCCTCGTGCAAATGTGCTCTTGCGCGCGCGCGCCAGAAATGAGCATCGGCATAAGCCTTCTTATCCAAGCCTTGATTGCCGATTTTGGCCGTGCAGAGTACTTTCATCTGACGCGGCGTGGCGACACGTTCGCTTTGCTGGTCGCATGCGGCCGGCGCTGTTTGTGCCGCGGCTGGTAAGGTCGTGAAACACGCGGCCGCGATTGTGACGTGGCGGCTATGGTGTATTTGATGCCTGTGCCTGTTTGGCTGCGTTTCATCGATGCGGTCCTGATCGCTGCGGCAGATTGAAGGTTGCAATCTATCGCGCAGGAGTTGTTGGACCGTGTACGGGCTAGGCTAACGCCGCGTAATTGTTCGTTTCAAATCGACACCGACGACTGCACTGCGGCCGCAGCCGGTGCATTTACCGGCCCACTTGGTGTGGCTGACGCCGCAGTTCTGGCAGACGAAGAGGGTTTTGGATGCTTTGGCCATAAGGCCGGTTGTGGCACGATTCAGGGCTTTGTGGGAGTTGGCGGAACGCGCGTTGCATTCGTTTGTGCCATGCGCGCTGCTTGAGCCGCCTCCTCCTTTACCGCTGCGGTTTGCATTCTGACGGCCTGGGGCACGGCTGCAACAAAAATGCCGAGGACGAAGAGGGTAACGACAAACCAACGCAGTGCTTTGATTGCGTTCGTGCCGTAGCTGGTCGGCTGATCGGGCACATGCTTGGAGGGGTTGGCGATATGATCAGCCACATCGTCGATGATCGCGTCGCTCTTGTAGTAGTAGCAGTGCGCTAATTCGCCCTGCCGCCAGGCTTCCGGTGTGATGAGAATTTTACGCAGCATGGTGTTGGCGTTGGCACGGCGCGACACAGAGATCTCGTTGGCCATCGTCCAAGCGAACCGTTCGCTGCCGAAGACCTTGCCGGAGCCGCGCAGGCGTGCACTCACGATCATGGCTGCGATCAGAGCAAGGAGCGCAAGTGGCATGGTGATGAACAACAGTTTGGCGACGGAGCTCACAAGGGCGGCGGGAATGAAGGGCGCGACTGCGTCTTTGTTCGGCAGTTTCCCGAGCACTGCACCGTCCGTTGAGCCACCAACTAGGGACCATAGCGACAAGGGCAGTAACGTGAGCGTGTCGATCACTTGAACGATGCGTGCGTGGCTCGATAGGCCGACGCGTTCGAAGATGCCAGTGCCGGCTGCCTTGCGAACGATGACGTCAGCTCCGATTAAAATGGCAACGAGAAAGCCGACAATCAGCATGCTGGCGGCAGCGTATGAGAGAGTCTGAATGATCCAGGTGATCAGACTGAAATTTTTAAGCCCGACGCCGGCTTCGTCGCCTGCTGTGTGGTAACTCACATAGGCCAGCGGTGTGCTTTCGCGAGGATCGTACTTTTTCGGCAACCGATCGCGCAAATGATCGACTTCATGGTTGATCCAGGACAGGAAGCGATTGGGCAAGTTGATGGCTAAGATCAGATAGAGAATTACAGGGCTGAGCCAGTAGAGCTTGTCGTCGAGGTGCTTGCTTTCGAGGAGGGGAAAGATTGCGTTGACGTTGGACCAGCCGCCCGCAGTCCCGCTGCTCCACACCCCCGCGAGGTAGGCGATGTAGTAGACGGCGACGATTGCAATGCCGAGATATTTGATTGCGGCCGCGATGCTGGAAACGACAAGCAGCATGGTGCCGCCGCCGATCACGCGAGAAATGATGCGGGTGACGAAGTTTGGTGCCGACACGCACAGCACGGCATAGATCAGGATCGGGAGAATGAGCTGAAGTCCAACTTCAAGAACGGTATCTTCTGCCGTCGCGGCACTTGGCGCCAAAGCATTCTTATTTTCGGCGCGCAGGTAGAGCATGTAAATATAGGTGGCGATTACCGGGATCAGCCCGAGGAAGCGGAGGAGCCAAACGCCGAGGCGTGCGGTGACGAGACTGGAGCCCTTGCGGGTCTCGAATGTGACGAATGGGCTGCCGAAGGTGAAGACGCGATCCGGGCGCGGAACCGTATTCGGTCCGACGCTGCCGTTGCGCTCACGCAGACAGACTTGGCAGTGATCGTCGTGCTTCAGTTCTTCGTCGATGGTGTGCTTTAAAATCGGGTCGTAGTCGTTGCTGCTCTTGTCCCACATGTTCATGGCGATGCGCGAGATGGTGCCGCCGTGGCTGTGTCCTACAACGTAGACGCCGCCATTGTAGTAGTCGGTGCCGTGTGCGGTGTGGGCCGTTTCGATGACGTTCTGGATCAGCTTTTTGAGGCCGATTGCCGCCGTTCGGCGTTCGTCGTGACTGTTGCCGCCCGACCAATTGTACTGAGTATGGTCGACTTCGTCGAAATCGATGCCTTGGTCGTTCAGGCGTTGTTTGAGCCGATTGACGAAGTTGCGCGGGCTGCCATCCGGCCGCTTTTCGTCGGCGTTCCAATTGTCCCAGCCGGCCTCATTGTCGAAGGTGCCGTGGACCGTGAACAGTTTGATGCGGCGTCGCGGTTTTTCCGCAGTGGCGGCGCTGCCGACTTGTGAGGATGGAGCGGCTGTCATTGATGCCAGTTGTTCGCTCGCCATAGTGCACATCCCCAGTGGGTTCAGGCTTTTCGTCAGACGTTTTGCCCATGCTGTCGTGCGACGTGTGCGTCATCGCTGTTTGTTATTGCGTGATGTTGCTGCTGTCGTCCTCCGCTTGTCTATCTGCAAAATGCGTTGCAGCGCGGTCGCGTCAGGCGTGTGCGCCGCGCGCGCAAGGCTGCAAAAGGAGCGTTGGGCCTCTCGCTTTATGTGCGAGATCGTGGCGCTTCGCGTGCACGCTCGTGCTCCGTAAGAAGCTGAAGTCGCCCAGTACTCGCGCTAAGCCGTAAGCGGACTGTCGTACCGCGGAGTGACGTCGTGATTTGTTGCGCAGACGAGGCGCACTATGGAGTTTCGCCGCAGTGGTCGCGACGTAAAATATTTTGGTGGCGAAGGCGTGTGCTTGGATTTCACGCAACCGCAGCGGTCATTCGCGGTCTTGGGGCTCGCGCAGGGATTCGTTGGCGAACGTGCGCAGGAGGGCTGTTTCTTGATGCAGCTCTTCGACGCGAACATTGAGCACGTCGCGGATGCTAACCATGCCGAGCAGCTTACCCAGATCGTCGACGACGGGAATGTGGCGGATGTTGCGTTGCTGCATGGTTGACGCCACAGCCGCGACCGTATCCGAAGTCCGGCAGGTTACGACGGTCGGGGTCATGATCGAGGCCACCGACGCCTTGGCGAAGTCAGAACCGTGGGCCGACAATTTGTAGGCAATGTCGCGTTCGGAGACGAAGCCCACAATGGTGTGGCCGTCGGGGCTGACGACAGCGGCACCGATGCGCGCTTCACGCAAACGCGAGGACAAGTCTGCTACGGTTTCGTTCGGCTTGACCGTGACGGTTGCGCGGCTCTTTTTGGCGAGGATATCTGACACCTGCATGGTCTATTCTCCAAGGTCCGCCCCCGGGCCAGTATGGGGGCGGGACGGTGAAGCGGTCAACGGTGACGCATAGGGTTTCGTCGGCCATTTTGCCCGGGCATGTTGGTTTGGCGGTCATGGCATGGCACTTCGGCTATGTCGCGGATGACACACGAGGTGGGCTGATCGTCGGGGGATCGCGGGGCGAACTTGTGCGCGGTGTGGTGCTGGGATTAGCTTGGGGCCGAATCAATTTTGATGGGTCCATACTAGGTGGCGCACTGAGCCAGTGGCGCATGCTTGGCGACTTTAGCGTTCAGCGACATATTCGGGAGAGACGCATGCGGGATCTCTATCGGGCACTTTTCCCGGGCTTGGCTGCGGCAGCGTGCGCCATCTTCGCCGCCGGTGGCGCGCAGGCTCAGAGCCAATGGGTTGGTGGTGCGCCCGTTTATCAAAGTGATGTTGAACGGCAGACGCAGCAGAGTGAAGCTAACGCGTCAAAGCCGCGCAAAACCTATGCCCCCATAGTCTACCCAAAATTCATGGACGGCGGCGAAAGGCCTGACATCACGCCGACAGCACCTCCCATCGTCTACTTCGATCAAGCTGAAGAAGTCGGCAGCATCATCGTTGATACCGCCGGCAAAAAACTCTACTACGTCTTGGCGGGCAAAAAAGCCTACGAGTATCCGATCTCCGTCGGCCGCGACGGCTTCACTTGGTCTGGTACCGAGCGCATCAGCCGGATCGCTGCTTGGCCCACCTGGACGCCACCACCCGAAATGCACAAGCGCGTGCCAGGCCTCCCCATCACCGTCTCAGGCGGGCTCAAAAATCCGCAAGGAGCGCGCGCTCTCTACCTCGGCAACACGATCTATCGCATCCACGGCACGAACAACGATCGCAGCATTGGCCGCGCCTCGTCGTCAGGCTGTTTCCGGATGATGAACGAGCACGTCGCACACCTCGCTACGATAGCCAAAGTCGGCACCAAGGTGCGTGTGGTTCAGGCCTACACGGCAGGTGTCAGCGCCAACGCGCCGTTGTCGTCTCTGTTCGCAGGCTTTGGTGGTGGCGACGAACCGAGCCCGAAGGCTGCGGCGAAGAAAACCAAGAAGAACTAAGGCCGATCAGATCTCTGGCCGTATCGCTCAGATGCGGCGGAAAATGACGGACAGGTTGTTGGCCGGCATGGCTTCTATAGCTGGCGCGGAGAAGCCGAGACTTGCCGCGAGCTCGGCGACGGTTTCGAGATTGCGAATGCCCCAGGCCGGGTTGCGGCTTTGGAGATCCTGATCGAAGGCATCGTTGCTCAGCGCGGTGTGAACGCCGCCGCGTTTGTAGGGCCCGTAGAGGTAGAGAATGCCGCCTGCGGATAGGATGCGCGCCGCGCCCTTGAGCAAGCCAACGGTCGCTGCCCACGGTGCGATGTGGATCATATTGATGCTGATGACCGCGTCTGCGCGATCGACCGGCCAAGCCTCGGAGGCGGCGTCAAGTTCGAGGGCGGGGCGAACGTTGGTGAGTTGAAGTTCCGTCACCCAAGCATCAATGCTGGCACGCGCATTGGCATCGGGATCTGAGGGTTGGAACACGCAGTTTTGGGCTCAGCCCTTGAGCAAAATGCGTGATGTGCTCACCAGAGCCGCTGGCAATTTCGAGGATCAGTCCGTGGGATGGCAACACGCGGGCGAGCACATCGCGAATGGGATCGCGGTTGCGGGCGGCTGACGGGGCGTAGAGGCGAGGGTCTGTTGTCATGCGGCACTGTTGCGGGCGCTCTGGGTGCCGTCAAGTCTGCAGCAGTGTGTGCCGAACAGTCGTCGCGCACTAGAAAAGATAAACCCCGCGATGTCCGGCATCGCGGGGTTCAGAGTGTCGATGGTAAATTGATCAGCAATCGTTGCGTGCTTCAAGGCGGCGGCAGGCCCAATTCTGGCCATCGTCACAGCGGTTTTCCAGCGCGCGGCAGCTCATGCGGTCGCCGCTCGAATTGGCGCGGGCGGCTTCGACGGCGATGATGGTGCCGATGACGGCGGCAGCGCCGATGGCGACGTTACGGCCGGAATTCGAGTGCCGATGGATGGGGCGAACGCCAACGACTTTTTGCCCGGGTTTAACGAAGACGATTTTTTTTTGCTTCAGCGAGCCTTGTGCAACGGCTGTTCCGACATGTGCGGATGCAAGGCCGAGACCTAAGACGCCTGCGAGGGCTACGCTGAGAATTGATTTCTTCATGGGCAGTCTTACTCCCGTTGCTGTGATGCCCATCGGTTTCGCCGTTGCTCGCGATGGTGCCGGTCGATGTCTTCGATCCGATTTCAGCATTTCACGGCGCCTCTGGTCTGGCAATGCGGAACCGAAGGCCATCGACGAGGCCGCAGCCGGATGCCGCAAACGTCGTAAACTCGGCGGCGTGTGGTGGTTATGTTGTGGTGTCAACGTAGACGCGATGCACGCGGCGGCCGAGGCGGGTCAAGAGTTCGTAGCCGATCGTGCCGGCGCGGTCGGTCAGATCGTCGACCGTGGTGCGGTTGCCGAGAACTTCGACCCAAGCGCCGCGATGGGCAAGTGCGGACGGCACGCCGGTGACGTCGGCGGTGATCAGATCCATGGAGACGCGTCCGACGATCGGGACGGGATGAGGGCCGACGAAGCCAACCGCGCCTGACGTGCGATCCTTGCGTGAGATGGCGCGCAGGAAACCGTCGGCGTAGCCGCAGGCGATGGTGGCAATGCGCGATGGCCGGTCACAGCGGTAGCTGGCGCCGTAGCCGATGGTGTCGCCCTCGGCGCAGTCGCGAATTTGCAGGATGCGCGCCTTGAGTGTGACGACGTGACGGGTCGGGCTTGGATGGCCTTCGAAGGCGCGGCCGCCATAAAGGACGATGCCGGGGCGGACGAGGTCGTAGTGATAGTCGGGGCCGAGAAACGTACCGCCAGAGTTTGCGAGGCTTGCGGGCGTGGGTGGCAAGCGTTTGCGCAGAGTGTCGAAGCATGCGCGCTGGCGTTCGTTGAGCGGGTTGCGTGGCTCGTCGGCGCAGGCGAGATGGCTCATGATGAGCGTGCAATCGAAGGCAGACCAGAGTGCAGGTTCGGCGGCGAGCGCGTCAACTTCGCCGGCGGTCAGGCCGAGGCGGTTCATGCCGGTGTCGATATGGACGGCGGCTTTGAGGCGCTGCCCGCGCGCTTGCGAAACGGCGGCCCATTCGCGGATTTCTTCGAGGCTCGATAGACAGGGCCGCAAATCGTAGCCCGTGTAGGCGTGCGCCGCGCCGGGTAACAAGCCGTCGAGAACATAGATGACTACATCGGATGAGATGGCACGCACGCGCCGCGCCTCGGCCAGTGTCGCGACGAAGATCGTGCGCGCGCCTTCGCTGATCAGGGCGTTGGCGATCTCTTCAAGGCCGAGGCCGTAAGCGTCGGCTTTGATGACGCCCGCGCATTCGGCGGCGCCTGAATTGCGATTGATGGTGGCCCAGTTTGCCCGGATCGCGGCGAGGTCGATGGTCAGAACAGCGCGCGCGTCGGCGGGAACGGTGGTCATGTCTCGTCTCGGTATGGAGGACTGCGTGTCGAAACTTAGCGAGTGCGTCCGTCCGCGTCCAACTGAGAAGCGCAGAGGCTGCACGGCTCAACAGCGGATATGCCTACTTCGGTTGCGGGGCGGGAGTGCCAAAGCCGAACAGCCGGCCATCGTTGACAAGGAGCGAGAGGCCAATGATGGCAGCGCCGGCGATCTGGCGGAGGCTTAGACTTTCTCCCAGGATGCTGACACCGAGAGCAATGGCGCTAACAGGAATGAGCAAGGTGACGAGCATGACGTTGTTGGATCCGGCGCGCGCCATGATGCGGTAAAAGAAAATATAGGCGAGGGCTGTCGAGAGGACGGCGAGGCTCAGGATGGCCAGCCAGGTATTTGCTGAGAGCGCAGGCAAGGTCCAGAATTGGTCGCTTGCAGCCGCCAGCGGCAAGAGCAGGATTGTGGAGCAGGTCACTTGCGTGGCAGCGGACGCAATTGGCGGAATGCCTTTGAAGCGGCGGCCCCAAAGCCCGGAGAGACCGTAGGCGAGAGTTGCAGCGAGGACGGCGAGCATGCCGATGGCACTTGCCATGTTTACGCTGGTGATTTCCGGTCCGATCAAAACAGCCACGCCGGCAAGACCGATGATGACGCCGGCCCATTTGTTCCACGGCAGTTCTTCGCCGGCAAGAACGCGGGCGACCAGCAGCGACATCAGCGGTGTCATGCCGTTGAGGACCGAGGTCAGGCTCGAGCTGATGAATTGCTGGCCATAGAAGATCAGCGTGAAGGGTAGAATATTGTTGAGGACCGCCATCACCATGAAGGCCAGCCAGGTATCGCGGCCTTTGGGTAGCGATTGGCCCATGAGCCAGACGACGGGGACCAAGATCAAGGCGGCCAGACCGCAGCGTGCGAGGACCAGTGTGACGGGCGGCACCTCTTTCAACGCGATGGCGACGGCAAAGAAGGTCGTGCCCCAGAGCAAGGACAGCACGCCCAATTCGATCCAGTCTTGACGCCGCATTGCCTGATCTCCGCTTTCGTTGCGGCGGTTATGGCAGAGTGGCGTGAGGTGGCTACCCGAAACTTGTCAGGGCTGGCGTGAAAAGACAAAGGCACCCGTTGGGGTGCCTTTGCGATAGCCGAATATGATGGGGTACTTACTTCGCGTCGATCAGAGACTTGATGTCGCCGTGCACAACCATGGCTTCCTTGAACTGGTTGGCATCGCAATGGCCTTCCATTGCGGTCAAAAGCTCTTCGATTTTGTCGAGTTCGGTGTTGGACAGTTTTTTCTCTTCAGCCTTCTGCGCGATCTCGAAAGCGTTCTTCAAGCAGTCGTCGGCGCTGGCCACAGCCACGGCTTCTGCGCTCGGTGCGGTCGCAGCTTGCGGCGCGGCGGCTTCTGCGGGCTTTGCTGGGGCTTCGGCGGCGGGGGCAGGGGCTGCTGCCGGGGCGGCGGGCTGGCCGGCCGGTGCTGCCGTCTGAGCCAGTGCGGCGCCGGTCAGAGCCAGCGAGAGGGCGGCAGTGGCAACGATCTTCTTCAACATGCTCATGATCCTTTTTTAGTTTGGAAGCTTGTGCTTCTTGATCCAACGAACGGCATGCCGACAAATTTCCGTCTGTGATGCTGGCGCATGCTGCTCAGTTTGTTGTGTTTGTGTCTGCTGTGCTCGATGCGATTGCGCGTGTTGGCACGCGCAGTGACTGCGATCCCGCGATGACGGGAGACTCACGCTGTGTTCGAGAGCAAAAGGCCAGCGGAATGTGGCCACAAATGGACTGAGAGATGTGAATTCATTCAAGGATGTGAAGGCCTGTGTAAATCGGCCTGGGACATTCAGACGCGTGCACGCCTTATGGCTGCGAAGGCGGCGTCAAAGCTGTCGTAGTGGTCGATGATTGCACTTGGATTGAACGTTGCAACAGGGGCGTGACAGTAGCCGAAGGTGACGGCGATGACGGGTATGTTGGCGGCTTGAGCGGTCAGGATATCAACGTCACTATCGCCAACCATTACGGCCTCGCTGGGGTCGGCGCCTGCCAATCGCAGCGTGCCCAACAGATGCTCAGGATGGGGCTTTGAATGCGCCAGCGTGTCGCGTCCGACAATGGCGCGGAAACGATGATCGAGCTTCAACGCGCCGAGAAGCTTCTTCGATAGCACTTCGGTCTTGTTGGTGCACACCGCGAAGGTATGACCTGACGCCTCAAGGCGGTCGAGCAGCGCGACGAGGCCGGGGAATGGGCGGCTCTTCTCGGCGATGTTTTCGGCGTAGATGTCGAGATACTCGGTCCACCAGGCGTGGAAGGTTGCGTCGTCGATGTTGTGATCGAGGACCGTCAGCGCGCGCTTCAGCATCACGCGGGAGCCATAAGAAATCAGTGGCCGGGTCTCGTTTTCGGCGACCGACGGCAGGCCCTTGCGCTTCAAGAGGTGGTCGACCGCACCCATCAGATCGGGGGCGGTGTCGATCAAGGTGCCGTCGAGGTCGAAAACGATGGTTGCCGGTGGCATGAGGTCTCGCAATGGCAAGATTGAAACTGGCGGAGGACGTGTTGCGCCGTCATAGCCGCGATTTTGGCCGGTTGCCAGCGTCAAGGCCGGGGCTTAAAGAGCGGCTCAGATGTGCGCGGGCAGCGGGCCGGATGCGCAGGTATGGAGGCACTGATGGCGAACGATTTCAAACTGATGGCTGCGGAGCGCGCCCTCAGCTACGTCAAGCCGGGCATGAAACTTGGGCTGGGCACCGGATCGACGGCGGCTAAGTTCGTCGATCTGCTGGGGGCCAAGGTGAAAGCGGGACTCGATGTGATCTGCGTTCCGACATCGGAGGCGACCGCGGAACAGGCGCGCGCGCTCGGCATCAAACTTACGACGCTCGATGAGCACCCGCATCTGGATTTGACGGTGGATGGCGCCGATGAAGTCGATAGCGAAGTGCGTGTGATCAAGGGCGGTGGCGGCGCGCTGCTGCGCGAGAAGATCGTCGCTGTGGCGTCTGAGCGGATGATCGTCATCGCCGACGAGAGCAAGTTCGTTGCAACGCTCGGCAAGTTTCCCTTGCCGGTTGAGTGCGTGAAGTTTGGGCTCGCGGCGACGCGCGACATGATTTCAGAGCTGGCGGAAGACGCGGGCTGTAGCGGTGCCGTGAAAATCCGGGCGGGGAAAGATGGGCAGCCGTTTGTGACCGATAGCGGCAACGTCATCCTGGATTGCCATTTCGATGAAATTCCTGATCCCGATGCCCTCGACATGATGCTGAAGCTGGTGCCGGGTGTGGTCGAGAACGGTTTGTTTCTCGGTATTGCCGAGCGCGTGATCCTGGCTGGGCCGAAGGGCGTGCGGGAGATCGAGGCGCCGGAGTTGCCGGATTTCGACGAATAAAGCGCAGGCAAAGGACCTACGGCAGATGGCGGATTTCGATTTCGATTTGTTTGTGATCGGCGCGGGCTCCGGCGGCGTGCGCGCGTCACGCGTGGCGGCGAGCCATGGCGCGCGCGTCGCCATCGCGGAAGACTACCGTGTCGGTGGCACCTGCGTGATCCGCGGGCTGCGTGCCGAAGAAGTTGCTGGTCTATGCGAGCCGGTTCCACGGTGAGTTCGAGGATGCGGCGGGTTTTGGTTGGGATGTCGGCGCGCCGACGTTTAGTTGGCCGACGCTGATTGCCAACAAGGACAAGGAAATCGACCGGCTCGAGAAGGCCTATCAGTCGACGTTGGATCGCTGGAAGGTCGAGACCTACCGCACGCGGGCGCGACTTGCGGGGCCGCAACAGGTGCAACTGGCGGATGGGCGCAGCGTCCGCGCCAAGACGATCTTGGTGGCGACTGGCGGACGGCCACGGGCAGGCGCGTTTCCTGGCGCGGATCTGACGATTTCGTCGAACGAGGCGTTTCATCTTAAGACGCTGCCGGCGCGGATCGTGATCGTCGGCGGCGGCTACATCGCACTCGAGTTTGCGGGGATTTTCGCGGGGCTCGGATCGGACGTGACGGTGGTTTATCGCGGGGCGGAGGTGCTGCGCGGATTCGATAACGATTTGCGCGACGATCTGACGGCCGCGATGATGAAGCGCGGTGTGAAGATCGTGACTGGCGCCAACATCGCGTCGGTTGCACGCGACAGCAGCGGCTTGCGGGCAACGCTGACGACGGGCGCTGTGCTTGACGCCGACCAAGTGATGCTGGCGATCGGCCGCACGCCGAATGTCGATGACCTCGGTCTCGACGTCGTGGGCGTGACCACGTCTAAGGACGGCGCCATTCGCGTCGATGCGCAGCTCGCGTACCAATGTGGCGAGCATTTTCGCGGTCGGTGACGTGACCGACCGGGTGCAGTTGACGCCTGTTGCCATTCGCGAAGGGCATGCGTTTGCGGATAGTCAATTCGGCGGCAAGCCGTGGAGCGTTGATTACGACTTGATCCCGACGGCGGTTTTTGCCGAGCCGGAAGTCGGTACGGTCGGGCTGACGGAAGCGGATGCGCGCGCGAAGTATGGCGAGATCGATCTCTACAAGGCGCGGTTCAGGCCGATGAAATACACGCTGTCTGGCCGCGACGAGCGCATGATGATGAAGCTCGTCGTCGATCAGGCGTCGCAGCGCGTGGTCGGGTGCCATGTGCTCGGCCCGGACGCGGCCGAAATGGTGCAGATGGCGGCGATCGCTATGCGGATGGGCGCGACCAAGGCCGACTTCGATGCGACGATGGCGCTGCATCCGTCGGCGGCCGAGGAGTTGGTGACGATGCGCGACAAGTGGGTGCCGCCCAAGGCGTGAGTGCGCTGCTGAGTGTGGCCGCCGTGCCACCCCTGAGCCGGGATGCCGCCGCTTCATGTCTGCGGCCCTGGTCAGGGTTTCTCCGAATCAGTGAAGGCTTCAGTTCAGATTTCCGGACGTGCAACGTCTGGTAGGAACGGGAGCGTGCAATGACCGGATTGATGCAGAGCCTGAAGCGTGCCGCGACAGCTGCGGCCATCGTGCTCGCAGGCGCAGTGATGACCGATGCCGAAGCTCAGTACTGGGACGGCAATCATCAAGTTCGCAGCGGCTTTTTTCTGCATGGCGCGCGTTCAAGCTATGACGTGACGGGTGGCGCTGCCGACGAAGCGATGAGCCACGGCGGTTTCGGCGGCGGTGCATCGGGTGGGCTTGAGTGGCTGCGGGCTGGCGCTCTTACGCTCGGCGCGGAAATCGATATTGCCGCGAATACGGGCCGCGACACGATGTTGGCCCCTAATCCAGCAATCAAAGCGGGCACGCAGTTTTTTGCGTCGTTGCGCGGGCGCGTCGGTTTTCATCTGCGGCCGGAATTCGTCGTTTATGCAACCGGCGGTCTCGGGGTGATTGGGACGGAACTCGACGGCACGGCTGCGGGTCTTGCCAAGGTCGCCAACATCGGCACGGGCGGCGTTTATGGCGGCGGCTTCGAGTTCCATCGCGGCAGCACGATCTTTTTTGGCGAATATCTTCGCGGGAACTTCGGTGCGCAGAACGCGGTTCTTGGAGGCACCACCTACCGCTATGACACCGACATCGACAGGTTCCGCCTCGGCGTCAAGTTCAAGGTCGGTCACGACTGGCACGACGAGGTGCGTGACCATGAGGCACATCAGCCGTTGAAATAAAATTGACCGAAAGGGTGTTGGATGGCCGTCCAGGGCTCTGGGGGCCGATTTTTGGTCTATTTATTGGTTCTTCTAGCGGCGATTGCGAGGTGCCGGGACGGGGCCTATAGGTCGCGTGTCTGACACAGTTGGCAACTATGGACGCTGATATGGCACGTCTTGCAGGAAAAATTGCGCTCGTCACGGGCGCTGGCAATGGTATTGGTAAGGCAACGGCGGCGTTGTTCGCGCACGAAGGCGCAATCGTCTACGTCGGTGACGTCGATGGCGCCGCGGCGGAGACGGTGGCGGCATCGATCCAAGCTGCGGGTGGTGCGGCGATTGCCGTGACTGTGGATGTCAGCCGCGGTCAGGATGTGCTGGCGATGTTCCGCACTGTCGAGCAGCCAACACGGGAGGCTCGATGTTGTCGTCAACAATGCAGGACGCAACGTCCGAAGTGATTTCCGGCATATGACGGATGCGGATTGGGTGACGATCCGCGAGGTCAATCTCGATGGTGTGGTGCGGGTTGCGCGCGACGGATTTGACGTTGCTGAAAGCATCGGGCAATGGTTCGCTGATCAATATCGCCTCGATCATGGGCAAGCGCGGGATGCGGCAATTGACGGCGTATTCGGCAACGAAAGGCGCGGTCATTGCGTTGACGAAGGGACTGGCGGTCGAATACGCGCCGTTCGGTATCCGCGTAAATGCGGTGCTTCCTGGGTTTGTGGAGACCGCTATGACCGCGCGCGTCTTGCGCAATCCTGCCGTGATGGATGCGCTTGTCAACGAGACGGCGATGCGGCGGCTTGGGACGGCGGACGAGATTGCGAAGGCGGTTTTGTTTTTTGCGTCGGAGGACAGCGCGTACTGCACGGGGGCGGAATTGGCCGTCGATGGTGGTATGACAGCATCGTTGTAACAGACACGAGGTATTCGGCATGACGTGTGCACGCAGGCAGACCTGGGCTTTCACCACCGCACTTCTGATGGCGGTGACAGTCGTTTCGACTGCGGTGCGGGCGGAGACGTATATCTTTGACAAGGGCAATACGTTTATCGGCTTCAGCTGGACGCATCTCGGCATGTCGCGGCAGCAAGGCCGGCTCAACGGCTACGAAGGCAGCATCGAACTCGATCCGGCCGCGCCTGAGAGCGCCGTCGTCGATGTCACACTCAGGGTCAATAGCTTGCAGACGGGGTTCGACCCGCTCGATCGCGTGCTGCGCGGCGCGGATTACTTCGATGCTGCCGTGCATCCTGTCATCACGTTCAAGAGCACCGAGGTCAAACGGACCGGAGAGAAAACGGCCGACGTCACGGGCGATTTGATGGTGCGCGGCGTGACGAAGCCGATCACGCTGGCCGTGTCGCTGACATTTACTGGCGATCATCCACTGGCGACGGCGTCGCCGGGCTACGCGGGGAAACGCGCTGTGGCGTTCTCGGCACGCGGATCTCTGTCGCGGAGCGCGTACGGGCTGACGCGTGCGACGCCGATGGTGTCAGACGAGATCGACATCGCGATCGAAACAGAGTTAATCAGCAAGAACTGAGCGCGTTCGGCGTTTGTTTTATGCCGTTTTCAGGCGTGCGATGTTGACGAAGGCAAGTCCGAGTGTGACGAGTGCGATCGCCACGCCGTGGTACCAAGCGACTTCCTCACCGATCAGAACGACGGCCATGCCGGCGATGTAGATCGGCGTGATCGAGAGTGAGGCCGCAGTTCAGAACCGGGCCATTGCGTGCGATCGACCAGTTGTAGCCGAGAAAGGCGCCGACGCCCGTGATCACGACCAACGCCGTGATCCATACCGCGTGCGTCCAATCCAGCGGCGGCAGTGGCGTGTCATTCAGTTCGACCAGCGTCATCGGCAAAACGGAGAGTGCGCCGGCCGTGCTCATCATGGCGAAAAGTGCGAGCGGGGACATCAGTGCGCCGCGCGTTCGAAGTGCGATGGTGTAGACAACCCAACCGAGCATTCCGGCGACGGCCCATAGTTCTCCCGCGCCGAAATCCAACTCTGCGATGCCGGTGACATCGCCGCGCATGATCAGCGTCACAACACCTGCGAGACAGCAAACGATGCCCGCCAAGAGAGCGAGCGAGGCGCGAGCACGGCCGCAGATAATTTCGTAGGCGGCGACGAAGGCGGCGGTGGTGGCGTAGATCAGGCCGACTGTGGTGGCGGTCGCGGTTTTTACGCCGACGTAGGCTGCGAAGGCGCAGAAGCCCATGCCGAGGGCTCCAAGGACGGCGAGTTCGACGATGCCACGCGGGTTGGCATTCCAACGTTCAGCGCGGCCGCGCGACAGTGCGAGGAGGCCAATGATGAGGGCGGAAAAGAACCAGCGCAAGAACGTGAGGGTGCCGGGCTCGAAGGTGCCGACGAGGGCGCGTGCGATGACGGGATTGAGGCCGAAGGCGGCGGGAACCAGCGCGAGCAAAAGGTAGTTCAGCATGGGCGCTGGGGTTCGTTGCGGTTTGAGTTCAACCGTGATGCATCGAGCCTAGCATCGATTTACGTTTCAACCAGCGCGTCTCGATGGCGGCGGCTATGCGCGCGGCGGAATCGATGGGGGCGTATGTCCAGGTGCCGATCTGGTCCAGGGACGGTGGCAACGGTTTCGTGGCGCCGTGGCGTGTGAGCGCGTCATGGAAGCGGGTGAATTTTTCCGAGCCGCCAGAGGGCGTGAAAACGTACACCGGTTTGCCGGTGGCGCAGGCCTCGCCGCACATGTTGATACTGTCGGCGGTGACGATCACGGCGTCGGCGTGGGCGAGAAAATCCGGGTAGGGGTTCGGGCCATCGCCGTCCCAGAAAATGCGCGGCGCAGCGTCCGTTGCCTCGCGCACTTGGCGGCGCAAGGTGTCGTGCGTGCGGCGTGACGGCGTGATCATGAACGACGCGCCCGCTGCCGCGAGTGATTGCAACGATGTCTTCAAGCGTTCACCGCAGGCGTCGGTGAAATCGTAGGCGCGGCTTTTGCCGCCGAGGACGACGGCGACGCGGGGCTTCGGCAGCGCGGCGATAGCCTCTGGCATCACGCTGCGCAAAGTTGTGAGACGGGCTTGGGAAAAACTATGTGGCGATGTCAGCGTGGTGATGATGTTGGGGCCGCGCAGATGGTCGTGCTCTGGCACCCAAACGAGGTCAGCGAGGCGCGGATTGACGCGCGGATCGAGGAGGAAAACGGTGAAAGTGCGAAGGCCGGCGCGCTTACGGAGAAGGCGAAGGTAGGGGATTGCGACGCGGCCCGAGGCGATGATGAGGTCGGGCCAAGGCGCTTGGAACAGCCCGTTGACGTGCGTAAACTCGCGGCGGGGTGCGGGATAATAGGGCGCGAGCAGGCGGTAGGCGCCCTCAGCCTTGATGTGCTTCAATTCTGCGCTGACACCCAAGGCATCGGCGACGCCACGCGCCTGGACGTCCATGCCGGTTTTACCATCGGTGATGAGCCAAGCCGAGCGGCCAGCCAAAGGGCGGTGGTTATGGTCTGATCCGGTGGCGGTTGCCTCTGCGTCTTGAAACGCCATATCCGGCAGGTTCCTCTCTCGCGGGCGGCGCCAGATCACGCACACATAAAACTCACCGGGACCGGCGCAGCTATGCTAGAAGCGCGTCTTGGCGAAGATGAACGCCCTATACACAGAGTCCGAGCGATAGTCGACATGCGCGCACACCTCGATGCTACCGATTGGCGCATCTTGAAAGAACTGCAAGCGAATGGCCGCATTTCCAATGTGGACCTGGCCGAGAAGGTGGGCTTGTCGCCGCCGCCCTGCCTCCGGCGTGTGCGAGCACTCGAACAGGCCGGACTGATCACCGGATACTTTGCGGCCATCGACGAAAAAGTGGCCGGGTATGAGTTGATCGCGTTCGCGATGGTCGGGCTGCAGAGCCAGTCGGAGGCGGATTTGCGCGCGTTCGAGACACGGGTTCTGAATTGGCCGATCGTGCGCGAAAGTTACATGCTGTCGGGTGAGGCTGATTACATCTTGAAGTGCGTTGCGCCAGACCTGCCGGCGTTTCAGGATTTCGTGCTCAAAGAGCTCACGGCCGCGCCCAATGTCGCTGCGGTCAAGACGACGCTTACTATCCGGCGCGCAAAGTTCGAGCCGGGTGTGCCGATCTCGCTCGGCCGTAAGCCGCAATAAGATTTACCACGACGCTCAAAATTGCAGCTCAAATCTATCCCCGCCCACCTGCGGCGGGTGGATACTCACGGGCATGAGCGATACGTGGCGACGGCTGTGTCACTGGCTCAGTTCTTTGACAGTGTGAACAGCGGGAGGTTGCGCCGCGGTGCGCGCTCTGTGTGCGGCGCAAAAGTGTCGCGATGGCCGTACTCGAACGTTGCGCAGGCGGCAGGCGTCGGGCAGTGTCGGGCCAGTTTGATCGGCAGCTACGCAGGATACGTTATGCAACTCGGTATGGTTGGGCTTGGCCGGATGGGCGCGAACATCGTGCGCCGTCTATTAAAGGGCGGCCATAGCGCCGTCGTTTTTGATCGCGATGCGGCGCCGGGTGTGCAACTTGCGAAAGATGGCGCGGTGGCGGTCGAGAGCTTGGCGGCGCTGGTTGCGGGTCTTGCAGCGCCTCGGCATGTGTGGGTGATGCTTCCGGCCGGGACTGCGACCGAGGACGCGATCGTGACCTTGTCGGCATTGTTGTCGCCCGGCGATACGATCATCGACGGCGGCAACACGAATTGGAAAGACGACGTGCGGCGGGCGCAGCAGTTGCGCGCAAAAGGGTTGAGCTACGTCGATGTCGGCACCAGCGGCGGCGTTTGGGGGCTCGAGCGCGGCTATTGCTTGATGATCGGCGGCGATGCGCTCGTGGTCGAACGGCTCGATCCGATCTTCAAGACGCTGGCGCCGGGGATCGGTGACATTCCACGGACAGCCGGGCGCGCTACGCGCGATCCGCGTGCCGAACAGGGCTATCTACATGCGGGTCCGAATGGTGCCGGTCACTTCGTCAAGATGATCCATAATGGCATCGAGTACGGCATGATGCAGGCGATGGCGGAAGGCTTCGACATTCTGAAGAATGCGAATACGACGCGGCTGCCGGAAGAGATGCGTCTCGATCTCGATGTCGCTGACATAGCCGAGGTCTGGCGGCGCGGCAGTGTGATTACATCGTGGTTGCTCGATCTCACGGCGCAGGCGCTTGCCGAAGACGCCGCGCTCGGCTCCTACTCGGGGCATGTCGACGATAGCGGCGAGGGACGCTGGACCGTGCAGGCGGCGATCGACGAAGCGGTTCCGGCGGAAGTTTTGACGAGCGCACTCTACACGCGCTTCCGGTCGCGACAGGATCATACGTTCGCCGAGAAGGTATTGTCGGCGATGCGCAAGGGGTTCGGCGGGCACGTCGAGCCGAAATCTGGAGCGCAAAGCTGATGAGCGAGGGACGGCAACCACGCCGGCCGTTGCAGCGGCCGCCGACGGTGATCATTTTGATGGGCGTCTCAGGGTCGGGCAAGTCGACGACTGGCGCGAAGCTGGCGAAGCAGCTCGGTTGGGAGTTCCGCGATGGCGACAGTTTCCATCCGGCAGCGAACGTTGCGAAAATGAGTGCTGGCGTTCCGCTGACCGATGAGGATCGCTGGCCTTGGCTCGATGCTATCGCCGACTGGATCGAGACGCGGCGCTCACAAAAGTCGCCTGGTGTGGTCGCGTGCTCGGCTTTGAAGCAGATTTATCGCGATCGCCTAGTGCGTGGTCAGCCCGATGTTTGGGTGGTCCATCTGCACGGATCGAAGGAGCTGATCGCGTCACGTATGGAGCGTCGGAAGGGGCACTTCATGCCGCCCGGTCTGCTCGACAGCCAGTTTGCGACGCTCGAAGCGCCGCGGCATGACGAGCGCGTCTTGATGGTCAACATCGCGTTGCCGCCGCAGCGGGTGGTCGAGGCAATTCTCAGATATGTTCAGCCGGACATGCTCAAATCCAGCGACAAAGCCAATTAAAGCCGGGTTACATGGCCGCGGATCCAGCGCTGATTGAGCATTTGAGCGACGTGTGGCGGACGCTCGGTCATGTGACGGCGCGGCGGATGTTTTCGGGCGCGGGTGTCTACGTCGACGGCTTGATCATTTCGATCGTGCGTGGCGATGGATCGGTTTATCTCAAGGTCGATGCCGAGACGCGCGGAATTTTCGAGGCGGCGGGGTCTTCACCCTTCACTTATGAGCGAAAGACCGGGTCAAAGTCGCTGCACAGTTATTGGCTGCTGCCGGCCGATCCCTTTGATGATCCGGATGCCGTGTTGGACGTATGGGCGGCTGGCCCTCGCCGCCTCACGCCGCGCGCCCGCAAAAGTGAGCAAAGCGAAACGTGCACCGAAACGCCGGTCTTAAAATAGGCGGTTGGCAATCAACGCTGCGACGTAAGCGATGAGGACGCATACCGGGAATGTCACGACCCAGGCCATGAAAATACGGCCCAGGACACCCCAGCGGACATCCATCATGCGGCGCGCATGCGCCGACGCCGACGATGCACGACGTGATGGTGTGCGTGGTCGAGAGCGGAATGCCGAACATCGAGGCCACGAAGATCGTCGTCGAGGCCGAGCATTCGGCGGCGAAGCCCTGCCACGAGACGATGCGCGTCATCTTCGAGCCGATGGTCTCGATGATGCGCCAACCACCGGCCGCGGTGCCGATGCCCATGGTCAGCGGCGCAAACGATCATGACCCAGAGTGGGATTTCGAAGGTTTTCGTGGCGCCGCCGAGAAGCAGCGTCAACGCGAAGACGCCCATGAATTTCTGGCCGTCGTTGAGGCCGTGATTGAAGGCCATGAAACCGGCGGAGACGATTTGCGCGCGGTCGAAGAACTTCTTGGCACGATGTGGCCGCCATTGTCCGGCAAAGCGGACGATGAGCTTGCCGAGCAGGATCGATGCCACGAAGCCGAACGGAATAGCGCAGAACATGCCAAGGAAGACTTTGGCCCAACCGGAGGACTGAAGGGCGCCTAGACCGCCGCCCGCAAAACCCGCGCCCGCGAGGCCGGCCAGCAAGGCGTGCGATTTGGAGATCGGCATACCGATTTTCGCGGCGATACCACCCCAAACGATGATTGCGGTCATCGCGGCCGTGATGGCCGGGAGGTTGAGCGCCTTGCTATCGACGATGCCTTTGCCGACGGTCGCGGCCACGGCGGTTCCGGCCAGAGCGCCGAAGAAGTTGAGAATAACGGCCATCAGAACGGCGTGACGCGGCGCCATGACGCCGGTCGAGACGACGGTCGCGATGGCGTTCGGTGCGTCAGTCCAGCCGTTGATGAACTCTGCGACGAGGACCGCGGTCAACGCCACGAGCAGGGCCAAGCGTTAGCCGCTTCCATTCACGCCTCCTTGCGGGCGACGCTCAGGACGAGCTTGGCGCAATGGTTGGCGTGATCGGTCATGTTTTCGAGATGCTGGTAGAGCGTGTTCCAGGCGATGAATTCGAGACGATTGGCGCCTTGGGGGCTGTATTCGTCGACGAGGCGGCGCTCGGCGCCGGCGACGATCTGGTCGGCCTCGCATTCGAAATCGTCGATAGCTGTCACGCGCTCGCGAACGGCCGAAGATCCAGGCGCGGCTTCTCAGCATGGCCACGACGTCACGCAGACGTGTGATCATTTCTTCGCTGACTTCGCCGAGTTCTTGCGCGTCCGGGCGGGTCGCTTTCAGCAGCGGCTTGTAGATGTCGATATGCATCGCGGTCTTGCGGATGCCGTCGAGCACGTTGTCGAGTTCTTCGGCAGTTTCATCGCGTCGGGGATGTCGAAGCGCAGGATGAACGAATTGTCGAGGATCTCGTGGATTTCATCGACAGATGCGGTCGCCTTGGCGTTCGAGGGCGATGATGCCGTCGAGGTCCGTGCCATTCGATTTGCGGAAGACTTTTATGCATTCGACAGCGCGGTCGGCCAACTTCAACATCAGCTCGGCGTAGCGGTCATTATTCGAGGGCCCAAAAAAACGCCCAAAGGTGTCTGCGATCCCAGCCATAACGAACTCCCGCCGCCCCGACAGTTGGTCACAAAACTGTCATATCCGATTTGGGCAGTAGCCGACGGCGCGGGCGGGCGCAAGTGGGGTGACGGGATCAACGGTGCACAGGCGGTGGCAATTTGGACAGGATGCCGCAGCTTGCTGCGCCAAGGTGCGCGACTTCGCTGCGGCGGCTTCTCTCCGCCGCTTCTTGTCACGCTTTCTGGCCATGAACGAGGGCTCGAACGATACCGGGTTGAGGGTTGAGGCATCGTCCCTCAGTACCCGCCAGACCGGGGTGACGCGTTCAAATCCGTTACCTTTTAGAACAGGCAATCTCTTGAGTTCATCTAATCTTTTGGCCGCTTGTCGATGACGCGGCGGGCTTTGCCTTGGCTGCGTTCGACGCCACCAGGATCAAGCACCGTGACCTTGGCGGTCGAGCCGATGATGGCCTTGATATGGTGGGCCAAATGGGCTGCGGCGGATGTCCTTTGACTTGCGTCGATGTCGGGGCCGGCTTCGACAAGAACTTCCATCTTGTCGAGGCGGTCGTCGCGGGTGAGGACGATCTGGTAGTGACCGGCAAGTCCCGGCACCTTCAAGATCTGCTCTTCAATCTGCGTCGGGAAGACGTTGACGCCGCGCACGATCATCATGTCGTCGGAACGGCCGGTGATCTTTTCCATGCGCCGCATGGTGCGTGCAGTGCCTGGCAGCAGGCGCGTGAGATCGCGGGTGCGATAGCGGATGACCGGCATGGCCTCTTTGGTGAGGGAGGTGAAAACAAGTTCGCCCTTTTCGCCGTCGGGCAGGACCTCGCCGGTCTCGGGATCGATGACTTCGGGATAGAAATGATCCTCCCAGATGTGGAGGCCATCCTTGGTTTCGACGCACTCGTTGGCGACGCCTGGGCCCATCACCTCGGAGAGGCCGTAGATGTCGACGGCGTGCATATCGAAGGCCTGTTCGATTTCCTGGCGCATCTGGTTGGTCCAGGGCTCGGCACCGAAGATACCGACCTTGAGCGACGTTTTGCGCGGATCGAGGCCTTGGCGTTTGAACTCGTCGAGGATCGCCAGCATATACGACGGCGTCACGGTGATGATGTCCGGTTTAAAGTCGTTGATGAGTTGGACTTGGCGTTCGGTCATGCCGCCCGAGATGGGGACGACCGTTAGGCCCATGCGTTCGGCGCCGTGGTGGACGCCGAGGCCACCGGTGAACAAGTCCATAGCCATAGGCATTGTGCAGCATCATGCCTTTGCGGGCACCGGAGGCGCGCATCGAGCGTTCGATCAGCGTCGCCCATGTCTCGATATCGCGATGGGTATAGCCGACGACGGTCGGCTTGCCTGTCGTGCCGGAGGAGGCGTGGATACGGGCGACCTGTGCTTGCGGGACCGCGAAGAGGCCGAAGGGGTAGTTGTCGCGCAAGTCCGACTTGGCGGTGAAGGGAAACTTGGCGAGATCGGCGAGCGATTGCAGGTCTTCGGGCTTGACGCCCTGGGCGTCGAATGCGCGGCGGTAATGCGGCACGTTTTCGTAGGCATGGCGCAGCGACCATTTGAGACGATGAAGCTGCAGTTCGCGGATGACTTCGACGGGTGAAATCTCGATGGGTTCGAGTTCGAATTTCTGTGGTGTTAGATCCTGCATGGCGTTCTCCCAAGACCTCAACGTGTTTTTATTTGTTAGAAGAAGGTGCCGGGTATGGACCGGCTCCAGCCGCGAAATTCGGCGATTGTGGTGCCGGTATCATCGCAAACGGTGATGTCGTAGATGCCGCTGCGGTCGCCGCGCTGCCGCTCGCTTGCTGTAGCCGTCAAAGTGGTTCCGAGCTTGCCGGGCGCAAGGAAACTAATCTGGGCGTGCTGCGCGACCGCGCGCTGGTTGTGACTATTGCAGGCGTAAGCAAACGCGGTATCGGCGAGGGTGAAGATGAAGCCGCCGTGGGCGATGCCGTGGCCGTTGACCATTGTTTTGCCGACGGTCATGGAAAGTGATGCCGTGCCGGGGCCTACTGCCGTCAGGGTCATGCCGAGGGCTTGGGCGGTATGGTCTTCGGCCCACATGATGTCGGCCGATTTCCGTGCGGTGTCTTGCGTCGTCATGACCGCCCCTGAAACTTTGGCGCGCGTTTTTCGAAGAAGGCCGACACGCCTTCGGCGTAGTCGGGGGCGCTGGCCAGTTTCTGCTGTTCGAGGCGTTCGACGTCCAATTGCATCGCGAGGGAGTTGCCGTCGCTGGCGTCAAAGGCGGCACGAATGGCGGTGAGTGCGCCGGTTGGCGCGACGGCGAATTTCTTGGCCATCGCTTCGGCCGCAGTCATCAACTCGGCATCGTCGACGGCCTTCCAGATCAGGCCCCAGTTTTCAGCCGTCGTTGCGTCGATGGGTTCGGCGAGCATGGCGAGGCCGCGGGCACGAGCGGGGCCCACGAGGCGCGGTAAGGTCCAGGTGCCGCCAGCATCCGGCATCAGACCGATCTTGGCGAAAGCCTGAAGGAATTTGGCGCTCTTGGCAGCGAGGACGATGTCGCAGGCCAGGGCAATGTTGGCTCCGGCGCCGGCGGCGATACCGTTGACGGCGCAGATGACCGGTACGGGGAAGGTTTTCAGCCGATTGACCAAGGGATTGTAGTGCAGGCCGAGTGTGTCCTGAATGTTGGGTGTTTCGCCCTTGCTGAAGGTGACCATGCGGTCGCTCAAGTCTTGGCCGGCACAGAAGCCGCGACCGGCGCCGGTCAAGATGATGGCCCGGCAGGTCTTGTCGGCATCGGCGGCATCGAGCGCGGCGCGTAAAGCTGCGTGCTGGTCGACATTGAAACTGTTGAGTTTGTCCGGGCGGTTCAAAGTGATGATGTGATAGCCATCGCGAACGGTGCTGAGGACCGGCTGGCTTACGGGTTCACTTGGCATCGCGTTTCCTCTTCTGTGGCTCGGCTCAGTGCAGCGCGTTGGCGTTGCGTTGATTTGAAAACGGTCGTTGGGCGCCGTTATTGTGATGACAGGCTGTCGCAGCGTATGTTACAGATAATTTAGACCTGAAGTAAATCTGTAACAGATTGCTTCCGGGGCTGGAAGCGCCCGATAATCGGGACCACACTAGTCTGCCGCAACGACGGTTCAATGGGAGGAATAAATATGGCTGAGCGCAGGAAAATTCTGTTTGGATCTCTGGCGGCCATGGCGCTGCCTGTTTTATTGGCGGGTACGGCGCTCGCCCAAGGTACCGTCAAGATCGGTGCACTGCTCGCCGTGACCGGGCCCGCGTCGTTCCTCGGGGAACCCGAAGAGAAGACGCTCAAAATGTACGTCGAGGCGATCAACGCCAAGGGCGGCGTCAATGGGCAGAAGATCGAACTTGTTGTCTATGACGACGGTGGCGATGCCAGCAAGACGCGGACATTCGCGCAGCGTCTGATCGAGGAAGACAAGGTCGTTGCAATTCTTGGCCCATCGACGTCGGGGCCGACAATGGCCATCTCGCAAGTGGTCGAAGATGCTCAAATTCCGCTGATTTCGTTCGGCGGCGCGGCGGTTATCGTCGAGCCGATGAAAAAGTATGTGTTCAAGACGCCGCATTCCGACCGCATGGCCTGCGAGAAGGTGTTCGAGCACATGAAGTCGAAGAAGCTGTCGAAAGTCGGCCTCATCACAGGGACGGACGCTTTCGGCAAGTCGATCCGCGAGGGCTGTCTGCAGGTTGCCAAGAACTATGGTGTCGAGATCGTGGGCGACGAAACCTACAACCCGACCGACAAGGATATGACGCCGCAGTTGACCAACCTCAAGAACAAGGCTGGCATTCAGGCGATCATGTCTGGTTCGTTTGGCGCGCCTGCCGCGATCGTGACGAAGAACGTCAAGCAGGTCGGGCTGACGATCCCATTCTATCAGAACCACGGCGTGGCCTCGAAGAGCTGGATCGACCTGTCGGGTGATGCGGCAGAAGGCGTGCTGCTACCGGCGGCGGCGGTGTTGGTCGCGGATAAGTTGCCAGACAGCGATCCGCAGAAGGCGGTCGCGCTCGCCTACAAAACGACCTACGAAAAGGCGACCGGCAAGCCGATTTCTACGTTCGGCGGCCATGCCTACGATGGTCTGATGATCCTGGTTGAAGCCATGCAGCGCGCGAAATCATCCGACCCGAAGAAGGTTCGCGATGAGATCGAGAAGACGAAAGGCTTCATGGGCACGGCCGGCATCTTCAACATGACCGACAAAGACCATATGGGCCTCGATCTCAGCGCGTTCAAACTCGTGACCGTCAAGGGCGGGAACTGGGAACTGGCGAACTAATCACCGGCACACGCCTCGCCTTCGATGCACGTCAGGGCGAGGCGTGGCCGTGACTTAGCGCAATGATACGTTTCTGTTCCTGGTGGCGCTCAGTTTCATGGCCGAGCTTCTGCAATTCGTTATCTCTGGCCTGACGGTCGGCGCCGTTTACGCGCTGGTGGCGTTGGGCTTTACGCTGATCTACAACGCGTCCGATGTGGTCAACTTCGCGCAAGGCGAGTTTGTCATGATCGGTGGCATGGTTTCGGCATTTGCTTATGCCGCGGGCGTGCCGCTGGTCTTTGCCGCCTTGCTCGCCATCGTTGTCGCCATGATCGTTGGACTCGTCTTGCACCGGTTCGGTATCGAGCCGGCACGCGGCGCCAGTTCAGTGGTGCTCATCATCATCACCATCGGGGCCTCGATCGCCTTGCGCGGTCTGGCAGCGATCGTGTTTGACAAGCAGTTTCATAAGCTGCCGGCCTTTTCCGGCGAGGCGCCGATCCGGGTGCTTGGCGCTACGATTCCTGCCGCAAGCGCTTTGGGTGCTCGGCGGCGCGCTTGTTTTGGTGTGGCTCCTGTGGGCTTTTTTGACACGCACACTGTTCGGTAAGGCTGTGCTTGCGACGGCCGCCAACCGGATGGCGGCGCAACTTGTGGGCGTCAACACGTCGTTTGTGATGTCCTTCTCGTTTGCAGCGTCGGCTGCTATCGGCGCCGTTGCTGGCGTGCTGGTCACACCGATCACGTTTACCAGCTATGACGTCGGGACAGCGCTGGCGCTCAAGGGATTTGCGGCTGCGGTTTCGGGCGGCATGGGCAATCCTCTGGGCGCCGTGGCTGGGGGGCTGATCATCGGTTTGCTCGAGGCACTTGGCGCGGGGTACGTGTCGTCGTCCTACAAAGATGCCATTGCTTTCGTCGTGCTTGATTGGCGTGCTCGATGCTGTTGCCGGGCGGTCTCTTTGGCAAAGCCCATACGGAGCGCGTCTGACATGAACCGGCTTTTGTCGTCACGTTACGCGGCACTCCTGTTCGTCGCGGCCGTCGTGATCATTCCCGGATTGATGCTGTCGTCGTCGTTCTACTTCCGGGTGGGCGCGCTCATTTTCATCATGGGCTTTGCTGCGCTGGGCCTCAATCTGCTGATGGGTTATGCGGGGCAGGTCAGTCTCGGCCATGCTGGATTCATCGGCATCGGGGCGTATGCAACGGCCGCGCTGCCGACCCACTTCGGGTTCAATATCTTTGCGGCCATGGCCACTGGTGTAGCTGGTGCCGGTCTCATCGCCTACATCGTTGGCGGTCCCATCTTGCGTCTCAAGGGGCATTATCTCGCGGTAGCGACACTGGCGCTCGGTATTCTGATCGCAATGGTGATCACCAACGAGGTCAAATATACCGGTGGGCCGGATGGTATGCCGGTGCCACGTCTTGAAGTGTTCGGCGTGCGATTGCGCACTGCGCAGCAATGGTACTGGATTGCTGGCGGGGTTTTGTTTCTCGGCGTCGCTGCGGCGCAGAACCTGATCAATAGTCCAACGGGCCGCGCGCTCAGGGCCTTGCACGATAGCGAGGTGGCGGCAGGGACGCTCGGCGTCGATGCTGCGCGCTACAAGCTGATCGCGTTCGTGATTTCGGCGATGTATGCAGCCATCGCCGGTGTCTGCTTTGCGCTTCTCAATGGACATATCACTCCGGACTCCGCAAGCTTCCTGCGCTCGGTCGAACTTGTCACCATGGTTGTGATCGGCGGTATGGGCTCGATCCTTGGCGCCTTGGTCGGCGCGGCGCTTCTTGGCGTTCTCGAGCAATGGCTGGCACAGTTCCATGAGATCGAGACGCTGGTGCTGGGCCTGATCATGATGGCTGTGATGATTTTTATGCGCGATGGCATCGTGCCAACGGTTCAGCGTCTACTTTTTAGCCGGAGGCGGACGTGAGCGCACCGGTTCTCGAAGCCGATGGTCTCGGCATTTCATTTGGTGGCGTGCGCGCCGTCGATAGCGTTTCGTTTCGCGCTTTTCCTGGGCGTGTGCTGTCGATCATCGGCCCCAATGGTGCTGGTAAGACGACGTTGTTCAATCTTGTGTCCGGCATTTATCGCAGCGATCAAGGACGGATACGCGTCGGCGGCGTCGATGCAACCGGAGCGCGGCCTGCGGCGCTGGCGCGATTGGGATTGAGCCGGACGTTTCAAAATTTGCAGGTGTTCGGCCGCATGACGGCGATTGAGAACGTCATGGTGGGGCGGCACCTGCGGGAGCGGCACAATGTATTGCTGCATCTGCTCGGCCTCGGCGGCGAGGAAAGTGCGACCCGGGCGAAGGCCTTGGCGCTGCTCGATCGTGTGGGGTTGCTCGCGCATGCGGATGAAGAGGCGTCGTCGTTGTCTTATGGCGTGTTGAAGCGGCTCGAGATTGCGCGCGCGTTGGCGACGGAGCCGAAAGTGCTGCTGCTCGACGAGCCTGCGGCCGGATGCAATGCGGTTGAAACTGCGGAAATTGATGAACTGCTCATTGCGCTAGCCAAGGATGGCTTGGCCATTGTGCTGGTTGAGCATGACATGAAGATGGTGATGGGATTGTCGGATAGCGTGTTGGTGCTCGACCAAGGCCGGATGCTGGTCGAAGGGCCACCGGGCGACGTTGCGCGCGATCCGCGTGTCATCGCGGCCTATCTCGGCACGGCGGCGCATGATGGCCCGGACGGAGGCACGCATGCTCCGGCTTGAGGGCGTCAAGAGTGCCTACGGGCGGATCGAGGTCCTGCACGGGATCGACCTTGAAGTGCGGCCGGGTGAGATCGTTGCCCTGGTCGGGTCTAACGGCGCAGGTAAGACGACACTGTTGCGCGCGATTTCGGGTGTGCAACCGACCACGGCTGGGCGGATTTCGCTTCAGGGCAACGACCTTACGCGCGCGAAGCCGCATGCCCGCGTGGCGGCGGGGGTCGCGCAGGTTCCCGAGGGGCGGCAGATCTTTGGGCCATTGTCGGTCGAGGATAATCTCCGTCTCGGGGCTTACCTCAGGCGTGATGGCGACGTCGAGCAGGACATCGACCGGATTTATACGCTGTTTCCGATTCTCAAGGACAAGCGCCGGTTGATGGGGGGCGGGCTTTCGGGCGGCCAGCAGCAGATGCTGGCGCTCGGCCGGGCGCTCATGGCGCGGCCGAAACTTCTGCTGCTGGATGAACCCTCGATGGGGCTGGCACCGCTGATCGTTGCGCAGATCTTCAATATTGTCCGTGGCTTACCAGCAGAGGGCACGACCGTGTTTCTGGTCGAGCAGAATGCCCAAGCGGCCCTCGGCATAGCGGATCGTGGCTATGTTCTGGAAACCGGCCGTGTCGCATTTTCCGGGGTTGGGCGTGCGCTTCTGGACGACGACCGCGTGCGGCAAGCCTATCTCGGCGTTTGAATACCCGACTGATCTGGCATGGTACTTTTCTGTCGCAGCAGGATAATACATAGGCGTTTTAAGCAACCGGCGGCCTTGGAACGGGCTCAGCGTTTCTTTATAGTTGTGGCTGGGCGGCTGCGAAGCCGTGCCGCGGGCGAGAGCCGCGCGGTCGGACTGTGCTCATAGACAGCGCATCTGCCGTTGATTTGCGCCGCCTGAGTTGGCGCAGTTTATGCGCGACGTGGGGGACTTCCGTAAGATGCCGGTCAGCATCTGCGTGATTGTAGAGTGGGATAGCGTATGAAGTGTAATCCGTTGCAGTGGTTGTGGGGCCTTATTCCGATTGCCCTGTTGGCTTGGTTTGCCACCCAACTCGAACATGACCGGATTGAGAAGGACCTCGGGCAGCGCGTCCAGGAGCAATTGATCGGCTCCGGCCTTAAATGGTCCAAAACTTCTTTTTCGGGGCGCGACGGTACGCTCTCGGGCCAAGCGCTCGATGAAGCGGAACCTGGCCGGGCGGTCGATATCGCACGCGGCGTGTGGGGCGTCCGGATCGTCGATAATCAAGCGTCGCTGCTCGACAAGATCGATAACTTCACCTGGGGTGTGGCGCGGGCCGGTAACCGGGTGCGTCTGACCGGTTATGTGCCGACCGAAGCTGCGCGCGCGATCGTGCTCAGCAGCGCCAAAGCTGCTTTTGCTGGTGCCGACATCGCCGATGACATGAAACTGGCGCGCGGTGCGCCACCGCTCGATAGCTGGCTGGGCGGCGTCAATTTTGGTTTGAAGCAAGTTGCCGGTTTGAAGTCGGGCGAAGCAAAGCTCGACATGCTGGCGTTGTCGGTGGCCGGAGAAGCGGCGACTGTGCCGGCGTACCGGACTGTCAAAACTGCGTTGGCGCGGGAACTGCCGCGCGGCATCAAGCTGTCGAACGACCGTGTCACGGCGCCGGTGGTCAAACCTTATGTCTGGACGGCTCAAGCGCAGGGCGGACAATTAACGCTTGGTGGTTACGTGCCAAGCGAACGTGCACGTGAAGACATCATCGCTGCTGCGAAGGCTGCATTTCCACGTAATACTGGCGTCAACGACAAGATGGAGCCGGCAGAAGGCGCGGCTCAAGGCCATGCGCAGGCGGCGATCGAGAGCTTGAAGGCGCTGGCGCAGCTTGAGGACGGCAAAGCTGAAATCAAAGAAACGGCTGTCGTGATCGCAGGTATGGCCGCGAGCGAGCAAGTTGCCACAGGTATCAAAGCTGGTGTGCGGGCGGCGACGCCGAAACCGTTTGCGGTGACCGACGCCATCCGATTCCGCGATACTGGGCCGAAGCCCGTCAGTCCCTACACGACGGTTGCGGCGGTGAACGCCGATGCGATCGTACTCACCGGCTATGCGCCGAGCGATGCGGCCAAGGCTGCTGCCGGGCAAGCGGCTGCGTCGCGCTTTGCTGGGCGCCGGATCGATAACCGTCTGGAGGTTGCTCCAGGCGCGCCTGAAGGTTGGCAGCGCTGCTTCGAAGCCGGTCTCGGCGGCGTTGCGCGCGTCGATGGTGGGCGCGTCGCGTTGACGGACCGACGCATGGATGTCAGCGGATCGACGGATGACGAGGCACTTGCCGGTGCAGTCGCCAATGATGTGCGCGCGGCTTCCGGCACATTGTGCGATGCCAACGTGCGCATCGACGTGCGCGCCGAAAGCGTGCCTGATCTCGTCTGGCGCGCGGTTTATGCAGGCAACGACGTCGTGCTTGAGGGCGATGTGCCCAATGCAGCGACGAAGGATGCATTGATGCAAGCGGCGCGGCGGCTGTTTCCAGGCCGTGGCGTCACCGACCGGATGCGTGTTGTTGAAACGCGCACACGGCTTTGGCCAGCTGTTGCGGAGCAAGGTTTGAATTCGCTTTCGGTGCTCAAGAAGGGTGAAGCAACATTGCAGCGTGGCCAATTGCTGGTCACTGGCGAGGCACCGACAGAAGCCACCGCCGGCGATATTCGTGGCCGTTTGAGCCGGGATCTGGCAAAAGGTTACACGGCGCGCGATCAAATCACTGTTGCAGCTGCGGTCGTGCAACCTCCACCGGCGCCTGTGCCACCACCTGTCGCGCCAACGCCACGCCCACCTGTCGCCGTGCAGCCACCTCCGCCGCCGACACTTCCGGCGCCGCCCGCGGCTCCGGTGGTCGATCTTGCGGCGAAGCGTTGTCAGGAAAGCCTCAGATCTGCTGCACGTGAAGGGACGATCCGATTCGAACGCGCTAGTGCGACCTTGGCGCGCGACAGCACTGTGACGCTGAATAAGCTCGCCGCTGCTGCGAAGGCGTGTCCCAACGTGCGCATCGAGATCGAAGGTCACACGGACAACGAGGGGACGCCGGAACGCAATGACCGGCTCTCCAATCGCCGTGCGCAAGCGGTCGTGGACTTTCTGAGCCGTGCCGGTGTCGAGCCGCCCAAGCTGGCGGCGATCGGGTACGGGGAGACGCGGCCGTTGGTGCCGAACGACTCCGCAGCGAACCGCGCCTTGAACCGGCGTATCGAGTTCACCGTCAAAGCTGAGTAAAGGGCGCGCAGCACCGGTTTAGCCTGTGCGCGCGAGGGAGACACGCGATGGACTATTTACTGATCAAGCTTTGGTACTGGGTGCTGGCAGCACTCGTGATTGGATTTATCACGGGGTGGCTGGCCTGCACGCCATCCGACGAAGAGAGATAAGCCGCTGACCGGCGCGATTGTTCATCGCGGCGGTCCTTGAGCTTTTGAGTAGCAGAGAGTTGCCGCCCTCATGCGCGCCCGGTGTGCTGGATCTGAGATGGTGCTCTCGAAATTGACTTTGCGGAGATGCTGATATGACGGCCTTCCTGCTCCAGACGCTGCTCTTGATGAGTATCGCGTTTTTCATCGGTGCTGCTTTGGCGTGCGGTTTGCGCCGGATGCTGGCTCAGAACAGGGACCTGCAACCGGTTCCGGTGGATGCGCGCGTGCAACCGGGGCCTGGCCGTCCGGTCGATCCCTTGCCAGAGTACGCCCAACGTCCGGTTCCGCCTGCGCGTCCGGCGCCACCACCTGCTGCGGTGCCTGCACCGGCTCCGGTCTCGGCACCAGCCGCGGCGGTTGCCGGCAATCAGTTCGACGCAGCGATGAACGGCAAAGGATTGCCACCAACTGCGCGTGCCGTGCCTGAACCAGCTCTCAAGCCGCAACCGGTAAAGCCCGTCGCGCCGCCGCCGCCCGCCGCTGCACCCGCCGCGCCTCAACCGGTCGCAGCGCCGAAGCCCGCAGCACTTACCGCCGAGGCGATTGCGACGGCAGCTGCCGCCGCCGCTGCAGCAGCTGCCGCGGCTGCTGCCCAGAAGGCTGCCGCACTTGTGAAAGCGCCTCCGGCGCCAGCGGCCGCTCCTGCGGCCGCACCGGCTCCAGTTGTTGCGCCGCAACCACCCGCAGCCGCCGTCCGCGACGATCTGACTTTCATCCGCTTCATCGACCGGGCTCTCGAAGGACAGATCAACAAGTTCGGGGTGACGACGTACCGTCAAATTTCAAACTGGAAGCGCGCCGATGTTCTTGCGGCGAACCAAGCGCTCGGTTTCAAGGGTCGCATCGAGCAAGAGAATTGGATTGAGCAAGCCCAGGTTCTTGCGGCTGGTGGTGACACCGCGTATTCGCGCCGCGTGAAGCGCGGAGAGACCATCGCGCCGATTTCAGGTCCGATTGGAGCAGGTCCGCAACCGGCTGTCGCGCCGATTACACGTGTCGCCCCTGTGGTGACGCCGCCGAGCGTTGCGGCGGTTGTCGCGCCGCCGTCTCAACCGATCGCTGCCGCGCCTCCTGCCGTTGCTCCAGCGCTCAAACCGGCGCCTGCCTCTACGCCAGCGGCCGCGCCGTCGAGTGCGGCAGCCGCGGCGGCTGCAACGGCTGCAGCGTTGGCCGCAGCAGCGGCTGCGGCACGCGCGCCCGTCGCGCCTGCTGCACGGTCTCAACAGTTCCGGCTTCGACCGCACCGCAAACGGCGGCCACAACGCCGCGTGTCGAAGAGCGGGCGGCATTTGCGCAGCCAATTGTCTCGACGCAAACACCTCCACCGCCGGTCGCTCCGCATGCGCGCATTGCCGATGCCGTTCCATCTGCGGCGCCGGTTGCCGCGCCGATCCGTCCCAGTGCGATTCCGGATCGTGATGATCTACAACGCATCAGCGGGATCAACGCCGAAGTTGAGCGTGCGCTCGCCGGTCAGAATGTGACGCGGTACACGCATATTTCGGGCTGGGGTTCAGGCTGACGTTGAACGCTTTGACCAGTTGCTTGGGTCGAACGGCCGGATCGCTCGCGAGAATTGGGTTGAACAAGCTCAGATCCTCGCCAAAGGCGGCGATACAGCCCACAGTCGCGAGTACGATCGCCGCCGTGCCGATGCGTCTGCGCGGCCGGTCAATCTCGGTGAGGCAATCCGGGCCAACACCAGTCCACGTGGCGACATGGCCGGGCTTCGTTCGGTGC
This sequence comes from uncultured Alphaproteobacteria bacterium, assembly GCA_963831185.1. GTDB lineage: Bacteria > Pseudomonadota > Alphaproteobacteria > Rhizobiales > Hyphomicrobiaceae > JABFRJ01. The sequence continues at coordinate 65,507 of CAWHPE010000001.1, forward strand.
GCTCCGAGATCTATCGGGGTTCAAGCGAAACCACGGCCGCTGTCGCTGCTGCGGCCGCCGCTGCTGGCAGCGCGAAGGTTGTCCGCGGCTCGAACATGGACGACCTCAAATGCATCAAAGGCATTGGCGTTCTGATCGAGAAGAAGCTCAACTCGCTCGGCATCGCCCAGTACGAACAGATTGCGCAATGGACCAACGACGACATCGAGCGCATCAGCCAAGTTCTCGACTTCAAGGGCCGGATCGAGCGGGAAAACTGGGTCGAGCAGGCGCGCATCCTGGCTTCGGGCGGAGCGACTGAGTTCTCGCAGCGCGTGGAGCGTGGCGAAGTCGAGACCTCGCGACCGAAGAGCTGAGCCTGTGGCGCGTGCGTTAGACACCTGCGACGGCCTTTTGGGCCATCGCTTGGAGCGGCGCATTCCCGTCGAACGAACAGGCTTGAGACTGCCTGACGCTAGATGCTGGCCCCGGCATCTTTGACTGCTTGGTATCCTGCCATGGCGGCGGCGCGCGCTTCGGCGTGATCGACGATCGGGTGCGGGTAGGTCTTGCCCAACGCTATGCCGGCGGCCTTCAGTGCCAATGGCGGCGCCTCATGCGGCCAGAACAGATCGTCGTTCGACAGCTTCGCGATTTCTGGCACCCAACGGCGGATATAGTCACCATTGGGATCGAACTTCCGGCCCTGCTCGATGGGATTGAAGATCCGGAAGTATGGCGCTGCGTCGGCGCCGGAGCCGGCCACCCATTGCCAGCTCGCTGCATTATTGGCGAGATCGGCATCGAGCAGCGTGTCCCAGAACCAGGCTTCGCCCTGCCGCCAATCGATGCGCAGGTGTTTGATCAGAAAACTTGCGACGACCATCCGCACGCGATTGTGCATGTAGCCGGTTTGCCAGAGTTCGCGCATCCCAGCGTCGACCAACGGATAGCCCGTGCGGCCACGTTGCCAGGCCGTGAGATCGCGCGTGCTTGTGCGCCACGGATAGGCGTCGAATGCTGGCTTCCAATTCTTCTCCGGCAGCGCGGGGAAGTTGAACAGGAGTTGGTAGGCAAATTCCCGCCAGCCGACTTCGCTCAGGAACTTCGCGGCATCTTTGGCACTGCGACCCTGGGTTTCGACCGCCATGTTGGTTCGCGCCCAGATCTGGCGCGGTGAAATTTCGCCGAAATGCAGATGTGGCGACAGGCGCGAGACATTCGGCAGATCGGGCCGGTTGCGGAGTTCGCCATAGCCCAAGAGATCATCAGCGAGAAACGCGTCGAGCCGAGCTAGTGCGCCCGCTTCTCCCGGCGTCCAGAGTGTCTCCCAACCTGCAGCCCAGTTCGGGTTCCGGGGCAGGAGGTTCCATTCCGCACTTGGCAAGCCACGCTCGGATGTTTGAGCGCACTGCACCTTCGGCGTTTTCGCGGGCGGCGTGATTGTACGTGCCAAACAGGCGCGCCAGAACGGCGAGTAGACTTTGAAGGGCTCGCCTGAAAGGTTCTTTATCTCCCATGGCTCGAACAGGAGCGATGCGTTGTAACTTTCGACGGTGAGGCCGCGTTTGAGAAAGTCGGCTTTGAGTTCGGTATCTCGCGCGATCGCATAGGGCTCGTAGCAGCGGTTCCAAACGATACCCGAGGCGCCTGAGCTTTTAGCAAGTTTGGGCAGAAGCTTTGCAGGGTCGCCCCGCAGGACGAGAAGTGAGCCCAATGATTTTTCGAGGGCGGCGAGACTGTGGTGCAGCCACCATTTGCTGGCACCACCAAGATCGCGCGGGCCGGGGTGCGGGTGCTCAATAATATAGACCGGGAGCACATCGCCGGCTTTTGCCGCCGCCGTCAGCGCGGGGTTGTCACTCAACCGCAGATCTTGGCGAAACCAGACGATAGTGGTCATGCGCTTCAACTTTCTGTTGCCGGCGTGTGGCGCTTAGGGGTAACGCAGTTTCAGCGTTTATGGATCAAGCTATGCCGTCACACCAGAAGCCGCATTTGCCGACCAAGATTTGCGTTACTTGCGGCCGCCCGTTTGCGTGGCGCAAGGCGTGGGCGCGCGTGTGGGACGAGGTTAAGTACTGCTCGGAGCGGTGCCGCCGGTCGAAGGCGCATCCGGCCAAATCACCGAAGGCTTGAGTGATTGAATTATCGCATTGGCACTCTTCGTGATGTTGTTTTTCTCGTCGGCTGGGAATTTGTCGTAGACGCGGTACATCTGTGCCATGCGCGGATTTTTCTCCAAGGTCGCGCGGTGGGTGGCGAGGAAATTCCAATACAGCGGATTGTACGGGCAGGCGTCCGGACCTGTTCGCTTTTTCACATCGTAGCGGCAACTTTTGCAGTAGTCCGACATGCGGTCGATGTAAGCGCCCGAAGCGACATACGGTTTCGATGCCAGTAACCCTCCATCGGCGAATTGACTCATGCCGATGGTGTTCGGCAACTCGACCCACTCATAAGCATCGGCGTAAACGGCGAGATACCAGCGGTGGAGGGCGTGCGGATCGATGCCTGCCAATAGCGCGAAGTTGCCCGTCACCATCAGCCTTTGGATGTGATGGGCGTAGGCTTCGTCACGGGTTTGGGTGACAGCCTCTTTTACGCAGCGCATCTCGGTTTCAGCAGTCCAGTAGAAATCGGGTAGCGGCCGGTGGTGGTCAAGCGCGTTGACGTTTTCGTAGCCGGGCATTTTCAACCAATAGATACCGCGCACGTACTCGCGCCAGCCAATGATTTGACGAATGAAACCTTCAACCGCGTTCAACGGGGCACGGCCGGCGCGATATTCCTGCTCGGCGCGTTGGCAAACATGCAAAGGGTCCAGAAGTCCGCAGTTGATGTAGGCCGAAATGACGGCGTGATAGAGGAATTTCTGTTGCGCCAGCATCGCATCCTGGAAATCGCCGAACCGCGGCAGTGCGGTGGCGAGGAAATGGTCGAACGCCCGCTCGGCATCACGTCGCGTCACGGCGAACCAGAACGGTTCGAGCGTACCGAAATGGTTTGAGAAGCGCGCGCTGACCAACTGCAGGACAGACGTCGTGATGTCGTCTGGCGGGATGCGCAACGGGGCCGGGAGGAACAGGTCGGGCTTGGCGGCTTTGCGATTGTCGTGGTCGAAATTCCACGCGCCGCCCTCAGGATTGTTGCCGTTCATCAGCAGGCCGGTTTGGCGCCGCATCTCGCGATAGAAATACTCCATGCGGAGTTGCTTCTTGTCCCGTGCCCAAGCAGCGAACTGATCGCGCGAGGCAATGAAGCGGGTGTCGGGGATGATCGTCACCGGAACACCAAATACGCCCTGCCAACTCTTCATGGCTTCAAGGACACGCCATTCGCCGGGTTCGGTGACGATGACGTTGGGGAGCTTATGCCGTGTGACTGCGCGTGCGACTTCTCCCGTAAAGGACCCGGTATTGCCTGCAGCGTCGAGTGTGACGTAGTCGACCGTCCAACCACTCTCTGCCAGTTCTTCGGCGAAGTGGCGCATGGCGGAGAAGATCAGCGCGATCTTCTTCTTGTGATGGTGGACGTAGGTTGCCTCGTCGGCCACCTCGACCATCAGCACGACGTCGCGGTCTTTGTCGGCGACCTTTAACGACGACATCCCCGGCGATAGCTGATCGCCGAGGATGAGAATGAGGGATGGAGTGTGTTTGCGTTGTGCCATGCGATTGCAACGTTTTTTGGCTGCAATCGGATCAATGCGCCAGCGCGCTTATCGCACCATCAAGCGGCGCAGTGCGCTGCTTTTCATCACGTCGCTCAGGCTGCGCGCGGCTTCCGGCTGCGGTGCTGCGGTTTTGTGCTCACCTTGCTTGTCTTTTTCGCGACCGGCTTTGCGGCCGGGCGGGATCTTCGATTTCGCTGCGGCTTTGATCTTCTTGGCAGGCTTCTTGGGTTTGGCCATGGTTTTATCTTTCAAAGCGCTTGAACTTGATCCGGTGCGGATCGGTGGCGTGTTCGCCGAGGCGGCGTTTCTTGTCGGCTTCGTACTCTTCGAAGTTACCTTCGAACCATTCGACGTGGCTGTCACCCTCGAATGCGAGAATATGTGTGGCGAGACGGTCGAGGAAGAAGCGGTCATGCGAGATGACCACAGCGCAGCCGGGGAAATCTTCAAGTGCGCTTTCCAGGGACGACAACGTCTCCGTGTCGAGGTCGTTGGTCGGTTCGTCGAGAAGGAGCAGGTTGCCGCCCTCTTTCAACATTTTCGCCAAGTGGACGCGATTGCGCTCACCGCCTGAGAGCATGCCGACCTTCTTCTGTTGGTCGGCGCCTTTGAAGTTGAACCAACCGCAGTACGCGCGGCTGTTGACTTCGCGCTTGTCGGACAAGCGCATCATATCGAGGCCGCCGGAGATTTCCTCCCAGACGGATTTCTTGTCGTCGAGATGGGCGCGGCTCTGGTCGACATAGGAAACCTTGACGGTTTCGCCGAGTTTGACGGTGCCTTTATCCGGTTTTTCCTGCCCGGTGAGCATTTTGAACAGGGTGGTTTTACCGGCGCCGTTGGGGCCGATCACGCCGACGATGCCGCCGGGCGGCAACTTGAACGACAGATTGTCGATCAGCAGGCGGTCGCCAAAGGCCTTGCTGATGCCGTCGACGTCGATGACAACGCCGCCGAGGCGCGGGCCTTGTGCGATCTGAATTTGGGCTTTGCCAACCTCCTGATTGCCGGCCTCGTCGGCCAGCTTTTCGAAGGCCGTGATGCGTGCCTTTGACTTGGCTTGGCGCGCTTTGGGCGACGACCGGATCCACTCCAACTCGCGCTTGAGGGCTTTGGCTTTACTTTCTTCTGTGCCTTTTTCGACTTCTTCGCGTTTGGCGCGCTGCTCAAGCCATGAGGAGTAGTTGCCTTTCCACGGCACGCCCTGGCCGCGGTCGAGTTCGAGCGTCCACTCAGTGATGCTATCGAGGAAGTAGCGATCGTGGGTCACGAGGATGACGCAACCGGTATAATCGGTGAGGAAGCGCTGCAGCCATGCGACGCTTTCGGCGTCCAAATGGTTGGTCGGCTCGTCGAGCAGCAAAATGTCGGGCTTGGACAGCAAGAGTTTTGTCAGCGCGACGCGTCGCTTTTCACCGCCTGAAAGCTTGGTTACGTCGCCGTCGCCGGGCGGGCAGCGAAGCGCGTCCATGGCTTGTTCGACTTGGGCTTCGAGATCCCAGAGATTGTTGGTGTCGATCTCGTCCTGGAGTTTCGCCATCTCATCGGCGGTTTCGTCGGAGTAGTTGGCGGCGATTTCGTTATAGCGGTCGACGATGGCTTTCTTCTCCGCGACGCCCTCCATGGCGTTGCCGAGCACATCCTTGGTGGCGTCAAGTTGCGGCTCTTGTGGCAGGTAACCGACCTTGATGCCGTCTGCCGGCCAGGCTTCACCCGTGAAGTCGTCGGTGATACCGGCCATGATCTTGAGCAGGGTCGATTTACCGGCGCCGTTGAGACCCACCACACCGATCTTGGCGCCGGGGAAGAACGACAGATTGATACCCTTCAGGACCTGCTTACCACCGGGGTAGGTCTTGGACAGGTTGCTCATGTGATAGACGTATTGCGGGTTCGCCATGGCGGGCCCTTTCGGAAAGCGCGTGACTGGGTGGATTTTGAGCGGGTTGTAGCCCAAGCTGTGGCTTGCCACAATGGGCGGATGGCGTGGGTCGTTGTCCGGCCGACCGGGTCTGCGACGCTCAGTTCTGGCACATTTTCGGAGTTCTAAATGCGGTTATATCCCTATACGGCGGAGAGCGGCCGGGCGGCGCTGGCGGTCGAAACAGCGGCAGGTGCCATTGATCTTCGCGACCTCGATGCGAGCTTGCCGTGGGAACTTGACGACGTGATCGCCGGCGGGGCGGGCCTCGTTCAACAAATTGCGTCTAAGCTCGCAGGGTTCAAGGGTGCGGCACATCCGGTCGCAGCGTTGCGGCCTCGTTTTCCGCTGGCGCGGATGGGTAATTTTTATTGCGTCGGGCTCAACTATGTCGAGCACGCCAAGGAGGGCGGGCACGCGATTCCAACCTATCCCGGGCTCTTCATCCGGACACGCGAGAGCCTCACGGCTGCGGGCGAGCCAGTGGCGCGGCCACGCGAGAGCGAGCAGCTCGATTACGAGGCCGAACTGGTGATCGTTATCGGTAAGGCGGGGCGGCGGATCAGTGCGGCGAATGCACTTGATCATGTGTTCGGCTACACGATCTTCAACGACATTTCGGTCCGGGCGTATCAGCGCAAAGGCGCGCAATGGACGCCGGGTAAGAACTTTGACAAGACGGGGCCGGTTGGACCGGTTGTGGTGACTGCTGATGAGTTGCCGAAGGGCGCGCGCGGTCTCAACATCATGGCGCGGCTCAATGGTCAGACGGTTCAGAGTGACAATACCGAGAATATGATTTTCGATGTTGCGACCTGCGTCTCGATCATCAGCGAGTTTGCGACGTTGAAGCCTGGGGATCTCATCGCGACGGGGAC
>CAWHPE010000002.1:0-371497 GCA_963831185.1 uncultured Alphaproteobacteria bacterium
GATCCAGCAGCCACACGATCATTGTCATCAGCATCGCGACGGAAAAGCCGATGATGACTTTGTGGACGAGCGGCAATTCGCCCATGTTGGCTTCGATCAGTTCGAGCATACCGACATAGGTCGCGACCCAGGACAGGATCGCGAGACCCGCAACCAGAAACACCTTCTTGAAATCGCGCTTTGGTTTGGGCTCCTCCGCATCGTCCCAACCCGTCAGGCCGAAATCGCTGCCGCCGCGCGGATCGTGTCCATCACCGCCGCCGCGCGAAAACTTCTGCCGATCCGACATGACGACAACCGCTTTGTTGTGGCGCGCCGCCGGCCAAAATCAGACGTCCCACTGGGCGACGCCAAGATCTCAAAACCAACCAACAGAAACGCGCCCGAGCCCACTCACTGCCTTGCGAAATTTGCTCGGCGCCGCTGGCCGGACAAACGAAGGCAGTCTGTGAGCTAACAGAGTCTTCCGCGCTTTTGTTGGACGGGATCGTGGCGGCATCTGCCGCAATCGAATGAAAATTATTGAGCGCTGTCAGCGCCTTTCATGGCGCGTTCAGGTGCGCGACACAGCGCCGGCACCTTCATCTTAAAACTTCAGCTTCATACCGTAATGGCTGGTGACGAACCCGAGCCGCTCATAGAAACGCCGCGTATGTTCGCGCCTGGTATCCGTGGTCAATTGGACGAGCACACACCCACGCTCGGCCGCGCGTCGGATCGCCTCTTGCATCAATTTGGAGCCGAGGCCGTGACCACGTAAGTCTTTGCTGATACGGACACTTTCGACTTGAGCGCGGATCCCGCCGGTGAAGCTGAGGCCACGAATAAACGTGAGCTGAGCAATTCCGGCAATGTGGCCGCCGACCTCCATCACCAGGACGCCGTTATTCGGGTCAGCCGCCATTTCCGCGAACGCCGCCTCGTAACGTGGCCGTTCGCTGTCAAACTCCGGGTTTCGGGTCTGGCCAAGTTCGTCATCGCGCAACATAGCCACAATCGTGCCGAGATCGGCCGCCGTCGCCATCCGGAAGTGTGGCACCTCACTCTTCGTCGTCATGTCCGTCATGGTCCATCCGCTCTGATTTCGGGATCGGCTCGCCGATCATGACTGGCGGCACGATGACAACGGTGCCGCCCTTGATGTCGACCTCCGGAACGAATTGGTCGCGGAATGGAATGAGCAAGGTCTCGCGTTCGCCGGGAACTGAGATTTCCAGCAGATCGCCGGCCCCGAAATTTTGCACGGCAATGATCGAGCCCATACGCTGCCCGTCCGCAGAAACGGCAGCCAATCCGATCAGATCGGCATGATAATACGCGCCCTCGTCGGCATCAGGCAGCTTCGCGCGCGCAACATAAAGTTCAACCCCACGCAAGGCTTCGGCATCATTTCGGTCTGACACGCCTTTGAGATGCAGGATTGCGCCTTTCGTTCCCATCCGGACCGATGTCACGACATAGGTATTCAGGCCTGACTTATCAGTCAGTTGTCCATAGCGCTTGAGATTGTCTGGGTCGTCCGCGTAGACGCGCGCCGTCACATCCCCGCGGATACCGTGGGCTCCAACGATCTGCGCCAGCAAAATACGTTCCGTCAAAGTCCTCGCCTCAAACGCCGATGCCCTAAAGTACACTGTTGCCCTTCGGATCGGCGTGCGGTCAAGGCAGCGGGCGCAGAAATTCCATGGCCACATCCACAGTCCGCCCGCCGAGATCGAAGGAGAACCGCGAAGTCGGGTTCGGCACCGGCGCGTCGCCCTCGAGTTTCACCGATACGGGTGCAGCGCCGATAATCTGACCAGTGACCAGCGTGATATTCGGCCGGACCCGTGCCGTCACGGTGAAGCGTACAAGTTTCCGAACCGGATCAAAGTCATAGGTTCCGCTGCACTCGTCGCCGTCGAAATTGAATCCGACCGCGGCACCATCCTTGAGCATGAAGATATTGACTGCGCTGTAGGCCGTGCCGCTGAACAAAACACGATAAAATCCATTCTGTACCATGGTCGCTCCCGGCAGTCGTATTGGCGCACTGAGAGCAAAAGGTGTCGCGGAATACCGGACACTTTTGCACTGTTGTTGCGTAGGATGTGACAGCTATTACGTTAGCGGCTGGTGAAAATCACAGCTCCCGTTAGAGCTAACAGTCTTGCGGATTGAAGCGTTGTTCAACCCAAACGTGCGGCACGTCAGAGCAACGGCCGGATGTAGTGCACCGCGACATCGACCGATTTTCCGCCGAGATCAAAGTTGAAACGGGTAGTTGGATTGGGCACAGGCGCTTCGCCGGTGATCTTCACGGTTGTAACTTCGGATCCGATAACATGGCCGGTCACCAACGTGACGCCTGGCGGCACAATTGCCGTAATGTCAAAATGGACCAGGTTGCGAACGGGATCGACGGTGTAACAGCCAGAATACTCGCTGCCCTGAAAACTGTAGCCGACGAGTTCGCCGGCCTTCATTACAAATATGCTGGTCGAGGTGTACGAGTTGCCGCCGAAGAACACACGATAGAATCCATCTTTCAGCATCTCAGCCTCAACTACTCCGGACACGTATAACCTACACCGCGCGGCAAAAAATGTACTCTATATAAAAACAGCCAGGGCGAGTTTCGCCCTGGCTCAAAGTCGTAGTGAATTGGTCTAAGACTACGCTGCCGGTTTCTCGGCGGCTTCGGCAGCTTTCTTCGCCGCTTCCGCAGCAGCGGCTGCGCGCTCTTGCGCTTTCTTCTTCGGCTTCGCCTTCTCAGGATTGCTCGACGCCGTGCGCTTCGCCAGGCCAGCAGCATCAAGCAGACGCATCACGCGGTCCGTCGGCTGCGCGCCGACGCTTAGCCAATGTTTGATGCGGTCGATGTTGAGCTTCGTGCGGTCGGCGTGATCCTTGGCCAGCATCGGGTTGAACGTGCCGACTTGCTCGATATACCGGCCATCGCGCGGTGCCGTCCCATGAGCAACGACGACATAGTAATACGGACGCTTCTTCGTGCCGCCGCGCGACAAACGCATTTTGACTGCCATGATGTCTTTCCTTCGTTGATGTCTAAGTTTCGTGTGTTTCGAGTGCAGTTCAGTGAAAAGTGAGCCCGCAGCCATCGCACTCCGGCGGCCTTGGGAAATCGAATTATTTCTTGCCTCCAAACGGCCCCTTCGGAAAACCGGGGAAGCCCGGCATGCGCGGTCCACCAAGTCCGGGTAGTCCGCCGCCAAGACCTGGAAGCGATGGCATCTTGCCACCCGATTTGCCGGCGTCCGGCAACGCCTTCAGCAAATCCTGAACATCCTTAGGCAGCTGTGCAAGCGCTGCCGGATCAAGCCCTTGCAGCTCTTTCTGCATCGCGGCCAGTTCGTCCGCGCTTCGGCCACCAGCACCACCAAGCGCGCCGCCGCCGAACCCCATCGCACCGGCCATCTTCGCCATCATGCCGGGATTCTTCCGCATCATTTTCATCATGTCGGCCATGTCGCGATGCTGCTTCAGCAGCTTGTTGATGTCTTCCGGCTTTGTACCGGAGCCAGCCGCGATGCGCCGTTTGCGCTTACCATCGAGTACTTTTGGATTGCGCCGCTCTTTCGGAGTCATCGACGAAATGATCGCGCGTTGACGCTTGATCATCTTCTCGTCGATACCACCGGCAGCGTCGATCTGCTTCTTCATCTTGCCGATGCCGGGCAGCATGCCCATCAGCGATCCCATACCGCCGAGCTTTTCGACCTGCTTCAATTGCTCTGACATGTCTTCGAGATCGAAGATGCCCTTCTGCATGCGCTCGGCAATCGCCTTCGCCTTGTCGGCGTCGATTGATTGCGCCGCCTTTTCGACCAGGCCGACGATATCGCCCATGCCGAGAATGCGGCCGGCAATGCGCTTCGGATCGAAATCCTCAAGCGCATCCCATTTTTCGCCGACGCCGATGAGCTTGATAGGCTTGCCGGTCACGGCCCGCATCGACAACGCAGCGCCGCCACGGCCATCGCCGTCGACACGCGTAAGCACAATGCCCGTGACGCCGACCCGGCCTTCAAACGCTTTCGCTGTAACAACAGCGTCTTGACCGGTGAGCGCATCCGCCACCAGCAATGTTTCATGCGGGTTGGTCGCGGCTTTGACGTCGGCGACCTCAGCCATCAACTCGTCGTCGACCGTGGTGCGGCCGGCGGTATCGAGCATCACGACGTCGTAACCGCCGAGTCGTGCCGCATCCTGCGCGCGGCGTGCGATCTGCAGCGGCGTTTGCCCCGCCACGATCGGCAACACATCGACGTTGATCTGCCCGCCGAGGATCTTCAACTGTTCCATCGCTGCTGGGCGCCGCGTATCCAGCGATGCCATCAGCACTTTTTTCTTCTCGCGCGTCGTCAGTCGGTTGGCGATCTTGGCCGTCGTCGTCGTCTTGCCCGAGCCCTGCAGACCAACCATCAGAATTGCGACTGGCGGTTGCGCCGCGAGGTCGATCGGTTTGGCGTCCGACCCAAGCATGGCCACAAGCTCGTCATGGACGATCTTGACCACCATCTGCCCAGGCGTCACCGACTTGACGACGTCAGCGCCGATGGCCTTGGACCGAACGCGATCGGTGAATGAGCGCACCACATCCAGCGCCACATCGGCTTCGATCAGCGCCCGGCGCACTTCGCGCATGGCTTCATTGACGTCGGCCTCAGTGAGCGCGCCACGTCGTGTCAGTTTGTCGAGTACGCCCGACAAGCGCTCTGAAAGTGACTGAAACATCTCATCTTTCCCCTGAATGGGGCCTCAGACCTCGGAGCGCCGTCACAAAGCACAACAGCACCCGAGAGCGCTCAGCGCCGTCGGATGTTGACCGCTTGCCTCCTGGCTTCAGTAAAAACCGAGTGCCATGTGCAAGTCAGTGGCTCGGTGACAAACCGGTCCAGATGCGGCGCACAATCGCGGATCAGGCCGCGTTTGTCAAATAGCTTCGAAAGGTGGGGAGATAGAACGTAACATTATGAAAGAACAAACAAAAACGCCCGTAATGACGCATGGATGCCCTGTGCTAACCCATTGAAAGGGCGTGCTACTGCGTTAGCCGCACCGGCGTCACCTTGAGCGCAATGTCGCGGAACGCCATTTTCAGCTCGGGGACCGTCAGGCTCGAATAGAAATGGCTGAGATCCGTGCCGCACGCCTTCAGCGTTTCTTCCGCGATCGTCCGCTTGGCCGACGAGAGCTGATCGAGCGCAAACCCGACAGTATAGATCTCGATGCCGTCTGCCTTCATCTTCGTGCATGTCTCAACCGCGCCGTCGGAGACAAACTTCTGGTTCTGCTCTTTCCAGCTCCGGAACGTGTTGAAATCACCGTCCGACATGATCACCGCGACCTTGCGCAGCATTGGTGCTCCGTTCGATTTCTTCGTCGTCAAGTCGGAGTAGGAACCAGGCTTGCTAGCAGTCGGCCATACGCTGCTGAACTTCGGCGACAGCATGTAATAGTTCATCGTCGTCGCCAGAGCACCCGCGGTAGAGCCATAAGCCTCCAAACCATCGATGCGGCTCGTCAGATCGCTGGCGCTTTTCGTCAATGGCACGATGACGTTTTTCGTGCTGACATCGTTGCACGAGCCGTCGATATTGTAGTTCCAATCCGTGCTCGGATCCGCGGCCGACGCACCCTGTCGGGTCGTAAGTGCCGTGTTACTGCTGTCGCCATAGAACGGACCACGAGAACCCGAGTGGGCATTGAGCCAGATGCCGCTCGCAGGCGCCGCATCGGTCGTCTCGAACGTCCAACTGCTGTCGTAAATCGGTCGGAAACACATGGCCTGATCTTCAAATTTGAATAGTACGTAGAGACCAGTGTCGGGCAGGTATAGACTGTATTGCCCTCGCTACCGATTGTGTAGGTCCCGCCGGGACCGCACTCCTGGACATAACCCGACCATGTTGACGGCATGTTTGTGAGTGCAGTCATCATTGTGCTGCCGCCGCCATCTTCGCCAACCCGGACGGTGGTCGAAAACGGAACCAACGCAATGCGTGAAGTGACGCCCGCGCTACCTTTGTTGAGAATAATATCGATCAGATCCTTTGAGGCCTCTTTCAGGCCCGAAATCTTTGTGCCTGACGTGCAAGGCCCAAAGCCATCGTCACACATCGAACCAGTGACATCAAGTGAGAGCGCGATTTCCACATCGCTGCCGCCGTTCAACCCAGTTTGCTGAAAGATGGCTTTCGCTTCCGCCGATACTTTCAATCTCGAAATGCCGATGATGCGCAAGAGGGTGGTGTCGATATACGCCGCACCTTGCGTCGCAATTGCGGTGTCGTTGTCGGCCAGCACGAACGAGAGAGAGTTTTCAGACAGCGTTATTTTGCTGCCGACATTCGTCATGTAGTACTTTTGAGCCTGCGCAAGAGCCGATTGCGATTGCGCTGCATCGAACTGCATCATCCGTGCGCCTGAGAGCAGCGCCGTGTCCACCGCAGCGGTAACGATACGCCGCGCCGAGAACCATCGCGTCGCGTCGATCGCCGCACCGATCGATCCCAGCATCGGAATCAATATAAGTGCAAACAACACGGCGACAGATCCGCGCTCGTTATGGCGCAAGGCCGATATGGATCCGATTCTACGCATCTTTTACTCGCAATCAAAGTAGCAACTGCGAATTCAGCACGGATCTATGAACGCGGCATTTACAGAGACCTCTTTCACGTGGGGAAGATGAACTTCGTTGGCCGGTAGTAAACTGTCCGTAAACGGCGGTTGAATTTTGAGACGACTTATTGGGTCGTGGCGGCGATCCGTAACGCGTGCACCAGACGCTCCGGCGTCATCGGCATCTGCGTCATGCGGATGCCGACGGCGCGTCGAATTGCATTGCCGACCGCCGCCGCCACCGGCACGATCGGCATTTCGGCGACGCCGCGCACGCCATAGGGTACGCCCGGGACTGGCGTCTCCAAGATCACGCAATCGATCGTCGGCAGATCGAGCGCGGTCGGCATGCGGTAGTCGAGCAGACTCGCATTGCGCAGCCGCCCATCCGCGGCATAGTCAAATCCTTCCGTCAACGCCCATCCAAGTCCTTGCGCGACGCTACCCTCAATTTGACCCTCGACCGCCGCCGGATTGAGCGCGCGGCCGACATCTTGGAATGCGGTGTAGCGCAGGATCGTGACTTGGCCCGTCTCCGGATCAACTTCGACGTCGCAAACGTGCGCGCCTGCCTCGACGCCAAGCGGCAGTTTCGTCGAAACGCCGCGACCGATAATGGCCCCATCAGTCAATGTCGCGCGCATCAGGTCGAACAAAGTGATGCTGCTGCCGCCCGGACCACGTTGCGGAAGACGCCTGCGCTATAGTTGAGGTCATCTGCCGGGCATTGCAGCTTTTCCGCTGCGCGCTGCTTAAGCTGAGACAGTGCGTCCTGGCATGCTTGCGAAACCGCAGCCGCCATCGTTCGACCAACACGGCTGCCTGCCGAGACATCAGTGTAGCCGGCAGATTTCGTATCGCCTGTCGCGATATGGACATCGTCGATCGACACGCCGAATTCCTCGGCCGCGACTTGCGCCATCGTTGTCCGCGTACCCGACACATCGACCGCGCCCATCGTCACCATCGGCCGGCCGTCACCCGACATCGTGACATGCGCCGCCGACGTCATAGACGTGCCGCGCCAGTAACCGAAAGCCAAACCGCGTCCGCGCGGCAGCGCGCCGGGCGCAATCGGATCGCGCCAGCATGGATGCGCTGCGATGCGGTCGATGATCGTCGTGAGGCCGATCGACGGAAATGGCGTACCAATCGGCATCATGCTTCCGGTCACAGCAGCATTGCGCCGTCGCAGTTCCAGTGGATCGATACTGAGTGTGAGCGCAAGCTCGTCGATCGCTTGCTCCATGGCGAACGCTGCTTGGATGCCGCCAGGCCCGCGATAGGCTTCTGTGCGCGGCTTATTGGTCAAGACATCCAGACCTTCAAGCCTGAGATGAGCCGTTTGATAGGGCGCGGCCGATGCCTGCATCATCAGGGTTGTCGGTGTGCCGGGCAAGCCACCGGTGTCGAGAATATAGCGGCCATCAAGTGCAGTGATCGTCCCATTGGCGTCCGCGCCAACACGCACCGAAATTTGCGCGGCCGCCGCCGGCCCCGAGCCGCCGCTCAGCACCTCTTCCCGCGACATAACCAGCTTAACCGGCCGGCCGCTCAATTGTGAAAGCCGGCCCGCAATCGGCTCAAGATGCACAGTGATCTTGCCGCCAAACGCCGCCGCCCAATTCCAAGGGCACGACCTTAATCCGCGACTGTGGCAGGCCGAGCAACGTCGCAGTCTGCAACTCAGTCGTGAATGCGCCCTGTGTTGCGGCCCAAATTGTCAGCACTCCGTTCGCATCACTCTCGGCGACACACGCATGCGGCTCGATATAGCCTTGATGCGCGGTATCGACAGTGACATCGATCGCGGCGACAGCCGCTGCTGCAGCCAGCGCGGATTGCGCATCGCCGCGCTCGATCAAGGTGCGGCCACACGCATTGCGCGGCGGGACGGTTCCGGCATCAAATCCCTTTGGCTTGAAATCGGGATGTATGAGCGGTGCATCGGCTGACATTGCTGCCGCGATGGTCATCAGCGGTGGTAGCGACTTCGTAGCGTACGTCGATCAGGTCGAGTGCCTGCGCAGCAATGTGCGGATCGGTTGCGGCAACCGCGGCAACCGGCTGCCCGCGCCAATAAACGCGATCGCGCGCAATGACGGTAACAGCGGAAATCCAAGCGTCTGCACCCGTTTCTCCAAACGGAATAAGTGTGCCCGGCGTTATGACGGGAAAATCCTGCGCGGTGACGACGGCGAGCACGCCTTTGAGCGCCCGTGCTTTCGCCGTATCGATGCTGATCAGTCGTGCATGCGCGTGCGGACTTCGCTTGATGCGGCCGGTGACGAGCCCGGGTCGCGAAAAATCTGCCGGGTACGTTGCCCGCCCAGTGACGCGGTCACCGGCATCCACGCGTGGGAGCCTTTTGCCAATCACGGTCAGTGGAGTGTCGGATGCGGTCACGAGCGCGTATCCCGCAAAGTTGCGGCCGCCTGCTGCACCGCTTCGACAATCTTGCCGTACCCTGTGCAGCGGCAAATATTTCCAGCAATCGCATGCCGGATCGCGCCTTCATCCGGCGTTGGATTGCGCCGCAACAGCGCGACGGCCGACAGCACGACGCCCGGTGTGCAGTATCCGCACTGGGTGCCTCCTGTCTGCATCAGGGCTGTCTGCACGGGATGCAGCGTACTGCCAGTGGCAATACCTTCAATTGTTGTGATGCTGTGCCCCTCAGCTTCAAGAGCCAGCACGAGACAAGCGCATACAGGGTCCCCATCGAGAAGTACTGTGCAGGAGCCGCAATTGCCATTGCTGCAGCCTTCTTTGCTGCCCGTGAGACCGAGGCGGTCACGCAGCACGTCCAAAAGTGTTTCGCGGGTATCGGCAAGCGTGTCACGCACCTCGCCATTCACATCCAATGTGATCATCGACTTCATGCTGCGGGATGTCCCAATGCTTGTGCGCAGGCCTCAAGAGCACGGCGGGTGAGAACGTCGACGAGAGTCCGCCGATAGTCTGCCGACCCGCGCGAGTCTGAAATCGGACGCGCTTCTTGCGCAGCTAAGGCGGCCGCACTGGCAAACGCTTGTAGCGAAATTGGCTTGCCGATGAGAGCAGCTTGCGCACCGGACGCGATCAGCGCCGTTGGAGCGACCGACGCAAGCGCTATCCGTGCATCCAAGATGTTACCCTGATCATCGACAAGCAGCGACGCTGCGGCGCCTGCGATCGCAATATCCATTTCGCGGCGCGGAGTGAACCGGAGATAGTGTGCGCTGTGACGCGGCGTGCGCGGCGGCAAACGTATTGCAACCAGAACTTCATTGGGCCGCAGCGACGTGCGGCCTGGCGCAATTCCGAGTTCGGCAACAGGAATGCATCGTATGCCGTCTGGGCCAGCGATGTCACACTCAGCGGCGAGACAGATCAGCAACGGGACAGCGTCAGCAGATGGGGCGGCATTGCAGAGATTGCCACCAAGACTTGCTCGGTTCTGGATTTGCAGACTGCCGATAAGCCGCGCCGCAGACAAAAGTGCTGCATGCTCTGACGCAAAACTAACATGCCGTCCGAGCGCACCGATCGTGGCTGCCGCGCCAAGAATCCACCCGCCATCGCTGCTGCGCTTAATCTCAGTGAGATCGGGAATCTTCTTAAGATCGACCACGTCCGAAACCGAGCGTCGGCCTTCCTTTAGTTGCGGAACAAGATCCGTCCCGCCCGCCAGCACCCGCGCACTATCCTGGGCGAGCAATCGCACAGCCTCTGCAACTGTCGTTGGCGCGTGATAATGAAAATCTTGCACGTCAGGTCCTAAAATGCAGCACGCGGCTTCCACAACCACGGGCATATGATCTTTAACAGAAGGCGATACCGCGCCTGCTCCGCTTCGGCAGCATCGTACCACGTTAGAGTCTGGCTGCGAGGCGAACTTACCGCAAGTTCCATGCGGGCAAAAGAAAGTTAGCCAAGCCTTCTCTGAAGGCGGCTATGCGTCATTGCACACTTGCGAAGCAACCGGTCGCGCCTACAATTCCGCCAGCGCTTGGGTCAGCGCGCGCTGCAGAAGAGGGATAACGACGTCATGGCAGATGTTTCCGGCACCACAATCCCGCTAAGCGCAGAGGCCAGCGATCCAAAGTCACTAGGCTGGATGCAAGGCTTCCCGCCGCCGCCAGACAAGACGATCGCCTTTGCCGACAACTCATTCCGCCAGTTTCCACAACTCCGGTGGGCATGGAGCAATATGCGCCAAATCGTCCCGACCGCAGCCGTGTGGCGCGGCCCGGGTCCAGTGTCGCCGTTACGGCGCAATGAGCAGCCGCTAGGGTCTCTAAAAGTAACTACAATGGACGGAAGAGCCATCAACGTCGACCAAGCGCTCGCCGAGACTTATGCCGATGGTATCGTCGTCCTTCATCGTGGCAGCATTGTTTTCGAGCGCTACTTTGGCGTGCTGCAGCCGCATCAACAACATATCGCGATGTCGGTGACAAAATCATTCACGGGTACGCTCGCCGGCATGCTTGTGGCTGAAAGCGCCATCGATCCCGCAGCGCCTGTTACGACATACGTCCCGGAACTTGCGAAAAGTGCATTTGGCGATGCGACCGTTGCACAGGTCATGGATATGACCACCGCCCTCAAATACAATGAAGTCTATACCGATAAAAATTCCGATATCTGGGCGCTCCGGCGTGCCAACGGTATGGCGCCGTCGGAGCCGGGATCGCCGTCTCTGCTCGAGTATCTGACGACTTTGGATAAGCAAGGCGAGCATGGCCGCGCGTTCGCTTACAAGACTGTAAACTCCGACGTCCTTGCGTGGATCATTCGCCGTGTCTCCGGCCAATCCCTTTCAGCATTTCTCTCGACCCGTATTTGGCAGCCAATGGGCGCCGAAGAGGATGCCTATTATAACGTCGATAGGCTCGGCATTGAGAGTGGCGGTGGCGGTCTCAACACCACGGTGCGTGACATGGCGCGCTTCGGCGAATTGATGCGCAATCGGGGTTCTGCCGGAGGCCGTCAAATCTTCCCGGCTGCAGTCGTTGATGACATTGCACGGGGCGGTGACCCAGAGAAGTTCGCCCCCGCCGGCTACGCAACCCTGCCGGGCTGGTCTTATCGCAATCAATGGTGGGTGAGCCACAATCCGCATGGCGTCTACATGGCGCGCGGCATCCACGGGCAATCGATCTACATCGATCCAAAGGCGGAAATGGTCATTGCTCGTTATGCCTCACATCACGCGGCAGGCAATGTCGCCAACGATCCCGTAACACTGCCTGCATTTATGGCAATTGCTAAGGCTCTGATGGCGTAGCTTGACGGGTGACAGGTTGCCGGTCGGTGGCGGTCATGCTGTAGTCTGCCAAATTGATCGGAGTTGAAGGTCAATGCTGAATTTGAGGCTCAATATACAATGACATGGTCCGTCATTGCTAAAGACGATAAGAGTGGCCGCATCGGCATCATCGCTGCGACCCGCTTTTTTGCCGTTGGGTCGCTGTTGCCGCACATTCGCACCGGCGTCGGAGCAGTGGCAACGCAGGCTTTCATCAATCCTGAGTACGGACCGGCTGGGCTCGATCTAATAGCGGCGGGACGCTCCGCAACTGACGCAATCGCTGAACTTACTCGCAGCGACGAAGGCCGTAATCATCGGCAAATCCATGTGCTCGACGCGAGCGGCCGCTTCGCTGCATTTACGGGGAGTGCCTGTGTCGAGCACGCTGGGCATCTGATCGGCGAGACCTTCTCTGTCGCAGGCAACATGCTCGCCGGCCCGCGTGTTCTGTCGGCAACCGCTGAAGCTTACCTGTCAAACGTCACCGTACCTTTTGCCCGCCGTCTGATCCTCGCGATGCAGGCGGGTGAAGCCGCCGGCGGCGACAAGCGTGGCAAGCAATCGGCTGCACTTCTCATTCATGATGCCGAGCGTTACCCGCTTTATGATCTTCGCGTCGACGATCACCCGGATCCGTTGACCGAACTGGCACGGCTGCAGCATGTTGCGCGTGAGCGCTTCATCCATTTCCGGCGGCGCATGCCGTCGAGCACCAGCGCTTCCGGCATGACAGACCGATCGGACCTCGAGCCCTTTATCGCTCGGTCGATCGCGGAAGGGTATGAATGAGTGTGCCCGCCCCCGAGGCCTTGCTTGAGGTCACCGATTTGCGCGTCGCCTTTCCCGGTGATCGCGGCGTCGTGACCGAAGCGGTTGCCGGAAACTCATTCACCATCGCGCGCGGCGCGACGTTGGGCGTTGTCGGCGAGTCCGGCTCCGGAAAAAGCGTTTCAGCCCTCGCGATCATGCGATTGCTGGCCAAGGAGAGCGCTGTCATCTCCGGCTCGATAATGTTTCAAGGTCAAGATCTTCTGCAGATCCCAGAGCGGACAATGCAGGGCTTGCGGGGCGACCGCATCGCAATGATCTTCCAGGAACCCATGACATCGCTCAACCCGAGCTACACCGTTGGCGATCAGATTGGCGAGGTGCTGGTCCGTCACCGTGGCCTGAACAAGCCCGACGCACGCCGCGAAACGATAGCACTCTTGCAACGCGTCCGCATCCCATCGCCAGAACAGCGCATCGATGATTATCCGCACAAGCTGTCTGGCGGTATGCGACAGCGTATCATGATTGCGATGGCGCTGGCATGTGAGCCGGCACTCCTCATCGCCGACGAGCCGACGACGGCGCTCGATGTCACGATCCAAGCGCAAATTCTGGATCTTTTACGGAACCTGCGCACCGAGTCAGGCACAGCAATCATGCTGATCACCCACGATCTCGGCGTGGTCGCCGAGATGTGCGACGAAGCCGTTGTGATGTACGCTGGCCAGATTGTCGAGCGCGCCACGGTGCAGCAGTTGTTCGAAGCACCCGAGCATCCATATACAGTAGGTCTCATAGGCTCGATCCCGCGATTGTCCGAGCGGCGCGCGCATTTGAGCGCCATCCCCGGCAGCGTCCCCGCATTGACCCGCGCGTTCGACGGGTGCCGCTTTGCGCCGCGCTGTCCTTTCGCCGATCCGGACTGTCATACAACCGCACCGCCGCTGATGGATGTCGGGAATGGACATCTGACGCGCTGTCTCAAGGCTCCACTGGCGAGGTTAGTCGCATGACAGAGCCAGCGCTGCTCGAAGTCGACAATCTGGTCAAACATTTCCCCGCCCGGCGCTCGGTCTTTGGCCGCGTGACTTCGTTTGTCAAAGCAGTTGATGGCGTGTCGTTCAGTATCCGCAATGGCGAAACACTAGCTTTGGTCGGCGAGTCGGGCTGCGGAAAGTCGACGGTTGGCCGCTTGGTGCTGCGCCTGCTTGAGCCCACGAGTGGCACCGTCAAGTTCGAAGGGAGAGCGATAGATGGTCATGGCACCGCCGCGCTGAAGCGCTTTCGCGCTGATGCGCAGTTGATCTTTCAAGACCCTTACGCCTCTCTCAATCCGCGCATGACCATTGGCGACACACTCGCCGAGCCTTTGATGTTGCATACCGATCAGACGGCCGCCGACCGGCGTGCGCGCGTTGCGGAACTGCTGACGACCGTTGGTTTGAAATCCGCGAACGCCGAACGCTATCCACATGAGTTTTCCGGCGGACAACGCCAGCGCATCGCTATTGCACGCGCACTCGCGGTCTCACCAAAATTAATTGTGTGCGATGAACCAGTCTCGGCGCTCGACGTCTCGATCCGCGCGCAGGTGCTCGAACTTGCTCCGCGACTTGCAGCAGCGGCTCGGCTTGGCGCTGATCTTCATCAGTCACGATCTCTCCGTCGTGAAGCACATCGCCGACCGGGTTGCGGTCATGTACCTCGGCCGTATTGTCGAAACCGCGCCGACGGACGTCCTCTACTCAAATCCGCGTCATCCCTATACACAGGCGTTGCTGTCTGCAGTGCCAATTCCATCGCCGGGCATCAAGCGCGAACGTCGGTTGCTGCCAGGTGATCCGCCAAGCCCAATCAATCCGCCAGCAGGCTGCCATCTCCACGATCGCTGCCCCCATGCAACGAGTGTGTGTGCCTCCAGCATTCCAGCTTTCACGCCAGCCGGAGACCTCGGTGCGGTCGCCTGTCATCACTGGGATTCACCACAGAATATCGGTTTCATTCCGCCACGTGACGAGATCATGTCGCCAGCCCTCAGGCGCCTCCTCGACGCATATGAAACTGTCGCCTAAACATTCAAAGACGCCTCATCAACGGCCACAGGAGCCAGCCATGGTCAGAAAACTCGGATTAGTCGCCCTATTCCTGTCGTCACTCGCGACATCTGCGATGGCGCAAAGCACCCTGCGTATCGGACTGGCTGAGGATCCCGATATCCTCGATCCGACATTGGCGCGAACATACGTCGGCCGTATCGTCTTCGCGTCATTGTGCGACAAACTCTTCGACATCGATGCCAAGCTCAATCTCGTTGGCCAGCTTGCAACCGGTCATGAAATCTCGCCCGACGGCCAGACCGTGACCATCAAACTGCGGCCGGGCGTCAAGTTTCATGACGGCGAGCCGATGGATGCCGAAGCTGTAAAATTCTCTCTTGAGCGCCACCTGACGTTCCAGGGCTCGTTCCGGCGGCCAGAACTTGCAGCAGTTGACAAGATCGTGGTCGCCGATCCCGCGACCGTGAAGTTGCAGCTTAAAGCACCGTTCTCTCCCCTTATCGCACAGCTAGCCGACCGCGCCGGCATGATCGTCAGTCCAAAGGCGGCAAAAGAAGCCGGCGATAAATTCGGGTTAAAGCCGGTCTGCGCCGGGCCTTATAAATTTGTCGAGCGCGTGCAGCAGGATCGCATTGTCGTTGAAAAATTCGCGGACTATTGGAACGCCAAAGACGTCCACATCGACCGTATCATCTACCGGCCAATTTCCGATTCAACGGTTCGCCTCGCCAATCTCAAGTCCGGCGGTCTCGATTTGATCGAGCGTGCCTTTGCCACCGACATCAAAGAAATAAAGGCCGATCCAAAGCTCAAACTCGCGACGCAAATCGAGATTGGCTACCAGGGCGTGACGTTAAATCTCGCCAATGGCCCGGCTGGAACAGAGGGACCTTTCGCAAAGGGACCGAAAGTCCGGCAAGCGTTTGAAGCTGCGATTGATCGCGAAGCTATCAATCAAGTCGTCTACAATGGTGAAGGCGTTCCGGGTAATCAGTGGATAAGCGCACGCAATCCCTATTTCCAAGAAAAGTTCCCAGTGCCGAAGCGCGACGTGGCAAAGGCCAAAAAGCTACTGGAGGAGGCTGGACTAAAGGCACCTGTTGCCGTCGACCTGATGGTTCCCAATACGCCAGATTCCCGTCAGATCGCCGAAGTTATGCAAGCGATGCTCGCTGAGGCGGGCTTTGATCTCAAGATCCGTGTCACTGAGTTCGCGACATCACTGAAGGAATCGGAGCAAGGCCGGTTCCAAGCTTACATCATCGGTTGGAGTGGCCGCGTCGATCCAGATGGCAACTCGTACATCTTCCATAAGAGCAAGGCGCCTCAGAACAACGGTGGGTATTCCGACGCCGAAGTCGACGCATGGCTCGATGAGCAGCGCAAAGTCTCCAACCCGGCAGAGCGTAAGGCGATTTACGAGAAAATCACGGCCAAGTATCTGCAATCAGGTTCGATCATCTACCTTGTGCACCGTCCCGTCATTATCGCTCATTCGGCCAAGTTAGCGGGTTACCAGCAAATGCCGGACGGCCTCGTCCGTGTCGTCGGTCTCAAACTCACACCTTAAGATCGCGGTCCCTTATGCTCGCCTTCATCGGCAAACGGTTGCTGCAATTGATCCCGACATTGTTCTTCGTGACAGTGATCATCTTCTCATTGCAGCAACTGTTGCCGGGCGATCCCGCTCTTGTCATGGCCGGCGAAGAAAGAGACCCCGAAGTCATTGAACAGATCCGCCGGCAATACCGCCTCGATCAGCCGCTCCACATTCAATATGTTTATTGGCTTGGTGGTGTCGTTTCCGGCAATCTCGGCAAGTCAATGCGCCTCAAAGAGCCTGTTGCCCAACTCATCGCTCAGAAGTTTCCCGTCACTCTGCAACTGGCGTTGATGGCGATGATCATCTCCTTGGTCATCGGCGTGACCGCCGGTGTCATATCCGCCGTCAAGAAGAACACAGCGACCGACTACGTCGTCAACTTCGTCGCACTATGGGGAATATCGACACCGAATTTTTGGCTCGGCATCATGTTGATCTTTCTCTTCTCGGTCCAACTGGGATGGTTGCCGGCATCGGGCTACGTCTCACCTTTCGAAGACGTCTGGCTCTCGTTGAAGACAACTATTCTGCCGGCGTTTGTTTTGGGCAATTCCTTTGCGGCCGTCCTCATGCGGCACACGCGCTCAGCGATGCTGCAGGCTATGAATGCTGACTATGTCCGCACGGCCCGCGCCAAGGGCCTCGCCGAGCGCGTGGTCGTGATTAAGCACGCGATGCGCAACGCCTTGAGCCCCGTCATCACCTTGGGAGCCCTAGAACTCGGGACATTGTTGTCGGGTGCCGTCCTGACCGAGCAGGTGTTTTCAATCCCAGGCTTCGGTAAACTCATCGTCGACAGTGTTTTTAACCGTGACTACGCCGTGGTCCAAGGCGTCACGCTGATAACAGCAAGCACCTATATCTTGCTCAATCTTCTCGCCGACATCGCCTATGTCCTCGTTAACCCGCGTTTGAGAGGTTGATGGCGCATGAGCGCGACCGCTACCAACACTGCATCAACCGCTGAACGTGGCGCTGACGTGCACGAGACGCCCGTACAACGGGCTTGGCGCAAGTTGAAGCGACGCAAGAGCGCGATGCTCGGGCTTGCGTTCATCGTCGTCTTGGCGCTCGTTTCTCTTTTGGCGCCATGGCTCGCGCCATTCGATCCAGCTAAGCAAAGCTGGACGGCTCTACGCAAAGCACCAAGTGCGATCCACTGGTTTGGAACCGATGAATCCGGACGCGATTTGCTGTCGCGCGTCATTTGGGGCGGCCGCGCATCGCTGATGGCCGGGCTTGTCTCAATATCCATTGCAGTCGCACTCGGCGTCCCAATCGGCCTTTTGGCGGCCTACCGGGGTGGCTTCGCCGACACCCTGATTTCACGCATCACCGACGCAATGTTGGCCATACCCTTCCTGATCCTCGCCATCGCGCTCGCAGCATTCTTGGGGCCGTCATTGAGCAATGCGATGATTGCCATCGGCGTGACAACCACGCCGATTTTTGTGCGATTGACGCGCGGCCAAGTGCTATCGGTCAAGAACGAGGATTATGTCGAGGCTGCCCGCGCGGTCGGCAATCCAGCCTATCGCATCGCCTTCCGCCACATTTTGCCAAATATTATGCCAGCGCTCCTCGTGCAAGCGACGCTATCGATCGCGGCTGCAATCATCGCAGAAGCGTCGCTCTCATTTCTCGGATTAGGCCAACAGCCACCGGCGCCGTCTTGGGGTTCAATGCTCAACACCGCGCAACGTTTTCTCACTCAGGCGCCGTGGATGGCAATCTATCCCGGTCTCGCGATCTTCCTCGCTGTATTGTCGTTCAACTTGCTCGGCGATGGCTTGCGCGACGCTCTAGATCCTAAAGAGCGATAGACACAGTGCGCAGCAGGCGGTCCACACACCGCCTTTGACACTAGCTTGGAGGCGCAGCGAAGCGAGTCAGAGCGTCGCGATTGATGTCGATGCCGAGGCCCGGTCCATCCGGAACAGTGACCACGCCATTGACGTGTTCGATAGGCGTCACAAGCACCGCCTGACGGAACGGATGCTCGGAGCGGTCGAATTCGAGGAGGGGCTCTAGCGGCGTGTGCCGTGGTGGATTGTGCGGCAATACCGCCAACAAATTCAATGCAGCGGCAAGGCCGATGCCCGTTCCCCAGACATGCGGCACGTAACGGATGCCGAATGCCGCCGCCATGTCCGCTATCTTTTTGCACTCGCTAAGCCCGCCAGCGGCGCAGGTGTCCGGCTGGATGATGTCCATGGCGCGACGCGTGAGGACCTCACGGAAACCCCAACGGGTGAAATCGCATTCGCCACCCGCGACCGGAATAGGCTGTCCGCGGCGGACTTCGCAATAGCTGCCGAGGTCGTCAGGTACGACAGGTTCCTCGAACCAGCCGATATCGAGTTTCGCGACACGATTTCCAAGTTTGATCGCTTCCAGCGCATCAAAGCCGTGATTGGCATCAAGCATCAAACCGATGTCCGGACCGACGGCCTCGCGCGCGGCTTCAATCAATGCAGCATCCGCGCCGACGTCAAACCCGATCTTCAATTTGATCGCGCTGAAGCCTTCGCGCACGTAGCCTTCGATCTCACGAATGACGTAGTCGAGCGGATCGCCGCTATCGAGGCGATAGGTGCCAGTGGCATAAGCCGAAACAGAGCGGCGTAGCGGTCCGCCCATCAGTTGCCAAACAGGAGCTTCGAACACTTTGCCTTTGAGATCCCACAACGCAATATCGACACCGCTTAACGCTGTGACGATCAGCCCTTTCTGGCCATAATCTCGAAATCGATTGTAGAGCTTCTGCCATAAAAAGTCTGTCGCGAGCGCCGGCTCGCCGATGAGATGAGATTTAAAGGCCTGAATGATCGCCGCATTCAAGCGCGCAGGTCCGTAACATTCACCCCAACCCGTCGTCCCGTCTTCCGTCGTAATCTCGATGAGACATCCACCGCGCACGCTTGTCCGGTCGAACGACCAACCAAATGGCTGTGAGAGTTTCGCTTCAAGCACGTGAGCTTTCACGTCGGCAATTCGCGGCGTTCTCATCGAGACTGCTTTCTGAAGATGGGTGCGGCGGCAACGCAGCATTGGCCTGTTCGGACGACCAGAAGTGATGCCGGTTTGAGAATGCGCGTCAAGCTCATCACGGCAGAGCACACACGCGCGCGTTGCGGGGAAGTCGGACCTCCGAGCCTAGGCGTAGCAGTTTTAAGCGCCAATCGAATGAAGCGTCAGTTGCGCTTGCGTGGCGGAATGTGAGGCCGCTGAAGTGTGGGCGCAGTGGCAAGCCCCAGTTGCGGGTGTGAAGGGCTGGTCGCGGTAATGCCGAGGGTGTCCTTCAGTTTAGCGAAGTCGGCGCCCGCGTCCGCGAGCAGCCGCGTGATCTGCGGCGCGGCTGCGCTTGTACCGTTCATAAGCGTCACCGATCCACTGCAGGTTCCCGCAGCCAGTACCCCAAGGTGAATCCGGCTTTCATCTGCCACAGCCGACAAATCTGGCCCAGGCCGAACCGGCGTCGGACCAGACGAGGTATAGAGCGCCGGAACTGCCTCGGTCGGGCGGTCGGTCGACATCATCGCGGCGCCAACTGTGATCGTCCGTCGGCCTGTCGCAAGAGACGAGATTGCGTCGAGGTACGTCATAGGGCAGGACACGCCAGGTCGACCGAGCCGCTCATAGTTTCCGGTATCGACATCCCAGTAAAACGCCTTCGAATGTTCAAAGTACGATTGTCGGCCAGGCGGCTGATCGTCAACGACCGTTGTCGCACCCCGTTGCACAAACAGTTCGATCTCGACGGTTGTTGAGCTCAAGTTCTCCAGTGTAATGCGCCAGCATCCACTCGGAGCAGTTGGGCGCCGGTCGAATACCTTCGTTGGGTTCGCCGCGATGAGCACCCGCGACCGCGGGTTTGTGGCGCCAGTAGCGCCAAGATTGGCATCGGCATAAATGGCTGCGACAGGTCTGCCATTGTCGCTCAGGAGTGTGGCTCCACCGCTGGTGAGCGCGGTTGCAGGACTAACGGGACCACCCGGTGGCAAAAGTCTAACACCGATTGGAACGCTGCCATCGCCGCCCGTCGTCCAAATCTCGACGACACTCGACCGGCCGTTGTCGGGTTGAAGCATCCAGTCGATGCTTTGGCGTTCGCCCGCGGCCAGCGTAATCTTGGCAGTGACGCGTCCGCGGTTGATGTTACCTGCGGGCAAAACCACCGCAGTCGGATGTGCCGGCGTCATTTTATTGCGGTGCTCAATAAGACGGTCGATTTCGCGTTCGAGAGCATGGGACCCGTCTTTCGGTCCAGCAAAAAGGCCGTAACTAAAATTGACGACCAGAGGCACGGGGCTGCCGTGATCGAGCGTGTCGGCCCACAACATGATCTGTCTAAGTGCCTGAAGCACGTAACTTGCCATCGACATCCCGGACGTGTCCTCCGTGACTGAGTCAGGCAATTGGACCGCGAGGATTGGCCGCAAATCTCCGGCTGGATCATCGGCTGCGTATCCGCAAGCGAGATCCATGACATGCGTGCCATGGCCGGCGGCCCGCGCGATTTCGGTGCGTGCATCGTCGTTGAAGTCGACGGCGCCAGACACGCTATAGGCCAAACGCTCGTTGATGTGCCCGGTGCGTGCAGCTGACCGCTCAAACGCTGACTCTATGTCGGAGCCTTTGAGGTGGCGGCCAAACACGAAGGTGCGGTGGGGGTCTGTCTCCACGCGCTCCAATTGCTGTAGCCACAGGTGCTTGACGCGGGACCGGTCGAGTGCTCCGGGCAATACTCCGGTGCGAGTGCGGAACCGTTCGTTGGCAAAGGCAATGGCATGATCAATAACACCGACAGCCACCGGCTTTGTCCCAGCCGGTTGTTCGCGATGAAGGGCCATGACTTTCATCGCCGAGCGGTTCATCTGGTTGACCCTTAGGCCGGGAATAGGCGGACCGGCCAACCTGATGTCATAATGAGGCGTGTGCGCAAATCCGCCGTTGAGATACGTCGAGGCCTCCGGCAGATAGATAAAGAAGGCAAGACCGGCATCCTCATCGCCGTCCGGTTGATATGTTCCCGCCAGAAGTTGGATGATGCGCGCGTCGAGCAGGGAAAGTTCGTCGTCATGGATTTTGATGGTCCATGGCCCCGAATTTGGTTGGTTTGCAATCGCCGCCCGGAGTGCTTTCAGGTGGATGGCGGGATCGGCACCAGACGCGGCTTTCAATTGCACCAGCACGGAACACCAGCGTTCACCGCTGCCGCCACGTGCAACCCAATTTAGATATTCCCAATCGAGGTACCGGTCAGGCCGCTCGGGCGTCCGGTTAGTCCATTGCAGAGCCATGGCGATCACCCGTGCATGATGAAAATTACTTCCATTCTGCAACCGCTTTAGACCACAAATGACTGAGCAAATCTGACTTCGGGACCTGCACGGCAATCGCGGAACGGCAGATCTTCAGTGACTGCGGATTCGCAGCGGCACAAGGCTGGTCAGAAACCTCCCAAATGTCTTCGTAGCTGAAGTCGCGTGCAAAGCCGCGTCCATCGAAGGTGCGCGTGTAAACATCGCCAACACCCGAGAACCGCGCAATGTAGTATTCGGATAAGGTGCGGGCCAGTACCATACCAGCCGCACTATCGACCGGGAAATGCACACCCGCGACGGTGCGATTGATCGCCATGCGTTCCGCAATTCGCATCAACTGAATGAACAGCGGGTTTGATGGCGTGCGTGCCGGAATCGTCGAGCCGGTTGCCTTGGCCGCGCGGCAGATATGTTCAAGGACAAGCGCGGCGGTGAATGCCTCGGTCGCATGACCGCTCGGAAGCGATCCGTGTCCCGGAGTTTAAATCATCGGTTGGATCTGCGGCGAGTAGTCGTTGGGCCGGCGGCACGCCAAGTCGTGCTTCACACGCATTTCGATGATTTGTGTTGCCAGTGATGCAATCGCCAGTACGTCGAGCGTGTGGGCGTGACGCTTGGCATGAAGGCCGCAAGCGCCGCCGAGAAAGGCGACAAGATTGCCAAGCTGTGCGCCAATTTCAGCGATGCGTTCGCCGCGCAGGCTGGCGTAGTTGCGAACATACTCGAGCTGTGCTGCAAAATCGTCTTTGTCCGGCCGGATCATGTGCATGAGCACAGAACGAGCGGAGGCGGTCCGATCACGATACTCGACAGCAACCGATCCATTCTGCGCGTCAAACGATATGCCGCACAAAACGTCCGTAACGTAAGTGTACAAACGCGGGCCAGAATCCCAGTAATCAGCAACGGCAGGCGAAGGCGTCATCATGTCAGGCGGTGGCAACGCTTGCCATGCGCCGGTCACGCCATCGCGCGTCGTAGCAAGTGCGATGCTCGGACCGAGGACTTCGGCTCCGCCGGCCATGCCGGCCATCCCGGCCATGCCCGCCATCCCGGCCATGCCTGCCATCCCGGCCATGCCCGCCATCCCGGCCATTCCAGCTAGACCCGCCATAATCCAGTCCTTCCTCACACGGTTAAGACCACTATTGGCAGAATTTGGCGGCCATAGCGGCGACGGGTCAAGGCAGCGATAACCAAAACCATGCGAATTCACGGTGATTTCACGTTGCGGCAGCAGCAAGTCTGTCGCAGCGCGCGTCGGGTTGTCATGCGGCAGATACAGTCGGAGCGAGCCGCAGTCTTAGACCACGACGAAACGCCCTCAGCCCTTGCTTGCATCCTGCTTTTCAATGATGATCGTATCCGTGTGAGTGTATTGCAGAACTTGATTTGACCGACGCGGCGGATGGGCGGGCAAAAACGTATGGAACGGTCAGTCGCTGAGCTGACGATTGGGGTCGTTGGACCGTTGACGGTGGTCGGCGCCGATGGCGTCGACTACGTTCCACGCGGCCGAAAAGCGAAAGGATTGTTGGCATTGCTCGCCATGGCGCCGAGCCATCAACGTTCGCGCGCTTGGCTTCAAGATAAATTATGGAGCGATCGCGGGCAGGAGCAAGGTGCCGATAGCCTTCGACAAACGCTGGCCGAAGTTCGAAGAGCATTTCGAGGCTACAAAAACTGCCTGAAAGCCGATCGGTTCAATGTCGCTCTGGATACCAGCCGCGTCGCGATTGATCGCGGCGCTGATAGCCGCGTGGAATCCGCCGACGAAACCATCCTTTTCGAAGACGTTGACGTTCCTGATCCGGAATTCGAAAACTGGCTGCGCGAACAACGCAACCACTTCAAACCAACGGGAACCAAATCTGGCGTTCAAGACAACGGCACGCCTCCGGGAACCGTTGACCTCAATCCGCGACTGCAACTCGTCATCAGTCAAGGCGGCCACCACGACTTGGGCTCGCGCGAACGGATTATCGCGGATGGCCTGACCGATATTATCGCGCGCAGCGTTTCAGAACTGAGCAGTGTCGATATTATCGATCTGAGGAAGGCGGCCAACGGCGCTTCATCATCACAGCCTCTGCCGCAAGGCAACGCATTACAGGTACACGCTGACATCGCTGCTGATGCAGCGGGTGTAACATGTCGCTTCGCGCTAACATCAACGGCCGACAATCGCCTGCTTTGGACGACAGGGGTTCATTCGCGAACCGGCGCGCTCCAGATCAATGATCCCGCCATTCTGCGCGACCTCAACCAATTGGTCGAAGAGGTTTCACGTCACTTCCTGGCTTCGACCGGTCCGCAAACACAGGAACGTCGCATCGCAAGCCTGCTCTGCCAACGGGGAATTCAGCTTCTCTTCCGGTTGCAGAAAGACGATATTATGATTGCCGACCGGCTGTTCGAGCAGGCGTTTGCCATCGAAGGACGCGGCATCTATCTGGCATGGCGCGCCTATCTGCGCACCTTTCTCCTGGTCGAGTTCATTCCAGACGATCGCCAGACAATTGCCGAAGAAGCCATCGCCTTCATGCGAATGGCACTGGAGTTGGAGCCCAACAATTCATATGTGGCGAGCTTCAGCGCCCAAGTACATTCAATCGTGCGCCAGTCATATGTAGCGGCATTTGAATTCGCCGAACGCAGCGTGCAGCTCAACCCTGCCAACCCTATAGGGTGGGCATGTCTGGGGATCGCCGAATGTAACCTCGGTAAGGGCGACGCTGGCTTCCAACACACCTTGCACGCGCGCGAGCTCGCAGGCTCCACGCCGTTCCGGTTCTTCGTCAATGCCTTCGCATGCATCGTCGGCAGTATGATCGGCGAAATTGACAAAGCCATCCTGCTTGGCGAGGCGTCGCATGGGCTTTCGCCGACCTTCAAGCCACCGATGCGGTTCCTCTCTGTGCTTTACTTGCTTCGTGACCAGCATGAGCAATCACAAGCGATGGTCGACAAGCTGAAGTTAACCGAACCGAATTTCTCATACGACCTTCTGCGCGACCGGTCTTATCCTGCGTCCAGTTTGCACCACTCCAGGTTGCTCGATAAATTGCCTCAACGGCAGATTTAAGATGAGCGTCAATCTTTTTGTAATCTAAAGAAATTTAGCGCTGATCGCATGCGCCTTTCATGCTGCTTTCACGCCCGGCAAACGCGCGGCTGTTACTGAATAGTCCGCTGGCGTGATCCCTCCACTCGTCCCCCCGCGCCAACCTCGCCCGCTGTCCCTGCGCTCTCCACTGAGCTGCGGGACGGCGCCGGGCCATGACCTCATACGCAAAGGGGGGAACCTATAAGCCAGGAGGTTGTCGTGGCAGTCATTGCACTTTCAATCGAGCCCTACGCAGTGCCGCGAACATGTCCAAAGGCGCTAGCGCGCACACTCGGTTTAGACCTCGTTGATCTTCGCCCGTTTGAACTCGAGATCGCGGATGCAGTCGACGGTGGCGGCCCAGATGCCGTCGTGCCGATCATGCCGCCGGGGCAAAGTCTGCAATGGACGATGCATGTGCGCGATCTGGCAAATCGGCTGCGCGAACTGACGCTCGAAGCCGCATTGAATGGCAACGTCCTCGTGACTGGTTTCACCAGCGCGACGATTTTGCGCCCGTTACCGCATGTCGCCGCAGTGAGGTTGAGAGCATCCAGGACCTACCGCGCGACCGCTCTGCAGCAACTCCTGCGTTATCAACATTTAAGTTCGGCGCTGATGGACCTCGACAGCGAAGACACCCAGATCGCACGCTTTGTTGCGCAGTGTTTTCAATCGGATTGGCACTGTCCAAGCCAAGACGATCTCGCCATCGACACTGAACGCGTCGTCATCAACACTGCGGTCGACCTGATTGATAGACTTCTCACCGACGAGCGTTACACAGAAACCGCAGAAGCGCGCGATGCAGTGAACCATCAACTCGCCGACCTCTGCCGCTGATATACGGCCAGGCTGCAAGCAGTTGGAATTCGCCCCGCGACATCGGAAATTGCGTGGCGCACGTCGAGCGCATGTGGGTCGGCGCAGTGTCTCAGCGGAGAGAAATCCGCGAGTGTATTTGACCGAATGGTTCCTTAAAGTGCCGGTCCCTGCGGAAGTCGGCGGACCTCGCATGACGTCGCCCGCAACGGAATAGAGCCGCTGATGGGATCTGACAGCGTCGTGTCGACCGCCGAGTTCATGTTCGCGCGTAAGTCGTCCGCATGGGCGTAGGGTGTATTAGGAGCACCTTCGACCCACCAGCCATGCTGTGCAAACACCGAGTCGGCCGCGAGGTCTTTTGAGATTTTGCATCGCGCAACAAAAGACCCGGCAACGGTCGTCACCTCGACCCAATCGTTGGCAGCAATACCGCGGGTGGCGGCAGCCTCAACTGACATCTCCAAAAGTGGATCGGGAAGCAGCCGCCGCAGTGAGGGGAGATTCCGGTGCTGGCTATGACAGTAAATAATCGTCTTGGCGCAGCCAAGACGAAGAGGACGGTCGGGGTCATGACGCGGTAGATCGTTGTCATCAAGTATCGGCACCGGTGCCTGACCATGGCGTTGCAGGACTTCCGAGTAAACTTCAAGCCGCCGGCTCGGCGTAGGAAACCCTTTGGCACGTCCAGACGCGTCGTGCTCGGCGTAGGGTCGAAGGGTCACGGTGCCAGGCAGAATAACACCCTTAGGCTGGGTACGAAGTTCGGCGACGGTGAGGCCGGTCGCCGCAAGCATATGGTCATGGCCACGATCGACACTCCCGCCAAAGAACTGATCGTTCATGCCCAGCCGGGATGCCAACGCAAGGACGATCTCGGTATCACTGCGCGCATCGCCCACCGGCGCAACCGCGGCAGGTCGCAGCTGCACCTGACGTAATCCCTCTAAACTGCAATCAAAACCTGTCCGCAGCCCTTCATGCTCCCAGGATGAACTCACCGGCAACACGATATCGGCATACTGCGCGCTAGCATTTAGAAACAGATCCGCATGGACGTGAAAATCAAGGTGTTTGAGAGCCTCTCTGGCCTGTGCGGTATCGGGTTGCGAGACCAAGAGATTCGTCCCGAACGAGAAGAGCATCCGAATGGGATAGGGAGTTTTGGTCAGTATGGCCTTGTAGACATCGCGTGCAGTAACCCAACCGGAACGCGGCGGACCGAGTGGCCGTAAGTCGATACCGAGGGCCTTTTGGCGCTGCGCATCGGGAAGTAAGTCCATCCCCGATATGTCAGCGAAAGCCGCCGCGCCGCCAGGCACATTGCCGCCGGCCGCACCGTAGCTGCCGGTGAGGCTATAGAGCAGTGAGATCGCGCGGTCGGTTTGTGTTGCCGTGACGCTCTGACCGACGCCGTTCCAGGCGTAATACGCGACAGACCGGCTGGCGCTCAGTGTGTCTGCCGCACGATACAGGTCATCAACCGCGATGCCCGTAAGCTCGCTGACGCGCTTGGGAGGATAGGCCGCCGCTGCTGCTGCATAGTGTGAGAACGCACTACGGTAGGCGATCGCGCCACCTAAGCCGTCAGTTTGACCCTCGGCCATGAGGTCGATGCCGGCAGGATCGTCCAGCCAGCAGCCAGTCTCCGTATCGAACCGGAGAAATTGGCTCTGACCCTTTACAGCCGCAAGAAAAACCGTAGTCCGGCCGCCATCGACCAGATCTGAGTCCCGAAGGAAGTCACCTGTGTCAGATCGCACCAAGAACGGACCGTTACTCCAGTCGCGAATAAAAGAAACATCAAATGTGCCGCGCGCAATGAGTATGTGCGCAAGGCCGAGAGCCAGTGCCTGATCGGTGCCGGGACGAACGCGCAACCAGTTATTGGCACGGCGGGCGTAGAGCGTTGGCTTTGGATCAACGACAATGAGTTTAGCGCCGCGTTTAATCGCCTTCTGGATCTCGACCGAGCGAGCAAGCCAAGTCGCCGCCGGATTGTTGCCCCATAGCAAGATACAATCGGTATTGGCAAAATCCGGCGTACCGATGTCCGTCCCGTAGGTGAAGCGCGAGGCGAAGTCCTTGTGCCAGTTGCAGATCTCAGTGCCATAAATCGTATTGGGGCTGCCGTAGCAACGGATGAAGCGCTCGATCCACGCGATACCGTCGGAGATCTGTGTTCCGCTCGGTGTCGTCACCGAGAATGCAACGTGCTCGGCGCCAAAATTAGACTTGATGTCCCCCAACTTTGCCGCAATGGCATCGAGAGCTTCCGACCAAGTAATCTTTTCCCATTGCGGTTGCGCGCCCTTTGGCGACGTGCGGCGAAGCGGTGTGGTCAACCGGTCTGGATGATAGACAAGTTCCGGCGACGCTTGCCCTTTGGGGCAGAGCTTGACACCCGTTGGATGCTCAGGTGCCGGCTCAATGGCAACCAGAACACCGTTCTCGGTGACGGCGGTACACCCGCAACGCGATCGGCATTGGACGCAGAAAGAGGGTGTTCTGACTTGGTCAGCCATGCCCATATCCTATGAAACCTAATTGAGCACACAACTTATCGCCTCTCTGGATGATTGAAACAGACAAGTGCACATAGTCTCCGCCGAAGACTGCACGGCAGTGCCGTGCGGCGCAAAGACCGCGCGCAGCTTGGAGACCGGTACAACCGGTCAGAGAAGAGAACGGCATCGTCTGCTCGCTCGTGCGTGCCCGCAACGTCTGGGACAACGCTGCGATGGAGAGCTTCTTCTCGATGATTAAGACCGAGCGTGCGGGCCGAAAGGTCGACCGGACACGAGACGCCGCAGGAGCCGACGTGGTCGACTATATCGAGCGGTTCTACAATCGCACAGACGGCATTCGCTGCACGGCTATCTGAGCCCAGTTGCCTACCAGGAACGAAGGCGATGAGCTTGATTCTGTGTCCACCGAACCTGGGGCAACCAACTTCAATCGTTGTGTCGAGCGCTTCCGCTAGATTTCACGAGCAATGATGGACGGGAGGCAACCGCACTGTCGCTAACAGTCACGTCATCGTTGATCCCTGACTGATAGCTTGAATGGAAGCATATTTGGCTGCTTTAGCCTCCAGGCGGCGCGCACGTACCAGGTCGACGAAGGCCGACCCACACCAAATGAGACAAAAAAGCAGCACGCTGAAAAGTATGGTGAGCGATGCCAAGGAAGCCGCGACGATAGCGACCGGGACTGTAAGACATGCCGCAGCAACCAATGGGATGCGAAACGCAAAGACGCGCCAATCGATAGCGCTTCGAGTGTCGCCTGAGTGCGCGGTGGTATCGTGGCTCGTTGACATGTGACCGACTGTATCGGCATGCGGTAGCGAATTAGTTTACCGCGACGTAGCAATTTCAATGCAATCACGACGCGCCGCACTTCGGGCGGCAAGTGTGTCTCATCCTGATTTGGCGACATGCCCTCAAGCCGGAAGGCAGCGTCCGGCCCGCACCGTTCGGGCGCTCTTTCGACTTGATCGGCCGCGGTCCAAAACGAGCCACTTTTTAACTGACCCTTAAAGGTTTTACGCGACAAGGAAAGAATATCCTCAGGATGGAATCAATCACTCCATGCCATCGCACTCAGCCGCTCACCGCCGATCCAAGCTTAGGGTCTCAAAATCCGCAGCTTCCGCAATCTTTGCCGCAGGCATGTGCGTGACGACGGTCGCACACGCTGGCGAAGGCTATCTTCAAAACGGCTACGGCGCGCGCCAGAAGGCGCTTGCAGGCTCGGGCGTTGCAGATAGCACCGACGCGACGGCGATCAGCCTCAATCCTGCCGGCTTGGTCAATGTTGAAACTCAGACCAATATCTCGGCTTCGATTATCTCGCAGAATGGCGGCTTCAGCAGCACTGGCACAGGTGGCGTCACTGCCGACGGCAGCCACAAGAGTGATCCCGGCTTGGTCGTTGTGCCGAACATTGCAGCCAACTGGCGCGTGAATTGGGGCTTTGCCGACGCGGTCGGTCTCTCAGTGTATGCCAATGGCGGCGCGAAAACACACTACAGCGATTTCACGAATGCAAATTGCGCGCTCTTCGGCACCTCAGGTGCGATTTGCGGCGGACCCCTATCGTTGAATATGGAGCAAGCCTACTTCTCCGCTGCCATTGCGAAGCAAGTACTGCCTGGACTGTCCTTTGGTGTGGCGCCCATTATCGTTCGTCAAACAATTGAGGTTGACGGCGTCGGCCTTTTCGCACCGTTTTCTGTCAATCCGTCGCAATTCACAAACAACGGGAAATCTGAGGCATGGGGTGCTGGCGCTCGCGCCGGTGTCGAGTGGAAAGCACTTCCGACACTGCGCTTCGGCTTGTCTGGCAATACGCCAATACACATGAGCAAGTTCGACGCATATAGCGGCCTCTTCGCCAAGCAAGGTCGCGTCGATGCGCCCGCAACCGTGCAAGCTGGGATTGCGATAGATTTGCGGCCGGACCTGACGTTCTTGGCCGACTATAAGCACATTTGGTACAGCAGAGCTTCGGCTGTCTCCAATCCGTCGACCAACCTGACAGCGTTCGGCAGCGATATGGGCCCGGGTTTCGGCATCCAGGATGTTGACGTCATCAAGCTTGGTCTTGAATGGCGTCACTCAAAGGAACTGACACTGAGGGTCGGGTATTCTCACAATACCGCTCCGATCATTGCCCGTGACGCAGATCTTAATATCATGACGCTCGGCGTCGTTACGAACCACTTCACCGGTGGACTCAAATACAGACTGAATAGCGCTGTCGACTTAGAATTGGCGGCCATGTATGCGCCAAGCACGTCCGTCAGCGGTCCCGAGCTTAACAATCCAGGCCGGAACGTCACGATACACAACAGCATATTTGAGGTGACGGCTGGGTTCACCTACCGCTTTGACGCTGGCAGCCAAGCAATGCCTCTGAAGTAACTGGCTGTTAAGTGTATCCCGCGGTACCGCCAATGTACCTTCCGCGTTAAATTTTCTGAAACTTGCCCGATCTACGTTTGACCATCAGTCTCAATCTGCTCCGGATCCGAGCGGATCGCGTCCAATGGATCGGCAGTGCTTATGCGTTTTCTTGTCGTAGACGATGATACGGTGTTTTGCACGGTTGCAAGAAAGAAGCTTGCTGCCTTAACCGCCAATGTGACCGAAGCTTATGACGGTCTGAGCGCCTGGAACATCGCCCAATCCGAACATTTTGACTTGGCGCTAGTTGATCTTGGACTTCCGGGGCTAGATGGATTGTCCCTGATCGAGCACATCCGTCACTATCCGAAAACCCGGCATATGCCGATCATCGTGATCACCGGTCGCGATGACAAAGAAACGATCAATGCGGCTTTTGCAGCCGGCGCGACCTTGTTCCTCACAAAACCAATCAATTGGGCGCTGATCGAGTACCAAATCCGATGCGTCATGCGAATGGCTGTGTCGGAACGAGAACTGCGTCAGGTTCACCAGCGCTTAAGAGCGAGCAATCGCATCAAAGACACCGTCATTGGCCGGTTGCACCACAGCCTGCAACCGCTCGCACATGAGCTTGGAGCACTGGCTAGCCGCATCATCCAAGATGCAGGATCGCAATCCAAGGCAGAGTCTCTAAAATCCCACGCAGTTCAGATGATTGACAACGTCGATCGACTGGAGGCTGGTCTGTTGAACATGACGGCATTTGCCGGTTCGGTCTCTGGTGATCTGGAACTCAATCAAGCGCCGTGCGACCTTCGCGCCCTAATTGCCACATTCGCGCCGACAGCCATGCAGCGTGCCATCGCACGTGACGTCAAGCTGCTTGTGGAATTGCCCGGCTGCGACGTGGATGTGACCTGCGATGCCGAACAACTCTCACGAGCCATTGCAAATATTACAGACAACGCCATTCGCTTCGCGCCCGAAGGCACAAGCGTCACGCTCACTATTCGACTTCTCGCGGATCATTCCCTCTATGTCAGCGTTGACGATGAGGGTTGCGGCATCGCGCCGAACCGCTTGGTCCAACTACTTGCTCCGCTTATCGACACACCCAGCGGTGGCCACGATGATGCGGAGTTGTCGGGCATGGGGTTAGTCGTTGCCAAACACATCATCGAGGCACACGGCGGCGTTCTGGAAGTTCGCTCAGCGCCTCAACGTGGCACGACTGCGGCATTGCACATTCCCGCCGATCGCATTTACCGATCGACCAGTGAACAGCGCTCGGTAGATGCTGTCTCGCTCGATCAACAGCTCCAGAAGCGAACGGCCTAAAAGACGTTCTCCTTTATTGTGGTCGGCTTTCGCGCGCCCGAAGTGTTCGCGCAACCCTCATCCATGCCGAAAATATCGCTCTGCGTAGCAACGCATTTAGCTTCATCAAGCGTTCATCATCAAAGCAATTGGTCAATAATCTCCCAGAACTCGCTTACAATTCACTGCATCCATTTAATCCGAAATTTCGAACTTGATCTTATGCTTCGGACGAAGAGCGTAATTGAAAGTGGAGTGCGTCGACGATGTCAGGCAATAAAACTCTTGTCGAAAAAGATCCGACAAATGCCGCGATGACCGGTAGCCTGCGAGATTACAAGGTCATGGAAGGTACGGATCTTCTGGCACGCGTCGCTCCATTTTTCGACTGGCAGGACAAACGCCGCGAAGCCAACTTGTGGCCCTATGCGAAATCGACGACCTCAGCACCAAAGACGACATGCTCAGCTTTGACTGACAACGGTGTTGAACTCGCAGGTGTCAATTTTGCATCTCAAGACTATCTCAGCCTCTCATCACATCCCGCCGTCAAGGCCGCCGCTATGCAGGCCATTGAAGAATACGGTGTGCATAGTGCCGGCTCCGCAGCATTGCTTGGCAACACCAAGAATTCTCTTCAGTTGGAGCGCGTGATCTCCGAGTTTATGGGAGACCGGGAGGTTGTTCTCTATCCAACTGGCTGGTCCGCAGGTTTTGCCTCGGTGCAAGGTTTTGTGCGACCCAACGACCATGTTGTAATGGACGTTCTCGCGCACTCCTGCTTGCAAGAGGGTGCGCGCGCGGCAACGCAAAACATTCACTACCACGGCCATTTGAATGTCCGGGCGCTTGAGCGCCGCTTACAACGGATCCGGGCGGTCGACACGACAAATGGCATTCTGGTGGTGACCGAAAGCCTGTTCTCGATGCATTCTGATACGCCAGATATTCGCGCTATCCGCACGGTATGCGATACGTACAATGCGTTGCTGCTGGTTGATTGCGCGCATGATTTGGGCTGCATCGGAGACGAAGGCCTCGGCCATCTTGGTCTGCAAAAGACGCTCAATGATGTCGACATCATCATTGGCAGCTTCTCCAAGACCTTTGCATCGAACGGCGGTTTCATTGCTGTTAAGTCGCGCGCTGCTGCCGAGTATTTGAAATATTACAGCGCAACACAGACGTTCTCGAACGCGTTGTCGCCAATCCAGGCTGCGACTGTACTTAAAGCATTCGAAATCGTGCGCTCGGCTGAAGGCAAGCAGCGTCGGCAGCAACTGATGAGCAATATCCTTTATCTCCGTTCGGAACTGCAAAAGGCAGGAATGGAGGCACTTGGCGATCCATCCGCTATCGTTCCTGTTCGCGTCGGCGCCGAAGGTTTGGCGCGCATTGCATCACGCAATCTGACGCATCTTGGCGCCATTGCGAACTTGGTGGAATACCCGGCCGTACCGCAAGGCGGCGCGCGCTTCCGGGTGCAAGTCATGGCCGAGCATACAAAGGCTGAAATCGATCTATTTGTGAAGTCTTTGCAAGAAGCGATGCGGATGGCGGAGCTGCAGTTTATTGCTTTCCGTGAAGCGGGCCGTGAGACCGCAGGTGCACCGAAGATCGCTCCTGCAGGCGAACCCGTTCTGAAAATCAGGGCGGCGTGATTGGCAGTGCTTGCCCTAGACTAAGCCGTTTCTTGGGGCGAGGCCGCACGATCGCTATCTGCTGACCGTCAGCCGTCTCGCTCTCATCGAGCAGCGAGGCTGGCTGGCCAGCGATTAGGGCGCGTGCGTCAGCGAGCCATGCTTGCGGACCAACCTCGAAGCTCTTTGATGGCGATGACGGCGCGACAGCCAGTGTCGACGCCTCGCCATGCCCGGACAGCCAGCCGAAGACCCAACTCCGTGTTGAACGGCGCAATGCCTAGGATCAGCGCCCAATGCCCGCGCACCCGGCATCACAGCAAGGTGTCACGACTTGAGGGTGGCACAGTGACTTAAAACCATCCCGCTGCGGTCCCCGTAGCGATGCTTGCCCGCGATAGTCGCGCGCCGCAGATCCGTGCGTTAACGCTGAACGCATCTGAGCTGCCCGAATTACACTTGATTTGAGAAGCCAGTGGTTGAGGTCAGTCGAGAAAGTGCGCGATGCCGCGTCAACCTCAAAACTATCAGCCAGCGTATCGGTTCCGCTGTTGGGCTGATGAAATTGGCGCTCCCTACGGGAGTCGAACCCGTCTTTTCAAATTGAAAATCTGACGTCCTAACCGATAGACGAAGGGAGCGGCCGAGGCTCGTATAGTCAGGTTTCGTTTGAAGAGCAAGCGTCCGACCGCCGCATATGTGCTGATCATGCAAAATAAGTTGGGCGAAGCCGACGGCATACCAGCGCTAAAGCGACATTTTGTCGTTTGCTGACGGCCTGTTAACGCTGAGCCGAGCCTACCGGAATTTGTTGATTGAGCGGCGTACCATTGGGGTCTCCCTCCGCCGGAGCGCGATAGGCATCGTCAGTTTTGGCTGAAGTGGTGCGCTTCGGAGCAGCTTTGGGACGCGCGGATTTACCTGGCGCGGTCGGATCAACTGCGGGTGGGACAGCGGCCGAAGGATCTGCGCCTGCCGCTGGTGCCGACTTAGGAGGCTTTGCCGCTGCAGCCGCAACAGGTTTCTTCGGTTTCGCAGCAATTGGCGCTTTGGCAGCCGCAGGTGTGGCATCGGTTGTACCGTCCGCTTGCTCTTCTGGCGGGTCTTCTTTCAGCGCCGCAACCGGCCTGTCGAGCGGGCAGCGGAAGCGCAGTTGTCCATCGATCTCCATCAACTGCCGCACACTGGCAATTTGATCGCCAGAGAGCTGCGAACGCGCTTGCGGCGGACCAGTGACCACAAGTTGACGGACACCGCGCGCTTCTAACGCATCGCGCTGTGCCGCCAATCGTTGGCACGCATCAGCATCAAGTGGGCCAGCCACAGCTGCACCTGGCAAAAACGCAGATGTGATCGCAATCGATAACCAACGCAGGGCAGGTGCCGTTCGCATGCGATGTCCCGATCTCTCACTGTCGACGCGTATTTAGTGGCTCTTCTCAAGCCTTTTGATAGGCAGCGATAATGCCAAGGAAATCGTCAGCTTTGAGGCTCGCGCCACCGACCAGCGCGCCGTTGACGTCAGCGATGCTCATGAGTTCTTTCGCATTCTGGGGCTTTACTGAACCGCCATACAGCAGCCGCATGGCGGCACCGTCCGCACCAAAGCGAGCGGCAAGTGAACGCCGCAATGCGCCGTGAACCTCGGCGACATCGGCCACAGTCGGCGTCAATCCGGTACCAATCGCCCAAACAGGCTCGTAAGCAATCACAGTGGTCTTTGCAGTCGCAGCATCCGGAACCGAACCTTGCAGTTGTGCCGAGACCACGGCGAGCGTTTGCCCAGACTTCCGCTGCGCCTCGGTCTCCCCGATGCATATGATCGCGATCAGGCCAGCGCGATACGCCGCTTCAGCCTTCGCCCGCACGGTGATGTCGGTTTCGCCGTGATCTGTACGGCGTTCCGAGTGGCCTACGATGACGGCTGACGCGCCAGCATCGCGCAACATTTCGGCCGAGATGTCGCCTGTATGAGCGCCGGAAGCCTTGGCATGGCAATCTTGGCCACCAACGGCCAACGTTTGACCGGCAGCCGCCGCCAGCCCCGCCACAAGCGTCGCCGGTGGGCAAATCATGACGTCGCAGCCAAATTTTCCGTCAGCGATGCTCACACCGACCTTCCGTGCTTCGGCAAGCTGGGAGGCCACTCCGTTCATCTTCCAATTACCAGCCACCAGCGGGCGCACTTTTGAAACCTGGGTGGAGGACATGAACGAAGGCTCCTGGGGCCAATTGGGGTTCGAAAACAAGGGTCGAGAAGCGCTGAGGGGGAGAGTTGCCTGCTTGCAGCTGCCCGCCAAGGTTCATAATATGGTTCTGGCTCGCGTCAACAGCGGCCAATTGTCGGAAGGTGAAACGACGCCGTGCCTCAAAATCCCCTTGGGGATGAAGTCCGGATGTCCCAGCGTCCCCATTTTGCTGTTGCCGTGGCAACGCATTGTCGGCAAAAGGCGCTATATCGTGCCTGCCCTTGCAGGGCCGAAGCACTCAACGATTGGGAATGATTTTCGATGCTCGACGCATTGCGACGTGGTGCCGGCAACTGGCTCGCCAAAATCCTATTAGTCTTGCTGATCTTCGCCTTCGCGATTTGGGGCGTCGCGGACGTGTTCCGGGGCTATGGCCAGGGTGCGCTTGCCAAGGTTGGTAAGACCGAAATCACCGCGGAAGAGTTTCAACAAGCCTATCAGAACGAGCTTGACGGTCTGTCGCGGCAAATGGGCCGGCGCCTGACGCCGGAGCAGGCCCGCATGTTCGGTCTCGAGCAACGGGTGCTCGGCCGCCTGACC
Organism: uncultured Alphaproteobacteria bacterium; assembly: GCA_963831185.1. Lineage (GTDB taxonomy): Bacteria > Pseudomonadota > Alphaproteobacteria > Rhizobiales > Hyphomicrobiaceae > JABFRJ01. Next base: position 36,269 of record CAWHPE010000002.1, read on the forward strand.
GGAACTGCGGCCTTGGATCAGCAAGCGCGTGATCTCGGCCTCGCCGTGTCCACTGGGACCATCACCAACGATATCAGGTCGTCACCCGCCTTCGCCGGTCTCGATGGAAAATTCAACAAAGCTGCCTTCGATGGTTATCTTCGCCAACTGGGCTTCTCCGAAGCGCGCTATTTGAGCGTTCGCAAGCAGGAAGAAGTGCGTGAGATTGTCACCGATGCAATTTCCTCGGCAAATCAGCCCGCCAACGTCATGGTCGATCTGGTTCAAAAGTACCGCGATGAAAAGCGAACCATCGAGTTCGTGACCATTGATCCCGCGAAAACGGTCAAAGTCGCCGATCCAGACGACGGCAAACTGAAAGAGTTCTTCGAGGGCAACAAGCGTCAGTTCGTGGCGCCCGAAAATCGAAAAATCGCTCTCCTGCTTCTGACGCGGGACGCGATCAAATCGACGATCACTGTTTCGGACGAGGAAATTAAGTCGGCCTACGAAGCCGACAAGGAGCGTTACGTTACGCCGGAAACGCGCCGTGTTCTGCAGGTGGCATTTGCAGACAAAGCCGCCGCCGATAAAGCTCACACGGAGTTGCAGAAAGCGCCGGATTTCTTGGCTGCGGCCATCAAGCTCGGCTACAAAGAGAGCGACATCGATCTCGGCACGCTGACCAAAAAAGCAATGATCGATCAGAAGATCGCCGATGCTGCCTTTGCCCTCAAAAAAGATGAGGTATCGAAGCCGGTTGAAGGTCAATTCACAACCGTTATCTTGAAGATCACTGACGTCACCGCTGGCAAGACGCGTACGCTGGATGAAGTCAAAAACGACGTGAAGAGTGGCCTTGCCGAAAGCCGCGCGACGCGCGAGCTGGTCGCACTCCATGATAAAGTCGAGGACGAGCGTTCGGCTGGGAAATCGCTGAAGGATGCTGCGGAAAAATATAAGCTCGCATTTCGTGAGATTGCCTCAGTTGATCGCAGTGGCGCAGGGCCTGATGGCAAACCCGCTGTTGAGCACCCCGAAGCACAGCGTATTGTCGGAGCGGCCTTTGGCGGCACCACTGGAACAGAAGTCGATGCCGTCGACTTAGCGGATGGTGGCTACGCCTGGATTGATGTCTTGGGAGTCACGCCGGAAAAAGAGCGCGCACTCGACGAAGTAAAAGACAAGGTCAAAGCCGCGTGGCTTGAGGCCGAAAAGCGGAAAGAGCTGGCGAGCGTTGCAGCCAAATTTGTCGAACGAGCCTTGAAGGGTGAAAGCTTCGAGGCGCTGGCTAAAGACGCGGGCGGCACTGCCGAAAAGACTAGCGCCATCACACGTCAGACCTCCCCGCCAGGCTTGACGCCCAACGCGGTGCAGCAAGCATTTGCCTTGCCAAAAAATGGAGCCTCGTCGTCCGCGACCGCAGATGGAGCGTCGCGCACGGTCTTCCGTGTGCTTGATGTAGCCGCAGCGCCGGAGCTGACCAAAGAACAGCGCGACACCCTGCGCCAGGAGTTCGGTCGCCAGCTTCAAGCAGATTCGATCAACGCCTATGTTAGTGGCCTGCAGGCCCGCTATGGCGTCTCATTCAACGATGCGGCAATCCGGCAGGCGCTGGGCCTCGATCGCGAGGCGAGGTAAGGCATGCGCGCGGGATGATCAGGCAGTCGAAAGACAGGCATCAATATCGTCGTGGGAGCGATGGCGCCACTGCGCTTGACGACCCGCACCGCAGTCCCGGCGATCAGCAATATGCGTCGCCCATCGATGCCTTCTTGGAAATGTCTGTTATGACAAACCCGACCTCTGCTCATGCTATTGCCGGCGGCCTCGTCGCTGAACCTGCTCAACAGGCGTTCTCGTCCGTTTACGATGCCGGTCGAGCGCAAGTTGTCTGGACGCGCCTTGTCGCCGATCTCGAAACGCCAGTGTCGGCCTATTTGAAGCTGTCGGACGGCCGCACGATGACGTCGTTTCTTGAGTCCGTCGAAGGCGGCGCGACACGGGGCCGGTATTCGTTTATTGGCATCGCGCCTGACGTCGTCTGGCGTGCCTACGGGAGCTTGGCGGAAATCAACCGGACGCCAGCCACCGCACCCGATGCGTTCGTCCGGCAAACCGAGCCCACGCTCGATGCCTTGCGTTCCTTGTTGGCTGAAAGCCGCATTGATCTGCCGGCAGGGTTGCCACCTAACTCCGCCGGCGTCATCGGCTACATGGGTTACGATACCATTCGGCTGATCGAAAACCTCCCGAATGCCAAACCCGACAGCCTCGGTATCCCAGATGCCGTGCTTGTGCGTCCGACTGTCATGGTCGTTTTTGACAACATCAAAGACGAAATGATTGTGGTCACACCTGTATATCCTTCGCCCGCACTGACAGCCAGCGCCGCTTATGCTGCGGCCGAGCAACGCTTGGCCGGCGTCGTCACCGCGCTCGACGCGCCGACACCGCATGCCGCACTTGCCTCAGCCAGCGCTTTGGAACTACCTGCCAAGACATCGAATACGTCGCCGGACGAATACATGGGTATCGTCGAACGTGCGAAGGAGTACATCGCGGCGGGTGATATTTTCCAAGTCGTGCTGTCGCAGCGCTTCTCGGCGCCATTCTCGCTCCCGCCGGTCGCGCTGTATCGTGCGCTCAGGCGCACCAATCCATCACCTTTTATGTTCCATCTCAACTTCGGTGATTTTGCCATCGTCGGGTCGTCGCCGGAAATTTTGGTCCGCGTCCGCAACAATGAGGTGACGATACGGCCGTTGGCGGGCACGCGTCCGCGTGGCGCGACACCAGACGAGGATAAGCGGTTGGAGCGAGAGCTTCTCGCGGACCCAAAGGAGCGTGCTGAACATCTAATGTTGCTAGATCTCGGTCGCAACGATGTTGGGCGCGTATCTGAGATTGGCTCGGTTAAAGTCGCAGCAAGCTTCGACATTGAACGCTACAGCCACGTGATGCACATTTCATCGACTGTCCATGGTCAGTTGGACGTAACGCGTTACGACGCCATCGATGCCTTGATGGCCGGGCTGCCTGCTGGCACGTTGTCTGGCGCACCCAAAGTGCGCGCGATGGAAATCATTGACGAACTCGAGAAAACCAAGCGCGGACCCTATGGCGGCTGCGTTGGTTATTTCTCGGCTGATGGCCAGATGGATACGTGCATCGTGCTCCGCACGGCGATCGTCAAGGACGGCACAATTTACGTACAATCCGGCGCTGGCGTTGTCGCCGACAGTAAGCCTGCCGATGAGCAACAGGAGTGCGTCTATAAGTCTGCAGCGGTGTTTCGCGCCGCGGAAGAGGCGGTGCGCTTCGCGGCCGAGACCCGGCGCGGCAATCGTTGACCGTTTATAGGATCCGTCCCAATTCATCGCGGCGGATAATGTCGCCGCGGTGAACGTAGGCCGAGGCGGCAAGTCCGAGGCCGAACATCAGTGTCAGCATTGATGTTCCACCATAAGACACCAGCGGCAGTGGAACGCCGACAACCGGCATCAAGCCGACGACCATGGCGATGTTGACCGTCACGTGAACAGCGATTGTGATCGCAACCCCCATGACGACCAGTCGCGAGAATGGAGATTTCACACGAAACGCCATCAGCGCCAAAACACCGAGAAGCATCATATAAAGCCCGATCAACGTCATTGAGCCAACAAAGCCCATCTCCTCGGCAAACATCGTAAAAATAAAATCGGTATGCTTCTCAGGCAAAAAATTCAACTGACTCTGACTTCCGTTCATCAGGCCTTTGCCGTTCAGGCCGCCTGCACCAAGAGCGATTTTTGACTGAGAAATGTGGTAGCCCGCGCCAAGAGGATCACGGTCAGGATCTAGGAATGTCAGAACGCGGGATCGTTGGTAGTCGTGCAAGCGATGCCAGGCGAACTCCGCGAGCGCGGCAAACGCGGCAATGCCAGCGATAAAGTATGCCGCGCGAACGCCAGCAAGAAACATCATCGCGAACCCTATAGCCGCAACGATCGCAGCTGATCCGAGGTCGGGTTGTCTCAGAATGAGGGCGCTTGGGATCGCGATGAGCGTGAGCGGAAGGGCAACCAAGAGCGGTGCTGAGCGCCGTTCTAAAGGTATCGATTGATAGTACCGCGCCAGCACGAGTACGAGCGAGATCTTCATTAATTCCGACGGTTGCAACGAAAGCGGCCCAGCATTCAGCCATCGCTTGGCTCCCATTGTCGTGGTCCCAGCAAATGGCACCAAAATGAGAAGTGCGACCGTCACGAAATAAAATGGATGAGCCATCGCGAGCCAAAACCGCACGGGCACGAGTGCAAGAGCGACAATCATGACGCCACCGAGGGCAAGGCGCACACCATGCCGGTCAGCCCACGGTGAAAAGTCGCCGCCCGCCACCGAGTAAAGCGAGACAACGCCAAATCCAGCAATTGTGCAGGCAAGACCGACAAGCGCCCACGGCACTTCCGAAAGCTTGCGCGCGATCGGTATCGGTGAATAAGCACGTCGATCGGATTGAAACATTGCCGCTACCCGCGCTCCGCTCTCGAGCCCGCAGGGCCGGAGGGCGTCACTGCGCGAGCGACCCGGCCAATAGGATCGCGATCGAGTGTCATATCGACGATATCACGCGCGATCGGTGCCGCCGTTGCGCCTCCTCCTCCGCCATGTTCGATGACAACCGCCACGGTGTATTTCGGCGTATCGGCCGGCGCGTATCCTACGAAGAGAGAATGGTCGCGTAGGTCCCAGGGCAAATCAGACTGAGATGTATCAGACGAGGCACGCCCGACTTGTGAAGTGCCGGTCTTTCCGGCGATCTTATAATCGCCGGTTTCAGGTTGTGCCCGGTATCCGGTCCCCCCGCCATCGTGCACGACGGCCGTCAACGCCGCCCGCAGCGCGCTTAAGTATTCAGCTTTCAAATCGAGCGGAACAGCCTGCTGTGTGACGCGGTGTGGCCCGGCGGATTGGATAAAGTTCGCGCTGACCGCCTTGCCAGATGCGACACGGCTCGTCAGAACGGCAAGCTGCAAGGGCGTCGTCAACACGTAGCCCTGACCGATCCCAGCAAGGATTGTCTCGCCGCCAAGCCACGGCCGGTTGAAGCGGCCACGCTTCCAGTCTGGATCAGGAATGAGTCCAGACTTTTGCTGCGCAAAACCGGCATCATAGGTTTGGCCAAGGCCGAGCGTGCGCGCCATTCGCGCGATGGCATCGATGCCGGTACGGCGCGCGGCTTCATAAAAGTAGCAGTCGCAGCTCTCCCGCAGGGCTTTGTGGAAGTCAGAGCTGTCATGGCCGCTGCGCTTCCAACACCTGTAGGTCTGATCGTAGTAAGTGAAAGAGCCACTGCACTCGATGCGTTCAGTCAGAGAAATGGTGCCTGCTTCAAGCGCGGCAAGGCCCGTCACGATCTTAAACGTCGAGCCAGGCGGATAAAGGCCGCGCGCTGCGCGATTGGTAAGGGGATCGTCGGCAGCAGCTTGCAATTGAGCCCAGGCCTTCGGATCGGCACTGTCCACGACAGCGCCGGGATCGAATGTCGGTACTGATGCCATGGCAAGAACATCGCCGGTCTGCGTATCCATCACAACGGCGGCCGCACGCCGGAAGTTCTCGAGCCGTTCCAACACGCGCGCCTGCAGCACCTGGTCGATCGTTAGCCTGACGTCCGTGCCGGGCTTTGGTTCTGTGCGGTCGAGATGACGTAAGATACGGCCGCGTGCGTCGATTTCCGAAGTCACGCTCCCCCTGGTGCCCCGAAGTGCCGTCTCCATCCCGCCTTCGATCCCGGTCTTGCCGATACGCATCCAAGGCAACCGGAGAACTGGATCGTCATCCATTGCACGGCGCTCGACAGCCCCAACATAGCCGACGATGTGCCCCATCGAGTCGCCGTTGAAGTAACGCCGCCGGCCCGCCTCCTCTGTTCGAACCCCCGGCAGAAACGGTGCCTGCAGATTGATCTCAGCCAGAACCTCCCAAGTCAGATCTTGGGCCACGATCAACGGGAGGTTGGGCGATTGGCGCCGGGCTTGTTGCAAAAATCTTTGGCGCTCGACCTCGGTAATTGGCACCAGCCGCGCTAACCGGCGCAGGATGAGATCAAGATTGCCCGCAGCGGACGGAATGACCGTCAGGCGATAACCGTCAGAGTTAGCCGAAAGGACATCGCCGAAGCGATCCAAGATCCGGCCGCGCGGCGCCGACAAGACTTCGACGCTAATGCGGTTCTCGTCGGCCAGTAATGCATAGCGATTGTGTTCTTGAACTTGCAGATGGTAGAGGCGCGCACCAAGTGCTGTAAAAAGAGCTGCTTGGGCACCACCGAGTATCAGCGCGCGCCGTGTGAAAATACTGCGCTCGGCAGGTTCTTCGGGATCTCGCCCAAATCTCCGGATCATGGCGCACCACCGAAGAGTTGACGCTGATGTTGCGTCCAGAGCAGCACGTCAATGCCAGAAAGCAATGCTGACAAGAGAGGATAAATCGCCACAGCAAGTAGCGTCGCATAAACGTGCGACATCAGAGGCAAAGGCGCCATGATGTAGAGCGACGCAATTGTCCAAATCAACGCACTCGCGCAACACACAGCGACTACGAATAGAAGGTAACGGCCAAGGATGCTGCTGCGCAGCGCACGTTGCAAGAGGTATCGGCTGATAAATCCAACCGCCAGTGCAACGAAAGCAAAAAATCCGATCGGCCCTTGCGTCAGAAGATCCATCAAAAGGCCAGAGCCAAAAATGCCCGCAGCCGGCATCAGAGTTGGTCGCTTCAAACTCCAGAAATGTACGCTGGCAAGCGGGAGCAAAAGAAGAAATGCGCGTGCGGTGTCACCTCCACCCCATGGCAACGCTGCAATCACCGCAAAGACGATCACAGTGAAGAGCGGAACGGGCGCGGCGAGTACGCTCATCGCAGCCCTCCACTCGGTTCGGTTGACGTTGGCCGGCTTGTGCCGCGCCGCGCTGTAAAGGGTGCAACGAGTGCCGCAGGCGAGTCGTCGTCGCCAATGGCGAGCCCCGGTGTATCGAAATGCAAAACACTCACGTACGCGAGGCGATCGAGGTGAGCAGAGGGTTCGATGCGCAATTCATCCCCCGTGCCCACCACTGTTCCCACCCGCAGGCCACGCGGAAACACACCGCCGACACCTGAAGTCACAACCGCATCGCCCGGTCCGATGCGAGCGCCAGCTTGAACGAAGCTGACCTTCGGTAACGGACCATTATCACCGTGCATCACGGCCCGAACGAGGTCAGAACCGATCTGAACTGGAATGCGGCTGTTGAAATCGGTCAACAACAGCAATCGAGAAGCGCGTTGCCCCGTCGCCACGACGCGTCCCACGACGCCGTCAGCGCTGACTACAGGATAGCCGGTTTTGACGCCGTTCTCGCGCCCGGCATCTATAAGCGCCAAGCGCACGAATGATCCGCTCGAATCCGCGATTACGCGTGCAGTAGCAAATTGCAGTTTCGGCTCCGGTACGACCCGAGCTAAGGACTCAAGTTGCTGGGTGCGTCGCTCCAAATCTTGCGCCCGTGCTTGCCATCCCTTGAGTTTTTGGTTTTCAGCCTGAAGGCGTTCGTTCTCGCTGGCGAGACGCTTGAGGTCGGAGAGCCAGCGCACACTCGTTTGCACCGGAGAAAACACGACCATCGCCGCGCGCATGATCGGCGAGGAAACTTCAAGACCTGCGTTGCGCAACCCCTGAGCGATGGGATGATTGAGCCTGTTGAGGCCGACCAACGCGAGCGCCACCAGCATCAGTGCCAGAAAAGCCCAAGGGCCAGCGCCTGCAAAACCATCGCCAGCGGGTTCGTAGGAAGCCTTCCGACGTGTCAGCAATGATGTGCGCGGGCGAAACATAGTGGATGCGAGGTTCCCGCTTAGGGCTTGATCAAAAGATGTTCACGCTCGGCCAACTGGTCGAGCACTTTCGCTGTCCCCGTAATAACGCAATGCATCGGCGTGTCGGGTACGATGAATTTCACGCCGATACGTCGGGTCAATTCCTCGTCGAGGCGACTGAGCAGGGCGCCGCCGCCAGTAAGATAAATCCCGCGTTCGCAGATATCGCTGGCGACTTCCGGTGGTAGCTCTTCAAGAGAACGTTGCACAAAATCTGTCAGCGCATCGATGGAGTCGGCCAAGGCTTCTGCAACGTCGTACGGATAAAGAACTGCGCTCTTCGGGCGTCCCTGACGCAAGTCGCGGCCACGAATATGAATCTCAGTACCCTTCTCATCGGGGTCGAGGATGGCAGTACCGGCTTCAATCTTGATGCGCTCGGCGTTGCTCTCGCCGATGAGCAACTGATGACGCCGCCGCACATGCCGGATGATCGCCTCATCCATCGCATTGCCGGCAACGCGCAATGATCGCGCCTGCACCACGCCGCCAAGTGAGAGAACGGCGATGTCGGTCGTCCCACCACCGATATCGACCACCATCGAGCCTGCGGGCTCGTCAATCGGGAGGCCTGCGCCCAGAGCTGCTGCAACCGGTTCTTCAAGGAGGAAAACTTTACGTGCACCGGCCGATAGCGCGGTTTCGTACACGGCCCGGCGTTCGACAGGTGTAGCCCCTGCGGGAACGCAAACCAGAATGCGCGGGCGCCGGAATTGCAGCATCGTTTTGGCGCGCTTGATAAACTGCCGCAGCATTTCCTCGGTTGCAATAAAGTCGGCAATAACGCCATCCCGCATGGGACGGATCGTCTCGATACTTTCCGGAGTGCGTCCGAGCATCATCTTGGCCTTCTGGCCAACAGCCAGAACTTCGCGTGTGCCGCCGCGCGTCTGTATAGCCACGACAGACGGTTCGTCGATGATCACGCCACGTCCGGTCACATAGACCAGGGTGTTCGCAGTCCCGAGATCAATGGCGATATCATCTGAGAAAACGCGCGGCACACCGAACGCCATTACAACAACTCCAAGTCGCCTGCACAGCGCGACCACGCATACACTGATACGCCCAGTGGTTAACGAACGCACCGAGAGCTTTATCAAGCAGATAAGTCCGCCCGCGTCCCATAGATAATGGATGCTGTTGACCACGCAAGCCGACGATGATGAACGTCCTCAATGCGCGACGGCTGTGGCCAGAATTAGGACACCCGCCCAGGTTTCCCTGGGCGGGTGCAACTGTCGTTAACGCAGGTGCCGGTCAAGCAGACGCTTGCGCGTGCAGGCGGCCGCTCTTCGCACTAAGCCGGTTCAAAGCCATGATGTAGGCCTTGGCAGAGGCGACCAATGTGTCGGGGTCGGCTGCTTTCGCGGTCACAGCCTTGCCGTCCTCCTTGTTGGAGAGTCGCACCGAGACCTCGGCCTGCGCATCAGTACCCTCGGTGACGGCATGGACTTGATAGAGTTCCAGGCGTGCCGTGTGGGGCACCAATTTACCGATGGCATTAAAGATCGCGTCAACTGGGCCGTTGCCGGTGGCTTGCACGGTCTGATGATTGCCGTCGATGTCGAGGGTCAATGTCGCCGACTGCGGACCCATAGTTCCGGCAATGACCGTCAGAGCGATGACTTTGGTGCGGTCGTGGCTGGTCGCAATTTCCTCGTCAACCAGAGCCTCGATATCCTCGTCATAAACATGCTTCTTCCGGTCGGCGAGCGCCTTGAATCGGTTGAACGCATCCTCGAATGCATTTTCGCCGAGTTCGTACCCGAAATCCTTGAGCTTCGTCTTGAACGCGGCACGCCCCGAGTGCTTGCCCATAACCAGAGAAGTCTTTGAGACCCCAACTGTCTCTGGGGTCATGATTTCGTACGTCGTCGCATTCTTCAGCATGCCGTCCTGATGGATGCCGCTTTCGTGCGCGAATGCATTCCGGCCGACGATGGCTTTATTGTATTGCACAGGAAAGGACGTGGCTGCCGACACCAGCCGTGATGCGCGATTGAGCATCTCCGTCTTGATGCCGGTCACATACGGCAACACGTCCGAGCGCGTCTTGATCGCCATCACAACTTCTTCGAGCGCGGCATTGCCGGCCCGCTCGCCAATACCATTGATGGTGCATTCAATCTGCCGCGCGCCGCCGCGCAAGCCAGCCAGAGAATTGGCAACCGCCATCCCAAGGTCGTTGTGGCAATGCACGGAAAACACGGCCTTGTCAGAGTTTGCGACGCGCTCGCGAATGGTGCGGAACATCGCCTCATATTCTTCCGGCGTCGCGTATCCGACCGTATCCGGCAAGTTGATGGTGGTCGCGCCAGCTTTGATGGCCGTGTCGACGCAACGGACAAGGTACTCAATGTCGGTGCGAGTTGCGTCTTCGGCGCTCCACTCGACATCGTCGCACCAATTGCGCGCGCGCTTAACTTGCGCAGCGACCATATCGAGCACTTCGTCTTCGGTTTTGAGCAACTTGTGCTTGATGTGGATGGCGGAGGTCGAAATGAAGGTGTGGATGCGCGGACGGGCTGCGTGCTTGACCGCTTCACCGGCGCGGTCGATGTCCTTTTGCCCGGCGCGCGACAACCCGGTCACAATCGAGCGCTTGAGCCGCTTGGCAATGGCGGACACCGCTTCGAAGTCGCCGTCTGAAGCGATCGGAAACCCTGCTTCAATGACGTCAACGCCCATCTCGTCGAGAAAATCTGCGACCTCGAGCTTCTCCTCGAATGTCATGGTCGCGCCAGGGCACTGTTCGCCATCGCGCAGCGTGGTATCGAAGATCAGAACCTTGTCCGATGTCACCGCCTTGGCGGCCTCACGGGTCGCAGCAACGCTGGCCGCCTTCTGCTGCATTTTACTTTCGGTCGACATCGGAGATTTTGCCATGATGCTCGGGCTTTCAAAAAGTGGGCGCGCAAGAGCGCTGCCTTAGGGATAATTCGGAGCGGCTGAGTATCTTTATCCCCTGAGCGCCCGTCTCGGATCAAGCCAAGACCACGAATGGCTCAGGGGCTGCTAAGAAGCAGAAGCGCAAGAAGGGCAGCCAAGAGGGCCGCCGTGCCGTTCAAGAGGTTTGCAGAAGGCGCATGCGCAGCCACGGCCCGCGCTTTAGCGCGACGGCGGTAGGACTGCTGATGTGCACGGCGGCGGTGCAAAACGGACCCCTAAGGCGAAAACCAGACCTTTGCATTTAAGCCTGAGCCGGACAGGTCTGGCAAGGGCCTTTCTTGAGCAGTCGATAATTACGCCGGCCGATGGCCACTTTGGCTGGATGGGATATTCTATTGGCCGCAGCGCAGACTGCAAATTAACGAATTCAGGAGGGGACCCTCATGACCAGAGGCTTGTTTAAATTAATTGCACTGGCCGGCGTCTTGGCCAGCCAACCGGCTGCGGCGCAAATCGCAACTCTCAAGGAGATTCCGGCGCGCATTGAACTGCATGCCGTCAAATCCCTCTGGATCAGCGACGAGCAATTCTTGAAAGGCGACGCGAACGGCAAAGAGGTGATCGTCGGCATGGAGCTGCGCGTTGCGCAGGGCCCTGGGAAACGGCCGACCGTCATTCTCATGCACGGATCAGGCGGCATCGGCGGCAATGTACCGTTCTGGCAACGCGAATTGAATGCGCTTGGTATCAACACACTGACCATCGACGGCATGACTGGCCGAGGCCTCGTCGGTGTTGGACACCAGCAAGCTATCCTTGGCCGTCTTAATTTCATTCTCGATATCTACCGCGGCCTGGATGTTCTCGCCAAACATCCCCGCGTTGATAGCAACAACATCGCTCTCATGGGCTTTTCGCGCGGCGGACAGGCAGCTCTCTACGCAAGTCTCTCAAGGTTCCATAAGATGTGGAACAAGTCAGGCGTCGAGATTCAGGCCTACATCCCGTTTTATCCCGATTGCGCCACGACCTATCAAGGCGATACCGATGTCGTAGACAAGCCGATCCGGATTCAACACGGCGCGCCCGATAATTACAATCCGATAAGTACCTGCAAGGCGTTCATGGCGCGACTGAAAGACGCCAAGCGCAACGTCGCCATGACGGAATACCCCAACGCGCCACACGGTTTTGACAATCCCATCGGGCCTGCAAAAGCCGTCGAGGCAAAGGACAATCAATCTGTCCGCGACTGCAAGATCGAAGAACAGGCTGCCGGTCAGCTCGTCAACACCGAGACTAAAGCCGTCTTTTCCTTTCAAGATGCCTGCGTCCGGTTGAACCCGCTCGTCGGCTCCGACAAAGAAGCCGGCGCGGCCGCTTTGCAGGAAATCACCGCCTTCCTGAAGTCGACCTTCAAGATGAATTGACGCAGATCAGCTGCGCCAGAACCGGAAAATGAAGGACCCCGCCAGCGATGGCGGGGTCTCACGTTTCAGTCAGAAATGAATGTGATCAATCAGTTTTTCTTCGCCGCTTGTGCCGCTTCACGTTCCGCCAAGTACGCCATGCAGCCGCTTGAGACCTGCGCCTTATTCTCGGTCAAGCAAGCACGGACTTTGCCGCGTTGCTCTTTTTTCATTTCCGGCGTCGCTGTCTGAGCATCAGCCGTGACAGCGGCAGCGCACAATTTTTGGATGTCGGCGCCACAGGCCGCCCGAAATTTGGCGCGGCCGGCATCCTCGGCTGTCGCTGCCACCGGTGCAGGGCCGCCGGTCGTCGGCGCCGCAGGAGATTGAGCCAAGGCCGCAGTCGCCGCCGCTAAGGATACCGCAATCGTGAAAACTGAAATCATGCGCATGGAAAAGCCCTCAAATGTGAAGCACACGTCGTGTGAACCTTGAACCACGATAGGCGGGATCATCTGAACGGGAGCGATCACGGTTCGTTAGCCAGCCCTCATCAATGCGGCCAGCAATTGCCGCAATGCGTGCCGACTGGTCGCATGCCCGTTTTGATCTAGCGCAAGTCGCGCAATGCCGGGCGGCCGTAACCTGCAGCATAGTTCATGGACACAATCGGGAGAACGGACCAATGCGCCCCGCCGAATCCTCGACCCATTCCCCATTCCAGAGCGTCTTTGACTGGTGGCACAGCGCCCGCGAGCGCTGGCAACGTTTGCATGATCTCGACAGCATGAGTTCCGATGACGTGGCACGTATGGCCACCGACATCGGCATAACCACCGATGATCTTCGCCGCGTCGCCAGAGAACCGAACGGCACTGTCGAGCTCCTTTATCGGCGGCTTGCGTCGTTACGTCTGAGCGCCGAAGATGTTCGCGCCGTGTCGCCCTTGTTGCTGCGTGATCTCGAGCGCACCTGCGCCGTGTGCGACGAAAAGGGCCGCTGCAAATCCGACTTCGCCGAAAGCGATAACCCGGCCGGATGGGAAAGTTATTGCCCCAACTCGGGCACGCTTCGAACCTTGTAACGATCAGCGGTCGCGGCGCGCATGGCGCCGCCCCCACATCTTAGAGACTTGCGCAGGACAACAGATGCAGACCGACCTCATCGCCAAACACGCAACGCCTGTCCCGCGCTATACCAGTTATCCAACCGCTCCACACTTTATCCCGGCAGTTGGCGCCGACACCTATCGCCAGTGGCTCGAGGCCATCCCTCAAGGAACGGCGGCATCGCTCTATGTTCACATCCCGTTTTGCGACAAACTCTGTTGGTACTGCGGTTGCAACACGAAGGCGACCGAACGCTATGAACCGGTCGCCGAGTACCTGAAAACATTGCGCCGGGAAGCGGGTGTCGTTGCAAATCATGCAGGCACAAAAACCTTCATGACGCACATGCACTGGGGCGGCGGCAGCCCGAGCATTTTGTCAGCGGCTGACATCGTCGGACTGTCAGACACCCTACGCCGCCAATTCAACTTTGATCCTGACGCCGAGATCGCCGTTGAGGTCGATCCCCGCAATATCGCGAATGACAAAATCACCGCCTTTGCACAGGCCGGTTTCAATCGCGTCTCAGTCGGTGTGCAGGATTTCAGCCCGGAAGTTCAAGCCGCGATCAATCGCGAACAGGGTTACGATATGACCGCGGATTGCATCGCGCGCTTCCGCGACGCCGGCATCAAGTCCATCAACATTGACCTCGTCTACGGCCTCCCGCGCCAAACGCGCGACAGTGTCCAGAACACCATTGATCAGGTTCTCACCCTCAAACCTGACCGCATTGCGCTCTTTGGCTATGCGCATCTGCCTGCGCGGTTGGTACATCAACGGCTGATAAAAGACGTCGATCTGCCGCAGTCGGTGGAGCGCTTTGCCCAAGCCAATATCGCAGCCAATCATCTGACTGCGGCCGGTTACGTGCGCATTGGTCTCGATCATTTCGCCAAACCAACGGATTCACTTGCAACCGGTGACGTGCATCGCAATTTCCAAGGCTACACCACCGACACAGCGACAACCCTACTCGGCATTGGTGCGTCGTCGATTGGCCGTCTTGAGCAAGGTTACGTCCAAAACGCTGTGCCGGTCGCTGATTACGCGCGCCGCGTCGAAGCCGGCGGTTTCGCAACCATCAAGGGCCGCGCCTTCACCGCAGAAGACCGGGCGCGCGGCTACGTCATCGAGCAATTGCTCTGCAATCTCAGGTTCTCAGCCTCAGAGCTGATTGAAAAATTCGGTGACATGGGCCGCGTCTTGGCAGCGGGTGGTCAGGCCTTCATCGAGACCGATACCGATGAACTCGTTGAAGCCAATGGGACCGATGGCTCGTTCGTGGTCACAGAACGCGGGCGTATGTTTTTGCGCTCGATCTGCGCCTGCTTCGACGCGTATCTCAATCAATCGACTGCGCTCCACGCCGCAGGCGTTTAACGCACGGCCTTGCTGTAAAGGCGGAAAAAATTATCGGTCGTGGCGCGGGCAATCTCGTCAGTTGAGACGCCCTTGATTTCAGCCAGCGTCGCCGCGGTGACGGCAACAAACGCGGGCTCATTGCGCTTGCCGCGATGTGGCCCCGGTCCGAGATAAGGACTGTCGGTCTCAACCAGAAGCCGGTCGAGCGGCACCGTCGCAAAGATCGCGCGCAAATCTTCGTTTTTCTTGTAGGTGATCACACCCGACGCCGAGACATATAGACCAAGCTCCAGCGCTCGCGTCGCAAGTTTCTGTCCACCCGTGAAGCAATGTAAAACCGCCTTGAATGCGCCTTTGCTCATCTCGTCTTCAAGGATGGCGATCGTGTCCTCATCGGCATCGCGCGTGTGAATCTCGAGCGGCAAACCCGTCTCGCGCGCGGCCTGGATGTGCATGCGAAAGCCTTGCGCTTGCGCTTCGCGAGGGCTTTTCTGGTAAAAATAGTCGAGGCCAGCTTCCCCAACTGCGATACATTTGGGATGTTGTGATTTCGCAATAATGTCTGAGACCGGCACATCCAGTTCTTCATGCGCTTGATGCGGATGCGTACCGACCGAAAAGAAAACGCCGGGAAAGCGTTCTGCAATGCCACGATAGACATCGTAGTTGCGGATTCGCGTCGAGATCGTCGTCATATAAGAAACGCCCGCCGCCTGCGGCGCGCGCGACGACCTGATCCAGTTCCGCAGAAAAATCCGGAAAGTCGAGATGGCAATGGTGATCAACAAGGGTCATGCCGCGCGGAATGGCGAATTCAGCCACCGATGTCAAGCAACCTCTCCGCCGGTCATTTCGTGAGCAGCGTAAAGACCACGCCAGCGCCTTCGTTTACAAGCTGCTGGCCGGTCAGCCGCATATCTTTGCGCAGCTCAAAAAACAGCATCTCAAATTGAAGGCACTACGGGCGTACGACCGCCCCAAATTGCGCTTGGTGAGCCGTTGGTTGTCGAAAACACGCGCGAGTACCGCTCACAGCAAAAGGCGGTGACCATCTTTCCTCCACCTTCTGTCTGATAGGCTTCAAAAGCGCGAATCGTTCTCCGTCGCCGCGCCAGCTCAGCAACACACCGGGAGAGTTTCCTTATGAGGGTCTCATCATCAATTCGCACCGCGCTGATTGCGCTCACAGCAGTTGCCGGCCTTGCCACAGCCAGCCAAGCCGACAGTGGCACCGTATCTCTCACGATTTATAAGGCCGGCTGGATCGTCGGCGGCTCGGGCGGTAGTGGCACATTGGAATTTCATGGCCGCCGCTACGGCCTCTCGACTGGCGGCCTCGACTACGGACTTGTTTTCGGCGGTTCAAAAACCGAGCTGTACGGACGAGTGCGCAACATCAATCGCCCATCGGATGTCGCGGGTGTCTACGGTGCGGCAGGCGCTGGACTCGCAGTCGGCACAGGTGCGCGCGCCATCGTGTTGACCAATCAGAAGGGCGCCATCCTGGAGTTGACCGGCAAGCAGGTCGGCCTGCTCGCCAATATCGACTTGAGTGGGCTGGCAATCACGTTGAAGTAGCCCATGCCGGGAAGAAGGTTATGAACCCTTCTTCCCTTTCTGCGGCTTAGGCTGTCCGGCGCGTTTTGCTTCTTCTTCCGGGTCGATGAAACGCGGGAAGACACCCGCAGGCGCGGGCAGTGCAAGTCCCGCGACGAGCCGATGCGAAGCACCGAGCGATGTGAAGGCGCGCTGTTCGGCGGATTGACCTAGAAGATCGAGCAACTTGCCCGCGCTCTCCGGCATCACGGGTTGCGCGAGGATCGCGACCTGCCGCACCACTTCTGCGGTTACGTAAAGGATGGTGTCGCGACGTGCCGGATCGGTTTTGCTCTTTGCCCACGGTTCTTCGCCGGCGAAGTAACGGTTGCAGTCCGCAACCACGCCCCACACCGCGTCGAGCCAGCCTTTGATGTTCTGCTTCTCCATCGCCGCTCGGCTCGCCGCGTAGAGAGCGTCGGCTTGGGCGAGGATGGCGGTATCGGCTTCCGTGAATTGACCCGGCGCGGGCACTTTGCCCTCGCAGTTCTTGCCGATCATGGAGAGCGAACGCTGCGCCAGATTGCCAAGGTCATTGGCGAGATCGGCATTCATGCGATTGACGATGGCTTCGTGGCTGTAGCTGCCATCATGCCCAAACGCCGTCTCGCGCATGAAGAAATACCGCACGGCATCGCGGCCATAGGCTTTGACCAGATCGAACGGGTCGACGACGTTGCCGACCGATTTCGACATCTTCTCCCCACGATTGTAGAGAAACCCATGCGCGAACACGCGTTCCGGCAACGGCAGACCCGCGCTCATCAGGAAGGCAGGCCAGTAGACAGCATGGAAGCGCACGATGTCTTTGCCGATAATGTGCACATTGCACGGCCAGTATTTCTTGCGAGGATTGTCACCGGCATTCAGTACGCCGGTTGCGGTCACGTAGTTGTTGAGCGCGTCGATCCACACGTACATCACATGTTTCGGATTGCCTGGGACCGGAATGCCCCAATCGAGCGATGCGCGGCTAATCGACAAATCCTGCAATCCACCTGAAACGAAGCTCACAACCTCGTTGCGCCGTTCCGGCGGCAGAATGAAATCCGGGTTATCGGCATAGTGTTTGAGCAGCGCATCCTGATATTTCGACAAGCGGAAAAAGTACGTCTCCTCTTCGGTCCACTCGACCGGCGAACCCAGCGGTTCACGGCGGATGCCATCGTCGCCGACAGTCGTCTCACCCTCGTCGAAATAGGCTTCCTGCCGCACCGAATACCAGCCAGCATACTTGTTGAGATAGATATCGCCCTTTGCTTCCATGCGCCGCCATAGCTCCTGGCAGGCTTCGTAGTGGCGCGGCTCGGTCGTGCGGATGAAGTCGTCGTGCGCGGTACCGAGCACGCCCATCAATTCGCGGAAAATGGCCGAGTTCTTGTCGGCGAGCTGCTGCGGCGTGATGCCGTCCTTGATCGCGGTCTGCTTCATCTTGAGGCCGTGTTCGTCGGTGCCGGTGAGATGAAACACGTCGTTGCCGTCGAGACGCTCGAAGCGTGCGATCGCATCGGTAGCGATGGCCGTGTAGCCATGGCCGATGTGCGGCGCCCCATTCGGATAGAAAATCGGCGTCGTGATGTAGAATTTATGCCCGCTCATGACGGTGGTCCATATGTCGTTCGGTTGGGTTCTGGCGGCGTCTATACACGGGTTTGGGCGCCTGCGCCCTACGTGTAATTCAGCCAAACGGTGAGAAATTGCCGCGTTGGGCAGCGGCCAGCCGTACCCCTCACCGCATTCGAGCAGTGAAGCCTGAAATCAGGGCCTTGGAGGCGCTGGAAGTCATCGGGGGCGGAACCTCTGTGAGATCCTAACATTATCACATCTGAGGTGGCTGCTCCACTAGGTAACTACCTAGTCGCCTTAACCAAATGCCGCCTCAGCGGGCCACCAGCGCCAACTTTTCGACCGTCGCCATGATCAGCGCCTTGCGATCGAGGTTAAGACCCATTGCCTGTGATTTGGCGGCAATGATCTCACTCCAGGCCTCTGCCGCACGCGGCAAGCGACCCTCGGGAATGAGGCGCTTGGCCAGCGCCAGATCCGGGCCGGCGCCGAGGGTGCGCGTTCTGATCAGTTCGGCCACGAGGTCGAGCAGAAACTCGTAGAATGCCTCAAATTTCTGTTCGGCCGCCGTCCCAGCGAGGTCGTCCGAAAGCTTATGCACCGCCGTCCAGTCGATCTTCGGAAGCAATTCGACGATCTGGCGCATCTGTGTGTAGAGCGCGAGCCCGCCGGACGATGACACGCTGAGGGCGCGCCGCACGCTGCCGTGGGCAAGATGCAGCAACTGGGTCCAATCACTCGGCTCCGGCACCTTAGCGTCCGAGGCATTGGCAATGGCCTGCTGCGCTGCGCGCTTGAGATCATCGTCGCCGAGTCCTTCAAAATCGAGGCGCCGGCAGCGGGACCGTATTGTGGGGAGCAGCCGACCCGGCTCAGACGAAATTAAAATGAAGATCGTCCTCGGTGGCGGCTCTTCAAGCGACTTCAAGATCGCATTTGCTGCCGCTCCGGCAAGATCATCGGCAGTATCGACAAGCACCACGCGCCACGCCAGCCCGTCTGCCGCGTGGCCGAGAAAACTCCGGAGCCGCCGCACTTCATCGATCGGAATACCGGCAGTATGCCGCTTCGCCTTTGTGTCCCACGGCCGCCGCAACAGCAGTAAACCCGGATGTGAAAGCGCGGCCACCTGCCGTTCCGCCGTCGACCCGGCCTTGACGCCGAGCGGCCCCCGGGACGCATCGCGGTCGGCCTCCGGCGCCAGTAGAAAGCGCGTGAGGTGGTAAGCAAGAGTAGCCTTGCCGACGCCTTCCGGTCCCGAAAACAGCCAGCCGTGATGCATCTGGCCGCTCTGCGCGGCCTCAGCCAGCATCGCGACGTTGGCGGAATGGCCGAGGAAATGCTTCGACATCCGCGGATGCGGAAAATCGCCCAGCCGGTCCGCTTCCGGCAAGACCTCGTTTTCCTGCGTGATCGGTTCTCGCGCCATCAGCGCGCCACGCCGGTTGTCGCGATCCCAAACCGCTGGACGACGACGCGCCAGATCTGGTCGGCAATCATGAGTTCGTTCTGAAATGCGTCGATGACCACGAAACGGTTGGCGTTCCGCTGCGCAATATCGAGAAAGCCAGCGCGCAAGCGTTGATGAAAGTCGAGCTTCCGGCTCTCGAACGTATCCGCCGCAACGAAAGCGCCCGGACTGCTCGACACGCGCCGTGCGGTGGCCCGCTGCAACCCGGCTGCAGGATCGATGTCTAGCAAAACTGTAAGATCGGGCTGTGTCGCCCCGACCACCATCCTGTCGAGCGTCTCCAGCACTGGCGCATCGACGCCGCCAGCAGCCCCTTGATAGGCACGCGTTGAGTCCGAGAAACGGTCACATAAAACCCACTGACCAACTGAAAGCGCCGGACGAATGGTGACATCAAGGTGGTCGGCACGGGCGGCATAGAACAGCAGGGCCTGAGCCAGCGCTGATGCCGGTGCGAGCGAAGGGTCGAGTAACAGCCGCCGCGCTTCCTCGGCAAAAGGCGATCCACCGGGTTCCCGCGTCACGGCCACCGCGATGCCAACCGCTGCCAGCCGCTTTGCGAGGTAGCCGATCTGCGTCGACTTACCCGCACCCTCACCACCTTCAAACGTGATGAACTTCGCCGCAGGTTTGGCCTCGGCGGCGGCAGGCGCAGAAGACTGGTGTCGCATATCCGTCATAACGCCAAGCTTTGGCCTCGAAGTTCGTCCGCTGTCAAATACCGCCGCGAAAAATAGGCTGTCGATCAGACTTCCCGCTTTACACTGAGCCCCCCTGATCTTATGGGGTTTTCCGCGTGGCGTCTCTCGTCCCATAAGCGCCCGGTTAGGTCCAGTGCAGGCAAGTCATCGTACTGCCTGTGGTGTGCGTGTTGAAACCCGACTGGCAGAGGCCCGATGCTATGGAAAAATTCCCCACAGCTCTTGAATTGGTAACGTCCCGCCGGCCGGACCGTCCGACCTTTGGGTTGCGTCCGCACGCAGCCGGCAACGCCGCACGTTGGTTCCTTGCCAACTTCCCCGGTGACGTCGCCTACGCCGTCAAAGCCAACGCGTCACCGTTTTTGTTGGGCGCGCTTTATGGCGCGGGCGTCCGCCATTTTGACGTTGCCTCGTTGCCCGAGATCGAGGACGTGGCATCGATCCCTGACGCGCATATGCACTTCATGCATCCCGTGAAGTCGCGTAACGCCATCCGGCGCGCGTACAACGAGTTCGGCGTCCGCTCCTTCTCGTTGGATAGCGATGATGAGCTGAAAAAAATCCAAGACGAGACCGGCGGCTCGAAAGAACTCACGCTGTGGGTTCGCATTGCCGTGTCTGGCAATAAAGACGCCGGCGTCCCGCTTGAGCGCATGTTTGGCATCGCCGTGCCCAAAGCCGCGAAGCTGATCGCCAAAACCCGTCAGGTCGCCCGCAAGCTCGGCATCACTTTTCACGTTGGCTCACAAACCGTCACACCCGACGCCTACCGCCGCGCCCTGGAAGACGTTGGCAATTTGATTGTCAAAGCCGGCGTTGTGCTCGATCGCGTCGATGTCGGTGGCGGTTTCCCGTCGGTCTATGCCCACTCCCATCCCGAGCCGCTGTCGTCTTTTATGGATGCCATCCGCGAAGGTTTTGAAAAGCTCCCCATCGGCGAAAGCTGCCGTCTGATGTGCGAGCCGGGTCGTGCGCTGGTCTCCGAAGCCGAAAGCCTCATCGTCCGCGTCAATCAGCGCCGCGGCAACGAGCTTTTCATCAACGACGGCGCCTATGGTGCGCTATTCGATGCGGCGCATCTCAACTGGGTCTACCCCGTCCGGGTCGTCCGCAAAGGTGGCGACCGTAACGACCCGCTCGAGCCCTTCTCGTTTTGGGGACCAACGTGCGATTCCATCGATCGCATGCAAGGTCCATTCATGCTGCCGTCGACCATTCGCGAGGGTGACTACATCGAAATCGGCAATATCGGTGCCTATGGCCGCGCCATCGCCGGTCGCTTCAATGGCTTCGGCGCCTACGAACAAGCAATCCTCAACGACGCGCCGATGCTGAGCATGTATGGCACCGAAAGCGTCGGCCACAATCGCGGCCCCGTTCTGAGCGGCGTCGAGACCGCCACCACAGATTAATCAGGATCACACCCCACATGGCTGCAAAATCCAAGTCGGCGCTCGACTATCTCCCGGGTGACGAAAGTTTCCTCGATCCGTTGCGCATAGATGCAGCAACGCCTGAGAAGGCGCGCGTCGTCGTGATCCCGTTCGGCTACGAGGCGACCGTGTCCTACGGCGGTGGCACAAACAAAGGCCCGCAAGCCATCCTTGAAGCGAGCCATCAGCTTGAGTTGTGGGACGAAGAGTTGTGGCGCGAGCCATATCTCGACTACGGGATCGCCGCCGTCCGCGAGCCGAAGATTGCCAAGTCGGCCGAAGCAGCCTTGAAGCAGGTCGAGGCATTGGTCGAAGCCACACTTGACGCCGGACAGGTTCCATTCGTCCTCGGCGGCGAGCATTCGATCACCGCCGGTGCCATTCGCCCGCTGGTGCGTCGCTATCCAAAAGACCTGGTCGTCCTGCAATTGGACGCCCACTGGGATCTCCGCGACGGCTACCTCGGTGCGCATTACTCCCACGCCGCCGCCATGCGCCGCGTGCTCGATCAGCCGGGGCATGAGAATGTCACGTTGGTATCGGCGGGCATCCGCGCTTTTTCAAAGCCTGAGGCCGAGTTTTACGAAGCCAACAAGAAGCGCATTCATGTCGCCTTCGCCAAAGATCAGGCAGAATGGAACATCGAAGCCCTGCTGAAACCACTGAAAGGCCGTCCGGTCTATATCACCTTCGATATCGACGGCCTCGACAGCCACGTTATGCCGGCCACGGGAACTCCGGTGCCCGGCGGCATGTCGTACCATCAGGCACTGGCTATCCTGCGCCATGCCTGCAATACGGCCGGCGACATCGTCGGCATGGATCTGGTCGAGTTTGCGCCGATCAAGAACTTTCACGCCTATGATTTCTTGGCCGCCCAGCTTGCCGCCAAGATGCTCAACTACGCGTTCAGCGGAACAGGTCCAAAAAAGACCGCAAAGCGCCGCTGAAATCGAGAAACACGCCGCCGCGACGATTGCGGCGGACAGTGCCTTTCGCTAGCGTGTTCTGTGAGTTTTGGTGTGAGCGTTCCAACATGAGTGCCGACGACAATCCGACAACCGGTCTGACGGGCCGCAAAGCACGCGGCACCAAACCAGCTGCCGTTGATATTATCCGCAAAAAAAATCTGCGCGAACTGGCCGACGACAGCGCCGCATTGCGCGAGCGTCTGGCGTTGCTTCAGAGCAAGAATGAGCGGCTCACCAACGATATGTCGACGCTTGAAGCCGACCTTGCCGCCCTGCGGTCCGACGTCGCCAAGACTAAGTCGGCTTGACCGGCGTAGCACTGGGCCGAATATCGGATTCCACGCCAATCGTCGCCATCACATCGGGTCGGGCCTTGAGTTTGAGCGCAAGCACCAGCGCCGCGCCAAAAATCAGCACCGCGTTGATCGCAAGCATGGGAGCGAGCCCCATCCAACTTGCCATCGCGCCGGACATCAATGTGCCGATTGGACCAAGCCCTTGAAACGACATGGCATAGAGACCGACCACGCGACCCCGCCAAGCGTCTGAAACCGATTGCTGCAGAAGCACGTTGGTGGCGTTGGCCGAGCACATAACTGAGCCACCGATAATCACCAGTAATGGCAAAGATAGCCAAAGCGTGCGCGAGATCGAGAATAACGCGAAGCTGAGGCCCAGAGCCATCGGCGCCAGCGTCACCAGCCGCCGCTGCAAGTTCGTGTTCCGCTGCATCGATAGAAACAACGCGGCCGCGAAAGCGCCAAGCCCTGATGCGCTCATCATCAGGCCGAACGTGGACGATTTACCCTGGAAGAAATCCGCCGCAATGGCGGGCATCAGATGCACATACGGAACACCGAACAGGCCGATGAACGCCATCATCGGCAACAGATATCGCGCCGCCGGAAGTTGCCCGAGCGTTGACAGCGACTCGATGAAGCCGGCCTTCGCTTTGGCGCCCGCAGGCGTCGCGTTCGCGTCCGGCAATCGCATGGCGATTAGAGACCAGATGATCACCAGTGTCGCAAGGCCGTTGAGGATGAAGCACCACGCTTCAGAGACATAGAGCAAGGTCACGCCCGCGATCGCGGGGCCAATGAGGCGTCCGCCATTGAACAGCGTCGCACTTACGCCGAGCGCACTCGGTTGCAGCGCCCGATCTTCGACGATCTGTGCCAACAGCGATTGGCGCGTCGGCATTTCAAAGGCGTTGAGCGTACCTTGAAGCAGCGCTGCAATGAGATACGGCCATACGGCGCGCACATCCGCCCAGGCGAGTGCAGCAAGTACGAACGCTAGCGCGACAATGCCGAGATCGATCGCAATCAGCAATGCGAGCCGCGGCAGCCTGTCGACAACCGCACCGGTTACTGGGCCAAGCAGCAAAAACGGGATCTGCAGCAGAAAGCCCATCACTCCGAGCATCGACACAGATCCGGTCAGCCGGAAAATCAGCCAAGCCAAGGCCGTGCTTTGTATCCAACCGCCAAGCACAGAAACACCGTGCCCGAGCGCGTAATAGCGCATGCGCGGTTTTTCGAATGCAGGCGGTAGCCACATGCGCCAGCTTGGCACGGCATCATCCCAGCAAATATGTTGAGTGTCGGGCGCGAGACACGTCCGTAATCGCCCTTACTCTAGGCGTCGAGGATCAATGCGACAACCGTGGCGCTGCGCCAGGGCTGTGCAGCAGCTGTGCAACTATTTGGATGGTGGCAGCAGATCGAGCACCAGCTCCGGTGGTCGGCAAAGTTTCGCGCCGGCCTCGGTTACGACGATGGGGCGATTGAGCAAAACCGGATGCGCCACCAAGGCGGACAGCAGCGCCGTCTCGCTGGTTGCGGGATCGTCGAGGCCAAGTTCGGCATAAAGGCGGTTCCGTCTCGCGCACCAGCGCGCGAAGCGGTTCACCGAGTTGGGCCGCGAGAGCCGTGAGTGCAGCACCATCGAGCGGTGTCTTCAGGTACTCGACAACAGTCGGCTCAATGCCGGCGCCGCGAATGAGGGCGAGCGCCGCGCGTGACTTCCCACAGCGTGGATTGTGATAAATTGTAACGGTCATCGCTGGCTCCCGCACGCATAAGCGCCGCATAAGCGAACGACGCACGCAACCGTCAGGTCACGTGCGTCGCAATTGCAGGTCATATCTTGGTCCGAGCCCTTATCTCAGGCGCGCATTGATACCGGCCAGCGCCTTCGAGCCCGGCACAGCTCCGATTGCGGGATCGCGTTCAGCGGCCGCAGATCGGTGTCGAGCACGTCGTGCAAGTCCTGCTGCTCTTCGTTGACGTAGAGGAGGCCGGTCGCGATCTGGCCGGTCTTGGCGCGGCTACGGATCAGCGAGATCGCCTCGTCGGCGTCGGTCGCATCGTGTCCACCGTCGACCTTGTAGAGCAGCAACCGCGAGCCGTCGTGCATGTCGATGACGGCAGACGTGCCTTCGGCATAGTCGGCCGTGATTTCGTCTTTGCTTCGACGAAGTCGAGCTGGATTGCCAACGCGCTTCGTTGTGCGCGCGCACGTAGTCGTAGCTCTTGGTCGAGGTGGGATGGTTGTTGAAGGTCACGCACGGGCTGATCACGTCGAGGAATGCGAAGCCCTTGTAGCTGATGGCCGCCTTGATCAGCGGCACGAGCTGGTTCTTGTCGCCCGAGAACGAGCGCGCGACGAAGCCGGCGCCGAGCTGGATCGCCATCTGGCAGAGGTCGATCGCGTCGAACGGATTGGCCTCGCCCTTCTTCGACGGCGAGGCCTTGTCGTTGGTCGCCGAGAACTGGCCCTTGGTCAGGCCGTAGCAGCCGTTGTTCATGACGATGTAGGTCATGTTCAGCTTGCGGCGGACGGCATGGCAGAACTGGCCGAGGCCGATCGATGCGGTGTCGCCGTCGCCGGAGACGCCGATATAGACGAGATCGCGGTTGGCCATCGTTGGCACCGGTGGTCACCGACGGCATGCGCCCGTGCACCGAGTTGAAGCCGTGGCTGCGGCCGAGGAAGTACGTCGGCGCCTTCGACGAGCAGCCGATGCCGGAGACCTTGGCGATGCGATGCGCCGGCAGGTCCATCTCGAAGCAGGCTTCGATGATCGCCGCCGTGATGCAGTCGTGTCCGCAGCCCGCGCACAAGCGTCGACATCGACGCCTTCGTAGTCGCGATGCGTCAGCCCAAGTCGTTCGCTTCAGCGCGGGAGCGCCGGGTGATGAGCGCATGACGGGCTTGGCGATGTAGGACATGGCCGCATCGATTCGCTAGGCATCTCGCTGTGCGCCGAGGATTGCCGAGCTGGCAGTCGGCGCAGCGGCTAGCTTCGGGCGTGATCCATGTCAGCGCCTTGGCCGGCCTGCGCGAGCAGTGCTTCGAGGACATTGCGACTCGCTGCCGCTGCACGAAGTTCAGCGCCGTCAATGCGCCGTCATGGTCCGTCGTAGTTGAGGGTCGCGATCAGCTTTTCCTGCGGGACGCCGGCTTCGACCATCAGCAGCGAGCGCATTTGCGCGTCGCGGTTCTGCTCGATGACGAAGATCCGGTCGTGCGCGGCGCAGAACGCTTTGACCTCGTCGCCGAACGGGAACGCCTTCAGGCGCATGCGAATTGAGTTGGACGCCGTCGCGTCGCCAGCTCGTCGAGACCTTCGAGCACCGCCGGCGCGTGGCGCCGAAGTAGATGACGCCGGTCTTGCCGGTCTTGTCGCGGATGATCGATCTCGGGCTTGCGGCACGAGCGTCGCAGCGGTGTCGAACTTCGCTGCGAATGCGATCGAGGACGCGCGCGTGGATCGCGCCATCCTCGGTGTAGCGCGCATACTCGTCGTGGCTGGTGCCGCGCGTGAAGAACGCGCCCATCGTCGGATGCGTGCCCGGCAGCGTGCGGTAGGGGATCGCGTCGCCGTCGACGTCGAGATAGCGGCCCCACGGCTTGCCGCGTCTGGTCCTTGAAGCTCTCGAGCTGTTCCGGCGTCAGCACCTTGCCGCGATCTGGACGCGTGTGTCGTCCCAGTCGAACGGGATCGGTCACCCAGTCGTTCATGCCGATGTCGAGATCGGACATCACCATGACCGGCGTCTGCAGCCGCTCGGCGAGATCGAACGCGTCGGCGCCCATCGAGAAGCACTCGGTCGGGTCTGACGGGAACAGCAGCACGTGCTTGGTGTCGCCGTGGCTGGCGTAGGCGCACGAGATGATGTCGGGCTGTCCGGTGCGCGTCGGCATGCCGGTCGAGGGGCCGCCGCGCTGGATGTTGAACAGCACGACCGGGATCTCGGCGAAGTAGGCGAGCCCGAGGAACTCGCTCATCAGCGAGATGCCGGGGCCGCGACGTCGCCGTGAACGAGCGCGCGCCGTTCCAGCGCGCCGCCGATGGCCACGCCGATCGCCGCCAGCTCGTCCTCGGCCTGCACGATGCCGTAGAGCTTGCTTGCCGTCCTTGTCGACGCGCATGCGCTTGGCGTGCTTCTCGAAGCCTTCGGCCAGCGACGTCGACGGCGTGATCGGATACCACGCGCAGACCGTGGCGCCGGCATAGACCGCGCCGAGGCCAGCCGCCTCGTTGCCGGTGACCATGATCTTGCCCTTGGCGCCCTCCGCGTGCCGGACCTTGATCGGCAGCGGGCAGGGGAAGTGCTCGCGCGCGTAGTCGCGGCCGAGTTCGACGCGCCTCCATGTTGGCCGTGACCAGCTTTTCCTTGCCCTTGAGCTGATCGCCGACGACGCCTTTGACGACCTCCATGTCCATGTCGAGCAGTGCCGTCAGCGCGCCGACATAGACCATGTTCTTGAACAGCTGGCGCTGGCGCGGATCGCTCCACTTCTTCGCGCACATCTGCGGCGATCGGCATGGCGAGCACGGTGATGTCGTCGCGCGGCCAGATGCGCGGCATCGTGCTGTCGTAGAGCAGCCAGCCGCCCGGCACCACGCTCGCGCAGATCCTCCTCGTAGGTCTGCGGGTTCATCGCGACCATCAGGTCGATGCCGTCGCGCCGCGCCAGGTAGCCGGCCTCGGACACGCGCACCTCGTACCAGGTCGGCAGGCCCTGGATGTTCGAGGGGAAGATGTTCTTCGGGCTGACGGGAATGCCCATCCGGAACAGCGTCTTGGCGAACATCGTGTTGGCGCTGACGCGAGCCCGAGCCGTTGACGGTCGCGAACTTGACGACGAAATCGTTGATGCCGCTCATGCCGGCGACGCCCTGCTGACCATTGCTCGATGGATGAAGCCTGCCTCGTTAGTGCGAGGTAGGCATTGTGGTGCGAGAGGCAGGCCTTCGCGGCCTGCGGTTCCACATAGAAGAATTTCTGCATGTCCCAGGCGCCGGTCGGACAGCGCTCGGCGCACAGGCCGCAGTGCAGGCAGACGTCTTCGTCCTTGGCCATGATGCGCCGGTCTTGCAGTGCGCGCGGAGACGTAGATGTCCTGCGTCGTGTTGAGCGCCGGCACGCGCAGCGCTTGCCGCAGCTGCGGCTTCTCGTCGTTCTCGATGAAGTTGATGCAGTCGACCGGGCAGATGTCCATGCAGGCGTCGCACTCGATGCACAGCTTGGCGTCAAACACCGTCTGCACGTCGCAGTTGAGGCAGCGCTCGGCTTCCTTCGGCCGCGCAGCTTGTCGTCGAAGCCGAGCTCGACTTCGAT
This sequence comes from uncultured Alphaproteobacteria bacterium, assembly GCA_963831185.1. Lineage (GTDB taxonomy): Bacteria > Pseudomonadota > Alphaproteobacteria > Rhizobiales > Hyphomicrobiaceae > JABFRJ01. Next base: position 64,296 of record CAWHPE010000002.1, read on the forward strand.
CTTGAGGTTGCGCTATCGACTTCTCGAGGTCGGCATGCGGCACGGCCACGCGGTTGTCGCGCGTCGTAGTCGTTGGAGTACGACCACTCGTGGATGCCCATCTTCTGGACTGATGAGCGTGGTGCCGGGCTGCGGGCGTTCTGTCAGCGGCTGGCCGTTGCAGAACGCGTCGATCGAAATCGCGGCCTGATGGCCGTGCGCCACCGCCCAGATGATGTTTTCCGGCCCCCACGCCGCGTCGCCGCCGAAGAACACGCCCGGATCGCGTCGACATGAACGTCTGCTTGTCGACCTTCGGCATGTCCCATTCGTCGAACTCGATGCCGAGTCGCGCTCGATCCAGGGGAAGGCGTTGTCCTGGCCGATCGCCATCAGCACGTCGTCGCACTCGATCGTGACCAGTTCGCCGGACGCCTCGAGCTTCGGCCGGCCTTTGGCGTCGACGCCGGTTTCGACTCATCTTCTCGAACACGACGCCGGCGAGCTTGCCGTTCTTGATGACGAACGCCTTCGGCGCGTGATTGTCGAGGATCGGGATGCCTTCGTGGCAGCGCGTCCTTGATCTCCCATTCCGACGCCTTCATCACCTTGCGCGGCGAGCGCACCGTGACGCGTGACGTGCTCGGCGCCGAGGCGCAGCGCCGTGCGGCAGCAGTCCATCGCCGTGTTGCCGCCGCCGATGACGACGACCCGCTTGCCGATCTTTTCGACGTGGCCGAAGGCGACCGAGGTCAGCCAGTCGATGCCGATGTGGATGTTCTTCGACGCTTCCTTGCCGGCCGGGAATATTCAGATCCTTGCCGCGCGGTGCGCCGGTGCCGACGAAGACCGCGTCGAAGCCTTCCGCGAGGATGCCTTCGAGGCTCTTCACCTCGTGCCGAAGCGGCGCTCGACGCCGAAGCCGAGGATGCGGTCGACTTCCTCGTCGAGCACCTGGGCCGGGCAGGCGGAACGACGGAATGTTGGTGCGCATCAGGCCGCCGCCCTTGGGATCCTTTTCAATAGAGCGTGACGTGGTAGCCGAGCGGCAGCCAGATCGCGCGCGACGGTCAGCGAGGCCGGACCAGCACCGATCAGCGCGACGCGCTTGCCGTTCTTCGTCGCCGGCATCACCGGCATTAAACCGCTCGATGTCGCCCTTGTAGTCGGCGGCGACGCGCTTCAGTCGGCAGATCGCGACCGGTTCTGGGTTTTTCTGCGTCGGATCCTTGGCATTGATCTCATCGCCGGTCTGGACGCGGCCACGCCGGCAGGCCGGCTCGCACGGCCGGTCGCACACGCGACCGAGAATGCCGGGAAACACGTTGCTTTCCCAATTCAGCATGTAGGCTTCGGCGTAGCTGCCCGCGTGCGATCAGCCGGATGTACTCCGGCACCGGCGTATGGGCCGGACACGCCCACTGGCAATCGACGACCTTGTGGAAGTATTGCGGATCGGTGATGTCCGTCGGTGTCATGCTGCCTCGGCTGCGGGGAGCTCTGTCCCGCGCCCTGTCCTTCACAGTCATTCGGCGTCCATCCCATCTGTCTTTTGGGGCGCACCTATCCTCCGCATGGGGTCACCCAGGCGGGGATCAGCAACCATGGGCAGACCATAGAGATGCTGGACCGAGGCTGGCAAGGGCAGCCAGCGCAACCCAGTTACAATACTGTTGAATTGAGCGTGAGAAGCGCCTCGTTAGGCGGCTGACCGCGAGCCAGCGGTCGCTTGGATCAGTTCAGTTGCGACTTTCGGACTATGGGCCTTCAGAAAGTCAATCAGGGCCGTTTCGTTCGACGTTAACTGCCCGTCCCTGTTCAGCATCTCGGCCAGCCAGCCAGCCTCGGCCGGCGTAACCTGCTCAGCCGTGATGATTTCAATGCGTTGGCGCTCGAGCTGCGCCATGGCGCGTTCTTCCGGGGAGAGTTCGCGATAGGCCGCAAGCACGCCGCTAAGTCCCGACGACAACAGGCCTCCAAGCATTGCCGCAGGCCCGGCTTCGCCGCGCCGCTCAAGCCAAGCTTCCCGTGCCAGAGCCTGCTCCCGCGATGGCACTTTGTAGCCCGACGCAGACATCACCGCGTTGGCCATCGCCTTCACGAACAAATCGCTCCAGCCTTCCGCGTTCTCGGCGCCCGCCGTCGCGTCGTTGATCTCGCAGAGGAGCTGCGCCTCGGCCTGCGTAATCGCAATATTTCCTTCGCCACCAAAGGCATAAAGGATGCGCTTGATCAATTCGACTTCGCCTTCCGTCACCGTGCCTTTGACAAGCGACTTACCCGACCGGAGTGGCCCTTCATTGTGGATCACGGCCAATTTCACTTGCTCCATGGCCAGCGTCACGAGGCTGGGTGGGCACCAGCGGGCCTTGTCGATGACATTGATCAGCAATTCGAGCTCGGTTTTGCTGTCGACGCGGCCATCGGATGTAATCCGCGCGTGGAGCCACGTCGCGTTTTCCGCAGTGACGTAACCTTCCGGTTTGACCTGGTTGACGACATAATCGGTCAGCATTTCGACGAAGCAGTCTGCCCAATCGATGTCCGACACCTTGCACACGTCGTTGAGCTTAAACAGCTGTTCGGCTTCGTCCGCTGCAATCGCGCCGTCCTCGTAGAACGACTTTCGAAGCGCGTTGACGTCGGCGTTTGAAATGGTGCCGCGGGCAAGTATTGCGGAGAAAGAAACAGCGTTCGACAGGCTCATGGAGACACACCGCGGGCTAGGCAAAATGACTTCAAAAAGCTAGCCGACCGTAGTTACCAATTACCTAAGTCGCAGCTGCATTTCGTCCAAACCGCAAAAATTTCTGCCTGAGCGTATCTCTTCGAGGGTGTGCGACCAAAAGAAATGGCCACCTCTGGGGAAGGTGGCCGCAGGCGACGGAGAGACGCATAAAGTAGGGCTGCTTACGTCACGATACCGGTCCGGCTTCGACGGCGGGGGAGCTGCCGAAGCCGGACCAATCACTTACCACCAGCGGCGGAACCAGCTGCGCTGGCTGTCGTGGCTTTCCTGATAGATGTGCCGGCCGGCTTCGCGCTGGGCCTGGGCCAAGCGAGCGCGCTCGGCTGCGGTCACGCGGCCGTCTGATTCCACACGGCGCTCCATGGCGGCGATGCGGCGCTGCTCGCTGATGAGGTCGCGGGCTTCGTTGCGATTGATCTGGCCGGTCGCAATGCCGCGGCGGATCTGCTGCTGCTGATACGACTGAACGCGGTCGACCTGATCGGCGGAAGCGGATGTGGTGGCGAGGCCGGAGAGCGAGAGAACGGCAGCCGAAGCGAGAATAATGCGTTTCATGGGGTGGGCCTTTCAGTGGGGCCGGAAAGAGCCGGCGCTCAACTCATGACACCACGTATGCCAGTCCCGGTTTGAACTCCCTCTGAACGCTTTCCGCACCTGGCGTTCATCTTTCCGCCGCACCTCGGTCGCGAGCGATACCGATTACTGCAAGACCGCAACGGCCTTGTCGAATCCACTGAGAGATATGGGAATACCGATGCCGGCTTCTTCCGATTGGAAAATGATGAAAACCGCTTGTTTGCCAGATGACAGCCGTTTCACGAGCGCGTCGTCAATCACCACCTGCGCGTAGCACGCAAAAGTATGGCACCTGAGAAACGGCGCATTGCCGACATCTTGGCCGTCGATCTTCAGGCCAAGACCCGGCGGCAGCAGCACGCCGAGCGGCGCGAATACGCGCAAGACCCGAGTGCCATTCGAAAATTTCTGCACATAAACGGTCAGGCCGACATTGCTCCGGTCTTCCGCCGTAACGCTTTGAACAAGAGCGCAAATTTCGCCTTTTGCACCAGGTGGAGGCGCCTTGCACACAAGTTGCCAATCGCCGTGCTGTGCCTTGACGGTGCCGCCCTCGGGGTTTTGCGGTGCGCCCGGAGCTGTTGTCGGCGCCTGTCCGACGGCCGCCTTCTGCGCCAGCGCCGGCGCCGGCAGCAGCGTCAAGGCCAACCCGATGCCCGCCAGCGTTCTCGTAAGATTATGAAATAGCATAAGGTTTTCTCGCTTCGATGCAGGGCGTCGACGTGGGGCGGGCGGCATATCGGTGATTGAAGGCGCGTTGAGCAAGTGTATGGGGTAACGTAGGGCACTTCGCCACGAACCGTCAGCCCGGACACGCAAAAGCTAACTGCGAAGATTTCGGCTGAAATGGGGTGCGCATGGTCTTTGTGCCGCTGCAAGGTCCACTCAAGTCGCCGCACGTGAGCGCACGAGCGGCGCACGAACCCAAGTACAATGATCTGGCTCAAATAGGACGCCTGCGGCTCGCTGTCGCGTGGTTATGCCGCAGCGGCGCTTGCTTGAACCCAGTTTCGACCTTGTGTTTGGTTACAGCCCGGGTAACAGTTCAACGAAACCGAATATGCGCGTTGCTGGGCTTGGTGTCGAAAGCCAGGAGCCGGAACGCGGCGGTGCAGTTTTCAACTGTGCTGGACAGGTTGGGCGAAGTTTAACGATCGCATGCAGGCGTGAAGTGGCATAAACCGGCCATCCGCAGCAATGACAGGCTCGCACGCCGTCGCGGGTCGAGACCAGGATAGACGGGGTCCGGAATGTCCGGATCAAAAGGGGACGTTTGGAGAGAAGAATGACGAAATCGAAATGGGCCTGCAAAGCAGCGTCATTGCTGTCCCTCGCCGGCTCGGCTACGGGCTTGAGCGTGGCGTCGGCACTGGCCGCCTCTGGTCAGCCAACCGCTGGTCAAATGGGCTTCCAGGATCCAGCAACGCCGATCGCTGAAGCGATCCATTGGTTCCACAACAGCCTCGTCAATCCGATCATCATCGGCATCACGATTTTCGTGATGTTGCTGCTTCTCTATGTGATGGTTCGTTTCAATGCGAAATCGAACCCGACGCCGTCGCGCACCTCGCACAATACCGCGCTCGAAGTGGCGTGGACTGTGTTGCCGATCGCGGTCCTCTTGATCATCGCGCTACCCTCTTTCCGCCTCCTCTACGCTCAGTACTCCTTCCCGAAGCCCGACATCACCATCAAGGCAATCGGTAACGCTTGGTTCTGGGAGCATGAGTATCCCGACAACGGCAACGTCAAAGTCACCTCGAATATGGTGACCGACGAAGAGTTGTTGAAGGCAAAGCTTGGCGATGCCGAATTCAACAAGCGTTTCGCAGGCCTCCAAGGCACTGCGCGCAGCAAGGCGCTGCACGCTGAAGCTGGTCCCCTTTGGCTGAACGCACCCGACAAGTACGCAGGCAGCCGCCTCGTGCGTCAGTTGTCGGTCGACAACGAGATCGCCGTTCCCGTTAATAAGACGGTCCACATGCTCGTGACTTCGAACGACGTGATCCACTCTTGGACCATCCCGTCGTTCGGCTCGAAGGTTCAGGCTGTTCCAGGCCGCGTGACCGCGACATGGTTCAAGCCAACGAAAGAAGGCGTCTATTACGGCCAATGTTCAGTGCTGTGCGGCAAAGAGCACGCCAGCATGCCGATCGCTATCCGCGTCGTCAGTGACAAGGCGTTCAACGATTGGCTCGCTGCAGCCAAAGCCAAAGATTGGAAGCGTGCACGCACGGTTCTCGCCGCCGCAACTGAAGGCAAAGACGTGAAGACGGTGGCCGAGTTGACTGCCGACTCCAAGTAACGTCTGCATCTCAGAAGTGAAGTGTCCGGTGCCGTGACCGCGCGGTGCCAATCGCAAGATAGATAGAGGGTAGTCCCAATGGCGAGCAACGCACACCACGGTGCAGATCACGCCCACGACCACGATCATACGCCGCCGTTCTTTACGCGCTGGTTCTTGTCGACCAACCATAAAGACATCGGCACGATGTACCTGCTGTTCGCCATGGTGGCGGGCATCGTCGGCGGCGCACTTTCTGTCGGCATGCGGCTTGAGCTGCAAGAGCCGGGCCTTCAGTATTTCGCCAACGCGCACACCTACAACGTGTTCGTCACCGGCCACGGTCTGATCATGGTGTTCTTCATGGTCATGCCGGCCATGATCGGCGGCTTCGGTAACTGGTTCGTGCCCCTCATGATCGGCGCGCCGGATATGGCGTTCCCGCGCATGAACAACATCTCCTTCTGGCTCTTGCCAGCAGCTCTAACGCTGCTTGTGATCTCGATGTTTGTCGAAGGTCCAGCAGGCGCGAACGGCGTCGGAACAGGTTGGGTGGTCTTGGCGCCACTATCGACCGGCGGTCACCCAGGGCCTGCAGTTGACTTCGGTATTCTGGCGCTCCACGTCGCCGGTGCCTCGTCGATCCTCGGTGCGATCAATTTCATCACCACGATCTTCAACATGCGCGCTCCGGGCATGACGCTGCACAAGATGCCGCTGTTTGCCTGGTCGGTGCTCATTACCGCCTTCTTGCTCTTGCTCTCGCTTCCGGTTCTCGCCGGCGCGATCACGATGCTGCTGACGGATCGTAACTTCGGCACCACGTTCTTCTCGGCTGCCGGCGGTGGCGACCCGCTTCTCTATCAGCACTTGTTCTGGTTCTTCGGTCACCCCGAAGTCTACATTCTGATTTTGCCGGGCTTCGGCATCATCAGCCACATCATCTCGACCTTCTCGCGTAAGCCGATCTTCGGTTACCTCGGCATGGCTTACGCCATGGTCGCCATCGGCGTCGTCGGCTTCATCGTTTGGGCGCATCACATGTATACCTCGGGCATCGGTGTCGATGCGCAGGCATACTTCGTGTTCGCCACGATGGTCATCGCGGTCCCAACTGGCGTGAAGATCTTCTCCTGGATCGCCACAATGTGGGGCGGCTCCATTCAGTTCCGTGCACCGATGGTGTGGGCGCTGGGCTTCATCTTCCTCTTCACCGTCGGCGGCGTGACGGGCGTGATGCTCGCGAATGCTGGCGTCGATCGCGCCTTCCACAACACCTACTATGTCGTGGCGCACTTCCACTACGTGCTGTCACTCGGCGCTGTGTTCGCCATCTTCGCGGGCTGGTACTACTGGTTCCCCAAGATGTCGGGCTACATGTACTCCGAGTTCATCGCGAAGCTGCATTTCTGGTTGACCTTCATCGGCGCCAACTTGCTGTTCTTCCCGCAGCACTTCCTCGGCCTCGCCGGTATGCCGCGCCACTACGTCGACTATCCGGATGCCTTCACCTACTGGAACCGCGTGTCGTCGTTCGGCTCGTACATCACCGCCTTTGCAACGCTGGTGTTCTTCTTGGGCGTGTTCCATGCCTACTTCATCGCCCGTCGCAAGGCTTCGGCCGATCCTTGGGCCATTCCGGCCAACCTTCAAACCCTGGAATGGACGCTGCCGTCGCCGCCGCCCTTCCATCAGTTTGAAACGCTGCCGGTGATCAAAGACACCGACCATCACTAACGCAATCCTCGGGGCGGCTTTGGCCGCCCCGCTGGTGCGCCTGCTCCGACAAATCTGAGAGTTTTTCTGATTACGCCGCATGTCCGATACGCAAGTGACATCGACCGTCGCCAGAAACCGCGCCGCCGAGCATCTCGGCGGAGAAGTCGAGCGACTACGTCGCGTTGATGAAGCCGCGCGTGATGTCGCTGGTGATTTTCACCGCGCTGGTCGGCATGATCGCCGCACCCGGCAGCATTCATCCGGTCATCGGCGCCATAGCGCTACTCTGCATCGCCATCGGCGCAGGTGCATCTGGCGCACTTAATATGTGGTACGATGCCGACATCGACGCGCGTATGGCGCGCACGGCCGCGCGTCCCATCCCGCGTGGACGCGTCACGGCGCAAGAGGCCCTCGTCTTCGGCTCGGTGCTCTCATTCTTCGCCGTTGCGACACTCGGCGTTCTCGTCAACTGGACGGCAGGCGCACTTCTCGGCCTTCACGATCGCCTTCTACATTTTCGTCTACACCATGTGGTTGAAGCGCCGGACACCGCAAAACATTGTCATTGGCGGCGCCGCAGGTGCCTTCCCGCCGATGGTCGGTTGGGCCGCCGTGACCGGCGGTGTCAGCGTCGAAAGCGTTCTGCTCTTTCTCATCATCTTCTTTTGGACGCCGCCGCACTTCTGGGCCCTCGCCCTCTATCGCGTGCGTGACTACGAGCGCGTCGGTGTTCCGATGCTGCCGGTGGTTGCCGGCCCGATGAGACCCGCCGCCAGATCCTCATCTATTCGTTCATTCTCGTGCCGCTTGGCATCGCGCCGTATGCAATCGGTCTCGGTGGCATCGCCTATGCCGTGGCTTCGGTTGTGTTAGGCGCGGTCTTCCTGGCATTGGCCTATAAGGTCTTTCAGACGCGCGAAGGCCGCGACGCCGATGCCGCAGCAAAGCGCCTGTTCGCCTTCTCGATCCTCTATCTTTTCTTGCTGTTCGCCGTGCTCCTCGTTGAGCATGCGGCGGCGCGGCTTTGGGGTTGAGAGCAAACGATGGCAGCGCCGGCAACACCCATGACCGACAAACAAACACCACTGGCGACGCCTGCCGCACGCGAAATCGAACGCGCGCGCCGCCAACGGATCGCGCTCTATCGCCATTGCAGTCGCGCTCGGTGGCATGGTCATTTTGTTCTATATCGCCACGCTTGTCCGCCTCGGCGGCAATGTCTTCAACCGCGCCATCTGATCCAACGAGCGAACCGCCACACGTGACCGAAGCCAACCACCAGCCACGGACGACGCCAAACCGGCACCGCAAGGTCGCCGTGATCTGTTCGGCTGTGGTCGTCGGCATGGTCGGTCTCGCCTACGCGTCCGTGCCGCTCTATCGGCTGTTCTGCCAAGTCACGGGATATGCTGGCACGACGCAGCGCGCGTCTGCCCCAGCGACCGAAATTCTCGACCGCACAATCGTCGTCCGCTTCGACGCCAACGTCAGCCCTGGCTTGTCGTGGCGCTTCGAAGCCGTCACCGCGCCTCAGACCGTCCGCATTGGCGAAACCGTCACCGCGATGTTCCGTGCCACCAACACCGGCGATCTGCCCACCGTCGGCACGTCGTCGTTCAACGTCGTGCCCGATCAGGCCGGCGCGTTCTTCAACAAGCTGGAGTGCTTCTGCTTCACCGAGCAGGCGCTCGCCCCCGGCCAATCCATCGATATGCCGGTTCAGTATTTCATCGATCCCGCCATCGTCAAAGACAACGACGGCCAGCGGATAAACAACATCACTCTGTCGTACACTTTCTACCCCGTCGCCGCACCTAAGAAGGGCGTGGCACAAAAGGCGGGCGAACAAGGTCAGCGTCAGGGCGGTTAAGAGTTAGGCATCGCCGCACGCGGCTTTGCATGAGTGAGACGGCTTCATCATGCGTCCAACCGGACGCAAGGCGTTGCCAGGAATTTTTGCGAATGCCGGGCGACCGGCGAATGACGGAGAGAGGCATATGGCATCGGCCCCAGCCAAAAATCACGACTACCATCTGGTCAACCCGAGCTGGTGGCCGTTAGTCGGTTCCATCGGCGCCTTCGTGATGGCTATTGGTGCCATCATCTTGATGCGCTCGCTCGGCGGCGGTCAGGGCCTCTTCGGCATGAAGGGCGCGACCGTATTCGTCCTCGGTCTTCTCATCGTGCTCGCCACGATGTTCATGTGGTGGCGCGACGTCATCAAGGAAGCGCATGCTGGCGACCATACGCCGGTCGTACGCTTGCACCTGCGCTACGGCATGCTGCTGTTCATCGCCTCGGAAGTGATGTTCTTCGTTGCCTGGTTCTGGGCCTACTTCGATGCCTCGCTGTTCCCGAACCCGGTCTATCCGCTGAACCCGAGACAACCAGTCGGCAGTCACCGGCATGGTTGATCGCGCCGCCGCGACGGGTGGCGTCTGGCCGCCAAAGCCGACCGCCGACGGCGCCTTCCGCGCAACCTTCGATCCTTGGGGCTTGCCGCTGGTCAACACGCTGATCCTGCTGTTGTCGGGCACGACCGTCACATGGGCGCACCACGCGCTGCTCGAGAACAACCGCAAGGGCCTCATCTGGGGCCTGACGCTGACGGTTGTCCTCGGCATGATCTTCACCGCGCTGCAGGCCTATGAATACGGCCATGCCGCCTTCAACTATTCTGGCCACATCTACGGCGCGACCTTCTTCATGGCGACCGGGTTCCACGGCGCGCACGTCATCATCGGCACCATCTTCCTGTTGGTCTGCTTGATCCGTGCGCTCAAAGGCCACTTCACGCCGCAGCAGCACTTCGGCTTCGAAGCCGCCGCTTGGTACTGGCACTTCGTCGACGTGGTCTGGCTGTTCCTGTTCGCTTGCATCTACGTCATCGGCGCTGGCGCACATCCTGGCGGCCACTGATCTCAAGTCGAAAGCCCTTGAATGCGAAACGGCCCGCTCACCGAGCGGGCCGTTTTTCTATCTGTATCTTTCACGATCGCAGTCACCGCACCTGAAGGCCGCGCCTTACTCGACGGCGGTGACTTTGTATCCCGCTTCACGGAACAGTTCGACCATCCCCTTCTTGCCGGGAAGGTGAAGCGAACCAACCGCAATGAATACACCGCCGTACGCCACGTGCATCAAGGCACGATCTCGGATTCGCACGTTGCGGCTCGTGATGAGATTGTCTTCATACGTGCTGAAGGCCGCACGCGGCGCACCATTCTTTTCGCCCATCGCCACTTGCATCGGCCAGATCACGCCAATGTCGCGCTTGAGATACAACTGCAACATCGTCTCAAGCGTATCGTCGAGTTTATCGTAACCTTTGAGTGTCGCTTTGAGAATGCTGAGCTGATCGGCGTCGGGAACGTTCGCGAGCGATTGGAATTGCATCTCCAAACTTTCGAGGCCAAACGTCCCCATGCCGCGGCGTTCAGCCATCGCGGCCAGCAATCCATCGAGGGAATGTTTGCCACTCCGGACGCGCTTGATCTGACACTCGGACTTCGACATCAGCATCGTCAGCACCCACGGACGCAGACGGTTGGTCGCATCTGGCGGCAGGCCGGCGAGTTTGACGACGGCCGCAAGGCGCTTGAGTTCGGCTTCCGAGAGTTGCGAATCCAATTTCCCGTTGTTCGGCAGCGCCATCAGAGGCTGCATCGCGCCGAACGCTTCTACCAGGCGCGCGCTCGACATCGCTTCCACTTCAAGTGCAATCCGCCGCGAATGGTTGAGCGCCTCTTCGACCGCTGGGCTCAGCTTCGCGACACGGTCATCGGACACGTGAATGGTGCCGAACAGATACGACGGAATCCGGTTCGGATAATTCTCATGCTCGATCTTCCACAACAGCGCTTTGCCGTTCTCGACCGATTTAGCGTCCGCCAGAATGGCGTCGAACCCCTTGGGGTCGCTCGTGCGCAGTTCGCCGAGACAGGTCGCGACCGGTACATTGCGTCGTGTCTTGCGCACTAAGTGGCATGGCCGCAGCCAGTAAGACGCCGGCAGCAAGAAGCGTAGCCTTTGCAAAAGCCCGATGGATCAAAGTCACGACGCGTACTCCAGTGGCAGATCAACGAAATGGCGGATTGAGTGATCGTCGGGCCTAGGCCCTCGGATGATAGGTCTCATGCACGTGGATAAGCCGGTCACGATCCACCTCGGTATAGACCTGCGTGGTCGATAAGCTGGCGTGTCCGAGAAGTTCTTGGATTTGCCGGAGATCCGCACCCGCCGAGAGCAGATGGGTGGCAAAGGAATGCCGGAGCGCATGAGGCGTTGCGGTATCCGCAAGACCGAGTTCCGGCCGCAACCGTTCCAACGTCAGTTGGATCAGCCGCGGATTGAGAGGGCCGCCCTTGGCGCCGCGAAACAGCGGCTCGTCAGCAATGAGCGGATAGGGACACATCGCGATGTAGCGTTTGATAGCCGCCTGCGCGACCGGCAACACCGGCACCATCCGTTCCTTGTCGCCCTTGCCGCGGATGATGAGCGTATCGCGACCCGGTAGTGGCGCTTCCGACAAGGTCATCTGCAGAGCTTCAGACAATCTGAGCCCTGAGCCGTAAAGCAGCAGCAGCACGGCAACGTCCCGGGCTACGATCCAGTCGAGATCCGCAGCCATGCCGGGGTCGACAACGGCGCGCGCTTTCTCGATAGGCAAAGGCTTCGGCACCGAATGCGGCACCTTTGGTGACTTCAACAGCAGCAGCGTGCGGTTCTTGAGGACGTCGCTCGCTTCGAGCCATCGGAAAAAAGTGCGCAATGATGACAGCGTGCGCGCCAAAGACCGGCTTGAAACGCCATGACGCCGGCGCTGCGCCAGGAACGCGCGGACCGATTTCGCGTTCACGAGCACCAAATCGTCGAGACCAAGCGGCCCGTGCCGGTCGGCGCCGAGAGATTCGAGAAAATCTCGCAGATCTCGCGCGTAGGCTTCGAGTGAGTGATCCGCAAGTCCACGCTCATGCCGCAGATGCACTACCCAGTCGTCCGCAGCGAGCGCAAGGCTATCCTTGAGCGGCACACGAATGCCCGCAGCAAAGGATATCGGCGATGGAATTGGCGCGCTCATGTGCTCCTGCAGCGGTGGCGGACGCACAAACGTTACGCAAAACTTTGTAAAGATCCCGTTTCCTTAACGCCGGTTAACCGCGCGTCGATGATCCCGGAATTTCATCCGGTCCAAGTTCTCGCGCCTCGGCGGGCACCAGGATTGCGACCCCGCTCCGGACCGGAAACGCCAGTCGCGCTTGCCGGCTCACCAACTCCGATGTCTGCTTGTTGTAGATCAGCGACGACTTCGTCACCGGACACACGAGCAATTCGAGCAGTTTTATATCCGGTGAGCCATGTGGCGCGGCGCGCTGAGCATCAGGTTGAGAGTTGGTATCCGGCATCTAGTCCGCCTCGCAAACACGCGCACAAGCTCATTGCAGCGTCGAGCCTGATCCACTCCCGCTCGTAGGCCAGTTCCATCTGCGCCAGCGCAATCAGCACGTCCGCGCGCGCCTTCAAAGTCTCGGCTTCGAGCAACGCCTGCTTTTCCTCAGGCCCATAGGGGCTCATGACCGACAGCGAATTCACGAGCGGCTCGTTCGCCAGCCGGCGCACGTTGTCCCAATCCGCAGATAAGTCACGCGCTTCGAGATACCCCTTGAGTGCAGCAAGCAGCTCTTCTCGCGGCACATCTGCTTCGCCCGTCCCCGGCGTCAAATCCTGCACAAAAGCATCGTAGGACACGTGGAAGGTGCGATAGAGGTTCTGCGTCGCAACTTCCGCTCCGAGCGTGCAGCGCGTAACACCTGAAAGCGATACGATCATGCGGCCATCGTCCATTTCCTGAAATGCCGTCAATCGGCCAATGGTCCCGACCGTGCGCAACTGCACGTCGCGGCCCGGAGGCGAGTCACTTGCCAGAAACGCCGCGCGCGGATCCGGCTCAACCGCCGCGCGGAGATCGGGCTGTACAATGCACACTAAGCGGTTGCCGCCGAGAATTTCGTTGAACAGCGCCAGATAGCGCGGCTCGAAGATATTGAGCGGCAATCCTGCGCGCGGCAATAAAATGGCGCCGCGCAATGGAAAGACCGGCACGGTTGCCGGCAGATCCGCGGCTGACTTGTAACGTTCGGTGAGTTTCACGTATCCACCCTGTCGAACTGATCAAAACCGGCAAACTGCCGGCGTATGCGCCACGTTACTTGAACAGAACCGACGACAGCTTCCGGCGGCCTTCAACAGCGGCTTCGTCCTTGAAGCCCCAGGCTTCGAAGAACTTCACCAATTGCTTCCGTGCCGCTTCGTCTTCCCATTTCCGGTCGAGCCGAATGGCTTCGATCAACTGATCGACAGCTTCATGCTTCTTGCCGCTCGCAGCCAGCGCAATCGAAAGGTCGATGCGAGCTTGATAGTTCTTCGGGTTCGCGGCGATCGCGGCTTCAAGTTCGGCCGTATCTCCAGCCTTCTCGCCCTGCTTGGCCAATTCCAAAGCTGCGTGCACCGCCGCTACCGCCGCGATGTTGCGTTTGTCGGGCGGCACCAAGCCGATGGTCTGTTCCGCACGTGGGTAGTCGTTGCTCTTGATGTAGCACTGCGCAAGACCCGCAAGCGCTTCGGCATTCTGCGCGTCTTCTTGCAGGATGGAGGCATAAATTTCGGCCGCTTGTTGCAGGTCACCAGAAGCGAGCACATCGGCCGCCGCCTTCAGCGCTTCGCCGATGTCAGCCGCTTTGTCTTCGCCGACAAGCCGATCGATAAATTGCCGGATGGCGCTTTCCGGCTGAGCACCCATGAACCCGTCGAGCGGTCGGCCATCGCGAAACGCGTAGACGGTTGGCAACGATTGCACGCGCAACTGACCGGCAATGGACGGATGCTCATCCGTGTTCATTTTCACGAGACGAACGGCCCCGTTATAGCTCCGCACCACTTTTTCGAGGATCGGCCCTAACTGCTTGCACGGCCCGCACCAAGGCGCCCAAAAGTCGACCAGAACCAACGCCTGTTTTGAGGCTTCCAGCACGTCCTTCGCAAAATTCGCTGTCGTCGTGTCTTTGACGATATCGCCGGCGCCCGTCAGTCCCGCGCCCGCACCCACGCTGCCAAGTCGTCCGCTATCCATGACCCTTTTAACCCCTGCTCGCTCGGACCGTCGCCCGTGTCTATCTGTCTAAGAAATGGTTGCGCCGCCCACACCGATCAAGACCCGGCGACGTCGCCACGTGCCTGAGTTTCAGCCAATGTTTCGATCCGCGGCTCATGACCAGTCGCGCGAATGAATTTGATAAGATCTTCGCGCGCGATATTGGTCGTGGCTGTATTCGTCAGAGGGTGGCAATTGATGCTGTCATACCCCATGAGGGCGGCATCCACCACCACCGAGACGCGCCCGGTTGGGTCGTTTATCAGTGAAAATGCTGTCACTGAGCCGGCAGGCACCCCCAAAACCTCCATCAGCAACTCGGGCCGTCCGAACGAGAAACGCGCCGTGCCGAGTGTGCGGTGCAGCGACTTGAGGTCGACCACCGTATGACTCTGCGCAATAACCAGAAAAAGCCGGCCTTTGGCGTCTTTCAGGAACAGGTTCTTGGTGTGCCCGCCCGGCAGATTGCGCTCGAGTTGCGTGCTTTCCGCGACGGTAAACACCGCCTCGTGCTCGGTCGTCGTGGTCGCAATGCCGAGATCGTCCAGAAGGCTGAACAAGTCGTCGCGGGTTTTGGCTGGCGATTGGCGAGGTGTCATGGCCAGAACCCATAAAACGCCACGAGCGCCCCGGCAATCCGCTGTATGGCCGGGAGGCATACAGCCGGCGCGCACCAACCGAGATTGACACCCTCACCCTGCCCTTGCTCTATGCCGCAGCAATTTGCCGAGGTCCCACACCATGTCGCACGCCGCTGTGCCCGCCCGCCCCTTGAGTGCCCACCGTTCGGGTGCGTTGACGGGCCGCGTTCGTGTCCCGGGCGACAAGTCGATTTCTCATCGTGCGCTGATGTTCGGCGCTCTCGCAACTGGCCGAACTCAAATCACAGGCCTTTTGGAGGCCGAAGATGTCATTAACACTGCCAAAGCCGTGACGGCGCTCGGCTGTCCGGCGGTCAAGACGGGTGACATTTGGGAAGTCTCCGGCCGCGGCGTCGGCGGCCTCGCAGAGCCGGCTGCACCGATCGATTTCGGCAATTCCGGCACCGGGTCACGGCTCATGATGGGCGTGATCGCCGGCAACCCGATCACGGTGCGTTTCGAAGGTGACGCATCCCTGTCGAAGCGCCCCATGCGCCGTGTCTTATCGCCTTTGCGCACGATGGGGCTGCAAGTCCTCGAAGAGGGCCGCGAAACCTTGCCCATAACAGTGCGTGGTACGTCGCGCCTGATGCCGATGGTGTACGAGACACCCGTGCCCAGTGCGCAGGTGAAATCCGCCATCCTCCTCGCGGGCCTAGCGGCCGCCGGTGAGACGACGGTCGTCGAGAAGGAAGCAACGCGTGACCATACCGAGCGCATGCTGCGCTACTTTGGCGCCGATGTACGCACCGAAAAACGCGACGGCAAAACCGCAATCACCGTGAAAGGCCACGCCGAATTGCAGGGTCGTCCTGTCGTCGTCCCTGGCGATCCGTCATCGGCAGCCTTTCTCGCTGCCGCAGCCGCCATCGTCCCTGGCTCTGATGTGACGATCGAAGGCGTCCTGGTCAACGAAACGCGCACCGGCTTCTATACGACCCTGAAAGAAATGGGCGCGGAACGTCTCGTTCACCAACCAACGCGAGGAAAATGGCGAACCGATCGCCGATATACGGGTGTGCTATGCGAAATTGACCGGCGTCGTCGTGCCTGCGTCACGGGCACCGAGCATGATCGACGAATATCCGGTCTTGGCGGCTGTTTCGGCTTACGCCTCCGGCGAAACTCAAATGGACGGGCTTGCTGAGCTGAAAGTCAAAGAAAGCGACCGACTGGCGGCAACCGCAGACGCATTGTTGGTAAATGGCGTCGCAGCACGTGTCGACGGCGACAGCCTGATTGTTGCAGGTGCAGGCAAAGTGGCAGGCGGCGGCACTGTCGTGACTCACATGGATCACCGCATCGCTATGGCATTCCTCATCATGGGCCTAGCGGCGGAAAAGCCTGTGACAGTCGACGACATGACTTTTGTGGCAACGTCGTTCCCGAGCTTTGAGCAACTGATGCGCTCGATCGGTGCCAAATTCGCCTGAGCAAATCCGAACGGATTGGCATGCCAGCAATGCGATCACGAAAGTGTTGGGCCTGCCGACCTAGGTCCGCGTTGACACCAGAAACTCCGCTGTCTAGCGTTCGGTCAATGCATGTTTGACACGAGTAATTTCTCGCAATGCTCCGGAAATTTCACATCGACGATACAGGCGAGCCAAAGCCTGGCGTCGGTTATCCCTTAAGCGCCAGCTGTCTTCCGTCAGCAGACCATGAAAATGACCACGCGTCGCATTCCATAGACGGTCGCGGTTTTATTCAGATCACTCTTGATCGCGTTGCCGGTGCGGTTTTGGTTTTGAACTACAAGAGCGTGAAACCCATATGCCTCCTCGGCGCCATCACGTGGCTGATGAAGCACAGTCCACAGCGCGTCGCCGTTATCGACAGCGCCTCCCCTAATGCAGTTCCACAAATCCTGCGGTGTAAACAAGCCATCGACGTTTTGGGGCGTCTGTCAGACGAGCGCTGCGCTCAGCCGACGTATCACCGGCGCACGTTAAATATCGCTCAGTCGCAATTTGCCACGCGATGGGAAGCAGCGAAAGAAATCTTGAACGCGGGCCTCGAATGGGAGGTTCAGTCACACATCTTAAGTAAATTGTTTCAACGGCATTTCATCATCGCTGAGCGCGACGCCTCCAGCGGACACTTCTTGCTCGCCGAGGCCGGCGCAAAAATCCTCGACTATTCCGACAACATCGGCCCGCTTCAAATTGGCAGGCCGTTTACGGTGCTTGAGGATGCTGGCTTCGGCAGTTGGATCGCTGACGGCTTGCGCGAGTTCAAAGTCGGTGACCAGCCGCGCGTTGAATATATCGACGCGAAAGTCAGAACCAAAAAATCTGCTAAGATCTCCTGGCAGCGCTACTCACGCCTCGTCGTGCCGTATCGGCGCGACAACACCGATCATATTTTCACGACAGCTGTCATGGACAGCTATTGAGCGCGCCCACGTCATCGCCCTTTAGCGAACGCCGACACTGTCGAAACCACGGCTCCGTCCTGCCCGGCAAAGCCATGATAGCCCTTAGCTTGACACGGATCGCCCTGATCCGTTCCGCCGGAAAACCAAGTGACGGTAACTTTTGAACCGCCCCATGCTTTGAAGGGTTCGACTGCGGTCGGTGGGGTTTTTTTACAGCCATCTTGGCGGTGATGAACAACGAGCGTGCGTGGCAGTGCGCCCGGTGATCCGACTGCACCCTTGACCTCATTGAGAAATGCCGACGTCAGCACCACGGCGTCAGGCTTCGCACCCAAGGCGCCAGCAACACGCAAGCTGCCGCGGCTTGTCGCCACAATCGTCACCGGCTGCGCCACCGTCTTCATATACGCAACTGCAGCCGCGACGTTGACGCCGCTGTCGATCGTCAGTGATGCGAGACCTTGCGACGCATAGGCCTTCCGCGTCCGCACCAACTGATTACCCTTGAGTGACGAAAAGGACCCGTCAGGCCGTACATCAAGCACGCCATCGCCGCCCGGAATCAAAATCACGCTGCCCGCGGCAGCTCCTGCGGGCTTGTTGAGAAGACCAAAGGCTCCGCCCACTGGTACCGCAGTATCAGCGCGCACGCTCGCACCAGCCACACTTGAAAACATCAAAACCAAGATTGCAATTTTTCTCGCCATAATTAGGTCTCCAACTCAGAAAAAATCTCAAAAAATGTGTCGTCAATTCCAGATGCAAGCATCAACTACCATGCAGCGTCAACGCTTACGTGCGGACTGGTATACGCGCGCGACGTGCTGGCTCACCAGCCAGCCAGCGCCCGAGAAAAGTCTGCATCGGCCGCTCAATCCAATCATAGATCATCAAGCCGGCATACGAGGCAAGAGCCAGCATCACAAGGCGAGTGCCGCCAGAACCGATCACAGAATACAGTCCGGTATACGCGATCAGCTTGCCCGCAAATGCTAACACGAACAGATGCGAGAGATAGATGGAGTAAGACGCATCGCCGAGCCGCATCAAGGTCGGTGCATCGATCCAGCCAAGCCGCCGCTCAATCGATAGACAGACAAAAAGCAAACACGTGGCGGCCACGCCCCAGTAAATGAACCTCGTTGTATGCTCAGATATACCTTGGGCAATTCCAGCCGCTGTGAATAATACCGCAATGGCGGACACAACAGCCAGCAAGCGCACACTCAGCGGCTGTTGCCGGTAGACGAGCCAAGCAACGGCCATTCCCGCCACAAATTCCAGCATCAGCGGCGCGCCATAAAAGCTGATGAGGCCCGAACGCCCGCCGCTGAAATAAGCGATTGCCGCAAGTGTGGCAAAACCAGCCGCAATGAGAAGGATTCGTCGCTCGAGTGAAAGCCCGAGCAGCGCGCCAAAGCAGAGATAAAAGAACATCTCCGCGTTCAACGTCCAACCCGGCACCAGCAATGGCCTCATCACTCCGTCGACAGGATGTGGATACGGCACGAACGCCAGCGAGGCGAGAAAATGCCCGCCGTAAAACACCGTGCTGTTGAACAGTTGAGGCCACAACAAGATCAGTAGCGCGACGACTGCGGTGAAGAACCAATACAGAGGCACAATTCGAAGAAGCCGCCGTTTCATGAAGGTGCCAAAAGTCGGCACGTTACGGCGTGTCGCATGGACCATCACGAAGCCGCTAATGACAAAAAACAGATCCACGCCCGCCGCGCCAATTCCGAACGCATGTGTGGCGCTGCTGTCGAGCCGCATGATCTGGACTTCGGTGTGATACAGCACGACCAACGCCGCCGCGACGTAGCGCAGCCACTGCACGCTGCGGACGACAGGCGTGAGCGTGCGGCTGTCGCTATCGTTGTTGGCAAGGCTGGATGTCACACCCAATTCCTTCGAAATGACCGAGCAACAGTCCGTAAGTTCCCCGACGAAGCTTTTGAACCCTGTTCCAACTTATGCAGACCTGAGCAGAGCGGCCCATGTCGCCTTTATGCGGACCCATACCTCATTTGGACTTTTCCGCGCGCAACCGGCCGCGCCTGGGCCTACGTCGTGCGTTGCCTAGCGACAGGCGGGCTGGCACTCGAAGCCTCTTCCCAGTCGTGCTCGCGACCATTATGCCTGACTTTGGATTTGGGGCTCTGGATTTTGCTTTTCGCCGACCAGGCGAGGCGACTTCTTTCGATGCCGGGAGTAAAGTGAACGATGATCATCGCCATCGACGGACCCGCCGCTTCGGGTAAAGGCACCCTCGCCCGCCGGCTCGCCGCCCATTTCAATTTGGCCTATCTCGACACCGGTTCACTCTATCGCGCTGTCGCCCGGGACGTCCGCCATGCCGGCCAAGCCCTCGACGATCCCAAAGCTGCCGCCGCCGCCGCCCGCGCCCTCGACCCTAAATCCTTAGATGACCCCAGTCTTCGTGACCCCGGCGTTGGCGATGCGGCTTCTATCGTCGCCAAAATCCCGGAGGTTCGTGCCGCGCTCCTCGATTTTCAACGCGATTTTGCCCGCCAGGAGCCAGGCGCGGTCCTCGACGGCCGAGACATCGGAACCGTTGTCCTGCCCGACGCCGATGTTAAGATATTTGTTGTTGCAGATACCGAGGTCCGTGCGCGCCGCCGCTTCGCCGAACTTCACGCCCGGGGCGAACCGGTCACGTACGATGGCGTCCTTGAGGTCATCCGCCGCCGGGATGAACGCGATTCAAACCGGGACAGCGCCCCGCTCAAGGCCGCTGCTGATGCGCACTTGCTA
Organism: uncultured Alphaproteobacteria bacterium; assembly: GCA_963831185.1. Classification (GTDB taxonomy): domain Bacteria; phylum Pseudomonadota; class Alphaproteobacteria; order Rhizobiales; family Hyphomicrobiaceae; genus JABFRJ01. Next base: position 84,552 of record CAWHPE010000002.1, read on the forward strand.
GATACCAGCGCGTTGGATATAGAAGCTTCGTTCGATGCTGCTGTCCGAATGATCACGAGGAAGATCGGCCAATGAGCACGCGCCTGTCGCGGCTCTAATCCAATTGGCCCCTGGCCCCCCAGGTATCGTCAGCAGACCACCGATCATCAGATCTCTCGATACGCTCGGGTTCCGTTCGGTGCGCGCACGCTGCAAAGCGCTCGCGCTTATTCCCGTTGAGGCCCAGCGATTGCGATTGTTCAAAGACCAGTTGGCCATGACGCTGCCTGTACGCAGTTTCCCGGCCGTTCACGAAATCATCGCTGCCCGCTTCTTGGGTGGCCTCAACCAGGACTGAAAACGACTATGGCTGTTGCAGCAAACAAGGAAATGAGCCCCTCGACGGACGACTTCGCCGCCCTTCTGAATGAGAGCTTCGAAAAGGAAGATCTCTACGAAGGCAGTGTGGTCAAGGGCCGTATCGTTGCCATCGAGAAAGACCTGGCGGTCATCGACGTTGGCATGAAGATGGAAGGCCGCGTGCCGCTGCGCGAGTTCGGCGTCCCCGGCAAGCCCAATGAATTGAAGGTCGGCGACACCGTCGAAGTTTATCTTGAGCGCGTCGAGAATGCTCTCGGTGAAGCCGTTCTTTCGCGCGACAAGGCACGCCGCGAAGAATCGTGGATCAAGCTCGAAGTCAAGTTCAACAACAAAGAGCAAGTCTCGGGCGTCATCTTCAATAAGGTCAAAGGCGGCTTCACGGTCGACCTCGACGGCGCGGTGGCGTTCCTGCCGGGCAGCCAGGTCGACGTTCGTCCGGTTCGCGACATCGGCCCGCTGATGCATTCGCCGCAGCCCTTCAAGATCCTCAAGATGGATCGCCGCCGCGGCAACATCGTTGTCTCGCGCCGTGAAGTGCTCGAAGCGACCCGCGCCGAACAGCGCACAGAAATCGTCGCGCGTCTGGCCGAAGGTCAGGTCACCGAGGGTCTCGTCAAGAACATCACCGACTACGGCGCCTTCGTCGATCTCGGCGGCATCGATGGTCTGCTCCACGTCACCGACATGGCATGGCGCCGCGTCAATCATCCGAGCGAGATCGTCAACGTCGGCGACACCATCAAGGTGCAGATTATCCGCATCAATCCGGATACACAGCGCATCAGCCTCGGCATGAAGCAGCTCCAGAACGATCCATGGCAGGGCATCGAAGCCAAGTACCCCGTCGGCGCCAAGATCTCGGGCAACGTCACGAATATCGCTGACTACGGCGCATTCGTTGAGCTCGAACCAGGCGTTGAAGGTCTGATCCACGTCTCCGAAATGAGCTGGACCAAGAAGAACGTCCACCCCGGCAAGATCGTTTCGACCAGCCAGAAGGTTGACGTCCAGATCCTCGAAGTCGACCCGAACAAGCGCCGCATCAGCTTGGGCTTGAAGCAGACCCAGGAAAATCCATGGGATGACTTCCTCACCAAGCATCCGCGCGGCACCGTCGTCGAAGGTCCGATCCGCAACATCACCGAGTTCGGCTTGTTCATTGGCCTCGACGGTGGCGTTGACGGCATGGTCCACCTTTCCGATCTCGATTGGAACAAGGCAGGCGACGAAGCCATCAAGGACTACAAGAAGGGCGATAACGTCAAAGCTGCCGTGCTCGACGTTGACAGCGCCAAAGAGCGCATCAGCCTTGGCATCAAGCAGGTGGGCGCCGATCCGCTTCAGGCCGTCGGTAACCTCAAGAAGGGCGATCGCGTCACCTGCGAGATCGTCGGCGTCCAGGAAGGCGGCATCGAAGTCAAGATCGCCGGTTCCGATGCAACGACGTTCATCAAGCGTGCCGATCTCTCGCGTGATCGCGCCGAGCAGCGTCCAGAGCGCTTCACCGTCGGCAACAAGGTCGATGCTGCAGTCACGCAGTTCGATCGCACCAGCCGCCGCGTCACGGTGTCCATCAAGGCGCTTGAGTTGGCAGAAGAGAAGCAGGCTGTCGCTCAATACGGTTCGTCCGACTCGGGCGCATCACTGGGCGATATCTTCAAGGCCGCTCTGAAGAAGAAAGACGGCGACGACAAGTAAGTCGTTGCAGCACTGATACGGCGTGCGCGGTTGAGACCAACCGCGCACGCCGCTTTTTTGTCCGGCATCGGCATTTGAAGCGTTGGTACTTGCCGCCGTTTTGTCGTAGCCTGTGCCCAACGCCAGCATTGCGCCTGCGGAGCCGTCCATGACCATAGAGACCGAAGCCGTTTTGGATCGCAGGTCGCTGCGTCGCAAAGTTGGCCTTTGGCGGGGGATCGCTTTACTCGCGGGCGTTGTCGCGCTCGGCGGCGCCGTATCCTCGATGAGTGGCGGATTTTCCGAGCCGCGCCATGTCGCACGCGTTGTCGTCGACGGCATGATCACCGAAGACCGCACTCAACTGCGCATGTTGAAACGTCTCGCCGCCTCGAAGAATGTCGAGGGCGTGCTGTTCTCTATCAATTCGACCGGCGGCACCACCAGTGGCGGCGAAGCGCTGTTCGAGGCCATCCGCGAAATCGCCAAGACCAAGCCTGTGGTTGCGCAATTTGGCACCGTCGCCGCATCCGCTGCTTACATCACCGGACTTGCCGCTGATCACATCGTGGCGCGTGGCAATACCATCACCGGTTCCGTTGGCGTCATCTTCCAGTGGCCGGAGGTCTCCGGCCTCTTGGACAAGGTCGGCGTCAAAATGAACGAAATCAAGAGCGGTCCGCTGAAAGCGGTGCCGTCAATGTTCGAGCAGGTGACCCCCGAAGGTCGGCGGGTAACCGAAGCCTTGGTGGCCGACAGCCAGAAGTGGTTCTTGGGTCTGGTGACGAAACGACGCGGCGTCGATACCACAACGATCCCCGGGCTCGAGCAGGGTCGCGTATTTTCGGGTCGCGAAGCGCTCACGTTCAAGTTGGTCGATGAACTCGGCGGCGAGGACGAAGCCATACGGTGGCTCGAAACCAAGCGCGGCGTTAAGCCTAAGTTAAAGATCATCGACTGGAAGCCGTCGACTGAGAGCCCGGTTGGCCTACTGCGCTGGCTCGGCCAATCGGCAGCCGCCGCAATCGGCCTCGACACCGATGCCGCAGGCGTGATTTCCACCGCCGAAAGCGTCCGGGCGCGACTGATGCTTGACGGTCTGGTTTCCGTTTGGCAACCTTCTGAAAAATAATGAATTAAAGACCTCGCTCTGCGGCTTTCCTTAATGCCGCTCGGTGAGGTAGAGGAAAGCGTGGACGGGAGGGTGGACGCGTGATCAAGTCGGAACTCATTCAAAAAATATCGGTGGCGAACCCGCATCTTTACAATCGCGATATCGAGCGGATTGTGAATGTGCTGTTCGATGAAATCGTCTCCGCGATGGCGCGCGGCGATCGCGTCGAACTGCGCGGCTTCGGCGCGTTCACCGTCAAGCATCGCGCGGCGCGGACCGGTCGCAATCCACGCACCGGTACAACAGTCTCCGTCGAAGAAAAATTTGTCCCGTTCTTCAAGACCGGCAAAGAATTGCGTGAGCGCTTGAACGGCAAGACACCCGCCACCGGCCGCGGTGGTCGTAAGACGGCAGCAAGCAGTGCCAACGGTAAGACAAAAGCTGCGCCTGCGTCAAAACGCGAAGCCGCCGCAATTGTCACCAATGGCAGTGGAGCGCCGCGCGTCGAAGCCAAAGCCGAAGACAAAAAAGTCAGTGCCATGCAGGAACGTGCAAAGTCCTGACGGTCAAAACTACTTGCGCGCTCAATCGGTGCGCGCCTGCGTTGGCGCAAGTGTTGCGTCACTCATGCAATGAGGTAACAGCGTGCTGCGACGGATCATCTGGTTTCCAATTGCTCTGCTGTCGGCGATCCTTTTGGTGACGTTGGCCGTCGCCAACCGCGAATCCGTGCGCTTGGTTCTCGACCCCTTCCGCCCCGACGCGCCGGTCCTGTCGATCCAGTTACCGTTCTACGTCTATCTGCTCGGCGCTTTGACGTTAGGCGTCATTTTGGGTGGCGTCGCAACTTGGATGACCCAGGGACGCTGGCGCCGCACAGCGCGCGTCAAGACGCAAGACGCAATGCGCTGGCAAGCAGAAGCAGATCGTTTGTCGCGCGAGCGCGATGCCAACGTCAACGCCGCACGCCAGTTGGGCGCGCCGACATCAAAAACACTGCGCCGCGCAAGCTAAGAGCACGTCCGCACGCTTATACGCCGCAAGGCGTGGGGCGTCAGTGTGGTGCGTTGCTCGATCGGAAAGCGAGACCGGCGGCAAGCTGCGTTGCTCGCTCTTCGACCTTCAGAGAGCACCTTCTCCGATGAACTTCATTGACGCCGCGACCATCGATCAGAAGCTGAGCTACCCCGCCCTTGTTGACGTGCTCGAAGCGGCTTTCCGCAACGGCGCCATTGCGCCGCCGCGTCATCATCATACCGTCCCATTGGCCGGATAGACCGGAGGCGACATGGCTGCTGATGCCGGCGATCACAGCGCGACCAGCGGCTAACGGAGCTGCGCCAACGGCCGGCCCCTACATGGGCATGAAGTCTGTCACGGTATTTCCCGACAACGCCGCGCGCTCGGGAAAACCCGCCATCGCTGGCATGTATTTGCTGCTCTCCACCGAGACCGGAGAAACGCTCGCCATCTTGGATGCAACGCGGCTGACTGTGTGGCGAACGGCGGCGGCATCGGCGCTTGCTGCGCGTTATCTCGCCCGTCAAGACGCCTCGCGATTGCTCATGGTGGGTGCCGGAGCCCTTGCGCCGTTTCTTATTCGCGCCCATGCATCCGTTCGCCCGATCCGCGAAGTCGTCATCTGGAACCGCACACCGGAGAACGCACATCGGGTGGCGGCTGAATTGGCCACATCGGGTCTCGCTGTCACCGTCACCGAAGACCTCGAAGCGGCCGTCAGGTCAGCGGATGTGATCTCGACAGCAACGATCTCAAATGTACCGCTCGTGCGCGGTGCGTGGCTGCGCCCAGGCACCCATGTCGACAGTGTCGGTGCGTATAACAAAACTTTGCGCGAAACCGACGATGATCTTGTCGCGCGCGCGCGTGTCTATGCCGATACGCGCGCTGGGGCGTTTGGTGAAGCGGGCGATATTTTGCAGGCCATCGCCTCAGGCGCCATTACACGCGAGCACGTGCTTGGCGATCTGGCTGATCTGACAACGAAGCGGATCGCCGGTCGGCAAACCGCAGAAGAAATCACCTTCTTCAAGTCGGTTGGCGCCTCGATCGAGGATCTTGCAGCAGCCGTGGCGGTCTTCGAATCGACATTTGCGTCGGTTGAAGCTCGCAAGAGTGTTAATAGTCCTTAAATTCGGCCGCAACTTTAACGGTCCCTTATTGCATCCCACGGTAGTAGTATCGGACACCAAGTGACTGAGTTTCAACTGAAGGGTGCCGATGTCACGCAAATCAGAAGACGTTGACATCGATTTCGGCCTCGATACGTCGCCGCGCCAGACAGCGCGCTTCATTGGTGTGACGTTCGGAGCGATGGCCGCTCTTGGCATTGCAGCATGCGCTTTGGTTTATGTCACAAGTCCGCGCAACTCTGATTTCGGCGAAATCGCCGCGTCGGTCGGTATGCCGACACTCGCAGGTGCGTCAGTCGCGATCATGAGTGGCGGACGTGTTAGCGCAAGTATGCTCGACTCCCAGATGAAAGAAGCCTGCCGTCAGATGGCATCGATGTCTGCGATGCTGGATAATCGCGAAATGTCGTCGTCTGAAAATCGCCGCGCCGCTCAAGCCTGCGGCGACTAAGGCGAGGGCGTCCGGCCTGGACTTTCCCAAGCTGCAACATTAGGTTGCTCCGGATGCCGGAGGCAGCCTTGGAATGCCCTTAGAAATCAAGATTTGCGGTCTTAAAACCGCCCCCGCAGTCGCTGCGGCCTGCGCGTCCGGCGCCGATTTGCTGGGCTTTGTGGTGTTTCCCAAAAGCCCGCGCAACGTCGCCTTAGCTGACGCGCGCGATCTTGCAGTTGAGGCGAGGGGCCGCGCACAGATCGTCGCCCTCGTGGTTGATGCCGACGACGCACTCCTTGATGCGGTTATAAGCACAATCATGCCCGACATAATCCAACTTCACGGCAAAGAAACGCCTGCGCGTTGCAACGAAATCAAAGGACGCCACGCTGTTCAAGTGATGAAGGCCATTGGTGTGTCCACCGCTGCGGATCTTCAAACCATCGCCAGCTATAAAGACGTCGCCGACCGTATTCTGCTCGATGCCAAGCCGCCCGTTGTTGATGGCTTGCCCGGCGGCAACGGTGTCACCTTCGATTGGAATTTGATTGCTGGCCTCGGACGCTCGTTGCCCTTCATGCTCTCAGGCGGATTGACAGCTGCAAATGTTGCCGAGGCTATTCACGTCACCGCAGCGCCAGCCGTGGACGTATCATCCGGCGTCGAAACGGCGCCGGGCGCAAAATCTCCTGATCTCATACGCGCCTTCATTAAAGCTGCACGGCGAGCATACTCGTGACAACGGCGTCTAATCATTGGGAACAGACGAAATGCTAAAAACTCTGAAGATCGCGGTGCTGTTCTCCTTGACGGCTATTGCGTCCGCTGCCGCGCAAGACACCTTCCCGTCGCGCGCGATCACCATGATCGTGCCCTTCGCCGCAGGTGGCACCTCCGACATTATTGCGCGCATCACAGCCGAAGAAATGAGCAAAAACCTCGGGCAGCCGATCGTCATCGAAAACGTCGGCGGCGCTGGCGGTGCAACCGGATTGACACGCGCGGCTGCCGCTCCTGCAGATGGCTACACCATTGCCCTTGGTAACACCGGCACCAATGCAGCCAACTATTTTATCAACGAGGGTCTGAAATTTACTCCCGCCGATTTCACGCCCATCGGCCTGGTCGCCAAGACGTCGCCGGTGATTGCGCTCAAGAAGGCATTCCCTGCAGCCACGTTCGAGGAATTCTTGGCCTATGCCAAGGCCAACCCCAAGAAGATCAATCTTGGTCATGCCGGCGTTGGCTCTTCGAATTATCTCATCTGCCTCAATTTCCTGAAAGCGTCTGGCATTGATGCGACGCTGATCGGATACCGCGGCGCATCGCCAGCTCTCAACGACCTCGTCGGCGGCCATATCGACGGCGTCTGCGATACCGCGACATCGCTGAAGGGTGCTCTCGAAGGCGGAACCGTTAAAGGTATTGTCGTCGGTGCACCCGCCCGCCTGGATCATTTCAAATCCATTCAATCTGCCGGCGAACTGAAGCTCAACGGATTCCAAATACAAGGCTGGAATGCGGTTTTCGCGCCGAAAAATTTGTCCGGCGCCCATTCTGGCGAAATTCGAGCAGGCGTTGGCAGCCGCCCTGACGTCCGACCGCTTTAAGAAACAAATGGCGGACATTGTGTCTGAGCCCGCGACCCTTGAGGAAGCCAAATCTGGCGCCCTCGGCTCCTTCGTCACCAGTGAAATCGCCCGCTATAAAGCGCTGTTGGGCAAATAGCACTGAGCGCCGCCATTCCAGGGTGGACCGAAGCCATGCTAAGTGGGTAAGAGGGCAGTCTACAGGCGCCCGCCCGCCATCATCGAGAGCATTCAGAAATGACGTCGACCGAAAGCAAGACTAGCGCGACCAAGCTCAACAGCTTCCGCACCGGGCCGGACGAGAAGGGCTTTTTCGGCAACTTCGGCGGCCGCTTCGTCGCCGAAACATTGATGCCGCTCATTCTCGAGCTGGAGGGCGCCTACAATGCCGCGAAGGCAGACCCGAAGTTCGCGGCCGAACTCGGTTTTCTCCACACGCACTATTCCGGACGTCCCAGCCCGCTCTATTTTGCCGAGCGCATGACCAAGCATTTCGGCGGCGCAAAAGTGTATTTAAAGCGCGACGAGCTCAATCACACTGGGTCGCACAAGATAAATAACTGCCTCGGACAGATCCTGCTCGCTCGCCGCATGGGCAAGACACGCATCATCGCTGAAACCGGCGCTGGTCAGCATGGCGTGGCTGTCGCCACTGTCTGTGCAAAGTTTGATCTCCCCTGTGAAATCTACATGGGTGCGACCGACGTCGAGCGCCAAGCGCCAAACGTCGCGCGCATGATGCTGCTTGGCGCCAAGCTCAATGCCGTGACATCCGGCGCCGGCACGCTGAAAGACGCGATGAACGAAGCGCTGCGCGATTGGGTCTCGAACGTCTCAGATACGTACTACATCATCGGCACCGCGGCGGGACCTCATCCTTATCCGCAACTCGTGCGCGACTTCCAATCCATCATTGGCAACGAAACGCGCGAGCAGGTCATGCAGGCCGAAGGCCGCCTGCCCGATGCTCTCGTCGCGTGCATCGGCGGTGGCTCGAATGCGATCGGCTTGTTCCATCCATTCCTCGACGAGAAGGACGTGGCGATCTATGGCGTCGAAGCTGGCGGCCATGGCCTCAATGTCGAAAACGGCCACGCCGCGTCAATGACGGGTGGAACGCCGGGCGTACTTCACGGAAATCGCACCTATCTTCTGCAAGACAACGATGGCCAAATCCTCGAGGGACATTCCATTTCCGCCGGCCTCGATTATCCAGGCGTCGGTCCCGAGCATTCCTGGCTCAAAGATACCGGCCGCGTTAATTACGTAGCAATCACCGACAAAGAAGCACTCAAAGCGCTGCAACTCTGCACGCGTCTTGAAGGCATCATTCCGGCGCTTGAGCCGTCGCACGCTCTCGCCTACGTCGAGAAGCTGGCGCCCACCATGGCCAAGGACAAAATCCTCGTCATGAATCTATGTGGCCGCGGTGACAAGGATCTCTTCACCGTCGCCAAGCATCTGGGCATGAAAATATGACAGGCGACGCTGCCCCTCGCGAGCCTGCAGAGCCGGTGTACGTGCCGCGACAAATGTCGTCGCTCGGCATTTGGGACATCGGCGGCTGGCGGTTCAAGAGCTATCTGATCCGCGCCAACGTTAAACGCCCGCTCTCCGACGCGATGGTTGCGGCCGCACGCATGAAAGTTGCGAGCGCACGCGATAAGCTTGGAAGCGACCACGCATTTCAACACCGGCTTTGTCGTGCTGCATGAAGGTTTGGAAGACATTTGCCTGCTGGCCAAGTGGTGGACCCAAAGCGGCTCCAGTGCCGAACTTCGTTGGCGCGCAAGTTACGAGAGCCCCGCAACGTTCAAAGATGCCGAGCGACCTGAGACGGCGTGCGCCTGGGAGCGGGTGCCGATCGAATTTGAGCGCCGCGCCTGGGCCGAAACCGTGCTGAACCCCGGTGGAGGTGGCCTCGTGGCTTATCTTCGCAACACCATGCCCGATGGAAGCTATTGAAATGAACCCGACGCGCATTGATCGCCGTTTCGCCGCCCTCAAAGCCGAAGGCCGCCCCGGCCTTGTGACGTTCCTCACGGCCGGCGATCCGGACTACAACACGTCGCGCGACATCCTCTTTGGGTTGCCCGCCGCCGGTGCCGATGTGATCGAGCTCGGGATGCCGTTTTCGGATCCAATGGCTGATGGCCCCGCGATCCAGGCAGCTGGCCTCCGTGCCCTGAAGGCCGGGCATAACATGCACAAAACACTTCAGTTGGTCGCCGAGTTTCGGCAACGCGATACCGAGACACCGATCGTGTTGATGGGCTACTACAACCCAATCTATGTCTATCCCACCGGTAAATTCTTGGCCGACGCCAAGCAGGCCGGCGTCGACGGCCTCATTGTTGTCGACTGCCCGCCGGAAGCTGACGACGAACTCTGCATCCCCGCAATGGCCTACGGCCTCAATTTTATCCGGCTCGCAGCGCCGACGACCGATGCAAAGCGCCTTCCGGCAGTGCTCAAAAATACCTCCGGGTTCCTGTACTATGTGTCGATCACAGGTATCACCGGGACTGCCGCACCTGATCCGCAGGCGGTACACGCAAAGGTTGCGTCAATCAAGAAAGCAACAACTCTTCCCGTCGCTGTGGGATTTGGTGTAAAGACCCCAGAACAAGCCAAGGCAATTGGCCGTGGCGCCGACGCCGTTGTGGTAGGATCGGCTCTGGTGAGTGCGATTGAAACATCGCTCGGACCAGATGGGCATGCGACGGCTGGCACAGCGCCCGCCGTTCTAAGTCTTGTGAAGAGTCTGAGCGGAGCCTTGCGGCAGCGCTAGAGCGTTTTGAGACGAATCGGCCGGGTGTTTCGCCGCCGGGGACACGACAGGCCAACGAGGGCTGTTGACGTCTGCTGCAATGCGAGTAACGCGCCGGGTCGGAAATGCTGCCGGTAGGGCAGGAGGATAAGCGTGAACTGGATCAACAACGTTGTGCGGCCCAAAATTCGTGGCCTGCTCACTACGCGCCGCGAACCACCGGATAACTTCTGGCACAAGTGCGGCGGTTGCGGACAGATGTCCGACGTCAAGGCTCTTGAAGACAATGCCTACGTCTTCCCGTGCTGCGGCTATCACGAACGCATGGGGTCAGAGGCACGCCTGAAGTTGCTGTTCGACGACGCAACATTTACCAAAGTTGCCACTAGCGACGGTCCCAACCGACCCGCTGAAATTCCGCGACGGCCAACGCTATACCGACCGCCTTAAAGCCGCCCGCGCCAAGACCTCGTTGGAAGACGCCGTGGTGGTTGCCGAGGGGCGCCTCGATGGACAGAACATCGTCGCCGCGGTGCAGGATTTCCGCTTTATGGGCGGTTCGCTCGGCATGGCTGCCGGTGAAGCGATCGTCACCGGCATGTTGCACGCCGTCACCAAGAAGAGCCCGTTTGTTTTGTTTGCCGCGTCCGGCGGTGCACGCATGCAAGAGGGTATCCTCTCACTCATGCAGATGCCGCGCACGACCATTGCCGTGCAGCGCCTGCGCGACGCGCGGCTGCCGTACATAGTCGTATTAACAGACCCGACCACAGGCGGCGTCACCGCGTCGTATGCAATGCTGGGCGATGTTCATATCGCCGAACCGGGAGCGCTGATTTGTTTCGCAGGGCCACGTGTCATCGAGCAGACCATTCGCGAACAGTTGCCTGAGGGCTTCCAGCGCGCCGAGTATCTACTTGCGCATGGCATGGTCGATATGGTTGTGCATCGCCATCAGATGCGCGACACGCTTTCGCGGCTCTGCCGCATTACGATGGCTGGGACTGCCGCGGGCGCGAACCCGCTTGAAAACGGCAAGAAAAAGCCGGCCGGTTATATCAAGAGCATGAATGGCCATGCCGTCGACGGCAAAGTCGTCGAAAAACTTGCACGGGGATCCGATATCCTTGAGCCCGAACCGGTCGAAGACGCCGAACGGTTTGACGCCGCGCGCGCAGAGGCACGCGAAAAAGCCAAGCGCGAAGCTGAGGCCAAGGCCAAGGGTCGGGCGCTCCCGCGCGATAATCTTCGGAACTGATCGACGCCGTCGCGTCGTCGTCATTTGCGGCTGCGAGTGCTGCGGGCGTAGGCCCCAGTGCCAGGATGCGGTTGCGCGCGATCAAGGATAAAGCCCGCCATGCCAACCATAGACGAACGACTTGCGCGGCTGAAAACGCTGCACCCTTTATTGATCGATCTGTCACTCGATCGCATTGTTGGCCTGCTCGCCAAACTTGGCGACCCGCATTTGCACCTGCCGCCAGTTGTTCACATTGCGGGAACCAACGGCAAAGGCTCGACCGCGGCGTTTCTCAAGGCGATGGCTGAGGCGGCTGGCAAGCGTGTCCACGTCTACACCAGCCCGCATTTGGTGCGTTTCAACGAGCGGATATCCGTGCCGGATCGCAATGGAGTTTCGAAGCCCATCAGCGATGACGAACTCGCCACGCTTCTTGAGCGTGTCGAGACCGCCAATGCCAGCGCGCCGATGACATTCTTTGAAATAACAACGGCCGCCGCGTTTCTGGCATTTCGTGAAATTCCCGCCGACCTCGTCATTCTGGAAACCGGCCTCGGCGGCAATTTTGACGCCACCAACGTCATCCCCCGGCCCGCATTGACGATCCTGACGCCAATCTCGATGGATCATGCGGACAAGCTGGGGGCGACGATTGAGGAGATTGCCACGACCAAGGCTGGGATCCTGAAGCGCGACACGCCGGCAATTATTTCTGATCAACCCGCAGAAGTGCACGATGTCATCCGCGCACGCGCGCGCCTCTTGCGTGCGCCGTTAACGGTCTGGGGCGAGGACTTTCATGCCTTCGAGCAATCCGGTCGCCTCGTCTTCCAAAGCGAGCAGGAGATGATGGACCTGCCGTTACCGGCACTGGCTGGGCCTCATCAGATCGTCAACGCCGCAACCGCTGTCGCAGCCGCCACCGCGCTACACGCAGTCGGAATCCCAGAGCCAGCGATTTCGGCGGGACTGACTTCGGTCAAATGGCCTGCCCGCATGCAGCGGCTGACAGCAGCATCGCTCGCGTCGTTTTTGCCGGCGGGATCAGAACTCTGGTTGGACGGTGGCCACAATCCCGCGGGTGGAGAGATGGTGGCGTCCACTGTCGGCGCTTTGGAAGAACGAAGCCCAAAACCGCTTTACCTAATCGTCGGCATGATGGGCCAAAAAGACGCCGTCGGCTTCCTCACGCCCTTTAAAGGTCAGGTTCGCGCAATTTGGACCGTACCAATTCCTGGCGCGCATGAACGTCCATTCGAAGCTGAGGCGCTTGCGGACGTGGCAAAAACACTCGGCTTTGATGCGGCACCCGCCGAAAGCGTCCAAGCTGCGCTCGGCGCTGTCGCGCAATGTATCCAAAATCAACCGTCGCGGATTCTGATTTGCGGGTCCCTCTACCTCGCGGGCCACGTTTTAGCCCTGAGCGAGGGTAAGCAGCAGCAAACGAATTGAGCATCAACTGCCTGTGGCAGCGGCATTCTCGCGTTACCTACTCCATCTTGAAGTGGCTCTACCTCGAAAGAGGGAGTGTAGGCCGACCTTGTCTGGTCTGCACGGATCGGATGCTGAAAAACTATTGCAAAACAGAGATCTAGAGAAGGCGTGGGTGCGGGTGAACGTGCGCGGACAAAAGAAATCTTCGTCGTTAGTCTCGTGATGAGGATTACAATTGCAGAAATGTCCGAATACAGATGATCGGCAAGAACCCTAAGCGCGTCCATAAGAACGTTCCCGAAAAAAGATCGGGAATTGCTGATCGCACCTCCAAGTGCGCGAACCGCATCCAGAACACCTTTGAGTGTCCATGAGATCTGCGATTATCTCAAGAATTTGAAACAAGTGTTTGTGCTGCGGGTTGAAAATGAAGTGCACACTTAGCGCGATTCCATATGAACAAATTGCACATCCCTATTTGTGGAATGACGTTCCACAATTCGCGATCATGCGTATGCGACACAAGTGATGGCGGCGGTCGGTCAGCACAAGATGTGCCGGCTGACGTATCGATGAAAACATTCGGCGCCGTCCTCGTCGCGGCTGTCATCTGAATAATAATCAGAATGAAAATAACTGGCGGCAATGAGTGTCGCTAATCGCGTCGATAATAAACTCTCGGCCCGCGTAGGCGCGTCTACGCCTTGCTGGGGGTCTGGCGTTAATGCAGTATCAACATGTCGTTGCTTAGGCGCCTTCACTTTTCCTATGAGCCACGACAGCAGCGGGTGTCTACTGAAGCTCCTCAAACATCAGATCTGCTGAGATCGAAAGTTAAGGGTGAAAGCTGCCATCCTGCACCGGTCGGCGCGCGCATACCTAAGCATTTTAGCGTTGGCCAATCATTTTGACTGCGATTTGCCTTCTCATAGTCACGTGTTTCGGGAGTAAGTAAGCGTCATGGCACCAGTGACAGATTTTTCGCCCACATCCTCTGATTTAGGATCCCCTACTCATCTCACCGCAGATTTGGTGACGTTCAATTCGTCGTCGACGTCCGCTCCGGCGCCGTCGGAAGTAGAGGCGCGCGTCGCCTATATCGATCGGCGGCCGCTCGTTCGAGAGTGTCTGTCGCGTGCGCTCGGCGTAGCGACCGGCTGGAATGTCTGCTCCTATGGCAGCGCCGCAGCGTGGCTGAGCGTAAGTGAAAGCGTACCGGTATCGCTCGTTGTTTTGTGCATCGGCTCACGCGAGTGCACGCAGCCCACTGACGAGGACATCTGCCTGCTCGAGCGCCTGGCAGAACGCGCACCTGTCGCCATCATGGGTGACCAAGAGAGCCCCGCACAGATCGTGGCCGCGCTTGATCGCTCGGCACGCGGCTACGTGCCGACAAGTTTGCCGCTGCACGTCGCGATCGAGGCGATGCGTCTTGTGCGCGCGGGTGGCATCTATGTGCCTGCGAGCAGTCTCATCGAAGCCCAAAGGACCAATACCGATGCCGCGGCAGATAAGCCGAAAGCATCGTCGATGTTTACGCAACGGCAGCTCGCGGTCATTGAGGCGTTGCGCAAAGGTAAGGCAAACAAGATCATCGCCTACGAACTCAGTATGCGGGAAAGCACCGTCAAAGTTCATGTTCGCAATATCATGAAGAAGCTGAAGGCGCGCAATCGGACTGAAGTGGCCTATCTCGCCAATGCAATTCTTGAGGGCGGTCGTAGTTAACGCGCCGAGGTACATGAGTGCTGACACGGCACCGCCTGCAGGCAACACAAACAACTTGAACTTGCGCACCGGAGAGCCCGCTCTCCGGTGTTTTTTTATGCTCAATCTGGGTTCGCAATTTCACGCTACGCCGAACGATACCAACACGCAGCAACGTCGCAATGGTCGAACTGAGTAGGTCATAAAGGTGCGCGTCGTTGACGCCAGAAAAGTTACCTCCTTTGCCGCTCTTGTTGAACGTGGCTCGCACCGTGAAAATTGGGTCATCGTCGTCATTGCGCGATGCGCAGCCGAACGCAAAATGCGGGTCCAATCGTGTTAAAAGCTATCGATATTTCTGCGACCGCAAATGCGGGAGCAAGCTCCACGCCGTCTCCCCAGGGTGGTCATCATGCGCACCCCATATTCGCATTGAGCGTTGCCGCGGGCGCGGCGAATTCCTATCCCGCCACCTCTCCACCAAGCCGCTTGTCGCGGCCGGGAACAATTCTGCGACTGCCGGATCGACCGCGTGTACGCCGTTTGCCGCCAATCCAACGAGCGTTGAAGCGTGCGCTGGATATCACGATTGCCGGATCCGCTTTGCTAGTCGCAGCGCCCGCCATCGTGATGATCGCGGTCGCTATCAAAGCCACCATGGGCGGCCCGGTGATCTTTGGTCACGACCGCGTCGGACGCGGAGGTCGCAAGTTCAGGTGTCTGAAGTTTCGGAGTATGGTCGCAAACGGTGACGAAGTGCTGCATCGGTACCTCGATACACACCCAGAAGCGCAAATTGAGTGGGCCAAGAACCAGAAGCTCGCTGATGACCCGCGTGTAACGCGTTTTGGCCGGATTTTGCGGCGTTCAAGCCTCGATGAATTGCCTCAGTTCTACAATATTTTACGGGGTGACATGAGTTGTGTCGGGCCACGTCCCATCGTTG
The DNA here is from genome assembly GCA_963831185.1 of uncultured Alphaproteobacteria bacterium. Taxonomy (GTDB): domain Bacteria; phylum Pseudomonadota; class Alphaproteobacteria; order Rhizobiales; family Hyphomicrobiaceae; genus JABFRJ01. The sequence continues at coordinate 99,975 of CAWHPE010000002.1, forward strand.
AGGGCGAACTCATCCGCTACGGCAAAGTCGCAAGCGACTACCTAAGCGTACGTCCGGGCCTGACGGGAATTTGGCAGGTGAGTGGACGGAGTCGCATCACGTATGAGGAACGTGTCGCTCTCGACGCCGACTACATCCGGAATTGGACACTGAAGCGGGATTTCGCGATTTTGTTCCGCACAATTCCGGCCGTCATGAAAATTGGCGACGCGGCGTGAGGCCAATGTGGACGGCGCACGCACGAACTGTGGTGGGTGCAATCAACGCCGGCCGCTGAAAAGAGCGATGCCTACGAGATAGCCACCTTGCATGATGCCGGTCACGAACACCCCGCAAGCCATCGACCATGTCACTGGCCAGTCGTACCGCGTAAGCAGGGCAAAAATCCCGGCCATCGTAAAAGCTGAGGTGAATAATAGTGCCGGTGCCCGAAAGCGGCGCGCAAGCAAAACGCCAGCCACCGCAGCAGCAAGGCTCAATCCCATCGCCACGGTCAAATCGCTTGGCATTATTCATCCTGCACTTTTGCACGCGATTCGTCGAGAATCTCCACGTCGACGGCCCCGTGCCCGTGTATCATTACGCACTGGAACGTTTGAAAAGTTCAATCGCAACGTCGTTGTGCAACGCTGTCCCACAGCAGTCGTGTCCCGAGTATGGAACTCTCTATTCCAGGTTTAGTTGTCGCTGCGGTGCTTCTTGTTTTGGGGCGTAGCATCGGCAGCCCACTGTTGACAGCCCTGATGTGCGCCTTGCCGTTCGGTGCAACAGCTTGGGCGACGCTACCAGCGCTGGGCGGGTCAAGTCCGCAAATCTATACGCTTTTCGCCATGGCGCTCATTTTTGCGGCGGTATTTCGTCCCCAATCCGCCGCATCGTTTTCCGCAATGCTCGCGCGTCATTGGACAATGCCACTGCTGGGATTCCTCGCGATTTATGCGGTCACCAGCAGCATTGTCCTTCCTCGTTTGTTTCAGGGGCAAACGAGTGCCTTCGTGCCGATCAAGGGCGCTATTTTCGAGGTGCCGCTGAGCCCCGTGAATGGCAACGTCACGCAATCCGCATACTTTGTTCTCGGAGTTCTGTGTTGCTTTGCCCTTGCTGTTGAGATGTACCGCCGCAAAAATTGGTCAGTGCTGCAGCAGGCTATGCTCAGTTGGTGCATTGTCAACGCGATGCTCGGTGGCTTGGATATCGGTGGGAAATTGATTGGCATTCCCGATGTTTGGGCGCCAATTCGTACCGCTGGCTATGCGTATCTTACTGAGACGCAAGAAGCTGGCTTCTGGCGCATTGCAGGCGGCTTCTCCGAAACATCAGGGTTTGCAGCGCATACCCTCGCCTGTGTTGGTTTCGCCTTCGCCTACTGGCGGGAAACCGGGTCGTGGTTGGCAGCAACTGTTGCTGCCGTAAATGCATTGCTGTTGGTGTTCTCAACATCAACGACCGCCTATGTGGCTCTCGCTCTGATCTCCATACCTGTGGCGGTATCGGTGATCGCATCACTGACGAGAGCAAGAGTTCGGCGACGGGAAATCCAGTTGCTCCTATTGTCTTTATCCGCGATGTTTATGATCGCAATCGCAATTGTCGCCGTGCCCAAAATAACCGCGCCCTTCCTAGACCTTCTCGATACGATGGTGTTGCGCAAAGCAGACTCAGCATCTGGCGCAGAGCGCGGCTATTGGAATCGCCGCAGTTTGGAGTCGGTAATCGACACATTCGGGCTTGGTGTAGGTTTCGGGAGTTCAAGAGCGTCGAGCTGGATTGTGGCGGTCATTTCGCAACTTGGCGTCCTTGGCGCGATTTGCTTCGCTTGTCTTCTTTACGCCGTCGCCCGTGCACCGAAAGCTGCGGCCTTGTATGGCGTCCCACCAGGTTCAGTTCCTGCCGGCCTTATCCGTGGTGCGCGCGCCGGGGCGCTGGCGACAATCGTTGGCGCAAGCATGAGTGGAGCCGCCGCCGATCCTGGCATTGTTGCACTGCTATGCATGACTATAGCTCTGATGACAGCGCCGACATATGCGTCATCACGAGCGCATTTTACGTCGGGGTCGTCACTGCAAGACACTGGCCTACCGGCGTAGTTTTGCAGCCTAGACGCATGTTGCGAGCAATCAGACAAAAAGTGGCTTTGGGGGGGGCGATGTATCGGTCTGCATCGTTCAAAAGCGGCTGCATGTGTACCGATATTTGTTCGTCGTTGGATCTGAAATGAAACGCAGAATGTTCATGAACAACTACTGCAACTAGTTGTTCCGTGTTGTGGCTGTATCCGCTCCAACGGCGCTTCTTACGGGAACAAAGAGAAACGGATGCTTTGCGCGAAATTCGGCCGAGCCCAAGATGCTCGCGAGAATATCGCGGCGTCGCATCGCGCCGCGGTTCAATTCGCTAAGATATGATTGTAGCCCGCCGCCATCCGGCTTGCGACCCAGCAGCATTTGAAAGGCCAGAGCAACAAAGTCCCGATGGCTGATAGATTTCCACAAATGGCGGTTCGAGAATTCTTCGGAATCCACAAGTAACAGCATAAACGGATGTGCTGCCAATCCATCCGAAATGCGACGGCTCCAATCCGCCGCTCCTTGGCCATCGACGTCGCGACCTAACACAAGGCAGTACGCATAGGCCACTTGGCGTTGGGCTGTGACCTCTCCGCTCTTGTAGGAGTCGAGCGAGCACGAACGCAGCGCCGTTTTGGAACCCTGAGCGATAGCGGCTTTCATCACGCCATATGCGGGCTTGGGCTCGCTAACCGTCCATCCATCACCTGTGTGGGATTTGTCGAGTGCGACAAGTCCCATTACAGCCTCGAAGTCGGGCGCCCAATACGGCTCATCCAGCAATTCATAGAAGAATGCTGCTTCAATATTAAAGCGTCCACGCCACTGGCGAAGTCGTTCGATCATCGCCCTGGTTCCTTGCGCTTGGGCATCGACGCCGTCGCGGCTTCCGTAGGGATGGTTGAACTCCGTCACCCAGATCGGCCGCTTGAACGCGGCGACTTTCTCCATCACCCATTCTGGATCGGCCTGATAGCTGTGCCAGACCGAAATATCCCATTTGATGCCATCGTTCTCCATGCGTTGAAACGCACCGACATGGCCCCAGCCGGCAGTGCCGATTGCCTTTTTGAGCGTCGGGTCGACTGAAATTACGCCGTCTGACAGTCCTTTCAGTACCGCGCTCACTTTCGCCCATCGCGCACCGTGATACTCAAGCGGCGTGATGCCGCCGGCAGGTCCATTGGAGCACGGATACTGCTTTCCATCGTCCTGAGGTTCGCACGGTTGCAGGATAGCGAAGTTCTCCAACTCATTCCCAAGTTCCCATACGCGGATCGCATGTTTGAGGGCCGACACCATGGTCACTGCGAAGTTAAAAGACTTTGCGTAGAGCGCGTCAGCTGTCTCCTCCTTGAGGCCAAGTCCAGGCGTCAGAACAGGTAAAATGCTGATGCCGCGCTCGCGACCAAGAGCCGCGAGGTCGGCAAGGCCACGGATCGAGTCAACCGAACTGACGTTCACCCGATACGAAGTCATGCCAAGATCTTTGACGAGATCGAGTTGCTTCTGAAATGTAATGCCGGGATATGCGGTGAAGGGGTGCCCATTCACACCCCAGATTAGAGTCACTGCTACGCGCGGGCGAAGACTAGGCAGACAAACACAAGACCGACAGCGATCAACACGTGTTGGGCCCACCGGAACATCTGCAAGCGAAATGGACGAACGTGCATGTCGAGGTGCTCCTAGCAACAAGTCGCGAACAGAACGGCCTGTGAGCGCCGACTATTTCTTGAGGTAAGACGTGCCGGCGCACGTGCATCACCATGCTTCCAGTCAACATAAGAGTGCCGTGCAGTCACCCAAGAGCAATGACATCCAAGGCGGTACACCGTCGCCACTTCGGACCTAGGCCATTCCCCCTTCGACCATCCGTAGTACGCCGCAATACGCCGTTTGGCGCTTTCGACCCGTTTGAGCCCAAACGCTACGGTTTGCCAAAATCCCAGGTCGGCGCGCCCTGGCGAGTTCAAGCAAATGGCGGGCGCGCAGTTGTTTTGGTGGCTGAGCGTATTGGAAAGTCGACATGGCGTGGAAGCAAGCAAATGGCATGGATGTTCCGCAAGCTCTTGCTGGGGTGTGGGGCCTGCATGGGCTCGAATCCGGATATTGCGTGTTGTTATTCGGCCACCTACCTGGGCAGATGTTGACGATGATGAACTGGTTTTCCTGTTGCCCTCTCTGACAACCAGTAGGGCACTCCAATACGGAGGCGCTAGAACGGCTCGCGGAGCGTTTGGAACAAAGTCATGGCGCCACACAGGCGCACAGAGATTTGGTCAAGCAGTTGCAGATGCGGCTAGCCGAGATGGCGAACGGCGCGAGAGCAGACATGGCTGTAACGCCTGTCTCTCAAGAGCAAGCGCTTCATGCCGCGTATGTGACGGGCTTCAATAGTGCCTACATTCTCGTCGAACACGCCTATGCGCACGAACTACTCAGCGCTGCCGCCTGGATTGGCTGCGTCGATCGCGGACGGCGCGGCCGTGTTGCCTCCGGTTCTCGCTGAGCCGGTGCTCACGGCTGCTATGCGCTTGTCAGCGGTGAGCTAGCGGCAAAATGACGCGATCCCTGCCGCCGCAAGTCGGGTTCGACAAACCGGAAACCCGGAAATTGTCGGAAATCGCCATGAACTGAGAGGCGGTCGTGGCGGAGATAGAAGCCCTTCAGAAGGATGGTGCTCTGATGCAAGAGCGCGTGCCGGCCCACACCCGCTATGCCGCAGACGTTCCACAGGGCTCGGGGACAGCCGGGTCCTTGTCATCGAACGACATCAAACGCTTCTTGCTACGCTACGTCAGAATGATCACCGCGCTCACGATTATGGGGGCGTTAAGCGCCGCCATCTACGCTTGGACAGCAACACCGATATTCGGCGCCCGCGCGCAGATTTTGATTGAAAGCCGGTTGCCGCAAGCGTTGCGAGAGCAGTTGGGCGAAGCAGGTGCCGCACTTGATAGCCCGGCAATTGAGAGTCAAATTGCGCTGCTGCGCTCGGGCAAGATCATTTCGGATGTCATCGAAAAACTTGATCTAGATCGCGATTCCGGAGTTTGGAAGCGCTGCATCTGAGAAGAGCCGATGGGCCGTCCGTTATCCCGTGGAGCCGACCATCCACCCCTGAAACCATCGAGACATCATCATCGGTTCAACGCGAACTGACACTTGCGGCGTTGCAAAACAATATCGACATTCGTCGTTATGGCCTGTCCTACGTGCTCGACGTTGGCGCCAATTCGCGTGATCCGGAAAAGGCCGCAAAAATTGTCAATGCCATAACAGACGCCTTTATGGCCGATCAGATGAACCTGAAAATAGACGCCGCACGCCAAGCGAGCGATTGGCGCGAGGAGCAAATCGGTCGCTTGCGTACGCAAATGAATAGAGCGTCGCGTGCTGTCCAGGAATATAAGGCACGGCGCGACTATCGGTTGCCGCCAAAAACTGATGACCAAGTCGGCACGGAGCCCGGCGCGCTATCTGGCCAAGTCGACACCGGCAAAGAGCAACCTGGCACGCGTCGCGAAGCAGTGACGCTGGAAGAGTTGGAAGTCTCCGCCCAAGCTTACCGCAAAATATATGAATCGAACCTGCAGGCCCACGCAGATGCAGTACTGAGGCAATCTCTTCAATTCACAAATGCGCGCGTGATCACGACCGCCGCAGTCCCGCGCAACCCGACATTTCCGCGTCCGCGTATTCTGATTGCAATTGGCGCGTTGGCTGGCGCAATGCTTGGGCTAGGCATCAGCCTCGTGCGTCATTCAATTGACAATACAATCTGGACGCCGGACGATATTGAGCGTGCCGAGGCAATTCAGAATTTGAGCACCCTTCCGCCGGTGCCGGTACAGAATGCGCTGCTTTCGCGCGTCATGAGTGGGCATGGCACCAAGCTGCCGCAGACTAATCCGATGCCGGCTCTGCACTTCACTCCCTTTATCGCCCGTAGCGCCTATGGTCAGTCTGTGCGTGACGCGATCAGCGTCATTGGGCGTCTGCAACGGGAAAAGAAAATTGTGACCATCGGCGTCACCGGGATTGGCGGAGCTGCCGCGCGTAGCATCGTCGCCGGAAGTTTGGCATCAGCGGCTGTTCAATCGGGCCGCAGTGCTGTGATCGTAGATTGCGATCTGGATCGCCGCATGCTGACCAATGCGCTGACGCCGGGTGCACGCTATGGCCTCTTGGAGGCAATGGCCGGCCAATGCACTTTGGATCAAGCAGTGGTCACGAGTGTCGGTGAAACTGCAGACGTGCTCCCGGCATGCTCCGCGGTCAACGAACCCAGCGGCTCACTTGCCAAGAATGCGGCAAGCCTGAAGCCAGTCCTGGACGCACTGGCCGCCAAATATCATTTGGTGATTGTCGATTTGCCGAATGCGGCCGATGCCCGGGCGGACGTTTTGGCAGCCGCACCGATGGTCGACGCTGTCATCTGCGTCATCGAGTGTGGGGTGGCCACAACCACAAAGCTCGGGCTCGTGATGAAAAGCCTGCGGAGCGTCGCGGTGCAGCCGTTAGGCGCCTTGCTTTATGCCTGCGACGAAGTCAGTGGCTAAGCCGGAACGAAAAGGAAATTAGCTGGCGGTGCGATGCGGCCGATTCTGTCAAAATCGCAAACACGGCAGACTTGTCACGTGCAGCACGTAGCTTCTTGACCATGTGCGCATCACGCATCGCACGGCTGATGCAGGCCAGTGCCTTCAAGTGATCGGCTCCAGCGTGTTCGGGCGCCACAAGCAGAAACACAAGGTCAACCGGCTCGCTATCGGCCGCATCAAAAGCAATGGCGGTCTCGAGGCGGGCAAAAATCACGACCAATTCGTTGGCTTCCGCGATGCGGCAATGCGGGATTGCAATACCACGCCCAACTCCGGTCGAGCCCAACCGTTCTCGCTGCAATAATGCTTCGAAGATAATATGCTGCGGCACAGCGCTGATGCGTCCAGCGACTTCAGCGAGGTCTTGGAGGAGCTGCTTTTTTGTTTTCGCTTTGATGCCCGTAATGACGGACGAGGGTTTTACGAGTGACTTCAATTCCATGACGTCGGATCATCCTTTTAAGTCACTGCCGGACTGTCATTTGAAACCGATTGCATCATGATCGGGATCGGAGGCAAAGCGTGGGTCATGTCCAACGCAGTGAGTGCGCCAGCACGTATGAAACCAAGCTACAAAATTAAAACGCCGCCACCGGAAGCAACGCCACAAAGCCACAACGTACAAAGGCCAATGGGCTAGAGGGTGCGGCAGCATATAAGCGCCAGCGCTATGGGATTTGGCCGGAACCTAGTTGAGCCGACAGGGGGTGTCAATTTCTGTTTCCCATCAATGGAACAGCGGGCAACGGCACAAGAGGCTGTTTTCTAGTCACTTTTCGCGGATCAGGCGCTTATTCGATGGGGCACCTGCAGTCGTGCCGACATCTGCTTTTCGCGCCGGCGCTGTACAGACGACGAAATCCGCATTGCCTCGCGGTATTTCGCAACCGTGCGCCGCGCAATGTCTATCCCGTCCTCTTTGAGCCGCTCGACCAGTTTGTCATCCGACAAGATATCTGACGGGCTTTCGGCGTCGATCAATTGCTTGATCCGGTGACGAACACTCTCCGAGGAATGCGCATCGCCGTCCGTGTCGGATGCCGAAATTGCCGACGTGAAGAAGTACTTCAGTTCAAATATTCCGCGCGGCGTCGCCACGTACTTGTTCGACGTGACGCGGCTGACGGTCGATTCGTGCATCTTAATTTTGTCGGCAACCGTCTTGAGGTTGAGCGGGCGCAAATGCTGCACGCCATGCGTCAGAAAACCATCCTGCTGGCGTACGATTTCCTCCGCCACCTTCAAGATCGTGCGTGCACGCTGGTCGAGGCTTTTGACCAGCCAGTTCGCGCTTTGCAAGCAATCGAGCAGGTAGGTCTTGTCTTTATCGTTGGCCGCAGTCTTCGACACGAGGGTGTAGTACGAGCGATTGACCAGAACGCGCGGCAGTGTGTCTGTATTGAGCTCCACATGCCAGCTACCGTCGCGCGCTGGTCGCACGAAAACATCCGGCACGACGGGCTGGATCGGCGTTGAGCCGAATTTCAATCCAGGCTTCGGATCAAGAGCACGGATCTCGGAGATCATATCGGCCAAATCATCTTGGTCGACATCGACCGCGCGCTTCAGTGCCGCGATGTTATGGGCCGCAAGCAAGTGCAGATGATCGAGAAACTTGGCAATGATCGGGTCGTAACGATTTTGCTCTTTGAGTTGCGCTGCGAGACACTCGCTGAGCGTCCGGGCGCAAACGCCTGCCGGATCCAGCGTCTGTAGAACCCCGAGCACGCGCTCGACGCGTGATAGCGGTGCACCTAGTTTTTCGGCCAAACCCTCAAGGTCGCCGCGAATATAGCCAGCGTCGTCCACCATATCGATCAGATGTTGCCCGATGAGATGGTCGATGGGATCGCGGAGCTGCGCACCTGCCTGTCCCAGCAGATGATCGCGCAAGGAGAGTTCGGCAGCCGTATAACTCTCGAAGCCAAGTCCATCGTCATCGAAAGAGCCGCCGCTGACTGGCGACTGTGTGGCATAGAGACTATCGCCTGCCCCACCCGCACTCGGCGCCGCATCGCCCGAGCTGATGTCGCGGGCGCTCGCATCTGGGCAAATCGTTTCTACATCAGCATCGAGAGCTTCGCTGCCGGCCGTATCCGAGCCATTGAGTTCCGTCGCCATATCCGGCGCTGGCGGCTCATCGAACCCCTTGTCGTCATAGTCCCCGTCGACATTTTCAGAAGCGGTATCTGCCCGAACCACAATCTCGTCGTCGGCGCCATCGCGCTCGAGCAGCGGATTGCGTTCCATTTCAGTCTCGACGTAAGCGGCGAGCTCGATATTCGACAGTTGCAACAGCCGAATGGCTTGCTGCAACTGTGGTGTCATCACCAGTTGCTGGCCCTGCCGGAATTCGAGCTTTGTTGAAAGTGCCATGAGATTTCAAATGTGTTGAGGCGCCAAGCGATGTGCTTACCGCCACCTTTACGCTAGGACCTTTAATCGAACATGTCGCCGAGGTAGACGCGGCGAACGTCTTCGTTCTGTATGATTTCTTCCGGGTTACCATGTGTAAGAACTTGACCATCGGCGATCACATACGCCCGATCTACAAGGCTTAACGTTTCGCGAACGTTATGATCTGTGATCAAAACACCGATCCCGCGTTGGGTCAGATGCCGGACCAGATCTTGGATATCGCCGACCGCGAGCGGGTCGATGCCGGCGAAAGGTTCGTCCAGCAACATGAACGATGGATCGGATGCCAAGGCGCGTGCAATTTCGCAGCGCCGCCGCTCACCACCAGAAAGCGCAATCGACGGGCTTTTGCGCAGCCGTGTGATCTTGAACTCTTCAAGCAGGCTATCGAGTTTTTCCTTGCGACGCTTTCGGTTGGGCTCGGACAGCTCCAGGACCGCCATGATGTTCTGTTCGACTGACAGCCCGCGGAAGATCGACGCTTCTTGCGGCAAGTAACCAATACCGAGGCGCGCGCGGCGATACATAGGAAGACGGGTGACATCAAGGCCATCAATGGTGACGCGCCCGCTGTCAGCAGCGACCAGTCCGGTGATCATGTAAAATGTCGTCGTCTTGCCCGCGCCATTCGGCCCGAGCAGCCCGACAGACTCCCCCCGTCCCACGGCCAAGCTCACGCCTTTGACAACCTGCCGGCCGCGATACGCTTTCTTGACTTGCGACGCCGTGAGAAGCCCCTTTCCGCCACGGGCGGCGATGGTGCCGTGCTCGTCGTGACTTGGGCGTGGCGTTGCGGTGCGCCGCCGTTGGGTGCGAGCGGTGGCGGCATTGCAGGACGCCGTGCGCTCGGCCCTTCGTGCGTCGCGTGCCCTTGAGCGGGCCGCCGAGACGGTGCTGGTGCCGGCTTTGATTTAAAGAATCGCATCATTGCGTGTGGATCGACGCTAGTGAGAGTAAGACGAACATCATTGGTCAATTCCCCCGATAGACAGGGCTTGGGCTGGTCGAAGGTTGCCAGCCCTTCGTTGCGCCGCGTTTTGCTCCATCACCTTCCGCCGCCTTCTTGAGGCGTTGCTCGTTCATCTGCTTCAGTTGCTCTGGGAAGAGAACCGCGCAAGGTTGGCCGGTGCTTGAGCGGCACGCATTGCCGTCGGGTTGCGGCGGTGGTGCGACGCCCGCTTTCGCAGTGATGTTTTGTTGCGCGGCACTCGGCGCGATTGGATTTACTTGCGGACCCGAGCGATCGGTCTCGACCCGTGCTTCGCCCGTATTGAGATCGATCTTGAGCCGTGTCCCGTGCGTCAAGTTCGGTCCCTGCTGAAGGGTCACTCCACTCTTTCCGGTCATCACCACGGTATTCGATTTCATATCGAAGACCGCATTCTCGCCGATGGCCTCTTGGCCATCCTTGGAGCGGATGACAGTGCTGCCGCGCGTTTCGATCTTACTGATTTGTGCACTGCTGCCTTTAGCTGACGCGTCATCAGAACCTGTCGTCTGCATGAGTCCGGTCTGTCCGCTGTACAGAACGTTCAACTCTGTGGTCTGCACATGAAACTCGCCCTGCCGTGCATTGACCGCACCTCGGAAAACTGCCGATTTTGCTACATCATTGACGTCCAACGTCTCGGCATCGATATCCATCGGTGCGTTGGGATCACTGCGGAAAGCTCCAAAACCTTCGCTCGAAGCACTGCTCTCGACTTTGGGCTTGCCGCCGCCCTTTTGCTCTTGGCCTTGATAAAACGTTGTCGTGATGCGTCCTGCCGGGCGGCCGCCGCCTGCCGGCGCATCAAGGCGGCTACGGCCGACTTTCCTGTCCACCGTCAGCCGGCCGCCGCGCAGCACGTTACGGCCCTGGGTGATCTCGACGTTACCCTGCAGAAGCGCCTGATCGCCCTTCACGTCGAAGTCCGCGCTATCCGCAATCACGCGCCTGTCGGATGATGTAATCACGACCGAATCTTGCGCCGAAAGCCTAGTCAGTTCGCTGCTGCCACCCCCGGGAAGCGCACTCTTCTGCGGCACTGGGGCGGGCGTCCCCGAGCCTCCTTTGGACTCGTAGGTCACATGCAGCGTTGAGCTCTTCAGTTGTGTTTCGCCCTGCGATGCGAGGACACCACCGGTAAAGATTGCGGTTCGCGCAAGATCGTCGATGTCAAATCTCTGAGACTGGATATCGACCGGCTGTTTAGGGTCGGCCGAAAGCCCGATTTGCGGGCGGGTGCCTGTCGTCGTTGGTTGCTGCGTCAAGCGGAGAGAGACGTCGCCGGTGAACGTACCTCGGCGCTTGTCGGTGGAGAGGTCCATCGCGCGCGCGGCCAAGTGTTCCCGTTGGCATTTCTGCGCGCACTGGTTGATTGCTGACAATGCGATGCTCTTTGCTGAACACCGTCGCCGTTGTCATCCGTGCTTTCATACCGGTTGTGGTGTCGACGTCGACACCGTCGAACAGCACGATCTCGCCCTTCTCACGTTCGAGGGTCCCGCGCGTCGCGCGAAGCAGTGTTTTCGCGCCGTTAGCCTGCACGAGCTCGCCGTCGATCCCATCGAGCTTAATTGGTCCCGTCATCGAAATATCAACGGAGGCCTCGCGCGCCTTGACGATGTATTTGCCGTCGTCCTTGGTGGCGCCGAAGTACGACGGATTTTTCATTTTCAAGTCGTCAGCGGTGATCTCCACTTGCCCCGGCCGGAGAGTTCCGGGGCCAACGCTGAATTGCGATTTCAGGACCACGCCGTAGAACCCGAGGCCCAACACTGCAAGCACGGGAAAAATGACCCGCAGCCCGCGCACCAGCCATGTGTGATGGCGCGCAACGCGAAACGCTTTGACGCGCTGCGCGAGCATCCCCGCGTCCGTGCGCGTGCTGCGACGGCCTTGGTCCACCTTGTGGGCCTGTGCTGTCATGAAAAAGAGGCCAATCCCAAAAGCTTAGTGGCGCGAGAGCAAGCGAAGCGACAATCGAAAACCGCTGCGCGGACGACACTTATTATAGCCAATTTGGGTGAGATTGGGACGCAAAAGCAAGACCCGTGCCAACTTTAATATGTCAATGAGCAAAAATGTCCATGTCATCGAACCCTGCGAGGTCGAGTTGCGCGCGGGTGGACAGGTAATTGAAGCTCGCTTGTGCCAGTTCAGAGCGGCCTTCGCGCGCCAGCATGGCATCGAGTTTGCTCTTGAGCTGGTGCAGATGCAGCACGTCGGAGGCCGCGTAGGCCATCTGAGCCTCCGACAATGTCGCCGCGCCCCAATCCGAGCTCTGTTGCTGCTTCGACATCTCGACGCCTAAGAGCTCGCCGCAGAGATCTTTAAGGCCGTGCCGATCGGTGTACGTGCGAGCAAGCTTCGAAGCGATCTTGGTGCAGTAGATTGGATTTGTACGTACTTTCAGGTGCTTAAGGAAGACAGCAACGTCAAAGCGCGCAAAGTGGAAGATCTTCAAGGTTCCGGGGTCCGAAAGCAGTGCCGACAACCGCGGTGCTGCAACGCCCGGCCTGATTTGCACGAGGTGTGCCACGCCATCCCCGCCCGAGAGCTGCACGAGGCAAAGGCGGTCCCGGTGCGGCTTGAGGCCGAGAAGTCTCACTGTCTACGGCAACACCGTTGGGAAACGACAGGCCGGCTGGCAGGTCGCCTACATGTAAATGAATTGTCGCCGACATCGCCTAATCCTCGATTAGAGCCCCATGGGCTCAGCCTACGTTGCGTTGCCTAACGCATGCCGCAAAGGCCGCCAGAAATCGAGAGTGAAGTGCATCGCCGTGCTCGGGTCGTGGATAAGTCGCCGCAGCAACCTAAATTCACCCGCACCGCCCAAAAATGGTGCCCAGAAGAGGACTCGAACCTCCACGCCTTGCGGCGCTAGTACCTGAAACTAGTGCGTCTACCAATTCCGCCATCTGGGCCTGGGCGTTGAGTTAGAGGCGGCACGACGCCTTGTCAACGACCACGGCGCCTCAAGCGCGAAAAAGTACGCCACCGGGCATCGGGTACGGCACGCCGGTCGTCGCGGGCAGGCTCAAAGGCAACCCCTTGAGGCTTCGGGCGGCGAGGAAGCCAAAGCATTCCGCCTCAATCTGGTCGCCGTCCCAACCAAGCGCATCAACGCTTTCGACCGGCACCTGCAATGTGTCGGCAAGGCCGCGCATGATGGTGGTATTGAGCCGCCCGCCGCCAGCGACGAGCCATCTCAATGGCCGCCGTGGAACTAGACGCACAGCCATCGCTGTTGCTGCCACCGTAAATGCCGTGAGTGTCGCCGCTCCGTCGGCCAACGAAAGCCCCGAAACAGTCCCGGCAAGCCGGTGGAAATGATTGCGGTCTAGCGATTTGGGTGCAGGCGTCGAGAAATACGGATCACCCAAAAGCCGCGCGAGGTGTGCCTGATCGATCCGGCCGGATGCGGCGATTGAACCACCTGCATCATAGTCGGCGTTGCTGTGGCGGCGGACCCAATCGTCAATGAGCGCCGACGCAGGTCCGGTGTCGAAGGCGATGACAGTATCGCCGTCGATATAGGTGACGTTGCCGACTCCGCCGAGGTTGAGCACCATGATGGGTTCGGCGAGCTGTGCCCCGCGCACGAGTGCACGATGATAGAGCGGCACCAGCGGCGCACCTTGTCCGCCCGCAGCAACATCGGCATCGCGAAAGCGACAAACAACGTCAATGCCGAGGTGCTGCGCCGCCATCGCCCCATCAAACAACTGTCGCGTAAACCTGCGCTCGGGTCGGTGGATGATGGTCTGCCCATGAAACCCAAGGACATCGACGGCGTCGATTTGTGTGCGGTAACGCTCCAAGTATTGTGTAACTGCCGCGACGTGCGCATCGGTCACGCGTGCTTCAATGTCGCCGATCGGCCCATGCTCCGCGCGTTGAGGATCTTGCACGAGGGCGATGAGGTCGCGCCGCACGTCGTCCGGATATGCAAAAGTTGCGCCGGGGCCGCGTTTGATGACGCGCTCGCCGTCGGTGACAACGCAGGCGACATCAATGCCATCCATCGATGTGCCGCTGATGATGCCAAGCGCGGTCGTCGGTGTAGTCATTGCGAACTTGCCTTGACGAGACCATCCGCGTGCATCGGCGGCGCCAAGACGTGCAGTAGCCGCTCGCGAATGACGTTCTCCCGCGCCTGATTGCTAATTTTCTTGTTCGTCAAATCCGTGACGTAGAACACGTCCACCGCCTTTTCCCCGAACGTCGTAATATGCGCCGACGTGATATCGAGATTGAGATCAGACAATGTGCTCGTCAGGTCGTAGAGCAGCCCGGGGCGGTCCAGGCCGGCGGTTTCAATCACAGTGAATTGGTCTGACAACGCATTGTCGATGATGACTTCTGCGGGCACTTTGAACGATTGTAGCGATGCGGAGGCAGTCGCACGCTCGAGGACGCGCTGTGGCCACGACTCGCCGCTCAACAGTTTGTCGATAGTATCTGCAATACGCTTGCCGCGCCGCATTTCATCGTCATCGCGATCAAAGGCGCGCTGTAGAAGAAATGTATCGAGCGCCACGCCGTCACGCGTCGTCGAAATATGCGCGCCGACAATATTCGCGCCGGCCGCAGCACACGCGCCAGCGAACATGGCGAGCAATCGCGGATGGTTCGGCGCGAGGACAGTGAACTCTGTAACGGCCGTAAAGGCATCGGGTTTGATATCGGTCGCGAGCTTTGCGTTTGTTGCTTCCGCCTTGGCGAGAAGAACCGCATGTTCCACCTGCTTTTTGGTGTCCGTCTTTAGCCAGTAATCCGGATACGCGCGTGCGATAAAGCGCTCCACATCGATGCCGGCATGATGAGCTATCAACTCCGCGCGCAATTCGTCCTGCGCCAGCTTCACACGCTCTCCATGCTTTGCCTGACTATGTCCGCCCGAGAGAAGCGGTTCGGTCTCATAGTAGAGCGTGCGAAGAAGTTGCCCTTTCCAGCCATTCCAAGTGCCGGGCCCTACCGCACGAATATCGGCAACAGTCAGAAGCAGAAGCAGCTTCAACCGTTCAGGTGTTTGCACGATATCGGCAAAGGCGCGGATCGTTTTGGGGTCGTTGAGGTCGCGGCTTTGCGCCGTATTGCTCATGGTCAGATGCTGTTCGATCAGCCACGCAACCGTATCGGTTTCACTGGCATCCAAGCCAAATCGTGGACAAAGCCGCCGCGCAATCTCAGCACCGAGAATGGAATGATCGCCCTCTAACCCCTTGGCGATGTCGTGCAGTAATGCGGCAACGAAAAGAACGCGTCGACTCTGCAGAGTTTTGATGAGCTTGGTTGAGAGTGGAAGCGATGACGCATCGGTCCCTTTCTCAATGGCGGTCACTTCGCCAACCGTCCTCAGGAGATGCTCGTCGACGGTATAGTGATGATACATGTTGTATTGCATCATCGACACGACTTTACCGAATTCAGGAATAAATCGGCCCAGCACGCCAGCTTCATTCATGCGGCGAAGCACGGTTTCTGGATTACTCGACGTCAACATCAGATCGATAAAGATGCGGTTCGCTTCCGCATCCAAACGTACATTGTCATCGATCCGCTTGATCGATGCGCGCATGATCCGCAGTGTCTCCGGATGGATGAACGACTGCGTTTCTTCGAGCGTCCGGAAATAGCGGATAAGATTGACCGGATCCCGCTGGAAAACCTGTACGTCGGCAACGTTCAAGCGGCCATTGTCGACGCGGAAGTCGGTTCGTGCCCGCACGCGCCGCCGCACCCGCCATGTCGTCGGATTGAAAAGGTGCTTGAACGCAGGTCCAGCTTTGACCTGCTCGACTTCGAGCGCTGCACATAACACCGTAGTGAGATCGCCCACATCTTTGGCCACGAGGAAGTAGTGCCGCATGAACCGCTCAACACCGCGCATCCCGCGCCGGTCCTTGTAGCCGAGACGTTGCGCCAAGTGCGGCTGCAGTTCGAACGACAACCGCTCTTCGGCGCGCTTGGTCAAGAAGTGGAGATGGCATCGAACGGTCCAAAGAAAATCCTCGGAGTTCCGAAAGGTCGCTTCCTCAGCCGGGCTGAAGAATTTGCTTTTCGTGCCAGTCGCGCCGAGTGTCTCACCATGCAGATACTTAGCGAGCCAATGCAGGGTGTGAAGGTCGCGCAACCCACCCTTGCCATCTTTGATGTTCGGTTCAACTTTATAGCGGCTTTCTCCGGCCCTCTTGTGCCGGGTGTCGCGTTCGGCGAGCTTAGCCTCGATAAACGCGCCCTCCGTGCCGTTAACAACAGAACTCTGAAAACGGCCCATGAGTTCAGCGAACAAATCCGCATCACCGAAGATCAAACGCGAATCGAGTAATGCCGTTCGGATGGTCATGTCGGCCAGAGCCATCTTCACGCATTGCTCGACCGAGCGTGTGGCATGCCCAACCTTGAATTTCAGGTCCCACAACACGTAAAGCATATATTCGACGACGGTTTCCCCCCACGACGTCTGCTTTGATGGGAGCAAGAACAGAAGGTCGATATCTGACCCTTGTGCGAGCAAACCGCGCCCGTAACCGCCCGTCGCCACCACGCTGATCCGATCCGCCGCCGCCGCGCTGAGTGGCTGATACACATGCGCGACGGTGTAGTCGAAGATCAATCGAATCAAGTCATCTTGAAAATCCGAGAGATACTGCGCACAAGCCCGGCCGCTACCCGTTACCAGAAGATCTCGCTCCGCATTTGCCCGCGCGGTATCTATGAGCGCGCCGAGGTAACGAACGATCTCACCCCGCGCAGCCGGCGCATCTGAGCCGGTTTCGCGAAAGATCGCGGTCAAGTCGACACGCGCGCGATCAAGATCGAATGGCCGCGCATTCGGCGGTGCTGGCGTACCCATATCCATGTCTTCGGTCTTTATCTCGCGTTACTCGATTTAATTGGGTTCAGACGAACCGATCTGCTTCAAACGATAAAGTGCGTCGAGCGCGTCCTTCGGACTCGACTCGTCCGGATTGAGCGCGGCGACGGCGGCAATGAGAGGGGACGGCTTCGGTGGCGCGGGTTGAGTTTCAGGCGGATCCGACGGCGCGTATCCCTGCGGCCGCGTGGCCGCGAACAAAGGCAGTTCGTCGACCAAAGATGCGCCGCTCTTGCCCTTTCGGTCTCCGGCCTCAAGCGTTTTGAGAACCTGTCCAGCACGCTTTGATGACCGGCTGCGGCAGGCCAGCGAGTTTGGCGACCTGAATACCATAAGAACGATCCGCCGCCCCGGCCCTGACTTTGTGCAGGAAAACGATGGTATCCTGCCACTCGCGAACTTCGATCGTCACGTTGGAGATATCGCTGCAGGCGCGACGCCAGCGCCGTCAGTTCGTGATAATGCGTCGCAAACAACGTCCGGCATTTGACCTGCGCGTGCAGATGCTCAACGGTTGCCCAGGCGATCGATAAGCCATCGAATGTCGCCGTGCCACGGCCGATCTCATCAAGAATGACGAGGCTCTGCGCGCTTGCTTGATTGAGAATGGCTGCCGTTTCCACCATCTCGACCATGAACGTCGAGCGGCCGCGTGCCAGATCGTCAGACGCGCCGACACGGCTGAACAGGCGGTCGACGAGACCGATACGCGCTGAAGTCGCCGGCACGAATGAACCCATCTGCGCCAACACGACGATGAGCGCGTTTTGTCTGAGAAACGTCGATTTACCGGCCATGTTTGGTCCGGTCACCAGCCAAAGCCGGCCAGACGCCTGATCTTCGAAGCCCGGGCCGTAGGCGGCAGTTCCGCCAGCTTGTGCGTCAAGTGGTGCGCGGCCGAGAACACAATCATTCTCGATGAAGGGGCCAGACTTTTTCTCTTTCAACGCCTGCTCGACCACAGGATGCCGCCCGCCGAGAATCTCGAGATGCACGCCGTGCGCCAAGTCTGGCCGCACATAGCCTTGCTCGACTGCGATCTCCGCCAAGCCTTGCACGCAATCGAGATCGGCAAGGGCCGCAGCGAGGGCGGAGAGCTGTTGCTCTGCCTTGTGAATAGCCTCGGTCAGCGCGTTGAACACATCTTGCTCGAGGCCAAGTGCGCGTTCGCCGGCGGATGCAATCTTGCCTTCGATATCGATTAACTCGTCGGTGGTGAACCGAACCGCACTTGCCATCGTTTGGCGGTGCCGGAAGGTATCCGACAGCGGCGGCGCCAACATCGGTTTTGCGGTGTTTGCTGAAACCTCAATATAATAGCCGAGAATATTGTTGTGGCGGACTTTCAGCGTCTTGATGCCGCTGATCTCAAGGTACTTGGCTTCGAGTGCGGCCATCACTTGCCGGCTATCTTCGCGCAGCGCACGCGCCTGATCGATTTCTGCGGAGTAGCCTTCGCGCACGAATCCGCCGTCGCGGCGGAATGGCGGTGGCTCGTCGACAAGCGCGACTTTCAATTCGCGCTCAAGATCCAGATCCGCAGGCGCCAGTCGCGATACGATGGCACTGAGTTCGTCCGGCAGGCCGATACCTTTGGCGCTCGCCGACACGAGAGCAGCCGACGTTCGCGCCACTGCGAGCGCATCACGCACCGAACCAATATCGCGCGGCCCCCCGCGCTGAAACGCCAACCTCGACATCGCGCGCGCAAGATCCGGTGCCCGGCGCAACGCATCACGTAAGTCCTGCCTGAGCAGATCATTGCTGGTGAGGTATTGGACGGCATCGAGACGGCGGCCGATCAGTTTCAAGTCGCGCGCTGGGCTCGCCAAACGATGCGCGAGTTCGCGCGCGCCAGCCCCTGTCACAGTGCGATCGACGGCGCTAAGCAACGATCCGCCGCGTTCGCCCGACGTCGAGCGCACGAGCTCAAGAGACGCCCGGCTGGCCGCGTCAATCACCAGCACTGCACCCGCGCCTGAGCGCCGCGGTGGCCGCACCACGGGCTTCTTGCCGAGTTGTGTCAGGTCGACATACTTCAACAACGCGCCGACGGCCGCTAGTTCAGCGCGCGAAAAAGCGCCAAACGCCTGAAGATCGGAGACGCCGAGCGCTCCCTTTATCAGCCGATCCCCAGTAAGGCTGTCAAAACTCGCAGCCGGCACCGGAGTGGACGAAGCTCCTGAGAGGGCCAAAGTCGTTCGAAAGTCCGCATCCTGCAGTGCGGAGTCCGGTGCCAGGACTTCACTCGGCGCTAACCGCGCCAATTCGCCCACCAAGTCGGCAATGTCATGCTCGCCAACCTCGAACTCGCCGGTCGAGATATCCAGCGATGCCATGGCGACAGTGCCGCCCGTCTTGCCCTTCTTGGCATCCCCGCCCTGTGGTGAGCGAAACACCGCAGTCAGATAATTCCTGGCTTTAGCATCAAGAAGCGTCTCTTCTGTCAGCGTGCCCGGCGTGACAAGGCGCACCACATCGCGTTTGACGACGGCCTTCGAGCCCCGCTTCCGCGCCTCCGCTGGGTCTTCCAGCTGCTCGCAAACCGCAACGCGATAGCCCTGCCGAATCAAACGCTGCAAATACTCGTCCGCCCGATGGACGGGCACGCCGCACATCGGGATGTCGACACCTAAGTGTTTGCCACGTTTGGTTAAAACGATGCCCAAGGCTTCGGACGCGACAATCGCATCTTCAAAAAATAGCTCGTAAAAGTCCCCCATCCGATACCACAGGATGGAATCGGGGTTTGCCGCCTTAATTTCCAGGAATTGCGCCATCGAGGGCGTAACGCCACCCTCTGGAGCCACGGCGGGTGCCGCGCCATCTGAGGCATCCGGGGCAGGCTGCGCCGCCAGGGGCTTGGAAGTCCGCTGCATAGCCAATTACAAACCATTTTTTTGTGTGCGCCAACCGATAGCGTGCAAAGTCCGGCGCGCAAGGTCAAAAAACGCGGCTGCGTCCCATGTTCAGGCGGCCACATAAGGCGATTTGCGAACGCTACCCATTGACGCAAAGGGGAAAAACACCCGGAGACGTAACCCCTGCGTCCAGGCCGCTGCGTTTTCCATGTCTCCCCCGTCTCCCGTGGCCCCGCGAATCCATAGACCAAAGGACGGTCCGATGCGTCAAATCGTACGCGATCCGCCCCGTTGCTGCCCTGGAACGACCGTGGTATGGCACCGCCAGCTTTCAAGTGGGGGTGCGGCGGGGTGTCTCGCACACCGCCCGAGATTGCGGCCTTTCTCCCACGAGACCCATCCATTCTCCGGCAGGTCTTGAAAATCCCACCTTGGGGTGTCGCGGCGGCTTCTTAGACGGAGCAGGCGCAGCACCACCGAACGGTAGAGACGTTCTCACGTGGCATCCGAACATAGCATGACGGCAGGTGTGGCAGGGCGCTACGCGTCCGCGCTTTACGACCTTGCAAAAGATCAACGCCAGGTGGCCGAGGTCGAAAAGAATTCGAATTCCGTGCAGTCGCTGCTCGACATGAGCGATGACCTGCGTCGGATGGTGATGAACCCAGTGTTCTCGGCTGACGATCAGAGCAAGGCATTGACGGCAGTGCTTTCCAAGGCTGGGGTGAGCGGCATTGCTGCGAATTTCGTCCAAGTCCTTGCTAAGAACCGCCGCCTGTTCGCGTTGCCGGACATGATCAAGGGGTTCCGTGCCATCGCGTCGCGCGAGCGCGGAGAGGTTTCCGCTGATGTCGCCACCGCTCACGCGCTGAGCGATGCCCAAATGCAGACGCTGAAAGAAACGCTCAAAGCGTCAGTCGGCAAAGACGTTCAAATCCACGCGAAGGTCGATCCCTCACTTCTCGGCGGTCTCGTCGTGAAGATCGGCAGCCGCATGATCGACAATTCGCTGAAAACCAAGCTCAACGCACTCAAAGTTGCCATGAAAGGGACCGGCTGATGGATATCCGCGCCGCAGAAATTTCCTCGATCCTGAAGGATCAGATCAAGAATTTCGGCCAAGAGGCTCAAGTCTCTGAAATTGGTCAGGTGCTGTCGGTCGGCGACGGTATCGCCCGCGTGTACGGCCTCGATAAAGTTCAGGCCGGTGAAATGGTCGAGTTCCCCGGCAACATCCGCGGCATGGCCCTCAACCTCGAAAACGACAACGTCGGCGTCGTTATCTTCGGTGACGACCGCTCGATTAAAGAAGGTGACGTCGTCAAGCGGACGGGCGCCATCGTCGACACGCCGATCGGCAAAGGTCTCCTCGGTCGCGTTGTTGACGCGCTGGGTAACCCAATCGATGGCAAAGGCCCTATCAAGGCCGACAAGCGGTCGCGCGTCGACGTAAAAGCACCAGGCATCATTCCACGCAAATCGGTGCACGAGCCGATGGCGACAGGCCTGAAGTCAGTTGACGCTTTGATCCCGATTGGCCGTGGACAGCGCGAGTTGATCATCGGCGACCGTCAGACCGGTAAGACCGCGATCGCGCTCGACACGATGTTGAACCAGAAGCCGCTGAACAAAGGCAACGACGAAAGCCAGAAGCTTTATTGCGTCTACGTTGCTGTCGGTCAGAAGCGCTCGACCGTCGCTCAGTTCGTGAAGACCCTCGAAGAAAACGGCGCCCTCGAATACTCGATCGTGGTCGCCGCAACCGCATCCGACCCCGCTCCGATGCAGTTCCTCGCACCCTTCACCGGTTGCGCCATGGGTGAATATTTCCGCGATAACGGCATGCACGCCGTGATCATCTATGACGATCTGTCGAAACAGGCCGTTTCGTATCGTCAGATGTCGCTCTTGCTGCGCCGTCCACCAGGCCGCGAAGCCTACCCGGGCGACGTCTTCTATCTCCACTCGCGTCTCCTCGAACGCGCCGCCAAGATGGGCGACGCCGCTGGCAAGGGTTCGCTGACCGCGCTCCCCGTCATCGAAACGCAGGGCAACGACGTGTCGGCGTTCATTCCGACCAACGTGATCTCGATCACCGACGGCCAGATCTTCTTGGAAACGGACCTCTTCTATCAAGGCATCCGTCCGGCCGTGAACGTCGGTCTCTCGGTTTCGCGCGTGGGTTCCTCGGCGCAGACCAAGGCGATGAAGAAAGTCGCCGGCAAGATCAAAGGCGAACTCGCTCAGTACCGCGAAATGGCCGCCTTCGCTCAGTTCGGCTCGGATCTCGACGCCGCGACGCAGCGCCTCTTGAACCGTGGTTCGCGTCTGACCGAACTCTTGAAGCAGCCGCAGTTCTCGCCGCTCAAGATGGAAGAGCAGGTTTGCGTGATCTGGTCCGGCACCAACGGCTACCTCGACGCGCTTGCGCTCGATAAAGTGCGTCCGTTCGAAGACGCACTCCTGGCCAGCCTGCGTGGTTCGAATGCCGCCATTCTCAACGACATCCGCGACACCAAAGATCTCAGCTCCGCGACCGAAGCGAAGTTGAAGTCGGTCGTCGAAACCGTTCAGAAGCAGTACCTCTGATCCATATCCGCGCGCGCTTCTCCGGAGCGCGCGCGTCCACGACCGTGCACGTTCCAGCGACAGACGTGCGCCCCTTGAATGAGTGCTGATCGGAAAGACCGAACGATCCCATGGCCTCTTTAAAAGAAATGCGGACGCGTATCGCTTCTGTGAAAGCGACGCGCAAGATCACCAAGGCGATGCAGATGGTCGCCGCCGCCAAACTGCGCCGCGCGCAAGAAGCAGCTCAGGCCGCCCGTCCCTACGCCGAACGCATGGACACGGTTCTCGCAAATCTCAATCGGCGCGTGACCAACAAATCCGGCGCGTCGCCCCTCCTCGTCGGCACCGGCA
Organism: uncultured Alphaproteobacteria bacterium; assembly: GCA_963831185.1. Lineage (GTDB taxonomy): Bacteria > Pseudomonadota > Alphaproteobacteria > Rhizobiales > Hyphomicrobiaceae > JABFRJ01. Next base: position 122,717 of record CAWHPE010000002.1, read on the forward strand.
AGGACCAGACACACCTGTTGATCGTCATGACTGGCGAACGTGGACTCTGCGGTGGCTTCAACACCAACATCGCTAAGCTCGCGCGCGCTGACGCTTTGCGCCTCACGCGTGAAGGCAAGACTGTAAAGATCCTGGCAGTCGGCAAAAAGGGCGCGGACAACCTGCGCCGCGACCTCGGCAAGACTCATTGTCGATCGCGTCGATCTTAAGGGAGTGAAGCAGCTCGGCTTCGTCAACGCTGAAGACATCGCAAACCGCGTCCACACCATGTTCGACAAGGGTGAGTTCGACGTCGCGACGCTTTACTTCGCGGAGTTCAAATCGGTCATCGCTCAAAAGCCGACCGCTCTGCAGCTCATCCCGGCAAAGCTGCCGGACGAAGCGCCAGCCGCCGCAAAGTCGGCGACCGCAGAAGCCGTCAACGAATACGAGCCGAGCGAAGAGGAAATCCTCGGCGTGCTCTTGAAGCGCAACATCTCCACTCAGATTTTCCGCGGACTTCTCGAGAACAACGCCTCCTTCTATGGCGCACAGATGTCGGCCATGGACAACGCGACCCGAAATGCTGGCGACATGATCAACAAGCTGACGATCAAATACAATCGTCAGCGCCAGGCCAACATCACCAAAGAACTCATCGAAATCATCTCGGGCGCCGAAGCGCTCTGACCGAAATTTGAACGAGGAACGAGAACATGGCTGCTAAAAACCGGTAAAATTCGCCAAGTGATGGGTGCCGTCGTCGACGTCCAGTTCGACGGGCATCTTCCGGAAATTCTGAACGCGCTTGAGACCAACAACCAGGGCAGCCGCCTCGTTCTCGAAGTGGCTCAGCATCTCGGCGAGAACACGGTCCGCACCATCGCGATGGACTCGTCGGAAGGTCTCGTTCGCGGCCAAGTCGTCACCGACACCGGCCATGCCGATCTCAGTTCCAGTCGGCGAAGAAACGCTCGGCCGCATCATGAACGTTATCGGCGAGCCCGTCGACGAAGCCGGCCCGTCAAGACCAGCGCCAAGCGCGCCATCCATCAGGCAGCACCGAGCTTTGCTGATCAGTCGACTGAAGCCGAAATTCTCGTCACCGGCATCAAGGTCGTCGACCTGCTCGCACCCTACGCCAAAGGCGGCAAGATCGGCCTGTTCGGCGGCGCCGGCGTCGGCAAGACCGTTCTCATCATGGAACTCATCAACAACGTCGCCAAGACGCACGGTGGTTACTCCGTGTTCGCCGGCGTCGGCGAGCGTACGCGTGAAGGCAACGACCTCTATCACGAAATGATCGAATCCGGCGTCAACAAGAAGGGCGGCGGTGCCGGCTCGAAGTGCGCTCTGGTGTACGGTCAGATGAACGAACCGCCCGGCGCACGTATGCGCGTCGCGCTCTCCGGTCTCACCGTCGCAGAAGACTTCCGCGACAAAGGCCAGGACGTGTTGTTCTTCGTCGACAACATCTTCCGCTTCACGCAGGCCGGTTCGGAAGTGTCGGCACTTCTCGGCCGTATTCCTTCGGCCGTGGGTTATCAGCCGACGCTCGCAACCGACATGGGCGCTTTGCAAGAGCGCATCACCTCGACCCAAAAGGGCTCGATCACGTCCGTGCAGGCCATCTACGTGCCGGCCGACGACTTGACCGACCCCGCGCCAGCGACCTCGTTCGCCCACTTGGATGCGACAACCGTGTTGTCGCGCACGATCGCTGAAAAAGGCATCTATCCGGCCGTCGATCCGCTCGACAGCACCTCGCGCATGCTCGACCCGCGCATCGTCGGCGAAGAGCACTATCAGGTTGCGCGTAGGGTCCAGTCGGTCCTGCAGAAGTACAAGTCGCTGCAAGACATCATCGCCATCCTTGGCATGGACGAACTGTCAGCGAAGACGACAAGATGACGGTCGCACGCGCCCGCAAGATCGAACGCTTCATGTCGCAACCTTTCGACGTGGCGCAGGTCTTCACCGGTTCGCCGGGCGTCCAAGTTCCACTTGCCGACACGATCAAAGGCTTCAAAGGCATCTGCGACGGCGCCTACGATCACCTGCCCGAGCCGGCATTCTACATGGTCGGCACCATCGAAGAAGCAATCGCTAAGGCCGAGAAGTTGGCCGAAGCTGCCTGATGAAAATAAAAACCTGTGACCGGCGTCGACTTTCTGATGCCGGCCGCAGGATCATCTGGCATCGTGTGACGACCTGGAATAATCGGATCTGATTTATCCGATCCCTGACGCAAGGAGTAGCCAATGGCTAACACGTCCAAGTTCGGCACATGCTGTGAAAGCCTGAAAGAAGCAATGGCGGGCGAGGATTTCGAACCTCTCATTGCGGCCAGCGACGACGGCATTCTCTATATGTCCGTTGGTCTCGCAGAAATGGAAGATAAAGAGACCGGCATGATCGATCATCCGATCTTCTTCTGCCCATTCTGCGGCACGCAGGTGCAAACCCCTGAAGAAGTCGACGCCAAGGGCGGCGGCACGGCCTGAACAAGACCGTTGATGTTGGGTGGCTGTGGCGCAACGCGCGCAAAGCTATCGGCACGACGAAAGACGAGGACTGAAAGACAATGGCAGCCACCTTCAAGTTCGAGCTTGTGAGCCCGGAGCGCATCCTGGTGTCGGCCGACGTGTCTGAAGTTCTCTTGCCGGGTACCGATGGCGATATGACCGTCCTCTCGGGTCATGCACCGGTTGTCACCACGCTGCTTCCCGGCACGGTGCGCGCGGTGATGGCCGATGGCATCAAACGCATTTACGTCCACGGTGGCCTCGCTGAAGTGAGCCCCACCAGTGTCACGATCCTCGCGGAACGCGCTTTCATCACCGATGAAGCCGATCCGCGTCAGCTCGAAAAAGATCTCGCCGAAGCTGAAGAAGCGCTCAAGTCGGCCGACGACGATACCGCGCGCCTTCACGTCAATCGCGCGATCCAGGAACTCAAAGCCCTGGTCGACGCAAAGCGCAACTAACGCTCTCACATCAGCATCATATGAAAAACGCCCAGATCAAAGTCTGGGCGTTTTTGTTTTCACCGGCGGCGCCACACAGGCCGCACGCTACGCGCCGCACTCGTCGTCACGCCGCAAGATCGCGGAACTCGGTGAGCACTTGCAGATAAACATCGCGCTTGAACGGAACCACGAGGTCGATCAGCTCCTCGATGGGCGCCCATCGCCACATATCAAATTCCTGATCGTGATCATCCGGCGACGATGTTAATTTCGCCATCCGCGCCCTCGAACCGCAGCGCAAACCACTTTTGTTTCTGGCCGCGATATTTTCCACCCCATACCCGCCCAAGCAGGTCACGCGGTAGATCATACGGGTACCATGTGCTGCTTTCGCGCAGGATGCGCGCCGACTGCATGCCGGTCTCTTCTTTCAACTCGCGCAGCGCGGCGGCCGCAGGCTCTTCGCCTGGATCGATTCCGCCTTGGGGCATCTGCCACCAGCCTCCTGGTCCATGCTTTTGATTGGGCGAGCCCACACGCCGCCCGACCCAAACCATACCCTGTTGATTGAGCACCATGAGACCGACGCAAGGTCGATAGGGAAGAAGTGAGGCATCGATAGGCATTGAGGTCTCCGGACGACAGAAGAGCCGATCTAAAAAAACTCGGGCGCCGTTGTGGCGCCCGAGATCGACGGTAAATCAAATGATGAACCAATGCGTCATGGGCAAGTAGACTACTTCTTTTCGGCCGGCTTTGGCGTCTCAACCGCAGGTGCCGGCGCAACTTCGGCTTTCTTCGGCAATTCGGCAATTTCACCGCGCAGCAGCTTCAACGCATGCTGCAACTGTTGATCCTTCTCCGGCTCCTTCGGCACGTAGGCCGACGAACCCAATTCTTCCTTCTTGTCTTTCGCCGCATCGCCCTTGAGATGGCCACGGAGCGAAGCTTCGCCACGCGGCTTCTCGGCCACTTTGGCTTTGAGATCATCCGGCAGTTCGTTCTCGATAATCGTATCCGGATCGATGCCCTTGGCTTGGATCGATCGCCCAGACGGCGTGTAGTAACGTGCCGTGGTCAGGCGGATAGCGCCGTTCTGACCGAGCGGAATGATCGTCTGCACCGAACCCTTCCCGAACGAGCGGGTACCAATGATGGTCGCACGCTTGTGGTCCTGCAATGCGCCCGCCACGATTTCCGACGCCGAGGCCGATCCGCCATTGATGAGCACGATGATGGGCTTGCCATCGGAGATGTCGCCAGCGCGTGCATTCGCGCGCTGCGTTTCTTCGAGATTGCGGCCCTTGGTCAAGACGATTGCGCCACGCTCCAGGAAGTCGTCGGAAACAGCGATCGCCTGATCGAGCAAGCCGCCCGGATTGTTTCTGAGATCAAGAACGATGCCGCGCGCGGTTTTGCCAGCCGGCAATTGCTTCTTCAACGCGTCGACGTTCTTGACGAGATTCGAATGCGTCTGCTCGTTGAATGTCGAGAGCTTGACGTAGATCACATCGCCTTCGAGACGAGCTTTAACCGCTTGCACGCGGATGACGTCACGGGTCAACTTCAACTCGAAGGGCTCGTCTTTGCCTTTGCGCACGATCGTCAGCAGGATCGGCGTATTGACCGGCCCTCGCATCTTCTCGACCGCCTGCTCAAGCGTCAGCCCCATGATCTGATCACCATCAAGATGGGTGATCAAGTCGTTGGCTTGCACGCCCGCCTTGGATGCGGGTGTATCATCGATCGGCGAGACCACTTTGATCACGCCGCTTTCCATCGTGACTTCGATGCCGAGTCCGCCGAATTCACCGCGGGTTTGGATCTGCATATCGCGGAAGCTCTTGGCGTTGAGGAATGCCGAGTGCGGATCAAGCGCAGCGAGCATGCCGTTGATCGCGCTTTCGATCAGTGTCGTATCGTTGGGCTTCTCGACGTAGTCATTCCGCACGCGCTCAAGCACGTCACCGAACAGATCGAGCTGCCGGTAGATCTCGGTGTTTGGCGTCGTCGCCGAATAGGTCTTGGTGACGTTGAAAACGGTGCTCGCTCCGGCGAGGCCGGCCATCGTCATGAAGGTCCAGAAGGCGTAATCGGTCTTGCGGCTCATGCGGCTCATCCTTGTACCTTGCGCCCGTTGTCTGCCCACCAGGGCCGGGGGTCGACCGGCCGTTGGTCTTTTCTGAATTCTACATAAAGCACGGGAGCGTTTTCATCGCGCCCGGTCTTCGTTCCTTTTGCGGCGGAGGCCATCGTGCCCACCGGCTCACCCGCGAGCACGAACTGGCCGATCTGCACATCGATAAGCGACAGGCCGGCAAGAAGGATATGATAGCCGCCGCCGCAGTTGATGATCAAGATCTTGCCGTAGCTGCGAAATTCGCCCGCATACATCACCCACCCGTCACTTGGGCTTGTAACCTGGCCTCCGGCACGCGTCTCCAGAACAATTCCCTGTGATGAGCCGGTTTGCGTTTTGTCGCCGTAGTTCAAAATCACCTTGCCCTGCACCGGATAAGGTAGCCGCGCCTTGGCAAGATGGAACGGCACCGCAGGCTGAATCCGTCCCGGCGTCACCATCGCCAGCCGGTCGCCCGGCTGCAGCGTGATCGACGGCTTGAGATCCGGCACGACTTTTTCAACCGGCGTCTTGGCAATGCGGACAGGCGCGGCGGGTGCCGCCGGTGAGGCAGACGCAACGGCAACGCCTGCGCCGTCAGCCGCCTCTGCGGCAGATTTCGGCAGCCCAGCAATGTCTGTGGTTGTCACCTTCTTGGCCGGCACCTCAGCCACAGGCGGAACCGTCAGGGGCGGTGCAGCTGCAACAGCGTCGGCCGGCGGCGGGCTTGGCGCTGCGGCTTCGGCCTCTTTCTGCAGCTGCTTTTCATAAGCACCGAGTTGGGTCTGCTCGGCAATTGTGCGGTCGATCTTACCGATCAATTCCGCGACGTCGGCCACGTCTTTCGATTTCTCAGCCACGGCACGGCCGATCAGCGCCAGCTCTTTATGGCGGTCAGCCAACACTTTCTTGCGCTGATCGAGAACGGCAGCCAGCTGGAGCTGCTCGTCACGATACGAGGCAACCTCGGCTTTGTAGCGATCGCCTTCGGCGCGGGTCTGATCCATCACACGCACGAGTTCGCCAAGCTTCTCGTTCAAGGCCAGCGCCTGGGTCCGCATTTCAGGAAATGCGGCGGCGAGCAACATCGCGCTGCGCACCATCGAGAGCGCATCCTCGCGCCGGGTGATCATGACAGGCGGCGGATTGCGACCCATGCGCTGCAACGCAGCCAGCAGGGTCGAGATCGAGCCGTAACTTCGCTGCAGGGAGCCTCGGACCAGCAATTCTTGCTCTTTAAGCTCTGTGAGCCGCGCTTCGATGCCGCGTGAGCTTTCCTTCGCTTGCCCTAACGGCCTGGGCTTGCTCAATGCTCTTGATCCGTAACCGCTCGTACTCTTCGGCGATCGACTTTACGTCGGCTTGCAATTCCTGCTTCCGGCGCTGCGTGACGTCTAATGATTTCTTGGTCGCATCGAGCCGTTGCCGGGCTTCGTCGGCTGTCTGGCCCGCAGCCATGTCGCCGTGTGCCAGCACGGCCAGAAGGGCGATAGCCGCAAGCGAGCCGCTGCGCACCGTAAGCGCAGCAACCGCGGGCAATATCAGGCGCTGATGCGGCCTAAAGGCCATGGACATCCTGGGTGGAAGACGGTTGGTATGACATCGAAAATGCTGAGCGAACCTGTCGAATCGGCCGCACCCTCTTCTCATGCCAGATCAGCTAACAAACTTCATCGGTTTAGTGACCGCATAATTATGGCGGTCCTACGTTGTTAAGTGCACCGTAGCCCGATACCAAAGTACACTCAAGACGCTTGCGCACGAGCGCGAGTGATCGGATGCTGACTGGAATTCGTAGAAAGACAGAACAAGAGCAGGCCGAGACCTCACCAGATGCCCCAAACCCTCCCCTACCTCGTGCCCGTCGCGGTCATGGCCGTGTTTATCGTCCTGGTGATGGGCCTGTGGAACATGCTTCGCGGTCAGAATGCGAACTTGAGCCAGAAATTGATGCGGTGGCGCGTCGGACTTCAGTTCGTGGCCATCATCGTCATTATGTCGGCCATCTACTTGAAGCGCTGATGATGAATATCGTTCAGCAGGTTTACAGATAGCACGTAAGCCACGGCCATAGACGCAGGCAGAGGCCTCACGTCGCCAGTGGCACTTAGCGTGAGGCGCGCGGCAGCAAAAAATGTTCGGGACAGCACGAGAGGCGACATGGTCGTTCTAAACCGCATCTACACCGAACTGGCGACGACGGCACAACGGCGCTCGGCACCGGCCAGCGCGTCAAGAAATATGACCTCCGCATTGCCGCCTATGGCACCGTCGACGAAGCAAATGCCGCCGTCGGCCTCGCGCGCGTGCACCTTGCAGGCAGCATTCCGCGGCTCGATGAGATGCTGCTGCGCATCCAGAACGACATGTTCGATCTAGGCGCGGATCTGTGTATCCCCGACCGGGGCGAAAAGCTGGCCTATGAACCGCTCCGCATCACCGACGCCCAGGTGACGCGCCTTGAATCCGAAATCGATGAGTTGAATAGCGAGATGCAGCCGTTGCGCTCGTTTGTGCTGCCGGGCGGCTGTGCCACCGCCGCCGCACTGCACATCGCGCGCACCGTTACGCGGCGGGCTGAACGGCATATGGTTGAGCTTGCGACCGTCCCGGACGAGCCGGTCAGCGCGGCAGCGATCAAGTTCACCAACCGGTTGTCGGATTTCCTCTTTGTGGCAAGCCGTTATGCCAACGACAAAGGCCGGGCCGACGTCCTTTGGGTGCCGGGCAAGAACCGCTGACGGCATGACCGTTCTGGCAGGCAGGACTATCCGCCGCATCCGCTCTAAGGTGCGCACGGAGCAGCTTTGTCGCCCGGTCAATTGACAGCCGAGGCAGGCGGATCGTAGCGTGATTTTGCATATGCGAAATTAACCCTGGCCGCTGGGGAGAACGCTGTCTCTGACGGCGGTCAAAATCGGCTATACACGGGTCGGATTTGAAACATGCGCAGGCAGCGCCGAAGCCGGTACTGCGGGGCGCCGTGTTCTTAAATCGGATTGGATGTCAAAAAGCAGTTGTTGTGGAGCGCCCTCGATGAAGATCCTCGTGCCGGTCAAGCGCGTGGTTGATTACAACGTCAAGATCCGCGTCAAAGCTGACGGGACCGGCGTTGAACTCGCTAACGTGAAAATGTCGATGAACCCGTTCGACGAGATCGCCGTCGAGGAAGCCGTCCGCCTCAAGGAAAAAGGCATCGTCACCGAGATCGTTGCGGTCTCCGTTGGCCCGGCCAAAGCGCAAGAGACCATTCGCACCGCGCTGTCGATGGGCGCCGATCGCGGCATCCTTGTCGAAGTCGGCGAGAATGAAACGGTCGAACCGCTCGCAGTCGCCAAACTGCTGAAAGCGATCATCGCGACCGAAAATCCAAATCTCGTCATTCTTGGCAAGCAAGCCATTGACGATGACAGCAATCAAACGGGGCAGATGCTCGCCGCGCTTCTCAACTGGCCGCAGGCGACATTCGCGTCCAAGCTCGAACTGGCAGCCGATAGCGCAACCGTCACGCGCGAAATCGACGGCGGCCTCGAAACGCTGAAACTCAAGTTGCCAGCGATTGTCACCACCGATCTACGCCTCAATGAGCCGCGCTATCCTTCGCTGCCCAACATCATGAAGGCCAAGAAGAAGCCGCTCGACACCAAGAAGCCGGCTGACCTCGGCGTTGACGTCGCCAACCGCTTGAAGGTCCTGAAAACGACAGAACCCGCAGGCCGCAAGGCTGGCGTCAAAGTGGCGACCGTTGCCGAACTCGTCCAAAAACTGAAGAACGATGCAGGGGTGCTGCAATGAGCGTTTTGTTGATCGCAGACCACGACAATCAAGCCCTGAACCCCGCGACCGCGAAGGCTATGACGGCCGCAAAGGCGCTGGGTGGCGATGTGCATGTGCTCGTCGCCGGTTCAGGCTGCAAGGCCGTTGCCGATGCTGCCGCCAAACTCGACGGCGCCGCCAAAGTCATCCTCGTTGACGCGCCGCACCTCGCGCGCCAACTGGCCGAAGAAATGACGGCGCTGATCGTGCCGATGATGGCCAACTATTCGGCGCTCGTCGCCTGCTCGACCGCGACTGCCAAGAATATAACGCCCCGCGTCGCCGCAACCCTCGATGTCATGCAGCTCTCCGACATCACCAAGGTGGTGAGCGCTGACACGTTCGAACGTCCGATCTACGCCGGCAATGCCATCCAAACCGTCCAATCGACCGACGCGAAGAAAGTGATCGTCGTACGCACGGCGTCGTTCCAAGCTGTCGGCATGTCCGGTGCGGCGGCCGTCGAAACCGCTGCGGCACCTGCCGCCGTCGGTCTCTCGGCCTTCGAAAAAGCCGAAGTGCAGAAGTCTGACCGTCCAGAACTGACAGCCGCGCGCATCGTCATCTCCGGCGGACGCGGCATGGGCTCGGGCGAAAACTTCAAAACCTACATCGAGCCGGTGGCCGACAAACTCGGCGCCGCGATGGGTGCCTCGCGCGCCGCCGTCGACGCAGGTTTCGTCCCGAATGACTATCAGGTCGGACAAACCGGCAAGGTCGTCGCTCCCGAACTTTATATTGCCGTCGGTATTTCGGGCGCCATCCAGCATCTCGCTGGGATGAAGGACAGCAAAGTCATCGTCGCGATCAACAAAGACGGCGAAGCGCCGATCTTCCAGGTGGCCGACTATGGCCTCGTCGCGGACTTGTTCCAGGCGCTGCCGGAATTGAAAGCTGAACTGGAAAAGGCGGGTTAAACCCGCCTCTTCTTTTGCAAACGCAACAGAGATCGCCTGCAACGCGACCGGATGGAAGACGCCAATGACCGCCGAAACTGCAGCCTCGGGTGGAACAATCCGTACCGTCGGTATCATCGGCGCCGGTCAGATGGGCAACGGCATTGCCCATGTCTCGGCCATCGCCGGCTATTCGGTTACGATCTCTGACCTGCGTCCCGAAGCCTACGAGAAGGCCGTCGCCATCATTCAGAAGAATATGGCACGGCAAGTCTCGCGCGGCCTCCTCAAGGAGGCCGACATGTTGGATGCGATGAGCCGCATCGGTTACACCAAGACATTGGATGGGTTCGGCGACACCGATCTCATCATCGAAGCGGCGACTGAAGATGAGAGCGTCAAGCGCAAGATCTTCCAGGAACTATGCCCGAAGATTAAAAAGAGCGCGATTGTCGCCTCCAACACCTCGTCGATCTCGATCACGCGTCTTGGCGCGGGCACAGATCGTCCGGAAAAATTCATCGGCATCCATTTTATGAACCCCGTGCCGGTGATGCAGCTCGTCGAGCTGATCCGTGGCATCGCGACCGACAACGCGACCTTCACTGAAGCGAAAAAATACTGCGAACGCTTGGGTAAATCGATCGCGGTCAGTGAGGATTTTCCGGCCTTCATCGTCAATCGCATCCTGCTGCCGATGATCAACGAAGCCGTCTATACGCTGTATGAAGGCGTCGGCACGGTCGAAAGCATCGACAAGGCCATGAAGCTCGGCGCCAACCATCCCATGGGCCCGCTCGAACTAGCCGATTTCATCGGCCTCGATACCTGCCTCTCCGTGATGCAGGTGCTCTACGAAGGCTTGGCCGACAGCAAGTATCGCCCGTGCCCGCTGCTCGTGAAATACGTCGAAGCCGGTTGGCTTGGCCGCAAGACGCAGCGCGGTTTCTACGACTATCGCGGCGACAAGCCTGTCCCGACACGCTGAGCGCGCATTACCGCCCGGTCAGATGCAGATCGCAGGTCTTGATCGACGATCTCGCGATCAACTCAAGATCTCTGATCGCGCTCTGAAAATCCTGGCGTGTCATGCCGTGTTTCTGCGCGGCCGGCCAATACCCGCTGAAATCTGGCCGGGTACGGAACAGCAAGCTGCTGAAACCGTTGTCGATCACGGTCATCGCCATCATGAATTGCATTTTGCTGCTGCGATCTTCGAACTGGTTCACGATGCAGTCGCAACCGCGGTCGACGACGTAAGCAAGATTTTCGCGGTCGGTCAGAGCACGTCGGCTGTTGCGGCTTGAAGCTCGTCGTGGATGTGGCCACGAACAGATTGCCCTTCTTCACACAACGGTTCACGGCATTCTTGCGCTCGGTAGCAGTCAAACGCGCGGAGCGATGCACATCGTCGTATGAGAGAGAGCTAGGCGACGGGCCCGATGCAGCCGCCACTTCCGGTCGCCGCACTCAAGAGCGTATAGCCACCAACAGCGATCATAACTAGAAAGGCGGTCACGAGGGTGCCGACGGCACGGCCGAGGTTCAAGAGCGAGCGCACAGCCATCCTCCAACAAAAACTCAGAGCGCAGCATATCGCGCAGGGGTTGAAATGGCGTAAAACAGCCCCTGTCGTGTTTTGGCGCTCGGCGCAGCAATCCGGTAAGGATTGAGAGTGCGGCTGTCGGGCCGTCGTCTACCGCATACCCGATGCTGACGAAGTGGGATGGCCGGTTCCGTGACCAGCCGCCATAAATAATATGAATAATCTTGGGAGGAACCAGCAATGTCCGGCACAGGCAAAGTCGCAATCATCACCGGCGGAGGTACCGGCATCGGCCGCGCCGCCGCACTTCATTTGCAGGCCGACGGCTGGAATGTTGTGGTCACGGGCCGCCGCAAGGAAGAACTCGACAAAGCCGTGGCGATGGCGAAAGCCGGCGGCGGCAAGATGCTAGCGGTCGCGGCCGATGTCGGAAAAGAGGCAGAGGTAAAGCGGCTGTTCGCTGAGACCGTGAAGGCCTTCGGGCGTGTCGACTTCCTCTTCAACAATGCCGGCATGGGCGCCGCAGCTGTCCCCATGGAAGAACTGCCGGTCGCCGCCTGGCAGCAGGTCGTTGACGTCAACCTGACCGGCTCATTCCTTTGCGCTCAGGAAGCGATCCGTCATTTCAAGGCGCAGAAGCCGCAGGGCGGCCGCATCGTCAACAACGGTTCGATTTCGGCCCACGCGCCACGTCCGATGTCGGTTGCCTACACCGCGACCAAGCACGCCATCACCGGTCTGACCAAGTGCATCGCGCTCGACGGCCGGCCATTCAACATTGCCTGCGGTCAGCTTGATGTCGGCAACGCCGACACCAACATGGGTGGACGGATGAAAGCGGGCGTTCCGCAAGCCAATGGGACAATCGCACCCGAGCCAGTGATGGACCCCGAGCATTGCGGTTCGGCCATCCGCTACATGGCGTCGCTGCCGCTCGATGCCAACGTGCTGACCATGACCATCAAAGCCACCGCAATGCCGTTCGAAGGCCGCGGTTAAAGCGCGATCGAAGCTCATCGGCATATCAGACAAACCCGCGTCGAGCGCCGCTCACGCGGGTTTTTTCGTCCGCATCAATTCAAGCGCCAGGGCGAGCGCCGCAGGCAGGGCTTGGACGTAGAGGATTGAAGTTTTGGCGGTAAGCCCGCCATAAATTCCAGCGGCGATGACGGCGAGTAGAAAAAACACCCGCACATCACGGCGGCCGGAGACGAGACCCCAGATAAGACCGGCGGCCAGGATGCCGTTGTAAAGCCCCTGGTTCGCAGCCAAAACGGCCGATTGTTTTGCAAATTCCGGCGTAGTCCCAAACGTCTTCATCCCGAAGTCGGACGTCCAGTAGAACATTTCAAGCGCCATGAACCCGAGATGTTCAAGGGCCGAGAACGCAATCAACGCAGCAGCGAGCAGGGCCACGGCGACCTCCCCAAAAAGGTGACGGCGAGGTCGCTCATGTGCCACCTCGCCGGAAAACGTCTGCTTCTATCGATCCGCTGTCAACGCGCGGACGCGATTACGGCCGTCGCGCTTTCAGCCGCTCGATCAACTCAACGGTCGGATAAGAATCCGCCGGTTGTCCGAGTTTAAGCTGCGCCTGCCGGATCGCCGCGCGCGTCGCGTAGCCGAGCTTCCCATCGATCGCCCCGACATCGCCAAAGCCGCCGCGCGCGAGCAAGGTCTGCAACTCCTTGAGCTGGTCCACTGAAAGCGGAGTGCTTGGATTTGGACCGCGCGACATCGCAGCCGCACCATCGAGGCGCGTCGCGAGATAAGCAGCCGTCGTCGCGTAGTTCAGCGACTGGTTCCATTCCGTGAAAATCTTGAAGTTCGGATAGGCGAGAAACGCCGGTCCGCCACGCCCTTGCAGCAGGATGAGGGAGGCTTCAAGCCCGTCACTTACAAGCGGCTGGCCGCTGGCTTTTGTCACGCCGAGCTTTGCCCATGCCGACCGCGGTTGCTTCATATCGAGACCCGCTTGCTCCCACGGCAACTGCGCGGGCACGCGCACTTCTTCGAGCCACGGCTGACCTTTGACCCAACCGAGGCTTTTGATGAAGTTCCCCGTCGAGCCGATCACATCCGCAGGACTCTTGAACAAGTTGCGGCGGCCATCGCCGTCATAGTCGACGGCGTTCTTGAGATAGTGGGTGGGCAGGAATTGGGTCTGTCCGAGTTCCCCAGCCCAGCTCGAAATCATCTCCTCAGGCACCAGATCACCGCGGTCGATGATCGCGAGTGCGGCATGCAGCTCCTCGCGGAACATCTCGCTGCGGCGGCAATCCCAAGCCAGCGTCACCAAGGATCGCAGCACAGGCCGCTTGCCGATGCCCGCACCGAAGTCGCTCTCCAGCGCCCAGAACGCAGTGATAACAGCCGCCGGCACGCCGAAGTCGGCTTCCGCACGTTGAAAAGTCCCCGCGTATTTCTTGATCTGCGCCAGCCCGTTCTGCAGGCGGTTGTTGTTCGCCAGTTTGCCTTGGAAGTCGAGGAACGACTGCGCGAAGAACGATTGTCCGCGATCGATGTGAATGATCTGCTGATCGTAGGTGATGCCGCCAAGGGCGGTCTGCGAGCGTTTGTGCCCTGACGCCACGCTGCTGCGCTTCCGCCTTGAACGTTGCGAGCCACTTGTCGAACGGCCCGTTGATGTTCTGGCAGTTCGCTGGCCGAGGCGTGAAAGCCTGAACTCCGGACGCATGTGCGCCGCTGTGCGCAAACAAGAGTTGGCACGTGCACACAAGTGCGACGACAGCCGCCACAGCACGTGCGGACAGGCGGGAGGAACGTGGGTGTGTCATGAGAGTGCAACGATCCTGGGCGGGAACACGATGAGAAGGCAGGCCAAAAGTGCCTCGACGTACGGCTTTGCGGCACACCTTACCGCGAGATTTGGCGATTGCATGTCATGGCTGACGCATGGGAGTTAATCTAAACAAAACGCCCCGCATCCAGGGATGCGGGGCGTCTGAGATCAGCGGTTGACCGCTGGATCCATTACTCGCGGTCGCCAGCCAAACCGAGCAGCGACTGGAAGATGTTGATGAAGTCGAGGTAGAGGTTCAACGCCCCCATGACTGCACCTTTCGTCGCGAGCGCGCCGTCGTGAGCGATCTCGTAGTAGTGGTCCTTGATGGTCTGCGTGTCGTAGGCGGTGAGGCCAGCGAACACCAGAACACCAATCGCCGAGATAGCGAACTGCAGCGCCGACGACTGCATGAAGATGTTGACCAGGCCAGCGATGATAAGGCCGATCACACCCATGATCAGGAAGTTACCCCAACCCGTCAGGTCCTTCTTGGTCGTGTAGCCGTAGAGGCTCAACGCGCCGAAAGTCGCCGCCGAGATGAAGAACACGCGTGCAATCGACTGGCCGGTGTAGCGCAGCAGAATGGTCGACAACGACGCGCCCATCACAGCCGCAAACGCCCAGTAAGCGACCTGGGTTGCGCCAGGGCTCATCTTGTACACGCGGAACGACAGGAACAGCACAAACGCGAGCGGTGCGAACACCAAAACCCACATCAGCGGCGTTCCGTAAACCATTTGGCCGAACGGCGTGAGCATCTTGCTGCCGAAGCGGGCTGACCGCTTGGCTTGGATCGGTTGTCACCGCCAGATTGTTCATCACCATGGCGACCAAGCCGGACAGCGCGACGCCGCCAGCCATGTAATTGTAGACCCGCAGCATATAACTGCGCAGGCCTTGGTCGATATCGACGCCAGCGCTCGGAACCGAGCCTGCGCGAGCATACCTGTTGTCTAACTGAGCCATCTAAGTGTCCTGTCCTGTTATCCTCTGCCGTTCAAGGCTGGGGATTACCGTCCCCAAGACGAGGGCTGCCTTGACCGTGCCGAAAGTCGCCTTACGGAGACCCTGCGACACAGTTGCATGGAAAATAGGGCAGCCCGGTGGGAAAACAAGGGGTGGAAACTACGTAATCGCTGAATTTTCAGCCGATCCGGCCGGGTGGACGTTATTCTGAACGCAGGTAAGGAACCGGCCGCGCTTTGAGGATGCGCGAGGTCCCATACCCCCCAAAGAGCCCGACCAGAACCACAGCCACCACCAGAGCCTCCAGGAGCGCCATAGGAGAGAAAACGAAGCCCAGACGCATGACCCTGGCCACCGTCGCCCACGCAGCCAGGGAGCCAAGTATGGCCGCTATGAACGCTGTTGAAAATGCCAGCATTCCGTACTCGGCCAGATGCGTGGTTAAGATCCGCCGCCGGGTAGCCCCAAGCGTTTTCAGGATCACGGCTTGCTTGATTCGCCGCCGCTGAGCGGTCGCGAGGGCGCCGGCCAGCACCAGCGCTCCGGCCAGGAGCGTGATGCTGCCCGCCGCACGGACGGCCAGCATCACGCGCTCGAAAATCGAGTTGAACTGATTGATCGCGTCCTTCACCCGGATGGCCGTTACGGCCGGGTAGGCTTTGCCGACGTCGCGCGCCACTTGAGCCTCGACCGACAGCGGCGCCGATTTCGGCAGCGTGACGGTCGCCAACACGTTGTGCGGCGCACCTGCCAGCGTATTCGGCGAAAACACGAGGACGAAGTTCAGCGCCAAGCTTTCCCATTTGACGTCGCGAAGGTTCGCGATCTTGGCCGAGACATTTCGGCCGAGCACATTGACCGTCAGAGTATCGCCGATCTTGAGCCCCAGCCCGCGCGCAATCTCCGCTTCCATAGAAACCAGAGGCGGCCCCGCATAATCCTTCGCCCACCATGTGCCCTCGACCACCGTCGACCCATCCGGCACTGTGTCGCTGTAGGACAGCCCGCGATCACCATTCAGCACCCACGACTGCTCGGGCCGCGCCTTCACGTTTTCCGCCAGCGTGTCGCCGATCTTCACGATCCGCCCGCGCAGCATTGGCGCGGTATGGATCTCCGTGCCCGGCTGAATTTTGAGCACCAACGCGTTGAAGGCGTCGATCTCGCTCTTCTTGATGTCGAGCATGAAGTAGTTGGGGCTGGTCGCAGGCACGCGGCCTCTGAGCTCATTGACGATCGAGCGGTCGACGAGCGCAACCGCAACCAGCAAAGAGAGGCCCGTTCCGAGCGAAAGACGACCGAACGCGCGAGGCCACCTGGGGCCGCAATGTCGGCAAGTGCCAGCGCAATTTCCGGCCGCCGCGGGCGCGGAATTTTCCCCGCCGCCCACGAAATGAAAAGCCCCAACGCCCAGAAGCTGAACAGCACACCGGTGACTGCCAGACAGTAGTAAGCGGCCAGCCGCTTGGCCTCGGCACTGAAGACGGCAAGACCGAAAAGCGTCGCGACAGCCAAGACGGTCGCGACGATGATGGCGCGGCGCGGACGCACGGTTTCATTCGTCACTTCATCGCGAAACAGCACGCTCGCGCGGATCTGCTCGGCGCGTCCGAGCGGCCACAAAATGAAAACCAGCGCGACAAGAAAGCCGTAAAGCGCCGCAGTCAGCATGCCGGCAGGGCTGATCCCAATATCCGCCTTGATTGGCAATGCAGAACCCGCGAGTTGCGCGATAATCGCAGTCAGTACCGTCCCTGTCACGAGCCCGATGACCACGCCAATAGCAGTCATCAATAGCACTTGGATCAGATGCACGCCGAGGATCACGTCGCTCGTCGCCCCAAGGCTTTTCAGCGTCGCAATCACGCTGCGGCGCTTGTCGATATAGGTCGAAACGGCATTGGCCACACCCACGCCGCCAACCATCAATGCGGTCAAACCGAGCAACGTCAGGAATTGCCGCAGCCGCTCCAGCGTGCGCGAAACGGCGGGTGCCGGGTCACGCCGGTCGCGCACTGTGAAACCAGCCTCAGGTAAAGCCGCGCGCAGTTTGTCGCGAAAGGTCACCAGTCCAGCCGCGCCGTCGCCCGCATCCTTTAAGACCGCAGCATAACGCCAAGTAACGAGACTGCCGGGGTCGATGAAGCCAGTGCCTTCCAGGGCCCGTGCCGAAATGAGGACACGCGGCCCGACCGTCAGCCGCTCGGCAACCTTGTCAGGTTCGGTTTCGATTGCGGCGCGCACCACATGCTCGGTTTTCCCAAGTTGCAGTTTATCGCCGATTTTAACTCCGAGCCGCTCGAGCAAGATTGGTTCAACGGCAATATCGGTCCCCCGACGCAGTTGGTCCAGCGTGACGCCGCCTGAAAGCCGCAGCGACCCAACGAGCGGATAGGCGTCGTCGATGCCTTTGATTTCGACCAGGGCTTGATCTTCGCCGTCGAGACGCCGCGCCATCGCGCGCACGGTCGCAACTTCGCTGCTGCGGCCCAAACTGTCGATCCAGCCGCGCTCTGCGGCCGAGATGCGTGAATGCGGCCGGGACATGGTCACGTCACCACCCAGGATCGCCGCGCCCTGCCGCTCGAAGCTGTTCCGGAGGGCGTCCGCCAGCGACCCCACCGCAGCGATCACGGCGACGCCAAGGGCGATGCACAAGATAAAAACGTAAAAGCCGCCGATGCCGCTGCGCAGTTCTCTGAACGCCAGCCGGAACATCAAGGCGAGTTTATCGGAAGACGGCAGTGCTGCCCGCCAGCCCGAAACAACGTTGGTGCCGCTCATACTCGGACCTCGTTCGCGGTCGCTTCGAGGCCGGTCGGAGGCGACGACGTATCGCTGGCAATCCGGCCATCACTCATGCGCACCACGCGGCCGCAGCGCTTCGCGAGCCCCATATCATGGGTCACCAGAACAAGAGTCGCGCCGTGCTGCTTGTGCAGATCGAACAGCAGTTGCGTGATCGTAACCCCGGTTCTCTCGTCGAGATTTCCGGTCGGCTCGTCGGCAAACAAAATCTTCGGCCGGGGCGCCAGAGCTCTGGCCAACGCCACACGCTGCTGCTCGCCGCCAGAAAGTTGCGCCGGGAAATGCTCCTGCCGTGACCCGAGGCCAACGGTGTCGAGCAGCGCTGCCGCCGTCGTGCGTGCGTCCGCTCGCCCAGCCAGTTCGAGTGGCAGTGCGACATTCTCAAGTGCGGTCATCGTTGGGACGAGGTGAAACGACTGAAACACGATCCCGATGTCGCGGCCCCGCGCCAGCGCCAATTGGTCCTCAGTCATCCGCGAAAAGTCGTGCCCGGCGATCCGAACCTCACCACCGGTCGCTTTTTCGAGCCCCGCGAGCACCATCAACAACGACGTCTTGCCGGAGCCGGAAGGGCCGACGATAGCAACAGACGATCCCGTCGCAACGTCCAGCGAAACAGATCTCAGAATATTGACAGCCCCTGCCCGGCTGTTGAGCGTCAGCGTCACATCTTTAAGCTGAATGACGGGGATCGGTGCTGAAGAGTTCAAGGCGGAGGTCCTGACTGTGGTCTCGGAAATGGCGGGTGACAGGCGGCGACCTGTCGGTCTGAATCGTGGCGGAAAGAGGCCTTGTCACTGCCACACCCACCTCTTACCTCTGGTGAAGTCATCCGTCGGCGCGCGATCGCGTGTGCGCCGGAAAGCGATGCAAACATTCACGTCGGGTGGTGAGAAGGTTGTGACCGAGCAAGTTCCCCTCTTCCAAATGGTACGTCGGAAGCCTTTGGGCAACGGTGCTGCCCGCACTTTCCTGTCGGTCTTCACGCTTCTCTACGGAATTGTGATCATGGCAATGCCGGTCATCGCGGCTGAGAACGCCCCGCTGAAGATCGTGGCCTTGGGTGACAGTCTGACGGCGGGTTACCTCCTGCCGGCTGATAAGGCCTTCCCCCCCGTTCTCGCACGGGCCTTGAAGGAGCGGGGGCATGCGGTCGAAATTATCAATGCTGGCGTCTCGGGTGATACGACCGCGGCAGGCCTTGAGCGGCTCGGTTGGGCCGTGCCTCAAGATGCAGACGCAGTCATTGTCGAATTAGGCGCCAACGACGCCTTGCGCGGGCTAAGCGCCACCGCCGCGCGTGACAATCTGGACAAGATCCTGACCGCGCTCAAAGCACAGAAATCGGAAATACTGCTCGCCGGCATGCATGCGCCGCGCAATCTCGGCGAGGCCTATGTCGCGGCCTTCGATGCGATGTTTGCCGAACTCGCGCAAAAGCATGATGCGCTGCTGTATCCGTTTTTCCTCGAACGCATCGCGCTCAAAGCCAATTTGAATTTGGCCGATGGCATCCATCCTAACGAAAAGGGTGTCGAGGAAATTGTCGCCGGCATCCTGCCAAAAGTCGAAGAGTTGATCGCTCGTGTGAAAGCCAAGCGTGCCGCCGGCGGTTAGCGAAACGATAGAGATTCATGTGCGCAGCCCTCGAATATGGAGTGACCCGTGCCGCGTTTGTTTGCCGCTCTGCCGTTGCCGCAATCAGCGCGCCTGCATCTGTCGTTGATGCGCGGCGAGGTCGATAGCGCGCGCTGGATTTCGGCCGACAATATGCACTTAACCTTGCGCTTCTTCGGTGATGTGTCCAACGCCGAAGAACAAGAGATACTCGATGCACTCGAGATGGTTGACGAGGCGTCGTTGACGCTCAACATCAAAGGCGCCGCCGTGTTCGGCGCCAATAAACCGACAACGATTTATGCCGTTGTCGAGCCGTCGCCGGAATTGACCGAACTGCAACGCGCAATCGAACGCGTCGCGCGCGGCTTGGGGTTCCCACCGGAGCCACGCCCGTTCGTGCCGCATGTCACATTGGCTCGGTTGCATGTCGGCCGCCCCCGGCAGATCGCGCAATTTCTGCAGGATGCGGGACATATGCGTCTCGAGCCGATCCGGATTGATACCTTCGCCGTGATGTCGGCGCGGCCCGGCACAGGCGGTGGACCCTACGGCGTCGAAGCCACGTATCCTTTGCGTTGAAGCTCGGCCAATAAACCGTCGACCGCAGCGCGAATAAGGTCAAAAGCGCGTGCATAGTCGGCGTCGGTTCCACCCCAGGGATCAGGAACCTCAGGGCCAAGTTGAGGCGCAAATTGCATCAGCGGGCGCACTGCGTGAGCCTTGGCCGGTGCGAGCACAGCCACATCAGCCGCAACGGAGGCATCAAGCGTCAGAATGAGATCGGCGCACGCCAGGAACTCCGCTGAGGCTTGAGCCGGACGATGCGGCCCAACCGTGATGCCAGCGGCGCGCAAAGCGTTGGTCGCCAGCCCGGTCCGGTCTTTGGATGTCTGAACTGACCGCAACGCCGGCAGATGCGAACACGACATCTGAAAGCCCATTGGCTGCCGCCTTGTGCCGCGCGTACGCCTCCGCCATCGGCGACCGGCACGTATTGCCGCGGCAAACAAAAACAATCAGTGTCATGGCGCGACTGCGGGGCTCGGTGCTGGAACGGCTCAGGGACTGCAAAAGTGTCGGCCAATTCGCGCCAGCCGACAAGCAGGGAGATGTGGCATGCCGGATCTGTTGCCGGAGACCGAACTCGATCGCGCACTGGCGGCGCTACCCGATTGGCGACGCGTGCCCGGTCGCACGGCGATCGCTAAGACCTTTAAATTTGACACTTTCAGTGCGGCTTTTGCTTTCATGACGCGCGTAGCGCTGGTGGCGGAGCAGATGAACCATCACCCCGAATGGTTCAATGTTTACAATCGCGTCGATGTCACCCTCACCACCCATGACGCCGGCGGTGTCACCGGCCTCGATCTTCGTTTGGCAAAAGCAATGGACGCGTGTGTTCAAGCCTGAACCGGCTCAGCGCCGCACGGGATCACCCGGCCAAGTGTAGTTTGATTGTCCGCCAAGACCCATCGAGGGAAACAGCGGTGCGCTGCCGCCGCCGGATTTTGCGACGCCATAGGCCAGCGTCGATCCGACGCCGCGCGGCGGTTGCGGGCCGGCGCGAGACTTGGTCGCGCGCGCTGATGCCACTTTTTTCACCGCGGGTGCAGCTGCGACTGTTGGCTTCGGAGGCAAAGCATCGGCAGCGGCAAGTTGGTAGGCGGTGCCTCTGTCGCGGTGTCGCCATTTGCGGGCGTATCTGCGGTCTTCGCCGTGTCGTGTTGCACGATCGCAGCCAATGTCTGCGGCGGCCGTGCGCTTGGCGTGGCGGCACCTGAGGCCGCCTCAGCATAGCCCCTGTGCCGCTGCATCTCGGCCTCCGTCCAGGGCGCCGGACGGCAGGCGCATCCCTCAACGATCTTCTTTTTGAACGCAAACGCGGTCGGCAGTTGCGTGTAGTTGCGACCGGAAATGTCCGCCGCATCTTCAATGCCGCTGCCGGGGTTGCGATAGGCATAAAGCCGTGCGTCGCCGCAACTTGCCGAGCATTTTTCTTGGTCGTGTTGGAAATTCTTGCGCGTGGTCGCGAAGCTGATCGGAAAGTAATAGCCGTCGCACGTCCGGACGCACACGGTGCGGTATGTTCCGCCCGTCCGTGCGGGCGCGCTATCGTCATCATCGCGGTTGGCCGCTGGCCGTGACATCACTGGCCGCGATTGTATCGGCAGGCGGGCTTGTGGCGGCGGACTTCCGCCCCCGAACAGTTGTTCGAAAAAGCCCTGAGCCTGCGCGGCAGTAGCTGAGCATCACACACAAACTGCCCGCCGCCAGCGCTGCCGCAAACACAGAAATACGAATGGGACGGCGGACCATGGGACGCAAACAACCAGTAACGCACAAAAACAGCGCCGGACACGGGACTCCGCCCCCGATATCGAAGGCAGCCGCGTCGGCCGACAAGGCGTTATCGTCGAAATTCCCAAAGATTGGCTGAATAAGCCATGTCTTACGCAGACGTTAACGGCGCACGATCTCGGGCTTCAGCCCACGCGTCTCGCCGGCGTCCGCTCCGCGCTGTGGACGTGAACTCCGTTCGACCTGCACCTCGACCGGTGGCTGCGCCCCGAGGCGAATACGCACGCTGGGCGCGTCGGCGGTCGTGCGAACCGGCGCAAGGTCTCGCCGGAGCGATGCTGTGGGCCGGATCAAGGTGGCGGCCGGCAGTGCGATGCGAGTTTCCGCCTGCTTCGACACGAACGATTGCGCAGCGCGTGGTGCGCGGCTCATGCGGCGTGCGGGGTCCATTGTCGCAGGGGCGTTCGCAGCAACGATGTCAGCGGTGTCGCCGTTTGCCCGTTGCGACTGCTTGCCAGGAGCGGCAGCAGCACCTCCAGCTTGCGACATCTTCTTCCGAAGTGCCTCGATCTCGGCCTTCACGCCTGGATTTTTCTTCGGATCTTTACTCTCGAGTGCATAGATTTTGTGCTGATCCAGGGCCTGCTCCTCCCACGGATGCGCCCGGCATTTGCAGCTGTCGTTATAAGTCGTGCGGAATGCAAAGGCGTTCGGTAGCTTTTTGTAGGGAACACCGTTGTCGTCTTCGAGATCGTCGGTCGATCCGCCTGGGTTCGGATAGCTGAACAGACGCGCATTCTTTGCGCCGCCGCAGCTCGCTTGGCACGTCTGCTCGTCCTTCTCGAAATTATCCTTGGTCGTTGCAAAACTCACCGGCCAATAAAATCCATCGCACAGCCGCACGCACATGGTCCGGTAGGTCGACCCGTTGTTTTCTCGAGCATTGAAAACGGGCGAAGATCGCCCCTGCAGACCGTTCGGCAGCGACGTCGGCCCGTCTTTCGTCAGCCCGGATGGGCGCACGTTTTGGCCGCCGCTCCAGCCGCCAGTTCCGTTCGATTTCTGCCGCTTCATGTTGGACCAGAAGCCCGGATCGGCGAGACGCTCGGCCCAATCGGAATTCGTCACTTCCCCTGATCCGCGCGTCGCGAGCGTCAGCACCGGCGAGTTGTTGCCTGCCGCGATGTCAAAACCAATGGCCTCGGCCAGAGCGTTGCGTGTCGGCGCTGCGGTCGAGCGCAAGGGGCTGTCGGCGCGTTGAGTTACGGCTGCTGGCGATGGCGCTTCGGTAATAAATTCCCACACGGCGCCAGCGAAAGCGCCGGCAGCGACAATGAGCCCTGCTGCGCCTACAAAAGGCCGCGACCACAAACGCCATTGAGGCTGACGGAACAGAGACATGACGCAATACCAAAGTACGTGTGGTCTGCATCCAGCCGGAAATTGGGGGATGGGTCTGAGATGCGTCCACAAAGAAGTGAGAATGTCCTAATACGTCGCCGGCCTCCTGTTGCCAACCTGAAACGCGCTGCACTGCGCAATGTTCCGCGTAAGTCAAACTAATGGTAAACGGACAACCGTCCGTTTTCACCGCGGCGGCAAACGGATTGCGCCATCCAGACGGATTGCCTCTCCATTAAGCATTTCATTCTCGCAAATATGACAAGCCAGTGACGCATACTCGCTCGGCCGCCCCAAACGCGAGGGAAACGGCACCGATGCCGCCAGCGACTGCTTGGCCTCGTCTGGCAACGTATCGAACATCGGCGTCAGGAATAGACCTGGCATGATCGTGCAGACGCGGATACCGGTCTGAGCGAGATCGCGCGCGATCGGTAGCGTCATCCCAAGCACACCACCTTTCGAGGCGGCATAAGCGACTTGACCAATCTGGCCGTCGGTGGCGGCGACCGACGCGGTGTTGATGATCACGCCGCGCTCGCCATCCGCAGTCATTGGCGTCAGACCTTGCATCGACGCCGCGGCCTTCGAAATCATCAGGAAGGTGCCGATGAGGTTGATTTGGATCGTCTTGGTGAAGCTAGCCAGATCGTGCGGCTCGATGGCGCCGGTGTCTTTGTTCTTCCGTGTGATGCGCTTGGCGATCGCGATGCCAGCACAGTTCACCAGAATTCGCTCCGCGCCGTTGTCCTTGCGCGCCGCCTGAAATGCCGCCTCGACACTCGCCTCGTTCGTGACGTCGCACTTGTAGAACTTCGCACCAATCTCGCTCGCATGCTTGGCGCCCATCGCCTCGTTGAGATCGAAGATCGCGACCTTAACACCACGGCTTGCCAGTGCTTTGGCGGTCGCACCGCCAAGACCGGATGCACCGCCGGTTACCACTGCCGAAATATCTTTGCTAAGTTGCATCTTAAGTCCTCCCAGGGTCGCGCCCGACAGGGTAGCTTGCCGCCACCGTTCTGCGCATTGATCTCGATGTGCTATAGGGCATAACAACCGCCATCAAAGCAACCGGGGTTGCTGAACCACACGTGCAATCCTGATCCGCCCGCAGGGAAACCTGTCCTGGCAACCACGACGGACACCGATGACCAACCGATTGATCGACCTCTTTTCCGACACCGTGACACGCCCCACCCCGGGCATGCGCAAAGCCATGGCCGAAGCCGAAGTCGGTGATGAGCAAAAAGGCGAAGACCCGACGACCCGCGCGCTCCAAGACCGCGTCGCCGAAATGCTCGGCAAAGAAGCGGCGGTGTTTCTACCGTCCGGCACGATGTGCAATCAGATCGCACTCGCGGTCCACTGCCGCGCTGGCGACGAGATCATCGCACCCGAGATCAGTCATATTTTTATGTACGAAGGCGCAGGCGGTTCAGCGATCACCGGAGCCCAGATCCGGCCGGTCGCACACACGCGCGGCATTTTCGAAGGCGCGGCCGTCACCGCCGCTGTCCGCGACCCCGCAGTCCGGCATCACCCGCGCACGCGGATGGTTGCCATCGAGCAGACCATGAACGTTGGCGGCGGTGCCGTGTGGACCATGGCGCAAATCAATGATGTCGCACGGGCCGCCAAAGCCCACGGCTTGATCTTGCATATGGACGGCGCGCGCTTACCCAATGCTGTGGTGGCGTCCGGCGTATCCGCAAAAGAAATGTGCGCGCCCATGCGATAGCACTTGGCTGGATCTCTCGAAGGGGTTGGGTTGCCCGATTGGCGGCGTCCTTGCCGGATCGAAAGACTTCATCGCCGAGGCGTGGCGATGGAAGCATCGTTTGGGTGGTGCAATGCGCCAATCCGGCATCATCGCCGCCGCCGGCCTCTACGGCATCGATCATCATTGGTCGAGCCTTGCAGATGATCACGCCCACGCCAAACGTTTCGCCGAACTCGCCGCTAACATCAAAGGCGTTTCGTTGGTCTTCGATAAGGTCGAAACCAATCTGGTCTTTCTCGACGTCTCGAAAACCGGCAAGGCAGCCAAAGCCATTTCCGAAGGCGTGCTCGGCCACTCCGTTCGCATCGGCGCAATGGGGCCGTCACTCATGCGCGCGGTCACGCATCACGACGTCACCCGCAAGGATGTCGAAATCGCAGCCGCAGCACTTGAGAAAGTCATCGCGGGCTAAAGTGGTCGACGCGCCTCTAGTGCGCGACGACGACACCAGCCAGACTGTTGGGGCCGACCGCTGATATCTCGACCGGCAAAATTTTGCCGATAGCCGACGCGTCGGCGTTCGCATGCACGGACTGCAAGTAGGGCGAACGTCCAATCAACTGCCCTTCATGCCGTCCGGCCTTCTCGAACAGCACCGGAAACACTTTGCCGACGCAGGCAGCGTTGAAGAGACGCTGCTGCTGCTGCAACAAATCCTGCAGGCGCTTCAAGCGTTCGTCTTTGACGGCCTCCGGCAACTGGCCGTCCATGCTCGCAGCCGGTGTGCCGGGGCGCGCACTGAATTTGAAGGAATACGCCGAGGCGAAATGCACGGTTTTGACGATCTCCAGGGTCGCCTGGAACTCGCCTTCCGTTTCGCCAGGGAAGCCGACGATGATGTCGGTCGACAAGGCGATGTCCGGCCGCGCGTGCCGGATGCGATCGACCAGCGAGACGTAGTCGGCCGCCGTATGCTTGCGGTTCATCGCTGCGAGAATGCGATCTGAGCCGGCTTGAAAAGGCAAATGCAGGAACGGCATCAGCTTGTCGATGTCGCGATGTGCGGCAATCAGATCGTCGCTCATGTCGCGCGGATGACTGGTCATGTAACGAATACGTTCGATGCCGTCGACCTCGGCCAGCGCGCGCACAAGTCCGGCCAGCGTGACATCGGCGCCGGTGGCGCCCGCGCCGTGGTAGCCGTTGACGTTTTGACCAAGCAGCGTCAACTCACGCACACCGTGGCTCGCCAGCTTGCTTGCTTCGGCGACAATTTGCGCGACGGGTCGTGAATATTCAGCGCCGCGCGTGTAAGGCACAACGCAGAACGTACAGAACTTGTCGCAGCCTTCCTGCACCGTCAGAAAAGCGGCCGTTGCCGAAGTGCGCCGCCGCTCCGGCAGCGCCTTGAACTTGTCGTCGTCAGGAAACTGCGTCTCGACGATCGGTCGCCCGTCCGCACGTGTCTGCGCCACGAGTTTCGTGCAGATGGTGATAGCTCTGCGGACCTATGACGAGATCGACGGCCGGCGCACGGCGGGTTAGTTCCTCGCCCTCCGCCTGTGCGACGCAACCGGCGATGGCCACTGTCGTCATCTTGCCGGCGGCAGCGCGGGCGTCCTTCAGTTCGCGAATCCGCCCCAGCTCGGAGTAAACCTTGTCGGCGGCCCGCTCGCGAATGTGGCACGTGTTGAGAATAACGAGATCGGCGTCGTCGATGGTCTCCGTCGCCGCGTAGCCGTCCTGAGCCAGCGCTTCGCTCATGCGCTCGCTGTCATAAACATTCATCTGACAGCCATAGGTCTTGAGAAAGACCTTCTTCGTCGGCGCGTGACCTGTCGACATGCGTCTGGCTCCGCTCATTCCATCGTCGGCCTGAACCCCGGCAGTATCGCCGGAAGCTGTTGGCATCCCGTTACTGTGCGCCGGTAGCCTGCGCGTCACGACGACGCGTTTCGGCTGAAGGTCAACGCCCGGTTACGGCTTGTGTTGCGCTGCAACATCTCTGTCACATTTAGCGCGCGGCGTCAGGCTCGTCCAGTCGGCAACGCGCGCTTTTCTGGCGGCAGGCACGCCACCAGGGGTGTTCAAGCGATGACGCTGGCGGAGGTGGTGTGCCTTATTTGCGGGTGCCGCCACCGGCTTTGGTGGGCGTCTTCGGCTTGAGGGGTACGCCGTAAAGCTCCAGGCGGTGCCCAACCAGCCGGAATCCGAGCTCGCGCGCGATCCGCTCCTGGAGTTTCTCGATCTCCCCACTCTCGAACTCGATGACCTGCCCCGTTTCGACATTGATCAGGTGATCATGATGCCCACGCCTGGCGTCTTCGTAGTGGGCGCGCCCGGCTCCAAAGTTGTGCCGTTCCAGAATGCCACGGCTCGCGAGCGTGTTCAGGGTACGGTACACCGTCGACAGTGAGATCCGGCTATCCACTGCGTTAGCGCGCCGGTACACCTCTTCCACGTCGGGATGATCTTCTGCCGCCGAGAGCACTTGCGCGATAACGCGGCGTTGCCCAGTCATCCTCAAGCCATGCTGCGCGCAGCGCATCTCGAGCGAACTGGGCGCTTTGGCCTTCGGTGATGGGCGCGTATCCGTCATGGTCGATAGAACGGTCGGTCAATCATGGTCGTGTCAAAGGGCGAGCGACAGCACGAGGGCGTCCGCCGTCGTTCCGTCCGCTCGCTTGTAATATGCGGCGCGGCGGCCCACGTCTTTGAAGCCGATCCGGCTGTAGAGCACGAGCGCAGGCAGATTATCGTCGGCTACTTCGAGAAATAGCTTCTTCGCTTCGCCCCGTTGAGCCGCACGTTTCAAGCCATCGACCAGCCGCTTGCCGAGACCGAGCCGCTGCCAATCCTTGCGCACACCGAAAGTGAGAATTTCGGCTTCATCCGCCGCCAATTGCGCGATGATGAAGCCAACCGTCTCCTGCGGATTGCCGGTTCGCGCAATCAACGCCGTCGATCCCGGATGCGAGAGAAATTGCTCGAAGCTCTCTTTGTCCCAAGGCGGATCGAACAACGTCTTGTGGCACGCGGCCAGCTCGTCTGCGTGCTCGATGGTCGCCCACAGCATACTGACGCGGCTGGCGTCGTTTTTGGGCGTCGGTGTGTCGGTCATGGTGCCATCCTGGGCAGCACATTTGCAGTTTGCACCTTCGCATCCGCTTGGCGAAGGTAATTCGGAACCACGTGCGTCAGCGGTTCGAGATGAACAGCCGCATGCGCGAGATGCGATGCACGCGGCTGCAGGTTCGGCAGTCGCACAGAAATCTGACGTCCAACCGCCTGAGCGGCCACAAGCTCGGCACCAGACCCAACCGCGACGACCTCGCCTGCAGGCAGCACGTTAACCGCCTCGGCGACAGTTGCAAGTCGGGGTGCGATCAGCGGTGTCGTGCCATCGTGCGCAAATGTCTGCACGTAAACTTCGTCACGGCGCGCATCGACGATCACGGCCAAGGTCGTGCCCGAGGGCAGGGAGCCAAGTTCGACAGCGGCGCCAAGCGCCATCACTTCGAGGCTCGACAGGCCCACCACAGGCAAACGTGTCGCCAGCGCAAGGCCGCGCGCCGCCGCTATGCCGGCCCTGAGACCCGTAAATCCGCCAGGCCCCAGCGTAACAGCCAGTGTGCGCACATCAGGATAGCCGATGCCGGCCAAACGCAGTGTGTCGCCAATCATCGGCAACAACCGCTCGGCATGCCCCGTGCTCATCGGCTCGAACGTTTCGATCACGCGCGCAGCCGCATCACCCGCGCCCGCGGGCAGGCGCACGGCCGCCGAAACAGCACCGAAACAAGTATCGAAGGCGAGGATCGGCATTTAGGGTCCAAAGCGCGGCTGCTGCCGCAGAAGTCTCATCGGCGTTACGCTTTAGAGTGCTTCCTGGCGGGTGGGAAGCGGATTGCCGCCAAAACCATCACGCATGAGGAGAAAACAGAAAACCCGCCGGCTCCGGCGGGTTTTACTAGTCTCAGGGGCTGATCGTCAGACTGCAACCACTTCCCGAACATCCGGACAGAAGTGCTTGAGCAGGTTCTCGATCCCGCCGCGCAACGTCGCGGTCGAGCTTGGGCAGCCTGCGCAGGCGCCGCGCATGTGCAGCGACACCACGCCATCGCTGAAGCCGTGAAAAATAATGTCGCCGCCGTCGTGCGCCACCGCCGGACGCACGCGCGTTTCCAACAGTTCCTTGATCGTCGCGACCGTTTCTTCATCCTTGGGATCGTAGTGTCCGGCTTCGGCGACTTCCGCGCCGTCGCTGCCCATCACGGGTTGGCCGGATAGGAAGTGCTCCATGATGGCACCAAGGATGGCCGGTTTGATGTGCTGCCACTCCACCGCTCCTTTGGTCACCGAAATGAAATCGCCGCCGAGGAACACGCCGCGCACGCCGTCGACGTCGAACAACCGGTTCGCCAGTGGCGACGGTGCCGCTTCATCTTTGCTGCGATAGTCCGCTGTGCCATCGCCCAGCACGGCGCGGCCAGGGATAAATTTCAGCGTCGCAGGGTTCGGCGTGGCTTCGGTCTGGATGAACATAGTGTTGTCTCCTGCGGCATGCGGCTCAGGCGTCGAGGGATAATACGGCCCGCCGCTCAAATCAGATTTAGAACTATTCTATCTGAGCGCAAGAGCAAGGTCAAAGACCTTGCCATAACAAAGGCTTGATGAACCGGCACGTCGGCCTTTAGGCAAGCGCCTTGATTTGCGCGATCCCGAGATCGCCCGGCACGATCGTGATCGGAATGGCGAACTTGCCAGCGGTTGCGCCTGCGGCGAGTGCCGAAATCAGAGGTCCCGGACCTTTCGCATCGGTCGAGGCGCCAAGAGCGAGCACGGCGATATCTTCGTCTTCGTCGATTTGCGACCGGATACAATCGACCTTTTTACCTTCGCGGATCACTTCTTCCACGACCACGCCGTCGAAGCCTTCGAGCGTCAGCTTGCGCCGGAACATCCGGAATAGCGCCTTCGCTTTATTCGTCTCTTCTTCAATTTGGACCGCGCGCACGCCGCCCCAGAATTGGGTGTCGGGCTCGATCACATACAGCAAAAGAATGTGCCCGCCGGACCGCTGGCAACGGCTGGCAGCGAAGTAAAGTGCAGCTTCCACCTCTTTGCTCTCATCGACGATGACGAGAAACTTGCGGTGGTGGCCCGCCTCAAAGGATCGACGATCTTTCATAGCGCTATCCTGCCACGCCTGACGACGCCAGCACAAGCAGGCCGCCGCGCAATTTGTGACGCAATATCATGCATTAGCCGATGAAGCCGACCAGTCGCTTGGTTTCCGCCAGGATCGGTTCTGCCAGGGCATTAGCACGTTCTGCACCGGACTTCAGAATACGATCAATCTCGGCCGGATCAGAGACCAGACGGCGCATTTCGGCATTGACCGGCGTCAAGCGCGAGACGGCCAAGTCGGCCAGTGACTTCTTGAAGGTCGAAAACTGCGCACCACCGAATTCCCGCAAAACATCCGCCTTCGACACATCTTTCAGGGCGGCATAAATGCCGACGAGATTGTCGGCTTCCGAACGGTTTTCGAGCCCCGCTTCTTCGGACGGCAGCCCATCGGCGTCGGTCTTTGCCTTTTGGATCTTGCGCGCGATGGTCTCGGCGTCGTCCGTCATGTTGATGCGGCTGAGATCGGAGGCATCCGATTTCGACATCTTCTTCGTGCCATCGCGTAAGCTCATCACGCGCGTCGCCGGTCCCATGATGACAGGTTCAGCCAGCGGGAAGAATTCGCCGTCGGCATAACCCGCGTCGACGATCTCGCGGCGATAGTCGTTGTTGAACTTCTGAGCGATGTCGCGCGTCAACTCGAGATGCTGCTTCTGATCTTCGCCAACCGGAACATGCGTCGCCCGATAGGTCAAAATGTCGGCTGCCATCAGCACAGGATAGTCGTAAAGGCCGATCGACGCGTTTTCGCGGTCCTTGCCAGCCTTCTCCTTGAACTGCGTCATGCGGTTGAGCCACCCGAGGCGCGCCGTACAATTGAAGATCCAGGCAAGCTCCGCGTGGGCCGGGACTTGGCTCTGATTGAACAGAATGCTCTTTTTGGGATCGAGGCCGGCGGCAATATAGGCCGCTGTCACATCGCGGATAGCCGTCCGCAGCTCCTTCGGGTCCTGCCATGAGGCTGTGATCGCATGCAGATCGACGATGCAGTAAATGCACTCATGGGTGGTCTGCATTTCCACCCAGCGGACCAGCGCGCCGAGATAGTTGCCGAGATGCAGATTGCCGGTCGGCTGCATGCCCGAGAAGACGCGCGGTTGGAAGGCCATGTGTGCTTGGTCCCTGAATTAATCTCTCGCGGGCGTTATGCCGCCCCTCGCCCCAGGGCGCAAGTGGAGGCGCGCCGCAGGGGCAATTCTCACGTGCGCTCACTTAGCGCCTGAGGGCACTCTTAAGCTGCCGGACGCTGAGCGCACCCGTTGCGAACGCAGCCAAGAAATAAACCATGGCGCCGAACGTCACCAAGACCAGCACCCCGCCGAGCCGCCAGAGCGCGGACTGCCCGAGGGCCAGCCACGGCGCCGCAATCGGTTGCGCCAGCCAAAGCGCCACCCCCATCAGCACGCTCGAAATCAGGATCAGCGGCACGCGTCCGCTTCAGGCGTGCGTCAGCAACAAAATGCCCGCGCGCTTTGAGTGTGCCCCACAGCAGCAGCGCATTGAGCCAGCCGCCGATCGCAGTCGCGACGGCGATGCCGACGTGTGGCATCCACCCGAGCTGCCGGAACAAGAAAAACAGCGCCACCGAACCCACTGTGTTGACCGTCAGGCTGATAGCCGCAAAGCGCATCGGCGTCTTGGTATCTTCGCGTGCGAAGTAGGCAGGTGAGAAGACCTTGATCATCACGAACGACGGCAACCCGATCGCAAAGAAAATCAGTGCCGCCGCGACCGCGCGCGTGTCGGCCGCAGAAAATGCACCCCGCTGGTAAAGCGCCGACACGATCTCGTTCGGTATCACCGCCAGCGCCACCGCCGCCGGCACCGTCAGCAACAGTGCAAACTCCAAGCTGCGGTTCTGTGCATCTTGCGCGCCGGCGTCGTTCCCCGCCCGCAGGAATTTTGAAATGCTCGGCAGCAACACGACGCCAATCGCAATCCCAACGATGGCAAGTGGCAGCTCGTAAAGCCGGTCGGCATAAAACAGGTGCGAGACCGCGCCCGCCTGGAGCGACGCGATCATGCCGCCGATCACGATGTTGATCTGCGTCACCCCGCCAGCGATGATGCCAGGGACACCGAGTTTGATGAGCTGACGAACACCGTCCGTTATCCGCGGCCGCCGTAGGCGCAATATGAACTTTGCGCGCCGCAAACCGTCCAGCAACAGCAACACCTGCAGCACGCCCGCAGCGAAAATGCCCCACGCAAGCACAATCCCGGTGCGCGGATCGTTGCCATAGCCCAGCAGCCAGGCGATCCCCATCGCGGCCATCAGCGTTACATTCAGAACGATCGAAATCGCCGAACTCTCAGCAAACTTGCCGAACGAGTTGAGCACACCCGACATCAGAGCCACGATGGACATGCAAAAGAGATAGGGAA
The DNA here is from genome assembly GCA_963831185.1 of uncultured Alphaproteobacteria bacterium. Taxonomy (GTDB): domain Bacteria; phylum Pseudomonadota; class Alphaproteobacteria; order Rhizobiales; family Hyphomicrobiaceae; genus JABFRJ01. The sequence continues at coordinate 155,241 of CAWHPE010000002.1, forward strand.
ACGCAATCCGGCTCATCACCACGGCAAGATCGAATTTCTCGGGGGTTTCTGCAAATCCCGGCGCCAAGCCATACATCAGCCAAGGCATCGCCAGCATCGCGGCCGCCGAAAGAGCGATCAACAGAAATGCGAGACCAGCCATCGCCTCCTCGGCGAACCGTCGCGCCTCATCGCGGCCTTCGCCTTCGAGACGTTTCGCAAAGAGCGGCACAAAGGCGGCGTTGAAAGCGCCCTCGCCAAACCAACGCCGAAACAGATTGGGGAATCGGAAGGCCACCACGAAGGCTTCCGCGATCGGTCCCGCCCCGAGCAACGCGGCAAAGGCAACGTCACGCGCGAACCCGAGGATACGGCTGAGCAGCGTCAATCCGCCGACCGTAAAGAATGATTTGTAAAGGCTCACGCAGTGGCCTGCTTGATCATTTCGACGATCTGGTGCGCCACGTCCTTCGGCGCGGGGGCCTCGGTTATCGGTCGGCCGACAACGAGGTGCGACGCGCCGTTCCGTGATCGCGCTGCCGGGTGTCACCACGCGGGCTTGGTCGCCGTCGGCGCCAGCTTTGAGCCGGATGCCCGGTGTCACGATGTGGAAGTCCGGTCCCACCGCCGCGCGCACCGCAGTCGCTTCTTCGCCAGATGCAATCACACCATCAAATCCGGCATCCTTTGCCAGCTTCGCGCGATGCACCACCAGCTCAGCCGGAGACAGCCCGGTAATCCCTTGTTGTTTGAGATCGGCAGCATCAAGGCTTGTCAGCACCGTGACGGCCAGCAATTTAAGGCGGCTACTGCCGCGCCCTTTCACCGCCGCATCCAACGTCTTCCGGTCTGTGCCGTGGACTGTCAGGTAGTCAAAGCCCATCTGCGCGATGTTGTGTGCAGACTTCTCGACCGTATTCGGGATGTCGAGCAGCTTCATGTCCAGAAAGACATCGAAACCCTGCGCTTTCAGCCCCTCGGCAAACGCCAGTCCGCCGCCGAACAACAGCTCAAGCCCCACCTTGTACGCCGCGACGCTATCGCCAAGCCGGTCCACAATGCCGGTCGCGCGTGCCGCATCCGGCGCATCGAGGGCCACGAACAAGCGGCGGCGTGGGTCGAGCATGGTGTCTGTCCTCGTCAATCGGCTCAGATGGTTAGCTGGAGCGCCCGCGCGTCCTGTCAGGCCCGGTTTTTCCGCTCGCGCACTTCCGCAAACACTTGCCAGTCCTGTGCCGCCTCGAGGCCCAGGTTCTTCCGCACGCTCGGGAGCGGCGCGCGCAGAAAGGGATTGGTCTCCATTTCGATGTCGAGCCGTGTCGGCAAAGTCGGCTTGTTGTCGGCCCGGAGTTTGACAACCTCGTCATACCGCGCCTTCAGCGCCGCGTTATCCGGCTCGATCGTCAGTGCAAACTTCGCATTCGACACCGTATACTCATGGCCGCAATAGAGGCGCGTTGCCGCCGGCAACTTCGCGAGCTTCGCAAGTGACGCCCACATCATCTCCATCGTGCCTTCGATCACCCGGCCGCAGCCCATGGCAAAGATGGTGTCGCCGACAAACGCGACGCCAGCCGCCGGGATCCAATAGGAAATATGACCAAGCGTATGGCCGGGTGTCTCCAGCACATGCACTTGAAACGATCCGAGCCGGAACGCATCGCCTTCGCCGACTTCGGTGTCGATCCCCGGGATCTTCGCCGCTTCAGCGCGCGGTCCGATGATGACGCAACCGGTCTCCGCCTTGAGCGCCAGATTGCCGTCGGTGTGGTCCGCGTGGTGATGCGTCGTCAGGATATAGCTGAGCCGCCAGCCCTTTTCCTTGAGCGCCGCTCGCACCTGATCAGCGTTCGGTGCGTCGATGGCCGCCGTCACGCCGCGCTCGGCGTCATGTATAAGCACGCCATAGTTGTCCGAAAGGCAAGGGAACTGGTGTATTTCGAGTTTTGCCATGGGGAGCCGGTTCTTCTTTTGGGGGCCTGAGCATCTCAGGGGTTGCTTTTCGTGAGCGCGCCGCACCTTATCAAGCGATCTCCGGATTTCAATCGTCCGCAGACATTTCGGCCAGGATATCGGCAGGATGCATCTCGACGTAACGCAATTACGCGCTTTCTACCTGAGCCCGCTTGGCGGCGTGGCGCGGCGTGTGATCGCGCGTCATATTCGCGCCAAGTGGCGGCGCATCCCCGGCGAAACCTTGATCGGGATTGGCTACGCCACGCCGTATATCGGCTCGTACCGTGGCGAAGTTCTGCGTCTCGGGCGCCTTCATGCCGGCCGGACAAGGGGCTGTCGTCTGGCCCAATGGTGCCGCCGTCAACACCGTTATGGTTGAGGAAGACTGTCTGCCGCTGCCCGACAACTCCGTCGATAAGATCCTGCTCATCCACGGGCTCGAAGTCTCTGAGCACGCCCGCCCGTTGATGCGCGAAATTTGGCGCGTCCTCGCCCCCGAGGGCCGGCTCCTGGTCGTCGTGCCCAATCGGATGGGTGTCTGGAGCCGCCGCGAAGCCACGCCGTTCGGTCATGGCCGCCCCTACAGCCGGGCACAATTACAGGTCCTTTTGAATGAGTCGCTCTTTTCCGCCATCGACTGGAACAGCGCGCTGCATGCACCGCCCGTAAACCGCCCCTTGATTGCGCGCTGGGCTCATGTTTTCGAGCGCTTGGGCACGCGTTTTTGGCCGCGTTTCGCTGGCGTGCTGATTGTCGAAGCGCGCAAAGAACTGCATGCGCCGATGCCGACCGGGAGAGCTGCGCGCCGCGTCGGCAAGTTCGCCACCGCCGACGGCGTCGTCACACGCGCAACGAGCCAGAATACCGCATCCGAGACTTGATGTTACCGCTTCGTCAGCATGAACACGGCCTTTTCACCGAGCAGGTTATGCGCGGTCATCGGCAGCCATGTCCCGAGCTTCTGACCACTGGCGTTGAACGCAACCTTGCTTTCCACGCGCGCGTTCAGCAAATCGCATAACTCGGCAAAATCCTTGATCGTGCACAAATGACCGTCCGGACTGTCGTACCACGCTTCCGGCAGGTTCTCCGTTCGCGGCATACGCCCGCGAAACATCAGCTGCCCACGCACTTTCCAATGCCCGAAATTCGGAAATGACACGATGGCATGCTTGCCGATACGCAGCAGGTTCTCAAGCACGATCCTGGGCCGGCGCGTGGCTTGGATCGTCAGTGACAGAATTGCGTAGTCGAAGGCCGCGTCAGGATATTCGGACAGATCACGGTCCGCGTCGCCTTGAATGACCGACAATCCAAGCGCCACGCAGGCATTGACGCGATCCCGCGAAATCTCGATGCCGCGGCCGTCCACGCCGCGCTTTTTCCGCAGCAGTTCGAGCAGGTCGCCGTCCCCGCAGCCGACGTCGAGAACCCGCGATCCGGGCTTCACCATGTCCGCGATCAAAAGATGATCGACGCGTGTCATCGGCGGCACGCCCTCCGTCAAAGCGCCGGTCATGAGCGGCCTCCCGTGGTCAGGCCGCGCGCGTCCGCCGCCGCCGATAAGAAGCCGCGAACTGTTCTGACCAAAACCGGTTCGTCGAGCAGGAAGGCGTCATGGCCTTTATCGCTCTCGATCTCGACGAAGCTCACGTTCGCCGCCACCGCGTTGAGCGCGCGCACGATGTCGCGGCTTTCCCGCGTCGGATACAGCCAATCCGATGTGAAGGAGACCACGCAAAAGCGGGTTTTTGTCCCGTGAAACGCATTGGCGAGTTTCCCGCCAAATTCCGCTTCCATGTCGAAATAGTCCATCGCCCGCGTGATGTAGAGGTAGCTGTTGGCATCGAACCGGTCGACAAACGTCGAACCCTGATAGCGCAAGTAGCTCTCGATCTGAAAATCAGCATCGAATGAAAATGTCTTTTGGGTTCGCGCTTGCAGGTTGCGGCCAAACTTGATCTGCAGCGCTTCCTCAGACAGGTACGTGATGTGCGCCGCCATCCGCGCGACCGATAGTCCGTTCTTCGGAAACGTCCCTTCCTCGAGATATTTCCCTGCGCGCCACTCCGGATCCGCCATCACAGCCTGCCGGCCGACCTCATGAAACGCGATGTTCTGGGCCGAATGCCGGGCTGCTGTTGCAATCGGAATGGCTGCAAAAACGCGGTCGCCGAACCGTGCCGCCCATTCCAGCACCTGCATGCCGCCCATCGATCCGCCGATGACGGCGAAGAGCTGTTGGATCCCGAGATGATCGATCAGCCGCGCCTGCGCCGACACCATATCGGCGATGGTGATCACCGGAAACTCGAGCCCGTAGGCTTTTCCTGTCGCCGGATTGATCGATGCCGGCCCGGTCGAACCGAGACAGCCTCCAAGAATATTGGCGCAGATAATGAAAAATCGATCCGTGTCGATTGGCAGTCCTGGCCCAACCAGTGACGTCCACCAGCCCGGCTTTTGCGTCACGGGATTCTCGCTCGCGACGTATTGGTCACCGGTCAATGCATGGCAGATCAGGATGGCGTTGCTCTTGTCGGCATTCAAGACGCCGTAGGTTTTGAACGCGACATCGAAAGGTGCCAGCAAGCGTCCACTGCTGAGCGTCAGGGGAACGGTCTCGGGAAATCTGACCAACTCACTCGACGGATTGGTCACCTCGCGGGTATGCAACGCACGTTCCGGCCGCGCCGGCTGAGGGAGGGTGGGTTCACGTGTCACGGCCTGACGACGCCTCGCGCAGAAGCCGCACGCGCCAGCGCGCACGGCGAACAAAAAATCCGGCTTAGCTTTCCCCGATTGAGAGCCGGGGCAGCCGTTTGCCGGATGCGCGCGGCCCTTTAGCGAGTTGTTTAACGTGGCTGCAAGCCGGCCGGCCAAATCACCACGAACGTCACCTAGATACAAAAAGGGTCACGTAGGGTCAAGCATGACCCGGCGTGACCCCTTTAGGATGGCAGTTTATTGCTGGCCCTGCTGGCTCTGCGCCGAATCCGCAGCCTTTTCCGAGAAGTTGATCTTGAGATCGGCGGCCTGCTTGGTGATCTGCATGTGTGTGATGTCGTCGCCCAGCGTCAGCGTTGGGTTGCACTGCGGGACGCACGCGAACGTCTGGCGGGCGGTGCCGCGCATCAGATGCACAACGCTGCGCTCGTCGCGGCGCACCATGATCCGCTGATCTTGAATGACATTGCGGTCGGCATCGAGCGCAATGATGTTCGTGACGCCGTAGCTCTTGCCGGTGATGACGAGCAAGTTGCCGGTCTGAACCGCGACGTCGGCGATCGATGGGTTGCCGATGATGATTTCAGCGGCGGGACGCGGCAGGCGGATCAACTGCGATTGGTCATATTTGACAATGAGGTCGTCGGCGGCGAGAGCCGTCGCGGCCAGCGGGAGGGTGGCAGCGGCGGCCGCACCAGCAATAACGAGCGCCTGCGCGCCGCGAGCAATGGTCCTGAAAGTCTGATGGGAGATCATAGTGCGGGCACCTGATAATGCGCTGCGGGAGTGAGCGCGTGACAAACGACAACTTGACCTCAGTGTCGCGCTGAAAAATGAAAAAAGTACGAACGCTTGCATCAACATGGTTCAGCAATGCGACGCGCACCCGTCATAGCAGGCGATGATCATCGCATCATGCTTGATCAAGAGTTACTGTTGAGCACTTGCTAACGACGTTTCGTAGCAATCGTTATTTTGTGCCAGCCTGCGGCGCGGGTCTGATTCATTTTTACCAATCTTTAATTCGCCAGCCGTAATGTTCCCCTAGTTCAGCCAAACGGGCGGGTGCCCTTCGGCGAACTGGACGCGCGAAAGCGTAACAGTGTCAGAGTTGGGAGACTCACCTTATGAAAAACCTCATTCAGAAGTTCGCAAACGACGAGTCGGGCGCAACGGCTATCGAATACGGCCTCATTGCTTCGCTCATCGCTGTCGCCATGATCACCGCAGCAACCACGCTCGGCACCAACATCGGCAACACCTTCAACAACGTCAGCGCCAAGCTGTAATTGTTGCTTTTTGCTAGCCGCCACGCGCGGCCAGCAAAAAAGACGAAAAAAGGCGGTCGGCAGCAAAAGCTGTCGGCCCCTTTTGCATTTTGGAGCTTCATTTCGTGCCCAATCGCCGCATCTGAAGATGGCCGCGTCGAACGAACGAGCTGAAATTGCCTCATCGCCGGTGCACACTCCAGCGTCAACTCTTATGAAACCCTGTTCGTTAGCACTATGTTTAAAGCTGGTTGCTAAAACTAGATCGGTATCCAGCAGATACCAGCGCATATCTCTAGACCGTGCGCCTGTGACCATTTCTAGAACAGTAGGACCACAATGACGAACCTCATCAAGAAATTCGCAAACGACGAGTCGGGCGCAACGGCTATCGAATACGGCCTCATCGCTTCGCTCATCGCTGTCGCCATGATCACCGCAGCAACCACGCTCGGCACCAACATCGGCAACACCTTCAACAACGTCAGCGCCAAGCTCTAATACGGCTTGAGCGCATCGGGGATCCGATGCGCACAGCGACGATTGAAACAGGTCGACGGCTCGCGCTGTCGGCCTTTTTCTTATGCCATGATCATCATCGCCCAGTAGTCGATTTTTGACACAAATACATTTTAAGCTGTCGGTTTTGAAACGCCGTTCGCGTCTCGAAATGGGGGTGAACGGCTTTGCAAGCCCGAATTTCAAGGCTCGGTCCGCGGCACGATATTTGAACTGCAGAGGTCTCAGCGCAATCGTGCGCGTCACGGAGACCCAGTCATGAAATCGACCATCGCAGCATTCATCGCCGACGAGTCGGGCGCCACGGCCATCGAATACAGCCTGCTTGCCGCTCTCATTGGCGTTGCCATCATTTCCGCTGCAAGCACGCTCGGCACCAACGTCAGCAACACCTTCAATAAAGTCAGCGGCAACATCAAGTGACGAACTGATTCGGAAGGGTCGGCCCAGGCCGCACCTCTGCCGTAAATGCCACAAGGCCGCCCGCTCAACGGGGCGGCCTTTTGATTTCCGCGGCCGACAATCTCAAATTCGCCGACCCGTTAACAACACGTTTACGATCCCTGCGTATTGTCACGGCAAAGGTCCGGCAACGGCCACTGGCATGTCTGCAGAAGGTGATACAAGGTGTACGAACTCGCCATAATGCTTGTTTTTCCTGCCCTTGTCGTCTTCGGCGGCGCCATGGACCTGTTCTCGATGACCATCCCCAACCGGGTCTCGATTCTGCTGATCGCCGCGTTCTTTTGCTTGGCGCCCTTCTCGAACATGTCGTTGGCCGACGTTGGCATGCACGTGGCTGCCGGCTTGACGGTCCTCGCCGTGACCTTTGCGCTCTTTTCCTTCCGCATCATCGGTGGGGGCGACGCAAAACTCGCAGCCGCCGTGGCGCTCTGGCTCGGCTTCAGCAACTTGGTCGACTATTCGATCATGACCGCACTCCTTGGCGGCGCGCTCGCCATCACCCTGTTGGGCTTCCGCAAGATCCCGTTGCCGGCGAGCTGGGTCCATTTCGAATGGCTCGACCGCTTGCATCGTCCCAAAGGCGACATCCCATACGGCATCGCATTGTCGGCCGCGGCTCTAATCGTCTACCAGCAAAGCTTCTGGTATCGTGCCGTCACCGGTTGATGAACCGGCCAGGCACCATTGCCACATACGACGACCGTCATATTTCACGAGCTGCCCGCAAGGCGGCTCGTTTGCTTTTGATCAACCGCAAGATCATTTCAGGACGTGTTCGTCCAAATTTGAGGCGGCCATTAACTCGCTGTTGAGAGTTTTCGCGCACATTCAACGACAGATAAATCGGTTTGTCTGTTTCGAACAAAAGGAATGTGGGCGCGATGGCGATGCGGAAGGGACAAATTATCACTTTGGCCATTGCGGCGGCGTGCGGGATTGGCGCGGTCGTTGTGATGTCGTCGTTCATGAACGCCAAGCCAAAGACCGTCGAAATTGATCGCACGGTCGACGCGACCGAAGTGCTCGTCGCCCGCGGTGAGATCAGCCTCGGCCAGATCGTCAACCGTGAAAGCTTCCGCTGGCAGACCTGGCCGCAAGGTGGCGTCTCGGCCGGCTATATCCAGAATAACAAAGGCGGCAAAGACCCGATGCAGGCCCTTATCGGCTCTGTCGCACGCGCGCCAATCCTGAAAGACGAACCCATCACCGCCACCAAACTGGTAAAGCCGGGTGAAGGCGGCGTCCTCGCGGCGATCCTGCCACCGGGCATGCGCGCGATTTCGACGCGCATCAAGGAAGAAACCGCGGTCGGCAAATTGATTCTGCCAAACGACCACGTGGATGTCGTTCTGATCCAGCGTCGCCGTGGCAAATCAGGCGGCGAAGACTTCGTCGCCGACACGTTGTTCCGCAACGTCCGAGTTCTCGCCATCGGTCAGTTGATCGAAGCGAAGGAAGGCAAGAAAGGCGCCGATGGCGCAACCGCCACGCTCGAATTGACGCCACGTCAAACCGAGCTCCTGGCCCTTGCCAACTCTATGGGTGAAATCAGCCTGGCTCTTAGAAGTGTCGCCGATGCCGGTGTTGGCAGCGGTCCGAGCGCCGGCAACGGCCTCAACTCCCAGCGTTCAAATTCAGTTCGTATCCTGCGTTACGGCGTCAAGTCTCGTGCTTATGGCGTGAATTAAAATTGCAAATTCACATAGTCCTAAGCGCAGTTCAAAGGGTTTCGATATGCAGATTACGATGAAGCAGGCGGTGGGTGCTGTAGTCATGGCCTTCGCTGTCTTTACAGCGCTGCCGGCGCAGGCTCAGTTGAGCGCACGTCACCAGGATGCCGCTCCTGACGGCTCGGTGATGCAGATTTCGGGCAAGCAAAATTTTCCCATCTCCAAGAAGATCACGTTAGGCGTTGGCCGCTCAATGATGCTGCAGTTCCCGATGGAACTGCGCGACGTCATGATCGCGGACCCGACCAAAGTCGATGCGATCGTCCAAAGTTCAGATCGCGTCTTTCTTGTCGCGCGTGGCGCCGGCTCGACCAACGCGTTCTTCTTTGACGCCAACGGCAATCAGGTGATGACACTTGAAATCGCCATCGGTAGCGACTTGAGCGCGCTCGACAATCTCTTGAAGCGTCTGATCCCAAGCTCGAACATCCGCACCGATCTCGCTGGTACCGCCATCGTGTTGATGGGTTCGGTGCGCACGCCGGGCGACGCTGCGAAGGCGGCCGACATTGCCACTCAGTTCGCATCCGCCAACAAGAACTTGACCGGCACCGGCTGGTCGTCGACGTCGACCACAGTCGGCGGCGTCACCACCTGGAACAGCACCTACAATAACGGTCGCGACGGCACGTCCGACAAAAAAGTCATCAACCTGCTCGCAATTGAAGGCGAGGACCAGGTGATGCTCAAGGTGCAAGTCGCCGAAGTTCAGCGCTCGGTGCTGAAGCAGTTCGGCGTCAACTTCGCCGCCAACCTCTCGGTCGGCAATCTCAATCTGTTCCCCGGCACCAACAACACGATGCCGATCACAGCAAGTACGCTGGGCACAATCGGTCAAACCGGCCTGAATACGGCCAACGGCAATGGTTGCTCGGTTGTTCTGCCAGCAACCTCCTCGCAACCCGACGTCGTCACCAACAGCGGTTTGTCGGCGATCTGGAGCGCGGGCGGAAACTGCATCGGCGCCACCCTGCGTGCTCTCGAGCGCACGGGCTTGGTTCGCACGCTTGCAGAGCCAAACCTCACTGCAGTCTCTGGTGAAACCGCCAAGTTTCTTGCCGGTGGTGAATATCCGGTGCCCGTGTCGGCAGACAACGGCACGGTTGGCATCAGCTTCAAAGAATTCGGCGTCGGCGTGGCATTCACACCGGTCGTGCTGTCCGAAGGCCGCATCAGTCTGAAGATCGACACCCAGGTGTCGGAACTGACGAACGAAGGCGCGCTGACCATCTCCGGCTTCCAGATCCCATCGTTGAAGAAGCGGTCTGCGATGTCGACGGTCGAACTGCCCTCCGGTGGTTCGATCGTGATGGCTGGCCTGATCTCGGAAAGCACACGCCAGAACATCGAAGGCATGCCTGGCATGAAAGATATCCCGATCCTCGGCACGCTCTTCCGCAGCCGTGATTACCAACAGGCTGAAACCGAACTGGTGATCATTGTGACGCCGCTGATGGTGCGTCCGACATCTGAGCGCAAACTTGCGAAACCTGACGACGGTCTCGCACCGGCCTCTGATCTGAAAGCAAACTTCCTTGGTCACCTGAACCGCGTCTACGGCAAGAGCCGTCAACTTCCCGACGGCGGCCTCAAGGGCGACTACGGCTTCATCGTTGACTAATCCCGAAACCTCAGGAGCGCACTATGAACAACAAGCTCTCGTATAAGACGGTTCGGGCAATCACCACTGCCCTCACCGTATCAGTTGCGACACTGGCGCTGGCCGGCTGCGATCATCTCGATCAAGGCCCAGAGTTCCACGCCGGCAACGAACTACTCCGCCCCGCCGAGCGCCACCCGATCGTCGTGACGCAGCAGCCGAGCCGCATGTCGCTGCGGGTTGCTCGTGGCGCTGCCGGTCTGTCGCCCGCGCAACGGGCCCAGATGATCGACTTCTTGTCGCGCTACCATGCCGCCGACAGTGGCAACAGCAAGCTCGTCATCAACGTGCCGAGCGGTGCCGTAAACGAGGTCGCCGCCATGAACGCGGTCGCCGACATGCGCCCGATCCTCGCCGATCAAGGCATCTCGGAAAGCTCGGTCTCGATCGAGCCATATCACTCCGACGGCGAATCGCAGCCCCCGATCCGCATTTCCTACCTGCGCTTTGCAGCGGATGGCCCCGATTGCAGCAAGTGGCCGGACAACCTCGGCACCAACTCGCGCAACGTGAATTATCAGAACTTTGGTTGCGCGACGCAGCGCAACCTCGCCGCTCAGGTGTCAAACCCGGCCGATCTGCTCGGGACCAAGAACAATGACACCCGCCAGCGCCGACCGCCGCGACACGGTCTACGACAAGTATGTCAAAGGCCAGCCGCACAGGCCGTGCCGGCGACGGGTGATGAACGCGCAGTGAAGCAATAAGCATGCCTCATAAGGACTTTCGTCATGTCTCGACCAACAGCTGCACCTGCCGATGACGAACAGACGTTCGATGGCGGCATGGAAATGACGCCAGAGTCGTCAGAGAAGCTCGGACGCGCGCGCCCCATTCCGCGGATCTCGATCCAGGCGTTCTGTGAGGACGACCCAACGACTGACGTGCGTGCAGGTTGCGGCCGAAGATCGCCGCCTGTCAAGACGCACGTCGCGATTCACATGGGTGGCGTGAACGCTGCCGTCGCCCACTATCTCGAAAGCCCGACACCGAACCTGATCGTGATCGAATCGACGCTGCCCGCGCGAGGAATTGATCGGCTGAGCTCGACAAGCTCGCCGAATGCTGCGATGCCGGCACCAAGGTGATCGTGATCGGCCACTTCAACGACGTGCTCCTCTATCGCGAAGTGCTGAAGCGCGGCGTCAGCGAATACCTCGTCGCACCGATCAGTCCGCTGCAGTTCATGGAGAGCCTGTCGAACCTCTACAACGACCCGAACAGCCGATCCGGTCGGCAACGTCATCGCCTTCATCGGCGCCAAGGGTGGCGTCGGCTCTTCAGACGATCTGCCACAACGTCGCCTGGACCGTGTCCGAGACGACCTGAAGTCGAACGTCGTGGTCGCCGATCTCGATCTCGCCGTTCGGCACCGACCGGCCTCGATTTCAATCAGGATCCGGTGCAGGGAATCGCCGAAGCGCATCGCGACGCCCGAGCGTCTCGATGAGGTGCTGCTCGATCGCCTGCTGACCAAGTGCTCGGAGCATCTGGCCATCTTTGCGGCGCCCGTCGTGCTCGACCGCGATTACGATATCTCGGCGGACGCCTGCGATGTCGTTCTCGACGTCGTGCGCCAGAACGTCCCCTACGTCGCGGTCGATCTGCCGCACATCTGGACCCCGTGGGTGAAGCGCGTGCTGCTGCAGGCCGACGACGTGGTCATCACGGCGGCGCCCGACCTCGCCAATCTGCGCAACGCCAAGAACATGATCGATCTGGTCAAGCAGGCGCGCAACAACGACAAGCCGCCGCGGCTCGTTCTCAACATGGTCGGAATGCCGAAGCGACCGGAGATCTCCGTCAAGGAGTTCGCGCGAGCGCATCGGCATCGAAGCCGTCCAGCGATCATCGAGTTCGACAGCGAAACCTTCGGCCAGGCCGCCAACAACGGCCAGATGATCGAGGAACTCTCCGCGAAGGCAAAGCGCGGTGCAGTTCCGCGATCTCGCGATGATGCTCGCTCATCGCCTAAGGGCGGCGCGAGCAGAAGACCGAGAAAACGCCGAGCGGTGCTCGACGCCGCTTCCTCGGCAGAAGTTGAAGACTCAAGCGCTAAGGAGAGCTGGCATGTTCGGCAAGCGCACGAACGATCCGGCGCACCACGCCGACCAGAATCGCGCGCCATCCGGCGGGTCGGCGCCCGACCGAGCCTGCGCGAGCGAAAGCGCCGCCGCGGCTCCCGAGCCGACAAGCGGCGCGCAGCGGCGCGAGCTGAACGAGCCGAGTCGAGACGCGCCGGCATTCCGAAGAGTACTACGACGTCAAGACGACGGTCTTCAACGCGCTGATCGATACCATCGATCTGACGCAGCTCGCCAAGCTGGAAGCCGCGGCGGCGCGCGAGGAAATTCGCGACATCGTCAGCGAGATCATCCAGCTCAAGAACGTCGTGATGTCGATCGCCGAGCAGGAAGAACTGCTCGAGGACATCTGCAACGACGTGCTCGGCTATGGTCCGCTCGAGCCGCTGCTGGCGCGCGACGACATCGCCGACATCATGGTCAACGGCGCCGAGACGACCTTCATCGAAGTCGGCGGCAAGGTGCAGAAGACCGGCGTGCGCTTTGCCGACAACGCGCAGCTGATGAACATCTGCCAGCGCATCGTCAGCCAGGTCGGCCGCCGCGTCGACGAAAGCTCAGCCCGATCTGCGACGCGCGCCTCCCCGACGGCTCCCGCGTCAACGTGATCGCGCCGCCGCTCGCCATCGACGGCCCGGCACTCACCATTCGTAAGTTCAAAAAGGACCGTCTGAAGCTCGAGCAGCTCGTGCAAGTTCGGCTCGATCTCGCCAGCAGCGCAAGGTCGATTCTCGAAGTCATCGGCCGCGTCCGCTGCAACATCCTGATCTCCGGCGGTACGGGCTCCGGCAAGACGACGCTGCTGAACTGCATGACCGGTTGCGATCGATCACGACGAGCGCATCATCACCTGCGAAGACTCGGCCGAACTGCAGCTCCAGCAGCCGCACGTGGTCCGTCTCGAAACCCGCCCGCCGAACCTCGAAGGCGAGGGCGAGATCACCATGCGCGATCTCGTCAAGAACTGCCTGCGTATGCGTCCTGAACGCATCATCGTCGGCGAGGTCCGCGGACCCGAAGCCTTCGATCTGCTGCAGGCCATGAACACGGGCCACGACGGCTCGATGGGCACGCTCCACTCCAACAGCCCGCGCGAAGCCATCAGCCGTCTCGAATCGATGATCATGATGGGCGGCTACGCTCTGCCGCCGAAGACCATCCGCGAAATGATCACCGGCTCGATCGACGTCATCATCCAGGCGTCGCGTCTGCGCGACGGCAGCCGCAAGATCACGCACATCACCGAGGTGGTGGGCATGGAAGGCGAAGTCGTCACGCTGCAGAACATCATCGTGTATGAGATCACCGGCGAAGACGCCAACGGCAAGATCATCGGCCGTCACCGCTCGACGGGCATCGCGCGTCCGCGGTTCTGGGAACGCGCCGAATACTACGGTGAGACAGGCCGTCTGGCGCAAGCGCTCTGGCGAGCGTCGGAAGTCGCCGACGCCAACGGCAATCCGATGGGAGAGCTGATCATGGCTCAGAAACCGATCACTGATGATCGTCGGACTGGTGGCGCTCGCGCGCGATTTCGGTCGCGGTCGTCATCTACGTCCTTGTCGCTGCCCGTTTCTGACGGGCGAGAAGCGGCCAGAGAAGCGCATCCAGCGTCGTCGAGCAGTCGCGCAAAGCGCGGCTCGGTCAGCACGGTGCACAGACGACAGCCAACAACCGCAAGCAGCAGGTCGCCGACACGCTCAAGGATCTCGAAGCGAAGCAGAAGCAGCGCAAGAAGGTTACGCTGCGCCAGCAGCTGCAGCGCGCCGGCCTCGAGATGACGCCGAAGGGGTTCTGGATCGCCAGTGTCGGCTGCGGCGTCGTGCTGGCCGTGTCGGCCTTCATCGTTCGCGCCGAGCATGAACCCACTGATTCGTGGCGGCCATTGGCGTTCGTCGGCGCCTTCGGCCTCCCGCGCTGGATCTCTGAAGAGATGGTCAAGCGCGCGCCAGAACAAATTTCTCGACGAGTTCGCCAACGCGATCGACATCATCGTGCGCGGCGTGAAATCCGGTCTGCCGCTCAATGAATGCTTGAACATCATCGCACGTGAAAGCCCCGACCCGGTCGGCGAGCGAGTTCAGCGAAGTCGTCGACCAGCAGCGCGTCGGCGTGCCGCTGCAACGAATGCTTCGAGCGCATGATGGACCGCATGCCGCTGCCGGAGGTCCGCTTCTTCGCGATCGTGATCGCCATCCAGCAGCAGGCCGGCGGTAACCTCTCCGAAGCTCTCGGCAACCTTTCGGGCGTGCTGCGCGACCGCAAGACCATGCAGTCGAAGGTCAAGGCGCTCTCCGCCGAAGCCAAGGCATCGGCCGGCGTGCTCGGCTCGTTGCCCTTCATCGTTATGTTGCTGGTCTACCTGTCGACGCCCGAATACATCGCGCTGCTGTGGCAGAAAAAGTATGGGCAACTTCATGGCTCGTCGGTGCGGCATTCTGGATGACCTGCGGCATCATGGTCATGCGCAAGATGATCAACTTCAAGTTCTGAGCCAGAAAGCGACGTTCGGTAACGGGTCATCAGTAATCGGCGCGCATCAATCGGCAGAGTGAGCCAAAGAGACATCGAGAGCGCTTAAGCCGTCATGGAAAAATTCATCGAAGCCGCCGCCAATCCGCAGGTGCTGATGACCTTGTTCGTCGCCGGCTGCGGTCGTTTGCGACCGTCACTGACGCTTTTGATGCCGACGCTCTCGCGTGATCGGTTGCCGAACCGCATGCGAGGTCATGGCGACCGAGCGCGACAAGATGCGCGCAACGCGTATTGCCGATCTCAACAAGAAAGACGGCAGCGGTCTGCAGCAACAGACGCCCAAGGGCTTCATGCACGAGATCGTCGACAAGTTGAATCTGCGTCAGCTTCGATACCGAAGAAGTTCGCGACAAGTTGAAAATGGCCGGTCTGCGTGGTCAGGCGCCGCTGGTCGCCTACATGTTCTTCCGCCTCGTCATGCCGATCATCGCGACGGTGGCCGCACTCTTCTATCTGTTCTTCATCTGCCCACTACGACCATCCGCCGATCGTCAAGGTCGGTATCGCGCTCGGCATCGGCTATGTCGGCTTCTATCTGCCGAACATGTTCATTCAAAACCAAGTGCAGCGTCGCCAGCAGTCGATCAAGGCCGGCTTCCCCGACGCGCTCGACATGCTGCTGATCTGCGTGCAGTCCGGTATGTCGATCGAAGCGGCATTCGGCAAGGTCGCAGGCGAAATCGGCGTCCAGTCGATCGAACTGGCTGAAGAGATGTCACTGACGACGGCCGAGTTGTCGTATCTCTCCGAGCGCCGCCAAGCCTACGAAAATCTCGGCAAGCGCACGGGCTTGCCTGGGATCAAGCAGGTCGGCACAGCACTGATCCAGGCCGAGCGCTACGGTACGCCGGTCGGTCAGGCGCTCCGCGTCATGGCCAAGGAAAACCGCGATGCGCGTATGTCGGAAGCGGAAAAGAAGGCCGCATCGCTGCCGCCGAAGTTGACCGTTCCGATGATCATCTTCTTCCTGCCGGTGCTGTTCGTCGTGATCATCGGTCCGGCGCTCATCCAAGTCTTCGGTTGGGAATGAGCTGTAGGAAACCAAGAGCTATTAGGATATTGGAGGCGCCCCGCACGTGGGCGCCTTTTCTTTGCGCCATCCGCGTGCCGTCCATTGCGGCGCTGTCCCAGCTGGCGGCTCCTCGCGAGGGGTGGTCGCGGACGAATAAAATTCGACACAGTTCGTGCCGATCTTTTTGACGCGCCAGCACCCGCCCGTGAGTGCGCGCCAGTAGAGCGTGCAGAACACACCGTTATCGAGCGTCCAATAACCGTCGACGGTTCTGTGCGCCTCCGAGTAACTTAGCCCGCCGTCCGCACGATAGTGCTCTTGCCACGGTCGGCCGTCGGCATAATGCCCCGCAAAATCCCCGCCGATCACGTCGCGCTGGATCTCCGCGTCGCTCAAAAAATCAGCCGCGCGTGACGGCGCGCTTGCAAGCACGACGCAAACCATCAGGTTCAGTAAGACACCGACGCAACGCAAGGGAGTTGTGCTGTCAGCCACCGCGCCGATGCTCCTCCAGTCGCGGCATGATTTCGACGAAGTTGCACGGCCGGTGCTGATTGTTGAGTTGCCACTTGAGAATGCCGGTCCAACCATCGCGGCACGCCCCTGGTGATCCGGGCAGGCAGAAGATGTAGGTTCCGCGCGCGAGGCCGCCACAGGCGCGTGACTGGATGGTCGATGTTTCGATCTTCTGAAATGAAAGCATATGAAAGACGATCGAAAACCCATCGATTTCTTTCTCGAACAGCGGACGCACCGCTTCCGGCGTCACATCGTGACCGGTAAATCCGGTACCGCCCGTCGTGATGACAACGTCAATGGTTGGGTCGGCGATCCAAGTCTCGACAACGCCACGGATCGACGGAATATCGTCGCGCACGATTTTGCGATCCGCCAGCACATGTCCGTCGTCGGTCAAAAGTTGCTGCAGTGTCGCGCCGCTTTTGTCATCCGCCAGCGTCCGCGTATTCGACACCGTCAGAACTGCAATGCGAACCGGAATAAACGGCCGTGTTTCGTCGATCTTTGGCATGAATACCTTGAGCGTCTACGATGTTGGAGACACCTGAGTTTTTCGCATTCCGCGTGCATTGTCACGCGACTTGTAAGGGTCCAGTCTACTCAGGCCAGAGCCGCGCGAATGGCAAGAAGGTCGCGCCATGCTTGCCGCTTGGCCGCAGGTGTCCGCAGTAAATATGCCGGATGCAGCGTTGCCATAGCCTTCAGTTTACGCGCACCGGCCTCGATCTCGTGCCATTGCCCGCGCACGCGCGTGATGCCCTCGGTGACAGACAACACGGTTTTCGCCGCTGTGCCCCCGAGCACCAGCACCACATCCGGTTCAACCAGCGCTATCTGCCGCTCGAGAAACGGCCGGCAAACCTCGGTCTCTTCAGGCGTCGGGGCACGATTGCCCGGCGGCCGCCAATAAACCGCGTTGGTGATGTGCAGCGTCGCTGGATCAAGCCCCGCCGCACTGAGCATTTTATCAAGCAACTGACCGGCTGGCCCGACAAACGGCTTGCCAGCGATATCCTCCTCCCGGCCCGGCGCTTCACCGATGATCATCAGTTTCGCCTTCGGTGCCCCCCGGTAGACACACAGGTTCATGGCCGTGGTCTTGAGCCCGCAGCCATCAAATCCCGAAAGGATCTCAATCAACGCGTCGAGAGACGCCGCACCTTCCGCAAGACGCCGGGCGGCCATCTGCGCCGCGTCTGGCGTCTGCGGCGTAAACTGCCGCGCGGTCGGCGGCGCCACAGGCGGTGCCGTGCGACCCGGGAGTTGAGGCTTCGCCCCGCCACGGCTGTCCGCGGTAGCCTGGGGTCCAATACCTGCCGCCACCGCCCGATCTTGCCGAGGAGGCTCAGGGGACGACGGCTGCGCCGTCCGGAAGTGTGCGCCAGGCCCATCGGTCCGCGCGGCCCAATCGATCGGCACCTCACCCACGGCCGCGTCGACACCCATGGCGCGATACCAAGCCAGCAGGCCTACTATAGGGTCTTGCGGATAATTGTGGGCATGAGGCAAGAGATGTGTTCCCTGCAAACCGGCGACAACACCCGTAAACCACGAGCCAACCGAATTGACCAGAGCGCATGCAACTCAGCCAAGGCGGCAGAAAGAGTAACAATCACAGTCGAGCGCAACCCAGAGGCGCTCGAAATATGCTAGCAGCAGCGGCAGAGGTCCGGACGCGCACATGAACGAAGCAGCTATCTACGATATCGCCATCGTCGGCGGCGGCATCAATGGCTGCGGTATTGCTGCCGATGCGGCCGGTCGCGGCTTAAAAGTGTGCCTCGCCGAAAAGGGCGATCTTGCCGGCGCTACGTCCTCAGCCAGCTCGAAATTGATCCACGGCGGTCTCCGCTATCTCGAATATTACGAGTTCCGCCTCGTCCGTGAGGCACTTGGCGAGCGCGAAGTCCTCCTGCGCAAAGCGCCACATATGATCTGGCCGTTGCGCTTTGTGCTGCCGCACGCCGAAGGCTTGCGGCCACGCTGGATGCTGCGCGCAGGTCTCTTTCTCTACGATCACCTGAAAGCCCGCCAGCAGATCCCCGGGTCCAGCGGCATCGATCTGGCACGCGATCCAGCCGGGACGCCGCTGAAGTCAAAATTCTCCAACGGCTTCACCTACTACGACTGCTGGGTCGATGATGCGCGCCTTGTCGTCGCCAACGCCATGCAGGCGCGTGCCAAAGGTGCGGAAATCTGGACCCAGACCGAAGTCATTGCAACGGCATCGGTCAACAACATCTGGCGCATCACACTCCGTGACGGTGGCGGCACGCGTGAGATCCGCGCCCGGACCATGATCAACGCGGCAGGGCCATGGGCCGACCGCGTCGACCGCCTCGCGACCAGTGGTCGCGCCGGGCATAATGCGGCAACGGTCCGGCTCGTCAAAGGCAGCCATCTCGTTGTGCCGCGCGTCCAAGGCGCTAACGATGCCTATATCCTGCAGAGCCCGGACAAGCGGGTCGTCTTTGTCCTGCCGTTCGAAGAAAAATTCACCATCATTGGCACAACCGATGTGCCCTACACCGGCGAGCCGGGCGCGGTGTCCTGCACCCCGGAGGAAGAAAGCTATCTGCTGGACCTCGTCGGCAATTTTTTCAAACAGCCTCTGACGCCTGCCGACGTGGTTTGGCGTTACGCCGGGGTGCGCCCGCTGTACGACGACGGCAGCGCCAACGCCTCAGCCGTAACGCGCGACTACCACTTGGAATTGTCGGGCGATGCGGCGACCGCGCCGCGTCTGTCGATCTACGGTGGCAAGATCACGACCTATCGCTGCTTGTCGGAAGATGCCTTGGCACGCATCATCCCGCTGTTGAACAAACCCGTAAAACCCGCGTGGACGGCCAACGAGCCCCTGCCCGGCGGCAATCTGCCGGAGGCTGATTTCGACCGCTTTTTCGCGCGCTTGAGTGCGGCCAAGCCAGGCTTTGATCAGTTGCACCTGCGGCGGCTCGCCCGCCGTCACGGCAGTATGGTCGAAGACGTGTTGGGTGATGCCAAGACCCTCGCCGACCTGGGCGAGCACATCGGCGAAGGCCTCACAGAGCGTGAAATCCGCTACATGAAGGATCAGGAGTGGGCCGTATCGCCCGATGACATCCTATGGCGGCGCACCAAACTTGGCGTGCATTTCGCGGCGTCAAAATCCGAAGCCGAGCGCCGCGCCATCGACAGTCGCATCGGCGCGCACCTATGACGCGCGACATAAACCAACGGATGCGGCCGCTGGCGTTGGCCCCCCCAAACACTTGGTCAAATGTGCGTGTCGTGTTGACCGATATCGACGACACCTTGACGACCGACGGGCGTGTCACCGCAGATGCCTACGCCGCAATGCAGGCTTTGCGGAGCGCTGGATTGATCGTCGTGCCAGTCACCGGACGTCCGGCAGGTTGGTGCGATATGATCGCACGCAGTTGGCCCGTCGACGCCGTGGTCGGTGAAAACGGTGCCTTCTATTTCCGGTATGACGACCATCAGCGCCGCATGCTGCGCGTCAGCGCCGACACCGAGGCCGAGCGCCGTGACAAGCGCCGCCGCCTTGACGCGCTGGCTGAGCAGATCCTGCGCGACGTTCCCGGCGCGGCCATTTCAGCCGATCAAGCCTACCGTCAAGCCGATCTCGCCATCGATTTCTGCGAAGACGTCCCGCCACTCGACGAGCGCGCCGTCACCAAAATCACTGACGCGTTCAAACAGGCCGGCGCGACAGCCAAGGTCAGCTCGATCCACGTCAACGGCTGGTTCGGCGCCTATGACAAGCTGACAATGACCCGGCGGCTGCTGTCGGAGGTCTTCGCGCTCGATGTCGACGCCGATCGCGATC
This sequence comes from uncultured Alphaproteobacteria bacterium, assembly GCA_963831185.1. Classification (GTDB taxonomy): domain Bacteria; phylum Pseudomonadota; class Alphaproteobacteria; order Rhizobiales; family Hyphomicrobiaceae; genus JABFRJ01. The sequence continues at coordinate 175,527 of CAWHPE010000002.1, forward strand.
TCATCACCTTCGCCGGAGATAGCCCCAACGACGCCCCCATGTTCGGCCACTTCACCAAGTCGGTCGGCGTTGCCAATGTCCGTGCCCAGGCCTCGCGCTGCGAGCACCTCCCCGTCTACGTCACAGACGCGCCGCAAGGCCGTGGCTTTGCCGAATTGGCCGCAGCAATCCTACGTGCGCACGTGCGTTAAATGTCGCGCGCACGTGGGCGTTAATGCTATTTAGCACCACGCCACACGTGAGAAGGACGGCCGCGCATGAAGCGCAAATTGCTCGACGACTGCTTCCTTCACGACAAGGATCGGTTGCGCCACGACGAAGCGCTCGCGCTGCTGAAAGCGCGTGTCACGACCGTGACCGGCATCGAAAACGTCGCCGCTCGACGCCTGTGCCGGACGCATCATGGCCACGGCGTTGCACGCGCCGCAGCCGGTGCCGGCATTCATGAACGCCGCCGTCGATGGCTACGCCTTCGCCCACACCGATGACGCCACCGCCGCGTCCACGGAACTGCCCATTGCAGACCGCATCGCTGCAGGCCACGCCCGTTCAGCCGAAGTCCCCAAGAGGCCACGCCGTCCGCATCTTCACCGGCGCCGCCATTCCGCCCGGCGTCGACACGGTCGCCATGCAGGAAGACTGCACGGCCACGCCGAGCGCGACCACGAACCATGTTGTGATCCCGGCAGGATTGAAGCTCGGCGCCAACGTGCGCAAAGCCGGAGAAGACGTCGCCCAAGGCACCGAACTCTTCTCCGCCGGTGCCATAATCCGCGCCCAAGATGTTGCCGCGCTTGCCTCGATCGGCGTCGCCGTCGGTTCCGGTCTTCCGGCGCCTGCGATCGCCGTCATTTCGTCTGGCGACGAAATCGTCCGTCCTGGGACGCCCGTTGAAGTTCGGCCAAGTCTACGATGCCAACGCGCCGATGATCGCGAGCCTCGCGCGCGCCGCCGGCTGCGATGTGACAGACCTCGGCGTCGCACCAGATCAAGCGCCCGCCGTTGAGGCACTGCTACGCGACGCCGCCAGTCGCTTCGACGTGTATCGTCACATCCGGCGGCGCCAGCCGCGGCGAGGAGGACCATCTCATCACCACGCTCGACAAAATCGGCAAGCGTCACATGTGGCAATTGGCGATCAAGCCCGGCCGCCCGATGGCGCTCGGCCAGATCGGCGACTGCATCGTGCTCGGCTTGCCGGGCAATCCGGTTGCGGTGTTCGTCTGCTTTCTGCTGTATGCCTTTCCCATGCTGCGCGCCTTGGGCGGTGCGGCATGGCCTGAGCCGCGCCGTTTGCATCTGCCGGCAAATTTTGATTTCACAGGCCGCAAAACGGGTCGCCGTGAATTTTGGCGCGGTGCCTTGGTGGAAACCGCCGCTGGGCTGGCCGTCGATAAATTCAATCGCGATGGTTCGGGCCTGATCACGGGGCTGCGCTGGGCCGAAGGCTTGATCGACATTCCCGAAGACGCGCCTGACGTAAAGCGAGGCCAAGCGGTAGCCTTCATCCCCTTCACCGAGTTCGGCATCGTCGGCCACTAAGCCTTCTGCGCGTCCGGCGTCGCCCTGCCCCCAATGCACAGGCGCCATGTCGAACCTTAGCGTGTTGACGTATTGGAGAAGTTGCGCGAGTGCGCTAACCCTCTTTGCAGTGCACAAATATCAGACAATGCCGACGCTCAGTTCCGGCATCCCAAAGGCGGTCAGCGATGCATGCGAAACCCCAGAGCGCGATCCGGTATATGTTCGACAAGGCGCCCGAGCCCGGCGCGACCCAAGAGGTCGTCGAAGGCTTGACCTGGCTGCGTCTGCCGCTGCCGTTCATCCTCAACCACGTCAATGTCTGGATCCTTGATGACGGCGGCAAAGGCCGGCGCAACGGCGTCACCATCATCGATGCCGGCGCCGATAAAGCCGAGTCCCGCGCCATTTGGGAGCGCGTCATCAATGAGGACCTGAAGGGCCGGAGCATCAACAAGCTGGTCTGCACCCACGGTCATCCCGATCACGTTGGCCTCGCCGGCTGGCTGGTCGAGAAGCTCGGCATTCAGCTGCATATGACGTTGGCCGAATGGCTGGCCCCGCAGGTCTGGCGCGAAGAAGGGCTGAAGCCCATGCGGCCGGAGGTCGAAGCCTTCTATCGCAGTCATGGCGTGGCCGACGAAGCCATTGCCAAGATCCGCCAAGTGCGCGAGGCCGCACCCTTCCGCAATCATCCGCTACCAAACGGGTTTGTGCGCTTCCGCGATGGCGACACGCTGCGCTTCGGCAAGCGCTCCTGGAAGGTGCTCGTCAACGGCGGACATGCCGACGAGCACGCGTCGTTCTGGTCTAAAAAAGACGGCATTCTGATCGCCGGCGATCAAGTTCTGTCGAAGATCACGCCAGTCGTCGGCGTCTTCCCGAGCCAGCCTGAGTCTGACCCGCTGACGGATTACTTGCGCTCGCTGGTGCGCTTGAAGAAGATCCCCGACGACACGCTGGTGCTGCCGTCGCACGGCATGCCGTTCCGCGGCCTCCACATCCGTTTGAATGAACTAGCCCATCATCACGAACGGCGTCTTGCGCAACTCATGGGGCTTATGACAAAGCCCACAGACGGCTGCACGCTCGCCCAAGGGCTGTTTCAGAAAGCGATGGCGGAAGGTCAAACCTTGCTCGCGCTGGCTGAAACGCTCGCGCACGCGCATCATCTGGTTTCGGAAGGCAAAGCCAAACGTGCGGTCGACAAAAAAGGCCGCATCACCTTCGTCGCGAAATAGCAAATCGGTTTGCTTCCGGCGGGTCACACCGTGATCCCGCCAGAAGCAAGTCAGTTAGTGGATGCTTGAGATCTCGAGCTTGTCGCCGATTGCGTGGCCAATCGCGGCCTGATGACTATCGGTCAACGCGAGCGGCGTACCATCCGCGCCATGCAGCGCGAACAGACTGATCCCATCCGGCAATCCTTCCACCGTCGGAAACATGCGTTGTGCTTCGTCGGAGGTCATGATCCGGATATAGGCGATTTTGCCATCGCCCAGCCGCGCAAGATCCGCTGCGGCAGCGATGCTCACGTCCGCAACGGCGGAACGCTTCTGCTGTACGGCCTTTTCCATGACGCTACTCCTCCTAGGTGGGAAGATTGGATGCGATCACGCTGGCTTTCCTAAGGCCGGATTGGCCTTGGAAACAACATCGATCCAATTGTCACTTGATTCGATTGAACTTTGTGTAACCGGGGAAACTCAGGGCGCGGTTTATTTGCCTATGGTTTCGAATTTCCTATCTCGATAACGCGCACCAGCCGTTCTGGTTCATGCCGGACGAGGTCAACGGCCAGCAATCCGTGCTCCAGATCCGCCGATTTCACCTCGATCCCGTCGGCCAGCACGAAAGTCCGGACGAACTGCCGGGCCGCGATGCCCCGATGCAGAAATTCGCGGGATTTATCGTCGTCCTGCTTGCCGCGCACCACGAGTTGCTTGTCCTCGACGGTGATTTCAAGCTGGGAGCGTTGAAACCCGGCCACCGCGAGGGTGATGCGGAGCACGTCGTGCTTGCCGGGATTGTGCGGCCCGCCCGCCATCAGCCGCTCGATATTGTAGGGCGGATAACCATCGCCGGAGCTTTTGCCTACCCGGTCGATAAGCCGCTCAATCTCCTCGAAACCGAGCAGAAGCGGAGAAGACAAAACCGAAACCCGTGTCATCGATCATTGGCCCTTACAGAAGCGACCGTGGATCATGGGCATCGCAACGATGCCGGTGCCCATGAGCGCCGTTCCAGACCGGACCCAGCGATAGTCGTCATATGGAAACGCAGCCTGTCGGCGTCAAGGTAGCCCCCCGAATTGCCGCAACGGGGTCCGCGACTTTTCATCCCCAGTTGTTTTTCGGCCTAACGATTTGAAAATACAAAGGTATTAACTTTTCAAAAACACGGGGCCCGCCTGCGCTTGCGCCCTGAACGCGACTCACCAAGTACTACGCCGAATCATGACGGTGCAGTTTGTGGAATGAGGGCTACGATGAAGCGGGAAGGCGGTGATACCGTTCTCAGTGCGGTGTTTGTCGATTACGACAACATCTACATGTCGCTGCGGCGGAAAAGCGAAGAGGCCGCCAAGCAGTTCGCCAAGGAAGCACCGCTCTGGCTGCACGGCATCGAAACCGGCTCATTGATCACGGCCGACCAACGGTGTGCTCGGCAACGCCAAGCGCCGGATCGTCATGAACCGCTGCTACGGCAACCCCGTACCGCGCCGCAATGCCCACGATAACTCGACCGACATGACGTCGTTCCCTTTCATCCGGCACCATTTCCTGCGCTCCGGCTTCGAGGTCGTCGACTGCCCGCCGCTCACCGCACAGCTCAAGAACTCGTCCGATATCCGCATGGTCATGGATCTGCGCGATTACCTCACGCATCCGACCTATTTCGATGAGTTCATCATCCTCTCGGGCGATGCCGATTTCACGCCGGTCTTGCACCGCCTGCGCCAGCATGCGCGCCGCACCGTGATCTACGCGAATGACTACACGGCAGTGCCCTACACCGCGATCTGCGACGGCGAAGTGCGCGAAGCCGACCTGATTGCGCTGCTCCTCGGCAACAAAGACGCCGAAACAGAGCCCGCTGCGCCGGCTCTTGCAGCACCCATCACGATCACAACCTCGGCACCGCCAGCAGCGACCGCGCCGCGTCAAGCGCCATCCGCTGCCGCTATCCGTTCCGAGATCATCGGCGAAGTCGTCGTGGCCGTTCGCGCCAGCATGACGCCCGTCCCGCTCGAAGCCTTGGCGGATCGCGCTGTCCGTGCCCTCGGCCACGGCAAAACCATCGACACCGGTTGGGCCGGTGCCGGCAGCTTCCGCGAGTTGCTGCGTCAGAGCTTGCCCGCCGAAATCCGGTTGACCGACCAGCCGCCTTACGCCGCCTATGATCCGCGCCGCCATGATCTGTCGCCCCCGCCTGCCGCCATCGAGCCACCGCGTCAGCAGCCTTTCGTTGCGCCGCGCCAAGAGCTACGCCAGAACACGTCCGCCAAGAACCCCTCCGCCAAGAATTGCTGCGCCAGGAACCGGTGCAGCGCGCCGAACCCGATGCGCTGTATGAACCGGCGCCGCGCCCTGCTGCGCCCGTGCGTCGTGAGCCGGTCGAGCAGTTCCAGCCGCAGGTCCAAGCTGCGCCACCCGTGCAGCACTACCAGCCCGCGCCACAACCGCTGATGCCAGCGCAACCGTCCGCACCGGCAGCGCGCCTTTCCGATAGCTATCGCGATGAAGTCCCGGCAGTTGCCAAGCGCGTTGCAGGCGTTGAGCCAACTCGTCCGTCGATGGGGGCAACCTCGCCCTCGCGTCCGGCTCCGCAACAACCGGCTCCGCAGGCCGCAACGCCTGATCCGATGGCCGCTGCCCAGCAGATGATCCTGCGCATCTACGAAGCCTGCAAAGCGCCCCGTTTCGCGCCGGCCGAGTACCGTGCCATCTTCGAGTTGATCGCCCAGGAAATCACTGAGAACGGTATCGCCGGCACTCAGACCCTGGCCAACATCGTCACGCGCGCTCAAGGCCGCGGCCTCGATTTGCATCGTGACGATGCACGCTTCGTCTACGACGTCGTCAGCGAAGCCGATCCATGGTTCGATCAAGGCGCATCCCCAAACCTGTTCGCCGGCCGCTTCCGCAACTATGTCGTCCAGCGCTGCCGCGATGCCGGTTTGGCATTGTCGGCAAAGGAACTCGACCTCATCGACGCTTGGTTCGCAGGCCCGACGCCCGCTCAGGCCCAGCAAGTCCGTCAGCCCGCGCCTCAACAGGCAATCGCGCCCCCGGTCGCACCAGCAGCTCGCCCTGCCGCGCCAGCGCAGGCACAAGCACAGGCTGAACCACAGCCGGTTGCGCGTTGGCGCACCCAGGACCCTGACTTCGTCATGGTCTCGCAGGGCCAGCCCGCAACGGCAGGCGCCGGTGACACCGAAGACGATTTCCCGCGCATCGTCCGGACGCGCCGCGGTTAAAGACCTGCCATCGAATTGAACTGAAAAAGCCCCGGTTTGCGCCGGGGCTTTTTGTATCTGTCAGGAGCTTTTAGTGTCTCCGTCTCAGTGGCCAATCGCAGCGCCGTCGCTGCGCGGGTCGGAGCCGCCGTGACGCAGTCCAGTGTCCGGATCCACGATGATGCCGTGCGCGTGCCCGGCCATTTCGCACCAATCCCCCCACCGGTTCAGTGTGTGCCCGCGCTTCTCGAGCGCGCTCAATGTCGCTGCCGGATAACGCGCCTCGATGTGCAGCGTGTCGCGCGCCTCCCCAAGCGCAAACCGCCCCGACAGAAAGCGCGGCATCTCCAGCGCCTGCTGGATATTGAGCCCGTAGTCGATGAGCCCGACATACGCCTGCAGTTGGATTTGCGGCTGTCCGTCCGCACCCATGCAGCCGAGCACACTCCAAAGTTTTCCGTTCCGCTTGCCCATCGATGCAATCAATGTGTGCAACGGCGTCTTTCCGGGCTTCAATGCGTTGGGATGCGCGGGATCGAGGTTGAAGTAGGCCGATCGGTTTTGCAGCACGATGCCGGTCTTCCCCGCAACCACACCCGAGCCGAACACGCCATAAAGGCTCTGAATGAGCGACACTGCATTGCCGTCCTTGTCGACGGTTGCGATATAGATCGTGTCGCCCTTGAGCGAACCATAAGACGGCACTTTATCCCACGGCAGCGCAGCATTGAGATCGATGATCTTGCGCCGCTCGTTCGCATAAGCCTTCGAGATCAGCCGCTCGGTCGGCACGTCCACGTGGCGCGGATCGGCAACGAATTGATCCCGGTCGTGATAGGCAAGCTGCTTGGCCTGCACCAACAGATGCACATGATCCGGGCCGAGGAAGTCGCGCTTGTGCAGCTCATACGGCTCCACCAGATTGAGCATCGACAACACCGCAAAGCCCTGCGTCGGCGGCGGCGTATTGTAAATCGTCACATCCCGGTAGGTCGACGTAATCGGATCGCCCCAGATGGCCTTCTGCGCGGCAAGGTCCGGGAGACGGAAGAACCCGCCCTTCGCCTCCGAGAACCGCGCCAATTCCTTCGCAACCTCGCCCTCGTAGAAGCCCGACCACCCATTCTGACCGATCGCTTCCAGCGAACGTGCGAGGTCTGGATTGCTGAGCTTCGTCCCGGCGCGCGGTGTGTCGCCGCCTGGCAAGAAAATGCGCGCGGTATCCTCATGCGCCACCAGATCAGCCTTCACCATCGCCATGAAATCCGCGAGGCGCTGCGTCACCGGAAACCCATCGCGCGCGTAGCCGATGGCGCTCTCGAGCGCCCGCGCCAGTGGCAACTTGCCGTACTTGCTGTGCACCTCCGCCCAACTCGCCACCGCCCCCGGCACGGTCAATGTGGCAGGCGCAATGCCACGAAAGGGAATTTCGCTCATGCCTTTGTCACGGAACCAGCCGATGTCGGCGCGCGCCGCCGCACGGCCGCCGCCGTCGAGAAAACGCACCGTCCCAGTCTTACCTTCGTGGATCAGCCAGAACGCATCGCCCCCGATACTGGTCATGTGCGGATAGATCACCGCCAACGCAGCACTCGTGGCAATCGCCGCATCAACCGCCGATCCGCCTGCGCGGAGCACATCGACACCTGCGGCCGAGGCAAGCGAATGCGGTGACGTCACCATACCGTTGGGCGCAAGTGTGACTGGGCGGCCGGTTGAAATGGGCAAGTGTCTTCTCCGTGAGAGTCCTATGAGCCGAAGCTCGTGTTTCGTGCCGTAAACTACCCGAGCCGCACCCTGCCGCGAGTGGCTTCCCTGCCACAAAAATGCACGCCTCCTATTCCGCACCCCAGGCGGATCGGCCGAGCCATGCCTCGGAACGCGTGACGCCGGCATCCTTGCGGATACCGGCGTCGTGAGACAGGCGCTACGCGCCGCTTCTCAAAACTTGGATCAGGCGCTCACTGAGGCCCGGTCCAACGTCCGAAAAGAACTGAGCGTCGCAGACAGTCCAAAGATCCCACAAGACATTGGATCACCTCCCTTCGGTTGTTGAACACGAAGAGAGTGTGGCACTGCTTGCCCCGCGCCAGCAAGCCGTCAGACGAAAAATAAAAGTGGTGTTGCGCGCGCTATGAGCGCCCCGCCATCGCCGCACCTGCCGTCACCAGCAGAGCCCCAATCACGATCATCGGCGAAAGCGTCCCCAGTCCGAGCAACGCCAGCAACGCCGTCGACATCAAGGGTGTCGCGTAGGACGCGGCACCCAGCAGACGCACGTGGCCGTGCTTCATGCCTTCGTCCCAAAGATAGAACGCAAGCCCGGTCGGGCCTAGCCCAAGCCCGATCAGTGCCGCCCATTGCCCGGGCGTCTGCGGCCACACGGTTGCTTCAAAAACAACATGCAGCACCAGCGCGACCACTGCAGTCACCGCGCACGAGCCGACCACAGCCAAGCTCGGCACATGCTGGAAACGCCGCGATCCCACCGAATAACTCGCCCAGATAAAGGCCGCCGCCGCTGCAAGAAGGTAGCCCGTGATCGCGCCCGAAAAACTCGGCCGCCCCGCCGCGTCGAAAAGCACCAGTACCGTGCCGAGAAAACCAATCACAGCCCCAGCCACATGCATCGCTTTCAACCGCGCCCCGCCGAGAAATCCGGAGAACACCACGATCAGCAACGGCCACAGATAACAGACAAGCGAGGCTTCCAAAGGCGGCGCACTGCGCAACGCCATGAAATAGCAAACGTGAAATCCAACCAGCCCATAAACGCCGAGAGCCCACGCCCCCGCCGGCACGTCCAGCAATTGCCGCAGCGATTGCCCGGTCGCCGCCGCCCATGCGAACCCGACGAGTGTCGCGACAACAAACGTCATCGCGGTCAACTGATACGGTGGAACGTTGCCCGACAACACAGTCAACGCTGCAAGCGATGCCCACAACCCTATGGCGCCAAGGCCCAACAGGGTCGAACGGCGCTGATGCGGTGTGACGGTCGGCGGCTGAGCGAGCATGGCGGTCAACGTGATCGAAAAGTGATGATCGGAAGTTGAAACAAAAGAGGCGAACGCAGTGCGCTCGCCTCTCCCAGTCCGTATCTCAATCGGTAACGCGCGCCAACCCCAGTTGGCGGGCGCGCATCAAGGCCGTATTAGACGCGCTCAACGCACATCGCGATACCCATGCCGCCGCCGATGCAAAGGGTAGCCAGACCCTTCTTGGCGTTGCGGCGCTGCATTTCATAGAGCAGCGTGGTCAGCACGCGAGCGCCCGACGCACCAATCGGATGGCCGATTGCGATGGCGCCGCCGTTGACGTTGACCTTCGAGGTGTCGAAGCCGAGATCTTTGTTCACGGCGCAAGCCTGCGCCGCAAACGCTTCGTTGGCTTCCACAAGATCAAGATCTTTCACCGTCCAGCCGGCCTTTTCGAGCGCCATCTTCGAGGCCGGGATTGGTCCCGTGCCCATGATCGACGGATCGACACCAGCGCTGGCCCACGACACGATCTTTGCCAACGGCTTGATGCCGCGCTTCTTCGCTTCTTCAAGCGACATCAACACCAGTGCTGCTGCGCCGTCGTTGATGCCCGAGGCATTTCCAGCCGTCACTGTGCCAGCCTTGTCGAAAGCGGGCTTGAGCTTGCCGACGGTTTCCATGGTGACGCCGTCTTTGATGTACTCGTCTTCGGAGACGATTACATCGCCCTTGCGGGTCTTCACGGTAACCGGCGACGATTTCGTCTTTGAACTTGCCGGCCTTTCTGGCAGCCTCAGCTTTGTTCTGCGAGCCGACCGCAAACTTGTCCTGCTCGTCGCGCGTCAGTTGATACTTCTTGGCGACGTTCTCGGCGGTCGTGCCCATGTGATAGCCTTGGAACGCATCCATCAGGCCGTCACGCAGCATCGTATCGACGAACTTCACATCGCCCATCTTGGTGCCTTCGCGCAGATGCGCGACGTGCGGAGCCTGGCTCATGCTTTCCTGACCACCGGCAACGACGACCTTTGCGCCGCTCAGGATCTGCTGCGCGCCAAGCGCCACGGCCCGAAGACCCGAGCCACAGAGTTGGTTCATACCCCAAGCCGGTGCTTCCACCGGAATGCCGGCGCCGATCGAAGCTTGGCGTGCCGGGTTTTGTCCGGTGTTGGCGGCCAGCACCTGCCCCATGATCACTTCCGAAACGTCGCCAACCGCCACATTGGCGCGCTGCAGGGCGGCCTGAATAGCGACTTTGCCCAGTTCGTGGGCGGGCAAGCTTGAAAGCGACCCGTTGAACGATCCGACCGGTGTGCGCGCCGCCGAAGCGATGACAACCGTGTTTGCGTCATTGGACATGTGCTGTGTCTCCAGGGGGTTGGTAGCGTTAGTTAATGCGAATTCTAAGAAATGCGGCATGCCCCCGTCCGGGCTTTTGCGTCCGTCCGGGGTGCACAAATTCGTTGCAATGCACGCTACGGCCTTCTGCACCGTGGCGCAATCCAACCAAATGAGACCCCTGAAACAGCCAATTTGCAATGGGTTAACAATTGATCATGCGATCAAGAAACGTCTGGTGCAGTGCACCACTCTCGTGCTACTTTTTTCATCTTCGATGCATGACAAACGATCGTTCTTGGAAAGACCTCACGGATGCAGGAAAAATCGGCTGAGAAACCAGCAGAAAAGACCGACAAACGTGAACCGGTTGTCGTCAAGAAGTACGCAAATCGGCGTCTCTATAACACCGAGACCAGCACCTATGTGACGCTTGATGATCTCGCCGCGATGGTCAAATCGGCGCGCGATTTCGTTGTCTATGATGCCAAGACCGGCGACGACCTGACCCACGCCGTCCTGACGCAGATCATCGTCGAGCAGGAAGGCCGCATGGGCGGCCAGACGCTGCTCCCCATTCCCTTCCTGCGCCAGTTGATCCGCTTCTACGGTGACAGCGTCGAGAAGATGGTGCCGAGCTATCTGCAGGCCAGCCTCGACATTTTGACCAAAGAACAAGAGTTGTTCCGCAAGCAATTTACGGCCTTTACGCCACAAGCCGCGTTCGAAGCCTATCAGGATCAGGCGCGAAAGAACCTCGCGATCTTCCAGAATGCGATGTCGACGATGTTCACGCCCTTCGGCACCCCAGGTGCGCCGGGTGCTCCAGGTGTCCCTGGCGCAAAGCCCGGCAAGCCCGGTAGTGACGAGCCGGTAGCCGTAACCGCGCCAACGCCAGCGCCGGCATCGAAGGCGGCACCCGCTCAAGAGAAATCTGAGCCAGCGGCGCCGAAGAAAGATGAAATGGCGGAGATGCGCAATCAGCTCGCCGCCATGCAGGCGATGATCGATAAGCTCGCCAAGAGCGACCGGACCTGAACAGCAGACTTCGTTTGAAGACAAGAGGCGCGCGCAGCCGACAACAATATCGGCACGCCGTTGCCGTGGCGCGTGTCTACGCGGACGGACTTACGAACTCGGCCGCTGGTTTCGGTTCACCGCAGAAATAGCCTTGCAGAAGATCAATGCCGACGTCGCGCAGAATGTCGACCGTCTCCTGATCCTGAACCCACTCAGCCACCGTTTCGATCTCGAACGATTTCGCTAAGTCGCGCAGCGCGCGAATGAACACGAGATCATGCGGGTCGGTCGCAAGGTTCTTGATGAAAGCGCCGTCGATTTTGACCATGTCGACGTTCAGCAGCTTCAAGTTCTTGAACGAGGTGTAGCCGGCGCCGAAGTCGTCGATAGCCGTCTTGCACCCGAGCTCTTTGAGTGAATCGACAAACGCAATCGTGTGATCGATGTCGCTGATGGCGGCGGTCTCGGTGATTTCGACGACCAACCGTTCCGTGATCGCCCGGCGTCCGCCGGTCAATCTGTGCAGCCGCACCAGCCAATCGTGGTTCGTCGGCGTCAAGCCGGACACATTGAGCGCGAGGCTGATCGTCGGATGCTTTTTCAGCAGATCGACAGCCAGTTCCAGCGTTCTGAGATCGATCAAGCGCGACATGCCGAGTTGCTCGGCAATGGCGATGAACTCCCCCGCCGAAACCAACGACCCGTCAGGCTTTTCCATCCGCAGCAGGCATTCGTAGTGCTTCACAGCCAGCGTCTTGGTGTCGACGATCGGCTGCAGCATCAGCACCATGCGCTGTTCTTCAAGCGCCGCCGAAACCTGATCCGCAATCGCAATATTCTTCTGCCGCGCGGTCTCGTGGCTCTTGTTCGGCTCATACGCCATGAAGCAATCGAATCGCTTCTGCTTCGCCAAATCGAGCGCTTGCAGACCGTGGCTCAGCGCCACATGTGCCGTATTGGCTTGATCAGGAACGAGCACGCCGCCGATCGAAAGCGTCGCGGAAATCTGACAGGCCGAGGTCGAAATGACAGCATCGCGAATTGACTTCAGAAAGCGGTCGGCGGAGATGCGCATCGCGCCTGGTCCGCAATCGTTCAGGATGATGCCGAACTTGTTCGCCGAGTAACGGCCAAGAATATCGCCGCCGCGCAGCTTGCTTTTGAGCGTCTTCGCCGCTGCCGCAATGACCTGATCGCCGACGTCGAAACCAAACGTCTGATTGATCATCGCAAGATTGTTGATGGCCACCATCAGGAACGCAGCCGACTGCTTCGTGCCGGAGACCTTCGTCACCACCGCCTCAAGCGCTTCCGTCAACCGCGTGCGATTGAGCTGACCGGTGAGTTCATCGAGATCATTGCGCCGGAGCATGATGTGCTCGTGGCTATGCTGCTCGTCGATGACGCGGATGACGCCGCGCGCGCGCATAATTTCGCCTGCGTCGTCATACCAGACGCGGCCGCTGTCTTCGAGCCAGAGCGTGTCGCCGGATCGGCGATCACCCGGCGTGAAACGATATTGCACGCGAAAGGTATGGCCGCCCGGTACTGGACGTTGGTCCTCGCCGAGGCCTTTCAACGCTTCATTGCGCCGCTTCACGTGCTCGAGTGCGATATGGCTATCGAATGCGGAGGTCGTGGCAACCTCATCGCCATCCGTCACCTTCAACACCATCAGCGCGTTGCTCTCCCACGTGAATTGGCCGCGAGCCGCGTCCCACACGTAAGCCGTCGCATCGACAGATGAGAGAATTCCAACCAGATCGAAAGCATCGCTTTCAACCGGCACCTCTTCCGAGACGACCGGAATGAAATCATCGGGTGCCATCGGTACGAGCGACGGGGCGTCTGGAAATTTTGCGTCTTTAGCAGCGCTCACAGTCGAACTCTTAACTGTCGGAAACACGAAACGCAGGCCATCAACCCGAGTTGGGTTGCATGGGCCCCGGAACATTCGAGGCTAATTTGAATTTCCTAAAATTGATTAAACATCTGAAAAGCATAGCGGCCAGCTCTGTTGCCAAAGCCAGCCGCCAAATGTGCAAACCGGGTTGAAGCCCGCGTCCGTCTTAGTCCTGACCGCCGATATTGAGATCGCGGCGGGCGGTACGAATACCGATCATGAAGCCGGCAACCACGTCGATCAGCGCTGCAACCATAATGAAGAAGAACACCGACGTCTGAGCCGGCGGAGCCAGCAGGAAGGCGATGAGGCAGAGAATGAACACAACCATCGAAAGGCCGTGATCAACCATCGAAACGGTCGATGTGTAGGTCGACTTCAGCAGTTCGATGAAAAGCATGAACATCGTGATGAGGATGATCAGATCGCCCCACGAAAACGCCCAACCGCCTGAGGTGTTGTTGACCAGCGGCACCTTGAACAGGACGCGCCGGAACGTCTCGTCGGCAATATTGCCGCCCCCGAGAACGCCGATGATGAAGTACATGATGAACGGAATGATAATCAGCGGAATTGCGCGCAGCGACATAGACATCCTCCCTGAAGGTCAGCTGAGGTCCTTAGATCACGATTGTGACGCTTTTTGCAGACCCAAAAGAAAAAGCCCACGCTTTTGATCGCGTGGGCTCATAAGGTCAGAACAGACGATCAGACGTCGTTCTTTGGCTCGAGGATCTGACGGCCGCGGTATTTGCCGCTCTTCAGATCGATGTGATGCGGACGTCGAAGCTCGCCCGAATCCTTGTCTTCGACGTAGGTCGGTGCCTTCAGCGCATCGGCTGAACGGCGGAAGCCGCGCTTCATCGGCGACGTTTTGCCTCTTGGAACTGCCATATTAAACTCCTGCGAATAGCTCGACAACCCATTGAAGTAACACGCGAAAAGAAGATTTCGCGGCCGGGTCGTTCGGTTTGGTCCTGATCCCGTTGAGTGCCTGAGCGCAAGCTTTCGCCCGCTTCTCAGCGCCTCATTAGGGGCCCTTCTGCCACAATCGGCGTTATTTGCCAATGGCGGAATGCCGGGCCGGTGAACTTGCGTCGAAAGACAGCAGCCCGCAAACCGGGCCGCCGCACATCAACCCATCTTCTTCACTTCGTCCGTGATCTTCTTCGCGGCATCCGCAAGGTTGTCCGCGCCGATGATCTTGAGGCCGCTCTCCGCCATGATCTTCTTGCCGAGATCGACGTTGGTGCCTTCGAGGCGCACCACCAGCGGCACCTTGATGCCGAGTTCGCGCGCCGCCGCCACCACGCCTTCGGCGATGATGTCGCAACGCATGATGCCGCCGAAGATGTTGACCAGAATGCCCTTCACGTTCGGATCGCGCAGAATGATCTTGAAGGCTTCCTGCACTTTCTCCTTCGTCGCGCCGCCGCCGACGTCGAGGAAGTTCGCCGGCTCCATCCCATAGAGCTTGATGATGTCCATCGTCGCCATCGCGAGACCGGCGCCGTTGACGAGGCAGCCGATCTGGCCGTCGAGCTTCACATACGACAGATCATATTTCGAGGCTTCGATTTCCGCCGGATCTTCTTCCGAGAGGTCGCGCAACGCCACAATCTCTTTATGACGGAACAGCGCGTTGCTGTCGAAATCCATCTTGCCATCAAGCGCCATCAGCTTGTTGTCTTTGGTGATCACGAGCGGATTGATCTCGAGCATGCTCATGTCCTTCTCCACCACCATGCGGTAGAGATTGCCGATGATCGCGACGCACTGATTGACGAGATCGCCTGTCAAACCGAGGGCAAATGCAATCTTGCGGCCATGGAACGGCATGAAACCCGATGCCGGATCAATCGACATCGTGAAGATCTTCTCCGGCGTATCGTGCGCGACGGTTTCGATGTCCATGCCGCCTTCGGTCGAGGCGATGAAGGCGACGCGGCTCGTCTCGCGGTCAACAAGCGCTGAGAGATACAGTTCTTTCGCAATCGCCGAACCGTCTTCGATGTAGAGGCGCTGCACCTTCTTGCCTTCGGCGCCCGTCTGGATCGTGACCAGTGTATTGCCGAGCATCTCGCTCGCATTCTTCTTCACTTCGTCGACGGACTTCGCGATGCGAACACCGCCGGCCGTCCCGGCCGCTGCTTCCTTGAACTTGCCTTTGCCACGGCCGCCTGCGTGGATTTGGCTTTTCACCACCCAAACCGGGCCCGGCAGCTTCTGCGCCGCCGCCACTGCTTCGTCCACCGTGAACGCGGCATAACCCTGGCCAGTGGGAACGCCATATTGGCGATAAAGATCTTTGGCCTGATGTTCGTGGATGTTCATGGACTGTTCCCTGGGAAGATGGGGCGTGCGTAAAACCGACAAATAGGTCGGCAAACCGATAGCCCGGCTTCCCGTGAGAAACAACCCGCCGAAAGCCCAAGACGATGCGACGCCAGCATCCGGGTTCCGGGTGCAGTCTGAGCAGATAGAATGTACCCTCCACCCCGTTAAGTCCGCAGTGCTGCCTCAATTGCAGGTCATCTCGACCTCGTGCTAACGACCGCCAAAGGCATTTGCCCGCATCCTGCGGCAGAATTTGAGCGTCCATCTACAACTTGGGAGTCTTTATGAAGCGCCATATCACCGGCATCGCAGCAGCCCTCGCCCTCAGCGCGACAGCGGCCGTCGCCCAGAACTATCCAGAGCGCCCCATCACCATGATCGTGCCGTTCGCCGCCGGCGGCCCGACCGACGTCATCGCCCGCATCGTCGGCGAAAACATGTCGCAAGACACTGGGTCAGCAGATCGTCGATTGAGAACGTCGCTGGCGCTGGCGGCACCACCGGCATCACGCGCGGCGCGCAGGCGCAGCCCGATGGCTACACCATCATGATGGGTCACATGGGCACGCACGGCGCGTCGCCGGCCCTCTATCCGAACCTGAAGTACGATCCCGACCAAGGACTTCGCGCCGATCGGCCTCGCTGCCGGCACGCCGATCGTGATCGTGACGAAGAAAGATTTCCCGGCCAAGGACCTGAAGGAATTCGTCGCCTACATCAAAGCCAAGAAGGGCGACAAGGTCAACCAGGCCCACGCGGGCGTCGGCTCGGTCTCGCACACCACCTGCGAACTGCTAAATCGCAGACCGGTGCCAAGAGCCGACCGTTCCCCTACCGCGGAACCGGCCCGGCTTTGAACGACTGGTCGGCGGACAGGTCGACTATATGTGCGACCAGATCGTCAATCTCGTGCCGCAGGTCAAAGGTGGCACCATCCGCGCCATCGCCATTGCAACCAGCGAGCGTTCGCCGGCTCTGCCAGACGTACCGACGACGAAAGAAGCCGGCCTGCCCGACTATCAGGTGAGCGCCTGGAACGCGATCTTCGCACCGAAGGGTACGCCGGCCGACATCGCCAAGAAGCTCAACGCAGCTTACTCGAAAGCGCTGGATGACGAGAACACGCGCAAGCGTCTCCTCGACCTCGGCACCGTCATCCCGCCAGCAGCCGAGCGCACACCTGCAGCTCTGCAAAAGCTGGTTGAAGGCGAAGTGAAGCGCTGGAAAGGCATTCTGAAGCCAGCCGAAGCCGCACCTGCTGCGCCGGCCGCTGCTCCTGCCGCAAAGAAGTAAGCGCAGTCACATTGATAAAAAAACGGCGCCACTCTATTGAGCGGCGCCGCTTTTTTAGTGCCGTCAAAGCCGGGTGCCTTATTTGATCCACTCACCCTTGCGCATCACAGGCTCGGCCTTGCCATCCGCGCGAATTCCATCCACGTCCACCTTGTCCGAGCCGATCATCCAGTCGATGTGAATGAGCGACTGGTTCGCGCCGCGCTTCGTCAGCTCCTTCTGGCTCATGCTCGTGCCGCCCTTGAAGCACTTCGCGTACGCCTGCCCAAGCGCGATGTGCGACGACGCGTTCTCGTCGAACAGCGTATTGTAGAACAGCAGCCCGCTCTTCGAGATCGGCGATGAATGCGGCACCAGAGCCACCTCGCCGAGCATGCCGCGCGCCGTCGTCGGTTTCGAGCACCTTCTGCAGCACGTTCCCGCCGGTCCGCGCTTTGGCGTCCACGATGCGGCCCTTCTCGAACTTGACCTGAATGTCCTCAATCAGCGTGCCC
The DNA here is from genome assembly GCA_963831185.1 of uncultured Alphaproteobacteria bacterium. Taxonomy (GTDB): domain Bacteria; phylum Pseudomonadota; class Alphaproteobacteria; order Rhizobiales; family Hyphomicrobiaceae; genus JABFRJ01. The sequence continues at coordinate 192,873 of CAWHPE010000002.1, forward strand.
ATGTACGACAGCGGCTTCGTCGCCGACACAAACCCGTCGACGCGATCCTTGTGCGGTGTCGTGAACACTTCCTCGGTCGGAATGTTGGCGTTGCAGGTGATGCCATTCTTGGCGGTCGCCGCGCCGCCACACCACTCGTGATCGTCCGCGAGGCCGACCGTGAGATCCGTCCCCGGTCCCTTGAAATGCAACGCGTGGTACGCCTTGCCGTTCAAATACTTCGAGCGCTTGGCCAGTTCTCTGTTGTGCGCTTTCCAGTTCGCAATTGGGTCAGGCGTATCGGTCCGCGTCGCCGCGAAGATTGCGTCCCACAACTTCTTGACGGCCACTTTTTCCGACACGTTGGGAAATACAGTCGTTGCCCAAGCCGCCGATGCATAAGGCACCAACGTCCAGTTGATATCGAATCCGGTGATCTTTTCGAGCGCGGGACGGTATGCCGTGCTCAACGCACGATTGGCGCGCGCCACTTTCTCGGGGTTTTGCCCGGCAAGCAGGCTCGGGTTGCCACCGCGAATGGCGAGCCGTGCCGCACCTTGGCCGTAGGCTTTGGCCATGCCCTCGTACAGCCAGTCAGCCGCCGTATCGAACGAATCCGTTTTGGCGTTCTCGAAGCGTGCCAGCGTCATCTGATCGTCGTCGTAAAGCGTCGTGACGAGTGACGCTCCGGCCTTGTACGCGTACTTTGCAACCATACGCGCAAATTCAACGCCTTCGACGGGCGCCGTCATGACGACCGGTTGTCCCGGCTTAACTGCGAGCCCGATCTTGACCGTAACCTGTGCGAGCGCGTCGAGCTTCACGGAAAATGCATCCGCTGCAGCGCTGGGAGGTGTCTGAGTTCTGGATGACACGAAAGGCTCCTGATGTGTGCAAGTCAGGAGCGGCTGGATCACACCAACCGCTCCGAAGTGTGGCCAGCGGTGGTTATTTCCCGCCCTTCCAGACGATCATCTCGATCTCAACTTTCGCGCCCATCGGCAGACCCGCGACTTGAATGGTCGAGCGTGCGGGATACGGCTGCGGTACGTGCTTGGCATAGACGCCATTCATCGCCTGGAACTCGCCGAGATCGGTCATGAACACAGTCGTCTTCACAACTTGGTCCATGCTGCTGCCCGACGCTTCGAGCAACGCTTTGATGTTTTTAAACACCTGCTCCGTTTGCGCTTCGATGCCGCCATCCACGATTTTGCCCGACGCGCCGTCGAGTGGAATCTGGCCGGAGAGGAACACGTAGTCGCCCGCGCCGACGCCGAGGGAATAAGGGCCAATGGCCTTCGCAATTTTGCTTTCGATGATGGTCTTGGCCATGTGTCGCTCCATGCATGGTGAGAGGAAACCGGGGCGCATCTGTCCAATCTTGCTGCCTCTTTGCAAGTCTTGTTTTCGCGCTTTGGCTGCGCCACCCGCTGATCCAGCACTTTCCCCTTGCTGGCCTGGTAATATTCCACGCGAACCTACGTCTCGTCATTTCCAACAAAGGAACTCATCATGGCCGCCTCGCCCTTCGATCTCTCCGGCAAAGTCGCGCTCGTCACCGGCGGCAACAGTGGCATCGGGCTCGGTATGGCGAAGATCAATGGCCGCCGCCGGGGCTGATCTCGTGATCTGGGGAACAAACGCCGAAAAGAATGCCGCGGCGGAAGCCGAGTTGAAGAAGTCAGGCCGCCGCGTGTTGACCCTCAAGTGTGACGTCGGCAACGCAGCGGACGTAGACAAAGCATTCGCCGAAAGCCTCGCGAAAATGGGCCGCATCGACGGCTGCTTCGCCAATGCCGGCGTCAGTGGTCGCGGTGGCGCGCCGTCCTTCACTGAGATGACCAACGAAGAATGGCACCGCGTCACCCGCATCAATCTTGACGGCGCATTCTACACCTTCCGCGCCGCTGCGCGGCATATGGTCGAGCGCACTAAAGCCGGCGACCAATCCGGCGGCGTACTCGTCGGCACCGCATCACTCGCCGCCATCGAAGCCGCGCCACGCTCCGAGCATTATGCCGCCACGAAAGGCGCCTTGATCTCGATGGCGCGCGCCATGAGCGTCGAATTCGCCCGCTACGGCGTCCGCGCGCATTCGATCCTGCCCGGATGGATCGAAACCGATATGACGTTGAACGCCACCACCAACGATAAATTCCGCGCCAATGTGTTGCCCCGCATTCCCATGCGCCGGTGGGGTACGGGCGACGATTTCGGCGGTATCGCCGTCTACCTCATGAGTAACGCGTCGCGCTACCACACCGGTGACACCTTCGTGATCGATGGCGGCTATTCACTGTTCTGAAAACGAAAGTGGGCGGCATGCCGTAACATGCCGCCCACTCAGACCTATCAGACGAGAACTTTAGTTACCTTTGATGCCAAAGGTCTTGATCGTCGCGCCCCACTTCGGCACTTCGGCCTGCAGCTTCGCCCACAGTTCAGCAGGCGTTGCTTGGTTTTCCGGAACCGGTGCTGTGCCAAGCGCAGCAAACCGCTCCACAACCTTCGGGTCCTTGAGGGATACCTTCAATGCGGCCACCAGCTTGTCCGTGACGTCCTTGGGCAGACCCTTCGGCGCCCAAACAGCATGCCATGCTGACACGTCAAAACCCTTGAGACCCAACTCGTTCAGTGTCGGCAGATCCGGCAACACCGCAAGCCGTGTTGGCACCGTCACCGCATAGCCTTTGATTTTGCCCTCTTTGATCTGGTTTGTCGTGTTGGTCGTTTGATCGCACATCAAATCGAACTGTCCGCCGAGCAGGTCGTTCATGGCCGGACCCGTGCCGCGATAGCCGACACCCTTGAGTGTGACGCCGAGTTCCTTCTGCACCATCAACATGCAGAGATGCGACGCTGTTCCGACGCCCGCATGACCATAGGTCACTGTGTCTTTGTTCTTTTTGATCCAGTCCAGAAGCTCAGGCAGCGTCTTGATCTCAAGCGCGGCCTTGGACGTCAGCGTCATAGGCACGTCTGTGATCCGCCCGATGGCGTCGAAGTCTTTCAGCACATCGTACTTGAGTGCATCGTACATCGCCGGTGCGGTCGCCTGTGCGATGTGCCAGACGCCGATGGTGTAGCCGTCGGGAGCCGACTTCGAGAGGCGAGCCATGCCGACTGTGCCGCCCGCGCCGCCGATGTTCTCGACGATGACCGACTGGCCAAGCGTCCGGCTCATCGATTCCGCAACCAGCCGCGCAACCGTATCCGTCGGTCCACCGGCTGCCGCCGGAAGGATGAGCGTAATTTGACGCGACGGATACACGTCCTGCGCCACGCTTGGGCCGATGCCCATACACGTTGCTAGGGCAGCAGCCCCAGCCAAAATCATGCGTCGATGAAGTTTCATGAAGTTCCTCCGTAACTATCGTTGATTGAATTGTCCTGAGCAGGCGCGCGTCACGCGTTGTCAGCCTTAAGCGCCGCGATCACGGCATTGGTGACGTCATCGGTGCGTGCCTTGCCGCCGAGGTCAGGCGTATGGAATTTTGCATCCGCTGTCACCCGCTCAATAGCGCGCATCAGACGTTCCGCCGCCTTGGGTTGCCCTATGTGTTCTAGCATCATGACGCTGGTCCAGAAGGTGCCGATGGGGTTGGCGATACCCTTGCCGACGATGTCGAACGCCGAGCCGTGGATTGGCTCGAACATCGACGGATACTTCCGCTCGGGATTGAGGTTGGACGTCGGCGCAATGCCAAGCGACCCCGCCAGCGCAGCCGCCAGATCCGAAAGAATATCGGCATGCAGGTTCGTCGCGACGATGGTGTCGAGCGTCTCCGGCCGCATCACCATCCGCATGGTCATCGCGTCGACCAGCATCTTGTCCCAGGTGACATCCGGATACTTCGCAGCGACTTCAACTGCGATGTCGTCCCACATCACCATGCCATGACGCTGCGCATTCGACTTCGTCACCACGGTCAGCAATTTGCGCGGACGTGACCGTGCCAATTCGAAGGCAAACCGGATGATGCGCTCGACGCCCGCACGCGTGAACATCGCCACGTCGGTCGCGACTTCCTCCGGCATACCTTTATGAACGCGTCCGCCGACACCCGAATACTCGCCTTCCGAGTTCTCGCGGACGATCACCCAGTCGAGTTCTTTGTCTTTCACATGGCGGAGCGGGCTGGTAATGCCCGGCAGCACGCGCGTCGGCCGCACGTTGGCGTATTGATCGAACGGTTGGCAGATGGCCAGCCGCAGCCCCCACAGCGTGATATGATCAGGCACGTCTGGCGCGCCCACCGCGCCAAAGAAAATGGCGTCATGCGACTTGATCTGATCGCGGCCGTCGGCCGGCATCATCAATCCCGTCCGCTTGTAGTAATCGGTCCCCCAGTCAAACCGGTCGAACGTGAGCCCGAACCCGCCATCACGCTCGGCGACGACCTGCAAGACCTTCTCTCCAGCCGAAATGACTTCCGGGCCAATGCCGTCGCCGGGAATGGAGGCAATTCGATAGTGACGCATGAAATGATGATCCTTTTCGACAGAAAACGTGTGGTTTTGGCTTGTCGGCATGCCATCTTCCACGGTATCTTGTATGGAACAGAGGTTCGTTTGGTACCAAGCGCCCAGTCAGGCGTCAAGACCATCGGCATCGGAGCCATCGAAAAATGTCGCGTTTGACCTCAGAGAAAAAGCCAGAAGCCGCCGCCGCGTCGCGCGGTGCCGACGCCTATCACGCGTTGAAAACGGCCATTCGCGACACGGTGTTTCCGCCGGGGCATCAGGCCTCTGAACAGGAAATCGCGTTGCGCCTCGGCATGAGCCGCACGCCGGTCCACGAAGCCCTGATCCGTTTGCAGGAAGAGGGCCTGGTGCGCGTGCTGTCGAAGCGCGGCGTCCTGATCGTACCTTTGTCGCCGGACGATATGCGTGAAGTTTATCAAGTCTTGATCGCGTTGGAGGGCGCTGCAGCCGGCTTGCTGGCCGCACTTCCGTCTCCGGCGCGCAAATCTGCCGTGCTCCCACTCGATCGCGCAAATGCCGACATGAAAGCCGCTCTTGCGGTTGACGACCTTGATGGTTGGGCCAAGGCCGACGACGCGTTCCATCGAGCGCTTTTTGACGAATGCGCCAACCAGCGGTTGGCGCGCATCGCGAATACGATCCTGGATCAATCCCACCGCGCGCGCATGGTGACCCTCAGAATGCGCAACCGGCCGGACGGATCGATCAAGGAACACCAGACCATTATTGCGGCGATCAAGGCTGGCGACGTGGTTATGGCATCGAGCCGCGCCGGAGCCCATCGCCAGCGCGCCGCCGACGAACTTCTCCCGCTGTTGCTGCGCCTCGGGGTCCGCGTTCTTTAGCGCACACTGCATGCAACAAAAAAACGCGGCAGCCGAAGCCACCGCGTTTCCAATCTTACGATCCAGGCCGTCGCTTGCGGCGAGCCAAGCCCGCCGCGAGCGCTAGCGATTACGACAGTGCCGGCGCAATCTTCTTGCAGGCGTCGCAGAGGCCGCGCACGCTTTCGACAGACTTCATGAACATTTCGCGCTCTGCGGTGTTCATCTCGAGTTCGACGATCTTTTCGACGCCGTTGGCGCCGATCACCACCGGCACACCGACGTACATGTCTTTGACGCCGTAGTGGCCAGTCAGATGCGCAGCGCACGGCAGCATGCGCTTCTTATCGCGCAGGTAGCTTTCAGCCATCGAGATCGCCGAAGCCGCAGGCGCATAGAAGGCCGAGCCGTTGCCCAGCAAGGCGACGATTTCGCCGCCGCCGCCGCGCGTACGCTTGATCATGGCATCGAGCTGGTCTTGGCTGAACATGCCGAGCTTGACGCAATCAGGCAGCGGCACGCCGCCAATCGTCGAATAGCGCGTCATCGGCACCATGTCGTCGCCGTGACCGCCAAGCGTCATTGCGCGCACATCTTCAATCGAGACGCCGGCTGCATCGGCCAGGAAGCACGCGAAGCGCGCGCTATCGAGCACGCCAGCCATCCCGACAACCTTGTTAGCCGGAAGACCCGAGAATTTCTGCAGCGCCCAAACCATCGCGTCGAGCGGGTTGGTGATGCAGATGACGAACGCGTTCGGCGCATATTGCTTGATGCCTTGGCCGACCGCTTCCATCACCTTGAGATTGATGCCGAGCAGGTCGTCGCGGCTCATGCCAGGTTTGCGTGGCACGCCAGCGGTAACGATGCAGACGTCTGCACCGGCGATCACCGAGTAATCGCTCACGCCACCGCCCGACAGCTTCGCATTGTAGCCTTCGACGGCTGCCGTCTGGGCCAGATCAAGAGCTTTGCCCTTCGCGGTGCCTTCCATCATGTCGCACAGCACGATATCGCCGAGTTCCTTGAGGCCAGCCAAGAGGGCCAACGTGCCGCCGATCTGACCGGCACCGATGAGTGCGATTTTGTTGCGCGCCATAACGATATGCTCCTTGAGGAAAGCGAGTGGCCTGAGCCGGCGCCCGCATGAAAAATGACGTATCCGGAAACAACCGCTCCCGGAGTCCGGGAGCGTCGTAGCCCGAATGCCCCGCCCATTCAAGGCAGCCAGACAGCCGGAGCGCCGGTGATGACCAAAAGTAGCAGGCACCAGCCGGTCGCGGCGGATCTGGCCGGCCCCGGCTATCCCCATCCCTGACGCGGTCGTCGGGAGGGGGATGGGCCGAACGATCGATCGCTAAGGTTAAGCTTGGGGCCGGGTCAGTAGTCGCCCTGCCTCGCGCGCAGGCACATCCAAGCGGAAGCACCCGCCACATTTGCTGGTGTACATGGTATTCGAGGGTCCGGAGTTAAGATCCTTTCACCACGAAAGTATACGAATACAGAATAGGCAAATCGTTGCTTGGCGGATGCAGTTGTCGTGCGCTAAGAATTTCGCGGATGCTTGCCGCGACATCGGACAACGGCTTTTTGATGGCTGTTGCGCGCGGCGAGCAAAGCCGGCGCTGCGGGCAGTTCAGGTTGCAGGATATTGCGCCTCAGAACTGCGCCGGCCGGTATCGATTTTGTGGTGCGGCCGGAGTTGGCTTTATGCGTTCCAAGTTTTGTATCATTGGCGCTGGTGCGTCGGGCATTGCAGTTGCAAAAACCTTTGTTCAGCGCGGTATTCCCTGCGACGTGATCGAGCGTGAGGCCGATATTGGCGGGTTGTGGAACATCAAAACCAACAGCCGCATCGTATACAAATCGACCCACCTTGTTTCCGCCGTCACATCGACGGCCTTCGAAGATTACCCCGTCACCACCGATGAAATTCCGGCAAGCGGCGACCCGATCCCCGACTACCCGAGTCACGAGTGGGTCCTCAATTATCTCCGCGAATACGCCAGTGTTTTCGGTGTCCTGCCGCACATTCAATTCGGCAAGTCCGTCGAAAAAGTAACGCCGGTCGGTGATGGCACGTGGCATGTGAAGGTCGCAGGCGAACCAGAAGCCCGCCACTATCGCGGCGTCGTCATTGCCAACGGGCATCACGAAGCGACGCGCACGCCCGAATACCCTGGTCAGTTTGCCGGCGAGATGATCCACTCCAAAGGCTACGTCTCGCAGAAGCAGGTGCGCGACAAGCGCGTCCTCGTCGTCGGTGCTGGCAATTCCGCCTGTGACATCATCAAGGACGCGGCTCACGCTTCCGGCGAAAAAGTCATCATGAGTATGCGCCGGGGCACATGGTTCGTTCCGAAATTCGTCCTTGGCTTTCCGACGGGCGACGTCTTGGGTGCGGTCGAATGGCTGCTCACGCCGGTGCCACGCGTGATTAAGCGCTATCTGTTTCAGGCGTCGCTGTGGGTGCTGAGCGGCTCGCCAACGCGCTATAAAATGCCAGCCCCCGCTTACCCCATCGACAAAGCCCATCCAACCATGAGCGACGATGTCCCGCGTCTCGTCGCGCATGGTCGCGTCCTGGTTCGCCCTGAGATTGAGCGCTATGAGGGCAGCGACGTTGTTTTCAAAGACGGACGGCGTGAAACCGTCGACATGATCATCTTCGCAACCGGCTATAAGCTCGCGATTCCATTCCTCGCCGAAAGCGATTACCTCGGCCCCAACGGCAAACCACGGCTCTACAAGAATGTCGCGCATCCCGAGCACCCCGGGCTCTATTTTGCGGGTCTCATCCAGGCCAATGGGTCCATCTGGCGCCTAGCCGACTACCAGAGCCGCATCATCGCCAATGCGATCATTGCGGCGGACCAAGCAGCGCCCGCCTACACCGAGTTCCGCAACAAGGTCACCTCTGCTGCCCCCGTCTCGACCGAAACGTTCGTCGCGTCTGATCGGCACAAGCTCGAAGCCAACTACTTTGATTACGCCCGTGACTTGAAGCGTGAGGCGAAGGCTTTCGGCCCGGCCATCAATGCCGCCCGCTATCAGGGTAAAGTCGACACAATATCGTCGGACGCAGCGTCGGACAGCCACCGTCAGGCAGCCGAATAAGACATCGGACAAGGTCGGTGCCGTAGTGTCTCGCCATGTCTTAAGTCGGCGGCGCGACGGCTGCGCCGGCGTTTTCACGCGTGCTGCCGTCCGTCCGGCCACCGCGCGCCGCGAGGTAGGCGGCGCTGCGCATTTCCATCAGGCGAGACGCCGTGCGCTCGAACAAGAAGGCTTCGTCACCACGCGGATAGATGTCGTCCGGTTCAGCATCGGCCGAAACGATCAGGCCAACGCCGGCATCATAGAGTGTGTCGATAAGATTGATGAACCGCCGAGCCTCCGCGCGCCGCTCCTTGGTGAGACGAGGCACATCCTTGAGAATGATCGTGTGGTAGGCGTGCGCGATATGTAGGTAGTCCAGTGTACCAAGCGGGCGCATGCAAAGCTCTTCGAACGTAAAGCGCGCCACGCCCGCAGCCGCTTCCGTCACATGAAGTGTCCGCCCCTTCACATCAAGCGTCTCGCTGTGCCCATGCGTAACCCCGCTCACGCGCTGGAACGCCGTATCGAGCGCTGCATCTGCCTCTGGCCCACAAGGCGAAAAATAAAGTGGCTGGCCCGCCAACTTCTCAAGCCGGAAATCCTTCGCGCTCTTAAGTTCTATCACCTCAACTTTCGTCTTCAGAAGATCGATGAACGGTACGAAGAGTTGCCGGTTGAGGCCGTTGTGATAGAGCCCATCGGGTGTGACATTCGAGGTTGCAACCACCACCACGCCGCGCGCGAAAAGCGACGTGAAAAGTCGGCCGAGGATCATGGCGTCGGCGATGTCGGTGACGTGGAATTCGTCAAAGCACAGCAGTTGCGCCTTCCCGGCGATGGCTGACGCGACAGGGGCAATGGGATCCCCGGCGGTAGTTTTGCGTGCCTCGCCGATGCGATCATGCACCTCCGCCATGAACTCATGGAAATGGATGCGCCACTTTTTGTCGATCGGCGCCACGGCGTAGAACAGATCCATCAACATCGTTTTGCCGCGGCCGACAGAGCCGAAGATATAAAGCCCGCGTGGCTCAGGTTCGCTGCGTCCGCGCCCGAATAGTCCGCCCAGCAACGAGGTTCGGGCCGGCCTGAGAGCTTTCAGGTCAGCAAGCAATTGATCGAGCCGCACTGCGGCGGCGCTTTGGGCGGCGTCCGGCTGAACCTCGCCCGAGGCGACACGGGCCTGAAGTTGACTGACGACGGTCGCTGTCATGGCGGTGCTTGCCCCTCCCCCTGGGCGGTAAGGCCTACTAGAGCGCTTTCCGCGGCCTGTGAAGCTGCCGCAGGTCAAAAAGGCGCAGAGCGGATGCAACTCGACGCATCGGTAAGAGTTGACGCATGCGGCAACCTGGCCGCAGCTCCGGAAAACAGGGCCTCAGCGGCAAAAAGCGCTCAATTTTGCACCACTCGACGAAAATTAGTGCAACGCAACACATCTGTTATCATATTGTTGCGACAATCTTTTAATTGATTAATTGCGACAAAGGCGTAGCCTGTGTTGTGCGATGCGGTATGGCGCATTACATAGTGTATTGCGCCGCGATCACGCGCACGGATATTGGGTGAATGGCACCAAGCGGCATAGACCGCGCCAAAAGCCCAGGTCCTTCACCGGACCTGAATCTGGAGGTGAGCATGAGCGAAGAGAAAAGCCTGTCGGGCACGATTCGAAAGTTGCTGCCCAATGAAACCGATCGCTTTCGCGATCATCTGTTGCGGCTCGATCAATCGAGCCGCCGCATGCGGTTTGCCCACGCTGTCTCCGACGGCTTCATTGAAGATTACGCCGCCCGCATGAATGAAATGGGCAGCATTGTCCACGGCTACTTTGTTGACGGCGAAGTCCGCGCAGCAGCGGAATTGCGCAAGTTGGGCGACCGTTGGGGCGACGACGCCGAAGCGGCATTCTCCGTCGAATCCGATTTCCAAGACCACGGCATCGGCACCGAGTTGATGGGCCGCGTCATCCGGTCTGCCCGGAACCGCAGCATCCATCATCTTTACATGAGCTGCCTCGCGGAGAACTCCAAGATGCAGTCCATCGCGCGCAAATACGAAGCTGACCTCAAATTCGAGTACGGCGAAGTCGTCGGTGAAATCGTACCGCAGTCGGCAAACTACATCTCGATCATTGCCGAGGCTGTCGAAGACCGTATGGGTTACATGCTCGCGGTGCTCGACTTGTCAAAAAGACTGACACGCGCGGCTTGAGCCGCAGCCAGTCTGTTCAACACAACCACAAAAGTTGCGCGCCGCTCCTCGATAGGGGCGGCGTTCTACGTTTGAAGCTCGCTGGGCCGGTCGCGCGCAGCGTTGAAAAAATCCTCGTTCGAACAAAATCACGGCGCGATGCCGCCACCATGCTCTGCGATTCTACGATCAGGTCACGAAGGCAACGGAAGCGTTGCGCGAAATGTCGACGTAGCCCCGCAGGCATGAGCGGACGCGGGGAAGCCTTCAACGCACACCGTCAGCAACGTTTCAGCCGCGAAACACAGCTGACATGACCCAAAACAGCCCGCCGGAGTGCGTCGGCGGGCACTTAAAACGCTAAGGCCGGCATCGCTGCCGGCCATTTTTTTAACGGTAGAGTGCTGTCCGCTCAGGGCAACATCGCCGCGCCGACGATCCGTCCGGCTTTGCCTTGCTGAAGAATGACGGCCGCCGCATCGGTCTTACCACTGCCGATCGCGTCGCGCGGCAGCTTCACGGTCATTGCCGTGCCCGACCACACCCCAATGGGCACCAGCTCGCGCACGGCATTGTAGTAGTGCAACGTCTGTCCGGAATTCTCGCCACGCGTAATCGGCACATCGACCTGACGCTGATAGGAGACGAGCCACAACGTGGCCTCCGGTACGATCTGATCCGCGCGCGCCGGAGCGGCAACGATGACGTGATCGCCCTCGCGTCGCGCAGAAATCTCGACCCACTGCGCCGTCGACCTGAGTGCGTTCTTGAGTTCTGTATCGATGGCGGCCTTCTGACTGCCGACGGCATGGGCCCCGCCGTTGACGACCATCTGCGGCGTATAGATTTTGCCATCATGCCGCATCTTCGCGTAGGCGCGCTGCCGCTCGGTGAACTTGGGGTTCGCCAGCGTATCTTTCCAGCCGAGGTTGTCCCAGATATCGACCGCGAACGACAGTGCCAGCACGTTGGGCAGCTTCGTATAACTTTCCAGCAGCTTGTCGGCCGACGGGCACGACGAACAGCCTTGGCTCGTGAACAGTTCAAGAACGACGTTGACCTTCTGCGCCGCTGCCTTTTCTGCCTGTTGGCAAAAGGCTGTCGTGGCTACGCCGAGCGACGCTAACGTCGCCAAAGCTATCCCAGCGGTGATGCGCAAGTCGAACATAATGCGGTGTCGTCCTCCAAACCGGAGCAAAAGGCAAACCTAGTTGCCGCGGAGAGCGTTTACAGAGGCTTACCTATCTCCAATAGCGCCATCAATAGCGAGTCACAATCGGGTGACGCCCGCGTCAATCACTGGATACTCAGCATGACGGGTGCAAAACGGCCGGCCAAGTTGCCCGGGCCGGCCGTCTGAATTATCGACAAGTTCCGGGGTTGGCTGGCTTACGCCACCGCCGCCAGATTTCTGAGCACGTAATGCAAGATGCCGCCGTTCTGGTAGTAGGCGATCTCGTCTTCCGTGTTGATCGCACAGATGACCGGAACCTCCTTCGTGATGCCGTCGGCATAAGTGACTTTAGCCACCATCTTCTGCTGCGGGCGCACGTTGGCCAAGCCTTCCAGGGTCACTGTCTCAGCCCCGGTGAGGCCGATCGACTGCCAGCTGAGGCCTTCCTCGAACAGCACCGGCAAAATGCCCATGCCGACCAGGTTCGAGCGGTGGATACGCTCGTAGCTCTGCGCGATGACGGCCTTCACGCCGAGTAGGTTGGTGCCTTTCGCAGCCCAGTCCCGCGACGAACCGTTGCCGTATTCAACACCGGCGAAAATCACCAGCGGCACGCCTTCTTGCTCGTACTGCATCGCGGCATCGTAAATCGACATCACTTTGCCCGACGGGTAGTGCTTGGTGTTGCCACCTTCCAGCGTCCGGCCTGCATCGTCCACGTTCATGGCGTTCTTGATGCGGATGTTCGCAAACGTGCCGCGCATCATCACTTCGTGATTGCCGCGCCGCGTACCGAATTGGTTGAAGTCGGCCGGACGCACCTGCCGCTCAAGCAGATAGGCCCCGGCTGGGCTGTCTTTCTTGATCGAACCGGCCGGCGAGATATGGTCCGTCGTGATTTTATCGCCAAGCAGCGCCAGGATGCGTGCGCCCTTGATGTCCGTGATCGGCTTCGGCGTCTTGGTGATGCCCTGGAAGTATGGCGGGTTCTGCACGTAGGTGCTGCCCGAATTCCAACCGTAGGTCATGCCCTTCGTGACCGGCACCTTCTGCCAGCCTTCATCACCCTTGAACACGTCGGCGTAGCGCGACTTGAAGATGTCGCGCGTGACATTTTTCATGATGAACTCTTGGATCTCCTGGTTCGTCGGCCAGATATCCTTGAGATACACCGGCTGCCCGTCGCTACCCATGCCGAGCGGCTCATTGGTCAGATCGCGATGCACATTGCCGGCGAGTGCGTAGGCCACCACCAGCGGCGGCGACGCGAGGTAATTCGCTTGAACGTCCGGCGACACGCGGCCTTCGAAGTTGCGGTTGCCCGACAACACGGCCGCAGCGATGACGCCATTGTCGTTGATCGTCTTCGAGATCTCGGCCGGCAGCGGGCCAGAGTTACCAATGCAGGTCGTGCACCCAAAGCCGACCAGATTGAAGCCGAGCGCGTCGAGGGACGGTTGCAGACCGGCCTGGGCCAAGTATCCCGCCACCACCTGCGACCCAGGTGCCAGCGACGTTTTCACCCACGGCTTCGTCCGCAAGCCTTTGGCGACAGCATTGCGAGCGAGCAAGCCCGCCGCGATGAGCACGCTCGGGTTCGACGTGTTGGTGCAGCTCGTGATCGCCGCAATCACCACGTCGCCATGACCAACCTGGAAGTCCTTGCCTTCGACAGGGAAGCGTTGACCGAGAGCGCCGGGCTTCTTGTATTCGCTTTCCAGAGCCGTTGCGAAACCAGCTTTGACGGCGTTGAGCGCAACGCGGCCTTCCGGACGCTTCGGTCCGGCAAGCGACGGCACCACGTCTTCAAGTGCGAGTTCGAGGGTATCGGTGAACACGGGATCGACCGATGCGGCTGTGCGGAACATCCCCTGCGCCTTGCAGTAGGCCTCGACCAGCGCGATGCGGTCTTCCGCACGGCTCGACAGCTTGAGATAGTTCAGTGTTTCATTGTCGACTGGGAAGAAGCCGCAGGTGGCGCCGTATTCCGGCGCCATGTTGGCGATGGTGGCACGGTCGGCGAGGGTCAGCGCGTCGAGGCCAGGGCCATAGAATTCGACGAACTTGTTGACCACGCCCTTTTTGCGCAGCATCTGCGTGACAGTCAGCACGAGGTCGGTCGCGGTGATGCCTTCTTTCATGCGGCCGTTGAGCTTGAAGCCGATCACTTCCGGGACCAGCATCGACTGCGGTTGACCGAGCATGGCGGCTTCGGCTTCGATCCCACCGACGCCCCAGCCGAGCACGGCGAGACCGTTGACCATCGTCGTGTGGCTATCCGTGCCGACGAGTGTGTCGGGATACGCGAGCGTGCGGCCGTTCGGCTGCTCGGCGGTCCAAACCGTCTGCGCGAGATACTCGAGATTGACTTGGTGGCAGATGCCGGTGCCGGGAGGAACGACGCGGAAATTGCCGAACGCGCTCTGGCCCCACTTGAGGAAGTTGTAGCGTTCGCCGTTGCGCTCATATTCCAGTTCGACGTTGCGTGCGAAGGCTTTGGGCGAGCCGAATTCGTCAACGATGACCGAGTGGTCGATGACGAGATCGACGGGCACCAGCGGGTTGATCTTCTTTGGATCGCCGCCGAGCAACAGCATGCCGTCGCGCATGGCGGCGAGATCGACCACCGCCGGAACGCCGGTGAAGTCTTGCATCAGAACGCGAGCAGGACGGAAGCCGATTTCAACGCCGGCCTTGCCCTTGTCATTGGCCCAGGCAGCAGCCGCTTGAATGTCCGCCTTCTTGACCGTCGTGCCGTCTTCGAAGCGCAACATGTTCTCGATCAGCACTTTGAGCGAGTATGGCAGTTTCGACAGGCCGGTGAGCCCGTTTTTCTCGGCTTCAACCAGCGAAAAATAATCGTACTCCTTGCCGCCGACCGACAGCGTCTTTTTACATTTGAAGCTATCGAGTGAGTTTTTCGTGAGGCTCATGGTGCTTCGTCTCCTGGCAAGGCTCTGGCAAACTTGATGAAATTCAATTCTTCTATAGTCCCGCGTCAGTGGGGCGCAACAGCGCACGCATAGCACTGGCTTTGGATACCGCGCCCGCCTTATAAAGCCGACGCAACGCATTCGCCAGCACCGAGACCCCCCGACTTCCGGAGGCCCCCCTCGTTGTTTGGGCATGACCCGGGACCCAATGCAACAATTGGCGGATCGCCTCACGCTTGCAGTCGAAAACCTTGCGCAAAAGCGAGGCTCTCGGCTGTTATTTGAGCACGTGGCCTTTTCCGTGACCGGCGGCGAAACCTTATTGCTGCTCGGTGCCAACGGCAGCGGCAAGACAACCCTACTCCGAACCCTGGCCGGGTATCTGCAACCGGTCGCAGGTCAGATTAACACTCGTGGGCGCTCCAGCCGATGCGACCGTCGGGGAATGCAGCCATTTCGTCGGTCATTTGAACGCGGTAAAGCCGCAGTTCACGGTGCGCGAAAATCTGAGCTTCTGGGTCGAGTATTTCGGCGGCGCGCCCGGCGGAAAAGCGGTTAACGGCGCACTCGAACGGCTCAATCTCGTCGAGATCGAAGATATCCCAGCCGGATACCTCTCAGCGGGCCAGAAACGGCGGCTAGGGCTCGCGCGGTTGCTACTGGCCCCTCGGCCCATCTGGCTTTTGGACGAGCCCACAGCGGCCCTGGACGCGGCATCAGCAAAAACCGTCGAACGCCTGATTGCTGAGCATACGGCATCGGGTGGCCTAGCGATCATCGCCACGCATCTGCCGCTCAATCTCCCGGCCCTCCGCGAGTTGCGGCTGGGCTTAGCGGAGGTCGCGGAATGACCGGCTTCAAGGCTTTGATTGGACGCGATATTCGCTTGGCCATACGCGACGGCAGCGCCCTCGGCACCGCGCTTGGCTTCTTCCTGATCGTGGTCGCGCTGATCCCACTAGGTCTTGGACCCGACATTAACCTTCTCGCACGCATCGCAGCGGGCGTTTTGTGGGTCGCCCTCCTCCTCGCCGCGCTTTTATCGATGAACCGCCTCTTCGCTGCCGACCATGAGGACGGCAGCCTTGAAGTCTTCGCGACAGGCGCACTGCCACTGGAAGCCGTCAGCCTCGCGAAGATCATGGCGCACTGGTTGACGACGGCCCTCCCGCTTGTTCTCGCGGCGCCGGTCTTGGGCATCCTGCTCAATCTCGACGTATCCGCGATGCCGGTTCTGCTGACGTCTATGCTGGTTGGTTCCCCAGCGATCTCGGCCATCGGCGGCATCGGCGCGTCACTCACGCTCGGCAATCGCAAAGGCGGGCTGCTGACAGCCCTATTGGTGCTACCGCTCTACGTACCAACCTTGATTTTCGGCGTTTCTGCAGTCGACGCCGCCTTGACCGCGCCGTCGGGAGCGTTGCCGGCGTTGCTGATCCTCGCGGCCATATCAGTGGCCGCTATGGTCTTGGCGCCGTTTGCCGCTGCCGCAGCGTTGCGCATCCAGCTACAGTAGGGAACGCACGACCGGTTGAACGGTTTGTGACCGGACTGCCGCATCCGTCGCATTGCCGCCCACTTCACGAGACTCTAAATCCTGCCCATGGACACCGCCGCACAAACGTTGACCCAGAAACTCGCCAACCCCACGCGCTTCATGGCGCTGTCGGCGACGCTGCTTCCCTTTATCGCTGCCGCCGCTGCCATCGTCTTGGCCATTGGTCTCTACATGGGGCTGGCGCGCTCACCGGCGGACTACCAGCAGGGTGAGACGGTCCGCATCATGTACATTCACGTGCCTGCGGCGTGGCTTGCGATGGGCATCTATGTTGCCATCGCGCTCTCGAGTTTCGGCCTTCTGGTGTTCCGCCATCCGCTGGCCGATGTCTCCGCCAAGGCTGCCGCTCCCATCGGCGCGACGTTCACGCTGCTCGCTCTCATCACAGGCGCACTCTGGGGCAAACCGATGTGGGGCGCCTATTGGGTCTGGGATGCGCGTCTAACGTCGATGCTGCTGTTGTTCTTTCTCTATCTTGGCCTCATCGCATTGCGCACTTCGATTGATGATGAAACCGAAGCCGCGAAATTGACTGCGATCCTGAGCCTCGTCGGCGTCGCGTTGTTGCCGGTGATAAAATTCTCGGTCGAATGGTGGAATACGCTCCATCAGCCTTCAACACGCTTTACAACCACGCTCGATGCGAGCTTCCGCTATCCGCTTCTCGTATGCGCGCTGGGCTTCGCGCTTCTGTTCATCGCCATGCACCTGAAGGCCATGCGCAACGAAATCATGCGCCGCCGCGTCGTGGCTTTGGAGACTGCGGCAGCGGCGCGCCAGTCTGCGCCGCGCACGTCACTGACCGCAGAGGCGCGCTGATCATGGGACCGCATGCAGCATACATCTGGGCCTGCTACGCCATTGTCGCAGTCGGCCTGACGGCACTTGTGGCGTGGCTCCTCATCGATGGCCGCCGCCAAGCCCGCCGCATTGCAGAACTCGAAGCACGCGGCGTTCGTCGCCGCTCAGCCGAATAACCGGATGCTGCCGCCGATGTCCTCAGATCAGAAAGAGATCCCGCGGTCGAACCTGCTGCGCGCGGTGCCGGTGATCATCTTCCTCGTGCTTGCGGCAGTCTTCGCCTTCGCGCTCAGTACGGGCGATCCCTCGAAACTTCCGTCAGCCTTGATCGGCAAGCAGGCGCCAGCGGTTGCTGTCCCCGCACTCGAGGAGTTGACCGACAAAGGCCAGCCCGTGCGCGGTATTGTGCCGGCCGATTTCGCCAACGGCGCGCCCGTCGTCGTCAATTTTTGGGCCTCGTGGTGCGCGCCATGCGTGGCCGAGCATCCGCTCCTGATCACGCTCAAAGAAAAGACCGGTGTCGCCATTCTCGGCGTCAACTACAAAGATCAGTCCGCCGCCGCCCGCCGCTTTCTAGGCCGCTATGGCAATCCCTTCACTGCGGTTGGCGTCGATGCCAATGGCCGCGTGGCGATTGAGTGGGGCGTCTACGGCATGCCGGAATCTTTCGTGCTCGATGGTCGTGGCCGCATCGTTTACAAGCACGTCGGTCCATTGACCCCGGAAACGCTCGAAACCAAAATCATCCCCGCGATTGCCGCCGCGCGCGCTGCAAAGTCGTAGTCTTGGCCTGCAGCCGTTACTCGGCCGGGTTCGGGCCGCGTCCATACTCGATCACGGCTTCAGGATAATGCGCGCCGCTCAGCCGTGCCTTGGCCGCCACCATCTGCTTCAGATGTAGATCGAAAAAGGCGACAGCCAAACCGTCGATGATCGCCCGCACGCGGTCTGGTCTGAGCGGACGCTCCCGCAGTGGCCGCCACGCCAGGATCCTGGATCGCTCGTAAAGTTGATCCGTATAATCGCTATGCCGAACACCCGCGATGGTGACGTTGACGGCATCGCCGCGCGCTTGGAGTTGCCGCTGTTGCCGCGCAATTTGCTGCACATTCAGGCGAGCAAAGAAGCGTCGCCGCAAATTGGTGTCATCGATTGCACTGAGTGGCACCACGCCGATCGAAGAATTCATTTCCAGGTAGGGGCGCTTGATGATCTCGTCGGCCGCCTTACCAAAAACCAAGCCATCAAGATTGATCGCAGCACGAATGCGGCCATCGACGAAAGGCGCCTCCGCCGCCGTTGCGCCACCAAACGAGGCACCAATGATCCCAATACGGTCGAAGTCAAAACGGGCAAACAAGGGGTCGCGAGACTGCCGGGCTTGAACTGCGTCGAGTACGGCACGGACTTTCTGTGCCGCCAGTGCAACGCGCCGGTTGGCGTCCTCCATGAATTGCGTTTGCCGGTCGGCAGTATCGACATCGAATGTCGCAAACCGCGCGCCCTCGTCGTCGGCCGTGGCGTCAGGTGCCTTGGGATCGCGCGCGATATCGTCGATGGCGACAACGCCGTAGCCATGGCTTGCGAGCGACTCAGTCAGCGCTGTGTTGTCATCGAAGTGATCGCCCCAGCCGGGCGCGTAAATTAAAATCGGAAGGTCGCGACGGTCATCGGTCGTGGCATCGGACGGCTTGGGCAACCACACGCCCACCCGCACGCTGACGGGCGGCGAGCCTGCCGCGCCGAGTTGAAGGTCGAGCTGAGTTGCGCTGAAGCGTACACTGAACGGCCCGGCCGGAGCGGTGGGCTTGTGTCCAACGACACTCCACCAAATCATCGCGCCGAACGACGCCGGCAATGATGACAGCGGCAACGGTGATCGAGCCAAGAGTTCGGCCTCATGGGCGCTCGCTATTCAATGTGGCTAAAGCCTGCAAAAACGCGCTGCAGGTTACGCACGAGCCTTACGCGCATGCTCAATTTCTTCAAGGCGCTTCACGACTTCGCACGCCACAACGCTCGCCGCTGGCTCTTTCATCATGTTGAAGTGATCGCTCGGCACCGTGACGACGTCATAGCGCCCCGCAATGTACCGCGACCATCCGAACCCGCGATCGAACAAGCGGCCCTCGCGAGCTGTATGCGCCCGGAACTGAATGACGTCGCCGGCATAGGGACGGCAGCGGTGCACCCGGCGCGCATCCAGGAGATGATTGGTGAAGACCACCTGTGCAAAGTCTTCGGCCGCATACTCGCGTTGATCTTCCGGTTGCAGCCGGCCAAGAACACGCATCAGTCCGCTTCGGCGCAGGAACCCATATTGGAACAGCATCCCTGCGACGGACATCTCTCCGCGCCGGACTTTGCCAACCAGTTCCATGAAATGCTTGCCCGCATACTTCATCAAGATGAGGCGCCGCAGCAGCTTGTCGTGGAGTGGCATGTCTTCAACGTACCCGGGCGCGATCGTGTCAAGCATCACGACGAGCGAAACCTGATCGCCCATCGCCCGCAGTTGCTGCGCGGCCTCGAAGGCCAGAGACCCGAACACACAATGGCCCATCAGCGTATAGGGACCTTGAGGCTGGGCCGCCTTGATTAGTCGCACGGCATCGGCCGCGTAGTCGCTGAAGGACCGCTTTGCCGTAGACAGAGATCCGCCGTCTCCAGCCATGTGCAGATCGATAAACGAGCGATGCGGCAACTGTCGCGCGATCGCGTGATAAACCGCTCCATCGTTGAGCGCGATGACCGGCGGTAACGAACCCGCCGGCGAAACGTTTGTGATCCGCTTAGTAATCTGAGCGGTGGCTCGTTTCAGAAATCGCGGCGATAAAGCCGTCAAGCGTCGGCGATTGAAACAGCGTGGCAACCGGAATGCGTGTCCCAACAAGGTCGTTGACCCGCGAAATCACACGTAGCGCCAACAGCGAGTGCCCGCCTGCCTCAAAGAAATTGGTTTTGCCGTCGATACTGTCGAGTTTCAAAATCTCCTTCCAAGCGGCACCGATGCGCGCACCGAGGTCGGACGTAGTCGGCTGCGGCGGCAGACGCTCTGGCTGAGTGGAGGCGGTCGCAACCGGCAGTGCCGCGGCCTGAGCGCGCGACAAATGCGCGCCCGGCGTGACACCCAAATCAGGAACGGCGTCCGAGCGCGACACCAAGAGATGCAGCGCTTTTTCCCAGATCTCCAAGAATGCGGTCTACGGTCGCCGCATCGTAAAGCGCGCGGCTGCTTTCGCACGCCAACCGCCAACCTTCGGCGCGTTTGACCATGAAGAACAACAGATCGTACTGCGCGCCCGTCGGTTGCGAAGGCAACGACACGAGATCGACACCGTCAAAACGCTCAGAGCGGATGACGGGCCGGATCAGCGTGAAGTTGACGGAATAAAGCGGCGTCCGGCTCGGGTCGCGCGGCGGGTTCAGCGTCTGCACGAGGTGCTCAAACGGATATTGGCGCCGCGCGAGAGCGTCACTGATCGTCGAGCTGCAGTGGTCGATAAGTTCGCGTCCGTTTGAGAGGCGCGTGAGATCGAAACGCAGCACGACCGTGTTGATGAAGAGCCCGACCAAAGGTTCGAGTAGAACGTCGTCGCGTCCGGCCACCTGCGTGCCAATGACGATGTCGCTCTTACCAGTCAACACCTTGAGAGCAAGCGCCAAAGCCGTGGTGGCAATATTGAACTGGGTCTGGCCGAGTTTTACCGCAGCAGCATCGAAGGCGTCGCCAGACGCTTGGTCGAGAACACGAATACGGAAGTCGCACTCGGTTCCCTGTGCCGCGGGGCGCGGACGGTCGCCGGGGACTTCGAAGTACGGCATCTCCGGCAAGCGTATTCGACCAATAGCGCGCATCTTTGTCGAAGGCTCCGCTCGCCAGCATATCGGATTGCCACAGCGCGTAGTCGGCGAATTGCATGTCCAGCGGCTCAAGCGCACTGCTGCGTCCATTCATCAGGTCGGCGACAAGCGTGCCGAATTCGTGCGCGAGTGTGCCCATCGACCAGCCATCTGACGCAATGTGATGCATCGACAGCAAGATCATAACGCTGCGCTCGTCGAGACGCAGCATCGTCATGCGCACGGGGATCTCACGCGTTATATCGATCGACTGCTGCGCGTCGATGGCGCTGATTTTTTCTGCCTCTTCCAGCCGCTGTGCGGGCTGTAACCGTGTCAGATCGACAATTGAAATCTTGGAGGTAACCGTGTCGAGCACGCGCTGATAGGGTTCGCCGTCGCGTTCGACGAACACTGTGCGCAAGATCTCGTGCCGCTCTACCAACGCACGGTAAGCCTGCTCGAATGCAGCGTCGGAAACGCTACCGTCCATGCGCCACCGCGTCGCGATGTTCAGGGCTGGATTTGCAGGATGAAACTGTTCCAGGAACCAAAATCGCTTCTGTGCCAATGAGCACGGGAGCAAATCGGCCTCGACAGCGGCGGCAGCGTCAGATGCAGCGTGGTGGTCGTCGTGTGGCTTCATGACCCGCGTGCAATCCTGTTCTGTCCACGGCGATACGACTGCAATGACGGCGGCGGAGCGGACGTGTCCGGCGTGTCATCGGTCGACGCAGCTTGAATGGCTTGTTGGGCGATTGTCGGCAGCTTCAAGAGATCGCGTGCCTGCAGCCGCAATCCCTGGTTCTGCAAGCGGGCCGCAATCCGGAAGATATGCAGAGAGTCAGCGCCATAGGCGAGAAGCGATACATCGCGCCCCACGACCGGAATCTGCAACACCTCACGCCAGACCGCCGCAATGCGTTCTTCCACACCGGCTCGCGGCAGCTCGGTCACCGGCTCCGCAGGCTTCACCGGAACGAGGGCTGGTGCGGCGGCCGTAGATGCGCGCGGCCGCTGCTTCGGCAGCGCCTTGCGGTCGAGCTTCCCATTTCCCGTCATCGGGAACGCATCGAGCGTGATCCACTGTGACGGCACCATGTAGTCCGGTAAGCGCTTCGCCACGTGTGCGGCAAGTACAGCGCCATCGATGTTCTCGCCCGCGCGCGGAACGATATAGCCGACGAGGCGCGGCGCTGTAGGGTCATCGGTAGAGACGCCGACGGCCGCATGCGCGACGCCATCGGCGGCGCGAAGCACAGTCTCAATCTCTTCCAGTTCAATGCGATAGCCACGCAGTTTGATTTGCGCGTCGCGACGGCCGAGCAGTTGGATCGTGCCGTCGGCCAGACGCCGGCCGACGTCGCCCGTGCGGTAGAGGCGCTGAACGGAGTGACCCGGCAGAGTGATCATTCGGAATGCATCGGCCGTCAGGTCCGGCCGGTCGAAATAACCATGCGCAAGACCGTCGCCGCCGATGTAAAGATCACCGCTGACACCGACCGGCGCCACCTGATCCTGCGCATCAAGGATGTAAAGCCCCGTGTTCGCAATTGGTGCACCGATATGAATTGGACCGGCCGTGACCCGGCCCGTGCTTGACCAGATCGTTGTCTCCGTCGGCCCATAAAGGTTCCAGAGTTCCCCGCCTGACGCAGTCAGAACATCGGCGAGATCGCGCGGTAACGGTTCGCCACCGACCAGCATTTTCAAACCGGAGCGCGGCTTGAAGCCCGCTTCGCTCAGCATTTGCCACAGCGACGGGGTCGCTTGCAGTGCGGTGATGCCGTGCGCATCGATCATGTCGACAAGTTGGAAGCCGTCAGTGACGGCCTCGCGGCTCGCAATCACCAGTGTGCCGCCGACAGTCAACGGCAGGTACAGTTCCAGGGCCGCGATATCGAAGCACACGGTCGTCACGGCGAGTAGCCGGTCGCGCGCGCTCAGTCCTGGCGCGTCTGCCATCGAGGTGAGGAAGTTCACCACCGCGCGATGACCGACTTCGACGCCTTTCGGCGTGCCCGTCGAACCTGATGTAAAGATCACATACGCGGCCGCATCTGATCCGCCGGACGCAGCTATGGGCGCGCTGCTTTCGCGCGCGATGTCGGCACCCTTGGCAGTGAGATCGAGCACCGGCGTGCCGGCGGTCACGATCTCGCCAAGCGTAGCATCATTGGTGACAAGCAGAGACACACGTGCCGCAGCCACGGTCTGCGTCAGCCGGGCTTTGGGATGCGTCGGATCAAGTCGGCACATACGTCAACCCGGCCTTCATGGTCGCGATCAACGCAATGACCATCTCCGCCGACCGGTGCACGGCCAAGGCCACGCGGCTCTCCGTCTGCGGCACTAAGCGGCGCAGAGCGTGCGCAAGCTGGTTCGTTCGCGTTTCAAGCTCTGAATAGGTGAGGTGAGTATCACCGAAGACAATCGCCAGCTTTTCGGGTGTGCGGCGTGCTTGTGCTGTAATCAACGCGTCGACGCGCTCAGCCGATGCGTAGGCGCGGCGCGTACGATTGAGATCGTCGACGAGCCAGCGATCTGCGCCGCGTCGTTGAGTGGCAGTCGCGAGACAGGAATGTTGCTGTCCGCTGCCACCGCCGTCAACAC
Source organism: uncultured Alphaproteobacteria bacterium (assembly GCA_963831185.1). Classification (GTDB taxonomy): domain Bacteria; phylum Pseudomonadota; class Alphaproteobacteria; order Rhizobiales; family Hyphomicrobiaceae; genus JABFRJ01. The sequence continues at coordinate 216,375 of CAWHPE010000002.1, forward strand.
TGTGCGCAAGTGGCCGATCCACCGGGCAATCGTCGCCGCGTCATAAAGCTCGGTGCTGTAATCGACATCGACGCGCAGGCCGTCGCGGCCCTCGATGAAGTTGAAGAACAGATCGAAATTGACTGCAGTCTTCGGATTGGGCGCGCTCGACGCCGGCACGCCATCGAAGGTCAAGCCGTCGCCGAGCTTCTCCAGATTGAACTGCACATCGGTCAAGGGTGTGCGGTCAAGCCCACGCTTCAGATTGAGGGTGCGCACGATCCGGCCGAGTGTCGTGTCTTGATGCTCGTAAGCCTGCATCATCGTCGCGTTGACCGCCTTGAGATGCGCAGAAAATGTCACCCCCTCAGCGAAGGGGACGCGCACCGGCAGGAAGTTGACGCAGTGGCCAACGAGAATCTGATCGTCGACGGCTGTCTGGCCCGCCATAGGCACGGCCATCGGTACATCGTTCGATTGCGCGAGGCGGCCGATGACCGTCTGCAGCGCTGCAAAGAGTGCAACGAAAAGCGAAGCCCCTTGTTTGCCGGCGGATGTCTTCACTGCCCGCAGGATGTCGCGATCAATCATCGCACTATGAGACGCACCACGCCATGTGCGCTCCGCCGGACGGGGCCGGTCGCTCGGCAACTCGAGTGGCTCGGGTAAGTTTTGATACATCGCTGACCAAAACCGGTCGGTCGCTTCGGGCGTGGAACGGTTCGCCTGATCCAGCGCATAGCGCCGGAATGGCAAGGCCTCCGGCAACACCGCAGCTGCACCCCGCCGCCGCGCGGCATAAGCTTCGGCCAGATCGCCGAGAATCACATTCATCGACCAGCCGTCGCAAATGATATGGTGCGCGGTGAAAACCAGCACGTGTGTCGATTTCGGCCAAGCGGACCAATTGCGCACGCACCAAAGGACCCTGCGCCAAGTCAAATGGCGTATTGGCATCGTCCTGCAGCAGCCGGACCAATGCTTGCTCCGGATCAGCAGCACCAGTGAGATCAATTTGCGGCACAATGATCGTCAGCGGCGTGACGACCTCCATGCTTTCGCCGGTCATGCCAAATCGGCCGCGCAACGCATCATGCCGCGCAATCACATCATTGAGCGCTTGCGCTAGCGCCTCACCGTCAATGTCACCCGAGAGGCGGACGCTGATCGATTCGTTGAAGGCCGTCGACGCAGCATCGCCAAGCTGAGCCGCGAGATAGACCTCCTGCTGCGGTTCCGTCAGAGGCACGCGATCCGGCAATGGCGCGGCAGCAGCAACAGCGCCGGAAGCAGGCGGCAGCGTTGTCGCGGTGCTTCCGGTGCCAGCAGTCAAAATGCCGGCAGCTTGCAATTGATCGAGCGCGTGCTCGAAGGCTGTCACGATCAGATCAATGTCGGCGGCAGAATGGGCCGTCGTCAGGAAGCAAGGGAAGCCTTCGTAGACATGAACATTGTCAAGGCGCATCAGCGGATAGAGCAGCGAAGCCAGCGGATCTTCTTGCGCAGGGTTCAAGTAGAACCAGCTTGCATAGCGCTCGACGCGGGTCGCGACGCCACGACGCGTGAGTGCTGCGTTGAGGCGGTCGACGAGCCCGGCTGTGGTCGCGCTGAGGCTGTCTTGCAGGGCGGGACCGGCAGCTTTCAGATGCTCAAGCACAGCTTTTGCCGCCGCGAGTACCAACGGATGCCGCACGAAGGTGCCGGCAAAGAACGTCGGCGCCACTTCCGGAACTGATGCGTCGCCAAACTGCCAATACCCGCCATCGAGCGCATCCATGAACCGCGCCGTGCCAGCGAGCACGCCGATCGGCATGCCGCCGCCGACGACTTTACCGTAGGTCGCCATATCGGCTTTGATGCCGAGCACGGCTTGCATGCCGCCCGGATGGACGCGGAAGCCGGTGACGACTTCATCAAAGATGAGCGCTGCGCCAGAGGCGGCCGGTGATCGAACGCAGGTCGCGAATGAAATCAATCGGAACCAGTGCCGGATGCCGGCTTTGCACCGTCTCGACCAGAACCGCCGCGATGTCGTCGACGTTGCGCCTTTACCCAGGCGAGGCTTTCTGGACTGTCGTAGCTGAGGACGACCATATTCGAAACAGCTTCACGTGGAATGCCAGGTGCAACCGGCGCAGCGCCAGGGCCTTTCGCACGCTTGCCAAGACCCTTGGCGAGAACCTCGTCGAATTGACCGTGATAAGCGCCGCCGAAAAACACGACCTTGTTGCGGCCTGTCACGGCGCGCGCCAATCGCATCGCGGCCATCACCGCTTCCGAACCGGTGTTGCAGAACGTCGCGCGCTCGTTGCCCGTCATCGCGCAGAACATCTCGGCGACGTCGGCCGCAAGCGGCGTTTGCGGGCCGATGGCAAAACCCTTCGCCATTTGCTCGGTGACGGCAGCAGTCACGAAATCGGGCGCATGCCCGAATGCGGTCTGGCCATATCCGTTGACCAGATCGACGAACGTGTTGCCGTCCGCATCGTGAAGCTTCGAACCTTTGGAGCGCTCAGCGATGATCGGATAAACGATCTCTTTCCACTCTTGCCGGAAGCCGCTGACCGAGCGCGGGTCAGCCAGCACACGGCGGCTCGACTGCGCCCGTGCCTTCGATGTCGGCAGTTTTGCATCCATACGGCGGACAATGTCGGCGATGAGTGCATTTTGCTGAGGCGTCAGCGATGAGCCTGTGGACGCGGCCCCCGCCCGGTAAATCTTGAACCGACCTTCACCTTCGGCCTCGTCCCCAGATGTTGGGGCGGCTGCTGAAGGCTTGGGTGTTTCGGTCGCGACTGCGGCGGCAGCCGGAATGTGCTCAGCCGCAACTGGCGATGCGGGCATATTGACTGGCACCAGGGAGGCCGCGCCACCGTGCGATAAAGTCTGCAACTGCTGCGTGATGATGCTCTGCATCGCGGCGAGTTGGTCGCGCATCAAGGCCTCGACACCGGAGCCGCCGACCGTTGCGCGCGGCTGCAGAACGGCAGCCGTTACCTGCACGCTTGCCGGTGCGGCAGCATTCGGAGCCGCGACCGTTGCGGTTGCCGCGACTACAGCAGGCGCAGCAGCGGGGGCTGGAACCACCGTAACCAGATGGTCAACCAGCGCATCGATGGAAGGGTACGCCCCGAGCAACTGCCGGAAGGTCAGCTTCACGCCGTACATCTTTTGCAGACGCTGCGCGACCTGCCCAAGCAACAACGAATCGAACCCGAGCTCGAGGAAGGATGCCGCCGTCGCGGTCGCTTCAATGGTCTCGCCCGAAATATCTTCGAGCATCGCAACAACATCACGCGTCAGCGTTGTCTTATGGTCATTCATGGTCATGAACTTCTGGTCAAGAAACTGAACGTCGGTCTCAAGCGAGACCGCGGTAACAACAGGCGAAACTGCGACACTCGGTGCCGTCGCAGTTTGAAGAGCAGGCAGAGCGTCAGCAGCGGCGGCCGCACGCCGGTCGATCCAATAGCGCTTACGCTCGAACGGAGTTGCCGGCAGCGACACGCGGCGAGCACCTGGCGCCACCGTCCGTGTCACTGACACGCCATGCCGCCACAATTGGCCGATGGCATCGGTGAAGACGATGGCTTCCCGCGCGCGGTCGGCAAAGTCCGGCAGTGTCGGCACAATGGCCGCAGGGCGCACGGCGCTACGCGATTGTTGCGCGAAGGTTGCCAAAGTGCGGCCGGGGCCGACTTCGATGCAAACCGCCGGTGCGCCGGAAATCGCTGCAGAAAAAGCGTCAGCGAAGCGGACCGGAACGCGAGCATGGCGCGCCCAGTAGTCAATCGACGTCGCCTCTGCTGCAGTCAGCGCTTTGCCCGTCACCGACGACACAATCGCGATCGACGGCGCTTTAAGAGGAACGCCCGAGAGTGCGGCACGCAATGCGTCGACCACCGGCTCCATCGCCGCCGAGTGAAATGCGTGCGACGTATGCAGGCGGCGATGCGTGATCTCGCGATCGGTTAAAAGGTTCTCGAATGCAGAGATCGCGTCATAGGAACCGGCAACAGTCACCAGCTCAGGCGCATTGATGGCGGCAATTTCGACACCCGTTGTCAGCAAAGGCACGAGTTCGGCGGCGGGTAGGCGCACTGCGAGCATGGCACCGCCCGGTTGCGCGCGCATCGCTTGGCCACGCGCAGCAATCAGTCTGAGGGCGTCGTCGAAAGGCATGACCCCGGCGATTGTTGCGGCGACGAACTCGCCCAAACTATGGCCAATCATCACATCAGGCGTCACGCCGCGCGAAAGCAGAAGTTGCGCTAAGGCGTGCTCGACCACGAACAACGCAGGTTGCGCCAACAGCGTCGAGCGGATTGGATGCGTATCGTCTTCGCCAAGCGCGGCAGTGTCGAACAGCGCAGAACGGAAGTCGGGGCCGAGCAGCGGCTCGAGCACGTTGAGGCCACGCTCAACCCAGTCGCGGAACTGAGGCTCGGTTGCATAGAGCGATTGCCCCATGCCGGGATACTGCGCACCTTGACCGGGGAACATGAAGATCGTGCGCGGCGCCGTGTCGGGAGCCTTAGAAACGGCCTTTCCAGCGGCAGCCTTAAGTCCGGCTATAGCGTCAATCGCGCGTGCCCGCAGCAACGGCAATCCGGTAGGGGAACGCGCGGCGTCCGTGCGCCAGTGTCAATTCTGTGTCCGCGAGAGCGGGCGCATCGGCAGCCATCAAGCGCTGCGCCAGCGCCTGCGCGGCAGCCTTTGCGCCAGCTTCGCTGCGCGCCGAGATCGTCAACAAAGCAGAGCTTGCGGTGACGAGTTGGCGGCGGGCGTGCGCGCGACTGGCGACTCTTCGAGAACGGCGTGAACATTTGTGCCGCCGACGCCGAACGCACTCACACCGGCACGCCGCGGCTGCGCGCCGCGCGGCCACGGTGTCAAAGACGTTGCAACTTTGAAGGGACTTTGCGCCAGCGGAATGCTCGGATTGATCCGGTTGAAGTTGATCTGCGGTGGCAATTCTTCGCGATCAAGGATCAGCGCGGCTTTGATGAGACCCGTGACACCGGCCGCCGCATCGAGGTGACCGACGTTCGCCTTGATCGAACCCAGCCAGCAGGTGTTGCGCGCGGTGGATGCCTCAAACGCGCTTTGCAAGCCGCGAAATTCGATCGGGTCGCCGAGTGGCGTCGCCGTCCCATGCGCTTCGACGTAGCCGATGCTGTCCGGCTCGACGCCCGCCACCGCGAGGGCTTGCGCGATCGCTTCGGCTTGCCCTTCGGCGCTTGGTGCGGTGAAGCCGACCTTGCCCGCACCGTCATTGTTGACGCCAACGCCGCGAATGACAGCATAGATGTGATCGCCGTCGCGCACCGCGTCTTCAACGCGCTTCAGCACCACAACACCAGCGCCAGAGCCAAAAACGGTGCCGGTGGCATCCGCGTCGAACGGACGGCATGTGCCGTCAGCGGACGCCATGCCACCCTCGGTATGGATGTACCCACGGTTCTGCGGCAGCGTAATGGAGACGCCGCCAGCAATTGCGATGTCTGAGCTAAAGAGCTGCAACGACTGCACAGCCTGTGCGACGGCTAGCAGCGACGTCGAACACGCGCTCTGCACATTGACCGCTGGCCCACGCAGATCGAGCTTGTACGCGGCGCGCGTCGCCACGAAATCCTGCAGCGCCCCCATCAACTCTTGATACGAACCGACTTGAAAGTTGGAGGTGAAGTCATCGACCGCAGCGCGGTCTTGCAACACATTGCGCAACAGGTACGTATTGAGCGAGCTGCCGGCGAACACGCCAATCGCACCCTGCGTCGTCTTAGGGTCGTAACCCGCATCTTCGAGTGCCTGCCACACGCATTCCAGAAACACCCGCTGCTGCGGATCGGTCAGCGCTGCGTCGCGCGCATTGTAACCAAAGAAGTCGGCATCGAACTGGTCGATATCGTCGAGGATCGGCCGCGCTGCGACGTAATTGGGGTCAGCGCGCGTGGCGGCGTCAAAGCTATCTTCGAGTTCGTGCGGCTGAAACCGGCGGATCGCCGAGCGTCCAGCCTTGAGCATGTCCCACAACTGATTTGGATCGTTGGCGCCGGGCAGGCGGCATGCCAAGCCGATGATGGCAATGCCACCGGCAAGCTCGTCGAGCCGTTCTGCCGCGACAGACGCGCCCATACCTTGCGTGGTCCCGCTCACGATGATGCCGTCCCCCCACCAGCCCCGCGCCGCGCCTGCATCAGAGCCCTCTGTTGCGCGCCACGTGACTGAGCCTGCGTTAGTCTCGATGATCCCAGCGACCCTCCATCGACGAACGCAGCCAAGCTCGCGATGGTTGGGTGGCTGAACAGATCGGTCATCGACAACGGTTTGCCGAGCTGACCATCGAGTTCTGCGTGCACCTTAACCATGCCGATGGACGTTCCGCCGAGGTCGAAGAAATTTACAGTTAACGGCAGCGACGTGCGTCCAAGTGCTTTGCTCCACGCCGCCGATATGGCGGCGAGCGTTGGCGATGCCGGCGGTGTTGGCCCCTCAGCGTCGGTGGACGCTGTCGCGACGGCAAACGCTGGTAGTTGGGCGCGATCTACTTTGCCGTTGGCGTTGAGCGGAAACTGCGCGACGACACTCACGTCGGCAGGAACCATGTGCTGCGGCAGATGCGCTTTGGCGTGCTCGAGAACAGTCTGCGCAAAGTCAGCCGGCGCAGGCCAGTTCGCGGGCTTCAGATAAGCTCCGAGACGCGGCGCTGCGCTTTCGTTCCGTTGCGCCACCACCACCGCATCCTGCACGCCGGGCGCGTGACGGAGTTGTGTTTCGATCTCATCAAGTTCGACGCGCTTGCCCGCGATCTTGATTTGCCGGTCGCGGCGTCCAAGAAACTCGATCGCACCGTCAGGCCGCCGCCGCGCATAGTCGCCGGTCAGATAGAGCAATGCGCCTGGACGCGGGGCGAGCGTGTCGGCAACAAACCGCTCCGCCGTAAGGTCAGGCCGGTTGAGATAGCCAAGTCCGACGCCATCGCCGCCAGCCACCAGATGTCCGATCTCGCCATCGGCAACGGGCTGGAGCGCGTCATCGACGATATAAACACGTGTGCCTGAGATCGCCTGCCCGATGGGCACCGAGCCATCACCCCACCCCGCGCGCGGCACCGTATAACAACAGGTAAAAGTCGTGTTTTCGGTTGGGCCGTAACCGTTGATAAGGCGGCATTGCGGCAGTTGATCGAGCACGCGCCGCACATGCGTGGGAGACAATACATCGCCCCCAGCCAGCAATTGGCGGACGCCGCGAAAGGCAGAAAGATCGCGCTCGGCAAAAAGATGAAAGAGACCGGCCGTCAGCCACGCCGACGTCACGCCGTGGTCGCGGATGGCCCGTGCGATAACGTCGAGTGACGGCACAGCATCTTCGACGATGACGATGCGGCCACCGTTGAGCAGCGCGCCCCAAATCTCCAAGGTCGAAGCATCGAACGCCAGAGGTGCGGCGTGCAGCAACACCTCATCAGGGCCGAGTGTCATGAAATCCTGGCCACGGACCAGTCGCACGATGGCGCGATGCGGAACCACGACGCCCTTCGGAACGCCGGTCGATCCCGAGGTATACATGACGTAAGCCGGTGTCTCGGCATCGAGCTGTAGAGGGGCAGACGGCGCAGGCGCAGGTGCCGCCCGCGCTTCGGTCATCAAGGAGTCGAGACTGAACGTCGCGACGCCAGGTAAGGCAGGCAGACCGGCTAAGAGATCAGAGCTGACCGACGAGAACTTTCGGACGGCAATCCGCCAGCATCCGCGCATTCGCGTCCGCAGGGTATGAGGGATCGAGCGGGAGATACGCGGCGCCAGCTTTGAGCACGGCGAGCATGACGGCGATCGCATCGATCGAGCGTGCCGAAAGTAGGCCGACATAGGCGCCGGGGCCAGCACCAAGATGGGAGAACTTGGCGGCCAGGGCATCGGTCAACCGGTCGAGTTCGGCATAGGTGACGGTTTTAACGCCAGCGGTCAGGGCAATGCGCGTCCCATACGACCTCACCGCTGCCGCAAAATGGGACACGACGTCCCGGTTCTGGGACGGATCGAACGGAGTTAATGTATCTGCAGCGGACGGCATCGGGCAATTTACGCAAACAGAGCCAAAGGGGAACGCGGATCTCGCTAGTCATTTGCAAGGACCGCGCCCGAATGAATGACGCCTATGTGGCAAATTCCGGTAGCAAAAGAATACGTGGTTGTATGTCACAAGACTTTTGTGGAGTGGAGGTTGCGTGCGCAGCTATCCGCACCGCCGCAGCGTCACGACCGCTCCCGCGGCTTGGAGGGCAATCGCCCCCGCCACATCCGGCTGCGGGCGGAAGCTCAGAATGCGCCAATCGGCACCCGGGGTGCCGCCGGGACCGACCAGAAGCGGCGCCTCCGCCACCTCGCGAAGATCGACCACGAACGAACTGAGCGGCACGGAGAGGCCGTCACCGAGCGCCTTCACAACGGCCTCCTTGCGCGACCAGCAGCGGAAAAAGCGCAGCCGTCACCTCCGCCGCAGGCAGCCGCGACAGCGCCTCGACCTCGGCTGGGGCGAAATAGCGGCCGGCCAGATCCTCTGAGATCGGCCGCTCGGCCTCGATGTCGAGACCCAGTGAATGGGTTCGCGAAACCGCGAGCGCGGCAAGGCCGCCGGTATGGCTGAGATTGAAGTGGAGCGTCGTCTGCGGCGCGAGCAACGACGGCTTCCCATTCGGCCCGTAGGCAAACCGCAATTCCGCCGCCGCGCTCATCGGTATAGCTCGCGAGGATTTCGCGCAGGCGGCCGCGACCCACGCGAAACTGCCGTTGATGCTTCTCGGCTATGAAGCGTGACGCGCGCGCGCGTTCGTCGTCATCGAGAAACTGCGCAAGGCGATCATGCTCAGCCGCCTGCGCGTCGAGGGACCAGGCCCAAAGATCGATAGTGATGGAATCTGTCACGAGTACGCCTGATCAAATGCAGGCCTGCAGTATATCGCGCCGAAAGCAGAAATGCATCCAGTCACGGGGCTTAGACGAAGCGCCCGCGCAACAGATCCGAAAGTCGCGGTAAGCGCAGATGCGCGTCGTTCCGGAGCACCATCTCCGTCCACATCACGCCGCACAGCAGAACTGTGAGAACGCCCGCGATCCCGAGCGAAATGAACGTTGTCGGATGCCACAACTCGCTGATCAACTGGAGCAGCAAATAAATCGAAGCGCCGCCGATGATCGCCAATGGCAGTGTTTGAGCCGCGTAGACCCGTAGCGGAACCTTCAAGGCCCGGCATGCCAGCACGGTCAATGCCCCCGCAAGAACGATGTTGGGGATCGCCATGCCCCACGCGACGCCGCGCAGACCATAAGGCCCAATCCACCAGACGCTGAGAACGACATTGAGAACGCCCGAGAGCAGCGTCGCGATCGTCGGCCATTTGGCGTTGCCGAGTCCCATCAGCACAGGCATGGCGACACCGCGTGCGGGCAAGAAGAAAAGGTAGGAAACCGCCACGATTTGCAGCACCTCGCCCGCTTCGGCGACATAAGCCTTGCCGATCCAGAATTTGAGGAACGCGGGGCCGAAGACGATGAGAAACAGACACGCACAGATGCTGACGGCGACCGCCACCTTCGACCAGCGCAGGAAGACGCCCTGTAAGTCCTGATGCTTGTCTTGCGCCTGCAGGTTGGTCGAGACCGGCATGATCACAGCCGCAATCCCGCCGATGAACTGCGTCAGGATCAGCATCAGTGCATTGGGCACTGCCACCGTCGGGACATCGCCGCTGGTCATGAAGTAGCCGACGATCAGCGGGCTGGTCTGAAACGCCAGTTGGCTTCCGATCACCATCAGGAACACATAGAGACTGAACCCGAAGATGTCGCGCACGGTCTGCAATGTCGCATGGTGTGGCCGTGGCCGGATCTCGGGATAGGCACGGAAGACATAGGCCCAGCACAGAACCAGCTCGATGACCGACATCACGAGCATCAGTAACGAGAGCGCGAGAAAGCTTGGGTACCACAGCACGAGCACGACATTAAGAACGGCGCGCACGATCAACTGCGCCACCATAAGTCCGTTCTTCAGCACAAAGTGCTCATAAGCCGAAAAGATCGCGTAAGGCATCGTCGCAAGAAACGCGAGACCGGTTTGCGCAACGGCAATCATAAACGCAAGCCGCGCTTCGCCTTGAGCGCAGGTTGCACGACGTAGTTGGTTTCGAAGAACCACATCAGCGGCAAGCCGAGCACCAGAACCACAAGCCCCGCCACCACATAAAGTGCGGCGCAACTTGCGACGACACGATTAAGCTTGTCGTGATCCTTGGTTGCAATCGCTTGCGTCATCTCGCGCACCGACGCCATCGGCGTACCTAGATGCAGCATGAAGAGATACGCCGTCAGCGACGAGATGATGATCCAGATGCCGTAATTCTCGGTGCCGAGATTATTGATGTTAAACGGCATCAAGATGTAAGTCGTGACTGCGGTCACGACCATCAAGAACCAGTTTGAGCCGACGTTCTTCAGCATGAAAGGGATAGTTGTCCGGTGCAGCGCGGGCTCAGGAGCGAGAAGCCTTCAGCATGCGGCGTTGTTAACAAACCGTTACGCGTGGGTCTTTTGAACTCTACGCACGTAGTAAACCACAGTGCTGATTGAATAAGATCTTCGTCAGGCGGCGCGAAGCCCTGGTGTTAACCAACCACTGCGTCAACCGCGTCGAGCGAGCCACGTTGCCGCAACGATGAACACGGCACCGATCAACGTCGTGAGCCCAGGCACGTCGCCGAAGAAGATCCAGCCGTAGAGGGTTCCCCACACCAGGACAAGATAATGAATCGGCGCAAGCCGCGCCGCTTCTGCGCGCTGGAACGCGTGGGCGATGAGCGTATGCCCGCTGACGCCAAGAAAGCCGATGAGTCCAAAAACCAGCAGATCTGGCCACGTGATCGGTGTCCATACCATGGCGCCGGGAACCGTTAGCACCATCGCCGGGATCACGTTCTGCATCAGTACGATCGTCGGCAGTGGATCGCGGTTGGCGCGTGCCCGCAAAATGATGATCACTAGCGCATAGAAGACTGACGATACGATGACAGCGCCAGCACCGAGCCACGCTTCGGTCGTGTAGGGCCGCGAGCCCAGCTGCCCGCCGACAATGATGTACATCCCGACGAGGCCAGCGGCGAGCGCGACGCCAAGACGTGGATCAAACCGCTCCTTCAGGATCAGAACGCCGAATAGCGCGATGAAAATCGGCGCGATGAACGACAACGCCATCGCCTCAGCCATCGGCATCACGGAGAGCGCATAGAAGAACGAAACGGCGGCCCCAACCGCAAGCAACGACCGCAACGCATTGTAACGCAGTGTGTCTCGGGACGGCCATTGCGGCGCCTGCAGGAGAAACGCCAGCGTGGCCCAGATGCTGCCCGAGGCAAAGCGTAGAAACGAAATCTGAAAGATCGGATACCGCGCCGAGAGCGTCTTGATCAGCGCATCCATCAGCGACAGTACGCCTTCGGCGGTGGCCGCAAGCACGATCGCACGCCTGATAAGGGAGCCGTCAGACACGCCGGAAAACTTCACTGAAAATGGGGAGAAAGATGAGCGCAAGTCGAGCCTGCGAGCGCCTTCAACTTAGACGGCTTCGCCGCACGCGGCAACTCAACGCCGGCGCCCCCGTGTCACACCCGTGACTGAACTGCGCAGCGCGCGGCGCGGAAATGCGACGGCGACGATTCGCTTCGCGCCAGCTTTGCTGGCAGCGCGCGTGGCGGTCTTGGCTTTCACGGCTTTCGTCGCTTTCGCGGCTTTAGCGCGCTTCGAGCCTTTGACAGGTACGGCCTTCGCGGACTTAGCAGGCTTTGCCGCAACGCCCGTCGAGCCGAACCCACCTGCGCCGCGCACGGTCGGTCGCGCTGTGGTCGCTGCCTTGAGCGCTATCTGCGAAACCGGTGCAATTACCATTTGCGCGATGCGCTCGCCACGTTGCACGACAAAGGGTGCGTCGCCGAGGTTGACGAGAATGACTTGCACTTCACCGCGGTAGTCGCTGTCGATGGTGCCAGGCGAATTGAGCACGGTCACGCCGTGCTTCAGCGCCAAGCCCGAGCGCGGGCGCACTTGCGCCTCATAACCCATCGGAATTTCGAGCACCAATCCGGTTGGCACCAGCGCGCGTGCGCCCTTCTTGAGCTTGATCGGCGCATTGCCTGGTACGGCGGCCACAAGGTCGAGCCCGGCCGCGCCAGCCGACTGGTAGGCCGGCAACGGCAGATCCTGCGCATGCGGCAGCTTCACCACGCGCACGGACTTCGCCAGTCGCGACTTCTGCTCACCACGCGCCATTACGCTTGATCCGTATGTTGTTTGAGATACGCGGCAGCGCGGCCCATCAGCCTCTCCGCAACCTTGTCTTTATCCATTTCCGGCCAACTGTCCACGCCTTCGGCGCTGACAAGATGCACGGTATTGCGATCGCCACCCATGATGCCGGTCTCCGGCGAAACATCGTTGGCCACGATCCAATCGCATCCCTTCGAGATGCGCTTCTTCTTAGCATGCTCGAGAACACGTTCCGTTTCAGCCGCAAAGCCGATCATCAGCGGTGGCCGCTTGCCCGGCTTCAAGTGCGCCATGGTCTTCAGGATATCGGGGTTCTCAGCCAGTTCAAGCTTCGGAGTGGCCGCTTTTGCCGTCTTTTTGATCTTCTCATCCGCGCTGTTGACGACGCGCCAATCCGCAACCGCCGCTGCGAACACGCCGACATCGGCAGGCAGCGCCGCCTCGACAGCGGCCAGCATTTGCAGCGCACTGGTAACGCGCACCACCGTCACCCCAGCCGGATCGGCAAGCGTCACCGGCCCTGAAATGAGCGTCACGCGGGCGCCGAGATCTGCCGCAGCCTTGGCAATGGCAAAGCCCTGCTTGCCGGAAGATCTGTTGGCGATGTAGCGCACCGGATCGATTGGCTCGTGTGTCGGACCCGCTGTCACCAGAACATGCCGGCCGGAGAGCGATCCGTCCGTCCGAGCAGTCGCCACCCCGCCGAGCACGCGCTCGATGGCCGCCAGGATTTCCATCGGTTCCGCCATGCGGCCAACGCCCGCTTCGCCGCGTTCTGCCATTTCGCCCGCCATCGGGCCAACGAATTGAATGCCGTCCGCCATCAGCGTCGCATGATTGCGCCGCGTGGCCGGATGCGACCACATCCGCGGGTTCATTGCAGGCGCCACCAGCACCGGCTTATCGGTCGCCATCAGCACCGCCGATGCCAAATCGCTGGCATGCCCGCCCGCCATCTTCGCCATCAGATCGGCCGTCGCCGGAGCCACAACGATCACGTCCGCTTCACGCGACAGCCGGATGTGGCCAATTTCGCGCTCATCGTTGAGATCGAAAAGATCGGTGAACACGCGCTCGTTGCTGAGGGCGCTGACCGACAAAGGCGTGACAAATTCCGTCGCCGCCTTGGTCATCACAACGCGCACCGCGAAGCCGCGTTCGCGCGCCCGGCGGATCAATTCCAGGCATTTGTAGGCAGCAATGCCGCCGCCGATGATGAGCAAGATGCGTCTGGTCGTCACTGCGGTCTCTTCTTGGCTGCGTCGCGCCACGCGACGGTTATCGTCACCGATGAGTATACCACAGCTCCGCCATGCGGGGATAACCCCGCAAGGCGTTGTAAAGTCAGCTCGTGCTCAAGATTAACAAATCTTACCGCGACGCCTGGACCATGCCCCGGTCCATCGCGGCGCGCATGTCGGCGATGGCCGCCGGCAAGCCGATGAAGATCGCCTCGCCCACGAGGAAGTGCCCGATGTTGAGTTCAACGATCTCCGGGATCGCTGCCACCACGCCGACGTTCGCCGTCGTCAAACCATGCCCGGCATGGCACTCAAGACCAATCGCCGCCGCATGGGTGGCAGCAACTTTGAGCCTCTGCAACTCGTGCGTCACGCGCTCGGGATGGTCGAGGCAAACTTCCGCGTAGGTCCCGGTGTGCAATTCGACCACCGGCGCGCCGATCGCGCGCGACGCATCGAGTTGCTTGACGTCGGGATCGATAAACATCGACACCCGGATGCCAGCCTTGGCGAGCCGCGCCACTACTGGCTTTAGCGCGGCCACCTGTCCGGCCACGTCGAGCCCGCCTTCGGTCGTCAGTTCCGTACGCTTCTCTGGCACCAGGCACACCGCGTGCGGCTTGATGACTTCCGCGAGTTTGACCATCTCCTCGGTGGCCGCCATCTCGAAATTGAGCGGCTTCGAAATTTGCGCCTTGAGCGCATGCATGTCTGCATCACGGATGTGCCGCCGGTCCTCGCGCAAATGCGCCGTGATACCATCGGCACCGGCAGCAATCGCCGCGAGCGCCGCCTTGACGGGATCGGGATGTTGCCCGCCGCGCGCATTCCGGACCGTTGCTACATGATCGATATTCACGCCCAGTCGTAGTCTGCGCATCACGCCTGTCCCTTTGCTGCCGCGCGCACTCGCGCCATCTCTGCTGCAGTTCTCAATGCCGCGATCAAACTGCCGGGGTGGGCAGCGCCCTTGCCCGCAATGTCGATGGCGGTGCCATGATCCGGCGATGTCCGCACGAAGTCGAGACCCAGCGTAATGTTGACGCCGCCGTCGACATCCAGCGTCTTAAGTGGGATCAACGCTTGATCGTGATACATGCAGATCGCAGCGTCATACCGCGTCCGGGCCCGCGCGCTGAACATGGTATCCGGCGGCCAAGGTCCAGATACTTCGATTCCATCACGTGTCAGTTGCTCAATCGCCGGCGCGATGATGTCAATCTCTTCGCGGCCCATCGCCCCGCCTTCCCCGGCATGTGGATTGAGCCCTGCGATAGCAAGACGCGGCCGCGCGATGCCGAAGTCGGTTCGGAGTGCCGCAGCCGTTGCACGCGCTTGCGCCACGATGCCTTCGGTCGTCAATGCTTGCAGGGCCTGCTTCAAGGCCACGTGGATCGTGACCGGCACAACGCGCAACTGCGGACACGCCAGCATCATCACGACGGGCCCTGCGCGCCGCGACTTCGATGCCAGATACTCCGTGTGGCCAGGATACGTGAATCCGGCATCATAGAGCGCTGACTTGTGGATCGGATTGGTCACGATGCCACCCGCCGCGCCGCTTTGCGCGAAGCCAACGGCAAGATCAATCGAGCGCACGACCGCCGCCGCATTTTGCTTATCGAACTGTCCAGCGTCCGTCAGAATTGTTTGCCGAACCGGTAGCACCGGCAGTGCCGAACCGAACGCGCGCAGAGCTTCATGAGGCTCACGAATGCTGACCAGCGGCACCACCATGCCGAGTGCACGTGCCAACCGCGCGAGCCGAACCGCATCGTCGATGACGAAGAAGCGCGGGCCCTCTCTGCGCAACTCCTGCCAGGCTTTGAGCGTGATTTCGCCGCCGACGCCGGCAGGTTCGCCCATCGTGACCGCAAGCGGTAGTGTCTGACTTTCACTCACACGTACGCCCTTCCATGCCGTGCCGCGAACGCTTCCATCGTGGCCTCAACGCGCCGGGGCATTGTACTAATCCTGGCAAATCTCAGGGCCCCAAAATTGCACTGAGAGCAATTAGGCTGAGCGCCACAGCGCCGACCCAGATCGCAGCCGTCTGCCCGCGCCGCCGTTTGGCGCCAGCGCGCGCAAGCCGGTCGACAGTATCGTCATCGAGTTTCCAGCCGCTGCGCGACATCTGTGCGACAGATTGTGCAGTGGCTTCGAGTGACGACAGAAAGCGCGGCATATCCGCTAGCACCCGGCCCATCAATTCCGCGCCCTCGCCAGCCTCGCGCAGCCGTCCTTGCAAGCCGAGGTTTGTGTCGAGCCATTCCTTGGCCACCGGCTCCGCTGCGGTCCAGAGGTTGAGCTGCGGATCAAGCCCGCGCGCCACGCCTTCCACGATCACCATGCTCTTTTGCAGAAGGATTAGCTCCGGTCGTGTCTTCATGTCGAACACGTCGGTGTAAGCGAAAAGTTGTCCGAGCAGATCGGCCATCGAAATCTCGTCTGCCGTCCGGCCATGAATTCGGCTCGCCAATGGCGCGCATCGCCTGCGCGAAAACCTCAACCGAATGATGCGCCGGTACATAGCCCGCATCGAAATGCACCTGTGCCGCGCGCCGGTAATCACGCGTGATGAGACCGTACAGGATTTCCGCCAGGAACCGCCGCTCCATCAAGCCAAGCCGCCCGACGATGCCGAAATCAACCGCGCCGATCGTGCCGTCCGCCTCCACCAGCAGATTGCCCTGATGCATGTCGCCATGAAAAAAACCATCGCGCATGGCGTGCCGCAGAAACGTCCTGAGCACCGTCAGCCCGAGCGCGTTGAGATCGTGTCCCGCCGCCTTGAGCTTGGCCGTATCGCCGATCGGGATACCGTCGATCCACTCCACCGTCAGGACGCGTTTCGCGGTCCGCCGCCAATCGACCGACGGCACACGCCAGCGTCCATCGGCGAGCTGCGTGTCGTCTTTGATGTTGTCGCCAATTTCCGAGATGGCAGCGGCCTCGAGCCGCAAGTCCATTTCGAGCGTCGTCGTCTGTTCGAGATTTTCAACCACCGCCACCGGCTGCAAGCGGCGGATGGGTGCGTTGAATTTCTCCATCAGTTCGGCGGCAAACCGGTAACTGTCGAGATCGCGCTTGAAACGTCGCTCCACATCCGGCCGCAAGATCTTGACCGCAACCGTGCGCCGTTCGCCCGTTGCTTTGTCGATCACCTCGGCCTTATGCACTTGAGCAATCGACGCGGCCGCAACGGGCGGGCCGAAACTGACGAAATGATCTTCGAGTTTGCCGCCAAGCTCCTCCTCGACGGCGCGGCGTGCTTCCGCCATCGAGAATGGCGGCAGCTTGTCCTGCAGGTGCGCAAGATCCCGCTGCAACTCAGGTCCGATAAGATCGCCGCGGGTGGCGAGAAACTGCCCGAGCTTGATGTAAGACGGGCCAAGCGATGTCAGCGCCCGGGCCACGCGTTGCTGTTTCGGCTTTCCGATCCGGAACGGCCAGCCGAGCGCCACGAATGGTAAGCTCGCCCACCGCGCCAATTTCAGCGGCAGCGGGGCCTTCATGCCTTTCGGCACAAAACTTACGCCATGTTGCGCCAGCACAATGCCAGCGCGGCCAAGTCGAATGAGATTGCCAAGTGCAGATGCCATTGATGCCCAGGGGGTCAAGCCGAGCCGATCTTATGACCCTGTTCGCCGACGATGAAAACAGCCCTTCCCCCGCACGCGCCTGTTTGACGCGGAAATCGGCGGTTGGCGTTAATCGGCGGCTAGCCTTCACCCTTACTCAACGGTGAAGAACGGCCTACCGCTCGGCCTTACCCAACGACACGATCATGCTGATCGAGAACACGATGGAGAGGACCAACACCACGGCCGGCCCGCCAGGAATATCGGCGGAGTACGACGCCAGCAGTCCGAGCGCCGTCGAAAGCAGGGCCAGAATGGTGGCAAAAAATGCCATCTGCTCCGGTGTCTCAGCAAACGGCCGCGCCGACGCCGCCGGCATGATCAGAAAGGCAATGGTCACGAGTGCGCCCACGATCTTAAGCGAGATCGCCACCACGACCGCCAGAAGCATGACGAAAATCAGTGAGATTTTCTCGATATTGACGCCTTCCGCCGCCGCCATATCGGGATGCACGGAAATCGACAACAGCGGCCGCCAAATCTTGATCAGAACCACCAGCGCCGCGAGCCCGCCCGCGTAGATCCACACCAAGTCTTCCCGCGTCACCGAAAACACGTCGCCGAATAGGATCGACATCAGGAGATCGTTGCGCGCGGTGTTGATTTGCGAGGCCGCAACCACGCCAATCGCCAGCGCGGCGTGCGCCATCACACCGAGAATACTA
The DNA here is from genome assembly GCA_963831185.1 of uncultured Alphaproteobacteria bacterium. Taxonomy (GTDB): domain Bacteria; phylum Pseudomonadota; class Alphaproteobacteria; order Rhizobiales; family Hyphomicrobiaceae; genus JABFRJ01. The sequence continues at coordinate 234,224 of CAWHPE010000002.1, forward strand.
TCGAGTGGCACCTTGTCTTGCCGGCTCAGCACAACCAGCAGCGCCGACACTGCAAGCGTCGTCGCCAGCACACTGATTGTCGTGTTGATCGCAAACATCAGCCCGAGCGCGACACCGATCAGCCCGCTTTGCGACACCGCCTCACCGAAATACGCCATCCGGCGCCACATCACGAAGCAGCCGAGCGGTGCGGCAATGAGCGCGAGGCCCAGACCGGCGGCCAGCGCGTGCAGCATGAATTGTTCGGTCATTGGCTGTCTCCAGTGTCGCGCTGCGGCACGGGCGCTCCGGAGAGATCGTGGCCATGGTCATGGGCGTGGGTGTAAAGGCCGAGCAATCGTGCCGTCTTCGGTCCGAACAGGCGGGCATATTCCGGATGCTGCGCCACCGTTTCAGGCACACCCGTGCAGCAGACATGCCCGTTGAGGCACAGCACGCGGTCGCTCTGCGCCATCACCACATGCAGATCATGACTGACCAGCAGCACGCCGATGTTTCGCTCGGTTCTGAGGCGCGAAATCAGCGCGTAGAGCTCCGCCTCGCCGACATAGTCGACGCCGCGCACCGGCTCGTCGAGCACGATCAGTTGCGGCGACCGCACCAGCGCCCGCGCGATCAGAACACGCTGCAGTTCACCCCCCGAAAGCTCCGAAAATTGTCGTTCCAAGAGCCCTTGCGCACCAACTTCGCCCAGGAGGGCTTCCGCCGCGTCGGCTTCGAGCGGCTGCCCGCTCAGCGTCAAGAAGCGATGCACCGTCATCGGTACCGCGCGATCGAGGTCGAAGCGTTGCGGCACGTAGCCGATCACCAATCCATCGCGCCGCTGAATGCTGCCGCTATCTGGCCGCTCGACACCCAGCAACAGCTTCACGAGCGTTGTCTTGCCAGCGCCATTGGGCCCGATCAGCGTCAGGATTTCGCCCGCGCGCAGGTCGAGGTCCACCGCATGCAAGATGCTGCGGCGTCCGCGCGAGAAATTGAGCCGTCGCGCGCTCAGCAGTGCGTCAGCCGCATGCGGTTGAGGTGGGCCGTGATCATGCGTCGTGGTCGTGATCATCGTCGTCGTGATGATGGTGGTGATGATCGTGATGGTGCCGGGTCGTGACAGCGTGCGGCGGCGTCGGCCCGCCACGCCCGTCGGCTGGAGCAGCCATCGCAACACTCGAAACTGAAAATCTGCCGTCGAGGATCATGCTGGCACCGCATCGGTTTGCGTGGCCGCTGCCGTCGCGCAGGCCGGACAGAGGCCCGCGCCTTCCGCCACCGCCAGCGACAACTTGAACCCGCACGCAGCACTGGCGGCATCGAGCGCCGCAAAAATTGTCTGTCCCGGCACTTCCATCACCATCTGGCACCGTTCACACACCAGCGCGATGTGCCGCTCGTGATTGTGATGTGGCGCATGGCAGGCGAAAAAAGCGTTCTTGCTCTCGATCCGATGCACAACGCCGGCGGCCAGCAGCGCGTCGATCGCGCGGTAGACCGAAATCGGTGCCAAGCGGTCGCCGGACTTGCGGGCCATGCGGTCGAGCACGTCGTAGGCGCCGAGCGCGTCATGCGACCCGGCGATCTCCTCGAACACCCGCTGCCTCAGCGGCGTCAGTTTCATGCCCTTGCCGTCGAACGCGGTCCGAGCCCGGTCGAGCGCTGCCGTGAGGCATGGCCCATGGTCGTGCGGCCGGGCAGCACCCGCGATCGAACTCTCTGAGGCTTCGACACCTGAGCGGTGATTATGCACGTGCTGGGTCATGGTGTGGTCCACGCGCCGCAGCCCAACTGAAGGTAGGCTGGGACGACGCCTCTATCGCTGAAACGATGTATCATTCCACGTCTATACGCCCAGACGCACAAACGCACCAGCGGGCACATAAGCTATTGAACAGTCTTGGAGTTTTGCTGTTAGCGCTTCAGCGTCGCCACCGCTTCGAGATGCGGCGACCACAGAAATTGGTCGATCACCACCATCGGACCGAGCCGGAACCCGCCTGCAGTCAGCGCCGCAATGTCCCGCGCCAGACTAGCCGGATTGCACGACACCATCACCGCCGTCGCGATCTTGGACGCCGCCAGTGCCTCCGCCTGGGCCTTCGCCCCCGCACGCGGTGGATCCAGCACGACCGCGTCGTAGTCCTTGAGCTCCATCGGCGACAAAGGCTCTCGAAACAAATCGCGCTGCAGCGTGGTGATCGGCTTCAACCCCTGTGCCCGCCGGGTCGCGTCCTTCAGGGTCTCGAGCGCCGCCTTGTCACTATCGATGGCCATGACCCGCGCGCGCTGCGCAATCGGCAGCGTGAACGTCCCAACCCCGGCAAATAGATCGGCCACGCGCTTGGCTTTGCCAAGGCCAGTCACGATCGCATCCGCCATCGCCTGCTCGGCACTTTCGACAGCCTGAAAGAACGCGCCAGGTGGCGGTGTGATCACACCAGCGCGCGTCACCAAGGGTGGCACATCGCGCAGCACCACCACGTCGTCACCGATGGCGATCCGCTGAAATCCGTACCGCTCCGCCAGAGTTGCGAGTTGGCTCCGGCCTTCGGCATCGAGCGTAACGCCGCTGCCGTCCGCCATCACGTCAAGTGCGCCACCAAGTGCAGCGATCTGGAGACGGAGTGTCCCCTCGCGCGCCTTCCGGCTCATCATGCCGAACACGACCTGCGCCACCGCGCGCAATCCCTCGAACCGCGAACTGATGGCGTCCATCAGCACCGGACACTCCTTGAGCCCGATCAGGTCATGGCTGCGCGCTGCGTGATAGCCGAGCACGATGCCATCGCGGGTCCGCGCAGCCGTCAGTGTGCAGCGCCGCCGCGTACCCGGCGCGACCGAGACAAACGAAAAGTCCGGCGTATCGAGGCCCTGCGCATTGAAAGCTCCGGCAACGATGCTGCGCTTCCACGCCTCATACGTGTCCGCCCGCATATGCTGCGCCGTACAGCCGCCGCACGTCCCGAAATGCTGACACGGTGGCGCCACACGAAACTCAGACGCTGCGCTAACACGCCGGAAAGTTCCGCCGTCGCCGCGCTCGTAGCGCTCGCCCGGCAGTCCAAACGGGATATAGACCGGCCCGCTGGCATCGTCCGCGACGCCGTCACCGCCGCTGCCGATCCGTGTCACAACAACGTCGCTCATCGCACTGCCCCAACGAGATATTCTTGATTGCCGTCGCCGCCGGTGATCGGCGATTGGATCGCACCCAACACGCGCCATCCCATCTCGGTCTCGAGCCACGCAATCACCGCTTCGACACACCTCTGTTGCACGTGCGTGTCGCGAACGATACCGCCTTTGCCGACGGCCTCGCGTCCGGCTTCGAACTGCGGTTTCACCAGCACCACCAGCCACGCGCCTTTGTCAGCCCGCGCCAAGGCTGCGGGCAGTGCCTTGGTGACCGAGATGAAGCTGACATCCGCCACGATGGCGCCAACGCCCTCCGGCACCAGCACGGCGTCAATCTTCCGCGCATCGACGCCCTCGCACGGCACCACACGCGGATCGGCCGTAAGGCTCGGGTGCAACTGTCCGTGTCCCACATCGACCGCATAGACCTTGCGCACGCCCCGCTTCAGCAGCACTTCGCTAAAACCGCCGGTCGACGCGCCGACATCGAGCGCCACGCGGCCTTCCGGTTCGAACTCGAAATGATCGAGCGCTGCGATCAGCTTTTCCGCGCCGCGCCCGACAAACATCGGCGCGCCCTCAGAGACCGACACCGTCTGACCGCCGCCAAGCGTCTGGCTGGCTTTCAGCGCGATGGCGCCATCGACACTGACAAAGCCACGCCGGATCAGGTCCGCCGCCTGCGACCGGCTCCGCGCCAAACCGCGTGCCACCAGCGCTTGATCGAGCCGAAGAGGGTGCTCGCCGCCGCTCATTTTTTCTTGATCTGCTTTGTTCGTGCTCATGCCGCGAATGTCGTCCATTGTCGGATCCGGCCTCGGCCCAGCCACGGGACGTGTCGATCCACGCGATGCTTTGGACCGTAGTAGCTCTGTAGCAATAAAAACTTGGCGCTTGAGGAGACCCCCATGAAATACGCAGTCTTATTTGCCGCCACGCTGGCGTTTGCATCGTCTGCCCTGGCCCAGGATATCCGGACCCCGGCACCGGCCGGCGCCAAGGTCTACTTCATCGAGCCGAAGAATGGTGCTGAAATTTCCGGCCCCGTCGTCGTCAAAATGGGGTTGTCAGGGATGGGTGTCGCCCCCGCAGGCGTCGAAAAGAAAGACACCGGCCACCATCATATTCTGGTCGATCAAGCAACCTTCGACGGCAAAGCGCCGCTTCCCGCCGACGACAAACACCGCCATTTCGGGAACGGCCAGACCGAAACCGCGCTGACGCTCCCCGCCGGGACCCATACGCTCCAGCTCGTACTCGGCGACCATAACCACATTCCGCATAACCCGCCGGTCACCAGCGACGTCATCACCATCACGGTCAAATAACCAATCGACCGGCCGTCGCACGTCACAACGTGCGGCGGCACGAGCTGATAATGGAAAAAAAGAACCCCGATCGCGGGGGAGCGACCAGGGTTTGGATCGGTGCCTGGGTTGAGGGGGATCAACAGCACCGTTATTTTCAAAATATCAGAATAGAGATTAAATCGCCATCCGACTCTTTGGCAGTAAAAAGGTCCGCCTCAGAATACTTGTGGATTAAGTGTGGATAAGCCGAATGTCACTACCAACTTGAAGGGGACCGGCGCGGAAACATTGGTGCGGTAAATTCGAAAGTTTCAGAAATTAAACTACAGGTTGGGTGGGTCGAAGTAATGCGCACGCAATGCGTGTATAAAATTAAAAGCCAAACGCAGACGACGATCCAGCAACTGAGATGATCAAGCGACGATCAACAGCCGGAGTGCAACGATGCGTGACGCGGTCGCCTCCACAACACACCTTGCGGGCCAGGTTGCCCGGCTCGGATGGTACTACGCGCTGAGCCGGGTGATCGCGCGCCGCACTCAGACGCTCGGCCAAACATCGTCGTACAAACCGAGCCGTCCCGTCCCGTCGCAATCAGAATTGTTCGCAGATTTGGGTGCGCTCCTCGCCGAAGACGCAGCAAATATCCGGCGCGGCATTTACCCGGCGATGCCAGAGGCCAGCGACACTCCGGTCGAGTTCCTCGCCCGCATCCGCGCCATGATGGCCGACCTGCCGGACGCGCTTGAGCGCCGCGCCGCCGAAGACGCGTCGAGTGTGCGTGCGGCACCCGCCGCCAGCGATCCCGACATCCCCGACTATTTCCGCCAGGATTTCCATTTCCAAACTGGTGGCTACTTATCCGACGACAGCGCTCGCCTTTACGACGTCCAGGTCGAGACCCTGTTCATGGGCACCGCCGGCCCGATGCGCCGAGCATGTCTCCGTCCGCTGGCCGAGGCACTACGTGGCCGCGATCAGCGGCAGCTTGCGCTCCTCGATGTCGCCTGCGGCACCGGCCGCTTCCTGCGCCAAGTCCGTCTCGCCTATCCCGCGCTGAAGCTGACCGGCCTGGATCTGTCCGCACCCTATCTCGCCGAAGCCGAGCGCCAGTTCGCGGGGCTGCGTCGTGCGCACTGGTTGAAGGCCAACGGCGAACGCATTCCCCTGCCCGATCACAGCCAGGACATCGTCACCAGCGTTTTCTTGTTTCACGAGCTTCCGCCCGACGCCCGCCGCAACGTCGCTCGCGAGTTCGCGCGCGTCTTGAAGCCCGGTGGCACCCTGATCTTCATGGACAGTCTTCAAATGGGCGACAAACCCGGCTGGGACGGACTGCTCGAAGCCTTCCCCGTCCGGTTCCATGAGCCCTACTACCGGCACTACGCCATCGACGACCTCGACGGAATGTTCACCAGCGCCGGGTTGGCAAAAGTCGAAACGCGTCCCGTCTTCTTGTCCAAGCTGATGGTGCGAAAAAAGCACTAAGCCACAGCGGCCAACGCCTACGCCGCCCCGCGCGCACTCTCGGCATCGGCATCCCGCCGGTATTCGAGAATGTCGCCCGGTTGGCAATCGAGAATTTCGCAGATTTTCTCCAGCGTATCGAAGCGCACACCCTTGACCTTGCCGCTTTTCAACAGCGACACGTTTTGCTCGGTGATACCGATGCGTTCGGCCAGTTCCTTCGAGCGCATCTTGCGCTTCGCCAGCATGACGTCGAGGTTGACGATGATGGTCATGGCCGACCTCAAACGATCTGCTTGATTGTCGTCGGCCAGCCGCTTGGCTTCCACCATCACGTGACCGATCGCCAGGATCAGACCGCCAAAAGCTGCAATCATGTAGTCGCCGATATCGAGACCGATCGCGAGCATGCGCTGTCCCGGCGGGTTGCCGGCCGTCACCAGCATGCTGACCAGTGCCGCAGTCATGGGTCGCAGCACCGCCAGCGCCACCATCGACATGCCGATCCGGCGCAGCCGTGCCGGCGCCATATCGGTGAAGATCTCACCCACGCGGTAGCCGTCGAAGAGCTGATAGGCTTGATGCAGCATGTACGCGAGCACGGTCATCGGCACCATCGAGAGCCCGAAATCCGCCGAGCCGCACCCAACCGTCGATGGTGGTGGGCGCTGCGCCGAGCCCCAAGCGCGGCACCACGTAAGTCTCGACCAGTCCAGGCGTCAGCCACACCCAGATCAACGCCAACTCCGCCAGCGCGCCGCCCACGGCGACGACGATGCACATCAGCGCCGAGAGGCGCGACAGCTTGGTGGACTGCCACGGTGCGCGAGGGGAAACGGCAGATGTGATCATCGAAGTCATACGCATGTCTCCACGGGGCTCGATTGCCGGATTTACGCCAGCTAACCTGTGTGCGCGGTTTACGCACGTCGGTTATTGACGCGATATTTAATTAATGTAAAACAATAATTATTAGTCGTCAATGGAGATGTCATGCGTTGCGTTCTCGCCGTCCTTGCTGCTCTCGCCGCCTTAAGCCTCGCCGGCTGCGGCTACGTCCCCGTCACCACCCTCTACAAACTCTGGTCGTTCGACCTGCTGCACGCCGACCCGGCACAGATCCGCGCCGCCGCACGCTACCCCGACGCACTCGCACCCCGTCCAGGCGGCGCCAAACTGTTGGTGACAATCAAATCCGGTGAGCGCAGCGATGTCCGCACCTTTGTCCTTGAAGACGACACCAACGCGGCCGAACTTGCCGCCGTGGCAAAATATCGCCGCGCCGGATTTTCGCTCCGGGTCTTCCGGCTCGCCGCGACCGATGTCGCCCTTATGCGCTCAGTGCTCAAAGACCTGCGTGAGGCCAAAGCACGGGGTGACAAGGCCACCGGCTCGCTCGGCATTTCCGTCGACGCCTGCCATATGGGCGTGCTGCCGAAGCAGGCCGTTTTGACCAGCAGCTTTTTGAAGCTCGACACCGCTGCGGGCTATATGACCCTGCTCGAAGACGTCGATCTCCGGAAGGAATTTGGCGACAACGCCCTCGCCGAGCGTGTTCCGCCCTGCTCCAAGGGCTGACAAGTGGCGGCTATCACGCGTGGCGGCGAAACAATTTGCCCCCGCGTGCGCCCTCGCCTAGGTTGCGGCCAACGTCACACCCCATCAAAGGCATCCCGAACTCATGGCCACGCCGCGCCCGTCCAAACGTCAGAACGATGAACTCCGCCGCATCTCCTTCGAGCGCGCCGTCTCCATGCATGCCGAAGGCTCATGCCTGATCAAATTCGGCAACACGCACGTGCTGTGCATGGCCAGCGTCGAAGAGCGCATTCCGCCGTGGCTTAAGGGGCAGGGCCGCGGCTGGGTCACCGCCGAATATTCGATGCTGCCGCGCGCGACCAAAGAGCGGACACGTCGCGAAGTCACCAGCGGCCAGCCCTCGGGCCGCACGCAAGAAATCCAGCGGCTGATCGGCCGCGCCCTCCGCGCCGTCGTCGATTTGAAGGCGCTGGGCGAACGCCAGATCTCGATCGACTGTGACGTGATCCAGGCCGATGGCGGCACCCGCACGGCGGCGATCACCGGCGCTTGGGTTGCGCTCCACGACGCGCTGCAATGGATGAAAGCGCGCGACATGCTGAAAGGCGAAGTTCTGCGCGACCACGTCGCCGCCGTCTCCGCCGGCCTCGTCGGCGGCAGCGCCGTTCTCGATCTCGACTACATCGAAGATAGCGGTGCCGACGCCGACGCCAACTTCGTCATGACTGGCAAGGGCGGCATCGTCGAAATCCAAGGCACGGCAGAAACGGTCCCGTTCTCCGCCGAGCAGTATGCCGACCTGATGTCCCTCGCCCAGAAAGGCACCCGCGAACTCGTGCAGTTGCAGAAACTGACGGTCGGATAAGTTCCGGGCATTGCCGTGTGCGGCGGTTGAAAGTGCTTCAGCGCCGCCGCACCGGCAATCTCCGTTGGCGGCGGCGTGAGCGCTGCAAGATCGAGAGTTAGGCCCATGCGCCCCACCTCAATCCTCGAAACGGTGCTCTACGCCGAAGACCTCGCCGCGGCCGAAGACTTCTACGTCCGCATGCTCGGTCTCACCGTCGATCAGCGCGTTCCCGGCCGTCATGTCTTCTTCAAGCTCGACGCGTCGATGCTGCTGATCTTCAATCCCAAAGCCACCATCGTGCCGCACCCATCGACAGCGCGGCTACCGGTACCTGCGCATGGCGCCCTCGGCGCGGGCCACGTCTGCTTCCGCGCCACCGCTGCAGAAATCGACGCGTGGCGCGCGCATCTTGAAGCCAAGGGCGTCGCCATCGAGCAGGATTTTGTCTGGCCATCCGGCGGCCGCTCGATTTACTTCCGTGACCCCGCCGGCAATTCCGTCGAATTCGCCGAAGCCAAAATTTGGAACTTCCAAAAATGACGCGCCGTCTCTCTCAAGGCATGACCCTCGTCGTCGCTTCGCACAACAAAGGCAAAGTGCGCGAAATCGAGGATTTGATCCGCCCATTCGGCGTCAACGCCATCTCCGCAGCGGCGCTGGGTCTTGCCGAGCCCGATGAGACCGGCACCATGTTCGCCTCCAACGCCCGCATCAAATCCCGCGCTGCCGCTGCGGCGTCCGGCCACCCTGCGCTGGCCGACGATAGCGGCATCTGCGTCGATGCGCTCGACGGCGCGCCCGGTATCTTTTCGGCGCGCTGGGGTGGAGAGACCAAAGATTTCACCGCCGCCATGGCGCGCGTGGCGCATGAACTTGAGTTGCGCGGCGTCGCGATGGCATCTAAGCCGCGTGCGCACTTCGTGTCCGCACTCGCGCTCTCATTTCCGGATGGCGAAGATCGCATTTTCGAGGGCCGCGTCTTCGGCCATCTCGTCTATCCGCCGCGCGGTGCCAACGGTTTTGGCTACGATCCGATGTTCGTCGCTGACGGCCACACGCTCACCTTCGGTGAGATGGACGCCGCCGCCAAGCACGCCATCTCGCACCGCGCCAACGCCTTCAAGAAGTTCGTCGCCGCCTGCTTTTGATGCGTCAGTTCAACCCGCGCGCCGCATCGAACGATTGCGGCGCAGGATCGACGATTGTCGCCGCAAGTTCCCGCACTTCCATGATCGCCAGCGCGCGCTCTGCCGGCCCCTCTTGCGTCAAGCGGAACAAGCCGTCGATGCCGGTAAACCCGCTCTGCCGCGTCATCGCCGACGGTATGAAACGCGCGCCCGGCGGCGCCGTCGCAAGGGCGGCGACCAAGCTCATCGCATCGTAGCCGAGTGACGCGATGCGCGGCGGCGCATGGCCATGCACCTTGGCATAGCGCTCGGTGAAATCCCGGAAGCCCTTGGGGTCCGGTGTCGCGTACCATGTGCCGACAAATGCCGGATCACGGCCCGCATTCGGCGTATCGAGCGCACCCGTGCCGAGCACTTTGATTTTCGTCGTATCGAAATCGAGCTGCTTCAGTAGTGGCCCGACAAGTTGCACCGTCTCTTCGCCGCCCGGAATGAAGATCGCGTCGATGGCGTCGCCATGCTCTTCCGTCGCGCGCATCTCGTCACGCAACTTCTTGAGCTTTTCGAGCACCGGCACCGTCCGTGCGCCCGTGTCGGACGGATATGTCTCAAGCGCAACGATCTTCGATCCCGACCGCACCACCGCCTCACGCAACGCCTGCTCGACAAGTTTGCCGTAAGGATCGTCAGGGATGAATGCGACCAGACGCTTCTTACCCTGCGCGGCGGCATAACTCACCACGCGCTGCACTTCCGGACCCGGCAAAAAACTCAGCAGATGCACGCCTGTGCCCGCCGCGCCGCGATCATTCGAAAAAGCAATCATCGGTGCATTTTTTGCGCGCACCACCGCTGACGCCATTTGCACCGACTTCGAGAAGATTGGCCCCAGCACGACTTCCGCGCCTTCGCTCATCAACTCGTTGGCGGCCGCCATGGCGCCATCGGGCGTACCTTTGTCGTCTTTCACGATCAGCTGCACATGCGTCGCGCGTAGATCGCTGATGGCCAGTTCCGCCGCCCGCTGCAAACTCTGCGCAATCACCGCCGTCTGCCCCGCGCCGGTCAATGGAACCAGCAAACCCACTTTCACTTGCGCGCGCGTCTCGCCGGCCTCTGCCGGTGGCGCCGTCGCGCCATTGTCGCGCGCACCGAGTGTGACGGGTGCTGTTTCGCTGTCGGCAGCTGGCGCACGTTTTGGCGCCGCCTTGGCCGCATCCGCCGCGACATTCGGCGGCGTCAACGACGGTGCGCCGCCCGAGCAGGCCGCCGCGAGAAAAGCGCAGAGCGTGATCGCAGCAAGCGACATCGCGCCGCGCGCGCGCGCCCTGACTGTCTTGGCTAGGCTCTCGGTCATTCGCACGCTCATCATCCCTGCCGCCTTTGCGGTTCTCACTGCGAAACCCTGAGCCGACCAGCGCGCTGCGGTCAACGCTTCCGCACGCGAAACAGTTGCTGCCGCGATCACTTCTGACGCCGCATGTTGCGGGCGCGCAATCACACCCGCGTTAACAGTTGAGTCCGCAACGTTCGCCCTTCGTTCGCCTCAGTTGCATGATTCCTTCGAGTTCATGGCGTTAAGCATCTCTTAACCCTAGTAACCCAAAGGTTTCCCCGGGTGTCTGTCAGGACGGCCCCGCTTGCCAACAGCGAGCGGTGATGCCGAAGTGCGTCCCCGGCCTGGCCCGTGTTTGCCCTGGTCCTGTAGTGCGTCTGGAGTATCAAAGTATGGCGTCGCGTCGCAAAGAAGCGGACTTGGAATCTTTGAAAGCCGCACGCGCGGTGTGTGCAAAAGCCGCTCGCGGTGCGGCACGTGCCGATGCCAAGGCATCGCTCCCGAAAAACCGCATCCTGCACGGCGACTGTCTGGCTGAACTCGGCAAATTGCCGTCAGCGAGTGTCGATCTCGTCTTCGCCGACCCGCCCTACAATCTGCAACTCGCCGGCGATCTGCTGCGTCCCAACGACACCCGCGTCGACGGTGTCGATCAGGCATGGGACAAATTCGCCTCCTTCGCCGAATACGACGCCTTCTCGCGCGCCTGGCTCGCCGAGTGCCGCCGCATCCTGAAGCCGGATGGCGCACTCTGGGTGATCGGCTCCTATCACAACATTTTCCGCGTCGGCTCAGCGCTGCAGGACCTCGGCTTCTGGATCCAGAATGACGTCATCTGGCGCAAGGCCAATCCGATGCCGAATTTCCGCGGCAAACGCTTCACCAATGCGCACGAAACGCTCATCTGGGCCGGTCGCGATCAGAAGTCGCGCGTCACCTTCAACTATGAAGCGATGAAAGCCTTCAACGACGATCTGCAGATGCGCTCGGATTGGTTGTTCCCCATTTGCTCGGGTCCCGAACGCTTGAAGGACGATGGCGGCCGCAAAGCCCATCCAACGCAGAAGCCGGAAGCGCTGCTGCATCGCGTCCTTCTCGCCTGCACCAATCCCGGCGATGTCGTTCTTGATCCCTTCTTCGGAACCGGTACGACAGGTGCCGTGGCCAAGCGTCTCGGCCGCGCCTGGATTGGCATCGAGCGCGACAAGGACTATGTCGCCGCCGCGCACGAGCGCATCGAGCGCGTTCAGCCGTTGGGCCTCAATGCCATCGAAACCACCAAGTCGAAACGCGCCGAGCCGCGCGTGGCCTTTGGTCAAATCATCGAACTCGGCATCTTGGAACCCGGATCGAAACTGTGGGACGAACGTGGCCGCGTCTGGGCTGAAGTGCGCGCCGATGGCACCCTGGCATTGACGACAGGCCAAGCGCGGCAAGGCTCGATCCATCGCCTCGGCGCCGAGGTGCAAGGCAAGAGTGCCTGCAATGGCTGGACCTTCTGGCATTTCGAGGCCGACGGCGCCTTGAAGCCGATCGATATGCTGCGCGAGCAAGCCAAGCGCCAGCTCGGATTGGTGCCGTCCAAAACTCTAGGCTGATCGCAAGCGCTCGATCACGACGAGTTCCGGCGCCGCCACAACACTGTTGGCGCGTTGAAACGTCGACGCGGCAAAAGCGGCGGGAAGCCGCTCCGCCAGCCTCCGCACCGTCACGGCTTCCTGCGCGCCCTCCGTGTGGCCCGGGTATGTCACGACGGCGATGATCCCACCGACAGAAAGATGCTGCATCGCTTGATCGAGCGCCTGCAGTGTCGTCGCCGTCCGCGTCACGATGTCCTTCGCCGCGCCCGGCAAATAACCGAGATTGAACATCACCGCCCCGAGCTGATGCTGTGCTGACGCCGGCAATCGCGCGGCCATCTCTTCATGTCCCGCATGAAACAGCGTCACCTGCGGCATGGCGCGGAGGCGTTCGGCCGCCACCCTCAACGCAATGCCTTGAATGTCGAAGCCATAGACATGCCCCGTCGGTCCCACCATCGCCGCCATTGCCGCCGTGTCATGACCGTTGCCGACAGTCGCATCGACCGCAATCGCCCCCGGTTTGAGTGCGCGGCCTAAGATCAAATGAGCCAGATCAGTTGCGCGCAACATGGTTCAACCCCGCGCCCGCGACTGAGCGCTATCCGGCAGCGCCACGCCGCGCGCGAGAAAGTCCGCAAACTGCGCAGCATACCACGGTGCATGCAGCGAACCTTTCGAGCCAAGGCCGTTGAAATATCCGAGCTGTGGCATCTCTGGATGCAGTCCCATAACTGCTTCACTCAGATGCACGATGGGCCGCACCGACGCTTGATGATCAATCACCGTGTAAGGCACGCGGACAAACGCCATGAGACGCGCTTCGATGTCGGCACGCGCTGTCTCTGACGGCTCGTTGTCCAACGTCCGCAGATCGTAGGTCGCGCCGACGCGAAACACATCCGGTTCCGGCGTTGGTGCCACCCAAAGTCCGCGATGCAAACAATCCGGCGGCAGCGCACGCGCAAACCGCACCGTCAGGATGTCACCCTTCGCGGCGTTGAACCTCAACACTCCGAGATAAGGATTACGCGACGCCGCAAAGCCTTCGCACGAGATGATCCGCTGACAGCGCCATCCCAACACGCGCACAGCGTCTGCCGCAAACGTCACATCCCGAGACCAATCGAGCGTGACGCCCGCATACGGGAAAGCCGTGCGAGATGCCGCAAGATAGCGCGCCACATCGAGTTGCGCCGCGCGCATTTCAAAGCCACCGCCGCTGTCATCGCCAATCTCGGGCGCGAGCAAAGGCATCGTCCCAGGCATCACAACGAACGATCTGAGCTCGGGTTCACACAACCGCTGCGGCCACTGCTGCCGCTCTCGATCGGAGCTGAACAGGCGCACAGACCGGCGGTCATGAAAAAATCGCGCGCCGGTCCGCGCTTCGATGCGCGTATAAAAGTCGCGGGCAGCCGGAAGAAATTCGTGGATACGCCAACTCAGCGCCAGCCGCAGCCCGGTTATCGGCGTGATCAATCCGGCCGCGATCTTCGAAGACGACACCGGCGCCTCTGCGTCGAGTACGAGCACGCGCTGACCCGCGTCCTGCAACTGCCACGCAAGCGTCGTTCCCGCCAAACCCTGGCCGACGATGATGCTGTCGAACGTCGTGTCGGCGTCGTCCTGCGTCGTCATGCCGTGAGATCCAAAAAGCCGAAGACTTCAACCATGGTCGAATGCCGCCGGGAGCAAAAAGGCCCGCAACATCGGCATCGCATCAGCTAGGTCCCGGATAACACTCGCCCCGTCAATACACGGAGCCTATGCCGAGCACGGGCGCGCCGCAAATTCGGCACAATGTCCGTCGACGGAGCCGTCGGAATCATTGCGGAATGCGTCGCAGCCTCTTGCCCGTCAGCAAGCTGTAAGCTCGGCGCGGTCAAAGTGGTGCAAGAAGCGCGAATCGCGCCCGTGCGCTGGCATGCGAGGGCTAAGTCGCGTGGCAGACGAAGACGGCCTGAAGGACCCAACTGATGCGGCTGCCAAGTTTTAATGTCCGGCCGGAACGCGTCGTTTGGCTCGCGGCGTTCTATGCCGCCACAGTTTTGAATATTCCCTTCTGGAAGCGCCTGTGGATCGCGTTGACGCCGGATACTGCCTTCGACTGGGCCGTTCTCGCCGTCCTTCTCGTCGATCTGACGGTCATCCTCGCATTTATCTTTGGCGTGTTTGCCTTCCGCCGCATTTTCAAGCCGGTTGTCGCCATCTTATTTTTACTCATGGCGGCATCGAGCTACTACATGCTGGAGTTCGGTGCCGTCATCGACCGCGACATGCTCCGCAACGTCATTGAGACCGATGTCGGTGAAGCGCGTGATCTGATCTCGCTGCCGTTCATGCTCTTCATTGCAACACTCGGTCTGTTCCCCGCACTCATTGTCGCGCGCTGCGAAATGGCGCCACGACCTTTCTGGCAAGAACTTCGCTTCCGCGCACTCGCCTCTGTCCTGTCGCTCGCCACCGTCGCTGTCGTCACCTATCCGTTCGTAGGCACTTTATTTTCGATCTTTCGCGAACATGCCATCATTCGGCACGAGGTCTCGCCGATCAACATGATCGACGCCAATATTGGCTACGTCCGGCAAGTCTCCGCCGTGGGACGCAAGGCAGTCGCCCGCCCCGTCATCACAGCGAGCCGCACCAATGCCTGGGATCACCGCGCGTCAAAAACCGTGTTCGTCGTCGTTCTCGGAGAAACCGCACGCGCGCAGAATTTCTCGCTCAACGGCTACGACCGCAAGACCAACCCCGAACTTGAGAAGATCCCAGGGCTCGTCAGCTTCTCCAAGGCCTATTCCTGCGGCACGGCAACAGCAGCATCGGTGCCGTGCATGTTTTCGTCCCTCGGTCGCCTCGGCTACACGCCTGCCAAAGCCGCAACGTTCGCCGAACCTGATCGACGTCCTCGATGCGGCAAAATTCAAGATGACATGGCGCGACAATCAAAGCGGATGCAAAGGCGTCTGTCGCGCGATCAGCTCGGAATCACTCGTGCCGGAAGGCCGTCTGGCCGAGGATCATATCTCCTACGACGACCGCCTCATCGAAAATCTGGACGCCTGGATCGACGCCTTGGATCGGCCGGGCGTCCTGTTCTTGCACATGATGGGCAGCCACGGACCGGCTTACTTCCGGCGCTATCCGTCATCGCACGCGATCTTTAAGCCGGACTGTCAGGATACCCGCTTCTCGCATTGCGAGACCGAGCATATCGTCAACGCTTACGACAATACCATTGCCTACACCGATCACGTTCTCGCTGAACTCATCCGCAAACTTGATGCGCGCGCACCGGCGGTATCGTCGGCGGTTCTCTATGCGTCCGATCATGGCGAGTCGCTCGGCGAGAAAAATCTCTACCTGCACGGCATGCCTTACAATCTCGCGCCGGACACGCAGAAGCGCGTGCCCTTCATTTTCTGGGCATCGAAGGCCTTCGCGACTGAAACTGCGCTCAATCTCAGCTGCCTCGACCGACGCAAAGCCGACGCCATCAGTCACGACAATCTCTTCCATTCCGTGCTCGGATTGCTCGACATCGCGACCGAGCAATATCAGAAAAAATTGGACCTGTTTGCGGCCTGCCGCGCCAACGAGGCGGCCGGGCACAACGTCGCGCCCTGATACCGGCGGCGCGCCTATACGGCTTCGAACGCGTTTGAGAGTTCGAGCACCACGCGATTGAGCACCAATCGTCCTTGCGCCGTCGCGCGAATGCGCGTGCCGTCCAAGCGCTCCAGCATGCCATGACCCTGAAGCGCATCGACCACGTCACGCTTTGGCATCACGCCACCGATCTCCGCGCAGCGCTTGAGATCGAAACCTTCAACCAGCCTCAGTCCCATGAGCAGCGCCTCATCGGCACAGTCACGCGGCACCAACGCATCGTCCTCGATGCGGCCATGACCGCGCCCTTGCACCAGCGCAAGCCACGCCTCCGGCGATTTCTCGGCAACGGTCGCGCGTCTGACGCCATCGACCAGCAAACGCCCGTGCGCGCCAGGACCAACGCCGGCATACGTTCCATAGCGCCAGTAGACGAGATTGTGCCGGCTCTCCTCGCCAGGCCGCGCATGGTTCGAGATCTCATAGGCGGGCACGCCAGCGGCCGCGGTCATCTCTTGCGTCATGACGTAGAGGTCGTGCGCGAGATCAGCATCCGGCAACTTGAGCTTGCCCGAAATATAGAGCCGCTCGAACGTCGTCTGCGGTTCAATGGTCAGCTGGTAAAGTGACAGATGCCCCGCTTGAAACGACAGCGCGTCTTTCAATTCCGCTTCCCACGCCGCCAACGTCTGCTGCGGTCGCGCATAGATGAGATCGAACGATGTCCGATCGAAGGTCGACTGCGCGATGGCGACCGCGCGCCGCGCCTCGGCCACCGAATGAATACGGCCAAGCGCCTTGAGATCGGGATCGTTGAGCGCCTGCACACCGACCGAGACCCGATTGACCCCGGCAGTGCGGTAGCCTTTGAAGCGGTCCGCCTCCACACTCCCGGGATTGGCTTCGAGCGTAATCTCAGCGCCCGCCGTCATCGTCCAAAGCGATGCAATCTCGTCGAGCAAGGCCCCCACCGTTGCGGGCTGCATCAACGATGGCGTGCCCCCGCCGAGGAAAATGCTGTGCACCTGCTGCGCGCCAGTCCGGGCCCGTGTTTCACGCAACTCGCGGCGGTAGGCGTCGAGATACGCCGCCTCGTCCCAGCCTTGGTGGCGCACATGACTGTTGAAGTCGCAATACGGGCATTTCTGCGCGCAGAACGGCCAGTGCACATAGACAGCGAAGGAGGGTGTTGTCGTCATGATGTCGTCTCACTGCACGTTTCAGCTCTTTTGTGCAATCCTTCGGGATCCAACTGCCGCCGTCACGCGTTGTAATTCCGAGCACCCCCGCGCATAGAGGCTCCATGACCGGTACACAAATCATCCGCTCACAATCCTGGCCAGCCCTTGCTGTCTTCGTCGCCATTGTCGCAGCCGCCGCCGTCTTCGGCGCCCGCTATATGCCCGGGGCCTGGTATGCGAGCCTTGCCAAGCCGTCGTGGACGCCGCCCAACTGGCTCTTCGGGCCGGTCTGGACCGTCCTTTACATCATGATCGCCGTGGCAGGGTGGCGCGTCTGGCGTGCGGGCGGCCTCTCGCTCGCGCTCGGCGGTCTGGGTCTTCAACGTCGCCGCCAATGGCCTCTGGTCGTATCTGATGTTCGGCCAGCAGAATATCGGCCTCGCACTCGTCGATATCACCGCCATTTGGCTCAGCATTGCGGCCTTCATCGTGCTCGCGTGGCCAATTGACCGCACGGCCGCGCTGCTGTTCGTCCCCTATTTCGTCTGGGTCAGTTACGCCGCCGCCCTCAACGCCGCGCTGTGGCGGCTCAATTAAGTCAGATAATCGACGCGCACGAAGTACAGCCCCGACGGCGGCGTAACGGGGCCGCACCGCGCGCGGTCTTTGGCGTCGAGTGCCGCACGTAAATCATCAGCACTCCACTTGCCTTCGCCGACGAGCTTCAAGCTGCCGACCATCGACCGCACCTGATGATGCATGAACGACTGCGCCGACGTCTCGATATGGATTTCATCCCCGGCGCGGGAGACATTGAACGTGTCGAGCGTCTTGATCGGTGACTTCGCCTGACAGCCCGCCGCACGGAACGTCGTGAAATCGTGACGGCCAAGCAGGAGCGGCGCGGCGTCGCGCATTCGTTCCCAGTCGAGTACCTGTGGCACCCACCAAACGCGATATTTATCGAGGGCTGGCGGCGCGCGCCGCGCGAGAATACGGAACAAGTAATGCCGCCGGATGGCGCTGAAGCGCGCATCGAAAGAGTCGGGAACCTCGGCCACGTCGATCACTGCAATCGGGTCCGGCCGCACGTGGTAGTTGATCGCCTCGCGGATGACATAGGGCGGATAGGCTTTCGGCAAATCGACATGCGCCACTTGCCCCAGGGCATGCACGCCCGAGTCCGTGCGGCCAGCACCACGAACCTCCGGCCGCGCGCCACAGAGTTTCTCCACCGCATCGACGAGACGGCCCTGCACAGTCAACGCGTTCGGCTGCATCTGCCAGCCAAGGAACGGCGTGCCGTCATATTCGATTGTGAGCCGGTACCGGGGCATATCGCCGAGCATCCTTTCGAGCCATCGCACGAGCTTATCAGCACGGACGCCGGCCCGGTTGCGTGACAGCTCCCGGGCTGATCCCGAAGTGGGTGACAGACGGGCCAATCAAACCACGGGCAATCGTCGCGCCAACAAAAACGGAGCCAACCGGCCCCGTCTGTGTGCTTGTCCCTATCGCTCACCTGCGGCTGACGCAAGCGCCGCGCGGCCGTGCTTAGTTGCCGTGGCTGAAGCTGTTGTGGTTTTCGGTCCGGCGCCCCTTGGCGTCGATGTCGAGGTTGATGCTCGCCTTATTGCCTGGATTGACGATCACCAGTTCTGTCGGCGGCATCGGACGCCAGACGCGAACACCATTCTCGACGGTCACGACTACGCTGGTATAGGGCCGTGGCTCGATCCGGATCGTGCGGGCATCGGCCAGAGCAGCCGTCGCGCCAAGTGCGGCAAGAGCTGTAGCGACGGCGAGTGTTTCCAGTTTACGCATGACAGATGGTCCTCTGCTGGACTGCAAGTAAACAGGACCATAATCGTTGTCTTATTTCGGCACGCGCCGTTTCTGCTGCTGTGCTTAATCGCGCAACCGTTGATGCTGCAACAATCCCTGGCGTGGCCAGTTTCAGCCCAAGGTCGGCCCAAGATTTAGCCCAGGCGATGCCCAACAATGCCGGCCGCCCCGCGCACGAAGCTCTTCGCATCCATAGCGGTCTTCCCGGCACGCTGGACCGAAACCAGTCGCACCGACCGGCCATCCCCGCACGCGACGGTGAGGTCCCCGTCGAGAACCGTTCCGGCAGCAACACCCGCGGCGACCGGCGTACCCGGCAGCGAACTCGCGAGAACTTTCACGCGCTCGGTCTTGCCGCCGAGCGTCATTTCGAACCACGCGCCCGGAAACGGCGACAAGCCACGCACCAGATTGTGCACACCAGCGGCCGGCGCATCGAAATTGATCTTGGCTTCAGCCTTGTCGATCTTCGCTGCGTAAGTGACGCCCTCGGACGGTTGCGGCGTCAATGTCAGCGACCCGCGCTCGAGCGCAGCCATCGCGCGCACGATCAGTTGCGCGCCCGCGAGTGACAGCGCGTCGTGCAGCGCTCCCGCCGTCATATCCGGTCCGATCGGCATCCGTTCGGCAAGACACACCGGCCCGGTATCGAGCCCGATGTCCATCTTCATCACCATCGCGCCGGTTTCGCGATCGCCCGCCATGATCGCACGTTGGATCGGCGCCGCGCCGCGCCACCTGGGCAAAAGCGAGGCGTGACAATTGAAACAGCCCTCGCGCGGCGCATCGAGGATCGCCTGCGGCAACAGCAATCCGTAGGCGACGACGACCGCCACATCCGCCTCGTGGGCACGGAAAGCGGCCTGTGCTTCAGGCGTTTTCAGAGATTTAGGCGTATAGACGGGTATGCCTGCCGCCTCGGCGAACTGATGCACCGGCGACTTTGTCTCCGCCATGCCACGACCGGCCGGGCGAGGCGGCTGCGAATAGACCGCGACGATCTCGTGACCGGCCGCAATCAGTTCCGACAAGGTCGGCACCGAAAAGTGCGGGGTCCCCATGAAGACGATGCGAAGCATGGCACCCCTTAGTCAGCTGTAGCTGTGTGACGCGATCAAAGGTCGCCGCGAGCGAGCTTGCGGAAGCGCCGGATCACCATGTCGCGTTTCAGCCGCGACATATGATCGATGATCAGCTTTCCATCGAGATGATCGATTTCGTGCTGAATGGCTGTCGCCAGAAAGCCGTCCGCAACCAACGACTGTGCCTTGCCGTCGCGGTCGATATAATTGACCGTGATCGATGATGGTCGCTCGATTTCGACGCGGACGTCCGGGATCGACAAACACCCTTCCTCAAACGCGTCGGTGGCGCTGCCGGTGGCGACGATCTCCGGATTGATCAGCACGATCGGCGACCGCGCCTCGCCCTCGTCCTTATCCGAGACGTCGACGACGGCCATACGCCGCGACACGTTGACCTGCGGCGCCGCCAGGCCGACGCCCGGCGCGTCATACATGGTCGCAAGCATGGCATCGGCCAGCTTGCGCAGGTCGTCGTCGACGCGCTCGATTTTGGCCGCCGTCAGCCGCAGGACGGGATCGGGCAGCAGAATGATGGGGAGTAGAGCCATGCCGGTCAAATAAGGCTGGTGCCAAAATAGGTCAATCCAGGCCCCTTCCGAATTTTTGCGCCATGCAAAAGAGATATGTGGAACCGGCGTAAGTCTGGACGATTAAGCTAACGAAAGCGAAAGGATCGAATTGATTATATCTGGACGTACGCGGTTGTGGTGTGTGACACCCACACGGATTGAGGGCGCACAAAGACGGATTTGCTAAAAAGCCCCGTTCTATGGGGAGTTACCTTTCAATTTTGTTGAAATATGAGAACATTAGGGGCGCGTGTGAAGCTTGAAACCGAAAATCTGCTCGCCGGCATCCGTGCATGGGTCGAGATCGAGAGCCCCACGCCGTTCCGCGAAGGCGTCAACAATGTAATGTCCGCCGCTGCCGCCGATTTCGCCAAGATCGGCGCGCGGGTGGTTCGCCACCCCGGCGTTAGGAATTATGGCGACCACCTTGAAGTCGCGTCCTCGTGGGGGGGCGACGGTCCCGGTGTTCTCGTCCTCTGCCATCTTGATACCGTCCACCCCGTCGGCACGATTGACGGCCCCTTGCCCTTTCGTATCGACGGCGACCGCGCCTACGGCCCCGGCATCTATGACATGAAGGGCGGCGCCTATCTGGCCCATGCCGCACTCGCCGCCATCGCCGCCGAAGGCAAGACGACGCCACTCCCCATTCGCTTTCTCTATGTCTCCGACGAGGAGACCGGCAGTCAGACGTCACGCGCACTGATCGAAAAAGCCGGCGCCAACGCTAAATACGTGCTCGTGGTCGAACCCGCCCGCGACGGAGGTAAGATCGTCATCGCCCGCAAAGGCGTCGGCCGCTACGATATCCGCACGGTTGGCCGCGCGGCACATGCCGGCGCCCACCACCAAGACGGCCGCAGCGCCATTCGTGAAATGTGCGGCCAGATCGAACGCCTCGAAGCCATGACCGACTACAGCCGCGGCATCACCGTCAACATCGGCCAGATCTCAGGCGGCACCGCCGATAACGTCGTGCCGCAATTCTGCGAAGCCACCATTGACCTGCGCGTGCGCACCATCGCCGACGCTGAGATGATGGATAAAGTCTTCAAGTCGCTGACGCCGATTAATCCCGACGTTGGCGTCGCAGTACGCGGAGGTCTCAATCGCCCGCCCTACGAAGACAACGACGGCGTCCGTCAGCTCTTCAATCACGCCAAAATTGTCGCCAAGGATATCGGCATCGACCTCGTGGGCATGGCGACCGGCGGCGGCAGCGATGGCAACTTCATCGCCCACCAAGTCCCTACGCTGGACGGCCTCGGTGTCGACGGCGCCGGCGCGCATACCCATCACGAACACGCGCTCATTTCGTCGTTCGTCCCCCGCGCCACGCTCCTGCGCCGCCTCTACGAGACGTTGACGTAACGCGCAAGCAGTGACGTCGGTATGCGCGGATGCGGTGTGCGCATCCTGAAGCGCACAAAATAACGCCGCCCCGTCCGGAGCGTGCCGGACTGCGCCATGCGCAGTCCGAACAGCACGCGTGAGGACCAAGAGCTCTTAAAAATTCACGCGATCCGCGCCCTTGAGTTCGAGCATGTCGCGCGCTTCGGCCGGTGTTGCAATCTCGAGGCCGAGACCTTCGATGATCTGACGCACCTGCTTGACCTGAGCGGCGTTGCTTTCAGCAAACTTGCCCGCGCCCAGCCACAAGCTGTCTTCGAGGCCAACGCGCGCATTGCCGCCCATCGCCACCGCTTGTGCCGCGATCGGCATCTGGTTGCGGCCCGCACCGAGCACGCTCCACTGATAGTCCTTCCCGAACAACCGGTCCGCCGTCCGCTTCATGTGGATCACGTCTTCCGGATGCGGCCCGATGCCACCCAGAATGCCGAACACCGACTGAACGAAGAATGGCGGTTTGACGAGACCGCGGTCTGCGAAGTGCCGCAACGTATAAAGGTGCCCGATGTCGTAGCACTCGATTTCAAATCGCGTTCCATTCTTAGCGCACGACGTCAGAATGCCTTCGATATCTTTGAAGGTGTTCTTGAAGATCCGGTCGTCCGATGCCGCGATGTAAGGCTTTTCCCAGTCGTGCTTGAACTCTTTAAAACGCTCGAGCATCGGGTAGAGGCCGAAGTTCATCGATCCCATGTTGAGCGATGCCACTTCCGGTTTGAAGTGCGCGCACGGCGCCAGCCGCTCGTCGATGCCCATCGTCGGCGCACCACCCGTCGTGATGTTGATCACCGCGTCTGAGCGCTGCTTGATGACCTTGAGAAACGGCGCGAACAATTCCGGCGCTTGCGACGGCTTGCCGTCCTTGGGATCGCGCGCATGCACGTGCACCAGCGCCGCACCCGCTTCCGCCGCGCCAATCGCCGCATCCGCGATTTCTTCGGCCGTGATCGGCAGATGCGGGCTCATGCTCGGCGTATGGATCGAGCCGGTCACTGCGCACGTAATCATCACCTTGCGCTGCTTCTTCAGAATTGCAGGTGCTTTGCCGCCCGCTGCCGCTTTAGCCATCTCGTGTCTCCTCCAAAGTTTCTTATGCTGCTGTTGTGTGCGATCAAAAGTTGAACGGACCGGCTCTCATGCCGTACCGGCATCATATCCCGGCGCCTTACGCTTATGCGCGACCAGTGCGGCGAGCCGGCGATTGCGCCAGAGCGATTTCTTGAGCACCCCGCCCGCGCTGGGTTTCGGACCATAGGCATCCGCCACCATTTGTGTCTTCGCCTCATCCCAAACGCTCGCAGGCGGCAGATCGGCCATGTACCGCTTGAACCACGGCGTATAACGTCGGCAATAGTCTGCAATTCCTTCCGGCGCATTGAGTTCGATGGTCTCGAATGGCCCCATGAACGCCCATCGCAAACCCAGCCCGTCCGCCACCGTGTGATCGATATCTTCCGGCGACACCACGCCATCCTGCACCAGACGAAATGCCTCCGCGAGCAGCGCCACCTGCAACCGGTTGAGCACAAACCCGTCGACTTCCTTCTTCACCGTCACCGGCACCTGCCCGACGCTCTTGAATACCTCACGCGTCCGCGCTTTAGCCGCTTCGCTCGTCCAGGGCGCGCCGCAAATTTCAACGACCGGCACGAGGTGCGGCGGGTTGACGGGATGCGCAACGAGGCAGCGATGCCGGCCCGGCAAGTGCTCGGTGAAGAGCGACGACACGATCGCCGATGTCGACGACGCCAGCACCGTTTCAGGCCGCGCGGCCGCATCGAGCTGCTTGAAAATTTCGATCTTTGCCTCGCGTGTTTCGGGGCCGCTCTCCTGCACGAAATCGGCGTCGCGCACCGCCTCTGCCAAAGTATCGACAACCCGGACGCGGGCCCGTGCGGCCACGGCGTCAGTGACAAGGCCGTGCTCGGCAAGGTCGGCGAGCGACTGCCCGATCAGGTCGTGTGCCACCGCCCGCGCTTCCGGCACCGGGTCCCACACCACCACCTGCCATCCGGCCCGTGCAAACACGTTGGCCCAGCTTCGCCCGATTAATCCGGCGCCGATGATGCCCGCCGTCCCGTGTGCGCCTCGCCATGATGTCCCTCGCGATCAAATGATTTTTGCAATTAGGCGTGCGCCGCGTCTGCCGTGCAAGGCCTTCGTGCGCGGGCTTCAATCGCAGGGGCGCAAAAAAATTAAGCTTTTTCAGAAAGATAAACGCATCGCGTCTGGAAATGCAGGGCTGAAACGCACTGGTGTTACAGGCGAATTCGGGTATGATTCCACCAAGCGACGGAAAAACATCCATCTTGCGTTCATCTAACAGACATAATTTGGAGAGTATCTCTCACGTACTGGGTGCAGCGTTGGACGATGTCGAATGCGCCCGTCGGAAGGCCCATCGTTGAGACTTGAAGCCCAACCCGCTTTTATTCAGGAGGGAATTGCATGAGCACCCTGTTCAAATCCACCTCGCTCGCCTGCGTCGGCTTGGCCATGTCGTTGGTTGCGACCACGGCTCCGGCTGAAGCGCGCCGTAGCGGCTACGTTGCTGGCGCAATCGTCGGCGGCGTTGTCGCTGGCGCCCTCATCGCTGGCGCAAGCCGGTCGTATGCGCGCGAACGCGTTTATGTCACGACCCCGTCGGGCTGTGGCGAGTATCGCCGCCGCGCGATCTACAACGAAGAAATCGGCCGTCATCGCACCGCCGCGTACAACTGGGACAAGTACCACGCCTGCCGCGGTGATTGATCCCCGCCTGAGCGTCGTTATGTCCTGAACTGTCAAGAAACCGCCGTGACGCCCTGCGTTGCGGCGGTTTTTCTTGCGCCGCTCTACCCAACCATGCAGCCTCAGCACTCCATCACGCTGTTGAGGCCCACCGCAATGACGACGCCGACCCGCCCCGATCCTTTTCCAAACGGCTGGCAACCCGCCACGCGTTACCCCGATCCCGCAGTCACCGCCCTCGATCCCAGTTTCGAAAAGTACTGGCTGAAAATGGCCTCGGTCGAGCGGCTTTACACCGGCTGCCGCTGGGCCGAAGGGCCCGGTCTGGCTCGGCGACAGCCGCTACCTCCTCTGGTCCGACATCCCCAACAACCGCATGCTGCAAGTGGGACGAAGAAACGGGCGCCACCTCGGTCTTCCGCAAGCCATCCGAACTTCGCCAACGGCAACACCCGCGACCGTCAGGGCCGCATCGTCTCCTGCGAGCACGGTGGCCGCCGCATCATTCGCACCGAATACGACGGCACCATCACCGTCCTCGCCGACAGCTTCGACGGCAAGCGTCTGAACTCGCCCAACGACATCGTCGTCAAATCCGACGGCTCGATCTGGTTCACCGATCCGGCCTTCGGCATCCTCGGCGACTACGAAGGCTACAAATCAGAGCCCGAGCTGCCGATGAACGTCTATCGCATCGATCCTGCGAGCAACAAACTCACGGTCGCTGCCGACGGCATTCTCGGCCCCAACGGCCTCGCCTTTTCGCCCGACGAGAAAGATACTCTACATCGTCGAAAGCCGCGGCGTGCCGATCCGCAAAATCCTGGCCTACGACGTCAAGGCCGATGGCGTGGCACTCGCGAACAAGCGCGTGCTGATCGATGCCGGCCCGGGCACGCCCGATGGCTTCCGCGTCGACATCGACGGCAATCTCTGGTGCGGCTGGGGCATGGGCAATCCGAGCCTCGATGGCGTCCGCGTCTTCAATCGCGACGGCAAGCCCATCGGCCACATCGCGCTGCCCGAGCGCTGCGCCAACGTCTGTTTCGGCGGCGTCAAGCGCAATCGCCTGTTCATGACCGCCAGCCACTCGCTCTACGCCATCTACGTCAACACGCAAGGCGCGCCCGGCGGTTGAGCGGCGTCGCCGCACCGCTCCCGCCGAAAGCGCCGCCGCGCCCGTCACAGCCAGGGTCGTCCGGCATGTTGGTTCTGCAGACAGTGTTTCGTCCCCGTTGCATTTGCCTTCGGTGTGGCCGCACCGCATCGGCATCGTGCGGTTCAAAGCGGCTTCTGACGGGAGGCGCAACTCTGCACATTTTTCGTGCAGGAAACCGGCAGGACGCCTCAAATCGCGCTTGAGGCAGGCATTGGCCCGTGGCTAATGAGACAGAGAGGCCGGTCCTGTCGCGACCCCTCGCCGATGTTCTAGTCGAGCCCACGGGGACCCCACGCATGTCACGAATCTTCACCCGCATCGCCGTCGCAGGCGCTGCACTCGTTCTCGGCCTTTCGGCCGCCAGTGCCCAAACCAAGATCAAGTTCGCACTCGATTGGCGCTTCGAGGGCCCCGCCGCCCCCTATTTCGTCGCCATCGACAAAGGCTTCTACAAAGACGAAGGCCTCGAAGTCTCGGTCGACGCGGGCAACGGCTCGGTTGAAGCCATCAACCGCGTCGCAACCGGCGCCTATGAAATGGCCTTCGGCGACATCAACTCGCTCGTTAAATTCCGTGACAACAAAGACAACGCCGCCATCAAGGCGGTCATGATGGTCTACGACCAGCCCGCCTTCTCCATCGTCACCCTGAAAAAATCAGGCATCGCGAAGCCGAAGGATCTGGAAGGCAAAATCCTCGGTGCACCCGCGCCCGACGGCGCCTACGCGCAATGGCCGATCTTCACCAAAGCCAACGGCATCGACGCGTCGAAAGTAAAAATCGAGAACGTCGGCTTCCCCGTGCGTGAACCGATGCTCGCCCAGGGTAAGGTCGACGCTATCACTGGTTTCTGGTTCTCATCGTACATGAATCTCAAAGCAAATGGCGTTCCCGGCGACGACATCGTCGTCCTCCACATGCGCGATTACGGCGTCGAGCTTTACGGCAATGCCATCATGGTCAATCCGAAGTTCGCAGCAGAAAATCCGAAAGCCGTCGCCGGCTTCATCAAGGCCACCATCCGCGGCATCCAGGAAACTTTGAAGTCCCCAGAAACCGCGATCAAGTCGCTGCTCGCGCGCAATCAGATCGCCAAGGAAGACGCCGAGCTTGAGCGTCTCAAGCTGGCGCTGGCCAAGAACTTCGTCACCAAAGAAACCGACGCCAACGGCCTCGGCGCGGTTGACACCGCCCGCCTTGAAAAGTCGATCGAACAGATCGGCCTCACCTTCGAATTCAAGAACAAACCCAAAGCCGCCGACATCTTCGACGCGCAGTATCTGCCGCCGAAGGAACAGCGGATGACGAAATAACCTGCCAAAACCTGACGGCCGCCACGTACCAAGCGTGGCGGCTTTCGTCTAATTAGCCAACTGTCTGCCTCGGTCAAGACCAGTCACCTGAGCACCCGCATGTCCATTATTGCCAACGCGCCTGAACTCGTCCGGCTCGACAACGTCACGATGCACTACGGACGCGGGAAGGCGGCGGTGCAGGCCATCGACGACGTTTCGCTCTCCATCCGCAAGGGTGAGATCATCGCCGTGGTCGGTCCATCGGGCTGCGGCAAGTCTTCGTTGATGAAACTGATCTCCGGTTTGCATATGGCGTCGCACGGCACCGTCAAAGTCGACGGCAAGAACGTGACCGCGCCGCTCAAATCTGTCGGCATGGCTTTTCAGAACTCAAATCTCCTGCCCTGGCGCACATGCGTCGATAACGTCATGCTGCCGCTCGAAATCGTGCCGCCGCACCGCAGTCGCATCCGCTCACACAAGGCCGAGTATCGCGAGAAATGCAAAGCGCTGCTGGAGCAAGTCGGCCTCAAAGGGTTCACCGAGAAATTCCCCTGGCAACTCTCAGGCGGGATGCAGCAGCGCACCTCGATCTGCCGCGCGCTGATCCACGAACCCGAAATCCTCATGCTCGACGAGCCCTTCGGCGCGCTCGATGCCTTCACCCGCGAAGAGCTGTGGTGCGCGCTCCGCGACATCCAAGCAGAGCGCGGGGTCACGGTCATGCTCGTCACGCACGATCTGCGCGAAGCCGTGTTCCTCGCCGATACCGTCTACGTCATGTCCAATCGTCCAGGCCGCATCGTCAACGTCACGACCGTTAATCTGCCGCGTCCGCGCGATCTCGACGTGACGTACACGCAGCCCTTCTCCGACTTGGTCCACGAACTGCGCAGCCACATCGGAGGGCGTCACTAATGAACGACCGTATCGTCCAGATCGTTGCGCCCACGCTGTTCACCATTGCGATCTTTGCCGCCTGGGAGTTTGCCTGCCGCGCCTTCGCCATCCCGGTGACGATCCTGCCTGCGCCGTCACAAGTCTGGGCCGCGCTCGTCCAGTATCGCGCGCCGATCTTCGACAATTCGCTTTATACCCTCGGCACGACACTGGTCGGCTTCGCGCTCGCGACCGTGTTCGGCTTGCTGCTTGGCATCGCGGTCGGTTGGCATAAGGCGATCTACGCGGCCGTCTATCCGGTTCTCATCGGCTTCAACTCGGTGCCGAAAGTCGCCGTCGTCCCGGTGCTGATTTTGTGGTTCGGCTTGGGCGCAATCCCCGCCATCATCACCGCCTTCCTGATTTCGTTCTTCCCCATCGTCGTTAACGTCGCCACCGGCCTCGCCACCACCGAACCCGAACTGGAAGACGTGCTCCGCGCTCTCGGCGGCTCCAAGCTCGATGTCATGCGCAAGGTCGGCATCCCGCGCTCGATGCCGTATTTCTTCGGTTCGCTGAAAGTTGCGATCACGCTCGCATTTGTCGGCGCGGTCGTTGCCGAAACCGTCGGCGCCAACAAAGGCATCGGTAAGTTGATGCTCGACGCACAAGCGGGCTTTCAAGTACCGATCGTATTCGCGGGCCTGCTCGTGCTCGCCGTCCTGGGCATCATTCTCTACGCCATCACCGCGCTGATCGAGACCCGCTTCACCGGCTGGGCCTTCCGCGGTCAGAACCGCAACTAAGCATTCTCTGGAATAAAATCGAGCGCCAGCGGGCGCTCGATATCGATCTGCATGCGGGCATTCAGCACTCTATCGCAGACGGCGCATCGGCATCATGGGGCGCGTCGCCATCGGCGCACGACTCTGTTGCAGCACCGGCTTCGTGGCCACTGCGGTCGCAGCCGCACCGCGTGTCAGCACACCCGTACCTTTGCCGCCTTTCTCAACGCATTTCCATTCTTTGCAGGTGCATGTCACCGGAATTGTGATCGAGCACGAGGGTCGCGCACAGACCGGCGTGGCCGACGAGGTGCATTGCGCGGCCGAAGCCGAATTGGCAGCGAAGCCAAGTGAGCCAAGAAGGGCGGCGGCGGCGAGGGTCGAGGAACGAAAGAACATGGCGTATCTCCTGAGTATCTGGAATGGCGGATATGGGGGAAAACAGAGTTAGAAAGTGCAGGTCAGAACGCCGTTGACGTACCGGCATTTGAGCGCGGATTTCGCACCGGCCTTGCCAGCAGAAGAGGCGCGGGCTTCGACGATGTCGTCGGGCGCTGAGGGGAGCGCTGATGCCGGAACGGCGAGAGCGGCAAGAACGGCACATGCGGCAAGGATGCGGGCCATGACTGTCTCCGAGGGTTTCCGTTGCGGTGCGTCGCGCACTCGGCGTCGACACCACGGAAATTGCCTGAGACCGGACGCCGCCGCTGTTCCCGGCGGTACACCCTCAAATGAAAAGAATTTTAAGCACTGTGTGGTCGCATGTCCGGGCTCCGCTCGAAACGAGAATTGGACCGGCCATGCAAATCGCTTTTGTCAGCAATAATTTCGATCCATCCAAAGAGACCGCCAACGAGATCAATCCGATTGCCGGCGAGGGCCTGCTGCAGTGGCTGAGCGAGCGCCTCCGCGCCACCGGTTTTATGGTCGGCGCGCCCGAAGCCGAAGACTGGGGCTGGTTCACGTCCGTCTCACACAACGGCAGAACATATATGCTTGGGGCCAGCGGCGAGCCCGAAGCAGGCACTGCTGACATCGAATGGTCGGTGCAGCTCGTTAAGCACCGCTCGGTCACCGACAAGCTCTTTGGCCGCAACACGCTAAGCCCCGATGATCCCGTCGCCTTAGCAATCGAGCGCATCATCCGGGCCGACAGCGCTTTTCACGCCGTCAGTGTGTCGCCAGCGTGAGGCAGACGGCGCCAATTCTTAGGGCCGCCCGGCGATCACGCCCGCGCCACGGAATCCGCCGTCGACGGCCAGCACCTCGCCCGTGATAAAACTCGCGCGGCTCTCGTCGAGCAGAAACGCAATCGCCTCGCCCACATCTTCCGGCTTGCCGTAGCGGTTCTGCGGTACGTAACGCAGCCACAGTGCACGATCCGCCGCCGTGTGATGCTTCTGGATCATCGCCGTTTCAATCGGACCCGGCGCGACTGCGTTCACGCGAATGCCGTACTGAGCCAGATCATTCGCCAACACCTGCGTCATGGTCACGACGGCACCTTTCGATGCGCCATAGGCCACGCGGCCCTTGCTGCCGCGCAATCCCGAGACCGATGCCAGATTGACGATGGCACCACCGTGCTTGGCTTTGCGCATGGCCTCCGCAGCAACTTTGGCGATGAGGAAGCTACCCACCACGTTCACATCGAGGATCTTGCGGAACATGTCGGCCGTTGTCTCAAGTGCCGGCACGTCAGCCGCGATCCCGGCCGAGTTGACCACACCGTCGATTCCACCGAACTCCTCAACCACGGTCGCGATGATGTCTTTGACTGCAGCTTCGTCCGTCACGTCGACAGCGGCGGTCAGCACTTTGGGCGTCGGACCAAGCTGCTGCGTCAGGGCTTCGACGGCGGCGACGTTTTGATCGATCGCAGCGATCAGCCATCCCTCGCGTCTGAGCACGTCGACGGTTGCACGCCCGATGCCCGAAGCGGCCCCTGTCACCAGTGCCACGCGCGCCCGGTCTGCTCCGGATTTTGCTTTCGTCGTCTTCGCCATAACTGTCCCCTTGGATGCCAGCCGTGTCATTTGACCGGTCGGCGCTGAGTCGCTACCGTCCACGCTATCATGTGACACCGTCCGCAGCGACGAGGCAGAGACGAGGCAGGCATGTCCGCCGAGATTATCAACTTGCGCCAGGCGAAAAAGGCGCGGGCCCGTGCAGAGAAAGAGGCCCACGCGGCCGGGAACAGAGCGAAATTCGGCCGCACCAAAGCCGAGCGCAAACAGAGCGATGCCGAACGTGATCTCCAACGCCGCCATATCGACGCGCACCAGACCATTGGCGTTAAACCCGGGGACGACACCACCAAGTCATGAATTGAGGGCGCCAGGATGCGCGCAGCCGGACGTGGCAACAGGCTGCCCCGGCGCTGATCGAGCCAAATCATGAAACCTCAGAAGCGTTCCTTCACCATCGCCGGCCACAAAACGTCGGTGAGCCTCGAACCGCCGTTCTGGGACGCGCTCAACGACATTGCAGAGAACGAAAAGATCACGGCCGCGCGCCTCGTTGCCCGCATCGATCGCGCGCGCGAAGGCAAGGACGGCAGCGAAACCAACCTGTCGAGCGCCATCAGGTTATTCATCCTGGCGCACTACCGCGGCCGCGCAACGCAGCTACCCTGATGGGTGCCGCTGCTTGAACTCAACCGCCGTTGGTGCCGAGTGAGCGCTTCCAATCGTCAGGAGATGCGCGCGGCGCAATCGGCCGTTGTGCCGGCTGAGGCCGAGGCGGCACGATTTGCGCGGGCTGTGCCGCTTGCGTGGGCGCCGTGCTCTCAGGTGTAGGCGCGGGTGGTGTGGTCGCCGCATTGGCAGGCGCTTCGGCAGGCGGCGTCGGTGCGTCCGGCGGAGCACGGCTTTCCTGCTCGCGCCGCGCTGCCTCTTCGGCTTGCTCGCGCGCGCGCTCGCGCATGCGCAGCTCATCGAGCTGTCTCAGCCGCTCCAACTCTTCAAGATCGCGCTCGACCTTCCGCACCGCCAACTCGCGCTCCAGCGTTTCGGTGGTGATACTGACCTCGCGCCGGTCCTGCGTCGCACCGAGCGCCGCCAGCGGCATGCGTACCAGACACAATCACCCCCGGCAACGGCGGCAATGCCTTGGCTGCCTTCGCCGGTGCCGGAAGCCCTGCTAAGTTCGGAACGGCCGAAACCGGCGCCGGTTGCACTTTACTTTCGACACGCCATTCGCCGTCGATCAAAAACGTCGAAAGATCGAGCCGCGCCTGCGGCGTTACCTTACCCTCGGCGCTCTCCGCTTGGAACGGCGCGATCCTGAGTACGCCGTCTTTGATTTCCACCGGCACTTTCCGTGGACCTATCGCGACAGGCTCCACCGCACTCGGGCCATCCAACTCGGATTTGAGCACCATGCCGAGCTTGTCCGGTTCGGCATTGAGCGCCTTCTCCATCGCCAATTTCAGCTTTGGCGCTGAAATCTGCGTGATGCGGCTCGCGCCGAGCGTGACGCTGCCCGAACCACCGAGCGTTGACACCAAGCCCGACGGGCTGAGACCGCGGCCGTCCAACTGCAGCGTGCCCGAGACTGGTCCCGCGCCACCCGCAACATCAAGCGCGCCCTGTGTCAGCGCAACCGTGGCCGTCAACTGCGCACCGGCGGGAACACGGTCCAGCTTCGCAGAGGCAGTCCAGGTGCCGCCGAAACCCTGACCACTCACGTCTGAAATCGTCATGCTGTTCGCAGCCAACGCAAGTGTCGCCTTGGCGTTGCGCAACGTGAGATCATCGGCAATCGTCAACGCGCGTGCCGAAAGCGACACCGAACCGCTGACCAGCGTTCCGACGTCGAAATTGAACGGATGATCCGGCCACACGCCCGCGCGGCCAGTCGTCACTGAGATCGCCGATGCCATCTGCGCGCGCGATGTGTCGGCCACAAGTGCCAGCAGATCCGCAATGCTCAATCGATCGAAAGCAAGCTGGCCGGACACCGCCTGCGGCTGTGCTTTGGCATCAGCCTTCGGTGCCGCGAGATCAAATTTCAGCGCACCGCTGACATCGCCGCCAGCGCGGCTGAGATGAATATCGTCGAGACCCAGCGTCCGCCGCGCCAGCGTCAACTGCGTGCGGCCCTTGAGGGCGCCGAGTTGTCCCGCGAAGCGCCCGATGCCGGGCACCAGCGCGAGCACCGGCCCGCTGTCGGTCGCGTCGATTTCAATCAGCCCCGCGAGCTTGGGATCGCTGTCGAGCTTCTCGGCGCGGCCCTGGAATGTCAGACGGCCGCCAGCGCCGGCATTGCTGAGCGAGACGGTAAGCCCGGTCGCGGGCACGCCCGTTGCCACCGCCGAAAGACGCACGCCGCGCGGATCGGCAGCAGCCCGGTCGTGCGTTGCACGGGGCCTACACTATCGCCGACCGAGGGCGCGCCGAAGGCACCGATCAGCCGCGCGGTTGTTCCGCCGTCTGGCGCAACGACATCGAACGATGCAGCAAGCGGTTGCGCCGCCCATGCCGTGACGCCGCCGTTGAGCGTGGCGGCGATCCGCACCTGAGATGCGCCCGCATGCCCCTCGCCGTCGATCACGAAGAGATCCGGCGTGCCCGGTGCGCCAAGCGTTACCGAGCCCGCCAGCCGCAAGGGCAGCATCACACTTTGTCTCTCTGGGACGGGGCGCAAGCCGGCCGGAATATCGAGCAGTTCACCGAGCGACAGCACCGCCGCCCCGTCCGCCGCCGAGATCGACCAATGCAGTGTCCCAGCCGATCGTTGCGCCGCATCTTTCCCGCTCAACGTCAGAGCACCGTCAAGTGCCACGCGCGCACCGTCTTCGGTCGCAGCGATCAAACGCGAGAGCCGGACGCGTGGACCGGACGCGTCGAGGTCGACGGTGACATCGCGAAACACGCGGCCCGGCGTGACCAGCGCGCCTGTCCGCAACTTGATGACGAGCGCGCCCGGCACACCGCCTGCCGTCGACCCTTCGCCGCGCTTGGCCAGTGACTGAATGATCGACGGCAACGACAACCGCTGCGGCAACAGCGCGCGCGCATCGAGCCGTGGTCCGCTGAGATCGATGGTCAACCGCCGCGTCTCCGGCTTTTCCCGGTCGCCCCAGCCATATTCGAACGATCCGTCGATCACAGATGCGGCGAACACCCCGGTCAGACCGTTCAACCGCGACCTGCGCACTGTCGGCGCGCACTTGGCCTGTCAGCGCAAAATTTCCGTCATGCTGGGCTTCGATGGCGACACCGCCGCCGCTCACCCATGTCGCCAATCGTGCAGCACTGCTGCCACGTAGCCGCGTTGAGCCGTTGAACTGCAGCGCAGGTCCATTGGCCGTCACCGTGCCGCTGAGATCGGCGTGACTGCCACCCGGCAACTCCGCACTGAAATCTTCAATCGTCGTCACGCGGCCGTCGCTGTTGAGCTTCAGCACCGTGGCGCCGATCTGATCGCCGCCAAAATTCGCCTGCGCCAGATCAAGCTGCGCCGACATGCGCAGTGGGCCGGCCGCGCCGACGAACGACAAATCTGACAGCCGGTCGAACACAGCCGCCGCAGGACTGCTCTTCTGCCCCGGCACCAGTCCAAAAATCGGATCGAGATCTAGCCAGGTCGACGCCAACTTGAGGTCGAGCGCGCCTTGACGGCCCCACGCCCACTGCGCTTGCCCCGAAACCACCTGCGGCCTGGCCGCGCTTTCGAATGAAATCTCGATGTCGTCGAAGGCCACCGCGCGTGTCGTGGCGCTGACAGCGGCTTTGATATCGGCCCGGATGGCGTCCGCCTTGGCCTGCGCTTTGCCGCGCGGCAAGGGCGCCTGCATCGACAGCGTACCCTCGAACAAGAGCGCTCCCGCGAGGTCCTTCAGCAAGCCCTCGTAACGCGACTGCACCGCCCCCGCGACAGACTTTAGCGTCACCGCCACACGCACACTGCCGTCGGCTTCCGGCGCGTTGGCCTGTAGCCGCACATCTTGTGCCGCATCCCCGCTGCCGGCGTTGCCGCGGAATTTGTACGGCCCCTTGAGGTCTTGTGCCGAAAACTCTCCGGAAATTGATCCAATCGACAGTCGTTCGGTCACGGCATCCGCTTCCACGACCGCAACCGACCCATCTGGTGATCGTCACCTGATTGAGCGTCACACTCGACGGCATGTAGCCGCTCATCATCTGCGTAGTGCCGAGCGATTGCCATGATCCGCCGCCGCGCTCGTTGAGCACCAGCCGCACAACGGGCTTCACCAGTTCGATTTCGGTCGCCTCAAGTGCGCCACGCAGCAATGGCGAGATCGCCAGCCGCGCCGACACGGTCTCGGCTTTAAACAGCGGCACGCCACTAGCCGACTGCGGATCCGCCACACGCACCTGTTCGAGCCGGAACGACGGCGTCGGCAGCAACCGCAAGCCGCACATCGCCGCCGATACGGAAGTCACGCCCTATGATGCGGGTGGTCTCTTCCTCGATGATGCCGCGATACTGGTTCCAGTCGATGAAGTGCGGCACCGCGAACATCGCGCCGAGCACGATCACCAAAAACGCGCCGAGCGCCGCTAGAAAATTGTTCATCGCTGACCTCCCGAAGGGGTGTCTGCGCGGCCAACTGGCAAAGCCAGATCATCGTCTGTCGTAACGGTGTTCACGTGCGCGATCGTTCTGGATGTCAAACGGTCCACTTGCCGGCCGCAGCGGGTCTTGTCAGCGGGCAAAGCAGGCTGCGCCGCAGTGTCGAACCCTCAACGCCGTCGTGTCTCAGCCTTATGCCACACTCACGCGGACGTTGAGCGTTAAATCTGCGTCATCCGGCCAACATATATGCCGAAATCGTGATGCCGGAGTCCGCCGTGAAAAAGGCGGCATGTCTCCGCACTGTGGGCAATTCGTTCGTGTTGCGTTTCCAAGTCGGCCCCCGGTGCTATAACCTGCCCCATGAACCAGAATCGAAACCCGCTCTCCCGCATCGATCACGCCGCGTCAGATCACGCTGGCGGCCACGGCGACGATCCGTCGAGCGCTGATGCCGCGGCGCGCCCGCTCTCCATTTCCGAGCGCGCGTTGCGCGGAATGTCGGGCGGCCCGTCCTATCTCGACGGCCTCAATCCCGAACAGCAACAGGCTGTCTTGGCGCTCGATGGCCCCGTCTTGGTCCTCGCCGGTGCCGGCACCGGCAAAACCCGCGTTCTGACGACGCGCATCGCACACATCTTGGCGTCCGGCCGGGCCTATCCCTCGCAAGTCCTCGCCGTCACCTTCACCAACAAGGCGGCGCGCGAAATGAAGGAGCGTATCGGCAAGCTCATCGGCGGCGCCGTCGAAGGCATGCCGTGGCTCGGCACCTTTCACGCCATCGGTGTCAAGATCCTGCGCCGCCACTCCGAATTGGTCGGTCTCAAATCCGGTTTCACCATCCTCGACACCGACGATCAGATCCGCCTGATGAAACAGGTGATCGAAGCCGACGGCCTCGACAAGGACCGCTGGCCCGCGCGCCAGTTGGCCAACCTCATCGACAGTTGGAAGAATCGCGGCCTGACGCCGGACCTGGTGCCGTCGGGCGAAAGCTTCGCCTTCGGCAATGGCAAAGGCCAAAAGCTCTATGTCGACTATCAGCAGCGTCTGAAAGACCTGAACGCCGTGCGACTTCGGCGACCTGCTGCTCGAAAACCTGCGCCTATTCCGTCAGCATCCCGACGTGCTGGCCGACTACCATCGCCGCTTCCGTTACATCCTGGTCGACGAGTACCAGGACACCAACGTCGCCCAGTATCTGTGGCTGCGGCTGCTGGCGCAGGGCTCGCCCAATGTCTGCTGCGTCGGCGACGACGACCAGTCCATCTACGGCTGGCGCGGCGCGGAAGTGGACAACATCCTGCGCTTCGACAAGGACTTCCCCGGCGCCACCGTCGTCCGGCTGGAGCGCAACTATCGCTCGACCGGCCATATCCTCGGCGCGGCCGCAGGCCTGATCGCCGCACAACAAAAGCCGGTTCGGCAAGACCCTCTTCACCGATGGCGACATCGGCACCAAGGTCACCGTCACGGGCGTCTGGGACGACGAGGAAGAAGCCCGCATCATTGGCGAAGATATCGAAAAGCTCCAGAAGGAGCGCCACCCGCTGAACGAGATTGCTATTCTCGTTCGTGCCTCCGCCCAGATGCGCGCCATCGAAGACCGCTTCATCACCCTCGGCCTGCCCTACCGCGTCATCGGCGGCCCGCGCTTCTACGAGCGCCAGGAAATCAAGGACGCCATCGCCTATCTCGAAGTCGTCGCCAATCCATCCAACGACCTCAAGTTCGAGCGCATCGTCAATGTGCCGAAGCGCGGCCTCGGCGATACCTCGATCAAGAAAGTCGTGGCCCACGCGCGCGCGCGTGGCATGCCGGTGTTTTACGCCGCGCGCGACATCGTCGGCAGCGAAGAGCTGGGCGGCAAGGCGCGCAAATCCTTGTCCGATCTGCTCAATCAGTTCGAGCGCTGGCGCGGCCAAGTCGACCAGATGAAACATACCGAGCTCGCCGAGTTGATCCTCGACGAAAGCGGGTACACCGCGATGTGGCAGGCCGATAAGAGCCCGCAGTCGCAGTCGCGCCTGGAAAACTTGA
This sequence comes from uncultured Alphaproteobacteria bacterium, assembly GCA_963831185.1. Taxonomy (GTDB): domain Bacteria; phylum Pseudomonadota; class Alphaproteobacteria; order Rhizobiales; family Hyphomicrobiaceae; genus JABFRJ01. The sequence goes on from CAWHPE010000002.1 coordinate 271,683, forward strand.
AGGAACTTGATCCGCTTCATGGATCAGTTCGACACGCTCGCCGGCTTCTTGGAGCACGTCTCGCTTGTCATGGACGCTGAAGCCGGCGACGACGGCGACCGCGTCTCCCTGATGACCCTGCACGCCGCCAAAGGCCTCGAATTCGGCACCGTCTTTCTGCCCGGCTGGGAAGAAGGCCTGTTCCCGCATCAGCGCGCCCTCGACGAATCCGGCGTCGCCGGTCTCGAAGAAGAACGCCGCCTCGCTTATGTCGGCATCACGCGCGGCAAAAAGAGTGTGCGCCTCTCGTTCGCTCAGAACCGGCGCATGCGCGGCCTCTATCAAGCCGCGATCCCCTCGCGCTTCATCGACGAACTGCCCGACGCCCACGTCGCCGTCATCGAAGCCAAGAGCCCCTACGGCGGCGCGCATCAGAATTTCGGTGGCTCCGGTGCTTTCAGTGGCGGCTTTGGCGGCTCCTTCGGCCGTCCCAATCCCTATGGCAAAAGTCGCTTCGAGGAAGACGCCCCCGCTTACACCAGCCAATCCTCCTATCAGACGCCCGGCTGGAAACGCGCCGAAGCCAGTTGGCAGGGCAAGTCCGAAGCCGCTGCCGCCAAGCGCCGCAAATCCCCACTCCAGATCGAGGGCGAACTGGTGGCGTCATCGACCGCCGCCGGAGCCGGCTATCGCGCTGGCGCCCGCGTCATCCATCAGAAGTTCGGCACCGGCACGGTCGCAGAAGTCGACGGCAACAAGCTCACCATCGAGTTCGACGACCCCGGCGCCGGCCGCAAACGCGTCGTCGACAGCTTCGTCGACCCCGCATGAGCGCGTTGCCGGCCATGTGCCTGCGTGGACAACCGATTGAGCGGACAGACTTTTATCAGCCCCGCCCTGACGAAGGCTCGACAACGCCGAACCCCACCGCGTAAGACTGTGCCGATACATCTGGAGGATGGTCGGGCGCAGCCACAGTTCGCACCTCAGCGGTGTGACAAAAGTCAGCCATGAAAATCAGCCATGAAAACATGTCATGGGTTGAGACGGCGGAGGGGCCGGTAATATGACGGCGAATGCGACAGCGGTGCCAGCACCCAAACCTGGATTGTTTGCAAGACTGCGCGGCGCGAGCAGCCCGGACGCAAGCGCTGCCGTCGAAGGTGCCGCGGCCGAGGAGGGGGACATGTTTTCTCGAACGCGCGAAAAATTCATTCCGCTGACGCGTCATGCCTTGATCGACCGGCTCACCGCCCCGCATCTCTGGCACGGCAACGACGCCGCCCATTGCCGCCGTTTCTTCCACTATCTGCAGTTCTGGCGCTCAAATAGCTACACGGTCCGCCTCGCCGACCTTGAGCAAACTTACGAGCCCTTCTCCCCCGACAGCGACCTGCTCATCACACGTGCCTTCACGCCTGAAGAGCGCGCGGCGATGCAGCATCGTCTGGTCAACGACGTCCGCACCATTCTCGAACAGGCCAATTATACCGCCATCGATCCCAAGGACATTTCGCTCATCATGACGAAGGAGAGCCATTACGGGCTCGACCTCGAACTCGACATGAAGGCGTTCGAGGAAGTGTTGATCTACTACCGTGGCTCCGCGACGCGCACCGAAAGCCGCCGCAGCAAGAAGAAATTCTACCTGAAGCAGGAGGAGTTCGATCTACCGATCTTCCGCCGCCTGTTCCTGCTCTTCAAGCTCAAGCCCTTCGAGATGCGCGTCAAGGATCTGATGGCGGACGACAACATCAGCCGCGAAGAAGCGGAGAAGATCGTCACCAAGCGCCGCGCCGCACTGCCACCGCAGATCAGCGATAACTTTCTCTATATGAAGCTGTTCAAGAATATCCCGCGGTCGGATCTCGAAATGATCTTTCCGAACACGCGCATCCGCTTCCGCATGAAAGACAAACTGAAATTCGGCGTCACCGCCGGTGGTGGTCTCGGCATGGGCATCGTCGGCACTGCCACCAAGATCGCCGCCGCCACCACGCCAATCGGCATGGCCGGTGCCATTGCTGCCTTCGGTGGCGTCGCCGCCCGCCAAGCCACAAGTTTCCTCAATCAACGCAACAAGTACATGGTCACGATGGCGCAGAACCTGTACTTCCACGCCCTTGCTGACAATCGCGGCGTCCTCACGCTTTTGGCAGATCGCGCCGCCGAAGAAGACGTCAAAGAAGAGTTCTTGCTCTACTGCATGCTGGCAAAGACCCGCTCCAACATCCGCGACCTCGACGCCATCGATCAATCCATCGAGCGCTGGTTGACGTCCAATTTCGAAGTGGCGTCCAACTACGACGTCGTCGATGCCTTGAAGCGGCTGATGGCCGACGGCATCGTCACCCAATTGCCCGACGGCACATTGCAGACGCTGTCCCCCGCCGAGGCCGCCGAAAAAATCGATCACGTCTGGGATAATTTCCTCAACCACTTGCCCGGCTTGCACGAGGAAGGCCACGAAGCCGATCCCGATGACGAGCAGCTAGCGAAAGCCTGATGCCACAAACCAAAGTCCGTATCCTTCTGCCGTCGCTCGACCGCGCACGCACCGTCAACGCTGTGCTCGGCGAAGCCTTCGAGCCTGCACCGCTCGCCGTCACCATGTTCGAACATGGCCCGGTGGATCATCTGGTCGAAGCCTACTTCGAGGCCCGCCCCGACGTGGCGGCCTTGCAGGCGGCTCTCGCCGATGCCGGTGAAACATCGCCCCTGTCGCTCACCGTCGAAGACGTACCCGATGAAAATTGGGTGACGATCTCGCAAGCCGCATTGCCACCCGTCGAGGCCGGCCGCTACGTCGTGCACGGCAGCCACGATGCGGCCCGCGTCGGCGCACGCCCCAATGCGCTCTGTATCGACGCCGGCGAAGCCTTCGGCACCGCGCATCATGCAACCACACTCGGCTGCCTCTACGCCATCGACCGCTTGACGCGCCGCCGCAGCTACAAAGACGTGCTTGATCTCGGCACCGGCTCCGGCGTGCTCGCCATCGCCGCATCCTATGCACTGCCGCACGCGCGTATCGCCGCCTCTGACAACGATCCCATCGCCGTCGATGTGGCGTGCCAGAACGCGCGCGTCAACGGCGCCGCAGGCCGTATCGGATTCGCCGTCGCCCAGGGCTTCGATCACCCGCGCCTGCGCCGCCCCCACGCCTACGATCTGATCATCGCCAACATTCTCGCCAATCCGTTGATCCGCATTGCGCCGGATATGCGCCGCGCCATCAAACCCGGTGGCAACGTCGTCCTCTCGGGCTTGCTCATCAGCCAAGCCGAAGAAGTGTTCGCGGCCTACCGCGCGCAGAATTTCGCACTTCTACAACGCCAGGACTTGACCGGCTGGACCATCCTCACGCTCACCGCACGCTGATTGCGAGCATCCGGCGGATGATGGCCCGGTTGGCTTTAGTCACCTGAAGCCAACGCCCCGCAACAATCTCCCGCCGCCTTACGTGCCGCTCTGCAACTTTGCCCTCAGCGGGCTTGCCGGATAAACGCCGAGAATGCGCAACTCGTCGGAAAAGTACGCCAGTTCTTCAAGCGCACGCTGCACCGGCAGATCGTCCGGATGCCCTTCGACATCCGCCAAGAACATCGTCGCGGTGAACTGCCCGCCGACCATGTAGCTTTCGAGCTTCGTCATGTTGACGCCGTTGGTCGCAAAACCGCCCATCGCCTTGTAGAGCGCAGCCGGCAAGTTACGCACGCGGAACACGAACGTCGTCACGATCGGCCCATTGCCGCGTTTCGGATTGACCGGATCGCGCGACAGCACGACGAAGCGCGTCGTGTTGTGCTTTTCGTCCTCGACGTCTTCGGCCAGGATTTCGAGATCATAGACCTTCGCCGCCAATCGCGGCGCAAACGCCGCCTTGGTCGGATCACCCCATTCCGCCACCTGCCGCGCCGCACCCGCCGTGTCACCCGCCACATGCGGTTTCAAGCCGAGCTTGCGGATAATCTTGCGGCACTGTCCGAGCGCGTGCACGTGCGAGTAGACATCGGTGATCTGCTTGAGCTTGGTGCCCTTCAGCGCCATCAACTGAAACCGGATCGGCAGAAAGTGCTCGCCGATGATGTGCAAGCCAGACGCCGGCAGCATGTGGTGGATGTCCGCCACGCGGCCAGCGAGCGAGTTCTCGATCGGGATCATGGCGAGATCGCAGTCGCCGCTCTTCACCGCCGCCAGCGCATCTTCGAACGCCGCACACGGTACCGGATCCATACCCGGAAACACTTCCCCGCACGCAATTTCCGAATTGGCCCCGCGCTCGCCCTGATACGCGATGCGCCCCTTGCCCGATTTCGATTTGCCGGCTGCTGCTTTTGCTTTTTGCGATGACATTGGGTTGGCCAACAATTTGACGGAAGGATCGACGTTCTAGGTCCGCTCATCCGGCGGCTTGGCCACCTTCTCCCCAAGGCGGAGAGGGGCTAGCAGCGGGAGTACGCCGTGCGTTTCGTAGCAGAATTCTCGCGTCGAGCGCTAGGAAGTGGATTCACAAACATGGACGTCTCAATCCGGTCTCCGTCCCTCCCCTTGGGAGGAGAGAGGTCGATCGCGCCGCGGGGACATGAGGGGATCGCATTCGGCGTACCCAGCATCCGACTGATCCACCCCGCGTGCTGCAAGGCGACTTGTTGTATGGCTCATGCCTCGGCCACCGACTGCCTCGCCCCAACCCGGGTCCGCTCTTTGGCCATAGCAAGTGCCGCCACGAAATCAGGTTTGCCCGACCCGAGCAGCGGCAATTTGTCGACCACGATGATCTCCGACGGGGTCATCATCTCTCCCGCGCCCTTGGCCTTGGCTGCCGCTTGGAACTGCGCCCGCGTCGCCCGGCTATCGGTCGTCAACAGCACGAGCCGCTCGCCCTTCCGCAGATCCGGCAGCGCCACCATGACAGTCAACGTGCTCGGCCACGCGTCCGATGCAATCGCTTCTGCCGCCGACAGCGACACCATCTCGCCGCCGATCTTCGCAAAGCGCTTCGCGCGGCCCATGATTTTGATAAAGCCTTGCGGGTCGATGCCAACGATGTCGCCCGTATCGTACCAGCCATCCGGAACCGGCTCGAGCACACCCGGCTTTTCCGCGCGCAAGTAGCCGAGCATCACGTTCGGCCCTTTCACGTAGAGCCGCCCGACCTTCAAATCGCCTTGCACCGCATCGATGCCCGGCACGTCCTCGAAGCGATACGATACATTCGGCACAAACCGTCCGACCGTCCCGCTTTTGTTGGCAAGCGGCGAATTCATCGCCAAGCCAGGCGACGTTTCCGTGATGCCATAGCCTTCGAGAATGCGAACGCCAAACTTCTCCATGTAGATCGCGCGTGTCCGCTCTTTCACCGCTTCCGCGCCCGCCAGAACGATGCGCACGGTTCGCAGGTCGTAAGGATGCGCCACCCGCGCATAGCCATTCAAGAACGTGTCGGTGCCGAACATGATCGTCGCTTCCACATCGTAGATCATCTCGGGGATGATCCGGTAATGCAGCGGCGTCGGATACATGTAGAGCGGGATGCCGTAGACACAGCGGCATTAGCGTGCCGACCGTCAGGCCAAACGAGTGGAAGGCTGGCAGCGCGTTGAAGACCTTGTCTTCACCGTTGATGTCGACGCGGTTCATGCCCTGCGCAATGTTGGTCAGCAGGTTGCGATGCGACAGCACCACGCCTTTCGGCACGCCTTCCGAGCCTGAGGTGAACAGGATCACGGCCGGATCGTCCGGCTTGCGGGCAACGCGCGGTTTCATGCCGCGCAACACGCCGCCAATCTTGTCGAGTGCCGTAATTTGCGTGCGAATATCTTCGAGGTAGACGAGTTTGACGTGCGGCTCCATCTGCGCCACCAGCGTTTCGAGCCGTCCGCGCTCGATGAACGTCCGCGAGGTCAGCACCGTCTTGATCTCGGCCGCCGCACACGTCGCCTTGATGCTGGCGATACCCGACGTGAAGTTGATCATCGCCGGGACGCGGCCGATCCCCGACAGCGCCGCGAAGCACGACCGTCACGCCCGCTGAGTTCGGCAGCATCACGCCGATGGCTTCGCCGACGCCTGCAAAGGGCATCAGTTTCGGCCCGAGAACTTGCGCGCCCACCATCAGCTTTTTCATCGACAGCTTGGTGCCAACCGGATCTTGTACGGCGACTTTCGCTGTCGACCGGTTGCGCGCAGCGTCCCCGAAGGCTTCGAACAATGTCCGCTCGACATTCGCGGTCGCCACCGCCGAGTCCGCCATGATGTCCTGCAGCGCAAGCCCCGCCGCCTGACGCCGCGCCTTGCCTTTGAGGGCTGGATCGACTGTGAGCTTCACCGGCGGCAGGAACGTCAGCGTCACCTTCGGAAACCAGGCCTTCTTGATTTGCGTCGGCCGCAGATAACTCCAGAGTTTCGCCCGCTCCGCGCCCTCGACGCGCACCGGCACGACCCACGCGTCCGCCTTTTCGGCGATCATGCCCGTCCCCTCATAAACCTTCATCAGGCTACCGGTGATGGTGATGCGGCCTTCGGGAAAGATCACGATCGTCTCGCCGCTTTTCACCGTATTGACGAGCCCGCGCGTCGCCAGCGGCTTTGTCGGGTCGAGCACATACGCGTTGATCAGCTTCAAGAACGGCTTGATCCACTTCACTTCCGCGATCTGCGTATTGACGGCAAACGATGCATGTCCCGGCAGCACGCCATGCAGCATCCCGGCTTCGAGCATGCTCACGTGATTGGGCGCGATAATCGTCGGTTCGCCTGCCTTCGGTAGATTTTCGAGGCCCTTCACTTTGAGGTCGTAGAAGATTTGAAAGATCAGGCGGCCAAAATCCCGAACGCCCTCCTTGCCCCAGAATTTCATCACCAGAATGCCGGACAGCAGCGTCAACGCACCAATGACGCCGAAGATGATCGAAAGATCGACGTTGAGGCTCTGCGCAATTGCAAGCAAACCACCGCCGACCGTCATATACGCCGCGTTGAGCACGTTCACGGCCGCGACAACACGTGCGCGCCGGTCAGCCGCCGCCCAACTCTGCACTGCCGCGAACGAAGGCACGATGAAGAGGCCGCCACCGACAGCCAGTGCAAACAGGGCAAGGCCCAACGACAGCGCGCGCGGCGTGCCAAGCAAGTCAGCCAGCGCAATCGGCTGCGCGCCGGGTGCCGTCGTCCAAGCGAGATAGGCAATGGCGAATGCCGCTGCCGCCATGATCACAGCACCCATCGGCACCAAAGCCAGATTGGGTCGCGTGTGGCTGGCGCGTGCTGCGAGCATCGAGCCCGCTGCGATGCCGACGACAAACGTCACCAGCGCGGCCGTGTAGACGAGCGGCGTGCCGCCGAGTTTGTCTTTGACGAGAACTGGCAACAGCGACAACGCAACAATGCCGACGAGCCAGAACCAGCTCGTGACGTGCGCGCCGACGCGCAAACGCAGGTCGGTCTTGATCTCACGCAACAGTCCGAACGTCGATTTGAACGGGTTCTTCTCGATCCGAAGTTCCGGCGCAGCCGGCGTGCCGCGCGGGATGGCACGCGCCGACAACCAGCTCAACACCGCCAGCACCATGATAATCCCAACGACAAGCTCCGGACTCTGCGCTTCCGTGATCGCAATGCCGCCACCGATGGTGCCGAGCAAAATGGCGAGGAAGGTCGCGCCTTCCACCAGCGCGTTGCCGGTCGCCAGTTCCTCGGTCTTCAGGTTGTCCGGCAAAATGCCGTACTTCACCGGCCCGAACAGAGCGCCAACGATGCCGAAGCCCGCCAGCGCGACGAAAAGGATCGGGACGGAGTGCAAATAGAATCCCGCCGCTGCAATCAGCGCCACTGGGATCTCGTAAAATTTGATCCGCTCGGCCACGCGGGATTTGTCGAACTTGTCGGCGATTTGCCCTCCGAGCGCCGACAGGAAAAAGAACGGTGCAATGAACACGACGCCTGCGAGCGTGTTCAGCTTCGCAGCCGTCTCCTTGTCCATCGCGGCCACCTGCGTGCCGAGACCAAACAGGATCAGCATCCCGAGCGCGTTCTTCAAGAAGTTGTCGTTGAGCGCCGAACAGAACTGCGCCCAGAACAACGGCGCAAACCGCCGCGCCGACATCAATGCTTTGACCATGACAGTCTCCGTAAGCGCCACGTTTCGCCGCGCGCGCATGCCTAAGTCCGACTTGCGGCATTCTTCGGCTGCCGTGCAACCGCCATTGCTGAGTTTTCCGCGCATTCCCGGGCGGACGTTAGCCAGCCCGGCGGGTTGACGCGCCGGGGCTCCAGGGCCGTGTTGGGCGCGGGGTGTCGCGCTTGCCGCCTTCGATGACCGAAAAAGCACGACGAATTTGCGGCACCTGCCCGGCAGCCGGCATCACCGGCCACGGCAATTGACCCGCCTGCTCCTCAGCCCGTGACGTGACCAGTCCCAGGTCGATCCGGCTGACCCGGCCAACCGTGCCCAACACCCAATCACCAATCTCATCCCACATGCGAGCCATGATTGCCTCCTAAGAGCGACGCAAATGAACAACGATCAGAATATGTCATCAAAATAAACGTCGTTCAAGAAAAATCGACATAGGCTGCGCATTAAGATTAACAGTCTGGAAACTCAGGAAAATTATCGACTGAGTTTGATCTGGGTCAGAAGTCGGCGGCGCAATCGAGCCAGGGAAGCCCAGGGAGCGCATTTACCAATCACACGGCCATCGACCTGCGGCGAAGGTCAATTGGCGCCAGAAACGCCCCTCCAGCCCCAACAACGCAATTTGCGCATCAGGTAAAAATCAAAACACAATGGCGATAACGCCACCCTACTCTGGAAAAGTCCCGCGCGGGTGCCCTGTCGGCACCTGAAGCGCCAGCAGACGAGCGCGGGTGCCCTGTCGGCACCTGAAGCGCCAACATTAGAGGCTCGCGGTCATCCCGCCGTCGACGTAGAGCACGTGCCCGGTGACGAAGCTCGCAGCATCCGACGCCAGAAACACCGCCGCGCCCACCAACTCGTCGAGATCGCCCCAGCGTCCGAGCGGCGTCCGCCCCTGGATCCAGCCGGAGAACGTCTGATCTGCAATCAGCGCCGCGTTCAGTTCGGTCTTGAAGTACCCAGGCCCGATGCCGTTGACGCGAATGCCATGCTTGCCCCAATCGATGGCCATGCCTTTGGTCAGCATCTTCACGCCGCCCTTGGTCGCCGTATAGGGCGCAACCGTGGGCCGCCCAAGCTCGCTCATGACAGAGCAGATATTGATGATCGAGCCCTTTTTCCGCGTAATCATGCGCTGCGCCACGGGCTTCGACACATAGAAAATGCTGTCGAGGTTTGTGGTCATGATCTCGCGCCACATCGCCTCGTCGAACGTGTCGAGCGTGCCGCGCCGTTGCACGCCGGCATTGTTGACGAGAATGCCGATCGGGCCAACCTTGGCCTCGATCTCACCAACTGCTGCCGCCGTCGCCTTGAAGTCCGTCACATCGAACGGGGCCGCATGTGCGGCAATTCCTTCGGCTTTGAGCCCCGCCACGGCCTTTTCAACTTTGTCGGCGCTCCGCCCGTTGATCACCACGGTCGCGCCCGCTTGTCCGAGCCCCCGGGCGATGGCATGGCCAATCCCTTGCGACGAACCGGTCACAAGCGCCACGCGCCCATCCAGACGGAATTTATCGGCAACGGTGGTTCCGGTCGTCATGACTGCAATCCTGTAGGGCTTGAGCGGCGATTTGAATTCTGATCAACAGACGCTAACGTCGGCGGCACAAGTTCGCAATCTTTGCTCCCGCGCATCAGCTCTGCCCGGCATTTTTCTGGAACCCGTCATGTCCTCGACCACCCGCGCCGTCGTCGTCCACAAAGCCAAAGACCTGCGTGTCGATCCCGTCGCGGTCGATGCGGTGGGCGAAGGGCAAGTGCTGGTGAAGGTCGAGCGGGGCGGCATCTGCGGCTCAGATCTGCACTACTACCAGCACGGCGCCATCGGCACGATCGTTCTGAAAGAACCGATGGTGCTCGGCCACGAAGTTGCCGGGCGCGTCGCCAGCGTCGGCGCGGGCGTCACCACCGTCAAACCCGGCCAACTCGTTGCCCTCAATCCGAGCCGCCCGTGCAACGGCTGCCGCTATTGCCTCGACGGCAAGCAGCAACATTGTCTCAATATGCGCTTCTACGGCAGTGCCATGATCTTCCCGCACGTCCAAGGCGCCTTTCGCGAAACCATCGTCGCCAACGCCGCGCAATGTTTTGTCTTGCCCGACGCCAGCGACCCCGGCGAAGCCGCCATGTGTGAGCCTTTCGCCGTTTGCCTCCATGCCGTACGCCGCGCCGGTTCGCTCTTCGGCAAGCGCGTGCTCGTCACCGGCTGCGGACCGATTGGCGCGCTCTGCGTCATTGCGGCCCGGCTGGCGGGCGCCGCCGAAATCGTTGTCACCGACGTGACCGACACGCCCTTCGCGCTCGCCCGGAAACTCGGCGCCGACCGCACCATCAACGTCGCCACCCACGCGGCCGACTTCGCCGCTTACAATCGCGATAAAGGCCACTTCGACGTTCTGCTTGAATGCTCCGGCAACGAACGCGCACTCGTCGCCGCGTTCGAGGTGCTGCGCCCGCAAGGTGTCATTGTCCAAGTCGGCTTGGCGGGTGTCATTAGTTTGCCGATCAACTTTATCGTCGCGAAAGAGTTCGAGCTCCGCGGCACATTCCGCTTTCACGAAGAATTCGGCCAAGCCGCCGACCTTATCGGCCGCCGCGTTGTCGATGTGCGCCCGCTGATCACCGCAACGTTACCGATGCGAGACGCGGTCGCCGCGTTCGATCTTGCGGGCGACCGCACCAAAGCCATGAAAGTCCAACTCGCCTTCGCGTGAAAGACAAAGCCATGCCCAACGCCCACGACGGCCTCGATCCCTTCTACCCTATCGTGCCCGACGCCGCCTGGGTTCGTCGCCTCGTCGCGCGCGGCACGCGCTGCATCCAATTGCGCATCAAAGATAAGTCGCCCGACGACATTCGCTGCGAGATCATCGGCGCCCTCGATGCCGCTGCACCCGCGCGCGCAACCATCATCGTCAACGACCACTGGCGCGAAGCGCTTGATGTCGGCGCGACCTATGTCCACCTCGGTCAGGAAGACCTCGACACCACCGACATAAAGGCGCTGAAAGCCAAAGGCATTCGCATCGGCCTCTCGACCCATACCGAAGCCGAACTCACCCGTGCGCTAGCGCATCAACCCGACTATATCGCGCTGGGCCCCATCTATCCCACGCAATCCAAGTCAACCGGCCACGACGCGCAAGGTCTCGACCGCATTCGGGAATGGAAACAGAAAATCGGCGCCATGCCGCTTGTCGCCATCGGCGGCATTACCTTTGAACGCGCGCCCGCCGTCATCGCCGCAGGCGCTCGCTCCGTCGCCGTCATCTCCGACGTCACCGCAGCGATCGATCCAGACACCCGCATCGATGCGTGGGTCAAATGGGCAAAGACCGCAATGTGAGCGGGGAAGAAGCCCGCGCCGATGACTGCTCAATCACTGGTACCGGACGAGGGTCGCCATTATCCGTTTAAACTGGAATTCCAAAAGGGCCGCACGCGCCCACGCTCGACCAGAGCATTTACGTTGCCTAGCATTAAGCCAATTTTACTTGGGGTCACTCAAATGAATGAAATGTTGGGTCCTAAACCGGCGGTGTGGTTGCGCGTTTTACGTTTTCCGCTGACACGTCTCGTTCTGCTCGGCGGACCTGTGTTCTTCATGATGGGCTTGAGCAACGGTTTCATGAAAAAATACGCGGCCACGCCGCTGCTGTCGATCGCTGCGGCAGCCGCGATGGCATCTCTCGCCCTGGCTGTCTATGTTGGGTTTGTCCGGTTCGTCGAGCGGCGGCCAGTCAGCGAGCTTGCTCTGCCGGGCATGGGCCGCGAATTAGGTATTGGCCTGCTGATCGGAGCCGGCTTGTACACGCTCTGCGTTTTGATCCTGATGGTGCTGGGCATTTACCGCATCGAAGGCTTGAATCCTTTGTCGTTCGTGATCCCAGCGGTGGCGATGGCGTTGAGTTCAGGCATCTTCGAGGAATTGTTTTTCCGAGGCGCGGTGTTCCGCATCATTGAGGAATGGCTAGGCAGTTGGGTCTCGCTGCTGGTGTCATCGCTCGTGTTCGGCTTGGTGCATCTGTTTAATCCGGCGGGCACGATCACCGGCGCCATCTTCATCAGTATCGAAGCCGGTTTGCTTCTTGCTGCCGCTTATATGCTCACCCGCCGCCTGTGGCTCAGCATCGGCTTCCATATGAGCTGGAACTACACTCAGTCAGCGATTTTTTCCGGCATCGTGTCCGGCGGTGTCGCTGACCCGGGCCTGATAAGATCCAACATCAAAGGACCGGAGGTGTTGACCGGCGGTAGCTTCGGTCTTGAATCTTCAGTGATCGCGTTTCTGCTCTGCACGCTCACGGGCGTGATCCTGCTGGTCATGGCAATCCGGCGCGGCAACATTGTAAAACCGGCATGGCAGCGCGCAAACTAGCGGTCGCCACGCCATCGCTTTCGCTTCTCCGCCACCTGCTGCAAAGGCTAGAGCGGCAAAGGCGCGTTGGCAGTCAGCAACACGCTCTCAGCTTACTTCGATAATCTGAGCGGGGAAGACTTCAGGGCAATGTCGTTGAACGCTTTCTTCAGCTCTGCACCGTTCGACGCATTGTAAAAGTGCGCCGACGTTGTTGCGCAGCCCATCAGAGTATCGACGACAGTTCCGCTCGTGCCGACCTCAAATCCAACCGTGAACACCTCGATGCCCGTCTTTTTCATCTCGCTGCAGATCGCGCGAGCCTGGGTCGTCGAGTTGGTGTTGAGGTACGCAGTGTTATACTCTCCGTCCGTCATGAGCACGGCGATCTTTCTGAGCTTCGGTATGCCGCTGGACTTCTTGGCGCTGAGATCCGAATAAGGCGCCGGCTGCTCGGCACTGTCATAAAGTGCATTCCACGAGGGCGACAGCAGATACCAGGCCCAGGCCGTGCCCAGATGCCCAGCAGTCATGCCGCCAGCCGAGAGCGACTTCACCATTTTCTTCAAATCACTCTTCTTGTTAGAGAGCGGGAAGATCTCGCGACCCTCATCGCAGTCCTTGTCGGGCGCCACGTCTTCAAGTGGTGTGAGGAAGCGCCCACTGCCCGGTGCAGCGTCGGTGTAAGCATCAGAGCCGGTCCGCTCGACAACGCAACCCTTGTAGCTACCCTTGCCCGAGTTATCGAGCCCAGTAGCCTCGCGGAAATGCTTGGTCTTCAGCTTCACTGCAGCTGAGAACGGAGCAAGGCCGATGCGAGCTTGCGCGCTCGACGATTCGTCACGGATAACGACATCCATCAGGTGTTCGACCGAGTTCTTGAGATCGGTAATCTTGCTGCCGCTCATCGAACCCGTCACATCGAGCATCAGGGCGATCTCGACATCGCTGCCCTGCGCGAATTCACTGCGGTTCTTAAATGTGAAGTCGAGCTTATCGATCTTGAAGACCGACATGAAGACCGTGGGCACCGACAACTTCGCTTCGGTTTCAATTGCGAGCCCGTTGTCAGCGATCGAGAATTTGATAGGGCCTGTGAGCGGGAATGCGGCCTTGACTGGAGCGATATAGCTGTCCGCTGCGGCGAGGGCATCGGCATCGGTGCCACCGAGTTGCTTGGTTCGGCCCGCAGCAAGTGCTGCCGCGTCGATGGCGCTCGCATAGACTGTCTTCATGCGCGAGTAGCGCACAAAGTCGACGGCGCTCCCGACGCTGCCGAAGACGGCGAGCATTGAAAATGCGAAGATGATGGCGATGCTCCCGCCCTCCGCGCGCGCAAATCGACGCGTCAGCGCTGCTCCATCGGAGATGAGCCTCCGCCCAGAAGTGTCGATGCCCTGATCCCGCGCCATCTTCGCATCCCTATGAAACAAGGTCTCCCAATGGGAAGACTGCGCTTACCGTGCGAGATGCGTACTTAACAACTGCCGAATTTGGTCCGCAAAACTCAATGCAAATGCGAACAAATTTAACGAGTTCTGACAAAACAATTTCGAATTTTATCAATTTGCATCACGCCGCATCCGGCGTCGATTGCTCCGTAGAATTGATGACAGCACGCGTCATCTATCGTCCCCGCGCCAGCAACACCTTTTGCAACACCTCAGCACTCCCGCCGATCCAGCGGTGCGAAACTGGAATGTCAGGCACCTTGCTCACACGCTCCGGAAAGCGCGCGCTGTAAAGTTGCGCCCAACCCGCGCGCCCATTCACGGGTCGTTCCTGCGCCACGCCCACGCGCGCATCGAACGTCTCCGGTGCATTGAGCCCTTCTACCGTCAGCTTCGCTAACCGGTGAACTGCTCCCGCCTCGAACCCATACCAATCTTCGCCACGCGAGGCGGCGATCTCCGCCATCACCACAAGCGGCGTAAGCGCAAATGCGTGGTAGAGCAACGCGCGGCTCTTCCGCGTCATTTCCTTCGCCAGCGTGCCGTCGGTGCCAATATCGCGCGCCGCATCGCGCATGATCTCGCGCGCCATCTCCCAATGCCGCGGACTGTCGGTCGCAACCCCGACCGCCGCCGCGCCAAGGCCCAACCAATACCAATGATTGTTGCGTTGCCGTTCGCGATCATCAAAAAAGCTGCGCGCCGTGTCGGCAAACCGCCGAAGCCACGGCTCGATCACGCTCCGCTGCTCGGCCGTCGCGAACGGTTTGAGCTTGAGGTAGGCAAGCGCTACGCCCGCGAGATCCCATTTGCGCTGATATTCGGCTTGCCGCGTCGCCATGGTGCCGAGCCACGCATCACCCTTGGCCCACGTCGCGATCCAATGCAGCGTACACATTGCCAGCGCGGTCTGCTGTTCAGACTTCGTGCGTTTGAGCGCCTTATCCGCATCCTGCGTCACGTGCCGCACAAACGCCGTCAGCGGCGCCACCGCAGCTTTGTGCGCCGCATCGCGCTCGGCATCGATCACCGAGCCCTCGGCGTCGCCATAGAAGCGCGGCAGTGCAATGTCGCGCACGACAGGCGGCACAGGTGCGCATGCCTCTTGCGCCGTCGCCGGCACAGACAGCAGAGCCGCGAGAGCGGCCACGCTCGCCCACTTCGTCAACGCTCTCAACTGTGATCTCCCGCGCACGGCAGCCAACTCCTGCCCAACCCCGTCGATCATGCCGCCGGAAACCTAAAGAAACGCTTGGGCGCTTGGGTTCAAAAAACATTAAACCAAACGGTTGACTGTTGTCGTTGAATGCGATAATTAAACCAAATGGTTGAATTACAAGTATACCCGCTCGACGCCGTCTTCCACGCCTTGTCCGACGCCACGCGCCGGCAAATGCTGCGGAGTTTGGCCACGGGCGAACACACCGTCAGCCAGTTGGCCGAACCGTTCGAGATGTCCCTTGCCGCAGCCTCCAAACACATCCGCGTTTTGGAAAGCGCAGGCTTAGTCCAGCGCGAGGTCCGCGGCCGCACGCATCACTGCCGCATTGCGCCAGGGCCACTCGCCAGCGCCCACGACTGGTTGAGCTTCTACCAACGCTTCTGGACCGATCGCCTGGATGTGCTCGAGCAACTCCTTCGCGCCGACGACGCCAAGAAATCCGTAAAACCCAAAGGAGAAGAAAAATGAGTACGCGTAAAACCGAAACGGCCTACGGCACGCTGATCGAACCCGCGACTGTCAAAATCGAGCGCCGCCTGCCCGGCCCCATTGAGCGCGTTTGGGCCTACCTCACCGAAAGCGATCTGCGCCGCCAGTGGCTCGCATCCGGTGTCATGGAAATGAAAGTCGGCACACCGTTTGAATTTACCTGGCGCAATAGCGAACTGTCCGCCGATCCCGGCCAACGCCCGCCCGGGGCGTCCGAAAGCCACAGCCTCGCTTGCGAAATCACAGCCTGTGACCCGCCGCGCAAGTTGGCCATCACGTGGGGCCGCAGCGGTGGCGTCGTCTTCGAACTTGAGCAGCAGGGGAGCGACGTGCTTCTGACCCTCGTCCATCACCGTCTGCCGGATCGCGATTTGCTGCTGAAAGTCAGTGCCGGTTGGCATGCGCATTTGGATGTGCTGGTCGCACGTCTCGCAGGCGCCGAGCCCGCACCGTTCTGGAACGAATGGCTACGCCTCCATGCAGAGTACGCCGAGCGCATCCCTGGTTGAGCGCGTCGCACCACTGCACCGTCCATCACACGCATCATCCCGGCGTTGCCGCCGGGATGATGCAGTGACGATCACTGCCGGGTGACGCCGGTCACACCAGCTTCGCCATTTCGCGCAACCGGAACTTTTGGATTTTTCCGGTGCTGGTCTTCGGGATCTCTTGGAACGACACCGCGCGCGGCACTTTGTAATGCGCCAGATGTTCCTTGCACCAAGCGATGATGTCCTCTTTCGTCGCTGTCATGCCCGGCTTGAGTTCGATGAACGCGCACGGCGTCTCACCCCACTTTTCGTCGGCCTTCGCCACGACCGCCGCCGCCGACACTGCCGGATGCTGGTAGAGCACGTCTTCCACCTCGATCGACGAAATGTTCTCGCCCCCTGAGATGATGATGTCCTTCGACCGGTCTTTCAGCTGGATATATCCGTCGGGGTAACGCACGCCGAGATCGCCGGAGTGGAACCATCCGCCGGCAAATGCCTCCTCGGTGGCCGCCGTGTTCTTGAGATAGCCCTTCATGACGATATTGCCGCGGAACATGACCTCGCCGAGCGTCGTGCCATCCGCCGGAACGTCTTCCATCGTCTCCGGGTTCATCACGCGCAAATCGCCAAGTGCGGGATACCGCACGCCTTGACGCGACTTGAGCTGCGCCTGCTCGCTCGCCGGCAGGCCGTCCCACGCGCCTTGCCATTCGTTGACCACCGACGGCCCATAGGTTTCGGTGAGACCGTAGACGTGGGTCACGTTGAAGCCAGCCGCGGCCATCTGCCCAAGCACCGCAGCCGGCGGCGGTGCACCAGCGGTGATGAATTCGACCCTGTGCGTGATGGTTCGCTTTTCTGCGGCAGGCGCATTGAGCAGCGTCGACATCACAATCGGCGCGCCGCACAAATGCGAAACCTTGTGCGTATCAATGGCCTCGTACATCGCCGCCGCACGGACCCACCTGAGGCAGACGTGCGTGCCCGCCACCGCCGTGATCGTCCACGGAAAGCACCAGCCATTGCAGTGGAACATCGGCAGTGTCCAAAGGTACACCGGCTGCTTGCCGAGCCCAGCTGACAGCGTGTTCGCATAACACATCAGATGCGCGCCGCGATGATGCGTCACCACACCTTTCGGATTGCCGGTCGTACCGGACGTATAACCAAGCGCGATGGCTTCCCACTCGTCGGCGGGCCAGCGCCACGCAAAGTTGGGATCACCCTCTGCAATGAAGGCCTCGTAAGTTGTCTCGCCGAGCAGCGCGCCACTTTGCGGGAACTCACGGTCGTCGATGTCGATCACGCGCGGCTTCACCTTGGCGATCTTCAAGGCTTCCGCAATGACAGGCGCAAATTCCCGGTCGGTGAACAGCACCTTGCTGTCGGAATGGTCGAGTTGAAACGCGATGATGGCTGCGTCGAGCCGTGTGTTGATCGTGTGCAGCACCGCACCCGTCATCGGCACGCCGAAATGCGCCTCCAGCATTTCCGGCGTGTTCGCCAGCATGGCCGAAACTGTATCGCCGGGCTTGATCCCTGCCGTGCTCAGTGCCGACGCCAGTTGCCGGGCGCGGGCATAGAAATCCCGGTAGGTTCTCTTCAGGTCGCCATGCACGATCGCGACGCGGTCCGGATGGATCGACGCCGTGCGTTCGAGGAACGACAGCGGCGTGAGCGCCTGAAAATTCGCCGGGGTTTTGGCGAGATCGAGATCGTAGGGTGAAACAGCCATGGCGCACCTCAGTGGAAAAACCGTCCACGAGGATTACGTGGCCAAGCCGCCGTGCGCAATCTTTGCCATGACAGAGTTGCTGCTATTTTTGGACCGGGAGCCGAAGCAGACCGCCATCACTCGCCAATCGCGCGAACATCATCGCAGCAGCGCGGCGGCATTAGCGCAGCGGTGTCGTCCGCTCTTCGGCGTCGTCGATTTTAACGATGTCGGTCACCACCGGCTGGCTGACCCCGAGCATGCGGCCGACGCGTGCGCGTATCGAAGTCAACGCACCCGTGTCCAACATCCAGGCATAAGTTGCGAGCACCGCAAGCCCACCGCACGTCAGCGCAATTTCGAGCCACAGCACGGGCCCCGTATGCACCAGCGTCAGATATCCTGCCATGCTGAGCAGCGAGCCCGCCACGAACACCGGTAGCGAGTGCTGCCCCATCAACCGCCACGGCGCGATCAGCCAATGCCCGGAGCCAAGGCGCTGCAGGGCCGGCCACAGCGGGCTATGAACCAGCAGATAGGCCAACGCCAACACGTGCGCGAGGCGTACCAACGGCAAATTCGATTTGGCCAGGGTATCGACCCACAACGGCAGCAATCCGACCGTCACGCCCCCGTCGAAACTCATGATCACCCAGACCAGAGCGTAAAGCACGTAGGCGGCAGCCAACAGCCCTGCAAGCGGGTGCCACGGCACGCTCTGCCCGCGCACACGCAAGATGCCGAGTGCGAGACCTGTTGCGAAAATGAGCTGCCAAGCCAACGGATTGAAATACCAGCCGTGCGCGTCCGGAAAGCCCGGCATGTTCAAGCCGCCGATGTTGGCGACGAGATAAATCGCGCTCGACGCTGCCAGCATCAGGCGCACGTCGATCCGCGCCAGCCACAACAGCGCCGGCAGCAGCAGCAACAGCACCACGTACATCGGCAAAATATTGAAATAGCCAAGCTGCCACCCGCCCGTCAGCACACCGATCATGCCGGGGAGGGGCTGCGAAATCAGCGGCCGAATATCGATCAAGTCGTAGACGTCGGGATTGCTGAGCATCCACGCCACGGCCGAGAACATCAGCACCACCAAGACCGTCGACAGCAGATGTGCGCCATACAACACGCCCGCGCGACGCAACGCTTTGGCCGTCACGGAAATTCCGTCACCACGCTCGAACCGTTTGAAGAACGCGAGTGCCGCCGCGACTCCGGCCAGCAACACGAAGACCTCAGCCGAATCCGAGAAGCCGAAGTTGCGCGGTGTCCAGAACTCAAACCGGTTCCCCGGCATGTGATTGATGAAAATCGTAGCGAGCGCCAAGCCGCGAAGCCAGTCGATGCGATGGTCACGTTTTGTCGGCGTGTCTGGGGGCAACACGATGGGGGCTCGGATCTGTTTTGCTGCGCTGCAATAGTCTAACGGGATGACACGGTAAATAGCGAGTAACTGTGTCGTGACAAGGGCCCCGGGAATCATTCCCGTGGACAATGATTGTCCATCTCATCCATAGGGTTAATACATGATGAATGCTGAGCGGCGGTGGGGCTGGATGACGGCCTTGTGATTGACCGCGCGTTCGCCATTAGCCAAACGTGCCGCGCGCGCCGTCCCAGATCAGTTTGAGCGAGACCACGAACAGCAACCCGTACAAGATTTTATAGAACGGGCCGGTCGGAATGCGCCGCACCAGCCAGATCCCCAACAAGTTGGCCGCCACCGCCATCGGGAACAGCACCGCTGACAGCAGCAGCGTCTCCCGTGTCAGTTGCCCGAGCTGCAAATAGGGCGGCACCTTGATCCAGTTGACCATCGTGAAGAACACCGCGGTTGTGCCGGTCAGCGTCTCTTTGTCCATCTTGCGCGGCAAGGCATACATGCTGAACGGCGCACCGCCCGCGTGCACGAGAAAGCTCGTAAACCCCGACAGACATCCAAAAAACGCTGCTTGCCCAGCATGATGCGGCCGGGCTGTACCCGCGATCTCGCGCTTCACTGCTGCGTTGATGCAGAACAGTAAAGCCAGAACGCCCACCAGCAGTTTGATGTGGTTGGCGGTGACAATCGACGCCGTCAGCCACCCGATCACCGTCCCAGCAAGCACGCCGGGCAACATCAGCTTCAGCATGGTCCAGTCGACCGTCCGGCGAAACGCGGCGACGGTAAACACGTCTTGCACCATAAGAACTGGCAGCATGATCGCCGCCGCCAGGATCGGATTGATCACCAGCGCCAACAGCGGCAGCGACAACAGGCTCGCCCCTTGCAGCCCGCCTTTGCTGAGGCCGGTGCACGCCACCGCTGGCAGCGCCACGGCATAAAACCAAGGATCGGTAAGCATCAAGTAGCGCCGCGAATGTCGTGCATTGACCGCGTCCGTACCATGCGCCGCCGCCACCGAGCTAGCGCCACGGCGCGCGGCTGCTCATCAAGCGCCCCGCCACAGGATCATCAGTATTGCATCCTACCCAAGGCCTATGGACACCGCCGCGCCCCCCTGACCATATCTCCATCAACCGCCGCCGCATTGAACGGCGAATATTCCGGATCTATGGGAGCGTCAGCCATGTCGAGTCGCTATCACGAAGTCTACGCCAGCTGGAAATCGGATCCGGAAGCCTTCTGGGCCGAAGCCGCCAAGGGCGTCGACTGGCACCGCACGTGGGACAAGGTGCTCGACCCCTACGCCGGCCAATATGGCCGCTGGTTCGTCGGCGCCGAATGCAACACCGCCTAGAACTGCCTCGACCGCCACGTTCGCGATGGCCGCGGCGACACAGTCGCGCTGATCTACGACAGCCCCGTCACCAAGTCGCAGCGCAAACCTACACCTACGCCGAGCTGACCGACGAAGTCGCGCACGCTCGCCGCCGTCCTCCACGATCTCGGCGTCAAGAAGGGCGACCGCGTCATCATCTACATGCCGATGATCCCGGAAGCGCCGATGGCGATGCTCGCCTGCGCCCGCATCGGCGCCATCCATTCCGTCGTCTTCGGCGGCTTCGCCGCCGCCGAACTCGCGACCCGCATCGACGACTCGCAAGCCCGTTGCCATCCTCGCCGCGTCTTGCGGCATCGAAGGCAGCACGCATCGTCGACTACAAGCCGCTGCTCGACCGTGCCATCGAACTCGCCGCGCACAAGCCGTCGCACATCCTGATGTTGCAGCGTCCGCAATGCTCAGGCCACGATGATCGCCGGCCGCGACCACGACTGGTCGTCGCAAGGTCGCCGACGCCAAAGCCCGCGGCCGCAAGGCCGGCTGCGTACCGGTCGCCGCCACCGATCCGCTCTACATCCTCTACACCTCGGGCACCACCGGCGCAGCCCAAGGGCGTCGTGCGCGACAACGGCGGCCACATGGTCGCGCTGAAGTGGACCATGAAGAACCACTACGGCATCGAGCCGGGCGAAGTGTTCTGGGCCGCTTCCGACGTCGGCTGGGTCGTCGGCCACAGTTACATCGTCTACGCGCCGCTGCTGCACGGCGCCGACCACCGTGGTTTTCGAAGGCAAGCCCGTCGGCACGCCCGACGCCGGCACATTCTGGCGCATCATCTCCGAGCACAAGGTCGCGCGCACTGTTCACCGCGCCGACCGCCTTCCGCGCCATCAAGAAAGAAGACCCGACCGGCGAGCTACATCAAGAAATACGATCTCACCGGCTTCCGCACACTGTTCCTGGCCGGCGAGCGCGCCGATCCCGAGACGATCAAGTGGGCCGAAGCGCATCTCAAGGTGCCGGTGATCGACCACTGGTGGCAGACCGAAACCGGCTGGGCCATTTGCGGCAATCCCGTCGGCCTCGGTCAGTTGCCCGTCAAATACGGTTCGCCGACCGTGCCGATGCCGGGCTACGATCTGCAGGTGCTCGACAGCGCCGGCCATCCCGTGGCCCGCCGGCGTCACCGGTACGCTCGCGATCAAGCTGCCGTTGCCGCCCGGCGCCTGCCGACGCTGTGGGGCAACGACGAGCGCTTCCGCAAGAGCTATCGTCTCCGACTTCCCCGGCTACTACACGACATCCGACGCCGGCTTCATCGACGAAGACGGCTACGTCTACGTCATGGCGCGCACCGACGACGTCATCAACGTCGCCGGCCACCGCCTCTCGACCGGCCAGATGGAAGAAGTCGTCGCCAAGCACAAGGACGTCGGCTGAAATGCGCCGTCCTCGGTGTCGCCGATGAGATGAAGGGCCAGATCCCCGCCGGCGTTCATCGTGCTGAACTCCGGCGTCAATCGTCCGCGACAAAGAGATCGAAGCCGAAGTCGTGAAGCTGGTGCGCGACGAGATCGGCCCTGTCGCCGCGTTCAAGACCGTCGTGATCGTCAAGCGCCTGCCAAAGACGCGCTCGGGCAAGATCCTGCGCGGCACCATGCCGCCAGATCGCCGACGGCGAAGCCTGGAAGATGCCCGCCACCATCGACGATCCCGCAATTCTGGACGAGATCACCGACACTCTCAAAGCCCACGGCCTCGCGACCAACGCCAAAGAGCCAACGGCTTGAACTGAAGCATTCTGTGCGCCTGACACTCTCCTCCCTTGTCGACGGGGAGGAGGGCGTAGCCGCATTCGCGATCACCAGTTGTTGCGGCGCCACACTGGAATACCACGCAAGCGCCACATCAAATTTTTCGTGATGCCGCACTGCATCCTGCGCCCCAGCTTTGCAATTTCCGCGCGCACTGCCCAACGTTTTGCGCCACGCCCACCACATTTGCCGCGCTAGATTGCATCACGCGCAGCGCCCTCGGTGTGCTGCGAGCACGTGATCTCCAACGGGGAGATCGGGATTTTGCAAAGAACGGAGGCGGCACGCGCAACATCCAAGTCATTTGCATCTCACTGCACGGACGCTCGGTCACGAGCGATGAATTTCTCTGGGAGTGAAACAATGACGCGTACGACGAAGAATATTGACGAGCCCCATACCATCAACCGGCGCGCAATGATCACGGCGCTGGGTACAGGCGCCGGAGCCCTCGCGCTCGCCGCATCGAACAGCAGCGCTCTGGCGCAGACGAGCCCCGCCGCGCCGCCGAGTACCATCACCAATCCCCCGCGTGATTTCGGCCCCAACGGCCAACCCAATGTTTATTTCTGGGACCCAGACGTCATCGCCGTCGATCCGAGTTTCAACGGCCTCGCCCAACCCAATGCGCCGATCCAGCGCCATTGGACCGGCGCACTCTGGTCCGAAGGCCCGGCCTGGAATGCCCAAGGCCGCTACCTCGTCTGGAGCGATATTCCCAACAACCGCCAGATGCGTTGGATGGAAGACGACGGCCACGTCTCCGTATTCCGCACGCCGTCCAACAATTCCAACGGCAACTCGTTCGACTTCCAAGGCCGGCAACTCTCCTGCGAACATCTCACGCGGCGTGTGGTGCGCTACGAACTCGATGGCTCCGTCACCATCCTCGCCGATAAATTCGATGGCAAGCGCTTGAATTCGCCGAACGATGTCGTGCCCCATCCCGATGGCAGCTACTGGTTCACCGACCCGCCCTATGGCGGCCAACTGTACGAAGGCACCACCGACGCCGCAGGCGGCCCCACCAACGCTGCCGGCCGCATCAAGAACCGCCTCGGTCAGCCGCCCGAAATCGGCGCCTACAAGCGCGAACTGCCCACCAACTGTTATCGCATCGATCCGTCTGGCCGCGTCGATCTCGTCGTCACCGAAGCGCAGGTGCCCGACCCCAACGGCCTCTGCTTCTCACCCGACTACAAAAAGCTCTATGTCGTTTCGACCGGAAAAGGTCCTGGCGATACCGGCCCCGGCGGCAAAGGCGACATGCACGTCTTCGACGTCGGCACCGACAACAAACTCTCGAACCAGAAACTGTTCACCGACTTCATGGTCGATGGTGTGAAGTGCGGTCCTGATGGTGTACGCGCCGACGTCGAGGGCAATTTGTGGTGCTCGTCCAACGCTGGTCGCGCAGTGGGGTACAGCGGCGTCACCGTATGGTCCCCCGCAGGCAAACTGTTGGGCCGCATCCGCATCCCCGAAATTTGCGGCAATGTCTGCTTCGGTGGACCAAAACGCAATCGGCTTTTCATGGCGGCGAGCCAATCGCTCTACTCTGTCTATCTCGCCACCCAAGGAGCCGCACCCGGCTAGACGGAACCCCACAGAAAACGGAGTCGTGGATCGGACGTATCATTCGTCCAGCTGGACCTGCGGTGCGCGTCAGCCGCCGCAGGTCCGGCCAAGATTTGCGCCGAGTTCCTGCTGCAGAAACGTCTTCAAGTTCGTCACACGGCGATCGATGTCGTAATGGTCGCCCGGCTCGGTCATGCCTTTGATCGCCGCAACCAACCGGTCCTCGCCGGCAGTCACGCCTGCGCATGTCGCCAACTCCTGCGTGCTCATCGCCTCGCCCATCTCCTTCAGGATATTGGCGCGTGTCGCGCCGCGCTGATTGCGCTGATCGATATAATACATCCACGCAAACGGGCTCGATTTGAAAAGCCCGCTGAGCGTCACCCCGCGCGCCACTTCTTCGTCGAGATAGCGCTCGAAGCGCGCGTGATACGCCGCCTTTGCCATGCTGCTGCGAAAGCCCTTATTGAGATCAGGCAGCGCGCCATAGAGCAGAGCAATCTGATCGACGAAAAAATTCCGCATGGGTTGCGACAGGCACGCGCGGACTTTGTCGGCGTCACGAAGATGCGGATAGTTGCCTGTTCCCGGCGCCTGCCGCCAGCGGCGCAACGTGTCCCAGAACAGATCGACCTCCGCCTGGGCATTGGCGCCGATATCGATTTGATGCGCGCCCCAACTCAGTCCGCTGTTACGGATGACCGCGTCGAGCATCTGGTACGGAGATGACCCCGAGACCTCATTCTGCATAATCAGTTTGGCAAAGAGTTTCTTCTCAGTGTCATGGCGACCGAGATTGCGCGCCGTTATGGACTGCAGCAGTTCGCGGTAATCGGCCGTCCGCTCGTCCCGTGTCAGCAGCGGCCGCGGATTCCATACGCGCCGCATCAATTCACCCACCGCCCGGTCGGCCTGATACGTCGCTTGCTCCCGGCAATGCGTTGCCGTTCCGGCGCACGCCGCCGCCGTGTGCTCAACGTAGTGTTTGATGAACCCCAACGCATCGCGCTCTTGCGCGCCAATCGTCATATCGGTCGGCAGCAGCGCCAGCAGCGGGCCAGACCGTGTCTTCGCCATCAGCGGACGGTGCCGCACCGCCTCCGCCGGGATTGTAATATCGGCCTTGATCGCGCCCCGATCGCGTCCGGTCGCCAGCGTGACAATCGTCGCGCCGTTCGCCTGCCGAACGCCCGCCAAGCATGCCGGCCGCACGCGTATTGCGTTGCATTTGAAGCCATCCGGCTTGTCCGTCATCATCACGGGGATAACATGCAGGCATGAGCCGTTGCCGAGCGAGATGCGCTGCACGGCTGTCGGCAACGCATCGACCAGCGACGCCTCGAGCCCGCACTTGGGCACAGCGGGCAACGCCTCCTGGCACGCAGCCCCCGATGCCAGCCAAGCGCGCTGCGGCGTGCCAGTAAAGGCCACCGGCGGCGTTGTCAGCGGGCAAGTGTTATCGGAAAGCCCGTCACGGATATGCGTGCGCGGATTGAGGCGTTTGAGCAGCGCGACGCAAACATTCGAGCGCTCGACGTAAGTTTGTGCGCGCGCCGGCACTGCCCCCAGCGATGAAAAAACAAAAGACAAAATCAAGAACGCTTTAAACACACGCATAACGACGTCCCCGGCCTCACCCAACATTCCGGGATGCTATCAGCCGGGTGCGCCGCGCTGCAATGCCGCCGCAGCAACAGCGCTAGCCAAAGGCGGATGCCGCAGCGTCCGTCACATGCCGCAGCGTCCGTCACATAAGGAGAATTAATTGGCGCGCACCATCTGCGCTTCACGCCAGGCATCGGCGGCGAGTTCCGCCTTCGCGCGGTCCGCCTTCGACAGTTTGCCAGCCACATCGTCCAGCGTCGGATCGCCCAAACCATTTTTGCGCGCGATCAGATGCCATTTGGTGGCCTCGAACGCATTCGCCGGCAATCCCGCTCCGTACGCATAACAGCGCGCCAGCCGGTTCTGCGCCACCACGTTGCCTTTTGCGGCCGCTGCCGCAAAAAATTTCGCGCCGCGCGCCTGGTCCACCGGCACGCCACGCCCTTGGAACAGAATGATCGCATACTCGAGTTCAGCGTCCGGCTGCCCCGCGAGTGCCGCGCGTTCAAACCACTTCGCCGCTTCGGCTGCATTGGCCTCGACACCAGTGCCCGTCGCATACAACGTCGCCAGATCATACTGCGCCACCGGCAATCCGCCCTCGGCGGCAAACCGCATGTGCGCGGCGCCCCGGTGCGGATTTTCTGGCTTGCCATCGCCTTTGAGGAACAACAGCGCCAGATTGTAATTGGCGAGGATGTGTCCCCGCTGCGCCGCTTGGTCGAACATCTGCGCTGCGCCGTCGCGGTCGCGCTTCACATGGCCCCCTTCGGCCAGTAGCACGCCGAACGCAAACATGGCCGCCGTATCGCCAAGCTCCGCGCCTTTGCGATACCACTGCGCCGCCGTCAGATCCGATTTTCCAACGCCAAGACCTTCCTGATAAAGCCGCCCGATGAGCGTGTGCGCCTGTGGTTCGCCGCGCTCGGCGGCCTTTTGCGCAAGATCGAGCGCAGTCAGATAACGGCCTTGGTCAAAGGCCTCATACGCCGGATCGGAGCCGCTGTTGGTCTTCGCGATCGTCGATCCGTCCGAGAGCGGCACCTGCGACGGCAGCGTCGGCCCGACAGGTTTCGGCATCGTGCCTTGCATGTCCGGAAACGCCGGGCGCGACGCACCGCCTGCGGGCGGCGCCGCAACCTCCGGAGCGCGCTTCAACAGTTTTACCCCGCCGTCACGCTTCGGTGGCGCCACCACGGTCCCAGATGACCAGGAACTTGTGTCCTGCGCCCGCACGGCTCCACCTGCAACGGACATCACGCCCACCAGTGACAGAACGACAGCCGCAGAGCGAGACAGTGTCCGCATCAAATGTCGGCTCCTTGTGCGTCCGCCAAACTTTTCAGCAACACATCGTGCGCGTCCGCCACGGCAGCGCGTACATCGTCCAGCGCCACGCTGTCCGGAATCGGAAACGTCGCAAAATCGACACCCGTTGCCGCAACCGCCGCTGCATCTTCCAAAGTGGCCACATCGAGCGCGACGCATGGCACTTCAAAAATCTCCGCCCACCAAGCCAGTAAATCGTCACGCGCCATCGCCGTATCGTCAGCCATCGCGCCACGATCGACTTCGGTCAGCCCGAACGCGACATAGTCGGCACCGGCTTCGCCCGCCGCCATCGCCAAATGCCGCGACCCGTTGGCGTCAACGCCGACGATAGCGCCCGCACCAAGAATGTCCCGCGCCTCGTCATAGGCCGCAAGTGAGTCATCGCCCGCGCGCACCTGCACGCCATCGGCCCGCAGCGTCCGCGCCAGTTGCGCGTCGCCATCAAGCACCACCGCGATATCTGCCTTGTGGCAGAGATCCACCAGCGGCTTCACTTCGCCCGCGCCAAGTTTATCGCCCGCGCGCGGTTTGATCAGCACGCTTGCCACCGGTGCCGCATCCAGCGCCACTTGCAGCCGCTCGCGCGCCGTCGGCCCCGGTGCCACCACCAGATACAGTTGGCAGGGCGTCACGTCGGCGTCTTTTCGTTTGCTCATGGTGCGAATGTCCTGCTTTCCAAAGTCATGCCGCAGTTCATGGCCAGTCGCGGAAGCCTTTTGCGCCCGTTTGGGGCAAAAACACGACGCAAGGCCTCGGACAAGGTCGGCGCTGTGGATACCATGCCCATCCGATCACTCAAAGTGCGGCCAAACCGAACGCCGGAAGATCCAGCGGCCGATGCGGATCGCCAGCAATCAAGCCCGTCTCAGTCGGTCCACGCCGAGCACGGCAAGACCCGCAACGAGGCTCCAGAACGCGGCCCCGATGCCGAACATCGACAAACTTGAGGCCGCCACAGCGAACGTGATCACGGCGGCAAATCGCTCGCGCTCACCCTGCATTGCCGTGCCTAGCGCGCCTGCCAGCGAGCCCACGAGCCCCAGTCCGGCGACTGCAACGATCAGGGCATTCGGCATCGCTTTCAACACCGTCAACAGCGGCCCCGCCGCAAGCGCGATCAACAACCAGACGAGGCTATACCAGATCCCTGCTTTCCAGCGCTCGCCCTTGTCGGGGTGCGTATCAGGCCCCGTGCAGATCGCCGCGGAGATCGCCGCCATATTGGTCATGTGCGCGCCAAACGGGGCCGTGATGAGTGAGAAAAATCCCGTCACGCCGAGCGCTGCTTGCACTGGTGGCTCGTAGCCAGATGCGCGCAACACCGCAAAGCCCGGCAAGTTTTGCGACGCCATCGTGACGAGATACAGCGGCAGGCCGAGACCGATCATGGCCGGCACCTGAAAATCCGGCATGATGAGCGTGAACGTCGGCATCAGCTCGAAACTCTGCGGCCAATGCGCTTGCCCCGTTATAAACGCCATCGCGGCGCCCGCAGCCAGCGCCGCGATCACCGCCGCAAACGCATTGAACACGCGCACCAGCAGAAACACGCCAAGTGCCAAGCCGACCAGCAGCGGCGCCACCTTCATCTGATCGAACACCGCCACCACGAAACGCACGATCACACCCGCCAGCATCGCTGATGCAATCGGCATCGGGATCCGCGCGACCAATGCGCCAAGCGGTGAGATCAATGCCGTCGCCAACATCAGCAAGGCGGCAAACAAGAACGCTCCAACAGCGGTCTCAACCGTAAAACCACTCGACGCCGCGATGAGAGCGGCGCCAGGTGTCGACCACGCGCAAATCATCGGAATACGCGCGCGCCAACTCAGCACCAGCGCCGATGCACTCGTCGCAAACGCCAGTGCTGCAACCATGCTCACGGTCTGTGCCGGGTTTGCACCAATCGCGATGGCTGCGGCCAAGATCAGCGGCACCGACGCCGCAAAACCAACGAATGCCGCAACGATGGCAGAGAAAAGTTGGGACATCGAATGTTCCGCAGGGCCAGCTGAATGCCAGGAATTGTGAAAGCGGAGACCTCTACCACACCGTTTGCGGCACTGTCTTCCATGCTCCAGCGCGCCGTCTGTCACAGGCTGGCCATAGTCGCGCGCGAGGGATGTCAAAGCATGACCGGCCGCCAAGGGGGATAGAACCATGTCTCGACGCAAACGCTGGGCCAGAGGCTTGGCTGTCACGGCGGTCGCACTCGGCATCGCGGCCGCCGCAACGGTGGCGATCGCCGCGCCGGCCCTAGCAGCCGTAGTCTGTCCCGGCTGTTATGGCCTCGTCCGCACACCGGCGGGAGTGATGGTCGAAGCAACCGTTCCTATCGAGCGCCGGGGCGAAATTGAAAGGCTCATCGCATCGGCCGAACCGCCCGTGCGCGCATTCTTCGGTGACATCGTGCGCCGGCCTTACGTCATCGCCTGCACCACCGACGCCTGCGACAAATCTCTCGGAGGCCGGGGCGCCCGCGCCGTGACCTACAGCTCGCTCGGTTTCAGCGTCGTGCGCCTGTCGCCGCGTGGCATTGATCGCACCATCGTCACTCATGAACTAAGCCACGTGCAGGTCCATGCCATCATCGGCCTGATAAACCTGTTGCGCGGTGCCGTGCCCGCGTGGTTCGACGAAGGTCTCGCGGTTCTGGTGTCCGACGACGCACGCTATGTGAAAACCGGCCAAACCGCAGCCGAGCGCTGCAAAGAACCAGCCAGTGCCAATCTCCCGGCCAGCCCCTTCGAATGGGCACCGCAGTCGGGAAAGAACCCTTTGATGTACGCGAACGCCGCCTGCACAGTCGCCCATTGGCTTGAAGCCAACGGCGGCAAAAGTGGCGTCCTCACCGCGCTAGACGCCGTCGCGAACGGCCACCGCCGCCTACCCTAAGTACCACCAAAGAAGTCTATGCGTTGACAATAGCGCCACCACAAGTCCTATCGACGCTTGCAGATTGAGAGCGATTGCTTGTCAGTCATCTGTTGATGAGAACAATCTGTTAGATGAAAATGGTGAACTCAATGAATTTGAGAAATCGAGAAAATGAAGAAATGGGCGTCGATATTTTTTGCTGTCAACCTCTTCGAGGTTTTGTCCTTGAATCGTGCGGCGTCTCAGGTCGCACCAGAGTGTAAATACGGAATCGATGGACCGAATGCGAAGCCGCTGCCAACGCTAGCATTGCGCGCACTAGATCTTCTCAGCCAAGATGAACGCATAGTTGGCACTTGGCTCGACCGGTGCGGTGTTTGCAGCATTGTGGTAATTACGAATGCTGCAGGTCGAGGCTATGAACATTTCGACGTTTGCGCGGATGGCAGCTCTTCACGCGACGGTACAAGTAAAAATTCTCAGGCACCGCTTCGATCGATTAAGCCTCCCGCTGGCGCTAAGCGCGCATGGCAAACACCTGGATTAACCTGCCGGTCGGCATTTGTGCTTGGTCATAAAACAACTGAATGTTTGACGGCAACAGGCGATCGGCAGGATCGAAATACCTTTGTCGAGAACATCGATGGGACATTGTTGCAGTATCAAGATGGAATAGGGCTGGCGGGCGACAAAGTCGTCGTCCGCGCAGCCCCATTGGATCTCAGAACTAAATTCAAAAACAATAACTGACCTCAAGCAATCTTCGGCTTGAGCGCACCCTTCTTGTACTGCGCCGCCATCTCGGCGAGTGTCGCGATGCGCTTGATCTTCGACGCTTGGCCGGCGGTGTTGAATTCCTGCAGGCGCTGCTTGCACAGCTTCTGCATCGCTTCCATCGCGGGCTTCAGATACTTGCGCGGATCGAATTCGCCCGGCTCCTCCGACAGCACGCGGCGGATCTGGCCGGTCATCGCCATGCGGTTGTCGGTGTCGATGTTGATCTTGCGCACGCCGTGCTTGATGCCGCGCTGGATTTCTTCAACCGGCACGCCCCAGGTCGGCTTCATCTTGCCGCCGAACTTGTTGATCACGTCCTGCAGTTCCTGCGGCACCGACGACGAGCCGTGCATGACGAGATGCGTGTTCGGCAGCTTCTTGTTGATCTCTTCGATCACGTTCATCGCCAGCACCTTGCCGTCAGGCTTGCGCGAGAACTTGTAGGCGCCGTGGCTCGTGCCCATGGCGATCGCGAGCGCGTCGACTTCGGTTTCCTTGACGAACTTCACGGCTTCGTCCGGGTTGGTCAGCAATTGGTCGTGGCTGAGCTTGCCTTCGGCGCCGTGACCGTCTTCCTTGTCGCCCATGCCGGTTTCGAGCGAACCGAGCACGCCGAGCTCACCTTCGACCGAGATGCCGCCGAGATGCGACATGCGCGTCACTTCCTTGGTCACGCCGACGTTGTAGTCCCAATCGCCAGGCGTCTTGCCGTCGGCCTTGAGCGAGCCGTCCATCATGACCGACGTGAAGCCGGCCTGGATTGCGGTCATGCAGGTCGCCGGCTCGTTGCCGTGATCGAGATGCACGCAAACGGGAATGTGCGGATAGATCTCGGTGACCGCGTCCATCATGTGCTTCAGCATGATGTCGTTGGCATAGCTGCGCGCGCCGCGGCTCGCCTGGATGATCACCGGCGCGTCGACCTCGTTGGCGGCCGCCATGATGGCCAGCGCCTGCTCCATGTTGTTGATGTTGAACGCGGGAACGCCATAGCTGTGCTCGGCGGCGTGGTCGAGAAGTTGGCGAAGGGTAATGCGGGCCATGGGGTCACTCCGGGGTGGATCAAATCGGTGCCACCGTTTAGCGCGGAACTGCGGGCGAGGCCAAGTGGCCGGGCATTAACAGTTGGTCAAAGCGTAAGCGCCGCAGAAACAGATGTGTCACGCACACCAGTTATGTCATCGCCGCAGCGACGGATGCAGGCGGCATGATCGGTTAACATCGTAAATCCGTTCTGGAGATCGACATGAAGCCCTATTTGTTGCGCCTCCATCGCTGGATGACGCTTGTATTTGCCGCGCCCTGGATCGTAATTTTACTGACGGGCTTGGTCCTCTCGTTCGAGCCGATGCTCATGGACCGTCTGTTCACGGGACGTTCTGTGTCGATGTCAACCGTCGAAGCCGCCATCGCCAAACACGACCCCGCCGGCAAGGCCAACACCCTCAACATTCGCGCCTATGACAACGCGATGATCTTGTCTGAAGGACGCGGCGCACCATCCACGCGCGTCAATTTGACCACCGGCGACCTTATCGCGCCCGGCACCTGGGCTTGGTCTGATTTCTTCTCGACCAACCGCCGTTTGCACGAGACGCTGCTGCTCGACCTCAAATGGCTCGTCGACGCATCCACCATCGCGATGCTGCTGTCGTTGCTGTTGGGCATCTTCATGGGCTTGCCGTTCTTGCGCAACACACTCGGCGGCTGGCACCGCATGACGGCTTGGGTGACGCTTACCGCTGCTCATTCTCTCGCCGCTGACAGGTCTCGCCATCGCCTACGGCATCACCTTCACAGGCCCGCCGCCCAAGGTCGACGGCCCGCCGGTCAAACTCGCCGAGGCCGTGAAGATTGTGGGCGCGAAATATGACCTCGCCAGCGTCTATTGGATCAGGCCGATGGGCGGCGCCATGCGCGCACGCATTTACGACGGTCGCGAAGCTCGCATCTTCACGGTCGCCAAAGATGGCTTGGTCGCCGGTGCTCAGTCATGGCCGCGTGTGTTGCATGAAGGCAATTGGGCAGGTGTTTGGTCGGCCCTTTTGAACATTGTCACCTCGATTGCCTTCATCGGCTTGATGGTGACCGGCATCTGGATTTGGGCCCGCCGCACCCTGCGCATGCGCGCCAACCGACGAGCCCGCGCCGCAGCAGCCTGACAAACCCGGCACCTCTCCCCGTTCTGACGGGGAGAGGTTGCCTGACGATGTCTTAGAGTTTCGGCCGGCGGGAAGCCCGCGCATCAGAGCCGTCAACCAACTGCAACCAGCTTAAACAGTCCCGTCAACAAACATCTCGATGAGATGCGGCCCATCGGTCGCGTGCGCGTCGGCAAGCGCCGCTTTGATCGCCTTCGGATCGGTCACGCGCGTCGCCTTCATGCCCATCGACGCCGCCAGTCCGGCGTAATCCACGCGCGGATCTTTGAAGTCCATGCCGATGAAGTGCTCGTTCTGATGGAACGCCTTCAGCCGTTGCTTGATAATCCGGTAGCCGCCGTTGTTCATGATCACATACGTGATCGGCAGCTTCTGATGAGCCGCCGTCCACAGCGCTTGGATCGAGTACATCGCGCTGCCGTCGCCGCACGTGCACACCACGCGCTTGCCCGGATTAGCCAAGCTCACCCCCACTGATGCCGGGATTGAATAGCCGATACCGCCGGATGCGAGCCCGTGGAAGCCGTACCGCTCGCGATAGGGATAAAGCGCGGTGACATAACGCCCGGTGGTCAGCGACTCGTCGACCAGAATGGAGTTCCTTCGGCATCGCATCGACGACGCTCAGCGTCGCGAAATCCGGATCAATCGGCACTTGCCCGCTGCGGCCGGTGATTTCCGTGACCAAGCCCGCCCGCTTCGCGCTCCAGTTTTTCTTCGCCAAACCCGCGACGCGCGCCGCAGCCGCCGTCTTGAGCGCCGCCCCGCCAAGTCGCTCGACAATTGGAATGAGCGCCTTCAGTGTTTCCCGAACGTCCGCCTTGAGACCGATTTCAACCGGATGGTTCTTGCCGATATCCCAATCGATGAGCCCGATTTGCACAATCGCCTTGCCTTCCGGCATCGCATCGACCGGGTGATACACCGACATCCGCACAGGATCAGTCCCGAGCGCGATCACGAGATCATGCGCTTCGATGATCGCACGCGTCTGCGGCTGAATACGCGACAGCGCGCCCATGTAGCAGGGATGCTCCGACAGGAAATGCGCACCATAAGCGATCGATTGTTGATACGCCGCCGCGCCGAGCAGGTCGGCGAGTTGAGCCGCTTCCTTGAGCGCGTCCGACTTAACAACCTCGTCGCCCGCAATGATCATCGGCGCCTTCGACGCCAGCAATCGCCGCGCAAACGCTTCGAGCGCTGTATCCGTCGGGCGCACGGCCGTATCAATGCGCGTCGAAGTCATCAGATCGACCACACCCTCGGCGTTGAGAATGTCGCCCGGAAGCGAGATGAACACCGGCCCCGTCGGCGGCGTCATCGCGACCTTCGCCGCGCGCCGCATGATGCGCGGCAGATCTTCAAGGCGCGTCACTTCGACGGACCACTTCACCATCGGTGCCGCCATCGGCACGAGGTTGTCATAGAGCAGCGGCTCCATCAGACCATGACCTTGCTCCTGCTGCCCCGCCGTCAGGATCAACGGCGTCCCCGTGAATTTTGCATTGTAGAGCGAGCCGAGCGCGTTCCCGAGGCCCGGCGCAACGTGCACGTTGGCCGCCACAAGTTTGCCCGACGCGCGCGAATACCCGTCCGCCATCGCCACCACAAGGCTCTCTTGCATCGCCATGATGAACTTAAGGTCGGGATAGTCCTTGAGCGCATGCATGATTGGCAATTCGGTCGTCCCGGGATTGCCAAACAGATGCGACACCCCCTCCGACTGCAAAATGTCCAGAAAAGCCGAACGTCCGGCCATCGTGTTGCTGGTGGACGTCTTGGAAGCGGTCATGGCGCTGGTCTCTTGGTTGCGTGATCTGTGGCCGGCAGCAGACCCCAAGCCGCGCCGCCGCTCAAGCCCGATTGCGCAAGGCACCCGTGCAGCGCTGTGCAGTCACACTGGCCCTTTCTGCCCCTTAATGTGGCGCGTCGGCTTGGTGTCCGTGCAAGGAGACAAGCCCGGCCCGGTGACGAAGCCCGGCCACTGAGCTAAGGAGACCACTGTGCGCGCGTTGGCAGAGATAGACCTCGTTAGGAATGATGATGCTTGATGCGCAGCATTTGTTGCCGCTGGTTGCAGCGCTGGCTGTCGGCGGCGTCGTCATGGGGTTCATGGCGGGGCTCTTCGGTATTGGCGGCGGCGCCATTATCGTGCCTGTCCTTTACGAACTCTTCGCCATCTGGGGCGTCCCCGAAGACATTCGTCTAAAGCTGGCAACCGGCACGTCGCTCGCCATCATGCTGCCGACGACCTACCGCGCATTCCGCGGCCATCAGGCCAAGGGCGTCGTCGACATGGAAGTCGTGAAGCGGCTAGGCGCTCCCCTCGTAGTCGGCGTTGTGCTCGGCGTACTCATCGCAAAGAACGCGCCCGCCACGCTATTCAAAAGCGTCTGGATCGCCTTCGGCCTCGTCATGGGCACCAATCTGCTCCTCGGAGATCGCGGCTGGCGCCTCGGCACCGACCTCCCGAAGTCGAAACTCTTCGAACTCTACGGCGGATTTGTCGGCTGCATGTCGACGCTGCTCTCGATTGGCGGCGGCGCCTTCATCACGGTGATGCTGAAACTCTTCGGCCGCACCATCACGCAGGCCATCGGCACCGCGTCTGCATTCGGCCCCATGATCACCATCCCAGGTGCGCTCGGATTCATGTGGGCGGGCTGGGGCACGCCTGGGCTGCCGCCACTGTCGGCCGGTTTTGTCAGCATCCCCGGATTCGTCGTCGCCGCCACCATGAGCGTGCTCAGCGCACCTTACGGCGTCAAGGTCGCGCATCGCGTTCCCCGGCGCTGGCTCGAAATCGGATTTGCCTGCTTCCTTTACTTCATCGCCGCGCGCTTTATTTGGGCAGTGGCATTTTGATGTCAAACCCGGCCTTGCACGACAATATGAGATTATGAAAACATCCACCCATGACGACACATAAAGAGCCTCTATTTCTCGATGCTGGCGACGCTGCCCTCGTCATAGAATTTGGCAGCGGCATCGACGCTGACCTCAACGCCCGTGTGCTCGCCCTCGACGCGGCGATCTTACGCGCCAACATCCCTGGCGTGGTCGAAACCGTTCCGACCTATCGCTCGCTCATGGTGCAAGTCGATCCACTGACCTTCGACTACGACAGCTTCGTGGTTCAGGCGCGTGCCATGATTGCGACGCTTGATGTCAAAGGCATCAAAGGCAAACGCTGGCGCGTACCGGTCGTCTACGGCGGCGAATTCGGCATCGATCTCGAAGATGTCGCCGCGCGCCACAGCATGACGCCCAACGAAGTCATCACGCGACACGCCGACGCCATCTATCGCGTTTACATGATCGGCTTCATGCCCGGGTATACCTACCTGGGCGGCCTCGACCCCAAGATCATGACGCCGCGCCGCCTCGATCCGCGCGCCATGACGCCCGCCGGCACCGTGTCGATCGGCGGTATCCAAGCACTCATCGCCGGCTGCGCCATGCCGTCCGGATGGCACCTGCTGGGACGCTCGCCCGCCATCACCTTCATGGCGACACGAGACCCTGCGACACTGTTTTCTCCCGGCGACGAACTCGTATTCGAACCCACCGACGCAAGCAAATGGGACGCGCTGGCGAAGCGGGCCGCAGCAGGCGAACTCATCGCCGAGGTGATCCCGGCATGACCATCCTTACTGTCGAAACCTGCGGCCCCGGCACGTCGATCCAGGATCGCGGGCGTTTTGGCTATCAACGCTTCGGTCTCGGACCAGCCGGCGCGATGGACCGCATCGCCATGGCCGAAGCCAACCTTCTCGTCGGCAATGCGCCTGACGTGGCCGCCATCGAAATGGCCGTGCTCGGCGCGCGCTTCCGCGTCGATGGTGGCCGCGTGCGCGTCGCGCTCGTCGGCGCAGGCGGC
Source organism: uncultured Alphaproteobacteria bacterium (assembly GCA_963831185.1). Classification (GTDB taxonomy): domain Bacteria; phylum Pseudomonadota; class Alphaproteobacteria; order Rhizobiales; family Hyphomicrobiaceae; genus JABFRJ01. The sequence goes on from CAWHPE010000002.1 coordinate 308,292, forward strand.
ATCTTGAAGGTCGATGGCGTCGCCGTTGCGCCTTGGACCGCCGTGACGGTCGAATCCGGTCAACGCCTCGACATTGCCCCCGTGCGTGCCGGCTTTTTCATGTATCTCGCCGTCAGTGGCGGCTTCGATATCCCGCCGCAATTAGGCTCACGTGCACTTCATTCGCGCGGCCTCGTCGGTGGTTTGGGTGGCCGTGGTTGCCAGCCCGGAGATACGTTGCCGGTGGTCGACGTGACCTTAGCGGGACCTGATCTCGCAGCGACAGCGCAAGCGCCGAGCCAACGCACTGCCGGACCCGTCCGTGTGATGTTCGGTCCGCAGTTCGATTACTTCAGCACCAAGGGCGTGAACACGTTTCTCGGCGAGGAGTACACCGTCACCACGCAGACCGACCGGATGGGGATTCGCCTCGCAGGCCCCAAGATTGAGCATAGCGACAAGGGTTACAACATCGTCTCCGACGGCATCGCCACTGGTTCGATCCAGGTCCCAGGCGCGGGCGAACCGCTCGTTCAGCTCGCCGATCGCGGGACCACGGGTGGCTATCCGAAGATCGCAACCGTCATCAGCGCCGACCACGGGCGCATCGCACAGTTCCCGTCAGGCACCAAGTTCAAGTTTGTCTCCGTAACGCGCGCACAGGCTGTTGCGGCGGCGCGCGAGCAGGTCGCAGCAATTGAAAGTTTTCGCGCCTCGCTCAAGCCCGTCGGCGCCAGCGATCTGACGAGCGAACGCTTACTTGGTCTCAATCTCAACGAGGGCTGGGGAGCGGATCAAGCGTAGTCGCATCACCGGATCCGGCGCGCGACGAGCGGCGTGATGTGAGTGTCGTCATCAAGCGCTGCAGACGGCTGAGCCACCATGTCTCGAACCACATCAGCGGCACCGCCGCGAGAATATTTGCGATTAGTGCACCCGCAAAGCCCATGGCAATAGCGACGTTTACGGTCAGCCCGTGCGCCAGAGCGAGCGACACGATCCCCGCGCCGATCAGATAGATGACCGGCACCTGCAGCAGATAAAGTGGAAACGTCAGCCGGCCCAACCATGCGCCAACCGGCCCGCCGAGCAGTCGCCGCGCACCGGGTTGGGCAAGCACCGTCACCAACAAAAGAACCGATGCAATCGAATGCACGATGACCCGGGTTCCGATTGGAGCCCAATAAAAGAACGGCTCTAAGATCGCGTAGCCTCCGAGCGGCGATTTTGTCGGCGCATATGCATCGTGATAACCCAACAACACGATGATCACACACGCGAGGCACGCCAGCGCGGCCATCGGCCAAGTCTGCATCCATGCCGCAAACTTCGGCCACAGCGCCGAGCTGTAAAATCGGGCGATCGCGACACCAATAAAAAAGCAGAGGAAATGCGGATTGATGAATGGCGCTGCCGCCGCAATCGCGACCACAGCAGCGAGAGCCGCAACTCGGCCATAAGCGACGACGAACCCTGCCGTCAGAAAAACCAGCATGCTGCCGTAAAACTCGTAGTACATCGTCCACAAGCTGGAATTGAAATACTTCTGCCCGCTGATGAATGTCGTGAGACTGCCTTCCAGCGCCGCTTGCCCGACAGAAGTCCACTGTGCCGCCGGTTTGTCGAAGTCGAAACCTAGCCACGGGGAAGATATGGCCTGCGCCACACTTTGATTTGAGTACCAACCCCAGCCCGCCAACACACCAGAGATAAGGCTGACCACGAGCACGGGACCCACCAAGCGCGGCCAGCGCTTAATCGCCCCAACAATCAGCGGCGTCGTCGATTGCGTTTGAAAAGCGCGCACCGAGAGGACAAAGCCCGACAGCACGAAAAACAGAACGACAGCCGCACTGCCATTGATAAGAGCAAACAGGGGCGTACCAAACAACGCGCCGGGCGCGTCGGGAAACAAAAGTCCGTGAAAGCGCGGATAGAATGCAAGCATCAGGTGATGAATCATCACGATGATCGCCGCAATGCCGCGTACGGCTTCAAGCTCAATGAGCTTATCAATCCTGCCACGGTCATGCGTTCGGTCAGAGGCGCGGTCAGCCGATCAGGTTAACACGTCGGTTGCTCGGCTGCGTAATTCATATGCAATCCCGGCGTCGGCATCGGCCGTGACTTGGCACGATGCGTTGATCTTCAGGTTGCAGTTAATATGATTCGCGAAGCCTCAAGAAAGGCGATGCCAAGTTTTGAAGATCTCTGAGGATCTCTAACTCCAAATTCAGATGACTTTCACGCAACGCCGGCCGAATACGGACACGCGTGCGGCCCGCATCACGAGTCGCACGCACCTGGCACGTCAAAGAACGTTGAAGACATTCAGCAAAACCAGCACCGAAACCGGCACGCCGATAAGCCACAGGACCACATTTTTCATCACCGTTACTCCTGGCTACAGGCGCACCATTTGAGCGCCGGTTGATGCAGGAGAAACGCGCGATTGCGGTTGAAGTTCCGTGCGATGCGTCCGGTCGGCTTAGCGCAGCGGATCGAGAATGGCGCGAATGCCCGCCGTGATGAAGTTTTGGTCGGTGCCCGACGCCAGCATATTGAACCCGAGCGCCTTATAGTCGGCTGCCCATTTCGGATCCGACGCCATGAACCCGAGCCCCTTCTTATGCGCCTTTCCGGCGGTCACGATGCGTTTGATCGCAGCGAGATACTTCGGATTCTGGAACTCGCCGGGAATGCCGAGGAAATTCGTCAGATCGAAATGCCCAACCCACAGCACGTCGATGCCATCAATGGCCGCGATCTTTTCGACGTTGTCGAGCCCGCGCTCTGTCTCGATTTGCGCGATCACCAGATTGCGCGCGTCCGCAAACTTGATTTTGTCCGCTGGCGCCCCGCCCTCGTAGTTGTCATGCGCGAATCCGAATGCAGCGCCGCGCCGGCCTTTGGGCGGATAGCGGGTTGCCTCGACGATGGCTTTGGCTTGCTCGGCACTTTCCACCATCGGGATCATCACCCCTTCCGCGCCGACATCGAGCGCGCGCGCCAGGAAGTGATACTCCGCGCGCGGCACGCGCACCATCGGGGCCACGCCGGTTCCACGGCAATGCGCCACCTGCGCTTTGAAGCTCTCGATCCCGAGACCCGCATGCTCCATGTCATAGATGATGTATGCGCAGCCCGCATTCTTGCAGATCTGGGCAATACCAGGCGTGAACACCTCGAACATCATCGTGCCGAGAACCTGTTCGCCGCCGAGCACGCGCTGACGCAAGGATGACTGTGACATGGCCGTTTCTCTCCAGATGCAATTCTGAAGGGCATCATCTGGAGGTCGGCAGGCGGCGGCAAGCGCTCCGGATGCACGGCACGGCATACAGAAACGCCGGCATTTCCGTGGGGAAATACCGGCGTCCTGCGGGGGATTTCTGAAACGGCAGCCGGCGCTGATTAGCGGCGGCGACCCGTCATTGTTGCAACATCGAACATCGAGCGGTGTGCTTCGCGGTAGGCATCGGCTTCCGAGAGGCCGATATCGGCGAGCATCCGGCTGTCGAGAGCGAGTAGCGCGCGGCGCTGGCGGCGGATGGCCAAAGCGTTACGGATCCAAGCGCCGACGCCTGCCGGGGTAGCCACGGACGCCGTATCGAACGTTGCGTCGAGATCGGCTGAATTGATGGAAAAGCGGCTCATGATCATCTCACTTCTGAAACTTTGGTCCGTCTTTGGACGCGACCCGTCTGAATTTGCTAGTTTGCTCATGCGTGGCAGCCTTTTTCGGCTGCTCGGTGTCGAAGTTTTATCTCACAGCCTATTGCATAACGAAATCGAATGTTTTTAATGTTTCACATAGCGAACGCTTAAGTGATGCCGCCCGCATCGCTGAACGCAAAATGAATGAACCGGGCCATTTGTAAGGCCATTGTGCGACCGAGGGCCGCCGCCGCAGATAACCTGATGTTAACGCCTAGTCAAAAGGCTTAAGTCCATGATTCGAGATATAGATATTTCGCTGCTGCGCGCCTTCGTCGCCATCGTGGATACGGGCTCGGTAACGGCCGCCGCCCGCCTGCTGAACCGGACGCAGGCCGCCGTTAGCCTTCAGGTTAAGCGGCTTGAAGAGACACTTGGTCAAACGCTGTTCATGCGCGAGCACCGCAAGTTGACCCTGTCGCTGGCCGGCGAGCGATTGTTGGTCCACGCCCAACGCATGGTCGCCCTCAACGACGCCATGGTCGGCCAGATGACGACCCCGGAGTTCGAGGGAGAGGTCAAATTCGGCGTCCCCTCCGATATCGTCCGAACCTACATCCCGCCCATTCTTCGCCGGTTCAATGCCGCTTGGCCCCGCGTCCGCATCACCCTCACGCTCGGCAACACCCAGCAACTCGTCGAAGCCTTCGAGGCGGGCGAGTTGGATGTCATCTTGGCCACAGACAGCACACCCGACAAACGCGCTGAAACCTTGCGGCGCGACCGTCTGGTCTGGATCGGCGCCGCCGACAGCCAGGCCCATCTCCTGAACCCGCTACCGCTGGCCATCGGCGACAACACCTGCCGCTTCCGCCCCGTTGCCCTCGAGGCGCTCCGCAAATCCGGCCGCGATTGGCGTCTCGTGCTGGAGGCCACGCGGCAAGCCGCGCAAGAAGCCGTCGTCAGCGCCGGCATTGCGGTCAGCGTCGCGCTCCGTGGTAGTTTGACCGACGGTTACACCATCCTCGGTGGCGACAGTGGCCTGCCGCCGCTCCCTGAAATCTTGATCGATCTCTACGCGCCAAAGCCAGGCACCGTCTCCCCGGCCGCCGCCCTCGCCGACCATATCCGCGCCGAGTTCAAGCAACGCTACGGCGGCGAAGCCGACCGCCGTCCCCGCGCCGCCCGCGCGCTACCAAAACCCGCCGGCGCAAGCGTCTAGTTGCTATCAATGCGAGCGCGTGCACGATGCAAACTGCAATCGTGCGCCTCAGAAGCGGGAACACAAAGTATCGCGCGTATTCAATCTGTTCGGATTGGATGGCTCATGAGATTGCGGCAAGCAAATTTGCGTTAAGCCGCAGCCTTGCGCGCCATCGCCGCTTCCACAAGCGCCGTCGCCTCGCGCAGCACATCCGCGGTCGCACCGTCCGCAACACCGTTTTCCGATAGATGCCGCCTGAACCCGCGCGCGCCGGCCTCACCGTGATAAAGTCCGAGCACATGCCGCGCGATCGCATGTACCCGCCCGCCACGCGCAACGTGTGCGTCCGCATAAGCGGCGATCTCCGCCATCACGTCAGCCCGCGATCGCTCTGCAGTGCTCATATCGCCAAAGATCCGTGCGTCGATCTCCGCCATCATCCACGGCGTCTGATACGCGGCCCGCCCCACCATCACGCCGTCGACGTGCTGAAGATGCGCCTCAATCTCGTCGACCGTCTGCACGCCGCCATTCACCACCACGGTTAAGTCCGGTCGCGCTGCCTTCAGCCGGTAGGCGCGCGCATAGTCGAGCGGCGGCACTTCGCGGTTTTCTTTCGGCGACAATCCATTGAGCCACGCCTTCCGCGCATGGACGACGAACAGTCGGCAACCATGGTCCGCCACCACGTCGATGAAGCGCTGAAAATCCCGCTCGCTGTCCTGATCGTCGATGCCGATGCGGCACTTCACCGTCACGGGCACGTCGACCTTATCCGCCATCGCGCGCACGCAACGGCCGACAAGCTCCGGCTCCGCCATTAAGCACGCACCAAACCGCCCCTCTTGCACGCGGTCCGACGGGCAGCCGACATTCAGATTGATCTCGCCATAGCCGAACGCAGCGCCGATCTGGGCAGCGTCCGCGAGCTTCGCCGGGTCCGATCCGCCAAGTTGCAAAGCCAGCGGCTGCTCTGCTGCCGAGAACCCCAGCAAATGCTCGCGCTTGCCATGCAGCACGGCGTCCGCCGTCACCATCTCGGTGTAGAGCAGGCCGCGCCGCGTGATCAGCCGGTGAAAGAACCGGCAATGTCGGTCCGTCCAATCCATCATCGGGGCCACAGAAAAGCGGTGGGCAGGGAAGGGCGCGTTCATTGCAGCGTGCGACTGACCAAGATCAAGGGTGAGGTTTGGTGGTTGTGCTATCAGATCAACGACAGCGAGGCTAGCGCGCCGCAATACGCGCGCCATAGTCGTGTCTGCGGCGGGCAAGGTTAGTGTGGCCATGTTTAACGCGCGCGGTCTGAGCGTGACTTGCCCATCAACGGGGAACCTGCTGCATGAATGAACGCAAGCTTCGCATCGCCCTAATAATAGTGGCGCTCGGTGGCTTGGCCTCCGGAACCGCGGCATGGGCTGCCGGTCAGGCAAATCCGGCCAGCCTGCTTTGGGCAGCCGGAACCTTGCCCGTTATTGTCGCGCTCGCGGCCTCTATCATGCGGGACTTCCTCGCCGGTCGAATGGGTGTTGACGCTGTCGCGCTGGTATCAATGTCGGCAGCACTTCTGCTGGGCGAAAATCTCGCCGCTGCAGTCGTAGCGGTGATGTATGCCGGCGGTACGGTGCTTGAGGAGTTTGCCGTCTCCCGCGCCGAGCGCGATCTCAAGCTGCTGGTGGATCGCGCGCCGCGTGTCGGCCACAAACGGCTGAATTCCGAAGTCATCGATGTTCCAGTCGATGATCTGCGCGCGGGCGACGTTCTGCTGGTCCGTGCCGGCGAAGTCATCCCAGTTGACGGCACGGTTGTCAGCGACGTTGCCACGCTCGACGAGCAAGCAGTGACCGGAGAGCCGATCCCAGTCGAACGGCGGCGCGGCGCGCGCATATCGAGCGGCACCGTCAACGCTGGCGAAGCCTTCGAAATGCATGCCAGCGGCAGAGCCAGCGAAAGCACGTATGCGGGCATCATCCGCATGGTCACGGCGGCGCAGACGGCCAAGGCACCGTTCATTCGCATCGCCGACCGTTTTGCAATTCTGCTCTTGCCGGCCACGCTCGGTGTCGCCGCGCTCGCATGGTATTTGTCCGGCAGCTCGACCCGCGCGCTGGCGGTGCTTGTTGCCGCCACACCGTGCCCGCTGATCCTGGCCGCGCCCGTCGCGTTCATCGCTGGCGTTTCGCGCGCGGCCCGCCGCGGTATTCTAATCAAGGGCGGCAGTGCGCTCGAAGCGCTGGCAAGCGTGCGCACGGTGATGTTCGACAAGACGGGCACCTTGACGGTTGGGGAGCCAATCTCGTTGCCGTCGTGAGCAGCGCCCGCCTTTAACGAGGCCGAGGTTATGCGTCTTGCAGGCTCACTTGAACAGTCGTCGCAACATATTGTCGCCGCCGCACTCGTGTCTGCGGCCGTCGCGCGCGGCGCAATCCTCGAAGCCGCTAGCGACGTGACCGAAGCGCGGGGCGCAGGCCTCGAAGGCAACGTCGGCGGCTACACGGTGCGCGCCGGTTCGCAAGACTATGTCGTCGGCGAGGCAACGCCTCTTGAGGCATGGGCTGCAGCTGCGTGTGCCATGGCCGATCGTCAGCACGGCCTCACGGTCTTCGTCGCCGTTGACGGAACGCTGGCCGGCGTACTCGTCTTCGCCGATCAATTGCGTCCCGAAGTTTCCGGGGCCCTGGCGCGCCTGCGTGACGCCGGTGTCACGCGCATTGTGATGGTCACGGGCGACCATCAAGTTGCGGCCGACAAAATGGCCCAGGGCTTGGACCTCGATCAGGTTTTCGCGCGGCATCATCCGAATGATAAAGTCGAGGCCGTCACGCGCGAACAGCACGCCGCCTCGACCATCATGGTCGGCGATGGCATCAATGATGCCCCGGCACTCGCTGCGGCCGACGTCGGCGTCGCAATGAGCGCACGCGGCGCGAGCGCATCATCTGAGGCCGCAGATGTCGTGATTCTGGTGGATCGTATCGATCGCGTCGCAGACGCCGTCGATATTGCGCAGCGCGCCCGTAGCATCGCCATGCAAAGCGTCGTTGCCGGCATGGTCATGTCGGGCATCGCGATGATCCTGGCCGCATTCGGCTGGTTGACGCCGGTCGGCGGAGCTTTGACGCAGGAGGTTATCGATGTCGCCGTGATCTTGAACGCACTTCGTGCCTTGACCGGCGGCGCTATGGAGGAGGGGGCGAAGGTTGCGTCCATTCAGAAGGACCCGGCACCCGTTGCAGCGAGGTAAGGTCAAGCCGTTCTGTAAGGCGTTGAGGACCGGGCGAAACGCCTTCCGGCGCGCAGCAAACGAGTCTGCAATCTCGGTCGCCGACCGAAGCAAATGTGGTGGTGCCCCCGGAGGGACTTGAACCCCCACTCCCTCACGGGAAACAGATTTTGAGTTTGCCGCGTCTACCGATTCCGCCACGAGGGCCGCATAGGGCCATGCCCCTGCTACGGCGGCGCACTATACAGACGGAACCCCGACCGTCAATCTTGTTCACCTGCGGCAGTTTCGGGCACACAAACACCCTTCCCCCGCCCCTTGCCCCCGGCTAGAAGGCAATCGGAAGTCGCGCGCCGTTGCAGGTGCCGCCGCGACCATGAGGGCAGAACTTTATGCGGAAAATGTACGATTGGATGATGCGCATGGCGGAGAGCCCGCGCGCGCCCTCGGCGTTGGCGGTCGTATCGTTCCTGGAAAGCTCGTTTTTCCCGATTCCACCTGACGTCATGCTGCTGCCGATGTGCCTCGCCAACCGCTCGAAGGCGCTGTGGTATGCGACGGTCGCGACGGTCGCATCGGTGATCGGCGGCATCGCCGGCTACTTGATAGGATACTACCTCTTTTCCTTCATCGGTGAGCCGATCCTCAAATTCTACGGCTATACCAACAAGTTCGACACCGTTACCCAATGGTTCCGCGATTGGGGCGTCTGGATCTTGATCGCTAAAGGCTGGACGCCGTTCCCCTACAAGGTGCTGACGATCATGTCCGGCGTCGCCAAGATGGACATTCTTCACTTCGTGGTGGCCAGTATCGTGGCGCGCTCAATGCGTTTCTACCTCGTCGCCGGTCTGATTTACTTCTTCGGCGAACCGATCAAGGACTTCATCGAGAAGCGCTTGACGCTGCTGACCACGTTGTTCGTTATCGCCTTGGTTGGCGGCTTCGTGGCAGTTAAATTCGTCTTCTAATGAGAGGTCGCAAGCGCTTCGGCAGACTAGCTCTGACGAGCGCTGCGCTCATTGCAGGTAACAAGGTGTGTTCGTATGCGTACCGCGTCTCCACCCACCGCAACCCACGCGTACCGTGCGGGCGCACTGGCCTTCATCGGTGCTTTGGCAGTGATTCTCGTCGCCCTCGGCTTCGAGTATTTCGGCGGCTACAAGCCGTGCCCGCTCTGCCTGCAGCAGCGCTATGCCTACTACGTGGCAATACCGGTGCTGTTTGTTGCACTGAGTCTCTACGCCTCTGGCCGGCTGACCGCTTCGGCGCTCCTCTTCTTGCTGGTCTCATTTGCCTTCGTCGCCAACGCCATGCTCGGCATCTATCATGCGGGCGCAGAATGGAAATTCTGGCCCGGGCCTGACACCTGCGCAGGCACCGCAGCACCCTTGGCGAGCTCACCTGGCGGCCTGCTGAAGTCGCTCCCCTCCACGCGCATTATTCGCTGTGATGAAGCACCGTGGCGCATGTTCGGTCTCTCGTTTGCCGGCTGGAACGTCGTCACTTCTATCCTTCTGTGGATAACTGCTTTGCAAGCGGCCTATGCAGCCGCCTCGGACGCACGCCTCAGCGAAGCAGAAAAAAGCCCGTTGGCATAAGACGTTAACCACTCGTTAACGCTTGTGGCAGGCCTCTGCGCCGCCGCTTGGCTGAATGGATGTCAAGCTAAACACCTCCGTCTTTGCTCTTTTGCGCCGTATTGCTGCCGCAGAGACACAGCATCTTACGTACATTCCCGAAACGAGACGGGAACAAAGCGGGTGCATCGGAGGGGTCGAGTGTTCGAGTACCGTAAGCAACCGCAAGTGTGCGTAACCCCAAAGTCTGTCCTGGCCGAGCGTTTCTCGCGTTGGTCTGAAGCCAGGAAAGGTCGGGATACGGCCTCATTGTACGAGTTGCGTAAAGTTGGCGTGCGTAGCGTAGGCGTCAAAAACAAGTCCGATAGTGTTTCTGCCCCAAGTCCTCTCTCCTGTGGTCACAAGGCAAACCTGGACCTTCCGCGTGTGTGTGCGTCGAGTTGGGAAGATCCGAAGACCATGTTGAAGAGCATGGTCCAAAAAATGAAGCGAGCCGCCTCCGCCAATCTGTTCGAGCGTATGGCCAGGCGGTTCGCAATCGGTCTCGGAAGTTTTGAGACCGGCCGTAAGCGTAGCGTCCCGAGTTGTGTTCGCGTCCCGAGTTCAAGTGTCAGCCGTCCCAGTATCAAGCGTACGTCTGTTGCGTCCCGTTCGTTGCGTCACTGAGTGTGTTGCGTCTGCTGTCAAACGAGTTGCGGTACAGCGTGTGTCGTGTTTTCGCCCAAGTGTGTTGCGTCGGCGTTCATGTGAGTTTGCGTAAAGGTTGAGTGTCGGTTGCGTGGTGTTGAGTCGGTGCGTTGCGTTCCAGTCAGTGCGTAAAAAGTATCGGTAGCGTCGCGTTAATCGAGGAGTTGTCTCGATGCAGAATTTGTCGAGTAAAGCCGGTGTCGAGCGTCAATTGAGTAGCTTCGCAAAGCCGGTCGTTGTGTCTGTGTTGCGTTCGAGTGAGTTGAGTGCGTCTGACGGTGTGCCGCGTAATTGGCAATCTCTTGGGGATGTGACCGCGTCAGTTTTGGGTCGCCTCAAAGTCGTCAAGTCTGCTGCGTAAGAGTTTGAGTGTGTGAGTTGCGTTGTTCCGTTGCGTAAACCGCGTTGTGTCTGAGTTCCTGTAGCGTCCGCGTAAAAAAGTGAAGCGTCAAAAACCGAGGGTACGGCAGCGTTCGACGAAGTGAACCCAGGACACCCGAGTGTTGAAACGGAAAACGACGAGATTGGGCCGCGTATCTCCCAGCGGACCCCTGAGACGGTAGGTGCATTGAGCGTTGACTTTACGTCATTCGAGATATCGCAAATCCAAGTTTCGCGTAGCGGTATCAGAGCGTTCGATGCACCTGCCACTCCTCATCTGACCGTCTAAATCTCAGTCCAAGTCACGCCGGATGCAGTCCCTTCAAGCCAATGAGGCACGTCTTATGATGACCCCAAACAACGTCAATCCTGCGCAGTGGGAACAGTCTGTCGGTTATGCACGCGCGGTGTGCGCACGCATGTTCCGCGACGGCGGCAGGCCAGCCGATGCGTTGAAAGCGTTTGGTCTCGCCTCAACCGATGCACCGAAAGATTGGGCCGTGGTCGTCGATCGCATCGCGACGGCGCTTGCGACCGAAACCAATCCCCGCCGCAAGGCCGCCTAACGCGCGGATGCGTGTGGGCATCCGAGGCGCCACTTAGGACGCGCGGATGCGCGTGGGCATCCGAGGCGCCACTTAGGACGCGCGGATGCGTGTGGGCATCCGAAGCGCCACTTAGGACGCGCGGATGCGCGTGGGCATCCGAAGCGCATGCTAATAAGACTTCGGCAGCCCAAGTGCACGTTCCGCAATGAACGACAGGATGAGTTCGCGGCTGACCGGCGTCAGCCGCGGCACGAAGCTCTCGCGCAGATAGCGCTCGACATGGAAGTCTTTGGCGAAGCCCATGCCGCCGTGGCTCATGATTGCCGTCTCGCACGCACGGAAACACGCCTCAGCCGCAAGATACTTGGCCGCATTGGCCTCGACGCCGCAGGGCAAGTCTTGGTCGTAGAGTGACGCTGCTTTGAACACCATCAGGTTCGCCGCTTCGGTCTCCGCGTAACAGCGTGCGAGCGGATGTTGAATGCCTTGATTCTTGCCGATCTGCCGCCCGAACACGACGCGCTCTTTGGCGTAAGCTGTTGCCTTCCTCAAGGCCGCGCGCGCAAGACCGACCGCTTCCGCCGCGATCAGGATGCGCTCCGGATTCATCCCATGCAGGATGTAGTTGAAGCCCTTGCCTTCTTCGCCGATGCGATGCGCCGCCGGGACCGGCAATTTGTCGAAGAACACCTGATTCGAATCGACCGCCGCCCGGCCCATCTTGTCGATCTCGCGCACTTCGACGAAGTTGCGGTCGAGCGGAGTATAAAACAGCGACAACCCATCTGTCGGCTTCTTCACGTCCTCGACGGCCGTGGTGCGCGCGAGGAGCAGGACATGCGTCGCCACCTGCGCCGTCGAGATCCAGATCTTCTGGCCTGTGACGACATACGTATCGCCCTCACGGACCGCACGCGTCTTGAGTTTGGTCGTGTCGAGGCCGACATTCGGTTCCGTGACCGCGAAGCAGGCTTTGTGCTTGCCTTGAATGAGCGGCGGCAGAGCCTCCTTCTTCTGTGCGTCTGAACCGAACACCACCACAGGGTTCAAGCCAAAAATGTTCATATGCACAGATGACGCGCCCGAGAAGCCAGCGCCGGATTCAGAAACGGCTTGCATGATGATCGAGGCTTCGGTGATACCGAGGCCCGCACCGCCGTACTGTTCCGGCATCGCAACCCCGAGCCAACCAGCATCGGCCATCGCCTTGTGAAAATCGTGCGGAAAGTCTCCGCTCTCATCCAAACGCCGCCAATAGTCGTCGCCGAAACCGGTCATAAGCTTGTCGATGGCATCGCGGATTTCGCGTTGCGCTGCGTTGAAAGTGAAATCCATCAAGTCCTCGTTTCGGCGCTGGTCTGCAAGTTGCTGGATGCTGTCGTTCGGATCTCAATCGTTAGGCGGCGGCACTAGCCGGCATCTGAACCAAAGTGCGGCGTCCCATGGGGTCACGGACTTTGCCGCTAGTCACGCCCCCGCGACAATACCCGCAGACGTGAGGCGTGCTATGTCCTGAGCGTTGAGCCCCAGCGACTTCAGAATGTCGCCCGTGTGCGCGCCCGCCAGCGGCGTTTCATCAGGCAACTCGGCGCGCGTGCGGTCAAAGCGCGGTGCAGGCGCGGGTTGTGTGACGCCATTGCGCTGCACGAGTGTTTGCCGTGCCGCCATGTGCGGATGCTGCGCCACCTCGTCGAGCGACATAACCGGCGCCACGCAGGCGTCGCTATGCGCAAAAATCTCAGCCCATGCATCGCGCGTCTTGGACTTGATCACGTGAGCGAAGCGCGCGCGAAGTTCGGGCCAGCGTTTGGCATCATGTTGCTTGGGCAGATCTTCATTCGCAAGCCCCAGTCCTTCGAGGAGATCGCGATAGAAGCGCCCCTCGATAGCGCCGACGGCCAACCATTTGCCATCGGCCGTCTCGTAGGTGTCGTACCAAGGCGCACCCGTATCGAGCACGTTGACGCCGCGCTCGTCGCGCCATTGCCCGCCCGAGCGAAAACCAAACATCATTGCCATCAACGTGGCCGAGCCATCCACCATCGCCGCATCGACGACTTGGCCGTGTCCGGTCTTTTGTGCCGACAAGATCGCACAGACGACACCAAATGCGAGCAGCATGCCGCCTCCGCCGAAATCGCCAACGAGATTGAGCGGCGGCACTGGTGCTTCGCCGCGCCGGCCGATGGCATGCAAGGCGCCTGAGAGCGCAATGTAGTTGATGTCGTGTCCTGCACGATCAGCCATAGGCCCATCCTGTCCGAACCCTGTCATACGTCCGATGACCAGTTTTGGATTGGCGCGAAGTAACACCTCCGGGCCGAGCCCCAGCCGCTCGATCACGCCCGGCCGGAAGCCTTCGATCAAAGCGTCGGCCTGAGCCGCCAACTTCAGAACCAGCGCAATGCCGTCCGGATGCTTGAGATTGACTTTGATGGACTGTCGTCCGCGTCCAAGAACATCGAATTTCGCTTGCCGTCCCGGTAGACCAAGATCGGCCGCCTCCGTGCGGTCGATACGAATAACGCGTGCACCCATATCGGCGAACATCATGCCCGCAAACGGTGCCGGGCCGATGCCGGCTAGCTCCAGGATCGTGACGCCGTGAAGAGGGCCCATGCTGCCGGTGTCCTTCTGAGTTTATGTCTGTGGTGAAAAAGTCGTTACGCGAAGGTTCAAGGTGAAACGCGATGCGGCAAATGTCCAGCAAACACGGTGTTTCGGTCGAAAGCATGTGAAAGTTTTCGGTAAACTCTTGTCAAGCGTGATGTGGTTGCTTGGATCTCTATTGCGGGCCGGAAAACAGAGAAGCATTTGTCTCGTGTCTGAAACGTCCAACCAGTCGCGCCTTCGTGGCTCGCAACCCTGGCGGTTGCGGCATTTGCGCGTGCGCGCCATCCCGCGTCTGCATCATGCCGACATCGAAAATTTGATCGACATCCGCTGGGAGATCAACGAAAGCGAAGCGCGCTACCGTGATCTTCTCGAAAGCCAACAGGATCTCATCTTCAGGCGCGACAGCGAAGGCCGTTTGACCTTCGTAAATTCCGCCTTCTGCAAGACGTTTAATATCGAAGCGCGCGCAGCACTCGAGAGTGTATTTGCACCCGCCGTATCGAGTGGCGATAAAGTCGACCGATTAACACCAGGAGCTGGTCCGCGTAGCCGTCGCTATGTTCAGGAAATAGAGACCGCACTCGGCCGCCGTTGGTTCGATTTTGAGGAACACGTTGTACCTGAAGTGCCGGGACGGCTGGCAGAAACACAAGTCGTCGCACGCGATATCACCGACCGGCGGCGGCAAGAATCGGAACTCGCCGAAGCCCGCGACCTCGCCGAAGCAGCAAATCGCGCCAAGTCGCGCTTTCTTGCGGCCATGAGCCACGAGATCCGCACGCCCATGAACGGCATTCTTGGCATGAGCGGCCTAATCAAAGAAACCGCGCTCAATGGCGAGCAGCGGACGTACGTCACCGCCATCGATCAAAGCGCCCGAACCCTGCTGGCATTGATTGACGAGATTCTCGATTTCTCCAAGATCGAAGCCGGAAAACTGGTCCTCGAGAGTCGCCCTTTCAGCATCGAAGACTGTGTGCAGTCCGTGGTCGAGCTGTTGGCGCCACGCGCCACCGAGAAGCGTATCGAGTTGGCGTGGGCCATCGATCCCGCCTTGCCGGCTGTCATGATTGCCGACGAAGTACGTGTCCGCCAGATCATCACCAATCTCGTCGGCAACGCCATAAAGTTCACGCATGCCGGTGGCGTTCTCGTGCGTGTCTCGGCCGGCCAGAGCGGAAAATGTGCGAGCATGTCCACGGCCCGATGCGTGATTTCCGTTTCGGATACCGGCATCGGCATCGCGCCTGAAAAAATGCGCACCCTCTTCGCGGAATTCGAGCAGGGTGATGCAACAGTCCATCGCCGCCATGGCGGCACAGGTTTGGGCTTGGCGATCTCGCGCCGTTTGGCACGCGCCATGAATGGCGACATCACGGTTGCGTCCGAACACGGCAAGGGCTCCGTGTTTTCTGCAGTCCTCGAACTCGAAGTTGGCCCCGACGCCGCACCGCTGCGCGCTCCCGGACGCGACTACGACGAACATCACGTGCTGATCATCGGCGACGGCCGGGTCGAGGCCGACGCGTTACGGCTCTGTCTTGAGGGCGCCCACGTCCCCGCCGAAGTCGCCACCGTTATCGAAGCAGGCCGTACGCTCCGCGCGGCCGCCAACGCGGGTGTTCCATTCGATACCGTTATCTTCGCAGGCCTCACCAGTCCCGACGTTGCCGCAAGTCTCTGCGATGTCGCGCGTCCTGCCTTGAGCGGCCAACCGCTCCGCGCGATCGCCGTCGTCGATGCAGGTGGCCGCGGACTGATCGAAGCCTTCCGTGATGTCGGCATCGCGAACTATGTCGTCCGTCCGGTCCGTCCAACCTCGCTCTTGCGCGAGTGCTCAAATGGCCCCAGTCGACGGTGCAGTCGCACGCGTGTCAAATCGCGTGAAGCCAGAAACGTCGAAAACGGCGACCGGCAACGCGTTGACGCGTGTACTGCTGGTTGAAGACAACGACATCAATGCCTTGCTGGCGCGCCGCATGCTGGAGAAGTCCGGCTGCCGTGTCATCCATGTGCGCGACGGTCGCGCCGCCGTGGATGCCATTGTCGCGACGCCTGACTACGACATTGTGTTTATGGATCTGCACATGCCGGTCCTCGGGGGCATCGAAGCCACCCAAGAAATCCACGAACTGAAACTGAAGCGGCGGCCGCCCATCGTCGCCCTGACGGCGAACGCATTCGCTGAAGACCGGGCGCGCTGCCGCGAAGCCGGCATGGACGATTACCTCGCCAAGCCGTTCGAGCATGCCGAACTCGCAGCCATCCTGGACCGTTGGTGCCACCAGCGCTGTGCGCAACCCTGACCCTCGTGCCTCGGGGCATCGATTGCGGTTGCGGTCCCTCCGTCCCGGCGCTTCTATGACGTGTCCTGCAACGTCAAAGAGCCCACGCAAGTGTCCACACCACGCCGTACCACCGTTGTTTCGCCCTATCTCTCCCGCAATCGCACCGTCACCAAGCCGAGCGTCCGCTCCAAAAACGGCATCGTGGTCAGCCAAAATCGCGCCGCCTCCGAGGCCGGCGCACGCGTGCTGAAAGCCGGTGGTCACGCGGTCGACGCGGCAATCGCCACCGCCATGACGCTCGGTGTTGTCGAACCCTGGATGAGTGGTATCGGCGGCGTCGGCGTGATGCTGGTGCGCGACGCGAAATCCGGCCGCGTCACCGGTTACGATTTCGGCGCCGTCTCGCCATCCGCCCTCGATCCGAAGGACTACCCGTTGTCTCCGGGGAAAGATGTCGATCTCTTCGGCTGGGCCAAGGTCAAGGATGGGCGCAACACCGTCGGCGCAACGGCGGTTTGTACGCCGTCGCAACCGCTGGGCCTTGCCACGGCGCATAAGGCGTTTGGCCGCAAGCGCTGGAAAGACCTCCTCGCACCCGCCATCGCACATGCCGAGTCAGGCCTTGTTGTCGATTGGTACACGATGCTCAATATCGCATCCTGCGAGACCGATCTCGCTCGCGACCCAGGCGCCGCCAAACGCTTCCTGCCCGGTGGACGCTTGCCGCAACCGCCAATTGCCACCTCGGCCGATGGCGTCGTGCGCCTTGCCATGCCCGATCTCGCACGCACCTTGAAGGCAATCGCCGATGACGGCGCCGAGGCGCTCTACAAGGGTCCGCTCGCACGCGCCATTGCGGCGGATATCAAGGCCTTGGGTGGCTGTCTCGCCGCCGATGACCTCGCCAAATACAAAGTCACGGAATGGGAAGCGCAGGCGGTCCCCTATCGCGATCGAACCGTGCATGTGCTTCCAGAACTCAACGGCGGCACCACGTTGGCCGTGGCCTATGCCGAATTGCAGCGTCTGCGCAAAAAGCCCGAAGCCAAACCCGGCGCAAAAACGTTCACGGCCTACGCTTCCGCGTTGCGGCACGCCTGGGCGGATCGCTTCGCGCGTCTTGGCGATGCCGGCGAGCGCACAGCCCCGACTTGCACCACGCATCTCTCGGTCGTCGACCGGGACGGCAACATGGTTTCGTTGACGCAAACGCTGCTGTCGCTGTTCGGCGCCCGCGTTGTCCTGCCGAAGACCGGCATGCTCATGAACAACGGCATCAACTGGTTCGATCCGACCGGCGGTCCCAATGGCTTGGCCCCGTCGCGTCGCGCCTTGGCGAATTATGCCCCGGCGATCATGACCGGTGGCGGCGAAGTGATCGCGATTGGCGGTTGCGGCGGCCGCAAAATCATCCCGGCCGTATTCCAGCTGCTCGCACTCTCCGCAGACTTCGGCCTGGATCTTGAGCAGGCGTTCCATACGCCGCGTGTCGATGTCTCGGGCGGCCCAGCGGTCGCCGTCGATCATCGCCTCGACGCCAAAACGCGCGACGCATTGGCAGCCGCCTTCGACACGGTCGACTGCGAGCCGGTCCCGTTTCCGTTCCCCTTCACCATCGCGAGCGCGGTGCGCCGCGCGGGTGGCCGCAACGAGGGTGCGACCGAGCCGGAACATCCCTGGTCTGAAGCTGTCAGCGAAGACGACGTCTGAGCCGATCTGCCGGAGATTTCTGACGTTGCGCTGGTCCGGACCCACCCGGGGCCTGTGTATAACTGTGGGCGCATTGCCGCACCAAGCGCGGCAAAACTCCCTGAAATGGGGCTCGCGCCAATTGGTTAGTGTTCAAGGTTAACCAAATTCGTTAACGCGCACTCGACCTCGCCACATTTCCTTGGCACTCGGCCTCGTCCGGGTACGGCCAAATCTGATCAGAACGCCCCCCGCGACACGCCTTGAAACCCAAAGCCACCGACGCATCTCGGGCTTTGATACAGGGGCCCCGATCCCTGCGGCCATCGTCGCAATAGCGGGCCATTCCATGGAGGACGTTTCATGTTTCGCGTGCGAACGGCGCTGTCTTTAGCGCTGTCATTAACGCTGCCGGTTGTGGCAGCAGAAGCCAAAACACCTGGCAAGAGTTACTGCTTCAATGGCATTTGCCATACCGTAAAGACTTTGGACGAAACCCGCCGCCTTGTTGGCGTTACGACCACCGTCAAAGCCTCGTTCTACGATGACCCCAAGAAAGACAGCTACAACCCATCCAACCTCACATCGTCAGGCGAATACTTCCGCGCCTGGAAGGCCGACAACGCAGCAAGCCCGATCTATCCGAACGGCACCAAGCTGTTGGTCTGGCACCCTGGCACGCGCAAAGCGTTGACGGTCCGCGTCAACAACGCCGGCCCCTATTGGGGCGATCGCAAACTTGATCTGTCGCGCGCTGCTGCTGAGGCTCTCGGCATGGGCGGCGTCGCTACGCTGCAGGTCCGCGTCATTGAGGCGCCGACAAAAGCCGAGGCGACGTATTCGAAAGGCCGCACCTATGCACCCGTGAAGGGATACATGGGACAGTTCGCAAGTCTTGATGCGGCATCATCAGGAACGAGCGGTGCGACCCGCCTCGCATCGAACGATGCACCTGTGAAGTCAGCAGCCACTGAGGCCTCAGCTAAACCTGCAACAACGGTTGCCGTGGCGAAATCCACGCCGAGCGATGCGGTCAGCAAGCCAGCCGCAGCCATCGCACCGGTCAAAGTGGCAGCCGTCGTGCCGGCGCCGGCACCCGCCAAAGCTGTCGAAGCCGTCAAGCCGGCCCCGAAGCCTGCGGCCGCCAAGATCGCAGCGAAAATCGAGCCAGTGTCATCACCGGCGCCCAAGTCTGCCAAACCGGCCGCGCCGGTTCGGGTCGCGGCGAACGAGACGCCGGCCAAACCGGCCAAGTCACGTGCAAAGGCTGAACGAAGTCGACAACAACAAGCCGGAACCGGCGAAACGCGAGCCTGCCAAGGTTCTCGCGCGCACCAGCCCGGCCGTCGAGCCACCGGCTGAAAGCAAGCAGCAGCGCATTCGTGTCGCCTCTGCCGAACGCGCGAACACCACATCGCGCCGGAACGCTCTGGCTGAAGCCGTCGGTTATGCCTCTGAACAGGCCGAACGCGATTACTCCTCGACGATCCTGCATCGCCTCGATCGCCAGTAAGCACGGTCCACAAACAACAAATCGAAAGGCCAGACCGCGTGTCTGGCCTTTTTTTATTGCCGAACAGCCTCTGGCAATTGTTCAGTTGCTCCATTCCACGGCAATGAGGTTCCCATGACCGGATCAAGAACTGACCGCACCGCGACGTATCCAAGTCTCCGTGACAAAGTCGTCTTCGTCACGGGTGGAAGCACGGGCATCGGCGCGACCTTTGTCGAAGGCTTTGCGCGCCAAGGCGCCAAGGTTGGCTTTTGCGACATCGACGCAGCGTCGGCGCAGACGCTGCAGGCGAAGCTGTCAGCCTCGGCCCATCGACCGTTTTTCACGCCATGTGACGTGACCGACATTGCTGCACTGAAATCAGCGATCGCCGCAACCTCAGACGCATGCGGTGATATCGACGTGCTGATCAACAATGTCGCCAACGACCAGCGACACGACATCTCGGAAATCGATCAGAGCTTTTTCGATTGGGAAGTGTCGGTCAATCTCCGCCCGCACGTATTCGCGATTCAATCCGTGCTGCCCGGCATGAAACGCCAGGGCGGCGGCTCCATCATCAACATGGGGTCGATCTCATGGATGAACAAAAACAGCAAAATTCCGATCTATGCCGCCTTGAAATCCGCGAGCGTAGGTTTGACCAGATCTCTATCGAAAGCGCTGGGCCGCGACAACATCCGCATCAACCATTTGGCACCCGGTTGGACCATCACGGAGCGCCAGGCGCGGCTCTGGCTCGACGCCGCCGGTGAAAAGGCCATTGCGGAGGGGCAATGTCTGCCGGGAAAAGTAATGCCGGAAGATATCGTGGCCATGGCTCTGTTTCTCGCCGCCGACGATAGCAAGATGATCACCGCACAAGACTTCATCGTCGACGGCGGTTGGGTCTGACAAGTTCGTTGCAGCCTCTTCTTCTGCCATTGTGAGCGTGCGCATGCCTCAGCGAAATATCCGAAGCCCTCGTGCTGACCTATGGCGCGCCCGCACCACAGCTCGACAACAAGGCCGAGATCATGCGCGCGCTCTTCGCCATCGGGCGCGCATCCGGGTTGCGGGTCACTGGTTTTCAGTGGTCGACCTACCCGATGAGTTTCTATTGGGCGACCGTTGAGGGGGCAGCCGAAGAACCGCGCGCACTCCTGTTGGCAACCGATGCGCCCATCGTCGCCCTGTCTGCCACTGTGCCCGATTACTTCAATTTGCGTTTCATCGACCATGCGGCCTTCGATGCAGCTGCGCGCGCCGTGGCAGCACCGTTCCAACGCCTGACAGCCGCCGCGCTCGATCAGCCCCTCACCCGCGCCGACACCGAATACCTCGTCGGCCTCGGTCCTCACATGGTGTCAAATCTGAAGTACTGGAAGCCAACATCCGTAGGCGGCGTCATCTTCAATTGGTGGGACTAGGGCCGGGCTTAGCGCGCGGAGTGATCGCCTAGCCCGTCGCCAGAACGCGGCGCATGAACACAGTCCCCACGATGGGCGTGTCGTAATAGGGGGCCATATCCTCGAAGCCACACCGGCGATAAAGCGCAATCGCCGCGCTCATCGATGGCAGACTGTCGAGTCGGATCTCGCGATATCCCAAGCGCCGCGCCTCCTCCACGATCGCCGTGACGAGCGCGCGTCCGAGCCCCGTCCCGCGCGCGTCCGGCGCCACATAGAGCCGCTTCATCTCGCAGCATGCCGTGTCGTCCATCGGCCGTAAGGCAACGCAACCGAGCGCCAAGCCGTCGTGACGCCGCGCAAGCAGCAACGCGCCCTGGGGTGGCGCGTATTTTCCAGGCAAAGTGGCCACTTCAATTTCGAAGTTCTGATACGCGAGATCAACGTCGAGTGACGCGGCGTACGCCCGGAACAGCGCCACGACCGACGCAAGGCTGGCAGCGTCAGCAACCGGAACAACCTCGAATGCGCGTTGCTGGTCCATCAAGAGGCTTGCCCACGTTCCACGGATCGGACGCAACGACGGCTTAAGCGCGGTTCAGCGCCATGTCGTCGCGATGAATGAGTTCCGCGCGCCCGTCATGACCGAGGATGTGCGCAATCTCGCTCGATTTCTTTCCCGAGATTTGCGCCGCTTCCGCAGCGTCATAGCCGACGATCCCGCGCCCAAGCTCGACGCCGGACACGCCGCGGATGATCACCGCATCGCCGCGCCCGAATGCGCCTTCAACGCGCACGACACCGGCCGGCAACAAGCTCTTACCCGAAATCAAAGCCTTCTCGGCGCCCGCATCGACATGCACCGTCCCCGACGGTTCGAGCTGCCCGGCAATCCAACGCTTGCGCGCGGTGACGGCATCCGAAGCCGCGATGAACCAAGTGCACGGGGCGCCTTCGACGAGTTGCCGCAACGGGTTGATCCGCTTACCCGACGCAATCACCATGTTGGTGCCTGAGCCGAGCGCAATCTTGCCCGCTTCGACCTTGGTCTTCATGCCGCCTTTGGAAAGCTCCGATCCAGCATCGCCAGCCATCGCCTCGATCTCAGGTGTGATGGCGCGCACTTCGTCGAGCCGCCGCGCGTCCGGCGTTGTGCCGGGCGGCGCCGTGTAGAGACCATCGATGTCGCTGAGCAGCACGAGACAGTCCGCAGTGATCATGCTGGCCACGCGCGCGCTGAGCCGGTCGTTGTCGCCGTAGCGGATTTCGGTCGTCGCCACCGTGTCGTTCTCATTGACGACCGCAATCGCCTTGCGCTCGATCAGCGTATCGATTGTACGGCGCGCGTTGAGATAGCGCCGCCGCTCTTCCGTGTCGCCGAGCGTCAACAACACTTGCGCCACCGTCAAGCCGCGTGCTTCGAACACGTCGCGATAAGCCGCCGACAGCGAGATTTGCCCAACGGCGGCCGCCGCCTGGCTCTGTTCAAGTGGCAGCGCGCCTTTCGGCAAGCCGAGCACATGCCGTCCGAGCGCGATTGCGCCCGATGACACCAGCACCACTTCTTTGCCGTCAGCCGCCAATTGCGCCACGTCGTCGGCAAGTGAATTGAGCCACGTCGCACGCAGCCTGCCGGTCGACCGGTCCACGAGCAACGCCGAACCGATCTTCACCACGATGCGCTTAGCGCTCGTCCATTCTTTGCGGGGAGTCGTCACGAGACAGTGTCCATTCTGCGTCAATATCGGAGGGCGGGTCCAAACGCGGCGCGCGGTCTTACGGCTGCCACGGCTCTGGTGGTCCGTCAGCCTCGGCTTTCTCCGCAGTCTGAGACTTCCCGATTTCGCGCGTCAGCGCATAAAGCGCTTCCTTCATGCCAAGCCCCGAAACAGCCGACAAGATCAGCGGCTTCTTGCGTGACGCCTTCTGCAACTCTGCGGACTTCTCAGCGATGATGTCCTCGGTCAGTGCGTCGCACTTCGACAGCGCGACGATTTCCTTCTTCTTCGCAAGCTCCGGCGAGAACGCTTTCAGTTCCGCGCGCACCGTCCGGTAGTCGGCGGCAATGTCGTCCTGCGTCGCATCGACAAGATGCAACAGCACGCGGCAACGCTCGACGTGGCCGAGGAACCGTGTGCCGAGACCCGCGCCTTCGTTGGCGCCTTCGATCAGGCCCGGAATGTCCGCCAGCACGAAATCGACTTCACCTGCTTTCACCACCCCGAGATTGGGATGCAGCGTCGTGAACGGATACGCGGCAATCTTGGGTTTGGCCGCTGACACGGCCGCGAGGAAGGTCGACTTTCCGGCATTCGGCAATCCGACGAGACCGGCGTCGGCAATCAGTTTCAAGCGCAGCCAGATCACCATTTCGGTGCCTTGCTGGCCGGGATTGGCATGCCGCGGCGCGCGGTTGGTTGCCGATTTGAAGTGTGCGTTGCCGAAGCCGCCGTTGCCGCCTTTGGCCAAGCGCGCGCGGTTGCCGACTTCCAGCATCTCCGCCAGCAGCGTCTCGCCATCCTCGGCATAGATTTGCGTACCCGGCGGCACCTTGATCACCATGTCATCGCCGTCCGGGCCAGCGCGCTCCTGGCCCATGCCGGGTTTGCCGTTGGTGGCGAAGTAATGCTGGTGGTAGCGGTAGTCGATCAACGTATTCAAATTGTCGACGCACGACACCCAGACGTCGCCGCCTTTGCCGCCGTTCCCGCCGTTCGGCCCGCCGAACTCGATGAACTTTTCGCGCCGGAACGCAACGCAGCCGTTGCCGCCGTCGCCGGAGCGGATGTAAATCTTCGCCTGATCGAGAAATTTCATCGTTTCAACATTTCGTGCCGCGCCCGTGTCAGGCGCGTTTTTACATCCGAGACTTGGATACCGAGTGGCCTGCTGTGGACGGTGCCGACCGATTGAATTTCAAAGCCGAGCCGCCGCTGGATCGCCGCTGACGCTTCATTACCAGAAATATAGGCGCTCTGAAGCGCCATATTGTCCGGATTGGCAAAGAAATGCTGCGTTAACGCTCGTGCAGCCTCCGACATGAGGCCGCGGCCCCAGTAAGATTGGCCAAGCCAATAGCCGAGTTCCGGCCCGCGGGCGCCGCTCTCGATGGAAGCAATGCCGATGAGTTGTGCATCGTCGGCAAAGCTGATGGCCCGCACCATCGGGCGCTCCGCTTCGGGCGTCGTCAAATGCAGGGTGATAAAAGCCGTCGCATCCGCCACGCCATATGGCGAGGGTGGACGCACGAGCCAGCGCAGCACCTCCCGGTTACTGATCAGCCGGGCGATATCTGTTGCATCTGCCGCGCACAACGGCCTGAGCCGCAGTCGCGGATGTTTGGAGAATACACATCTGCAGTCCTGCCCGGCGCCGTGGCGCCATTTCATCCAACGGTCCCCTGAGTGCCGGCGGCCAAAGCCACACGGCACTCAGGAGACGTGTTCTGATGTCAGTCCTTGAACGGATCGACCTCGCCTGCACCCGCCATCACGACCACGAACGGCCGCAAGCGATGCACGACCCGCGCCGACGCGGCGTGATGCGTCAGCACCTCGTCGAGCCGCCGGTAGGCCATCGGGCTCTCGTCGAGATCGGCGCCAACGAGCGTGACGCCGCGGCGCTTCAGCCAGTCGTCCATCTCGCTCCGCGCAAAGCGCTTCTTCGCTGACGTCCGGCCGTGCAGACGGCCCGCACCGTGCACCGTCGAGTAGAGCGCCGCCTTGGCTTCGGCGCTGTCGACGCCCTCCAAGATCACAGCGTCGTCACCCATCGATCCGCCGACGAAGCCGCGTTGTCCGGGAAACGCCGGCGTCGCGCCTTTGCGCACGACCCATAGGTCGCGGCCTTCATGCCGTTCGCGCCACGCGTAGTTGTGGTGGTTGTGCACGCTTTCGAGCACAGAGCCGCCGACAATTTTGCGCACGCGCTCGACCACCCACTCGCGTCCGGCGTAAGCGTAGCGCCCGGCAAGCTCCATCGCAGCGATGTAGCGTTCGCCGATTTCGCTCGCCTCGTCGACAACCGCAGGCGGCACATGCATGCCGTCCTTGCCGCCGGCCGCCTTGAGATAGCGCGTGGCCGATGGTGTGACCCAGGCCACGGCTGCCGAAGTGCACGCCGATCCAAACGAACCCCGCTTCGTCTACCAGCAGGTCGACGTAGTGGTTGCCCGAGCCGACGGTGCCAAGCTGCGCGATCGCTTTTTGCCGGTAGTTGGTCATGTCCGACTGCGCGCCACGCGTCCTCGTCGTCGAAGAGATCGTGCGCCACGCGCTCGTTGTTCGAGCGCCCGATGCCGAACGAAATCGTCGTCGCAATCTCACGCGCAAGGTCAACCGCTCGGCGTTGCACCGATCGAAACGGGACATCCAGCCGAACGGCCATGTTCCCGCACCCGATGTCGAATCCGACGCCGGAAATGCTGATCTGCTTGTCATAGGCAATCACACCGCCGACCGGCTGCGCGTAGCCGAGATGGCCATCGGCGCAAATGACGCCGGCGACAGCATTGCCGACGCCCATGCAGGTCTTCATCTGCGCAATCGTGCCGGGCTCGTGCGTGCCCAGCACCACCAGCGGGCTGTTCCGGTAGGCTTCGGGCTGCGGCGCAAGCGCTGCGGCGGCTTGCGTCGCCGCGCGTTCCTGATCTTCGGCGCGCGCAGCATCACGAAACTGGCACCAGGCCGGCATCGACCTGAGGCCCGGCCGCTCGACGCGGGACTCCGGATCGATACCCGCTGCAAGTGCAAGCGCGCGCGCACGATCTTCGTATTTGTCTTTCTGTCTCATTGTCGATGTCCAAAATAGGCAGTGCAAAGTCTTGATCGGCATCAGAGGCGGTCTTGGGCGCGCTCCGCCCAAGGCCGCAGCACCCGCCGAGCCAAAAATTAAAGTCATCTGTGAGGGCAGGTTAGCCGGCCGCCGCAGCTCTAAGGCAGGGAGGCCGGCGCCGTGTCAGACGAGGCCGCAGAGTTGAAACCCGATGGCCGCCGGTGGTGGCGCATGCCGTAACGCCGCCGTTGCAAACACCGAGGGGGCCGACCGCGCGCGTGTGTAGCGCTTGATTGGATAGCGCCCGTAGACCGGACTGACGTGCTCTGAGATGCCCGTTGCGGTGAAATCGCACTTCTCGAGCACACGGCGTGACGCCACGTTCTCGGGCCGGACACCCGCGTCGATCGCAGACGCCCGCGACAGTGCAAACACCGCATCGGCGACGCGCTCAACGGCCTCGGTCATCAAGCCCTGGCCCCACAGTGCAGGGTTGAGGTGGTAGCCGAGTTCAAGCCGGCCGTCGGAGCGGCTATGCACGCCGACCATCCCGATCGGCGTATCGTCGTCGCCTTGCGGCACCATGACGAAGCCGAGCGAAAGCCCGGCGCTATTCGCCGCGCGCATCTGCTGGAGCTTGTCTTTGATCTTATCCGCGGGCATGCCGACTTCGAACGTCGACGTCATCGTCGCGACTTCGGGTTTTCCGACCCAATGCTGAAGCGCGGCCGCGTCATTCGCGGTCGGCCAGCGCAGCCACAGCCGCGGAGTTTCGAGGCGGAACACCTCGTCACGGGTCAAGCTCGGGAAAATTGCCATCGAAGTCATATCAGGCACTCCAGAAATGCGAAGGGGAGGCGAGTAGAACTCACCTCCCCCAGCGTTTTGTCCGGAAGTCTGATCCGCGGGGCCCTTGGCGGGCAGTGCGGGGAACTTCGGAGGTCGCTGGTCTCGGTGAGAGCCAGCGGAGCCTCGTATTTCCGCTGACTTATTCGGCTGCTTCAAGTTTTTGTGGCGCCACCGCGACAAAGGTTCGGCCGTTGCGTTTGGTCGCAAACGACACGACGCCCGTGACTTTCGCGAACAACGTATGGTCCGTGCCCATGCCGACGTTCTGGCCCGCATGGAACTTGGTTCCGCGCTGACGCACGAGAATGTTGCCGGCCAGGACGTGCTGTCCGCCGTAGCGCTTCACGCCGAGCATCTTTGGATTGCTATCGCGACCGTTACGTGACGAGCCGCCCGCTTTCTTTTGTGCCATCGTTCAAATCCTTCGAGGCTTTGTTTCAGGTGTCGGCGTTAGCCGACGATCGAGGTGATTTTAACCGTCGTCAGATCCTGACGATGGCCGCGCTTGCGGCGCGAGTTCTTACGGCGGCGTTTCTTGAAAGCGATCACTTTCGGTCCACGCGTCTGCTCGACCACCTCGGCCAGCACCTTTGCCCCTGCAACTGTGGGAGCGCCAACTTTCGCACCAGCGTCGCCGCCGATCATCAGCACTTCACCGAATTCCACTTTTGCGCCAGCATCGCCAGCGACCTTTTCGACGGTGAGCACATCGTTCTGAGCGACGCGATACTGCTTCCCGCCTGTCTTAATGACAGCGTACATCTTTGTCTTCCTTAAGATTTCCGCGTTCTGTGGCACCGCTTTGGGGCGGATTTTCGAGGGCAGACCCTAAACGGACCCGCCAGAGCCTCGAACAGCGAGGTTAACGCCGGAACTCGCATCCCGGCACCTGAAGCTCGTCTTATCGCGTGAGAGACGCAAAATTGTCAACGGCGTGAAGCGCCAAGCCGGCCAAAAAAGCCCACTCCAGGCCGCCAAATGGCAGCTGCAGCGGAATTTGTGCTGTTAGGCCGGGAACGCCTCTGTCGCCTACTGCGCCAGCGTCAATATGAACACAGCCGCACCCAGCATCGGTGCCGCTGTACAGGCTAATGCAACCAAAAAGAGAGCCTTGTCGAACATCACACACCCCGCACACACGCCAGTGGCATCGTCCGCACAATGCCGATCCAGCGTAAACACACCGCCCTTAATGTTTGACAGACTACAACAAATCCGCATTGGGCCTGCTCACATCGCAGCAACACCAATGACTGGGACGATGAGTTATCCCCAATTTTCACCTGCGGTGATCTTGCGTTGCCGCAAATCAGTTCACCGGCGCGGTGCGCCGATGTGACGTTTGCGCACCATCACCGTCTCCATCGCTGGCGTAGCCTGTTGAAATCCATAAAATCCCATTGAGCGGGGTTTAATCCCATGTGATCCCAGGTGACGGATTGATTTGCTGTTCCATGTGCAGCGGCGGCGCGTGCCGCTGACACGATCCGGTTTTGCGTTGCGATTGCTCGTGCTTGCGTGAGGACGTCAAAGGAATGCTCCGCTTTGTCTCGACAATCACGAACAAGCTTGATGCCAAGGGCCGTGTTTCAATTCCTGCGCCCTTCCGCGCCGTCCTCGAAGCCGACGTCTACGGCGCCGCGCCATCGCCTGCGCAAGGCGGAAGCGGATCCGTCCTCAACGCATACTGCTACCCCTCGCTCGATGCTCCGGCGCTCGATGCAGGCGGCGAAAGACTTGCAGCGACGATCGATGGGCTTCTCGCAGGCCTGCCAGATTATTCAGATGAGCGGGATGAACTCTCTGTCGCGCTCTACGGTGATGTCCATTTGCTTGCCCTCGACGGCGACGGACGCATCGTCCTTCCTGAGAGCCTACGCGCCCATGCCGGGCTCACGTCGCACGTCACTTTCGTCGGTCTTGGGCAAAAGTTTCAAATGTGGGCGCCAGAACGCTTTGAATCGCGCCGCCAAGCCGCCCGCGAAAAAGTCCGCGACACCCGCAAGCTCCTCGCATTGAAGCAACAGGCGCCTGATCCCGATCGCGAGTAAGGCGCGCTTCCGGCTCGCCCACCGGCTCAAGCCTCCTGCTTGACAGGTGTGCCGCCTTTGCCGTCCGATCCAGTTAAGCCGCAGCCAAATGCGGCAATGCGGGGGAGGCATCGGAATGCAGCAACAGGCAACGTCGGACGAATTGATCTGTGACGTGCTCGTCGCCGGTTCTGGCGCGGGCGGTTTCGCTGCGGCGCTGACCGCGCGGGCTGCTGGTCTTGATGTTGTGATGGTGGAGAAGGAACCTCTGTTCGGCGGCACCACGGCCTTTCGGCGGGCGTCGTGTGGATCCCGGCCAACCATCACCAAGCTGCCGCAGGCATTAACGACACGCCGGCTGCCGCACTCGACTATCTCACGCACCATGTCGGCAATCGGCTAGACCGCGCCAAAGCGACCGCGTTCGTCACCCGTGCCTCCGAAATGCTCCAAATGTTCGAAGTCGAGAGCTTCGTCGAATTCTCCTGCGCCCCGACCTGGGCTGACTATCACCCGGATGAGCCTGGCGCCGCGCAAGGCGGCCGTTCGCTGACGCCAGAGAGTTTCGATGGCAAAAAACTCGGCGCACTGTTCCCCAGAACTGCGTCCGCCGGTCAAAACCATGACGGTCATGGGCGGCATGATGGTTGGGCGGACGGATCTGCCCCACGTCTTCAAAATGACGGCCTCAGTCCGCTCCGCGGCGCACGTCGCCGGAATGCTCGCCCGTCACGCCACACATCGCCTGCGTCACGAACGCGGTACGCGTCTGGTGAATGGGAACGCTTTGGTCGCGCGCCTTGCTTGGCACGCGCGTGAACGAAATATCCCGCTGTGGCTGTCATCCCCGATTGTCGAAGTGCTAAGGGATGGCGAACGCGTGGTCGGTGCGCTCATTGAGCGCGATGGCCGGCGCATCCGCATGACTGCGCGCCGTGGCGTCGTCCTTGCTTGTGGCGGCTTCCCGGCAAATGACGAACTTACAGCCCGCGTTTATCCTCATCGCGCACTCGGTAAAAACCATCAACGCCTTCCGCCACCCGGAAATACCGGCGATGGCCTCAAGTTGGCCGCCACCGCAGGCGGCTATCTTGACGACAACGTGCATCACGCCGCCGCCTGGGCCCCGGTCTCATTGGTCCCGCAACGCGACGGCACCACGATACCATTCCCGCATTTTTTCGAGCGCGGAAAGCCGGGCTACATCGCGGTCGATAAGCGCGGCCGCCGTTTCGTCAACGAAGCCCAATCCTATCATGTCTTCATCCCGGCGCTGATTGACGCCTGTGCGGCCGATGATGAGATCAGCGGCTGGATTGTCTGCGATCATCGCGCTATTCGCCGCTTTGGCCTGGGCGCGCTGGGTCCAAAGCCAATGCGCATCGCCCCCTATCTCGCCAACGGCTATATCAAGCGTGGCGATACACCCGAAGCGCTAGCACGCGCCTGCGGCATCGATCCGACCGGCTTCGCAGCCACCATCAAGGCATTCAATGGCCCTGCTGGACGTGGTGAAGACCCCGAATTTCAGCGCGGCACAGACAACTATCAACGCTTCAACGGCGCACCTGGTCATATGCCAAACCCGTGCCTCGCGCCGCTCGATCAGGCGCCCTATTATGCCGTTCGCGTCGTACCCGCTGAACTTGGAACATTTGCCGGCATCGCGACGAATGCCGACGCACAAGTAACCGACCGTTCAGGCCTGCCAATTGCGGGTCTTTATGCTGTCGGCAATGACGCCGCGAGCGTGATGGGCGGCACTTATCCTGGCGCTGGCATTACGCTCGGACCCGCAATGACCTTCGGTTACATTGCAGGCAAGCATATCGCCGGAAGTACTGCCCGGTAGTGCGTTTGCATGAAACATGGGCAATAAATGCCGAAATGTCGGGCGTTATCCGATGCGCGCTGCAAATTTTTCAGGCTATGATGCACGAAGACGATGCCCGTCAGCCCGCAGGCGGACAGGCGCAGCGTTCTGAGCGGGGACACCGGAATGTCAAAGCCTGGAGCTTTCGATGAAATGCGCGGCAGCGGCGATGTCGTCCGCTCAGGATACCGCGCTATAGACGCTTGGTTGTCTGCTGCAACGCCTGACGTGATCGCCAGCCGCAAGCGCGAGGCCGAACTTTTCTTCCGCCGTATCGGCATCACGTTCAATGTCTACGGCGATGCCCAAGGTACCGAACGCATCATTCCCTTCGACATTATCCCGCGTGTGCTGACCGCGTCGGAGTGGTCACTCTTGGCCAAAGGTCTGGAGCAGCGCGTCAAGGCTTTGAACGCCTTCATCCGTGACGTCTACGGCGCCCGCGAAATCATCGCCGCCGGCATCGTGCCGGAAGAGTTGGTGCTGCAGAACCCCGCATTCCAGCCGGAGATGACGCGCTTCCGCCCCGCCGGCGATGTTTACGTGCATATCGCCGGCATTGATATTGTCCGCGTCGATGCCGACACGTTTTATGTGCTGGAAGATAACGCGCGCACGCCGTCGGGCGTCTCCTACATGCTGGAAAACCGCGAAGCCATGATGCGGCTTCTGCCCGATCTCTTCCGTCAACATCGCATCCAGCCCGTCGACAATTATCCCGAGGCTCTGCTCGCCACGCTATCCTCGCTGGCACCCAAGACAGCCTCGCGAACACCAACTGTCGTCCTCTTGACGCCGGGACCGTTCAACTCCGCCTACTACGAGCACTCCTTCTTGGCGGACAAGATGGGCGTCGAGCTGGTCGAAGGCCGCGATCTCTTCGTTCGCAGCAATATCGTCTACATGCGCACCACAAAGGGTCCGCAGCGCGTCGACGTCATCTACCGCCGCGTCGACGACGAGTATCTTGATCCGCTCACCTTCAATCCCTCGTCGATGCTAGGCGTGCCCGGTCTGATGGCGGCCTACAAAGCCGGCAACGTCACGATCTCCAACGCTGTTGGTACCGGCGTCGCCGATGACAAGGCGATTTACAGTTACATGCCCGAGATCCTCAAATTCTATCTCGGCGAAGAACCGATCCTGAAGAATGTGCCGACCTATCGCTGCCGCGAGAAAGACGACCTGAAGTACGTCTTGTCGAAGTTGCCCGAGCTGGTGGTCAAGGAAGTCAGCGGTTCTGGCGGTTACGGTATGCTCGTCGGCCCGCACGCTTCGAGACAGGAAATAGATGCCTTCGCAGCAAAGATCAGAGCCAAGCCCGATGCCTTCATCGCGCAGCCGACGCTCGCGCTCTCGACGGTGCCGTGCTTTGTCGAGAAGGGCATCGCTCCCCGCCACGTCGATCTTCGGCCCTACGTCCTCTGCGGCGCCAAAGGCGTTCATTGCGTGCCGGGCGGGTTGACGCGTGTCGCATTGAAAGAGGGGTCGCTGGTGGTGAACTCCTCGCAGGGCGGCGGAACCAAAGACACCTGGGTCGTAGAGGACTGATTTCCGATGCTGTCACGCATGGCCGACAACCTCTATTGGCTCTCACGCTACACCGAGCGCGCCGAAAATCTCGCTCGCATTCTGGGTGTCGCGCAGCGCCTTTCAGCGCTTCCGTCCGCTCATGCGGGCGCATCCAACGAGTGGGAAAGCGCCATCGCCACGGCCCACTGTGTCGAAGACTTCAAGCGTGCTTACCCCGTTGCCAACCGCGATAACGTGATCCGCTTCATTGTCGGCACCGATGGTTATCAGGGATCGATCATGGCGTGCATCGAAACGGCGCGCACCAACGCCCGCGCCGTGCGCACAGCTATCACGACCGAGATGTGGGAAATCATCAACGACGCCTGGAACGATATGCAGCGCGTGCGTGTCGATACGATGACCGAGACCGAGCTTGATCGCTTCCTCTCCGGCGTGAAGGAAATGTCCCTCCGTTTCGATGGTGCCGCCTACCGCACCATGTTGCGCACCGACCAATATTGGTTCCAGCGCCTCGGCACCTTCGTCGAGCGATCCGACAATATCGCGCGCCTGCTCGATGTGAAATATCACCTGTTGCTTCCCGAAAAAGAGCCCGTTGGCGGCAGCCTCGACTACTTTCAGTGGTCGTCCGTGCTGCGTTCGGTCAATGCGCTCTCGTCCTTCCATTGGGTCTACCGGCAGAGCATCGAGCCGTGGCTCGTCGCCGATTTTCTCATTCTCCGGCCCGAGCAACCACGCTCGCTGATTTCGTGCTATAAGGCCGTTAACGACTATCTTGACCAGATGTCTGAAGCCTACGGCCGTCAGGGGCCGTCCCAACGTCTCGCGCGCTCCACATTGGCAAAGTTGTCCAATGCCGAGATCGACACGATCTTCCAATCTGGCTTGCATGAGTTCCTGAGCGACTTCATCGTCGAGAACAACAATCTCGGCGCCGCCATCTCGCAGCAATACTTGGCCTGAGGGCAACGCCGATGCGGCTCAACGTCCGCCATCTCACGACGTATGTGTACGCCGAGCCGATACAAAGTGCGGTGCAGATCATTCGTGCGACGCCGCGCCCGTGCGCCAATCAATTCGTGCGCAAGTGGCGTGTCGAGGTCGATGCCGATGCGCGCTTGGAAAAGAGCGAAGACGCCTACGGCAACATCGTGCATGTTCTCGACATGGAAGGCCCGTTGAGCCAAGCCAGCATCCTGATCGAAGGCGAAGTCGAAACTCATGACTTGGGCGGTGTCGTGCAGGGCACTCTCGAACGTCAGCCAACCGGCTTGTTCTTGCGCTCGACGCCTCTGACCGAGCCATCACCGCAAGTGCGCGAATATGCCCGCGACATCGCCG
This sequence comes from uncultured Alphaproteobacteria bacterium, assembly GCA_963831185.1. GTDB lineage: Bacteria > Pseudomonadota > Alphaproteobacteria > Rhizobiales > Hyphomicrobiaceae > JABFRJ01. The sequence continues at coordinate 341,444 of CAWHPE010000002.1, forward strand.
CCGGTGAAGGGGGCGACATGCTGGCGGCGCTACACCGCATCAATCACGACTTGCATGCCTCGATGTCATTTGTTGTCGGCAGCACCGACGCATCGACAACGGCAGCTGAGGCGTTTGCGGCCAAAACCGGCGTCTGCCAGGACTTCGCCCACGTCTTCTGTGCGGCTGCGCGCACGCTGTCGATACCCGCGCGCTATGTCAGCGGCTACTATCTGCGGACCGACCGCACCGACCAGGATGCCGGCCATGCCTGGGCCGAAGCCTACCTGCCACAGCTTGGTTGGATCGGCTTCGATCCCGCACAGGGTCTATGCAAGACCGACCGCTATATTCGCGTCGCCATCGGCGCCGATAGTCGCGAGGCGGCACCGGTGCGCGGCGCTCGCCACGGCGGCGGTGACGAAACGCTCACAGTCGCGATCGTCGTCGCGCAAGGACAAAGCCCGTCGCAGATGCAGTCGCAAGATGATGGCGTTTATCAGTTCCAGAGCCAGAGTCAGAGCCGCAGTTAGGCCCGCCTTCACATCTGGATATCGCCGATCATAAGCCGCTGGCTTATGTGCGACAAAGCGCACGCCGCCAAGTCCGCCATTTTTAATCAGTTCGACGAACAGAATATAGGATCGATAGAACGCATCGTGACCAGCGGGAGCCGCGGCTTGTTCCGCTTCGCCGCGTAACTTCTGATACATCGCCAGACGCTCGATCAAAATGTCGCGCCACCAAGCCGACACGTCTTCGCTGCGAATATCGGTGAAGCCTGCGACCCGCAGCAACTCTTCTTGCTGCGCGCGGCTATAGAGTTTCTGCACCGCCATGCCGTCCCACATCAGTTGCCGGTCCGGTTCTGACAATGGCTGCGGCACTGTCCAGGTCGTGAACGCGAAGCGCCCCCCAGCTTTGAGCAGACGGTACGCTTCAGCGAAGGTCTTCGGAATGTCAGGGACATGCAGAAATGCTTCCTGGCTGAGCACGATGTCGAACAGCGCATCGCCAAGCGGAACCGCCGTCACATCGCCTTCGATGACGCGCACGCGATCCTGAAGACCAACGCGTTGCGTGAGTTCCGCGGCACCCGCCACCCGCGCCGGGGTGATGTCGACTCCCGTGACGTCGATGCCATACTTGAGGGCGTAGTAACGCGCGGGGCCGCCTAGACCGGCACAAAAGTCCACGGCCTTTTCTCCTGCCGTCAATCCCGCTGCGGCTGCCAGCCGGTCATTGGCTTCGAGGCCACCGTAGTGGTCCTGGTCATGCGGATAAAGCTCCTGCGGCGTCAGGTTATCGAGCGTGCCGCGGGCGGCCTCCAGTTTGGACAGAATAATCTTTGCCGAAATCGGGTGCTTTTCGTAAAAATCGACAGCAGAAGTCAGTGTGTCAGTCATATCGCCCTCGGTTTCGATCGTGTCGTCGTATGTAGTGCCGCCTTACGGCATCCGCTTCGCCACTTCTTCGAGCATCACTTCCGTGGCGCCGCCGCCAATTGCTTGCACCCGCGCGTCGCGCGTCATGCGTTCGATCGCCGTTTCGCGAATGAAGCCCATGCCGCCGTGGAATTGCAGGCAATCGTACATCACTTCGTTGACCAGCGTCCCGGCGAGCGCTTTGACCATCGACACGTCCTTGGTCACGTCTTGCCCTTGCGCGTCGCGCCACGCAGTTTGATAGATCAGTGCTTTTGCTGCCGCCACTTGCGACGCGCGCCACGCGAGCTTGTGCCGGATCGCTTGTTTCTCCCACAGAACGCCGCCAAACGCTTTGCGCTCCTGCACCCATGACAACGCCAGTTCAATCGCCTTGTCCGCTTCCCCCATCGACTGCGCGCCGAGCACGATACGCTCGTTCTGCAGATTGCGCGCCAGCGAATAGAACCCGCGATTTTCTTGTCCGAGCAGGTTCTCCGCCGGAATTCGGCAATTTTCAAACACCAATTCCGCCGTATCGCTCGAAAGCCAGCCGTGCTTCTTCAGCGGCCGCGCAACGGAGAAGCCCGGCGTGCCCTTTTCGACGATGAACATCGAGATGTCGCGGTTGCGTCCCGGCTGTCCGGTCTTCGCCGCAACGAAGTAGATGTCGCCGTGCACCCCGTTGGTGATGAACATCTTGGAGCCATTCAGCACCCAATGGTCCCCGTCGCGCCGCGCCGTCGAGCGCATCGACGCGAGATCCGAGCCAGCGTCTGGCTCCGTCATCGCCACGGCCGCGATCTTCCGCCCGGCGATGATGTCGGGCATGTATTTGGCTTTCTGAGCGTCGGTCCCCGCGTGATAGAGATGCGGGCTCGCCATGTCGGTGTGCACCAGAACCGTGACGGCAAAGCCGCCATAGCTCGACCGCCCAAGTTCCTCCGCCAGTACGACCGTTGCCAGCGTGTCGAGTTCACTACCGCCGTATTGACTGTCATACCGGATGCCGAACAATCCGAGCTGCCCCATCTCGCGCAGGATGTCGCGCGGCACGAAGCCTGCTTCTTCCCACGCGTCCGCATGCCCGATCACGCGCGTCTCGACGAACCTGCGGATCGTTTGCCGGAGCATCTCATGCTCCTCGGTAAAGAAGGGCGAGATCTGTGTCGAACGATCGTTCGGGCGCTGCATGTTGGGCTCCAGGCTAAATCGAACCGGCACTATTGGCCGCCGCACCGGCCGGGTCAATGTGCGGGACAACTGCATCAGCCGCGCGTTCGCGCAGCTGAGACGCTGCCATATCCGAACGCGTCCATCTGTCACCAAGGCCGCCGAGCCGCGATCGAGTAATTTGCACGCGACGACGGAGGCGAAGACGTGGCGCTGAGCGGACTACTCGATCGATGGGGCGATGGTGCCGTTCTGGCGCTTGCAGGAGCTAGCTGTCGGTCTTATTTTCGGGGCCAGCGCACAACACAGCAAATTCTGCCTGCGTGCCAGCGTCATTGAGTTTGCCCATGCCGAGCTCGGCCCAAGGGTGACGGTTTGGGTGTTGGCGTTTTCATCCGCCGTTGTTGCAACGCAAGGTGCGATCCTCCTGGGTCTGCTTGATGCAGCCGAAGCGCGCCAACTCGCGGGCCCGGGGAGTATGTCGGGCGCCATCATCGGCGGACTTATGTTCGGTGCCGGCATGGTCCTGTCTCGCGGCTGCGCCAGCCGCTTACTGGTCCTTTCAGGCACCGGCAATCTACGCGCCCTGGTCTCCGGCCTCATCCTGACAATTGTTGCGCAGGCCTCCCTGCGCGGCGTTCTCGCGCCGGCACGGGAAACGCTCGCCGCGCTCTGGACCATCGACGCCGGCGCCACGCGCTCTGTGCTGTCGCTCATCCACGCCGGGCCGCGCACGGGGCTCCTCTTCGGTCTCGCGGCATTCGCCATCGGGATCGTCATCGCCTATCGCAACCGGAGCAAAGGCAGCGAAGTGGCTGCGGCCATAGGCGTCGGATTATCGGTCACCGCTGGCTGGATCCTGACCTTCAAACTTGCCGGCATGACTTTCCAGGCGAGCAAGGTAACCAGCATCACATTGACTGGTCCATCGGCCGACACGCTGATGGGTCTCATCAATGCGCGCTCAGTCCCGCTTGGCTTCGATGTCGGTCTTGTGCCTGGCGTCTTTTTGGGATCGATGCTCGCAGCCACGCTCGCGCGGCAACTCAAGTTGCAGGGCTTCGAGGGCGGTCCCAGCATGGTGCGCTACATCACCGGCGCAACGCTGATGGGCTTCGGCGGGATGCTGGCCGGTGGCTGCTCGGTCGGCGCAGGCATCTCCGGCACCGCGATCTTCGCGCTGACGGCGTGGCTGGCGCTGAGTAGCATGTGGATCGGCGCTGCCATCACCGACTATATCTGGGATGGACGCACGCAACGTGACGAAATCGCGGCCTCGCGTCCATCCAACTAAACCGTCACTTCGTCGCTTCGGTTGCGATGTCATGCAGCGTTGCGGTCAATCGCTTGTTCACGTCCTTGCTCAGCTTCGACGGACTGGCAACTGGTAGCCGATAACCGACGTGGATCTTTCCGGCTTCGTGCTCACGTTCAAAAATGAAGATCGCGATCGGGCAATTCGCGATGCCGAAGGGACTGGCGTTGACCGCTTCATGCGTCAGCTTCGCCGGGCAAAACTGCAAGAAATGTGCGCTCTTGAAGGGGGATTTCTTCCCCGCCGATGTGATCGTGCCGGTATCGGCGGCAGTGCGCTCCAGCATCTTGTTGAGTTCGCCCGTGTAGTCGACAACAAACCCGCGCTTGAGGATCGCGTCCTTCACGGCCTCGCTGACGTCGTCGAATTTCCCGGCCTTGGTATAGATTTTGTAACCGGGGTCAGTTTGCGCGGACACGGCACTGCTAATACCGCAGACCATCGTAAGAGCGACGAGTGCGCCGGCCAAACCTTTGATCGAAGCAGAAACGACGTGTGCAAGAGTTGTCATGACGTGAGCCCACCTAAAGTGCTGCCGAGAGTATCCAGCCAAAAATTCACGAATTGCAATATGGCCACGAACCGAACGCCCGGCTTTGATCGGTATCAAGCCGGGGCTGCGTCTTTAGCTGAAACGGACGTCGATAATGGCCTGCGGGCGCGGGCGGCGGCCGCAGGCGGTCTCAGTTCAGGAATTCGCCGCACTTCGGCGCGGGCGCTGTGCCCCACGGCATGATGGGCACGGTCGATGTCGAATTTTGCGGCGATCCCTCGATAATCCGATCGGTGTACGTCAAATAGACCAACACGTTGCGCTTCACGTCGCACCCGCGCACGATCTGCAGCTTCTTAAAAAACAGCGACCGCCGTTGCCGGTAGATTTCAACACCCTGTTCGAATTTCGATTTGATCACGACCGGACCGGTCTGCCGGCAAGCGAGCGAAACATCCGACCGTTCTTCGGCGAACCCGGCCCAACCTTTCCAGCCGCCGACTTCCGGCACCGTGAAGTAGCACGCCACACCCTCGACGCCGGGATCATCCAGCACATAGGTCGCAAGTTTGGCGTCGGGCGAGAGCATCCGCCACACGGTCGTTTTCTTGAAAATCAACTCCGGATCGTCGTCGGCTCGCACCGGCAGCGCCCAGACGCCAGCCATCACTGTCGCAAGCGCCGCCGCCACATGCAGTTGAGAAGCCATTCGACGCCACATTATCACCCGCCTCCGGCATGGATCACGACCAGACCCACACATAGGAACCACGCGCCGCTGCTGCAATGCCTTGCAGCAGCGGTCGGGCAAACGTGTTTTGCGCCTTAGTGAGAGGGCTTGTCGGCGATAATGACCGGATGGCTCATGCGATCGACGTAGGCGATGCCGACCGCCGACAGGATGAAGACGATGTGGATGATGGTCTGCCACATCACGCCGGCCTCGGTGAACTTGGCGCCGGCGTTGCCGAGGTTGCCGGCCTCGATGAACGTCTTCAGCAGGTGGATCGACGAGATGCCGATGATCGCCATGGCCAGCTTGATCTTGAGCACGCTGGCGTTGACGTGGCTGAGCCATTCCGGCTGGTCGGGATGGTCTTCGAGCTGCAGCCGCGAAACGAACGTCTCGTAGCCGCCGACGATCACCATCACCAGCAGGTTCGAGATCATCACCACGTCGATCAGCGCCAGCACGATCAGCATGATCTGCTGCTCGCTGAAGGTCGTGGCGTGCGTGATGAGGTGCCACAGCTCCTTCAGGAACAGAATGACGTAGACGCACTGCGCGATGATCAGGCCGAGGTAGAGCGGCACCTGCAGCCAGCGTGAGCCGAAGATGAAAGTGCCGAGCAATTTGAGATGCGCGCGGTCTGCGGGTTCTGGAAGCTTTGCCATGCGTGTCGATGTCCGTTGCTCTGGTGTACGACGAATTAAAGCCGAATGGCTCCCACATGGGCATCGGCGTGGCAATCCGCAAGCGTTGTTTAGCCACAGCTCCGTCGCGGTTCCCTCGGGTGCGCGCGTCAAAAAGCGCCGCAGGGACGAGCATCAGCGATGGACCTCGGCCAGTTTGCGTTAGCAGTTAGGGTCTCCGAGTGCTATGGTTCGCACAATGCTTGGATGCATCGATTTTGCGACAGCGCGATCGAGGCATTATCAACACGTCCCGTTGCGCGGCCAGCGCACACGCGAATGCAAGCGAACTTTGCGTCCTTGCAACCCAGATACGTCAGCACCACTAGCAGCAATGCGCGCGCCGATACAGGCCCGTGGTCATGCGGTCGTCATCACAATTTGCACAGCTAACGCTGCGCCCGGAGACGGTCGCTTGTGCGGAGAGTTTCGAAATGCATCTGAGCAAGCTGAGTTATTACGGCGACTTCGTCATCTGTATGGTGCTCATCTCGATCTCCGCCGCGATGGCGGCCATGTATACGTGGACCAATATGTCGATCTGGCTCTTCGCGGTTGTTCTCGGCTTCGTCATCTGGACCTTTCTCGAGTATGTGATCCATCGCTGGATCTATCATCAGGTGCCCTACTTCAAGGAGCGCCACGCCGCCCATCACGCTGATCCGGATGCCGACATCGGCGCGCCACCGGTGATCGGTATCGTGCTTATCTTTCTCGTCTTCTATGTCCCGCTTGCAACGTCCGGCACCGCCATCGCCAACGGCGTGACAACGGGCGTGCTTCTCGGTTATTCAGCCTACATGCTGGTGCATCACGCCGATCATCATTGGACCTCCAAGCCGGGGTCATGGCTCTACGCCGCGCGGCGGCAGCACGCATTGCATCATCACAATTCCGAGCTCGGTCATTTTGGCATCACCTCGACCCTCTGGGATCGCGTGCTCGGAACGGCAGCAATAGAGCGCCCGCTCGGCGCCAAACCATCCAACCGCGTTAATCTCTAAAGCGCATGGCGGGTCAGGACTGCGAAGTGGCCCAGAGCATCCGCTCCAGTACGAATCTGGCTGGCCCGCCGCATTCAGCCGTCAATCAACCCACTTCCCTCGACGGCTCGCCTCTGGCAAACACGGGCGCATGAGCCGTAAACCCATACGCCAAATCGACGCTGACGCGCCCCACAATCCAGTCCTTCTCAGCGAAGTGGTGGAAGCGGTCGGCCCGCGCGACCGCGACCTCATCGTCGATGGCACCTTCGGCGCCGGCGGTTATACGCGCGCACTTCTCAACGCCGCGCCCTGCCGTGTCATCGCCTTCGATCGCGACGTCTCAGCCCATCCCGCAGCCCAAGCTATGGCGGCCGAGTACGGCGACCGCTTCCGGTTTGCGCCCGCGCCCTTCGGCGACATGGAAACCGTTGTTCGTGCGCTCGAAACCTCCAGCGATGACGCCGCGCCACCCGCCGACGGTCCGTTGCTCGACGCCGTCGTGCTCGATATCGGCGTCTCGTCCATGCAGATCGACCAGCCCGAGCGCGGCTTCTCGTTCCAGACCGATGGCCCGCTCGATATGCGCATGACGCAAAGTGGTCCCTGGGCTGGCCCCTCAGCCGCCGACATCGTCAACTCCGCAGACGACGAGACGTTGGCCGATATCCTCTTCCATTTGGGTGACGAGCGCCGCTCGCGGGCCATCGCCCGCGCCATACTCAAAGCCCGCGCCGAAAAGCCCATTACCCGCACGCTGGAGTTGGCCGCCATCGTCGCCCGCGCTCTTGGCACGCCCAAGATCGACGGCCGGCATTCCGCCACCCGCTCGTTTCAAGCGCTGCGGATCTACGTCAACGACGAACTCGGCCAACTTGCCGAAGCTTTGATCGCGGCCGAACGTCTCTTGAAGCCCGGTGGCCGCCTCGCCGTCGTCACCTTTCACAGCCTTGAAGATCGTTTGGTAAAAGCCTTCCTCCGCACCCGCACCGGCCGCGAAAGCAAGGGCTCGAGGCACGCCCCCCAGACAGCCAACGACGGTCCAGCCCCGAGTTTCCGTTTCGAAACCAATAAGGCCATCGCACCATCGGACGCCGAGGTCGCGCGCAACCCCCGCGCCCGCTCCGCCCGCCTCCGCTGGGCCGTACGCACCGATGCACCCGCCTGGCTCCAATCCGCCTCTGATCTCGATTTCCCGCGCCTGCCCGCGAAATGACCGCCACGAGCACGCCGTTTGACGCGGCCCCCGACGCACCCTAGAAGGGGCAGGAAATCAGCCCTTTCGGCCCGATCCCCATGATTTGGCCGCACTTTCGCTGACAGGTTTCCCCGCGTCGCTTCTGACCAACCTGGACCGCGGCAATTCGTCATGAAAATCAGCCAATTACTAGGTCCTGAGACGGTTCTTGACGGCAGGTTCCGGCGACCGTGAGGCCACTGGTCTCACCGCCGACAGTCGCGCGGTTACTGCAGGCGTTATTTTCGCAGCCCTCCCAGGGACCGCCACCGACGGCCGCCGCTTCATCCCCGACGCCATCGCCAAGGGCGCCGCCGCCATCCTCGTTCCGGCCGGAACCGAAGTCGCGGCCCCCGAAAACGTCGCTGTGCTCCATGCCGCCGAGCCGCGTCTCGCCCTGGCCAAGATCGCCGCCCGTCTCTACCCGCGCCAGCCCGCCCAAATCGTCGCCATCACCGGCACCAACGGCAAAACTTCTGTTGCCGACTTCACGCGCCAGATCTTGGCCACGCTCGGCCGCAGTGCCGCGTCCCTCGGCACCATCGGCGTCGTCAAATCCTCAGGTGCCGTCTACGGGTCGCTCACCACGCCCGATCCGGTGACGCTGCATCACACGCTCGATAGCTCTCGCCGCCGAAGGCGTCACGCATCTCGCCATGGAGGCTTCGTCCCATGGTCTCGATCAATTTCGCCTCGACGGTGTCAACCTCACCGCCGGGTGCTTCCTCAATCTCGGCCGCGATCACCTCGACTATCATCCGACCGTCGATGACTACCTCACTGCCAAGCTGCGCCTCTTCCGCGAACGTCTCGCACCCGGACAGCCCGCCGTCGTCGTCGCCGATGCGCCGCATGCCTCCGATGCCATCGCCGCCGCCCGGGCACGCGGCCTCGCGCTTGTCACCGTCGGCACCTCAGGCGAAACGTCTGCGCTTGACCAGCGTCACATCTGACGGCTTCCGCCAGCGCCTCACCATCACACACGATGGCCGCGACTACGCCGTCCCGCTCAATCTGATCGGCACCTATCAGGCCTCGAACGCGCTCGCCGCCGCCGCACTCGCAATCAGCTGCGGTGAAGATCCTGCGCGCGCGCATAGCTGCCATCGCCGAACTCGAAGGCGTCTCCGGCCGCCTCGAAATCATCGGTGAAGTCAACGGCGCCATCGCCATCGTTGACTACGCTCACAAACCCGAAGCGCTCGCCGCAGCCTTGACTGCGGTCCGCCCCTTTGCCGCTGGCCGCGTCGTCTGTGTCATGGGCTGCGGCGGCAATCGCGACAAAGGCAAACGTCCCATCATGGGCGCCATCGCCGCCGAAAACGCCGATCTCGTCATCGTCACCGACGACAACCCGCGCAATGAAGTCCCTGCCACCATCCGCGCCGAAGTGCTGGCCGGTGTTGCCCCTGCAGCGCGGTCGAAATGCCGTGACATCGGCGACCGGCGGGAAGCCATTCATGCCGCTGTCAGAAGTCTTGGCAAAGGTGACGTTCTGCTTGTCTGCCGGCAAGGGTCATGAAACCGGGCAGATCATCGGATCGACCGTGCATGCCCTTTTCCGATGCCGATACCGTGCGTGAAGCGCTCGCGCATGCCGCCGCAAACGAGGGGCGCTGATATGGGGAAGCCGAGGAACATGAGGGGGCAACCGTGACAGTCGCATCGACCGCGCCGAAGCCGCTGTGGAGTTGGGCCGCGCTCGCCGCCGTGTGCGACGCCGAAACCGATGGCACGCCTGCCGCACGCCATTTCCGGCATCTCGATCGATACTCGAACCATCCAACCGGGCGATCTCTTCGTCGCCCTCAAAGATCAGCGCGACGGTCACGACTTTGTCGCCGCAGCCTTCACCAACGGCGCCGCAGCAGCGCTCGTCGCAAAATCCTACGTCAAGCAATCGGGTGACGGCGCCTTGCTGCGTGTTGCCGATCCCTTGCGTGCGCTCGAAGATGCCGGCCGCATCGCGCGCTTCCGCACCGACGCCAAGATCGTCGCCGTGACCGGCAGTGTCGGCAAGACAGGCACCAAGGAAATGTTGCGCCAATGCCTGAGCCGCATCGGCCGCACGCATGCGTCTGAAAAATCCTACAACAACCATTGGGGCGTGCCGTTGACGCTCGCACGCATGCCGGAATCAACCGAATTCGGTGTGTTCGAAATCGGCATGAACCACCCGGGCGAAATCACGCCGCTGTCGCGCATGGTTGCGCCGGATATCGCCATCATCACGACCGTCGAGCCCGTGCATCTCGGCCAATTCGCCTCGCTCGATGAGATTGCCGAAGCCAAAGCCGAAGTTCTGCGCGGCCTCCCCGCAGGAGGCATCGCCATCCTCAATCGAGACAACGCGTATTTCGATCACCTGTCGATGCGCGCAGAAGAGCGCTCGTTACGCGTGATCAGTTTCGGCCGCTCGCCGAACGCCGACGTACACCTGTTGAGCGCCGAACCGGCCCACGATCACTCCGCTGTCACCGCCTCTGTCTCTGGTCGCGCGGTGTCGTTCCGTATTGGCGCGCCGGGCGAGCATTATATCCAGAACGCACTCGGTGTTGTCGCCGTGCTCGAGAGCCTCGGCGTCGACTTGCCGGCCGCCCTTGTCGCACTTGCCGGAATTTCCGCGCCCCAAGGCCGTGGGGCCCGCGAAGAGATCACATGCGGCGACGGCGGCAAGCTGCTGCTCATCGACGAAAGCTACAATGCCAATCCCGCGTCCATGCGCGCGGCCTTGTCGGTCCTCGCCACGGTCCCGCGCGAGACCTGGCCCCGCCGCATTGCCGTACTGGGTGACATGCGCGAATTGGGTCCCGCCGCCGACGACTTGCACCGCGACCTCGCGGCGCCGGTTACCGCCGCCGGTGTCGATATCGTTTTCTGCTGCGGCGATCACATGCGTGCCTTGTTCGACGCCATCCCGCCCGCCCGCCGCGGTGCACATGCCCGAAATTCGCTTGAATTGGTCCCGGCCCTGCAAGCCGCGCTCAAGTCTGGCGACGTCGTGACCATTAAAGGCTCGCTCGGCACCAATATGGCGCCGCTTGTCAAGGCTGTGAGGTCGTGCCGCCCGCAAATCGAGGCTGTCAACTAGGTACTTACCTAGGTGCCTGCGCTCCTTAAATTTGGTAATTTGGGCCGCTTGCCGGTCGAGGATAACAACGCATGCTTTATGAACTCGTGAACTTCTCCGATCAGATCGGCCTGCTGAACGTCTTCCGCTACATCACTTTCCGCACCATGGGCGCCCTCGTCACGGCGCTGCTGATTGTTTTCCTATTCGGCCCTGCCATCATCGATCTCCTGCGTATCAAGCAGGGCAAGGGGCAACCCATTCGCGAAGACGGCCCAAAATCGCATTTCGTAAAGCGCGGCACGCCAACCATGGGCGGCCTGATGATCCTGGCCGGCGTCTCCATTGCGACGCTGCTGTGGGCCAATCTGGGCGAACCGTTACGTCTGGATCGTGCTTGCGGTCACTCTGGCCTACGGTGCTATCGGCTTCTACGACGATTATTTGAAAGTGACTAAGCAGACGACCACGGGCTTCGGTGGCAAGGCGCGTCTTGGCCTCGAGTTCGTCGTCGCTGGCCTCGCCACCTGGGCGCTGATGAAACTGTCGCCCGCCTCGCTCTCCGGCAAACTCGCGATCCCGTTCTTTAAAAGTGTCCTGCTCGACTTCGGCATCTTCTTCGTCATCTTCGGCATGGTCGTTATTGTCGGCTCCGGCAACGCCGTGAATTTGACCGACGGCCTCGATGGCCTCGCCATCGTGCCCGTCATGATCGCTGCCGCCACCTTCGGTTTCATCGCCTATGCCATCGGCCGCGCCGACTTCTCGCGCTACCTTCAGATCACCTACATCGCAGGAGCGGGCGAGCTAGCCATTGTCTGTGGTGCGTTGATAGGGGCCGGGCTGGGGTTCCTCTGGTTCAACGCCCCGCCCGCAATGATCTTCATGGGTGATACTGGCTCACTCGCCTTGGGTGGCGCGCTGGGCGCGATCGCTGTCGCCACCAAGCACGAAGTCGTGCTCGCCATCGTCGGCGGCCTGTTCGTGCTGGAAGCGTTGTCGGTCATCATTCAAGTCGCTTCGTTTAAGTTGACCGGCAAGCGTGTCTTCCGCATGGCCCCGCTCCATCACCATTTCGAGCAGAAAGGCTGGGCGGAATCCACCGTCGTCGTCCGCTTCTGGGTGATCTCGGTTGTTCTCGCGCTCGTCGCCCTCTCGACCTTGAAACTTCGCTAATGCAGAAAGGCGCCCGCCATCAATGTATGGTGTTGGCTCTCGCTCTGACGCTGGCCGCGGGGAGCAGCGCCGCGTTCGCCGATCCTTTCGGGAAGGCACCAACGTACACAACGCGGTCTCTATCTGCGGTTCCCAACGCCGCGGCCATAACGAAACGCATCTGGGCGCCTGGGCTCGACGAGGGCTACGTGCCGCAAGGCGTTACCCATTCCGGCGGTGCGCTTTACGTTTCGAGTTATCAAAGCACTGACCCTAAGCAAAATACCGGACGCTGCCGCTTGTATCGCCTCGATCCCGAAGCCGGATCAGTCACCGGCCAGTTGGACCTGCCCGTCACCTGTGGCCATGCAGGCGGTCTCGCGAAAGGCGCAACACCGGCAACCCTCTTCGTCGCCGACACGCGGCACGTTTTTGAGGTCGCTGTTGCAACGCCGTCCGTGCCGTCAATCGGTCGCGTCGCACGTGTCATCGCCTTGGCGGGCGACGTCAAAGGAGCGTTTGCTGCAAGCGATCAAAGCGGACTTTGGCTCGGGACATTCGCACGTACCCCGGATGCCAAACTCTACCACTTCCCCTACGCGAAACTGAAGCCGCGCCTGACCGAAGCCGATGCGTCCGCCGTTCTGCCGTTGCCCGCTGAAGCACAAGGTGGCGCATTTGATCGCCAAGGTCGCCTTTGGATTTCGCGATCCGTCTCGAAGTATGGCGAACTCGCAGAGTTGGACGTTAAGACTGGCCAAGTGAAGCAGCGCTTCGCTATGTCCGCCGGACTTGAAGATTTGAGTTTCGATGAAACAGGCGCAATGTGGACGCTGTCCGAAGCGGGTTCGCAGCGCTGGAATACATGGCCAACCTTCTACCCCATCGTCATGCGTCTCGATCCGGCGCGGCTCCGATGAGCGCAGTCGCATCACGTCCCGCTACTTCAGAATGACGCCATGATGAAAATTTCGACATTTGCCAACAAACGCGTTGCGGTCTTCGGTCTCGCCCGGTCCGGGATCGTCGCCGCCCAAGCGCTACAAGCCAGCGGCGCCGAGGTGGCGTGCTGGGATGAAGGTCAAGCAAGCCGCGACGCGGCTTTGAAAGCCGGCTTGCCTCTTGTCGATTTGTCAGCCGCCGATTGGTCGCACTTCGCGGCGCTCATTCTAGCTCCCGGCGTGCCGCTCACGCATCCAACGCCGCATTGGACAGTGACAAAGGCCAACGCGGCGGGTGTGCCAGTCATCGGCGACATTGAACTCTTTTTTCGTGAGCGCGCCCGCATCGCGCCGTCCTCGCCGGTCGTCTGCATCACCGGCACCAATGGCAAATCGACCACAACCGCACTGATCGCCCACATCCTCAAAAGCGCCGGCCGCTCGGTTGCGATGGGCGGCAACATTGGTGTCGGCGTGTTGGGTCTCGCGCCACCTGATGCCGGCACAATCCACGTTCTCGAACTATCGTCGTTTCAGATCGACCTGACGCCGACGCTCAATCCCTCCATCGGCATTCTGACCAACATCACGCCGGACCATCTCGACCGTCACGGCACGTTGGAAAACTATACCGCCATCAAAGAACGCTTGGTCGCCGCCGCTAATCTCGCCATCATCGGTCTAGGCGATCCGCTGACGCGCGCCGCCGCCGGCCGTCGGTTGCTCCGCCACGGAAAAACCATCGGCTGTCTCGTTACAGATGACACCACACGCACGCCCGTCTCCGCTGGCCTGCCGGAAATAACAACGCTCATCAGTTCAGGGCTTGAACTCGTTGCAGCCTCGACCGCCGACGCCATCACCTACGGCACGTCGTCGGTCGAGACCGTTGCCTCGCTCGCCGGTATTGGCGCCCTTCGCGGACCTCACAACGCAGAAAACGCGGCCTTTGCCGTCGCCGCCGCACGCGCTCTCGGCCTGACCAACGCAGAAATCGCAGCGGGCCTCGCCTCGTTTCCGGGCCTTGCCCACCGTATGGAAGTGCTCGGCCACGTCGGCAAAGTGGTCGTCATCAACGACAGTAAAGCCACCAACGCCGACAGCGCCGAAAAGGCCCTCGCCAGTTTCGATCGTGGCATCTTTTGGATTGCTGGCGGCACACCGAAAGAGGGCGGCATCGTACCGCTGGCTCCGTACTTCAATCGTGTCGCAAAGGCCTATTTGATCGGCAAATGCGCGCCAGACTTCGCCGCGACACTCGACGGCAAAGTGCCCTATGAGATGTGCGGCACGCTCGATGTTGCGGTCTCAAGCGCCATACGCGACGCTAGTGCCGCAGCCGATACCGAGCCTGTTGTTTTGTTGTCACCCGCGTGTGCATCTTACGATCAATACAAAAGCTTCGAGCATCGCGGCGATCACTTCCGCGCTCTCGTCGCCGCCCAATCCAACTTCACCGCGCACGGTGCAGAACCTGCGCAACCCGCCAAGTCCACGACCGCCACCATGACAGCAACCACCGCAATCAAGTCCCCGTCTCTCAACGTCATGCTCTCCGCCGGCGGCACCGGCGGTCATCTTTTCCCCGCCTTCGCTCTCGCGCAGGAACTCGCCCGCCGCAGCATTGTCGTTGACCTCATCACCGATATGCGCGGCGACCGCTACGGCCACGATTTCCCAGCCCGCAAGGTCTATCAAGTCCCCGCCGCAACCGTCCGCGGACGCAATCCGATCGCCCTCGCCAGCACCGGCTTTACCCTGGCGCGAGGTGTCACAGCGGCGCGCGGCATTCTAAAATCGGTCAAGCCTGCCGCGATCATCGGCTTTGGCGGCTATCCGACCGTCCCGCCCATGCTCGCCGCTGCGTTGATGAAGATCCCATCAGCGCTCCATGAACAAAACGCCGTGCTCGGCCGCGCCAACAAGATGTTGGCCAAGCGCGTCACCGCTGTTGCCACCTCATTTGAAAATGTCGCCGGCCTTGAACATTTGAAGGCTAATGTCCGGTATACGGGCAATCCCGTGCGCGACATCGTCATCACGGCAGCACAAAAGCCCTATGTCCCACCAGCGGCCGCAGGCCCGTTTAACATCCTGATTTTCGGCGGCAGCCAAGGCGCGCGCTTCTTCTCGGATAGCGTGCCCGCCGCGTTGGCCACCTATAAGCCAGAGTCGCGCGCCACCTTGCGCATCATTCAACAGGCGCGTGACGAAGACGTCGAGCGTGTGCGCAAGGCCTATGCTGCGGCTGGGATCATCGCCGAAGTCGCGCCATTCTTCCCCAATTTGCCCGAGCTGATCGCTCAAGCGCATCTCGTCGTCGGCCGTGCGGGTGCGTCGACGACCGCCGAATTGACAGTGATTGGCCGTCCGTCGATTCTTGTCCCCTTGCCGCACGCGCTCGACAACGATCAGTTGAACAACGCGCGGCGGCTGCAAGATGCCAAAGCGGCGGTTCTGGTCGAACAGAAGGATTTGACCGAGGAGCGTTTCGCCCACGAAATCGGTTTGCTGCTCGAGGCGCCTGCCCGCCTTGCCGCAATGGCCGCCGCCGCCAAATCAATCGGCAAACCCGACGCCGTTGCTCGTCTCGCCGACCTCGTCGAAGAATTGGCGCGCGCACATTCGTTCTCTTGATATAGAAAGCAGTCTCTTCAATCGCTTTGAGTTGGCCCGCCCCCAAGCTTGCTCACTGTCTGGACGACGTCGAAAGGCCATTGGAAATGCTGAGTTCAGTGAAGTTAAGTGCGGCGGCGCTCGGGGTGAGTGTGGCGCTTGCATGCGGCGCACAAGCAGATTGCAAGTCCGAGTTGGTCGATGCCATCTCCAAAGCCAGCACGCATGGCCCCTACGAAGTCACGGAGTCCTTCAGCACCGAATCCACCTTCGAGTTGGGTCAACCACCGAAGCGTGTCGTCGATAAATCCACCGCAATTCAGATCGTCCCTCCGGACCGCGCCTATACGCGATTGATGGAACGCGGCAAGGCCGAGCGCGAAAGCGTGCTGATCGGCAAAGAGTACTGGACCCGCGACGTCGGGAAGTCATGGTCGCGCAGAGACCGCGTCTGGTCAGTCCGGTTCGGCGGATGACGATCTGGCCAAGCAGATTGAGCGGGAGGCGGCCCGGTTGCGCGCGTCGGTACAGGATGTTGCCTGCCAGCCCGAAGTCGCGCGTGACGGCAGGAAAATCAAGCGCTTCACATACAGTATCGTGACTATGGGCCTTGCGTCGGAAAGTTCGTTGCTTGTCGATGCCGCCACCAATCGTCCCATCCGCGCGCAGCACATCACCGAACTAAAAGATCTCGTGTCAAAAACCACGCAGACCGTCACCTACCGTTACGATCCGACAATCAAGATCGACGCCCCGAAATAGCCAAGTCCGCGCCGCTTTCCTTGTCCCACAAACAGGTTTAAACGACCTCGAAATTCCGTTTTTGCCGCCTCAAGGACCAACCCATGCGTATGCCCGCCAAGCTTGGCCCCATTCACATCGTCGGCATCGGCGGCATCGGTATGAGCGCCATCGCCGAAGTCCTGCACGCCCAAGGCTACATCGGTCCAAGGCTCCGACCAGAAGGACGGTTACAACCTCGACCGCTTGCGCAAACTCGGCATGAAAATCTTCGTCGGTCACGACGCGCGCAATCTCGCGGGTGCCGCCGCTGTCGTCATCTCCACCGCCGTCAAGCCCGGCAACCCTGAACTCGACGGCGCCCGCGCCGCCCATTTGCCCATCATGCGCCGCGCCGAGATCCTGTCTGAGATCATGCGGCTCTTCGACACCATCTCCGTGACCGGCACACATGGCAAGACAACCACCACCTCGCTCCTCGCCCACTTGCTGACGCATGGCGGCGCCGACCCGACCGTCATCACCGGCGGCATCGTCCTCGACTGGGGCACCAACGCGCGGCTCGGCAAAAGTCCGTGGATCGTCGTCGAAGCCGACGAGAGCGACGGCACCTTCGTCCGTCTGCCAACGCGCATCGGCATCGTCACCAACGTCGACCCAGAGCATCTCGACTACTTCGGCACCGTCGAGAACATGCACAAGGAATTCTCGCAGTTCTTGACGCAGATCCCGTTCTACGGCCTCGCCGTCGTCTGCATCGATCATCCCGTCGCGCGCGAACTGATGGAAAAGGCTAACCTACGCGCCGACAGCCGCCCCCTACTCACATACGGCACATCAGCTGATGCCGACATCCGGCTACTCGATGTCTCCGTCAAAGGGCGCGTCACGACCTTCTCTGCCGACTTCGGCCCGCGTATGCCCGGCGGTGTCCGTCGCCTCGACAATCTGCAAGTCCCCGTCCCAGGCCACCACAACGCGCTGAACGCGCTGGCCGCCTTCGCCGTTGCCAACGCCGTCGGCCTCTCGGACGCTCAGATCCGCAGCGGTCTCGCCGCCTTCGCGGGCGTCAAGCGCCGCTACCAACCAACGGGCACTTGGCAGGGCGTCGAGATCTTCGACGACTACGGCCACCACCCCGTCGAGATCGCAGCTGTTTTGAAAGCTGCCCGCGCCGGGTCAGCCGGCCACCGCGTCATCGCGATTTGCGAGCCGCATCGCTACACGCGCGCTCCGCGATCTCTTCAGCGACTTTGCCACCTGTTTCTCCGACGCCGATAGCGTCATCATCGGCCCGTTGTACGCGGCAGGAGAAGCACCAATCCCCGGCGTTTCTCACGCGGCCCTCGCCGAAGCCATTCGCAAGTCCGGTCACGCCGACGCCACCCACGTCGACGCCCCGCGCGATCTCGTTGCTACAAATAAAATCCCGCGCCACAGCCGGCGATACCGTCCTCTGCTTCGGCGCCGGCACCTCCACCGACTGGGCCCACGCCCTGCCGCAATGGCTGGCGGAATAGTTCGAAGAATATTCCAAATTGGCTCGTCATGCCACCGCAGGCAGCATTTTGAACTCACGAACACCTATTATTTCATCGTCATCCCGGCGAAGGCCGGGACCCACGTGAATCTCAACCAACCCGCTCTTTATGACTTGGAACCAGTGGCAAAACGAGCCTGCCAATGTTGTACGATCGTAAACCCAAGTGCCCCTGTACCTACATTCTCGCCAGCAAACCGCATGGCATCCTATACACGGGTGTCACCAGCAATCTATCTGACCGCATGTCCGATCATGTGAGCGGTCTCTACTCAGGGTTCACGAAAACGCACGCGATAAAAACACTCGTCTACTAAGAAATGCACGTCACTATGGACGATGCGATCAAGCGTGAGAAACGCATCAAAGACTGGAAACGAGCATGGAAAGTTCGCCTCATCCAAACCGTAAATCCGCAGTGGCGTGACTTGTACAATCGTGATACCGGCGAACTCGAATCCGGCCCGGCTGACGTTGAGCGTACGCGAGGGCGAATTCAGCCAGAGTTTTAGTTGCCGTGGGTCCCGGCCTTCGCCGGGATGACGGAGAAAGAGCTGAGCCCTCACATGTCCTTCCCTGATATCACCGCCGATCTGCAAGCCCGTTGCCCGCAATTGCGCGGCCGGCTCATTGCCAACGCCAAAATGGCGGACATCACCTGGTTCCGCGTTGGCGGTCCGGCACAAGTCTTGTTCACCCCCGCCGACGAATCCGATCTCGCACATTTCCTCAAAAACGCGCCCGCAGATTTGCCGGTCTTCGTCGTCGGCCTCGGCTCGAATTTGCTCGTCCGCGATGGCGGCGTGCCCGGCGTCGTCATCCGTCTCGGCCGTGGCTTTGGCGATGTCAAAAGCGGCCCTGATCACACAATCACCGCCGGAACGGCGGTGCCCGATGTGAAAGTCGCCCGCGCCGCAGCCGACGCGGGCATCACCGGTCTCGCCTTTTATCGCGGCATTCCCGGCTCCATCGGTGGCGCACTCCGCATGAACGCAGGTGCCCACGGGCGCGAAACAAAAGACGGCTTCGTGTCGGCGCGCGCGGTCGATCGTCAAGGCAACATCCACGTGCTGACGCTGGCCGACATGCAGTTCACCTACCGCCACTGCGGCGTCCCCGATGATTGGATATTCACCGAAGCCACCTACAAAGGCGCACCCGGCGATCCAGCCGAAATCCAAAAGCAAATGCAAGAAGTCGCCGACTATCGCGAAGCTAATCAGCCGATCAAAGAGCGCACTGGCGGGTCGACCTTTAAGAACCCGTTGCCACACAGCTCATGGAAGCTGATTGACGCCGCCGGCATGCGCGGCTTTCGTGTCGGTGGTGCCAAAGTCTCGGAGATGCACTGTAACTTCCTTATCAATGATCAGAACGCCACCGCCGAAGATATCGAGACGCTCGGTGAAACCGTTCGCGCCCGCGTGCTTGCGCACTCAGGCATCCACCTCCAGTGGGAAATCATCCGCCTGGGCCTCCCGCTCGAAGGCCACAAGACCGGCGACGCACTCGCCCTCGCATAATGTGCTTTCACGTCTCGCGCGATGAACCGGTGCTTTCCTCGATTGGTTCGGGTAAGCGCGCAGCGCCTAAACGCGCGATTAAATGGGGAGTGGGTCAGGGGAGTTCTGAAGGCGCTTGATAAAGCGAACACAAGCCGCTCCCTGGCCCCACAAACCTTCGCTGTCCGCCTATTTTCGCTTCGGCTTCCTCACCTGCCGAGTGCTTTCATCCCCACGTGCGTCTTCCCGGCCAAGCGAGGCGCGAGCCGGTGTCTTTCTCCGTCCCAGAAAAGTAAAGGCCCCGGCTCTCGACGCCCAACGGCGCTACATTCGGGATAACGTGAGGAAGGTAATGTGAATTCGCCGCGGGAAACCAAGTCTATGTTCAAACTCTTTCGCGGGCCGCCGCGCAAGATTAAGATCACCCGAAGATGCGTCGCCAGCGAAGCAGCCGGCAAAGGAGTTCGACCGCAATGAGCACCCGACAACGCCGCGTTGTGCTGGCAGCACTCCTGTTGACCGCTACTCTTCCAGTGACACCGGCACGGGCAGAAGCCCCCGCCCTCACGCAAAAAATGAATGCCTACGTCGGCTGTCTCAATCGGTTGTCGGGCCGCTCTTACGAATCTCGCGCGCGATACTTCAGTTGGGTCGGAAAAAATGGTCCGACCGGAAATGAGCGCATCATTTACGGCACCTACACCATCTACGACACCGCCGACTGCAAGAAGAACGTCGAGAAAGCCAGCGCCCTCGAACCACGAGATGCCGATCTGGAAGCCGCCGCATCTGGATATGTCACTGCGGTAACCGCGCTTGAGCCGCTTCTAAAAGAAGCCGACGATTACTATACCCAGCAGAATTACAAAGACGACAAGATGGCGAAGGGCAAAGCACTGCATCCCCGCCTGGTCGCCGCTTGGACCACCTTCGCATCCGCTGATGATAAGTTGCGCGCCGGCATCGAGACACTGCAGGATAAGCGCGCTCTGGAGCGCCTAGCCGAAATCGAACGCACCGAAGGCCGTAAGGGCCGCTACCACATTGAGGCGCTGATGATCCGTGCGAAAGCATTGATGCGCGTACAAAGCGCCTCCACGCCCGACCTCGCAAAGCTGACGGCGGCATTGACCGAGTTCGAAGCAATGAGCAAAGCCACCGAGGACTACGCCAGCGCCAACAAGGAGAGCAAAATCGGCTCCGGTTTTGTCAGCGCATCAAAGTCCTATTTGGTTACAGCCAAACAGTTGATGCGGCGCTTGCGCGATAAGGTTCCCTACAGCAGCGGCGAGAAAATGATCCTCAATTCAGGCGGCGGCGCTTGGATGGTCGAAGGCTCGCCCGCGCGCCTGATGCGCGACTACAACCAGCTTGTCGATAGTTACAATCGCGGCACGAGGTTCTGACGCGAGAACGAGTGGCGGTCGTGCCCTACCCAAATCGCACCGCATAAACCGGCGGCAAGGATTGCGAGACGCACGACCAACTTTCTCCGCCATTCTCCGTTACCCACACTCCCCCCGTTGTCGATCCCATCGCCAGCCGCTCGCCCGTCGCATCGATGTCGAGCGCGTGGCGGTAGATGACATCGTAGGCATGGTCTTGCGGCAAGCCATCGCGCAGGATGTCAAACGTCTTGCCGCCGTCGCGCGTCCGCGTCACCACGAGCTTGCCGCCTTCTGGAATGCGCTTTTCGTCTTTGATTTCTGGCACAAACCACGCGGTGTCGGGCGCGTGCGGATGCACGGCGACCGCAAATCCAAACACCGACGGCTGCACATTCCGAATTTCACGGAAAGTTCGTCCCGCATCATCGGAAACGAATATTCCGTTGTGATGCTGCACCCACATCCGCTCAGGCTGCGCCCGGCATTGCACCAGGCAGTGGACGTCCTGCGCAATGGGGTCGTGCGTCATCTCTGGCGGCACGTGATCCGCCCGCATGCCATCGCCACGTTGCGTCCACGTCGCGCCACGATCCTCCGTGTGCCATAACCCGCCCGTCGACACCGCGATCGTGACATGTGCCGAATTGCGCGGATCGACACAGATCGAATGCAAGCCGGGCAGATCTGCGCCGCCCCCCATCCACATCGTGCGCTTCGGATGATCCCACAGCGTCCGGCACATCTCCCAACTCTCGCCATGATCCGTTGACCGGAACAGCCCGCCCGGCAGTGTGCCGCACCAGATTTCGCCCGGCTGGTCTCGGCCACCGGCCTGCAGCGCCCAGATCCGCGCCGTGCTCCACGCCAGCGGCCGGCCCCACATATCGTTCTCGATGTGCCCTTCCGGCTTCGGTGGATACTGCGGGGCCGCAATCTCCTCCCAGCCACCGACGGTCGAGCGATGCACTTTCACGCCAAAATGCCCGTGATCGAGCGCAGCGTAGGTCCGCCCATCGCGCGGATCGGACATCGTCAGCGTGACGTTGTCGCCGAGGAAATCGACGCCGGTAATGGCCCACCCGCGCGTGCCGCGTGTCAGTGTGAACAAGCCCTTGCGCGTCGAGATCAACAGTCGGTCGCTCATGACTAGCCTCCGGACAAAGCTTGGAAAACGTAGATGCGACTACCCGGCGTCACGGGATCAGAGAGTTTGACCCGGTCACGGATCAGGACGCCATCGAGAAACACGGTCATGTGCCGCCGCAGCCCGCCCTGGTCGTCGAGAACGTACCCGCGCGCCTGCGGATTTCCGTCAAAAACAGCATCGAGCGCTTCCCGCACCGTGCTGCCACTGACCTCCACGTCGGGGCATGCCACATGCCGTTGAATATTTTGTGTGAATGAAACTGTCGGCATCACGACCCTATTCCGGACGAACCTCGTGGCGAACATTGGGCGCAACAGACGCATATTGGCCGCTGAAAAGGCGATTGTGACCTAGTCGAAGCGTTTTTTCTTGCGAGAATAAAGCCAAATTGTCTATCCGGAACACAACAGCGTGTGATCGCTCCCCGCTGGAACAAGAGGACACCGCAATGCCCACCGCTCGCTCACGTGCCGAAACCCACGTCGCCGTCCTCATGGGCGGCTGGTCTGCCGAGCGCGAAGTGTCCCTATCCTCGGGTCATGAATGCGCGAAAGCGTTGGAGACCGCAGGCTTCAAGGTTACTTGCGTCGATGCCGACCGTAATCTTTCCGCCGCACTCACTAAGCAGAAACCTGATGTCGTTTTCAACGCACTCCACGGCCGGTGGGGTGAAGACGGCTGCGTACAGGGCATGCTCGAAGTTCTCGGCATTCCCTATACCCACTCCGGAGTCATGGCGTCGTCGGTCGCAATGAACAAAGAGCAGACACGCCGCCTCGTCGCTTCAAATGGCGTTCCTATCGCACACGGCCTCTGCGTCACACGCGCCGATGCGCTGCGCGACCACGTGATGCCACCGCCTTACGTCGCCAAACCAATTGCGGAAGGCTCCAGCATTGGCGTTGTGATCGTCAACGAAGGTGCCAATCGGCCGCCTGAGAAGATCGCGCAAATTCCAGTGACGAAAGACGGTCTGCTTCTGGTCGAGCAATTCGTCGCTGGTCGCGAACTGACTTGTGGCGTGATCGGCGACCGCGCCACTGACATCATCGACATCGTTTCCGCTGGTCATCTCCAATTCTATGACTACGAAGCCAAATACGCGCCGGGCGGCTCCAAGCACATCCTGCCCGCTGACCTGCCGGATGGCATCCGGACGGCCATCCAGCGACACACCCTCGCCGCCCATCAGGCGCTCGGCTGCCGCGGCATCTCGCGCTCCGATTTCCGCTACGACGAGACCAAGAATGAACTGATCTACCTCGAAACCAACACGCAGCCGGGTATGACGCCGACGTCACTGGTTCCAGAGCTTGCAGCCCATATGGGAATTGATTTTCCGTCGCTGGTCGCATGGCTCGTCGAAGACGCGTCGATCGATCGTTGAGTTCCGGCGGAGTGCGCAACGGTCAACGATAGTCTGGCCAATGCAGATCTTTGTCGTTGATCTCGCTGATCGGCAGCGGCCACGCAATGCCAAATGCTGGATCGTCATGGCGCACGCCCGCCGCCGCTTCAGGCGCGTAGGGTGTCGAGATCAGGTAGCTCACCAAGGCATCGTCTGTCAGCGTTTGAAAGCCGTGCGCGAAACCTTTCGGCACATAGAGTTGCTGCTCGTTGTCCGCTGTCAGCTCAAAGCCCTGCCACGTGCAAAATGTCGGAGATGCCGTCCGTAGATCAACGATGATGTCGAGTATCGCACCTCTCAGACAGCGTACGATCTTAACCTCCTCATGCGGTGCACGCTGAAAGTGCATGCCGCGCACGGTTCCGCGCCGCGCTGAAAACGAGGTTGAATGTTGGACAAACGAGGCCTCGAGCCCGCGCGCGGCAAATGTTTCGGCACAGAACGTCCGCATGAAGTAACCGCGGGAGTCCCGAGCGCGGGTCGGCACGATGGTCCATGCATCCTTCAGGCGTGTGGGCTTCGAAATTCATAGAAACGACGTCCGCTGCCGTGGCTTAACACCAAACTGCGGCCGCTCGTGCCGCAATTGCAACCAGCCGAGCGGCGTCTTCCGATCTACCACTTTCGGCGGGCCCTCCCGCGACCTTGTGCTAACCGCCGCAGCCCACTGGTTCCGCCCTCATCCGCGTTGAGCACGCCCGGCCACCCAATGAGAGGCTGTGATGCCGGCACGCCAGCCTTAAGCTGCCAAGCACGAGCAAGCGACGGAAGTCGTCAAAGATGTGGCAGCGGCTCGGAAAGTTCAGACGCGTCCTGAGCTGAAATGAAGTCGCCGCTGCATCAGGTGTGGCTGAGGAAGACGAGGGAAAACGCAATGAATTCACGCTCCGACACCGCTGCCATCGTCTCCGACGCAACAGCATTGGCCGGATCGGTCTGCAAATGCCGTCTCTGCGGTGCCGGGCTCAAACACACGCTGGTTGATCTCGGAAATTCACCGCTCTGCGAAAGTTTTCTCCGTCGCGACGAACTCGATCAAATGGAGCCCTATTTCCCGCTCCATGTTCAAGTCTGCCACGTCTGCTATTTGGCGCAGCTCAAGGAATACGTGACACCGGAGCATATCTTCCGCGAGTACGCGTACTTTTCATCGTACTCGACAAGTTGGGTCGCCCACGCCAAGGCTTATTGCGAAATGATCGCGCAGCGATTGTCGCTCGGACCCCAGAGCCTCGCCGTCGAACTCGCCAGCAACGACGGTTACTTGTTGCAGCACTTCCCCGCGCTCGATGTTCCAGTCCTTGGCATCGAGCCAGCACGCAACGTCGCTCAGGTCGCAATCGATAAAGGTATCCCGACGATAACCGAGTTCTTCGGTGTCGAGTTGGCGGCGCGACTGAAGTCGGAAGGCAAATCGGCTGATTTGATTTTGGGTAACAATGTCTTGGCGCAGGTGCCAGACCTCAATGACTTCGTCGGCGGCATGAAAGTACTACTCAAGCCAAACGGTACAATTACCCTCGAGTTTCCGCACCTGCAAAAGCTGATGGACGAGAACCAGTTCGACACCATCTATCACGAACACTTCTCCTATTTCTCTGCCCTCACCATCGACGAAATGGCGCGGCGTCACGGTTTGGTGTTCTACGACGTCGAAGAAATTCCGACCCATGGCGGGTCGCTCCGGGTCTACCTCGCCCACGCAGAAAGTGGTCGGCAACCGAGCGCGTCCGTAATCGCACTTAAGGCGCGCGAGGAACGGGCCGGCTTCCGCGATATGGCCACCTACAGCGAGTTCGCAGGGCAAGGTCCGGCACACCAAACGTGCGCTGCTTGCATTCCTGATCGACGCCAAGGAAAGCGGCAAGACGATCGTCGGCTACGGTGCGCCCGGCAAAGGCAATACGCTCCTCAACTATTGTGGCATCGGTACCGATTTTCTCGATTTCACGGTCGATCGCAATCCCTACAAGCACGGTCGCTTTACGCCGGGTATGCATATTCCAATTCACCCCGTCGCGATGATCGACGAGATGAAGCCTGACTATCTGCTGATCCTACCGTGGAATCTTGCGGCGCGAAATCATCGCGCCAGATGCGCCACATCGGAGAATGGGGTGGAAAATTCGTCGTCCCGATTCCGGAAGTCGCGGTCATCGATCCAAACGCGTGACGCGTAATGTGATGGTACAGGAGTAGGCTCATGAAAGTCGTTCTGTTCTGCGGCGGTCTTGGAACGCGCATCCGCGAATATTCCGAAAGCATCCCAAAGCCGATGATCCCAGTCGGATCAGCAGCCGATCATGTGGCATGTGATGGATTACTATAGTCGGTTCGGTCACCGCGATTTCGTTCTTTGTCTCGGCTACAAAGCCAATGTCGTCAAAGACTACTTCCTCAACTACAAACCCGCAAGCACAGGTCGACTGCGTCGTCTCGAACTCCGGCGCGCGCATTGAGTATCTCGGCAAGCTCCCCGACGATTGGCGCATCGCCATGATCGACACCGGTGTGTGGCGTAACATCGGCGAACGCTTATGGGCCGTCCGCAAGCAAGTTGAGAATGAAGAGTACTTTTACGCCAATTATTCTGACGGCCTCTGCGACATCGACCTGCAAGAGATGACCGAGAAATTTAAGGCAAGTGGCAAGGTTGCCGCCTTCGTCGCTGTCCGCCCACCCTTAACGTATCATATGGCGGACATCGCCGACGACGGTGTGGTGCGCGAGTTCCGGTCGTCCGATCGTACCGACATCTGGATCAATGGCGGTTACTTCATCTTTCGGCCGGAGATCTTCGACTACATGCGCGAAGGCGAGGAGCTTGTGCTTGATCCGTTCAACCGCCTGATCGCCGAGAACCAATTACTCGCCTTCAAGCATGATGGCTTTTGGCGATCCATGGACACGCTACGCGATCGCCAGGTCCTCGAAGATCTGGTCGAACAGGGCCGTATGCCGTGGCGCGGCCCCGATGCTATGGCCAACCGGCCGCGTAAAATCGGTTGATCGGCGCAAACTGAGTAAAAACGGCGATGCTACCTCTAGGTCTACACACGTCCGGCCGTCCGTTACGCGTGTTGGCGCTCGGCGCTCATTCCGACGACATCGAGATCGGAGCCGGCGGCACGTTGCTCACACTGCTGCAGCGCGACGCGGTTCCACTGAAATCGCGTGGTGCGTGTTGAGCGCGACAGGTATTCGGGAAACGGAGGCGCGCGCCTCGGCCGCAGAATTTCTCTCAGGCTGCCAGAGCAAGGTGGTTGAATGCGCCGCCTTTCGCGATGGTTATTTTCCTTATCAGGGCTCCGAACTGAAGCTCTGGATTGAAGGCCTGAAGCAACGCTTTCCCAATCCCGATGTAGTGCTCACACATCGGCGGGAGGACGCCCACCAAGATCATCGCGAAACCTGTGCCCTGACCTGGAATACGTTTCGCGATGCCATGATTCTCGAATATGAAATTCCGAAATGGGATGGCGACCTTTGCCAGCCAAACGCCTACGTTGCGCTGTCGAGCGATGTCTTGGATCGGAAAATAGCGCTTCTGCAACGCCATTTCGGCACGCAACGTGCCAAAGATTGGTTCGATCCCGAGACTTTTCGAGGCTTAGCCCGTCTTCGCGGAATGGAGTGCCGGGCACCCGAGCGTTTTGCCGAGGCCTTTGTCGCCCGGAAAGTGCGCTTGACTCTAGTTGACGGGTTGCACAATTCGCATCGGGCGCTATGCGCGCACGTAACCGATGCGCTCTCCGGCAACCGCTCCATCAGGTTGACGTATTGTATCGGCGGTACACCACTTGTGATGGCCGACCAGCCAGAAATTGCGAGGGCCCACTTTCCAGCGCACGGGCGTAAATCCCAAGCGCTCCATCGAGGGCTTCGAGTGTTGCGTCGATGGCATCGTCGTCATGCGTATAGCTGACGACAAGCGATGGCATCGAGCACGCCACGCGCGATCGTCTCTTGCAAGAGCAGTGTTCGCATCGCCTGTGACGCCTTGCCATCCCGATCCGACGTCGAATAAACAAGGCAGCTCGGACGTCCCGCGATGCGGAAATGGTCTTCAACTCCGTGCCGCCGTGCCAGCGCATTGCCTTCTGCCTTCAAGCGCACGCCAAGGCGATGCAGGTGTTGGATCACCCCCTGCGTTTTGTAGATATGCATGGTCGCGATGGCCGCCCTCAGGGCATGCGTCTCCGCGCCATGCGTCGTCGACAACAAGAACACGCGCGGCCGGTCCATATGTGTCAGGCCGCCAAGTCGCATGATTTCACGCTTGCCTGCCAGCGCCGACACCGAAAAGCCGTTGGCAAGCGCCTTCCCGAACGTCGAGAGATCTGGCGTGATGCCATAGACGCTCTGCGCCCCGCCGACCGCCCAGCGAAAGCCCGTAATCATCTCGTCGAGGATGAAGACGGCACCATGTGCGTGAGCCAAGGCTTGCACTTTGTGCAGGAATTGGTCATGCGGCTCGTCAAGGCGGGCCGCCTCGAGAATGACGCATGAAATAGAGTTCGGATAAGCATTGAAAAGAGCTTCGACGCTGGCAATGTCGTTGTATTTGAACCCAACTGTCATTTGCTTGGTGGCTTTGGGGATGCCGGCATCCATCGCCGTGGTGCCGATAAACCAGTCGTCTACCGAGAAGAACGGATGGTCGCTGCAGATCGCCACGAGATCGCGCCCCGTGTAGGCGCGCGCCAGTTTGACAGCGCCAGATGTTGCGTCTGAACCGTCTTTGCAGAACTTCACCATCTCGGCGCCGGGAATGCAGTCGAGAAGGGCTTCTGCCGCTTCGATCTCGACGACCGAAGGCCGCGTGAAATTGCAGCCGAAGCTCAATTCCTCCATCACGGCCGCCAGAACTTCTGGGTAGGCATGTCCAAGACCGACCGCCCGGTTACCCATGCCATACTCGATATAGGTGTTTCCGTCAGCATCCGTGACGCGGCAGCCCGGAACCGCGCGCAATGAAGCCCGGCGACATGATCGGATATTGATCGTCGCCCTTCGCATAGGTATGGCAGCCGCCCGGGATGAGTGCGTGCGCTTTCGCCCGCAAGCCATTTGAGACCGCAAACGGTGAGCGTCTGAGTGATTTGACCGCGGAAGTCCTGGTGTCCTGCATCAACGCAATTCCTCGTCTTAACCGCTCGTGCTGAAGTCGAGACAGACGCAGATCCAGCTGTCGCCGATTTCAAGGTTAAGCCAGACGCAAGCGATTTGCGCCGGGCTCAATCGCCGGTCATTGGTCACTCGAAAGGCGTAAGATGCGCGAACGAGATAGATCGAGTTACCTCGAAAAATGCGGACAATCGCCGGCCATCCCGAATGCGCAAGCTGCGGGTGGGGCAATCCACCAAAGCGGTTCGGAGCACGCGAGCCATCTGCCAAAACGCAGGCCATTTGCGCTTTTCATGAGCCGAAATCCCAAGTATTGGGCATAGGCGAGCCAGTGTTTCTCGCACGTGCGTCCTTCAGCGTTGCAACCGCGCGGCACAATACCAGAACAACAATCCTCGCGACGGGACAGGCAACTGCCAGTGAGCGGAGGATGAGGAGCAGGAATGACGGTCTCGAAAGAACAAGTGTTGGCCGAATTGCGCCGGGTCAAAGGCCCCGATCTCGAAAGCAACATCGTTGATCTCGGATTGGTGTCCGAGGTGCTTCTGAAAGATGGACGCGCTTACTTTTCGATCACCGTTCCGGCCAGCCGTGCCGAAGAACTCGAGCCGTTGCGTCAAGCCGCCGAAAAGGTCGTCGCGGGCATTGACGGCGTGACAGGCGTTACGGCGGTCTTGACCGCAGAAGCAGCACAAGGCGCTAGCCGGCCAGCCGTTGGCGGCGCGCGCGTTCCAGAAAGTCCGCGTGTCCAAGCGGCCCGTGCGAGCGCCAGCGCTCCAGCTGCACATAGCCACGCCGGTCACAGCCACGCTGGCCATAGCCACGCAGCTCCGGCCGCCAAATCCCAGTCCGCAGCCGTTGCCGGCATCAAACATTTGATTGCCGTGGCCTCAGGCAAAGGTGGCGTCGGAAAGTCCACAACCGCTGTCAACCTTGCACTTGGCTTCCAGGCCAATGGTTTGAAGGTCGGGATCCTCGACGCCGACATCTACGGCCCATCCCAACCGCGCCTCCTCGGGCTCACGGGCCGTCCTCAGGCGTTGCCGGATAAGCGGCTGCGTCCGATGGAGGCGTTCGGCCTCAAAGCCATGTCGATGGGCTTCCTTGTGATGAAGGCACACCGATCATCTGGCGCGGTCCCATGGTCGTGTCGGCTCTGACGCAGATGTTGCGAGAGGTCGCTTGGGGCGACGCGGGTAACGAGTTGGACGTCGCTCGTCATCGATATGCCACCGGAACCGGCGACGTGCAGTTGACAATGGCCCAGCAAGTGCCGCTCTCCGGCGCCGTTATCGTCTCAACGCCACAGGACTTCGCGTTGATCGATGCGCGTAAGGGCCTCAACATGTTTCGCAAGGTCGATGTACCGGTTCTCGGCATCATGGGGACATGCGTACTAGAT
>CAWHPE010000003.1:0-42042 GCA_963831185.1 uncultured Alphaproteobacteria bacterium
CGTTCCCCGAACGCGCTCCCGATGATCAGGCGGATCCTCTTGCCCTCGCCCTCAAGACGCGGCAACTCAGCGACGCCGTGATGCGCAAACGCCGGCGCACCATCCTCGTGCGACTGCGGCAACGCCAGCCACGCTTGAATGCCATGGAGTTGCCGACGCATGCTCTTCCGCGCCTGTGCCTCCCGCTCCGAATGCACGATGCCGCGCCCCGCAGTCATCAGGTTCACGTCACCCGGTGTGATCGCAAGTGACGTGCCGAGACTGTCGCGATGATACATTTCGCCGTCGAACAGATACGTCACCGTCGACAAGCCGATGTGCGGATGCGGCCGCACATCGACGCCGTTCGAGGCATCAAACTCCGCCGGCCCCATCTGATCGAAAAAGATGAAGGGACCGACCATCTGCGCCGCCGCCGACGGCAACGCCCGCCGCACGCGAAACCCGCCGAGATCATGCGCGCGCGGCACAATGACATGCTCGATCGCCGCACAGGTCCGCGCGTCGCCAGGAACCGGATCGTCGCCGCCGAATGTACTCATCATGCGTCTCCCGTTCGAAGCCGTTGCCGCGCGCGATCCGCGCCTCAGAACTTGATTTCATACTGCATGACCGGCGCCTTGCTTTCGAGCGCCCGCCGTGCGGCCGTCGCAGGCGCCCGCGCCATAGCCGTGCGATCAGCCGGAGCACTGGCAGACGGTGCAGGCGCTGCGGCCGCAGCCACCGTCTCGCACTTACCGTTATCCCAGTAGTCCTTGGCATAGGACGAACTGACAGCGGCGTGCATTGACAAAAGCGTGAGATCATCGACCTGCGCCACGCCCGACGCAGCCATGGTCTTGATCACCTCCGCCATGATCAACGCTGCCGCCTTGTAGTCGCCAGCCGGATTGCCGGTAATCTTGCAGCGCTTCATCTCGAACAACCAATCGTGAACGATGAACGCGGGCGCAAAGCCCCACGGCGAATAGCTCCGCGCCACCCACATCGGCCGCGGGATCGTGCCGCCATCGGTAAAGAGCCGCGCCGGCTGCACCACTTCGCCGGATGCACGCGTGAACTTCAACGGGCTCGCCGCATCAGGCACAAACAGGAATTTATCCGGCTCGATCCACTGGACGATCAGCTTGCCTTCGAGCTTGCCGGCCTTCGCTGCGCGCACTTCGAGCGAGGGGAACAGGTTGTAGTGGTACATCACCCCGCCAAGCGCGAGCACGATGCCGAGCACAAACGCAACCAGCCAACCCAATGTCTTCGACATGCCGCATCTCCGTAAATCCGCCGTTTCAAAACGACGGTACGATACGCATCGAAGAAAGCAATGTCGTGACAAGCCGCAGGCAATGAGGCCGCACTCAGCGCGGCCGTGGCCCGCCCTTCGACGGTGGCCGTGACGTGCTGGGCAGACCCATCTTGCGGCCCTCGGCATTGCGCACCGGCACACCCTTCGTCGTGAAGGTCTGCGCTTTGTGCTTCTGCCCCGTGCGCTTGCCCTCGCCACCTGTGAGACCGGTCCCGGCAGGTTGCCAGTTGGGCACGAGATGGTGTTTGCCGGGCCCGATCAGATCCGCGCGCCCCATCTCTTTCAACGCATCCCGCAACAGGGGCCAATTCTCGGGATCGTGATAGCGCAAGAACGCCTTGTGCAAACGCCGCTGCTTCAACCCGCGCACGGTATCGACCGCTTCCGATGTCCCGCGATGCACGCCTTTGAGCGGGTTCTTGCCCGAATGATACATCGCCGTCGCCAGCGCCATCGGGGACGGCAGGAACGTCTGCACCTGATCCGCGCGATAGTTGTTCTTCTTCAGCCAAATCGCGAGCTGCAACATATCCGCGTCGGTCGTGCCCGGATGCGCTGCAATGAAATAGGGAATGAGGAAGTACTTCTTTCCTGCCTGCTGCACCGCCGCGTCAAACAGTTGCCGGAAGCGCTCGTAAGCACCGATGCCCGGCTTCATCATCTTCGACAGCGGCCCGCCTTCAGTATGTTCTGGCGCAATCTTGAGATAGCCGCCGACGTGATGCGTGACGAGTTCTTTGATATACGCAGGGCTCTTGACCGCGAGGTCATAGCGGACACCCGACGCCACGTGCACCTTCTTGATGCCCGGCACCTCACGCACCTTGCGATAGAGGTTGATCAATTGCTCGTGGCTCGTATTCAGGTTCGGACAGATCTCGGGATAGACGCACGACAACCGTCGGCATGATTTCTCGATCACCTCGTCCTTGCACGCCATGCGGTACATATTGGCGGTCGGCCCACCAATGTCGGAAATGACGCCTGTGAAGCCCTCTGTCCGGTCGCGGATCTGCTCGATCTCGCGCAACACGCTCGCCTCCGAGCGGTTCTGAATGATGCGGCCCTCATGCTCTGTAATCGAGCAGAACGTACAACCGCCAAAGCATCCGCGCATGATCGTGACCGAGGTCTTGATCATTTCCCACGCCGGAATCTTGTTGCCGCCGTAACTCGGATGCGGACCGCGCGCATAGGGCAGTTCGTAGACCGCATCCATCTCTTCGGTCGTCAGTGGGATGGGTGGCGGCGTAACCCACAATTCGCGGTCGCCATGTTTCTGTACCAGCGGCCGCGCGTTGCCCGGATTGCTCTCACGATGCAAAACGCGCGACGCCCGCGCATAGGATTCGCTATCCGCCACAACGGTCTCGAAGGCTGGCAGCCGCACGACAGCGCGGCCATTTTTGACCTGGCGCGCGCCCTCGTCCGCAACGTCGACATCGTCGGCGTGCAATTCGACATACCCGTCCGGCACCGCTGTCTTCATCAGCGCCACGCCACGAATATCGTCGAAAGTGTCGATGCTCTCTTTCCGCGCCAGCCGGTGCGCCACTTCGACCACGGCCCGCTCGGCGTTGCCGTAGAGCAGAATATCGGCCTTCGCATCGGCCAAGACCGAGCGCCGGACTTTGTCCGACCAGTAATCATAGTGCGCGATGCGGCGCAGCGAACTTTCGATGCCGCCGAGCACGATGGTCGCGTCTTTGAACGCCTGCTGACAGCGCTGGGCATAGACGATCACGGACCGGTCCGGCCGCTTGCCACCTTCGCCGCCGGGTGTGTAGGCGTCGTTGTGCCGGATGCGGCGATCCGAGGTGTAGCGGTTCACCATCGAATCCATGTTGCCGCCGGTGATCCCGAAAAACAGGTTCGGCCGCCCAAGCGCAGAAAACGCGTCCGGGCTCTGCCAATCCGGCTGCGCAATGATGCCGACGCGAAATCCCTGCGCCTCAAGCAAGCGCCCGATGATCGCCATGCCAAAACTCGGATGATCGACATAGGCGTCGCCCGTCACCAGAATGACGTCGCAACTATCCCACCCCAGCGCGTCCATATCGGCGCGCGTGGCCGGCAGAAATGGCGCGGTGCCAAAGCGCTGCGCCCAGAATTTCTTGTAGCCGAACAGCGGTTGCGCGCCGCCTCTCAGCGTCGGAACAGCCGGAGCGCGCAAATCCTCGCGGGCATCGTAAGGGTTCGATTTCATGAAGGGGTCTTTGCCACATGGGCTAACGGATCGCCGCCGGAGAAGCCCGGCAAGGCGCTGAAGCACCCCTCTACCAGTAACCACCCGTTTTCACAATCGAACTCGGAACGGGGCCGATGCTTAACGGCAGCTAAAGGCTCGCTTCAGGCCCCGTTCAACCGGGCGCCGCTAAAGATAGGAGCATACACAACGGCCCGGCGTTCCCCGGGAGTTCTCAGGAGACTTCTATGACCAAGCGCATCCTCACCGCCGCTCTGACGACGCTGAGCCTCGCAGCTTTGGCCTCGGCCGCCCTGGCCGCCGACGAAACACGCCGAGGCGACGGCGTCCGCAACCGTGACGGTGGCCCCCGCGTAACCGCGACACCCGCGAAGCCCGTTGTCTCGAAACCCGTCGTCACAGCGACGCCACATCGCGAGCCTCCCGTGCACAAGCCTGCCGTCGTCGAGCGCTATCAACCGCGCGGCGGGTATGAGACCTCCCGCACGCCGGGCATCGACCACAGGCAGGCCACTCAGGACGCCATGATTGAGCGTGGCCGCCGCAATGGCTCGATCACGGCCGCCGAGGCCCGCCAGTTGCGGGCCGAACAGGACCGCATCGCCGAACTCGAGCGCCGCGCCAAGTCTGACGGTGTCGTCACCCGCGAAGAGCGGCAGATGCTCCGCACGACCCAACGCGACGCCGACCGCCATATTTGGCAGGAAAGCCATGACCGCGAAGCCCGCAACACCTCCGGGCCGAACCGGGGCCGCTGGTTTGGCTGGTGGTAACGAAGCGAAACTTGACCACGAAGGAGCGGGCGGCTGTGAAGCCGCCCGTTTCTTTTTCGGGCCAACACGCGCCCAAAAGGACGTCGTCGTAACGCAGCCCTCTCCTTCAAATTGAATTGATCGCACCCCGCCGCGTCAGATCTGGCCTGCAGCCCGTGCCGGTAGCAGGCCATTGTTTTGCCCGTCCCGCCGCACCAAGTTGATCGCATCGGCCGCACTGGGCGGACGGCACTCGATGGAGCCTGCAGAGACCATGGCAGAAATCTCGATCACCCTTGCAGAAGACGCCGCGGGAGGCCGCTATGCCGGCCGCGTGTCCGGCATCGACGGCGAGGCGGAGTTGACGTACCGGCGCTCCGGCCCAGATCGTGTGATAGCTGGCCATACCTATGCGCCCCCCGTCATGCGCGGCACCGGCGTGGCGAAGGCAATGGTCGAACGTCTCGTCGCCGACGCGCGCAAAAGTGGCTTCAAGATCGTGCCCGCCTGCTCCTACGTGCAAGACCAAGCCGGCCGCCACCCTGAATGGGCGGACGTAGTCCTGAGCAGGTGAGCCGCCCACGACAAGTCCTAGCTCCTCCGCAGCGAGGCCGCTAACGTGCTCCCCATAAGGCACGAACGCGCCAATTCAGGAGAAACGCCATGTCTTCCCTTCCTCTCTTCCCCACGACAGTCGCTGGCAGCTTGCCGAAGCCCGGCTGGCTCGCCGAACCAGAAAAACTCTGGGGCGCATGGCGCGCCTCCGGCGATGATCTGCGCGTCCTGAAAGAAGATGCCGCACTCCTTTGGCTCAAACATGAAGAAGACGCCGGCATCGACATCGTCACCGACGGCGAGCAATTCCGCATCCATTTCGTCCACGGCTTCATGGAGCAGTTGAACGGCATCGACTGGCAGCAGAAAACCAAGATGGGCATTCGCGACAACCGCTATGTCGTCGACGTCCCGACCGTCACTGGCCCCATCACGCGCAAGGGCTCCGTCCACAGCAACGACGTCCGTTTCACGCGCGCTCATACCAAGCGGAAACTTAAATTCACCCTGCCCGGTCCGATGACCATTTGCGACACCATCGCCGACGCCCACTATGGCAAGCGCGCCGACATGGCGATGGCGTTCGCCAAAGTCCTGAACGAAGAAGCCCGCGAGTTGGAAGCGCTTGGCGTCGATGTCATCCAGTTCGACGAGCCCGCCTTCAACGTCTTCATGAAAGATGTCAAAGAATGGGGCGTCGCCGCCCTTGAAGCCGCAGCCCACGGGCTCAAATGCACCACCGCCGTGCACATCTGCTACGGCTACGGCATCGAAGCCAATACCAAGTGGAAAGAAACGCTCGGCTCGCAGTGGCGTCAGTACGAGGAAATCTTCCCCGCGCTCAACGCGTCGAAGATCCAGCAGGTGTCGCTCGAGTGCCAAGGCTCGAAGGTGCCGATCTCGCTTATTGAGCTGCTGAAAGACAAGACCATCCTGGTCGGCGCCATCGATGTCGCGACAAAAAACATCGAGACGCCGGAAGCTGTCGCCGCCGTCATGCGCGAAGCCTTAAAACACGCCGACGCCGAGCGGCTGCAATGCTGCACCAATTGCGGCCTCGCGCCACTGCCGCGCGCTGTCGCCGTCGCCAAGTTGCAAGCGCTGGGCGCTGGCGCTCAATTGCTACGCAAGTCCATCTAAGACCCAACGCGGCGTCACAACAGTGACGCCGCGATCATCGCCAGCGATGTCAAAAGCCCAACCACCGGCACCCACGTTGGCACTGAAAAATAAGCGTCACCTGATGACGGTACCGGCGCCGCAACACCTTGCCGGCGCAGCGCCAACAGCGACACGTTGACGAACGCAAAAACCACCAGCGTCGCAACCGACGTCAACTTCGCCAGCGGCTCAAGCGGGATGAGCAGCGCCAGAAACAGCGTCGCCGCCACTGTCAGCGCCGTAGCGACCAACGGCGTATTCGTCGTCGGATGTACCTCCGCCAGCCATCCCGGCAGATCGCCCTGCCGCGCCATGCCATAGATGACCCGCGACGCCATCGTGAGTTGTGCCAGGATCGTGTTCAACGTTGCCATGATGGCGATCACGCTGATGGTCGCCGGACTGACGCCCGCAACGGCGCGAAACACCATGCTCAGCGGCGCCGATGACGCGGCGAGCTCTTTCGGCGGCACCACGCTGACTGCAATCACGGCAATGCTGACATAGAGCGCCGTCGACAACAGCAGCGTCAACGCCATCGCGCGTGGCAAATCCCGGTGCGGGTCCTTCGCCTCTTCCGCAACGTTGACGAGATCCTCGAAACCGATGAAGGCAAAGAACGCCAGCACACTCGCCGTGCCTATCCCCGACAACACCGCCATATCCATCGGCGGGACCGGTGCCAGCACGATCGGCGCATCCGACCATAGCGCTGCAACGATGATGGCAATGAGGCCGCCGACCTCGATGATCGTGAAGATACTCGCCAGCACCACCAACTCGAGAATACCCCATGACGCCACTGCGCCGACCGCCAACACCACGATGACCACGAGAAGCATCGTCGGCAACGCGACGAATTCCCGCAAATAGCCGGCAGAGCCGAGCGCCACCGCAGCCGACGACACCACCGCAATCGCAATCGTCAACAAGCCGACGGACCGTGAGATATGCGGCGAGCGAAATGCCGCCCGCGCATAAGCCGCCTCTCCTGCACTGACCGGATACCGCGTCGCCAGTTCGGCATAAGACGCCACCGTGAACGCCATCACCACAGCCGCCAGCACGAATGACCACGGCGCAAACCCGCCCGCGTGTCCCGCCACCGTACCGATCAACACATAGATGCCCGCACCGACAGTAATCCCGGTGCCATAGAGCACCAGCAAGACCAGCCCGAGACGGCGCTGCAGTTGAGCCGGTGCATCGCGTGACATGAGTACTCCTCAACAAAACAGGCTGCCGTCACTTTGACCGTGACGGCAGCCCGCTGCAATGTATCCAATCAATCCGTGCTGGCCTTAGGGCACCAGAACGACGCGTCCGTTCACCTTGCCATCGCGCAACGACATCAGCGCCGCATTGGCGTCGTCGAGCGGACGGCGTGCTACAGGGATGAGTTCGAGCTTGCCCGACTTCGCCAAGCCCACCAGTTCGTCGAGTTCCGCGAGATTGCCGACGTAGCTGCCGCGGATCGCCAACGGACGCAGCGGGAAGAACGGCACCGGGATTGTCACTTCACCGCCGAATAGTCCGACCACGACAATTTCCGTGCCGCGCGTGGCGCTGGCAATGGCGAGATTGAGCGTCGACGCTGCGCCGACAAGGTCGAGGATCAACAGCGCGCCGCCGGTCGCTTTGAGGATCTGCTGCGCCGCATCCTTTGCGCCACCGTCAATCACCGACAATGCCCCGGCACCGAGCGCCGCTTCGCGCTTCGCCGCATCGATATCGACGACGATCGCACCTTTGCCGCCCATCGCCTTCAGCATCGTCATCGCCATGCGTCCGAGACCACCCGCCCCGATGATCACCACCGGCTCGTCTTTGATCTTCGCCCCGAACTTCTTGAGCGCGCTGAACGTCGTCACGCCGGAGCACGCCAACGGCGCGGCTTCCGCCGCGTCGAGCGCGCCGAGGTCGATGCAATACTTGGCATCTGGCACCACGACGTGCGTCGAGTACCCGCCATCGATGAAGACGCCGAGCGAGCGGCCCTTGAGGCATAGATTTTCGTCGCCGCGCTTACACGTCGGGCATTCGCCGCAACCGAGCCACGGATAGACGACGACTTTGGCGCCGATCTTGGCGTTCTTCGCATCCGGTCCAGCGGCAATGATCTCGCCCGCGATTTCATGACCCATCGTCAGCGGCAGCGCGATACCGCGATCCTTGAGCGACAGCTTCTTGCCGCCGCCGAGATCGTAGTGACCTTCCCAAATGTGGATATCGCTATGGCACACGCCAGCGCCAGTGACCTTGACCAGCACTTCGCGGCCCTTGGGCGTCGGCACCGCGCCGGTTCTCAGTTGCAGCGGCGCATTGTGCTCCGCCACGCAGTAGCAGCGTTGGGTATCGGCCATGACGTTTCCTCGGTCGGTTTCTTAAAGTCGCCCGAGCTTAACCAGCCGCAACGCTTAGGCCAACCGTCTTGACCGTCCTCGAATGGGTGCCATGCGCCAGCCCTGAGGCCGGAACCTCACCGCGATGGCGACGCCAGAGCCCGGATGCGGCGGCGCGCCGACTGCAACAGCACATAGCCGATCACGCCGATCAAAAAGCCAAGCCCGCCAAACAGGCCGATGACCAATAAGTCCGGATCCGCCGCCCGCGCCGCAAGGTGGCTGCGCACGAACTCTTCCCCAACGAAGACCAAAACCGCACCGCCGACCACGCCAACCAGCAGCATCACCACAGCCGATGCCAGTTGGTAATAGGGCCGCACCCGGTCAACGAAGGCGCGGAAATCGGCATTCAGACGGTAGAGCACCGCGCCAAGCAGAAACAGTGGCGCGCCATAGAGCACCAGGATCATCGAAATGCCGCGCAGTGCCATCTCGCCCTCTCACCAGCCCGATGCCGGGATCAAACCATACCTCAAACCTGGGTCGCCCCCACACCTCGCCTCTGGAATGCTGTTTAAAGCCAACTTTGCAGTTTCGGGTTTGGCCCTATCAAGGCGGCCCGCACCTCCCCTAGCCAAGGCCATGATTA
The DNA here is from genome assembly GCA_963831185.1 of uncultured Alphaproteobacteria bacterium. Lineage (GTDB taxonomy): Bacteria > Pseudomonadota > Alphaproteobacteria > Rhizobiales > Hyphomicrobiaceae > JABFRJ01. The sequence continues at coordinate 8,972 of CAWHPE010000003.1, forward strand.
ACGCGTGTGCGGCAAAATTTACCGGCTGCAAATCGATTTCATCGGACGAGGTAAAATATCGGCCGATTAACCCTCCTGCGCTCACCCAACCCAAGCCTTCAAGTTGCAATACCTCTCGCGGCAGCCGGATGTCTGGGAAGGAGCGGCGACATCGATCGAAGAAGACGGGGCACGACATCATCGTCCACGCCCCAGCATCACCCCCGCCGCTTCCGGATGCCATCCCAGTACGCCAGGCGCTTCCGGATATCGCGCTCGAAGCCGCGCTCCGGCGGATCATAAAACTGAGGCCGCCGCTTCATCTCGTCGGGGAAATAATTCTGACCGGAAAATCCCTCCGGCGTCTCGTGATCGTAGATGTACCCGTCACCATAGCCTTCCGCTTCCATGAGCTTGGTCGGCGCATTCAAAATGATCTTCGGTGGCGCAATCGAACCCGTCTCTCTCGCGCTCCGCATCGCCGCTTTGAAGGCGACATAGGCGGCATTCGATTTCGGCGCAGTCGCGAGATAGACGACGCAATTGGCGAGCGCCAACTCACCCTCGGGGGAGCCGAGGAAATCGTAGCTGTCTTTGGCTGCATTGGCATGGACGAGCGCCTGCGGATCGGCGAGGCCGATATCCTCGACCGCCATACGCACCAATCGCCGCGCCAGAAACAGCGGATTTTCGCCGCCCACTAACATGCGCGCAAACCAATAGAGCGCGGCATCTGGATCGGAGCCACGGATCGACTTATGCAGCGCGCTGACAAGGTTGTAATGGCCTTCACGCGATTTGTCGTAGAGCGGCGCCCGGCGCTGCACCAGCGTGGTCAATCGCTCCCGCGTGAGGGGCGGGTCATCCGCACTCGATCGCCGCGAACACCTCCTCTGCCATGTTCAGTGCGGTGCGGCCATCGCCATCCGCCATGTCGATGAGCGCAAGCCGTGCATCATTGTCGAGCGGCAGCGCGCGCCCCATGACGCCCTCCGCACGCGCCATCAATTGCGCCAGCGACGCCTCGTCATGCCGCTTTAATGTCAGCACCGTCGCACGGCTGAGCACGGCGGCATTCAGTTCGAACGATGGGTTCTCCGTCGTCGCGCCGACGAGCGTAATGGTGCCGTCTTCCATGTACGGCAGAAAACTGTCCTGCTGCGCCCGGTTGAAACGATGGATCTCGTCCACAAATAGCAGCGTGCCCTTGCCCTGCTCGCGCTTGAGCTTGGCCCGGTCGAAGGCCTTCCTGAGATCGGGAACGCCAGAAAAGATTGCCGACAACTGCTCGAACTCGAGCTTGGTCTCATGCGCCAGCAACCGCGCAATAGTCGTCTTGCCCGTGCCCGGCGGCCCCCACAGGATCAGCGATCCAAGACGCCCGCTTTTGAGCATCCGCGTCAATGTCCCCTCAGGCCCGACGATGTGATCCTGCCCCACAACCTCCGCCAGCGTCGTCGGCCGCATTTTGTCGGCCAGCGGCCGCGGCGCGCCGTCGTCAAGTCCCGCCGCGGCAAACAGGTTGGTCATGGACTGGCACCGGATTGATCCGGCCGTACCACCGACAAGTGCCGCGCCCGCGCACCATCCCAGGCCAGCGCCAGCAGCATCAGCAAACTGCCGAACGACACCGTGCCAAAGCCGATGAGCGCAATCATCGCCGCCCCGTTGAACATCTCAGGGATATCCTCGACCACCGTCACCGCCCCGCCGCCTGTCGCCCGGCACGATAGCGGATCCGCACCATCTGCCGCGACAATTGCCGCCCGACGCGCAACTTCCGCGCCAGCGTCGAGCTGATCTTGACGCCATACTCCGTGCGCTGGGCGCCCATCGCGTCGCGCCAACTGAGGTCGAGTACCCCCGGCGACGTCATACCACTCGATTGAAAGGACGCTGTGTCGATCGTCGCCAACGCTTCGACACCGCGTTGCGATTTGAGCAGCACGTAGACCGCCGTCCCAAGTCCGAAGATCACCAGCAGCACACCGAGCTGCACGATCCCGCGCGCGATGGCCGCGAGCCACGCCGGTCCGCGCCCGCGCAACCGAGCGTCCGTCCCCAGCGATTGTTTAGCACCCCACATCGGGTCGTCCTGCAACTGACTGCGGCCGCACGCCTCCGGTGCATCACCGGGCGCCGCCGTGTATGGTCACGCCCCATCACGATTTCGGATAATCCTTGATGATATAGCGCGCAATATTCTCCTGCTTGATCCGCCGCTCCGTCTTGGACCAGCCCCGCACCGAAATCCCGGCCTCGTGAACGGTGTCCATAGTACCGGACACCAGCGGGTGCCACCATGCGAGACCGACGGCCTTCTTCGACCCGCCGGTAGCCGCAGGTATCCGGCAACCATTTCAGCGTCCGCACCTCATGCGGTGTGATCGAGATGCAATCCGGCACATGTTTTTGCCGGTTCGGATAATCCTTGCATTGGCAGGTGCCCAAATCCAACAGCCGGCACGCCACCTTGGTGAGAAAAATCTCGCCCGTATCCTCGTCCTCGATTTTGTTCAAACAGCAGCGCCCACAGCCGTCGCACAGGCTTTCCCACTCCCCAACCGACATCTCGTCGAGGGTCTTCCGCTGCCAAAATGGCTGCGCGGACTTTTCTGCAGACGATCTGCGTTTTGACGTCACAGGGACCCTCGCCGGTCGCGGACTTGCCATGATAGATTGCCTAAGGTGCCCGACCCGTGGTGATTGGAGGGACGAACCGAATCGCGCCCTTCCGTTATGCGCGGGTTTACGGCCTCACCCGTCCTGGGTAAAGCCGTTGCCCGTCCCCGTAAAGGGCCGGGATCCGTGTTCGGCCGTAAATCGCAGACGTAGCAGCCGCTTGAGTTTGTAGCGCGTGGGCTCCGGGACAGTCTCGCCCGTCCGGTTGTCCCCGCTCAGTTGATCCTCAGTCCATTTCCTCAGTCCGTTGATGTAAGTCGCAGCTCCAAGAGGTTTCAGAGTGCACGATCTGGGTTCCGGCCCACCGAAGCGCCGCAAGAAGATCAACTGGCTCGGCATCGATGCTTGGCTGGATAGCGGACTTGCGGGCGCATGGGAAACCTTCAAGGATCGCTATAACGCCGCTTCGAGCTTTTTCGCCCGCTTCCGCCTTTCCGGCCCCGCGCCGCTGGACCACCGAAGTCGCGTCCGAGGGACTGACGCTCCTCGCCGGTGGGCTCGTCGTGCTGTACGCCGCCGCTGTTCCAGCCCTCGTCGAATTCGATGAGAGCAAGATCAACGCCGTCAAATACAGCGTCAAGTTCATCGACCGCAACGGCAACGAAATCGGCAAGCGCGGCATCATGATCAACGACGCGGTGCCGCTCGATGAAATCCCCGATCACCTGATCAAGGCCACGCTCGCCACCGAAGACCGGCGCTTCTTCGAGCACTATCGGCGTCGACTTCTTCGGCACTCGCGCGCGCCCTCGTCGACCAACGTCAACGCCGGCGAGACCGTGCAGGGCGGCTCGACGCTGACGCAGCAGCTGCGCCAAGAACCTGTTCCTCTCCTCCGAGCGCTCGTTCATCCGCAAGCTCAAGGAAGTCTTCTATCGCGTTCCTGCTCGGAAAGCCGCCTCACCAAACGCGAGATCCTGAAACTCTATCTCGACCGCGCCTACATGGGCGGCGGCGCCTTCGGCGTCGAGGCCGCCTCACAGTTCTATTTCGGCAAATCCGTGCGCGACGTGACGCTCGCCGAAGCCGCCATGATGGCCGGCCTCTTCAAGGCACCGACCAAATACGCCCCGCACGCCAATCTCGCCAACGCGCGCGCGCCGCGCCAACGACGTGCTCTCCAATCTCGTCGACGCCGGCTTCATGACCGCCGGCCAGGTCGCAGGACGCCCGCCGCAATCCGGCCACGCGCCGATCGAAAATCGCTCCACCACCAGCCCCGACTGGTTCCTCGATTGGGCCTTCGAGGAAGTCGCAGCGGCTCGCCGACGGCAAAGGCCAATTCGTCCTGACCGCCCGCACCACCGTCGATCTGGACCTCCAGCAGCGCGGCCGACGAAGCGCTGCAAACCGACCATCCGCCAGTACGGCCGCTCCCACCACGCCCGCTCCGGCGCGCTGGTCGTCGATGGAGCCAGACGGCGCCGTGCGCGCCATCGTCGGCGGCCTCGACTACGGCGAAAGCCAGTTCAATCGCGCCACCAACGCCAAGCGTCAGCCCGGCTCATCGTTCAAGCTCTACGTCTACGCCACCGCCCTCGAAAACGGCTTCACGCCCAAGACCATCGTGCGCGACAGCGCTCGCCAGCCGTGCGGCCCAAGGCTGGCAACCCAAGAACTATGACGGCGGCGGCGGCAGCGGCGCGCGCTCTGCCGTCGCAAGATGCCTTCCAAGTGTCGCTCAACACCGTCGCCGTCGACCTCTCGCTCTACAAGATGGGCCGCGACAGCCGCGACAAGGTCATCGAGATGACGCAACGTCTCGGCGTCCAAGGGCAGTCAAGAAGACCTGCTCGATGGCGCTCGGCGACGGCGGCGTCACGCCGCTCGAACATACCGGCGCCTTCGCCGACCTTCGCCAACGACGGCAAACTCGCCAAGCCCTACGCCATCCTCGAACTTCTCAACTGGCAAGGGCGAAGTCATCTACGCCCGCGAGCGCGACGAGCCGCCCGCGCCGGCAGGTCTTGAAGCCGCGCGTCGTCGCCGAAATGAACCAGATGATGCAGGCCGTCGTCACCGAAGGCACCGGCAGGCGGGCCCAACTCGACATCACGCACACCGTCGGCAAGACCGGCACCAGCTCCAGTTATCGCGACGCCTGGTTCGTCGGCTTCACCGGCCAACTCGTCACCGGCGTCTGGATCGGCAACGACGACTTCCGGCCCATGATCATCGACAGCTCCGCCCGCACCGGCAGCGCCACCGGCGTCACCGGCGGCGGTCTCCCCGCACAGACGTGGCAGGCCTACATGACCGTCGCCCACACGACGCCGAACATCCCGACCATCGCTGGCCTCACGCCGCATCCGCGCCTCGTGCAAGAACAGCAGCGCCTCGCCGAACTGAAACGCCTCGACCCTCAATCTGCGTCTTCCAACTCGCCCACGCTGACGCGGCGCAATCCGAACGGTATTTCGGATCAGACCATGTCCGCCCTGCGGCGGGTCACTGACACCCTCCGCCGTGCCGGTGGCAACGATGTACCCACTCCCGCCCAAGCACCCAGACAAGCACCGCCGCCACCTGCGCCCGACACGCGGCGCCAATCGAACGCGCCGATCCCTACGCCCCCACCAGCGCCATCGCCCGGACCGCGCGCCGACGCCCGCCCTGCCGCCGGAGCGCCCGCAGCCAATGTCCGATAGTCCGCGTCGCCACAGGGTTGTCCACGCCATCACCTCTGTCGGCACGCGTCATGAGCCGCCACACAGTCAACCGCCGGAGACGAAGTTTCTAAGATGCTCCTGAGAGCCATCGCCAATGTCGTGAATTTCATCCTGCGCGGTGCGGTGTTTCTTGCCATCGCCGTGCTCGGTGGCTTCGGCTCGGCCTGGGTGCTGATCCATTCGGGCTCACGCCTCACCGCCGCCAACGCCGGACAATGGGTAACATGGACCGCGGCCGGCCGCGCCGACGCCGATCCCTACACCCGCGCACACACCGTCCGCACTGGCGACCTGCCCATCAATTCGACATTGGCCCTCACCTGGCGCGCTCAGAACGATCTCGACGGCAATCGCATCCATTCCTCCTGCAGCTATGCCCTCGACGTCTCAAACCTCGATGCGCAGTGGTGGAGCCTCAGCATTTTCGATGATCGCGGCCAACTCATCCCCAACGCCGCCGGCCGCCATGCCTTCAACGCCGACACCCTCGTACGCGACCCCGACGGTAGCGCCACCGTGACCCTCGGGCGCGATGCGCGTCCCGGCAACTGGCTGCCAACCGCGGGCGCTGGGCGCCTCACCCTCGTGCTCAACGTGCAAGATCCGCGCTGGGTCGCAGCCGCACTCAAAGATACGGCCAATCCCAAATTGCTTCCGGTCATCCGGACAGTGTCGTGCCGTTAGGACCCGCGACCGATGACCGACACCACATCACCGCAACCGGCGGCGCCGGCAACAGCTACCACGACGACCGTGCCGTCCGAGCTCCCGGCTGCGCTGCGCGAGAAACTGCGCCCCGACCTGCAACCCCATCGCCTCGATGGTATCGCCGACAAAGCCCGCGCCCTCGCACGCCGTCTGCGCGCCCATCCCGGCCTCGCCCAGGCCGCCGCTCAGGTCAAAAAGGCTCTGCCCCCACTCTCGAAAGCCGGTGCAACGGCCCTCGCGCGCGTCAAACGTTTCAATACGCCCGCCCGCGCCCGCCTGCAGACAACTCGCGCGCCCTGATGGCGTCGCCGCCCGCATGTTCAAGAAAGGCCGCGACGCCGGCGTCGGCCTCGGCACCACCATCGACAAGCTCGCGCAAGAAGTGCCGAAGCAGCGCAAGCCCGCGCCATCTAGACGCCATCAATCGCGACGACATCACCACCGAGATGCTCGCCCGCCGCGCCGAAGATAAAGCCAAACGCCCTGCAATCTTCGGCCTCACCAGCTTGCTCACCGCTGTCGTGACCGGTGGCCTGATCCACATCGGAACCACCTTCGCTATCCCGCTGCTCGGCACCGGTAGCGCCTTCAACCTTCTGCGCACACTCCCCGTCAACAGCATGATCGTCATGCCGCAGCAAACACCCGGCGCGCAAATCCTGCCATTTCTGCAACCCGATATGCTCTACGCCTTCTGCCGCTACGACCTGACCGCGGCACCATTGATCATCCAAGCGCGTCTGCCTGAGACCGGCTGGTCGCTCGCGCTTTATTCACCGCAAGGCGACAACTACTACGCCGTGCCCGGCCAGCCCCAGGGTACTGTCGACGTCTCATTCGTACTTGCCCCCGCGACCGAGCGCGTCCTCAACCTGCTCCCGAACGCGCGCCGCCCCGACCTCAAGCTGAACCACGTCACCGCACCGCATCGCGAAGGTCTACTCGTGATCCGCGCGCCCATCAAAGGCGTGTCGTTCATCGAGACTTTGAAAGACGAATTGCGCACAGCAAGCTGCACCCCTCAGCCGGCACGCTGATCCTGCACACAACAGCTGAAACAAAATCGGCGGCACAGAGCGTGCCGCCGTTTTCATGTCGTTGCCAATTCGATCCGCTCAAGTCTGAGCTGAATTCCTGGCATTAAAATACCGCCGCCACGTCGAGGCGCCAAACGCAGCGCCAGACCGGGGCAACGAACGCCAGCCACACGCCTCACGCTCTGTCGAATTGATTTGAGCGTGGCGTACGGCCAGCGCCTCAGAATGGAATCTCGTCATCGAGTGTTTTGTCGAACGGCTTGCCGCCGCCCTTGCCGCCGCCACTGCCACCCGAGCCGCCCGACGAACCACCGCGACCGCCACGGCTACCGCCGCCACCACCGCCACCGAAATCACCGCCGCCGCCCGAACCGCCACCGCCGTAGCCATCATCACCGCCGCCGTAGCCCGACTGACCACCTTCAGCCATGCCGCCGCCACCCGCGCGTCCATCAAGCATCGTCAACGTGCCGCCGAAGCCCTGCAGCACCACCTCGGTCGAATACTTCTCCGCGCCCGACTGGTCAGTCCACTTACGTGTCTGCAACTGGCCTTCGATGTAAAGCTTGGCACCCTTCTTCACGTACTGCTCGACAACCTTGCACAGGTTCTCGTTGAAGATCACGACGCGATGCCACTCGGTCTTTTCCTTGCGCTCACCGCTGTTCTTGTCGCGCCACGTTTCCGAAGTCGCAATCGACAGGTTCGCAATCGGACGGCCGTCCTGTGTCCGGCGGATTTCGGGATCCTTGCCGACGTTGCCGATGAGGATGACTTTATTGACCGAGCCGGCCATCGCAATACTCCTGTCTTTCTCGCGCTGCCCGCGCGGGTCACTGCGCCTCAGCGCGACTGGTCAGACCGCAGCACCGACATTTCCGCCGCCCGCACATCCGAATCTCAGCTCACCTTAGCCGCTCGCAGCCCCGACCACGCCGCCAAACGCCGCCTTCAAGTTGCCTGTCCACATCTTCTTGCGCCGCGCGCCAAACTCAGCGTCATGTTCCGCTAATGTTCTACATCGTTTCGGCTCGGTGCACAAGCAGAGTTGCATCACCCCTGCGACGAATATCCGCCATCCACTGCGATTGCAGTACCCGTCACAAAATCCGAAGCAGACGACGCCAGGAATATCGCGATACCGGAAAAATCCTTGGCCTCACCCCAGCGGCCCGCCGGCGTCCGCACCAACACGCGCTCGTTCAGGCCATCGACTTCGCGCCGCGCATTCTGCGTCAGCTCTGTATCGATCCATCCCGGCAGAATCGCATTCACTTGAATGTTGTCCTTGGCCCAGGCGCACGCCAGCCCCTTGGTCATCTGCACGATACCGCCCTTCGACGCCGCATACGCCGTCGAAAACGAGGTGCCGAAAATCGACATCATCGACCCCGTATTGATGATCTTACCGGCACCTTGCGCCTTCAAATGCGGGTAGCTCGCTTGGCTCGTGTAAAACGCGCCATCAAGATTGATCCCCAGGATCTCACGCCACTCCGCCTGCGTGTACTCCTGCGGCTGCTTGCGAATGTTGATCCCGGCATTATTCACGACGATATCAAGCCGGCCGAACTGCCGCACCGTCTCCGACACCATGTCCTGGCACGAGCGTTCGTCCTTCACATCGACCGCCACCGCAGACGTCTTGACGCCGAGCGCCGCCAGTTCCGCCGCCGCTGCCTGCGATTTCGCAAGGTTGCGGCCAGCCACCATCACGGCCGCCCCAGCCTCCGCCAGTCCACGCGCCATACCAAGCCCAATGCCGCCGTTACCACCGGTCACCAGCGCAACCTTGCCCCGCAATGAAAAAGGCGACATCTCAATTCTCCATCTGCTCGAAACCACGCCTCCATCAAACCCCGCCCCGCCTACCAAACAAGGCCCCGCACGGATCGGCACCCATGCAGAAAGCAAATTGCAGACCTAAAACAACGAAAAGCCCGGCACGAGGGCCGGGCTTACACGTTTCAGCGTTGCACAGAGATCAGGCGTGGCAGCGTGCGCCGAGATACTGGTTCAGCAACTGATTGTAGCGATCGGCGACAGCCCGCGTGGCCGCATCGGCATTGCCGCGGCTTGCACGCTCGACCTTCGATTGCGCGCCCTGCGAATCCATGCGGTTCAATTCCGCGCGCAGCGACTGGCACGATTGACCCGACGGCAACGCCATCGCGCCGGGATCGCCACCTTTGCTGCTGCCGCTTTCGCAGCCTGCAAGGCCCAATGTCATAGCCAGCGACACGCCAACTAAACAGTTCCGCGCAAATCCCCGCGCCATACCGATCATCCTTCTCGACGTTTGTTTTTCAATATCTGCGTCCCGGCGACGAGACTCATTCTCCAAACCGGCAACACGACGGCCGGACGATTACAGAACTTGCCCCGCAACGCAACCACAGCGCCATGCACTGTTGCCCGCAAGCGACGGCACACCTCTATAATCTGCCCGCACGGCCACCAACGGCCGCACGAATGCAGAAAAAATATGGCGTGCTGAGCGTAATTACTGCTTGGGCTGCGCAGCCGGGATCGTGGTTGCCGCCGATGGCGGTTCCACGGTTACGCCGGTTGTCACCTGCGCCGCCGCTTTCTGCGTCATGGACTTCGCCGGAGCCGCAGCAGCGACAGCAGGTTGCGGCGCTGGTGCCGCTGCCGTACGCGGCAAATTCGGCCCGCACTTAGCGATGAAATCGGCGTTCGCCTTGTTCAAGTGCGCCTGCTTCGCGAGCGAGGCCCGCTTCACAGTCACCGCACTGCTCTTACCGTCAGCGACTTTTTCAAGACGCGCTGTCGAGCCTTCGCTCTTGAGCGTTTCGATCTCGGTCGCAAGCGTCACACATTGCGGATCGACGCTGCTTTTCGCAGCCACAACAGGCGCATCCGGCGTGCTGAGTGAACCCGTATTGAGAAGGCCACTACCATCCTGCGCACATGCAGCAAGCACGAGACCTGCGAGAGCCGGCAGCAGCGGCTTGAACGCGCGGCCGTTAGAGAAACTGATTTTTTTCATGACGATCCTCGTCAGATGAACGGTGTACCTCACACGCGCAACGACTCAACAAACACTTGAAAACCGTAGGAGCCGCCCCCGCCCCAAGCAAGCGTGGCACGCCACAATCGACGCCTCACCCTCAATGCAATGATATGAACATGTGGAAAGACGCTTTTGGTGGCGTCCCAGCCACAGCCGGGACCGCAAACGCCCACACGCGCCACATCAGGCGAATTGAACGTCGCGTAGCGCCGTCAAGAACTCTTCGGTCAAAGGATATCCGGCCGCGTCACCGATCACGGATTCAACATCACAGTGCGGGCAAACCGCGCTCTGGCTGTGTGCGCCCTCGGTCTCGACCCAATCCTCGATCTCCGAGGCGTCGAAAATCTCGAGACAGTGAAAGCAACCGCACTGGTCTGACGCCTTCACTTCATCTTCGTTGTTCGCTGCATGCTTGAGCGCGGCCCGAACTTGCGCTTTCGACACCATGGGCTGTCTCCTGTCCTCACCCTAAAATCGAGGCGACCCTACAGGGGCTTGCAGCCCACGCCAACCCTCACGCGGCATCCTGTCCACCGCGCTACAAAATCCATACCGGTCAAAAAAAGAAAATGGGCAGCGTTGCCACCGTGTGAGCCCCATCGAACGCGAAACAGCGACAGGAATCCGGCTAGCAACACTGCCCCGCAACGGCGCGAGACGCACAACAAATTCGTCCGAAGGCACATGACGTGCAGAAGATCAGTTCTGCGCCAGGGAAGCTAATGCACGGTAAATTTTTGCAGCCCCATCCGGCCGAGCCGCACTTTTTATCGGACCTCGCCTTTGGTCAGCATCGCCTGCGGCCCGCGCGAGATCGCAGCAATCCCGGTCCGGCTCACTTCGACCAGACCGAGCTTGGTCATGATCGAAATGAATTGATCGATCTTCGACGTCCGCCCCGTCATCTCGAACACGAAATGTTCCGTCGAAGCATCGATCACGTTGGCACGGAAGATTTCAGCAAGCCGCAGCGCTTCAATCCGCTTCTCTCCGGCGCCCGCAACTTTGATCAGCGCCAGCTCCCGCTCCAGCGGATCGCCATCTTCCGTGAGATCGCTGACCGAATGCACCGGCACGAGCCGCTCGAGCTGATGCTTGATTTGCTCGAGCACCGCAGGAGTCCCGCGCGTCACGATCGTGAATCGCGACAAATGCTTCGCGTGCTCCGTCTCCGACACCGTTAGACTGTCGATGTTGTAGCCGCGCCCGGAGAACAGTCCTGCGATCCGCGACAGCACGCCCGGCTCGTTGTCGACCAGCACCGAAATCGTGTGGCTCTCCAACCGCTCTTTCTTTTCTTCGAGGAAGTAAGCTGAGCCCGTGCCTTTTTGCGACATGATGTCCGTCCGTTCGTTACTGAGTGCCGCCAAAACTAATTGCGTCAGCGTCTGCGTTTAAGCTTTGGGATGATGATAGATTTCAATCGCCGCGTGGCCGTCTTCATAACCAGCAATCGTCCACGGTTCCGCCAGCGCGTCTGCCAGCCAGAGTTTGTAGGCCGGATGCTGAAGCACAGCGTCCATGTAGCCGCGCGTCGCCGCTGACACCGGCAGTTGATAGGTATCAAGCCGCGTCACGACAGGAGCGTACATCGCATCCGCCGCCGAAAACGCGCCGTAGAGAAATGGCTCCGCCGTCGCCGCTCCGAACCGCGACCGCGCTTCCGCCCAGACCTGCTCGATGCGCGCCACGTTCGCCATCACATCGGCCGAATAATCCTTCTTGGCGAATTTCTTCGCGAGATTCATCGGGCAATTCTGTCTGAGCGCCATGAACCCGGCATGCATTTCATTGGAAATGGCGCGCGCATGCGCGCGCGCAGCGCGATCCCGCGGCCACACCGCAGCATCCGGAAACCGCTCCGCCAGATACTCCATGATGGCGAGGCTTTCCCAAACCGTCACGTCGCCATCGACCAGCGCCGGCACTTTGCCCGACGGCGAATGCGCGAGAATGCGCGGCCCCGTCTCTGTCTGCCGCAGTGGGATGACCGTTTCCTCGAACGCCAACCCAAGGGCTTTCATCAAGATCCACGGCCGCATCGACCAGGATGAATAGAGCTTGTTCGCAATAACCAGTTTCATCTCGTCATCTTTCACGAGTTCTCAGTCCGTTTGCAGCACATCCCGACACGACATGCTGCAAGCACTGAACCATCGCCACACGCGCTCGACTTAAAGCGCCATCGAAGTGATCCTCACCCAAATCCACAGCCGTCAAGCGGCTCGCCCGTTGCACCCTCTCCCCTAAGGGAGAGGGGAACATCCGAAAATGTATCAGCAGGCAAACTGTGGGTGAGCGCGGGGTTCACGTTGCCCCTCAGCCATTTTCTCGCGGCTTCGTCACACCAGCATCTTGCCTTCTTTGCCGATAGCCTTGTCGATCTCGTCCGCCGAAATATCTTCACCGAACAGCATGTCGTTGTGCGCCTTACCCGACGGAATCATCGGGAAGCAGTTCGCCAAGTTCGCCACGCGGCAATCGAAGATCACCGGCTTATCCTTCACCTTCAGCATCTCTTTAATTGCGCCATCGAGATCGCCGGGCTTTTCGCAGCGCAACCCTACGCCGCCATAGGCTTCTGCCAATTTGACGAAATCAGGCAACGCCTCGGTGTAGCTTTCGCTCATGCGGTTGCCATGCAGCAGCTGCTGCCACTGCCGCACCATGCCCATGTACTGGTTGTTGAGAATGAACACTTTGACCGGCAGCCGGTACTGCACCGCCGTCGACATTTCTTGAATGTTCATCAGGATCGATGCGTCGCCGGCAATATCGATCACCGTCGCATCCTTGTGCGCCATCTGCACACCGATCGCCGCCGGCAAACCATAACCCATCGTGCCGAGCCCGCCCGACGTCATCCAGCGGTTCGGATCATCGAAGTGAAAGAACTGCGCCGCCCACATCTGATGCTGACCGACTTCGGTCGTGATGTAGGTGTCGAGGTTGCGCGTCGCTGCATAGAGCCGCTCGATCGCATATTGCGGCATGATGTAGTCGGTCGACGGCTTGTAACGCAGACACTTGAGCGCGCGCCACTTGTCGATCTGCCCCCACCAACCCTTGAGCGCCGTCTTATCGGTGGTCATGCCTTCCGACCGCCACGCCGAGATCAATTGCTCCAGCACATGCGCGACATCTCCGACGATCGGAATGTCGACGTGCACGTTCTTGTTGATCGACGACGGATCGATATCGATATGGATCTTGCGGCTGTTCGGACTGAAGGCATCAAGACGCCCGGTGATCCGATCGTCAAAGCGCGCGCCGATACACACCATCACGTCGCAATCGTGCATCGCCATGTTGGCTTCGGCCGTCCCATGCATGCCGAGCATGCCGAGCCACGCCTTGCCCGACGCCGGATACGCGCCAAGCCCCATCAGCGTCGAGGTGATCGGGAAATCCGTCATCTTCTGCAATTCGCGCAGCAACTTCGCCGCCTTCGGCCCCGAGTTGATCACGCCGCCGCCGGTATAGAGGATCGGCTTCTTCGCCGACGCCATCAGCTTGGCCGCCGCCAGCACGGCCTTGTTGTCACCCATGATCCGCGGTTGATAGGTCTTGTGCTTGATGTCGCGCGGACCGACGTAAGTCCCCGTCGCAAACTGCACATCCTTCGGAATATCGACCACCACCGGTCCCGGACGGCCCGATTGCGCCACATAGAACGCTTCGTGCAAAACCCGCGCGAGATCGTTCACGTCTTTGACGAGCCAGTTATGCTTCGTGCACGGCCGCGTAATGCCGACCGTATCGCATTCCTGGAACGCGTCATTGCCGATCAGATGCGTCGGCACCTGCCCCGTCAGACACACGACCGGGATACTGTCGAGCAGCGCATCCGTCAGCCCGGTCACGGCATTGGTCGCCCCGGGACCCGACGTCACCAGCACGACGCCGACCTTGCCCGTCGACCGCGCATAGCCCTCGGCTGCGTGCACCGCGCCGCCTTCCTGGCGCACCAGGACGTGCTTGACCTTCTCCTGCTGGAAGATCTCGTCGTAGATCGGCAACACCGCGCCGCCGGGATAGCCAAAGATGTGCTCGACACCCTGATCGGCAAGCGCCTTGAGAATGATTTCGGCACCAGACATTGTTCGCGCCATGGAGGGCTCCGGATCAGCAGTGAGTGAAAAACGCTAGGCCGGACATCATTTGACCCGGCCGCATGCTGCGCTACAGCAATTTCGCCACCAGATCAACAAATGACAAGTTTTCAGCGTCATTTCTTTCCGTTAATTCCGTTTGAACGATTGTTCCATGTAATCATATGTCGAGACATCCACGTTTGCTGCCGCTTGATGAACTGCCGCGTATCAGTTTCGAGCGCGCGACGGCCTCTGCCTCGCTCATCTGCCCCCGAAGATGCGCGACGAGCGGCTTCAACCCGAGCGTCGACCACGACGGCCGGTCGCCCGGCACTCCAAGCGCCAGAAATGCCCGCGCCTCCTCAAGCGCGCCCGCCGCCATCATCCCGTCAAAACGCACGTCACAGCGCTGTGCCAGCGCCGCCCGGTCGGCCACCAGCACGATCTTGCGGCACGCGTCCGCAGTAATCACCGGCGTCCCCGGCACGCGCTGCCAGCGACGCCAACGACCGGCCGGTCGCCTCGAAAACTTCGAGCGCCCGCGTCACCCGTTGCCGGTCACTCGCCCGTAACCGCCCCGCCGTCTCCGGATCCCTCGCCGCGAGCAAACTATGCAGCGCCTCCGCCGGCATGCGCAGCGCTTCCCCCCGCCAGTGCGCCCGCACGGCGTCTGGAATATCCGGCACTGGCGACAACCCCTCCAGCAAAACTTTGAAATAGAGCCCTGTCCCGCCGACGATGATCGGACAGAGCCCCGCCGCCTCCGCCGCCGCGATTTCCTGCGCCACCTCACGTGCAAACCGCGCTGCTGAATAAGCCTCATCGCGCCGGCACATGGCCGTAGAGCCGATGCGGTGCCCGCGCCCGTTCCTCAGCACTCGGCGCAGCGCTCAGGATTGGCACCTCGCGATAAACCTGCATCGAGTCTGCGTTGATGACGACTCCCGCCAATCCGCTCCGCCAACGCCAGACCAAGCGCCGACTTGCCCGATGCGGTCGGACCTGCAATGAGGATCGGGCTTTGGCGTGAGCGAAGGGACATGCTGCTCTCATAGCCGAGCCCCGCCGCCTGCGCGAGCCTGCACAACCACATTGCTAAACTTCGAAGAGCCCGCCCGTGAACTTGAGCTACGCCCTCGTCCTCACCGCCCGTCCAGGTGCCGCCACCATCAGCGACGCCGTCCGCGCCACCGCGACCCGCGCGCTCGGTGATCTGCACATTTTCGAGGACCGCTGGCTCGCCCCTAACGACGCCGCCGAGGTGCTCTTCGCGGCCCCGGACACCCTCGACCGGCCCGCTCTGTGCAAAACCGTCGCCGCCGCACTCGGCACCACGCCTATCGACGTCAACATCATCCCCGACGACCTCGCCTACCGCAAAAAGAAGCTGCTCGTCGCCGACATGGACAGCACGATCATCGAGCAGGAGTGCATCGACGAAATGGCCGATGTGCTCGGCATCAAAGACAAGATCGCTGCCATCACCGAACGCGCCATGCGCGGCGAGTTGCAATTCGAAGACGCCCTGCGCGGCCGCATGGCCCTCCTCAAAGGCATCAGCGAAGCCGATCTGCAGCGCGTT
This sequence comes from uncultured Alphaproteobacteria bacterium, assembly GCA_963831185.1. Lineage (GTDB taxonomy): Bacteria > Pseudomonadota > Alphaproteobacteria > Rhizobiales > Hyphomicrobiaceae > JABFRJ01. The sequence goes on from CAWHPE010000003.1 coordinate 24,760, forward strand.
TTCGAAACGCGTCTCACATTGATGCCCGGCGCGCGCACCCTTATCGCCACCATGAAAGCCAACGGCGCCTTCACCGCGCTCGTGTCAGGCGGCTTCACCTTCTACACCAGCCGTATCGCCAAGCGCGTCGGCTTCGACATCGATCACGCCAATATCCTTGGCCTCAGCGATGGCAAACTCACGGGCCTTGTCCAAGAGCCGATCCTCGGCCGCGAAGCCAAGCTCGCCAACTTACAAAAATACGCCGCCGCCAACGGCCTCGCCCCGCAACTCACCATGGCGGTCGGCGATGGCGCTAACGATCTCGACATGATCCGCGCCGCCGGACTAGGCGTCGCCTATCGCGCCAAGCCGGTCGTCGCCGCCGAAGCGGCCGCCAGCATCACCCACGGCGACTTGACGGCCCTCCTCTATCTCCAAGGCTACACCCGAGATCAGTTTGTCGCCGTTTGATCGAAGCCGTAAAGCCGCGCAGGCGTATCGACCAGCACACGGCGCAGCAGGCCCGCATCGTTCGCACACCAGCGCCTGAGGGCTCTGAGCGCCAGCCCGCAATCCACTGATTGAAACGGCACCAGCGCCTCCGGCGGCGCGCCCGCCACATGATGTCCGGGATGCGGCCAGTCGCTTCCCCACACCGCGCCATCCGCGTTCGCAGCCAGCACTGCAGCCGCAAACGGATCGACGTCGCTCCAATCCGCGCGCGCCGTCACCCGGTATCCCGCTGACAGCTTCACCGTCGCGGCGCCATCGCGAACCAGTGCCAGCAAGGTCTGAAACCCCGCGTCTCCGACGCCCCGCGACACGTCGGCGAGCCCGAAATGATCGATCACGACAGGCACCTGACTAAGGCGGATGTCGGGTGCCAGCGCCGTCAGCATCGGCATCGCAACGAACAATTGAATGTGCCATCCAAACGCACCCACCCGCGCCGCCGCTGCACGGAAGATGCGTCGCGCAACGTCCACATCGCCGACCGCGTTCGACTGAAAATTGAGCCGAATGCCGGACACTTGGCGCGACTTCAGCATACTCAGCTCCGCGTCGGTCGCCCGCTCCGGATCAATCACTGCAACCACCCGCGCGGTGTGGCCTATCGCGGCCGCCGCATCGATCGAAACAGTGTTGTCGGTCCCATACGGACTGGGATGTACGATCACCACACGCTCGATCCCGAGAAACCGGTGCAGCGCCTGCATATCGGCACGGCTTGCGTCGGGTGGCGTGTAGCCGCGCTGCGGCGCATACGGATACCGCGCCGCAGGGCCGAAAATGTGCGTATGACAATCGCAAGCACCGGCGGGCAGTGCAAACCCGGGCTCTGTTTGCGTGTTTCCCAACACCTCGACCGTTGCTGTCATGAGCATTTCACCTTTTGCTGTCTGAGACCAAGGGCCCCTGCGCCACACCGGCAAAAATCATAGACAAATTTAAAGAATTGCCGCAAACGGACCCCACATTGCGGCGGCTTCACGCGCCGCCGAATGACCGAGGACGATGGATTTATGCGCAGATTGCTCTTGTTGCGCCACGCCAAGGCCGAGATCGGTTCGCTGTCCACGCCGGACATCGACCGCATGCTCACGCCGCGTGGCCGCAAAGCAGCAACCCGCATGGGCCAATATCTGCACGCTGAGTCTATCATTCCCGATTTCGTCGTCTGCTCCTCCGCAACCCGCACTCGCCAGACGCACGACCTTCTTCTGGCGACCTTCGCCCGACCCATCCCCGTGCAATTCGAGCCGCTGATCTACGAAGCGCCCTACGAACGCATCCTCGCCGTGCTCCAGCGCTGCCCCGACAGCGCAGAAACCGTCATGGTCCTCGGCCACAATCCCGGCCTCGAAGACCTGACCGACGCCCTGATGATGACCGCAGACCCCGCCGCCGAGAAGCGCTTCCGTTTCAAATACCCAACCTGCGGTCTCTCTGTCCTCACCTTCAAAACCACACACTGGGAAGACCTGACCGAGCAGAGCGGCCATCTCGAACGCTTTGTTGCACCAAAGCACCTCGAATAGCCGCTCGTGCATCGATGCGGATCGTCGCTCACGCCACCGAACGACGAACCGTCACGTCCTTGCGTGTCAACACATCCGGCTGCAGTTTCGTACCGATCCCCGGCCCTTTCGGCACCGTGATCATCCCGTTCTTGATCGGCGGCAATTCTGTCACGAACCGGTGATACCAACCGTGATAGAACGCGCGCACGATCTCCTGCACCCAGCAGTTTCGCGTATTGAGCGCCAGATGCGTCGAGACGGTCAGCGCCACCGGTCCCGTGCAATCATGAAAGGCGACCGGCGTCTGGTAGGGCTCGGCCATGGTCGCGATCTTCTTCGCTTCCGAAACGCCGCCGCACCAGGTCGACATCCATGATCACCATCGACAACGCTTCGAGCTCCAGCAGATAGACGGAAATCGGCGCGGCCACCGCGTGTCTCGCCGACCGCAATCGGTGATCGCGTCGCACGCGCCACTTCGCCGATGGAGTTCATGTGATCCATGAAAACAGGATCTTCGACCCACATCGGCCGGTAGGGCTCCAGCGCCTGCGCGATCTTGATCGCCTGCGGCCGGCTCCACAACGAATGCAGCTCGTAGGCGACGTCCATCTTGTCGCCGACGGCCTTACGGATCTTCTCGAACGGCTCGAATCCCCTTTTCAGATCGGCATGCGAGATCCAATGGCCGTCCGACGCCTCAGCCGCATAGTCGAGCGGCCAGATCTTCATCGCATCGATGCCCTCTTCGAGCAGGCTAATCGCCAACTCGTCGGCACGATGCAGGAAAGCGTCGAGGTCCTCGTACTGCCCCTTGGTCGCATCGAGGCCAAAGTTGTACGTCCCTTGCGTGGCTTGCGTCTGGACGTAGGAATATCCGGCGCAGGTATTGTAGACCTTGATCTCGTCGCGCACGCGCCCGCCGAGCAGATCGCACATCGGCAGATTGGCCGCCTGCCCGAGAATGTCCCAGAGCGCCATATCGACCGCCGACCGTCCGCGCATTTCCGCGCTCGCACTGCTGAAGCCGATATAGCCCATCAGGTGCGCTTGATGCGTCTCGACGTTGCGCGGGTCTTTGCCGAGCAGATAGGGCGCTATCGTTCCGTGAATGTGCCCCTCTGCTGCCGCCGCGCCGTAGAATGTCTCGCCAAGACCGACGAGCCCTTCGTCGGTCTGTAACTGCACCCACAGCAAGTTCGGAAATTCGGCGACGCGGATGGTCTCGATCGCAGTGACTTTCATGCTTCACCTCAGCCAAACGGAGAGAGATCAGTCGACGTAGACAACCTTGTCCGTCTTCAGCAGCGCTCGAATACCATCAGGGCAAATGAGCTTGTCGTTCTTGATCTTGCCCTGAATGTCAGCTTCGAGGCGGCGGATTTCGTCGAGGTGTTTGAGGACGTAGTCGAGTTGCCCCTGCGGCACGATCACGACGCCGTCGCGATCGCCAATAACGATGTCACCCGGCTCGACCCGAACGCCGCCAGCAACCACCGGCAAACCAACTTTGCCCGGCCCATTCTTCACGCACGAGTTCGGCGTAATGCCACGGGCAAAAACCGGAAGCCCCACCGGTTCGATGCCGTCGAGATCGCGCACCATGCCGTCGACCACGATCGCGCGCACACCGGCATTCTTCGCCATCATCGATACGTTGTCGCCGACCACCGCAGTCCGTGCAAATCCATCCGACGCGGCAATGATGACATCACCAGGCTTCGCAAATGCCAACGCCGCAATAATAGCCAGATTGTCATCCGCAAAACTCTCGCACGGCAGCGCGATCCCCACGAACACAGCCGCTTTCGGATCGACCGGCTTGATCTGTGCGTCCAGCGCCCCACGCCCATACATCGCGTCAGTCATATGACCGCTCTGCGCGCCCTTCAGTTTGTCGACTTTGGCCAAATCGGGCCGCGGGAAATCACGGCGGATGGTCAGCAGTGGGCGGATCTTTGAGCATGGTGTTTCCTCGCGCGGGTTACGATTTGATTTTGACTATCCCTGCTCGGGAGCCTACCCATGTGCCCACCCCGCCGCACCGGCATTTTCATCAGAGCAGCCCTCCACCCGCGTGTCCCTCTACCTGCCGATCGCCCAGATTTCCATGGACGCCCTCCTGCTGGTCGGCGTCGGTCTTGCCGTTGGAATTTTGTCCGGACTTTTCGGCATCGGTGGCGGCTTCATCATGACGCCACTGCTCATTTTCATGGGCGTGCCCTCCTCCATCGCCGTCGGCACGGGCGCCAGCCAGGTCGTCGCCTCGTCGGTATCCGGGTGCCCTCGGCCATTGGCGGCGCAACAACGTCGATGTGAAACTCGGGCTCGTCTTGCTTGCCGGCGGCCTCGTCGGCTCCACCGTCGGTGTGCGCCTCCAGCAAATCCTCAAAGCCGCCGGCCAGCTCGATTTCTTCACCGCCGCCATCTATGTGATTATGCTCGGCGTCGTCGGCAGCCTCATGCTGACCGAAAGCCTCCGCACGCTGCGCCCCTCCCCCTCCGCCGTTCGCAAAGCCAAAGCCGGCCAGCATTCATGGCTCGACCGCTTGCCGCTCAAGCAGCGGTTCCGCATCGCCAAACTCTACGCCAGCGCCCTGCCGCCTCTCGCCATCGGCGGCGTGATCGGCATCTTGACCGCCATCATGGGCGTCGGCGGCGGCTTTCTATTGATCCCAGCGCTCATCTACATGCTGCGCGTCCCCACGCGCGTCGCTCTCGGCACCAGCGGTTTCCAGATCGTCTTCCTCACCGCCTACACCACCGTACTGCAGGCGACACAAAACCAATCCGTTGATCTCTTTCTCGCCTTGCCCTTAATGCTGGGCGGTGTCACCGGCGCCCAGTTGGGCGTGCGCATGGGCGAGAAGCTCAACGCCGCGCAACTTCGTTTGCTTTTGGCGCTCCTCGTCTTGCTGGTCGCCGTCCGCATGGCCTACGACCTCACGATCCGCCCGGGCGAACTTTACACCATCGAAAGCATGACCAAGTGAACCGGTGCCGACACGCGCACGCGGCAACGAAAAACGCCCCACCGTGACCAGTGGGGCGCTCTCGAATATCACTGGGTCTGTTGAGCGCTCAGTCTTTCGCGCGCTCGATATACGAACCATCCGAGGTCATGACCACGACGCGCGTGCCGCTTTCGATGTGCGGCGGCACCATCACGCGTGCACCATTCGACAACTTCGCAGGCTTGAACGACGACGACGCCGTCTGACCTTTGACAACAGGATCGGCTTCGATGATCTGCAGCGTCACTTTCTGCGGCAGTTCAATCGCCACCGGGCGGCCCTCGAACGACTGAATGGAACAGCTCATGTTTTCTTGCAGCCACTGCGCGCTGTCACCCAACACGTCCTTCGAGACCGAAATCTGCTCGAACGACTCCGGGTCCATGAAATTGAACCCCATCTCGTCTTCATAGAGATAGTTGAAGTTCTTCTCTTCGAGATACGCGCGCTCAACACTTTCCGTCGTGCGATAGCTCTTCACCAGCTTCACACCGTCCGAAATGCGGCGCATGTCGATGTGCGTGGTCGGCGTACCCTTGCCCGGACGAATGCTCTCAGCCTTCATGACGGTGCAAAGTTGGCCATCCACCTCAAGGACATTGCCCTTACGCACTTCACTGGCGATCACTTTGACCACAATTCGTCTCCGTAAATTCTCTAATGATGTCTGAAGGTTACGCTCATACGGCCGAGGATGACCGGGGTGCCGGAACGGCCCCACGAGCGTTCAACGCGCATTTCGTGTTGCCGCTTCATACCCGGTTCGGCCAAAAAGGCCAAGTCTACTCGAAAAATCGTAATTCCAAGCCTTTAGACCCCACCTTGTGAGCCCCACCCGATGTCTCCGACCCGCCCATTCTGGGATCGCGACCGCCACGCCGACCGCCGTCCGCTGCTCGTCGCGCGCGGGCGCATCAAGGCCGCGATCCGCCGCTGGTTCGAAGATCAAGGCTTCCAGGAAGTCGACACCGCCTGCCTTCAAGTCTCCCCCGGCAACGAAGCACACCTCCACGCCTTCCGCACCGCCTATGAAACCGAAAGCGGACGCACCGCGCCGCTCTATCTCCACACCTCGCCCGAGTTCGCCTGCAAGAAATTGCTGGCCGCAGGCGAGACCAAAATTTTCACCTTCGCGCCCGTGTTCCGCAACGGCGAGCGTGGCCCGCTCCACGCGCCCGAGTTCACAATGCTCGAGTGGTACCGCACGGACGCGCCTTACACCCAGTTGATGGACGACTGTGCCGAACTCACGAAAATCGCCGCGTCCATAACCGGACGCAGCCTTTGGACTCGGGGCGACCGCACCTGCGACATCACCCAAGCCTACGACCGCACCACGCTCTATCAAGCCTTCGCCCAACTGGCCGGGATGTCGCTCGAAAACACCCTTATCGCCGCCGCGCCCGATCTTGCCCGCATGCGCGCCGAAGTCGCCAATATTGGCGTCCGTGTCGCCGAGGATGACACGTGGTCGGACCTCTTCTCCCGCGTCCTCGCCGAACGCATCGAGCCACAGCTTGGCCGCGACCGTCCTGTGATGCTGTGCGAATACCCGACCCACGAAGCCGCCCTCGCCCGCCCAGTGCCCACGGCACCCGACGTCGCGGAACGCTTCGAGATGTATGTTTGCGGCGTTGAACTCGCTAACGCCTTCGGCGAACTGACCGACGCCGGCCAGCAGCGCGCCCGCTTCGAAGCCGAGATGGCCGAAAAAGAGCGCGTCTACGGCCGCCGCTACCCCATCGACGAAGACTTTCTCGCGGCCCTGGCCCAGATGCCCGACGCCTCCGGCTGCGCCATGGGCTTCGACCGCCTTGTCATGCTCGCGACAGGCGCCACGCACATTGATCAGGTCCAGTGGACGCCCGTCATGTCAGGCATGGCCGATCCCTGACGAGGCCCGCACATCCCACCAGTCCAGTAATTTGCCGATCCGTGCTATGAGCGCGGCCAGGAGACACCAATGCCCGCCGCCATCACCGCCCCGAGCGTCACCGTCCGCGCCTTGCAACTCGGAGACACTCTCGATCTCAAAGGGCTCGAACGTGACGACACGTTCTCGAAAAGCCCCCTCGCCTTCGCCGCCGGAGCCAACGGCGTCGCCGTGCTCTTCAAATTCGGCGCCGCCGTCTTTATCGGCATGTCACCCGTCGAAGAAGACGATCTGATCCGCGGCCTCGGCCAGCGGATCGGCGACACGCTCGACGCGCGCGAAGTGGAGTTGGCCCAAATCGCCATCGGAACGGAAGAGGACTTCGTCACGCCCCAAGGTCTCGTCCAAATCAAAACCCGCGACACGCCGCGCCTGCTGTTGATTGCCGAAGCGCTCGCCGTCTCTGTCGCTCTCGCCTATGACGAACGCCGTGTCGCGCGCGCCTTCGAGCGCATCGCCCCCATCGGCAACAGTCTGGCCAACCGCAAATTGCCCGGCGGCTCGCATGCCGCCCTGCTCGAAGAAATCGGCGAAGCGCTCCTCGTCCAACACCGCCTCGCCGGCCGCGTCGATCTCGACGACAAACCCGACGTGCTCTGGGACCGGCCCGACCTCGAGCGCTTCTGGGCCAAGCTCGTCGACGAATATGATCTCGTCGCCCGTGGCCGCGTCATTGGCCGCAAGCTGTCCGCAATTCAGGAAACGACGCAGACCATTACCGATCTGGTCGCCACCCGCACCTCGCATCGCTTGGAATGGTACATCATCGCCTTGATCACCCTTGAAATCGTGATGAGTTTCTACGACCGCTTCAAGGTGCTGAAATGAGCGCCGTCGCAAAACCAGTCGCGGCATCCGGCGACGCGCGCACCTTGCGCGACGTCCCCTCGCTCGCCGATGCTGAACTCATCCCACCAACGTCGGTCGACGCACTCTCAGCCGTCGCCGCGCGCTACGCCGTCGCCATCACACCTGCAATGACCGCGTTGATCGACCGCGCCGATCCCGCCGATCCCATCGCACGCCAATTCCTGCCCGACGCGCGCGAACTCGACCAACGCCCCGAAGAAAGCGCCGATCCCATCGGCGACCGCGTCCACGAGAAAGTACCCGGTCTCATTCACCGCTATCCCGACCGCGTCCTGATCAAGGTGACGCACGTCTGCCCGGTCTATTGCCGCTTCTGCTTCCGCCGCGAAGTCGTCGGCCCCGGCGGCGAGCAAGCGCTCACAGCTGAAAAACTCGATGCCATGCTCGCCTACATCGCGGCGCGTCCCGAGATCTTCGAAGTCATCCTGACCGGCGGCGATCCCTTGATGCTGGCGCCGCGCCGCATCGCCGATATCACAAGCAGGCTCGCAGCCATCCCGCACGTCAAAGTTCTGCGCTGGCACTCGCGCGTGCCCGTCGTCGCCCCCGAACGCGTCACCGAAGACCTCGTGCGCGCGCTACGTCACGCCAACACCGCAGTCTACGTCGGCGTCCATACCAATCACGCGCGTGAATTGACGCCCGCCGCCGCGGCAGCCATCGCACGCCTTGCCGATGGCGGCATCGCGCTCGTCAGCCAAACCGTCTTATTGAAAGGCATCAACGACGACGCGGCGACGCTCGCCGAGTTGTTCCGCGCGCTGCTCGCCCTGCGCGTCAAACCCTACTACTTGCATCACGCCGACTTCGCGCCCGGCACCAGCCATTTCCGCACCACCATCGCCGAAGGCCAAGGCCTCATGCGCGCGCTGCGTGGCCGCGTCAGCGGTCTCGCGCAGCCAACCTACATTTTGGATATTCCAGGCGGCGTCGCCAAAGTCCCCGTCGGCCCCACCTACATCGCAGACGACGGCGCCATCATCGACCCCGACGGCAACGCGCACCCGTATCCGGAGCGGGGGTAAAACCGCCGGGGAGAATGCGCGCGATCGACCCGGATCGGAAGTCACTCAATCATTGGAACTTGTTCCCTAACCGCGCGAACAGTCACATCTGCCCCAAGAACAGCAGCGCGTTTAAGAGCGAGTTTCAATTTTTGACGCTCATCGAACGCTTGTGTCACCGCTAGCGCCCTTGAGTTGGGATAATCGGGCTGCCTTGCAGCGCACATGGGACAAGCTAAAGTTCATCCGCCCTTCTGGTAGTTTCGGATCTGACTTCCGAACTCCATCCATAGGCCGCAAGAGCGTCTCGCAATGCTCGCCCGAACGCATCGTCAGCCGGAACCGCGTCGAGTAGCGTCCGCAGGTAGTAAGCACCCTGGCTATCCTGGAATCCCACTGCGGCTGAGATTCGAACACCCTTAATTTCCTGTGTCACGATCTCGGCGAAGCGCTGCGGCGTCAGTTGCTGTTTAGCGATCTCAATAAGCCCATGCTCGCGCCAGACGCGCTCCTCAGGGCCGCGGCCGCCCCAGATAATATTGAGCGCAACGGCAACAGCCAGCTGGAGGTCGCCTTCAGATGCGATACCGAACTGGGCGACATACTCCGGATAGATCGTCTCTGTCGCGAACTGTTCGTGCTCGCCGTCGCGCTTGGCGATGTAAGTGCGGAAAATGTCCTCTGATCTGCGGCCATCGAGCAACAAGAGGGCGCGCATGGCGTGAGCCAGACCGCCGGTCGGTGTATCGGATATGTATTCATTGCGCGGCTGAGAACCTTCTCCGCCTTCGAACCCGACGTGGTAAGCCGTGAGCAGGTGCCGCAAGGGCGGAACTGCGGCTCTCATTCGGCGCTGCACAAGCGCGTCGAAGAACTCGCGCTCACGACACTTCTGGCCACCAACCACGAAGGTGAAGTCGAGATTGCGAACCGGAGCAAGCTCTTCAGCCCTTGATTTTCGATGTCGCGCGCCATCTCGTTCAGCGCGGCGATCACTTCCACCTCCGAAACGCCTGCCAGTTGTACGGCATGCGAAATGTGATGGTCGACAAACTCTTCGGCCTGCGGATCGCTTAAGGGGGGTATCGACGGCCCCGCTCTGCGAATCCACGTCGCCATCGTCTCGGCATGATGCCGCTGAACAGCGGCTTCGAAGCTGCCGGTCCCAGTCGGTGACTGGTGCAGCAACGCTACTATCCGCCCGAAGAAGCTACTGACTTGGCCATGCTTATGAATCGCGGCGGCCGCCGTCGCTGGATCAAAGATCAGCGTTGCGTTCGGAACTCCCTTCTTCTCGTCAAAGAGGGTGATCAAAACGCGTCCATCAGTATACTCGGACAACTTGCGATAGGTGTGCAGGCGTATCGCTGCGGCCTTTGCGGCAACGCTGCTCTTGTTTTGCCAAGGGCCTCGCCAGCAAGTCGCGGGCCAGCCGCCGGATCAAAAACCATACTGTCGAACCGGCCGATGCGCTCCAAGGGCTTCGTCGTCCAGACCTCGATGGAATACGTCTTGTAGATGTAGAGCCTGCTGCGATCCGAAGAGAGGGCAGCTTGGGGAAAGGTCTCTGTAGTCGCGTCGGCGATTACCTGGCCAGACATGTAGTCGAAGACACGGATTTTGCCATCGACACCAACTGCAATCACGCTCCCATCCTCGAGCGGCCAAGACCCGATCACCAACCCACTCTCAAAGGCAGCCAGCAGCGGGTGCGTGTCCGGGTTCCGAAATATGGACAGCCGACGTGTAGGCTCGGTTGACGTTGATAATTCCACGACGCGGCCAAGCATCGCCCCCCAAAATCCGTCGAGTTGGTCAGTGTGCTGATGTCGATTTGACAATCCGTTAAGGTGTTGCCATTTGCGGATCTCGGCGCTTCTGCGGCGGGTGGCTCCCCTGAACCGGTAACGATCGCATCAATATCGAATGCACTCGTGTGCCCCCAAACGGAACCAACACCGCAGTCTGCCCGGCAGCGTCGGACCTGGTCCACGGCTGTCAAAACTTTCGCAGCCAAAATAATCATTTCTGAGAACAACAACCGAAATCCCCCTCCCCCGTGCGGGGAGGGGTTAGGGGTGGGCGGTGAGTGCCCGCGAGATTTCTCCCGCCGTCTCCAACTACTTTTTCGTCAACGTCTTCGCCGCTTCGACGACTTTCGCAGCCGTGATACCGAAGTGCTCATAGAGCTTGGGTGCCGGTCCCGACGCGCCGAATGACGACATGCCGATGAAAACATCGCCGCGCTTCAACCAACGGTCCCAGCCCTGCCGCACGCCGGCTTCGACTGCGATCACAGGCGCCGTACCCAGCACCTGCGTCTGGTAGCTCTCAGGCTGCTGCGCAAACAGTTCCATCGACGGCATCGACACGACCGCCGCCGCGATTCCGTCCTTGGCGAGCGTTGCTTGCGCCTCAAGCGCCAGCGACACTTCCGAGCCCGTTGCGATCAACGTCACCGCGCGCGCACCCTTGGCTTCCGCCAGCACATAGGCGCCCTTCGCCGACAGGTTCTCGCTCGCATCCGACCGCACCGTCGGCAGACCTTGGCGCGTGAGCGCCAGCACCGATGGCGTCTTCGCATTGAGCAGCGCCAGTTCCCAGCACTCCGCAACTTCGACTGCGTCCGCAGGGCGGAACACCAACACGTTCGGCATGCACCGCAACGCCGCCATGTGCTCGACCGGCTGATGCGTCGGGCCGTCTTCGCCAAGACCAATGCTGTCATGCGTCATCACGTAGATGACGCGCTGTTCCATCAATGCCGAGAGCCGGATCGATGGACGGCAGTAGTCGGTGAAAACAAGGAACGTCGCGCCGTAGGGCACGATCCCGCCATGCAACGCCAAGCCGTTCATAGCCGCAGCCATGCCATGCTCGCGCACGCCGTAGTGGATGTAGTTGCCTGCAAACAAGTCCCGGCCGATGGCGGTGTGCAATTTCGTCTTGGTCCCGTTCGATCCTGACAAATCCGCCGAGCCACCGATCAACGCCGGGCACGCCGGCTGCAACGCCTCGATCACCTTCTGCGACGACTGACGTGTCGCGAGTTTGGCCTTCTCCGCAATGAACTGCGCGCCCGCAGCACGAGCCGCCTTACGGATTTCGGCCGCAACTTCTGCCGTAATAGGATCGCGGAGCGCAGCGGCAGGCACCTTCGCTGCAGTCTTTTCCCATGCCGCGCGCTTGGAGGCGCCCCGCGCACCTGCCGCCCGCCACGCGGCAAGGATATCGGCCGGAATTTCAAACGGACCATAGGGCCAACCGAGCTTCTCACGCGCGGCCTTGATTTCCTCTGCGCCCAGCGGCTCACCATGCGCCGACGCCTTGCCCTGCTTGTTGGGCGCGCCAAAGCCAATGATCGTCTTGCATGCGATCAGTGTCGGTTTGTCCGACGACTGCGCACGCTTCAGCGCCGCACGGATGGCGTTCGCGTCGTGGCCGTCGATGCGTTCAGCGCGCCAGCCGGACGCTTCGAACCGCTTCAATTGATCATCCGAAACCGCCAGCGACGTTGCGCCGTCGATCGAGATCGAGTTGTCGTCCCACAGCACGATGAGCTTGTTGAGCCCGAGATGACCGGCCATCGAAATCGCTTCGTGGCTGATGCCTTCCATGAGGCAGCCATCGCCCGCGATGACGTAGGTGAAGTGATCGACAACATCCGCGCCATGACGCGCCGCCAGCATACGCTCCGCCAGCGCCATGCCGACCGCGTTGGCGATCCCCTGCCCGAGCGGACCTGTCGTCGTCTCGATACCAGGCGCATGACCAAACTCAGGATGCCCCGCCGTCTTCGATCCAAGCTGGCGGAAATTCTTCAGATCCGAAATCTCGACCCCGGGATACCCCGTGAGATAGAGCAGCGCATAGATCAGCATCGAGCCGTGACCCGCCGACAGCACGAACCGGTCGCGGTTCGGCCAATCCGGCGTGCTCGCATCAAACGACAGAAACTCGCGGTAGAGCACGCTCGCCACATCGGCCATGCCCATCGGCATCCCCGGATGCCCCGAATTCGCGGCCTGAACCCCATCCATCGCGAGCGCGCGAATGGCGTTCGCCAGTTGGGTGTCGGTGACGCCGGATGCGGCCATTGCAGTCTCTCCACGGTTCAGAAGTCAGATCCTGGCCGACCCATAGCCGTGTTGCAGTGCCACGTCCACCTAGAGCGCGCGCTATCCACGATTGCAACGGCACGAGGGCTTGAAATCAGTCGTTCAACGCTCGGCAAGGGCAGCGATTTCGTCCCGGCGCGGCAGCCCCGCGCGCGAACCGAGGCGTGAGCATTTCCGCGCCGCTACCTCGACGGCTATGCGGGCGCACTCAATCGTCGAACGCCCCTCCGCCATCATCAGCGTAAAGGCCCCGTGGAAAGCGTCCCCCGCTCCCGTCGTATCGATCACGTCGGTGGCCGGCGCCGGCACTTGCCCGAAGAGAGGCGCGCCCATTGCGTTCCGCTCCCGCCAGCGATAACCGTCCGGCCCGAGCGTCACTCCAGCATGCAGCACGCCGTGCGCGAGTACCGCGTCGAGCGCACGCGACACGTCATGATCGGACCCGCTGATACCTATGAACTCGCGCAACGCCGCCGCACTGAAAATCGCATAGTCCGTCAGCGCCAGCACATCCGGCAGCGCCTCACGCGCGCCGAGATCGGCATCGAGCACGGTCGGCACGCCGTGAGCCCGCGCCTCGTTGAAAACCGCACGCAAACCTTCGAGCCAGCGCACATCGCCAAGCACGGCATGCGCGTCCCGCACCCGCTCAAGCGGCAACCAATCGGTCGACGACGGCATGCCCGCGTCGCGCTGCCCGACAATCAAGCGTTCGCCGCTCTCATCCACGATCACGGCCGAGGTCGACGACCGCGTATGGTCGAACGATTGCACATAGCGCACATCGACTTTCTCAGACTTGAGACCGGCTTTGATCACCTGCCCCGCCGCGTCGTCCCCGATACGGCTCCAGAGTTCTGCCTTGCCGCCAAGTCGCGAAATCGCCACAGCCGCATTCGCCGCCATCCCGCCACCTGCCTCGACATGCTCAAGCGCGCGCACTTTAGTCGGCTCGGCCGGAAACGCCTCGATCCGATACGTGCGGTCCAGCGCGGCGTGTCCGACGCAGATAATTCGGCGGGCGGGCGGCATGTCTTGTCCTGTGCGTTGGGCGGGAGGCCACGATCTCAATGGCGGCAACCCTAGGCGAATTTACGGCCCCTGTCTCACCTGGGGCCTGAACACGATTATCATCGTGCACCAGCCCCGTCGGCCCCTGCAGGCCGCATCGGCGACGCGGTCCCCTCGGAGACCGCTTGTGCGACCGCGTCCGCATCGAGCAACCGCTCCAGTTCCGCCGCCGAGGCGCGCGCATTGGCCAGCAGCTTCTCCCGGTCATTGAGATGCACGAAATCTGCTTTCAAACGGTCCTCGTCGTGCTTGCGGAAGATTTCAATCGTCCCCAACACCTCGGCCTTCGGCACGCCCAGCCCCCGCAGAAGATCTCGCGTGAGATCGAGCGCCGACTGGAACGTCTCGCGATGAATGACAGAAACACCGAGCGCCATCAGCCGGTAGGCGTGGTTACGGTTCCGCGCGCGGGCAAAAATCGGCACCGCCGGGAAATGCTGCCGGACCATTTCCGCCGTCCGCACGGAAGCATCAACATCGTCGATCGCAAGCACAAAGGCGCGAGCTTTCGCCGCCTGCGCCGCCTCCAGAATGTCGAGCCGGCTCGCATCACCGAAATAGGCCTGCGCCCCGAACCGCTTCACCAAGTCGATCTGCACCGGATCGACGTCGAGCGCCGTGATCGGGATCTTCCGCGCGCGCAAGACACGCGACACGATCTGACCAAAGCGTCCGAAGCCCGCGACAATCACATGTCCGTCATTATCCGGCATCGCGTCATAAACCGGCTGCGGTTCGACCGTCGCAAACTTTGTCCATGCCGATTCCGCCATCAAAGCCGCCGGCGTCGCCATCATTGACATGGTCACAATGACAGCCCCGAGCGCGGCATGCGCCGGCAACAATAACCCCGACGCCACGCCCGCCGTCAGCAGGACAAAGGCAAATTCGCCACCCTGCGAGATCGAAAGCGCCAACCGGCGCGCGGGCCGTGCCGCGAGGCCGGCACGGCGGCCAATCGCCCATAGAATGCCAGCTTTAATCGCCACAAGCCCCAGCGTCAGGCCAAGCACTAGCCACGGCTTCGCTACGATCAGCCGTACATCGAGCGACATCCCGATGGCTGTAAAAAAGACGCCCAGCAAAAGACCTTCGAACGGCCGGATATCGGCTTCGATCTGGTGCCGGTAGGCACTATCCGCAAGCACCACGCCCGCAAGGAACGCTCCGAGCGACGCCGACAGACCGACTTTCTCCATCGCCAGCACGACGAGAATGACCACCAGCAACGCCGCCGCCGTCAGCGCTTCCTTGACGCGCGTCGCAGCGACAAAGCGAAACAGGAGGTCGACCAGTGTGCGGCCACCAACCACAACCGCAACAATGGCCAGCAACCCCTTCGCCAGCGCGAGCCAATCAAACGCATGCACCACGCCGTTCTTCGCGCCACCGAGCAACGTCGCCAGCGCAATCAACGGAATAGCAGCCAAATCTTGAAACAGCAGGATGGCAAACGCGAGCCGGCCATGCCGTTGGCCGAGTTCTCCGTTCTCCTCCATCACTTGCAAGGCAAACGCGGTCGACGACAGCGACAGCGCCAACCCGATGAAGAGCGCGCCCGCGAACGGCACCTGAAACAACGCCGCCACCAGTCCGAGCGCAAGCCCGGACATCAGCACTTGCAGCCCGCCCGCACCGAAGATCGCCGCGCGCATCGTCCACAACCGCTGTAGTCGCAATTCAAGCCCAATCAAAAACAACAGCAGCACGACGCCGAACTCGGCGATGTGCAGAACTTCTTTGACACTGTCGCTTTCGCTGATGCCAAGCCCGGCCAAACGGCCAAGCCCATGCGGCCCGATCAACACACCCGCGAAAATGTAGCCGAGCACGGTGCCGATGCGCAGCGCCTTCGCCAGCGGTGCTGCAATCGCAGCCGCCGCCAGCAACATGGCTATCTGACCAAGAGTGAAATTTTCCATTGCATCCGGCGGTGTTACGCCAAGTGGCGCATGGCCTGCTCAAGATCACGAATGAGATCGTTGGCGTCCTCAAGCCCGGCGTGGAACCGCACGATGATCCCGCGCTTCGACCAGTCCGTCACCGCGCGCATGGCGGGCACGTTCGTCAGGTTGACCAAGCTCTCGTAGCCGCCCCACGACGCACCGATCTGGAAGCATTGCAACGCATCGATGAAACGGTCGACTTTCTCCTGCGGCGCCTTGAGTTCGAGGCTGAACAAACCGCACGCGCCCTTGAAGTCGCGCTTCCAAATCTCATGCCCGGGATGCGATGGCCATGCCGGCCACAACACCGCTGCCACTTCCGGTCGCGCGCTGGCCCACGTGCAGATCTTCCGCGTGGTCTCTTCATGCGCAGGCAGCCGCACCGCCATTGTGCGCACGCCACGCAGCGCCAGATAGGCGTCGTCGCCCGAAATGCAGATGCCGAACGCATCGTGCATGTCGTGGACGGGTCCCCAAGCCTCTTTCGTCGTCGTCACCGCGCCGAGCAGAACATCTGAGTGACCGACAATGTGCTTGGTCCCTGCCAGCATCGAGACATCGGCGCCGAGCTTCAGCGGCTGGTACAAGAATGCCGGAGCCCCAGGTGTTATCGACGGCAAGCGTAATGCCGCGCTTCTTGGTTTCTTCGGCGAGACGCTGGCAAATCGAGCATCTCGAACGTGCCAGAGCCCGGAACTTCGGCGTAGACGAGCTTGGTGTTGGCCTTGAACCGGCCGACGATATCACTGCCGTCCGCCTTGTAGATTTCACAGGTCACGCCCCACGGCTCCAGAAACGCCTTGGCGAACTTCCGCACCGGCTCGTAGGCGCTTTCGGTGATCAAGCAATGATCACCGGGTTTGAGGAACGGCATCAGACCGAACGCGATCGCAGCCATCCCAGACCCAGAAAGCCGCGTGCGGTAGCCGCCTTCGAGATCGGTGATCATGTCTTCGAGCGCGAACGTCGTCGGCTTGCCGTGCGTGCCATAGGAGAAGGTCCGTGCCCGCTCCGCCCGTTGCGCCCGCGTCGCCCGCAGCGCCGCGACATTCTCATAAAGCACGGTCGATGCACGGTAGACCGGCGGATTGACCACGCGCCGCTGTCCACGCTCGGGCCTGCTCCGCTGCACCAGGCGAGTTCTCAAAGTCTGCTCGTGATCCGACATAAAGCGCGTCCTGTCTTGAGGGAGGTCCGGAGCCCGAGGACTCCGCTGAACGGTTACGCACGTTGCCGGGACACCGCCACGAGGTAAAGAGGCACCAGAGGCATGCCAGCCCACCAGCCAAACCCGTGCGAAATTTAGATCTTTACGATGGTGATG
>CAWHPE010000004.1:0-108599 GCA_963831185.1 uncultured Alphaproteobacteria bacterium
TTTGAAAGTTGAGGCTGGCTGGAGTTAGCGCTCGATCGTGATCTTTCGGTGTCAAGTTCAACCGGGAAGCGCCAGGTGCCACTCACCTCGTCTCGATTTTGTGAGACTTGGTCGGTTTCGTGCGCGCTTGCAAGATAGGGTGCATGCAAATCAAAACTGTGTTGCCCGATCAGCGCACGAAATGTGGCCGCCGGCGTGAGTGTTCACCGCTTCCCGCCACGCCCTTCAAGACCGTCGAGGAGGCGGGGGTCAAGCGCTGGGATCACCATCTCAAATGTTTCGCGGATGACACAGTAGTCGTAGTAGCCCATGCGGGCGATCGGCGCGATTTTGGCGATGTCCAGACGGCCGTCGGCGCGGATGACGTCATCGCGAATATGGACTTGGACGACTTCGCCGAAAACGATGTCAACGGTGCCCATGGCCCCGCGCCCCGGTAGGCGGGTGGTCGAATGATACTTGCACTCCATATGGACGGGGCTTTCTGCGACGCGGGGTGCGGTGGCGATCTTACTTGGCAATTTGGTGACGCCGGCGCGTTCAAATTCGTCGACGTCGGCCGGGAAGTCGGCGGCGGAGATGTTGACGGCTTCGCGCAGGTCCCAGGTTGCCATGTTCCAGACGAAGTAGCCGGTGGTCTCGGCATTGACGACGGTGTCCTTACGTTTGCCGTCCGGGTTCTGGTTGGATGCAAACATGACCATGGGCGGGTCGAAGGTCAGATTTTGCCACTGACTGAACGGCGCTAAATTTGCGATCCCGGCGGAGGATATGGTTGAGAGCCAGCCGATGGGCCGGGGCACGGTGCAGCTTTTGAAGGGGTCATAGGGCAGCGGCGTGCGTTCAGTGCGTGGGTCATACTGCATGGTTGTGGTCCGGTTCGGGGGCTTCCTCGCTGTCACAATGGCAAACGCCGGGCGGGTTGCAAATCGCAAACGCCGCCGAGCCGTTGGAAATTGCGTTGCGACGCCCCATTTAACTCTTTCACTCGGGCCTCAGGCCCTTGCGGGGCTTGTGGTTCCGGGATAGGACGCGGCCTTAAGTTGACCGTCTAAAAAGCAAAGACGCCCACCGCCCATTCGTTTGCGGCAGTTGGAGCGAAAACCAGAGGTGAAGTCGCATGGCCAAGGCAAAATTTGAACGCACCAAGCCGCATTGCAACATCGGCACCATCGGTCACGTCGACCACGGCAAGACGTCGCTGACGGCGGCGATCACCAAGATTTTCGGCTGAGTCGGGCGGCGCCACCTTCACGGCTTATGACCAGATCGACAAGGCTCCGGAAGAGCGCGAGCGCGGCATCACGATCTCGACGGCGCACGTCGAGTACGAGACCGCCAACCGCCACTACGCGCACGTCGATTGCCCCGGCCACGCCGACTACGTGAAGAACATGATCACGGGTGCTGCGCAGATGGACGGCGCGATCCTGGTCGTGTCGGCTGCTGACGGCCCGATGCCGCAGACCCGCGAGCACATCCTGCTCGCACGCCAGGTCGGCGTGCCGGCGCTGGTCGTGTTCATGAACAAAGTCGACATGGTCGACGATCCGGATCTGCTTGAACTCGTCGAGATGGAAGTGCGCGAGCTGCTGTCGTCGTACCAGTTCCCGGGCGATAAGATTCCGATCGTCAAGGGCAGCGCCAAGTGCGCACTCGACGGCGACAAGCCCGAAATTGGCAAGAACGCCATTCTCGAGCTGATGAAGCAGGTCGATGCGTACATCCCGCAGCCTGAGCGTCCGATCGATCAGCCGTTCCTGATGCCGATCGAAGACGTGTTCTCGATCTCGGGCCGCGGTACGGTCGTCACCGGCCGTGTCGAACGCGGTATCGTGAAGGTCGGCGAAGAAGTCGAAATCGTCGGCATCCGCGACACCGTGAAGTCGACGGTGACGGGTATCGAAATGTTCCGCAAGCTGCTCGACGAAGGCCGTGCAGGCGACAACGTCGGCGCGCTGCTGCGCGGTATCGAACGTGAAGGCGTTGAGCGTGGCCAGGTTCTCTGCAAGCCGGGCTCGGTCAAGCCGCACAAGAAGTTCAAGGCGGAAGCGTACATTCTGACGAAGGAAGAAGGCGGCCGTCATACACCGTTCTTCACCAACTACCGTCCGCAGTTCTACTTCCGCACCACGGACGTGACCGGTGTGGTCACGCTGCCGGAAGGCACGGAAATGGTGATGCCGGGCGACAACATCTCGGTCGACGTCGAACTCATCACGCCGATCGCGATGGAAGAAAAGCTCCGCTTCGCTATCCGTGAAGGCGGCCGTACCGTCGGCGCCGGCGTTGTGGCGAAGATTACGGATTAAGCTTTGACTGCATGGTCTCTGGCTGCTGCGGCGCCGACGGCACATTTGTTTGAGAATTCCGGCACGCCGGACTTCTCGGGCGGCGTCGGCGTTGTGGCGAAGATTACGGATTGAGCGAGAGCGAAGTCCGTATCGAGCCACGACTTTCCCGCGCAAGCGGAATGCAAGAGAGTGGCGAAGATTACGGATTAAGTGCAGTCTTGAACTGATCGAGCAAACCCGGCGCAGAGCAATCTGCGCCGGGTTTTTGCGTGTCATGATGCCGAGATGCGGGCGGCGTTTTAAGTCTTCGCACTGGGTTTTCGTTCTGTCGCTACAACATTTCTGCTGTCGAAGCGTGTGTGAGACGTGCCGGGCAGCGGAGCGGTTGCCACCGCGAAGGGATCAGGCCCATCCTGATCGATGGGCCGACGCACGACCGTGATCCCGGCCTTGCGTCCGAACGGTTTTCACCGCTCCGCCGTTGGACGTTTGTGGCTGCATCGCCGCGTTTTGGAGGACGACTCCCACCTCCTCGTGACGGAGGCCGCCTGCTAGCTTGCCTGTGTAGCCCCTGACCGTGTCCAACTGTTAAGGGCCAGTACTCACAGGGTTCATCCAACCCCGCGACATCGTTCGGACGTCATGCTCGCCCCGGCCATCGCGGTACGGATGATAGTGACGCGAGTAAATGAAAATTGCTATCAATGGTTGTTGAATGCGTTAATCTACAGGCGTGGTGATTGGGTTGGGAATTTGGAGTGCCGTGGCTGATTTGGGCCAAGGGCAGCCGTCGTGAAGCTGAGGCATGCGCTCGCGATTGCCGGTCGGTTCCGTGAGGCAAAGCGGACACGCAGAAGCGGCAGACGTTAAGGTATTTTCGTGGAGCCACTACGAATATCCGATAACGATCGATTTGAGCGCGTCGGCGCTAGCGATAATCGGCGTGGACAGTCTATTCGACTGTGACTGATGCGCTTGGACACCAGCGACGCAAGAACAATACCTCGTCGATACGATCAATCATATGTCGCCGCAGCGGTTTGCATGGCTCGGTGCCTCATCACAGATCACGACGCGTTCCATTCCAGACGTTGAGGAATGCGCGATTTCGATGGCCGGGCAGCGTGCGTCTCGGCTATCGTTCAAGCGCATTGGCGCGCGATCAGCGCGCGAACATACTACCGATGTTGAAGTCGGCAAAGTGCGTCTCATTTGCTCTGAGTTCGACAGACATCGGTCGAGCTTCGTGCAGGACCTCGAAGTAGATTCGATAGGGATGTGATGACGCTCATCGGAGCAACGAAATTTCTGGTGCGACTGAGCGATCGTTCAATGGCTTCGCTCGATGAAGGACGTAGGCAGGCTGCGCTTCACTGCATTGTCACGCTATCGCGCGAACGGAAATCAAAGCCGATGCTGCGCGACTTCAGTGAATTTGAAGGAGCCGCGCGAAGGACCAGCCTAGATCAGTGCGCAGGTTACACGGAATTTTGCGGCAAGCGTGCGGCGAGCATCCTGATGTGCTGACCGCAGACTGGCTGGGACCATACACTGGTTCGATGCAAGCGGGCGCAGTGCACGCTTTGAGCTGTTAATCCATGAGCAGGAGCTGCAGGGACGGGATTAACACCGTAGACATGGCATCCTCACCGGGCAATTTGGGATCAGCGATGAAAGCCTGCAGGCGTTCGCGACACTAGCGAACGCGGGTTCCGTAGAAAGAATAATTCCACATACCCCCAGTGTGTGAAGAGGGAAGCGGAGGCATCGTCAGGCAGTGCGGCGTGCCTCCGTGGAATCAGTTCAAGATGCCACTCTTCTGAGATCGACTATGATCACATGGTTTCAGGGAATACCCGATCTCGCCGTCATGGCCTACGCTGCCAGTCGGGTTATCTTCGTGCCTAGTATCTGCTATTGAATTCAGAGCCGACATCCGGTTGCTTTGATCGAACGAAGTTCCTCGGTGGAAAGCGATGTCCCCAATCTCTGGGTTGCGTTGAGTTTGGCAGTTTTTTCGTGTCGAAAGATCGAAATAACGCGCTGCCTGTTAGCGGTGCATCACATTTAGCTCGACCGGTTGTTCGTCAAATGCAGAAAGTCGGAAAACATGGCGTGATGCTCAGGCGCTCCGGGTCAGTAGCTGCCGTCGATTTGGGCGACGGAGCTCAAGTGCGGACCGGCCGTTGTCGCCTGGGATGATTGCGGGCGGCTTTAACTGACGGCTTCAACGCCGCACCATTCGGCGACGAAGAGTGCCATGGTTGTCGTGATGTTTCTTTAGGGATGCGACGCTCACCGCTTCGTCGAAGGCGTGGATATTTTTGGAAATGGGTCCGTAGCAGAGCGCCGGGATTTTGTCGTAGAGCGCGTAGACACGCGTGTCCAAGTATCCAGCGGTCATGAAGGTTTCGAGTGGTTTTCCGGTTGCCGTGCGATGGGCGCGGCCAAGCACGGCTTCGGCGTCAGTGCCGGGTTCCAGCACATAGCCTTCCGCGAAGAAGCCATTGAACGTCACCTTGGGCGGGTTGTTGGCGAGATAGCGATCCGCGCGGGCGAAACTGCCGATCCAGTCTTCAACTTGCCGTTTGATGTCGACGGCCTTGTCGCCTGGATAAATTGCAAGCCGGCACTGAAATTTGCACCAGCAGGGGACCGACGAGCCCCAGTCGCCGCCTTCGATCTTGCCGATGTTGAGGTTGATCGGGTGCTCCTCGTTTGAGAAATGTTCGAGGCCGGATTTGCGCAGGTTCATTTCTGCTTCCAGACGGCGCAGATCGGTGATGACGCGATAGGCGGCGTCGATGGCGTTGGCGCCTGAGCCCATCTCGCGGACATGCGCAGGCTCGCCGCGCACTTCGATTTCAAACCAGAGCACGCCGACGTTGGCGCGGACGAGTTTTTCGTCTTCGGGTTCGGGGATGAGGACCGCGTCGGCGGTGTAGCCGCGCAGATGCGTCATGAGGGCGCCGTTGCCGGTCGATTCTTCCTCGACGACGGATTGCAAATAGACGGTGGCGGCGGGCTGCAGACCGATGCGGTGGAGCGCGTCGAGGCAGGCAAAGTTCGCGGCGTGTCCGGCTTTCATGTCGGCGCCGCCGCGACCGTAGAGCCAGTCGCCATCGATGGTCGGCTCGTAGGGCGGATGGGTCCACATGTCGTGCGGGCCCTCCGGCACGACATCGACGTGGCCTTGCAGGATCAGCGAGCGACCCGTTTCTTGCCGCGGCCGGTGAATACCAACCAGGATTGGCGCGCGTGAATGTTCAGCCGTGATGGGCCCACCGCCGGGATGGCGCGCGAGCGCTGCGTCGTCCATGTCGAAGCGATCAATGGTCAGGCGGCGCTTGCGCATTTCGCGAAAGATAAAATCCTGCACGGCATGTTCGGCGCCACGGCGTGACTCGAAACGCATCAGGGACTTCGTTAACGCGAGTTGTTCGTCGAAGCCCTGCTCGACGGCTGCTGTGATGCGCTGTGCGAGTTCGGCCGGGAGTGGTGAAGCGGTGGTCATGGATGCTCAATTTTGCTGCGGACGATGGGTGCGACAATTCGACTGTCACGTTGCCGCTGCCTTTTTGCAATCACTGACAATTGCCAGCAGCCGTGCGGATCTGCTGCGGCGAAGGGATGTGGCGGTGTTTGACCTCAGTCAAAGCGCGCATTCGAGGTTTCGAATATTGGGCGCACGACCGTGGCGGTGGTAGCTGATCGATCACATGCAGGAGTGGTTCGGTGATGGACATGAAAGTGCCGGGAGGCGCAGCCTCTATTGAGGCGCCACCGGCGTTGCGCGGGTTCAATCAAGAGCGGGTGCTCGAGGTTCGGCATTGGACCGACAAGCTTTTCAGTTTCACCACGACACGCGACCCGTCGTTCCGCTTTGAGAGCGGTCAATTCGTGATGATCGGTTTGCCTGTCGACGGTAAGCCGTTGATGCGCGCCTATAGCATCGTCAGTGCTACGTATGACGAGCATCTGGAATTTCTCAGCATCAAAGTGCCGGACGGGCCGCTGACGTCACGGCTCCAGCACATCGCCGTGGGCGACACGATCCTCATGTCGCGGAAGCCCACGGGCACGCTGCTGATCGGTAATCTCAAGCCGGGGAAACGTCTTTATCTGCTTGCGACGGGGACTGGTTTTGCGCCGTTTGGCAGCATTATCCGGGATCCGGAGGTGTACGAGAAGTTCGAGCAGGTCGTCGTCGTTTATGGCTGCCGCGAGGTGGCGGAGCTCGAATGTGGCACGCGGACCGTGATGTCGGTGCGTGAGAGCGAATTTCTCGGCGAATTGGCGAAAGAGCAGTTGCTCTACTATACGACCGTGACGCGAGAGGCCCACTATCATCAGGGCCGGGTGACGACCCTGATCGAAAACGGCCAGGTGTTTGCGGATTTGCGGCTGCCGGCGCTTGATCCCGTGCATGATCGCGTCATGATTTGCGGCAACCCCGAGATGCTGGTGGAGCTGCGTGATATGCTGGCTGCGCGCGGCTTTGACGAGGGCAACAATGCTGCCCCCGGCGCGTTCGTGATCGAGAAGGCATTTGTGGAGCGCTAACGCTGGATCTTTCTTCTGACGCCATTTCCCGCTAATCGAGGCTTGCAGGCGGGAGATGCTCAGATGATCGTGGTCACGACGAATGATTTGCCGGGGCACCGGATCGTTAAAGTGCTCGGTCTCGCGCGGGGGCTGTCGGTCCGGTCGCGGTCGCTGGTTGGCAATGTTGGGGCGACCTTCCAAATTTTGCGCGGTGGCAATATCTCCATCTATACAACTCTGGCTGAAACCGCGCGCCAGGAAGCCTTTGAAATGCTGGTTGTTCAGGCCAAAGACATGGGTGCGAATGCCATCGTCGCCATGCGCTATGATGCCAACGAAATGGCGTCAGCGGTGACGGAAGTGTTGGCCTATGGGACCGCTGTCGTCACCGAGCCTGTGGAGCCCGCAAATTCGCCACTGGCCTGACCTTCCGATGTGCTTTTTAAGCTTATGATATTTCACGATATTTACCATTTTTCGCAGTCGACCTTGCGTTCATTGTCGCGGTGTCAACAAAAAAGTGTGACAAGCTGTTTGAAATCGGCTAAGCACTGGCGCGTGAGTGACTAACCCGACCTCATAGGGGTGTAGCTCAATTGGTAGAGCGTCGGTCTCCAAAACCGAAGGTCGGGGGTTCGAGACCCTCCGCCCCTGCCAAGTCCAGACATATATCGCGAGCTGGAGGCGCGTAAGCGACTCAGGCTGGCGATGTTCGTGTCGGGCGGGCGTTCGAGGTCGGTGTTGCGTAGGTTGGCGCTGTGTGCCGCTTGCGCGTGGCAAGAAGAAGACGAAGAAGCGAAAGAGCGGCGCGGGCGTATGGCGAAAAACCCACTCACATTCATCGATGAGGTGCGCCAGGAAGTCCGTAAGGTCACTTGGCCAACCTGGAAAGAGGTTTGGATCACGACCGTGATGGTTCTCATCATGGTTGCGCTGTCGTCTCTGTTCTTCCTTTTCGCAGATCAGATCATCGGGTGGATCGTGCAATTGGTATTGGGGATTGGCCGCTAAGCGGCTCCTGATTTTAAACGTGAGAGACGATCGCCGGTTGCGGCGAGACGGCGGCAGAAGAAGATAACGGGATCAACGAGGCGAGAAGCGATGGCAAAGCGCTGGTACATCGTGCACGCCTACTCGAACCTCGAGCCAAAAGTGGCCGAGAGTATCAAGGAGCGGGCCAAACAACAGGGACTCGAGCATTTGTTCGAGGAGGTCGTCGTGCCTTCTGAGGATGTGATCGAGGTTCGCCGTGGCCGTAAGATTCACACGCAGCGACGCCTGTTTCCGGGCTACGTCTTCGTGAAGATGGAAATGACCGATGCCGCGTTCTTGCTGATCAAGAACACGCCTAAGGTTACAGGTTTTCTTGGCTCGGATAACCGCGCTGTTGCGATCTCCGAGACCGAGGCCATGACGATGCTTAATCGCGTCAAGGAAGGCGCGGAGAATCCGAAGCCGGCGATCCTGTTCGAAATTGGCGAGCAGGTGCGTGTGGCGGACGGCCCGTTCGAGAGCCTCAACGGCGTTGTCGAAGAAGTCGACGACGTGCGGTCGCGGCTCAAAGTGGCGGTTTCGATCTTTGGCCGGCCAACGCCGGTCGAGCTCGAATTCAGCCAGGTGCAGAAATTGTCCTGACCCGTCTGGGTCGGATGTGGTTCTGGCTCCGGCTGGAATTGTTCGTGGGGTTGCGTGTCTGAGGTCCACACTCAGGCGTCACAATCCGAAGTGCGGGAGGGCTCGCCGCCCGTCAACCGCTAACCCAAAACGATGGTGTGCGCGTCACGCATGCTGCTCGTGCCTCAATAGGGGAGACCCATGGCGAAGAAAGTCGATGGTTTCATCAATCTGCAGGTGAAGGCCGGTCAGGCCAATCCTGCGCCTCCAATTGGTCCTGCGCTCGGTCAGCGCGGCGTCAATATCATGGAGTTCTGTAAGTCGTTCAACGCGAAGACGAAGGACATGGAGCCGGGCACGCCGATTCCGGTCAAGATCACCGTTTATTCGGATCGCTCGTTCACGTTCGAAATGCGTTTGCCGCCGGCCACGCACTTCATCAAGAAGGCTGCGAAGCTGACCAGTGGTTCGAAGGCTCCGGGCCGCGATGTCGCTGGCACGATCACGATGGCGCAGGTTCGCGAAATCGCGAAAGCGAAAATGAAGGACCTCAACACTGACGACATCGAGTCGGCGGTCCGCACGATTGCGGGTTCTGCGCGGTCGATGGGTCTCAAGGTGGAGGGCTAAGCGATGTCCAACGTTGCAAAAGAAAAGATCAAAGCTACGCGTGAAGTTGGTGGCAAGCGCATGGCCGCAGTTTATGCGGGCCTCGATCGCTCCAAAATCTATGCGGTTGAAGATGCGGTGAAGGTGCTCAAGGCGCGTCCGAAGGCGAAGTTCGACGAGACGATCGAATTGGCCGTCAATCTCGGCGTCGATCCCAAGCACGCGGATCAGATGGTTCGCGGCGTCTGCACTCTGCCGAACGGCACGGGCAAAATTCTGAAGGTTGCTGTGTTCGCTCGCGGAGCGAAGGCGGAAGAAGCCAAAGCGGCTGGCGCTGATGTTGTCGGCGCGGAAGAATTGGTGGATCTGGTGTCTAAGGGCACGATCAATTTCGACCGCTGCATCGCGACGCCAGACATGATGGGCCTCGTTGGCCGTCTCGGTAAGGTTTTGGGCCCGCGCGGCCTGATGCCGAACCCGCGCGTTGGTACGGTGACGATGGATGTCGCTGGCGCCGTCAAAGGTGCCAAGGGCGGCGCTGTCGAGTTCCGCGTCGAGAAGGCCGGCATCGTGCATGTCGGCGTTGGTAAGGCGAGCTTCACAGAGCAAGCGCTGGTGGAAAACATCCGCGCGCTGCTCGATGCGGTCGTCAAAGCCAAGCCGCAGGGTTCCAAGGGCAACTACGTGAAGAAGGTTTCGCTGTCGTCGACGATGGGGCCCGGCCTCAAGCTCGATGCGACGAGCATTCTTGGCGGTCCAGTCGCCTGACATTGAATTTCCGGGGCGACCCGGAAAATGGATGAACCGCTCCGGCGGCTCATCTAAGCCTGTCCAAGATTGCTGGTGCTGGCGCGAGCTAGCTTAAACCTTCACCGGGCCTGCATGAGATGGGAGAGCGGATTTGCAGCGTGATGCCTCGCGGTGGGCGCTGCCGGTTCGAACCTCTAGGTCTGCACCGTGGAGCCGAGCGTCCAAAGCTCGTGCGGCGCGGTCGGGACAGGTTCCTGAAGCGCCGTATGGAAGCAATTCCGTCCGGCTAGGTGCAACCAGCGGGGGGCGCCTCTAAGGCAAACCTCGCGTACTCGGAGTGTAGCTGAGTGGAACGAGCTGAAAAACAAGAGCTCATCTCGACGCTTCATGCCACGTTTAAAGACGCTGGCACGATTGTCGTGGCCCACTACGCCGGTATGACGGTCGCGCAGATGACTGATCTCCGCAAACGCATGAAAGATGCGGGCGGCGCAGTCAAAGTGACCCAAAACCGGCTGACCAAGCTCGCCCTCAAGGACACAGACGCCGCAGGCATTACAGATCTCTTCAAAGGGCCGACAGTGATCGTCCATTCGAAAGATCCGGTGGCTGCTGCACGCGTTGCCGTCAAGTACGCCAAGGATAACGAAAAGCTCGTGATCCTCGGCGGCACGATGGGCAAGAACGTACTGGGTCCAGACGGCGTGAAGGCGCTTTCTGATCTGCCGTCGCTCGATGAGCTGCGTGCGAAAATCGTGGGGCTGCTCAATGCACCTGCCACGAAGATCGCCCGGACCATCAAGGAGCCGGCAGCGAAGTTTGCGCGGGTCATTGGAGCCAAGGCGGCGAAGGGCGAGTAATCGCCTCGAGCGTTCGCAGATATCACAGATACAACTGAAACTAGGTTCGAACTCTAAAGGAAGACTACCATGGCTGATCTTGCCAAAATCGTTGATGATCTCTCGAAACTGACCGTGCTCGAGGCTGCCGAGCTCGCGAAGATGCTTGAAGAAAAGTGGGGCGTTTCGGCTGCTGCGGCTGTTGCTGTTGCTGCGGCTCCGGGCGCTGCCGGTGGTGCTGCTGCTGCTGAAGAGCAGACGGAATTCTCCGTCATTCTGAAGTCGGGCGGCGAGAAGAAGATCAACGTCATCAAGGAAGTCCGCGCTATCACGGGCCTCGGTCTGAAAGAAGCCAAGGACCTCGTCGAGGCCGGCGGCAAGACCGTGAAGGAAGGCGTGTCCAAGGACGAAGCTGCAAAGATGAAGAAGCAGCTCGAAGACCAGGGCGCGACCGTCGAAATCAAGTAAGAGGCTTCGGCTTCTTGCGGGGAGGCCGGTTCGCCGGCCTCCCGTCATCAGAACGGTTTCCCGGATGATCCAAGTTTCTCGCAGCCGAGAGACGGGGGCATCCGGCAAACCGTTTAGGTGCGTCCGGGGTTCTGGACGGGAAACGGGTTAACCCCGGGTGACCGGGGATGAGTTAAGTGACCTGCTGCTACGCGCCGTAGCGGGTCCGTTGCGGGTTCCTCGGGTTTACCGGAGGAGTTCGCGTTTGGTGCGTCGCCACGCCTGCAGCGCGACGGCAGGCATGGGACAACGGTGAAGAGGACCGACATGGGATTTCAAAAGGCTCAGACCTTCAACGGCCGTAACCGCATCCGCAAATTGTTTGGACATATCGAGGAAGTTGCCGAGATGCCGAACCTCATCGAGGTTCAGAAGGCATCGTACGACGAATTCCTGATGGTCAAGGAGCCCGCCGGCGGGCGTGGCGACACGGGTCTGCAATCGGTTTTCAAATCGGTGTTCCCGATCTCGGACTTCGCCGGACGCGCGACGCTCGAGTTCGTGCGCTACGACTTCGATCATCCGAAGTATGACGTCGAAGAGTGCCAGCAGCGCGACATGACGTTCGCTGCGCCGCTCAAGGTGAAGCTGCGCCTGATCGTGTTCGATGTGAACGAAGAGACAGGGTCGCGCTCGATCAAGGACGTCAAAGAACAAGACGTCTACATGGGTGATATGCCCTTCATGACGCAAAACGGTACGTTCGTCGTCAACGGCACCGAGCGTGTTATCGTTTCGCAGATGCACCGGTCGCCGGGTGTGTTCTTCGACCATGATCGCGGCCGGACGCACGCGTCGGGCAAGCTGCTGTTTGCTGCCCGTATCATTCCGTATCGCGGGTCGTGGCTCGACTTCGAGTTCGACGCGAAAGACATCGTCTATGTGCGTATCGACCGCCGCCGCAAGTTGCCGGTGACGACGTTGCTGTATGCTTTGGGTCTCGACGAAGAGCAAATTCTCGGCACGTTCTACGATTCCATCCTCGTGAAGGAAACGAAGAAGAGCTGGAAGATTCCGTACGTCGCCGACAAGATGAAAGGCGTCACGCCTGCTGGTGACTTGATCGACGCAAAGTCGGGCGAAGTCGTGGCCAAGGGCGGCGAAAAGATCAACGCTCGCAAGGCGCGCGAACTCGGCGAAAAGGGTCTCAAGGAGATCATGGTTTCGCCAGAAGATCTGGCTGGCCGGTATCTTGCGGAAGACATCGTCGACATGTCGACGGGGCGCATTTGGGGCGAAGCGGGCACCGAAATTGACGCGAAGCTGATTGCGCTGCTGCAAGAAGCCAAGGTCAAAGAGTTCCGCATTCTCGATATCGACCACGTCACGGTCGGTGCGTTCATCCGTAATACGTTGAACATCGACAAGAACTCGGATCAAGACGGCGCGTTGATGGACATCTACCGGGTGATGCGCCCGGGTGAGCCGCCGACGCGTGAAGCCGCAATGGCGTTGTTCCAGAGCCTGTTCTTCGATAGCGAGCGCTATGATCTGTCGGCCGTTGGCCGCGTGAAGATGAACATGCGTCTCGATCTCAAGGCCGCAGATACCGAGCGCACGTTGCGCCAGGAAGACATCCTGTCGGTGATCAAGACGCTGGTCGATCTCCGCGACGGTAAAGGTCAGATCGACGACATCGACCATCTCGGCAATCGCCGCGTACGTTCGGTCGGCGAATTGATGGAGAACCAATATCGCGTCGGTCTCCTGCGTATGGAGCGCGCGATCAAGGAGCGGATGAGTTCGGTCGAAATCGACACGGTCATGCCGCAGGATCTGATCAACGCCAAGCCGGCGGCGGCGGCGGTGCGCGAGTTCTTTGGCTCGTCGCAGCTCAGCCAGTTCATGGATCAGACCAACCCGCTGTCGGAAATCACTCACAAGCGCCGTCTTTCGGCGCTTGGCCCAGGCGGTTTGACGCGTGAGCGCGCGGGCTTCGAAGTTCGCGACGTGCATCCGACGCACTATGGCCGTATCTGCCCGATCGAGACGCCGGAAGGTCCGAACATCGGTCTCATCAACTCGTTGGCAACGTTTGCGCGCGTCAACAAGTACGGCTTTATCGAGAGCCCGTATCGCAAAGTCAAAGACGGGAAACTGACCAACGAGGTCTTGTATCTGTCGGCGATGGAAGAGATGCGTCACACGGTGGCGCAGGCAAATGCTGCCGTTGATGACAAAGGCCGTCTGACGGGTGACCTTGTGACCGCGCGCGCCAATGGCGACGTGGTTTTGCTGCCGCCGGACAAGATCGATTATATCGATGTGTCGCCGAAGCAGCTCGTTTCGGTCGCCGCTGCGCTCATTCCGTTCCTTGAGAACGACGACGCCAACCGCGCTCTGATGGGCTCGAACATGCAGCGGCAGGCTGTGCCGCTGATCAAACCGGAAGCACCGCTGGTCGGTACGGGCATGGAAGAAGTCGTTGCGCGCGATTCAGGCGCTGCGATTGCTGCCCGCCGTACAGGCATCGTGGACCAAGTCGACGCGACACGTATCGTCGTGCGTGCAACCGAAGAGACCGATCCGTCGAAACCGGGCGTCGACATCTATCGTCTGCGCAAGTTCCAGCGCTCGAACCAAAACACCTGCATCAACCAGCGGCCGCTGGTGACGGTGGGTGAGCAAGTGAAAGCCGGCGAGATCATTGCAGATGGTCCGTCGACCGATCTCGGCGATCTCGCGCTTGGCAAGAACGTGCTCGTCGCGTTCATGCCGTGGATGGGTTACAACTTCGAAGACTCGATCTTGATGAGTGAACGGGTCGTTTCCGACGACGTGTTCACCTCCATCCACATCGAAGAGTTCGAGGTGATGGCTCGCGATACGAAGCTTGGGCCTGAGGAAATCACACGCGATATTCCGAACGTGTCGGAAGAAGCGCTGAAGAACCTCGACGAAGCCGGTATCGTCTACATCGGTGCGGAAGTTAATCCGGGCGACATCCTCGTCGGCAAGATCACGCCGAAGGGCGAGAGCCCGATGACGCCGGAAGAAAAGCTTCTGCGCGCCATCTTCGGCGAAAAGGCATCGGATGTGCGCGATACGTCGCTGCGTCTGCCGCCTGGCGTCGCCGGTACGATCGTCGAAGTTCGCGTGTTCAATCGTCACGGCGTCGAGAAAGACGAACGTGCGATGGCGATCGAGCGGGAAGAGATCGAGCGTCTCGCCAAAGACCGCGACGACGAAATGCAGATCCTCGACCGTAACGTCTATGCACGTCTGCGTGAATCGCTGATGGGCAAGGTTGTGTCGAAGGGGCCGAAGGGCGCCCGCAAAGGCACCGAGATCAACGAAGAAATCCTGGCTGAAATCCCGCGTAGCCAATGGTGGGAAATCGGACTGCAAGAAGAAAAGGCGATGGCGGAAGTCGAAGCCATCAACAAGCAGTACGAAGATGCGAAACGTAGCCTCGGCCACCGGTTCGCCGACAAGGTCGATAAGCTGCAGCGCGGCGATGAACTGCTTCCTGGCGTGATGAAGATGGTCAAAGTCTTCGTCGCCGTGAAGCGCAAGATCCAGCCGGGTGACAAGATGGCTGGCCGTCACGGCAACAAGGGGGTCGTCTCGCAGATCGTGCCTCTGGAAGATATGCCGTTCCTCGAAGACGGTACGGCGGTCGACGTCGTGCTCAATCCTCTGGGCGTGCCGAGCCGCATGAACGTCGGGCAAATTCTCGAAACGCATTTGGGTTGGGCATGCCGCGGTCTCGGCCGCGCCATCGACGCAGCGCTCGAGAAGTGGCACGCGACGCATGATGCGAAAGCTCTGCGCGACAAGATGATCCAGAT
Organism: uncultured Alphaproteobacteria bacterium; assembly: GCA_963831185.1. GTDB lineage: Bacteria > Pseudomonadota > Alphaproteobacteria > Rhizobiales > Hyphomicrobiaceae > JABFRJ01. The sequence continues at coordinate 14,950 of CAWHPE010000004.1, forward strand.
CTATGGCGCCGATAACTCGGTGACCAAGCTCAAGGATGATCAGTTGATCGCGCTCGGCGAGAAGATGAAGGGCGGTGTTCCGATTGCGACACCGGTTTTCGACGGCGCGCGTGAGCCTGACATTGTCGATATGTTGAAGCTTGCTGGCTTCGACAGCTCGGGTCAGTCGACGCTTTATGATGGCCGCACGGGTGAGCCGTTCGATCGCAAGGTGACTGTCGGTTACAAGTACATCTTGAAGCTGCACCATCTTGTCGACGACAAGATCCACGCCCGTTCGATTGGTCCGTACAGCCTCGTCACGCAGCAGCCGCTGGGTGGTAAGGCACAGTTCGGCGGACAGCGTTTCGGCGAAATGGAGGTCTGGGCGCTCGAAGCGTACGGTGCCGCCTACACGCTGCAAGAAATGCTCACCGTCAAATCGGACGACGTGGCCGGCCGTACCAAGGTCTACGAAGCCATCGTGCGTGGCGACGACACATTCGAAGCTGGTATTCCGGAAAGCTTCAACGTGCTCGTCAAGGAAATGCGCGCGCTCGGCCTCAACGTCGATCTCGTCAACTCGGAAGCTGCGCAGCCAGAAGAACCTGCGCCAATCGACCGCCCAGCGTTGCCGCCAGCGGCCGCGGAATAACACGAACGACGCTCCAATCGGAGCCAATGAGGATCGCCCCAGCGGGCGATCCTCGGGCGGTTTACTCCGCCACGGAATTCAGCCGCCCCGGCGGCCGTGATTGAGATGAGCCCCGGGTCCGGGGGTCGAAAATAACGCTGATGGTCCGCCCCGCCATCCGCAAGGAGAGAGCCGATGAACGAGATTACCAACCTCTTCAAGCAACAGGCCGCCGCACCGACGTTCGATCAAATCCGCATCACGATCGGAAGCCCGGAAGATATCCATTCGTGGTCGTTCGGCGAAATCAAGAAGCCCGAAACGATCAACTACCGCACGTTTAAGCCGGAGCGGGACGGGTTGTTCTGCGCGCGCATTTTCGGACCAATCAAGGACTACGAATGCTTGTGCGGCAAGTACAAGCGCATGAAGTACAAGGGCCTGATCTGCGAAAAATGCGGCGTGGAAGTCACGCTCGCTAAGGTTCGCCGCGAGCGGATGGGCCACATCGAGTTGGCCGCTCCCGTCGCGCACATCTGGTTCTTGAAATCGCTGCCCAGCCGTATTGGCTTGCTGCTCGACATGACGCTCAAGGATCTCGAGCGGGTTCTCTATTTCGAAAACTACATCGTGCTTGAGCCTGGCGTGTCGGCGTTCAAGGAACGTCAGCTCATTTCGGAAGATCAGTTCAATCAGGCCGTCGACGAGTTCGGTCCGGATAGCTTCACCGCAGGTATCGGTGCCGAAGCGATCCGCGACATGATGAAAGCGATGGATCTGCCGCGTATTGCGGCGGAGTTGCGCGTCGAGATTTCTGAAGCCACCACCGAATTGAAGCCGAAGAAGCTCGGGAAGCGGTTGAAGGTCATCGAGGCCTTCATCGAAAGCGGCAACCGTCCGGAATGGATGATTTTGACGGTGGTTCCCGTCATTCCGCCGGAACTGCGTCCGCTTGTGCCGCTGGATGGCGGCCGGTTCGCGACGTCGGATCTGAACGATCTCTATCGCCGCGTGATCAATCGTAACAACCGCCTCAAGCGGTTGATGGAGCTGCGGGCGCCGGACATCATCATCCGCAACGAAAAGCGGATGCTGCAAGAGTTCGGTCGATGCGTTGTTCGACAACGGCCGTCGCGGCCGCGTGATCACGGGCGCAAACAAGCGCCCGCTGAAGTCACTCGCCGATATGCTCAAGGGCAAACAGGGCCGGTTCCGTCAGAACCTGCTCGGCAAGCGCGTGGATTACTCCGGCCGATCGGTGATCGTGGTCGGACCCGAACTGCGTCTGCATCAGTGCGGGTTGCCGAAGAAGATGGCGCTCGAACTGTTCAAGCCGTTCATTTATGCGCGTCTGCAGGCGCTCGGTCAGGCTGCAACCGTCAAACAAGCTAAGAAGCTTGTTGAGAAGGAAAAGCCGGAAGTTTGGGATGTCCTCGACGAGGTGATCCGCGAGCATCCAGTGATGCTGAACCGCGCACCGACGCTGCATCGTCTTGGCATTCAGGCGTTCGAGCCGGTGCTGATCGAAGGCAAGGCCATCCAGCTGCATCCGCTCGTTTGCGCGGCGTTCAACGCCGACTTCGACGGGGACCAGATGGCTGTCCACGTGCCGCTGTCGCTCGAAGCGCAGTTGGAAGCGCGCGTCTTGATGATGTCGACGAACAACATCCTGCATCCGGCGAACGGTCAGCCTGTGATCGTGCCGAGCCAGGATATCGTTCTCGGTCTCTATTACGTGTCGCTGATGCGCGACAAAGAGCCGGGCGAAGGCATGATCTTCGGCACGATGTCGGAAGTCGAGCATGCGCTCGCTTCGGGCGCTGTGTCGCTGCATGCGAAGATCAAGGGCCGCTTCATCGGTGTGGATGCCGAAGGCAAAGAGAAGATCGAGGTCGTTGAAACGACGCCAGGCCGTTTGATCCTGGGTCAGCAGCTGCCGAAGGTGGCAGGTGTGACGTTCTCGTTCGTCAACCAGTTGCTGACGAAGAAGGCGATCTCTGGCTTGATCGACAGCGTCTACCGGACGTGCGGTCAGAAAGAGACCGTGATCTTCTGCGACCGCATCATGGGTCTCGGCTTCTACCACGCGTTCAAGGCCGGCATCTCGTTCGGCAAGGACGACATGCTGATCCCCGAGACCAAGCCGAAGATGGTGGCGGAGACCACGGAACTCGTGCGCGAGTTCGAGCAGCAGTACAATGACGGTCTCATCACGCAGCTCGAGAAGTACAACAAGGTTGTCGACGCTTGGTCGCGTTGCACGGATCGTATCGCCAAAGAGATGATGGATCGTATTTCTGCGGTTCACGTCGACAAGGTGACCGGTCGCACGAAGCCGATCAACTCGGTGTATATGATGGCGCACTCCGGTGCGCGTGGTTCGGAAAAGCAGATGCGCCAGCTCGGCGCTATGCGCGGCCTTATGACGAAGCCGTCGGGTGAAATCATCGAGACGCCGATTCTTTCGAACTTCAAGGAAGGTCTGTCGGTTCTCGAATACTTCAACTCGACCCACGGTGCGCGTAAGGGTCTTGCGGATACGGCGTTGAAGACGGCGAACTCGGGTTATCTCACCCGCCGCCTCGTCGACGTGGCGCAGGACAGCATCATCAACATCGAAGATTGCGGTACCGATGCGGGCATCAACGTCCAGGCCGTGGTCGACGCTGGCCAGGTGATCGTGAAGCTTGGCGACCGTGTTCTCGGCCGCACGGCGCAGGAAGACATCATTGATCCGGTGACGAAGGCTGTTCTGGTTCCGACCGGCAGTCTGATCGAAGAAAAAGACGCGCAGGCCATCGAGGCGGCGCAGGTTCAGGAAGTGCGTATTCGCTCGGTTCTGACCTGTGAAGCCACCAACGGCGTGTGTGGCAAGTGCTACGGCCGCGACCTTGCGCGCGGTACGCCCGTCAACATCGGTGAAGCTGTCGGCGTTATTGCCGCGCAGTCGATCGGTGAACCCGGCACGCAGCTGACGATGCGTACGTTCCACATCGGCGGTATCGCGCAGACGGTGGACGTGTCGTTCATGGAGAGCAACTTCAACGGTATCGTGAAGCTCAGAAACCGGAACATGGCCAAGAACAGCCAGGGGCACTTTATCGCCCTTGGCCGCAACATGGCCGTGACCATCGTCGATCAGGCCGGAAAAGAACTTGCCGTGCAGAAGGTGCCTTACGGCGCTCGACTGCACGTCGACGAGAACGATGCTGTGAAGCGCGGCATGCGTCTTGCGCAGTGGGATCCCTATACACGTCCGATCCTTGCGGAAGTCGACGGCACGGTCGAGTTCGAGGACCTTGTGGAAGGGATCTCGATCAAAGAGCAGAACGACGAAGTGAAGGGCACGACCAGCCGCGTTATCGTGGATTGGCGCGCGACACCGCGTGGTTCTGACTTGAAGCCGGCACTGCTCATCAAAGACGGCAAGGGTGGCAAGACGATCAAGGTCGCGCGCGGCGTTGACGCGCGTTACCTGTTGTCGGTCGATGCGGTTCTATCCATCGAGCCGGGTGCGAAGGTGAAAGCGGGTGACGTGCTCGCGCGTGTTCCGACGGCTTCGGCGAAGACTGGTGACATCACCGGTGGTCTGCCGCGCGTCGCGGAACTGTTTGAAGCGCGCCGTCCGAAGGATCACGCGATCATCGCCGAAATCTCCGGCACGATCGAATTTGGCAAGGACTACAAGAATAAGCAGCGCATCAACATCAAGCCTGATGATGAGACGTTGCAGACGATCGAATTGTTGGTGCCGCGCGGCCGTGGTCTCGCAGTCCAGCATGGCGATCGCGTCGAGAAGGGTGATTTCGTGGTGGACGGCCATCCGGCGCCGCACGACATTCTTGCGGTCAAGGGCGTCGAAGAACTCGCCAACTATCTGATCAACGAAATCCAAGACGTTTATCGTCTGCAGGGCGTGACCATCAACGATAAGCATATCGAAGTGATCGTGCGTCAGATGCTGCAGAAGATGGAAGTCGAAGATATCGGTGAGACCGACTATCTCAAGGGCGAGCATGTCGACCGTCTCGATTTCGCCGAGAAGAACGCGTCGTATGAGCGCAGCGGCAAGCGTCCAGCAACGGGCAAGCCGGTTCTGCTTGGTATTACGAAGGCGTCGCTGCAGACGAAGTCGTTTATTTCGGCAGCGTCGTTCCAGGAAACGACACGCGTGCTGACCGAAGCCGCCGTCAACGGTAAGGTCGATACGCTCGAAGGCCTGAAAGAAAACGTGATTGTCGGCCGTCTCATTCCGGCCGGCACCGGTGGCACGCTGCGCCGTCTCCGGAAGGAAGCGCAGAAGCGTGACGACCTCATCGCCAAAGAGAACGCCAAGGTCGACGCCGAGCGTTCGCTCAATGCGCCGGCTGGTGGTGACGCCGGGGGCGCGGCACGCCGCCGCCGCCGTCCGGAGTCGAGCACAGATATCACTGTCGATTGATCCGGCAGTCTAGTGACACACATAGAACCGGCCCCATCTGGGGCCGGTTTTTTTGTGTCTTTCAGAGGCCGGCGGTTACGAGTTGCGCGGCGCGCTGTTTGCGACGCGGATCAAGAAATCGCGGAATTTCGGATAACAGACGGTCGCGAAATCCAGGGTCTCGATGACGCGCGTCCGTGCCGCGCGGCCGAGTGGGCGATAAGCTTGCGGGTTTTCGAGGACGCGCGCGACTGTGCCGGCGAGTGCGGCCGGGTTGAAGAAATCGACGAGCAGGCCGTCCTGCTGATGGGTGATGTAGCTGCGAACAGGTTCTACGTCAGCGGCAATGACCACGGCTTCAAGCGCCATGGCTTCGAGCATCGACCAGGATACGACAAACGGAACCGTGAGGTAAACGTGGGCCGTTGTGATGCGCAGGAGATTGCAGAATTGGTCGTAGGGGATGTTGCCTGCGAATTGGACGCGCGCCCAGTCCACCTGTCCGGCAAGCTCTTGCACCAAGCGATCCCGGAAGGTAGCGCCGCCGGCCAGGCTTTGGCCATAGGAGACACTGTCGCCGCCGATGATGACGACACGCGCTTTGGGGCGTTGCCGCAGCAGTTCGGGGAGCGCGCGCATGAAAATGTGGAAGCCGCGTGCGGGTTCAAGATTGCGCGCGACAAAGGTGACAATTTCGTCGCCGCGGGCGTAGGTGTTGCCGCCGAGCGTGACTGAAATCGGGCTGTCGTGATCGGGCGTGAGGCGATCGGTGCGGATGCCTTCGTGGATGACGTCCATCGTGTCGTGAAAGAGCGCTGGGAATGTATTTTTCTGCCATTCCGAGGCGGTGAAGCCGCGCGTGGTGCGGGCCAATGTGAGGTAGTTCATCGCTGTACGTGCGTGCAGTAGGCTCGCAATATCTGATGCTTCGGGGAACTCTGGATCGAACCCGACGCTGCCGCCGTTTGGGATGAAATAATACTCGAAGTAACTCGCCATCGGCACATCGGGCCAGACGTCGGCAAGAAACATCAGTTCGCCCCATCCGGCATGACCGACAATGATGTCTGGCTTATAGCCTTCGCTGCTCAGTTGCCGCGCGCAGCGCATCACCGTTGCGCCGTTGGCGCAATTGCTCTCGAACGATTTGGAGTAACGATAAGCGTCCGGCGCCGATTTATGCTCCGGCTTATAAACAATCACACGATGACCGCGGGGATTGCCGGTCAGTTGGCGTTGCGTGAGAAACGTAACGGCATGACCTTCGGCGACGAGACGCGGCAGACTTTCGCGGAATTGGCCGGGATAGTTCTGGTGAACGAATAAGATGTTCATGGCTCGGGCACTTCATCCAGACCGCTCAGGTGTCAGCGCTGTCCGTCCCATTTACTGATCTGGCTGATTTCCAATCCGCCCATGCGCGCGTGCGGCCGGCCGCCGGTGGCCATGGCGATCACGTAGACGATTTCGTCGGCGCGTGGTGCGTCAGCGATCATCATCGTGACGGCATCGAAATGCGAGCGGACATAGCAGGCGTCTTTGTGATGAAGTGGGACATCGAGGATTGTGCCCATCGCGCCCATTTTGACCGTTGAAGGAACGATGGCGAGGGCCTTGCCCAAAGTTTCGCGCATGGCGTAGCCGCCAGGAACATGCCAAAGGGCGGAATGCTCGATCTCGCCGCCGCTGCCGACAATGGCGCCTTTGCCGTAGGACTGTATCGCTTGGGGATCGCCGCCAAGTGCGGCGATGAGCCGTTGCGACACCTCAAGGCCGAGTGGCTTCAGCGGGTCCATCATGGCTGTGATGTCGTCGACGTAGCGGCCCGCGAAGGGATTTTTGACGACCGCTGCAATCCAGCCTTTGCGAATGGGCTGCCGTCAAAACCGGGCCACCGTCGTGACGGATCTCTTCGACGGCGTGGACGATTTTGCGCACGTCGATCTGCATCAGGATTTTTCCTCTAGAGTTTTAACGGGTGCGCCGATGGTTCGGACGCCGCCTTGAAGCATCAGGACGGCACCAGCGATCAAGCTCTTGTCGAGATAGGATTGCGCGCGCGCTGCGCCCGCGTCTAGGGCACTGGCAATTTCGGTTGCGGTCAGTTTGCCAATCTTGGTCGTGACAAGCAATGCGCCGAGGTCGGTATCGGGGTCGAGTTTGTTCGCGGCTTTGCGGGTGACGGACTTGCTGTCAACGTTGACCGCGTTAGCGATGAGCGTCGCTGCGACATCAGCGGTGGCTGCTGTCTTTGCCAGCACAGTGACACTGTCGGCAATCCCGAGCGAGAACGAGCGGCCATGTGCGCCCGATGTTGCGATGCCGTTGATGTTCATCGCCGCATCGATCTTGATCGTGCCGTTGATGGTGGGCGTATTTGGATTGGCGGAGAAATCACCGGCGACGCCAAAGGTCAGGGATTGGCCGGGTTCCAGATGCAGCGCGATATCGCCACCGTTGTTGACGTAGGCTTTTTGGATTGGACCGGCCGCGCAGATGATACGCATGATCTCTTCGGCGACGGCACCTGCGACGGCTGCCATCGGCGTGACGAAGACATCTGCGAAGGGGAGGGCCGAGTCGACCATGTTCTGGGCGACTTTGCCATCGACGGAGACGCGCTTTTTTAGCGGCGCCTTTAGCTCTGCGCGCTGGTCGGCAAGTTCGGGCAGGATCTTCGGAAAATGGCGCGTGACAAGACGGTGTGCCTGACGAACGACGTCGTCAGCCGCCCAGACTTTCAGGACGATGCCGATCGGCCCGTGCCGGAGATGAAGTCGGTCTCCAGGCAACCGGTTGATGGAAGGTTTCTCCCACATTCGGTCCCCCGCGCGGATGACTGTTGAACCCGCTCGAAGTTTTAGCCGATTCGCGTCAGCAGTTCGGTCAGAGCTTTGGCTTCGTCGGCAGACAGTGGGGCCAAGGTTTGCTTGGTGACGTCGATCGCTGCGATCTTCATTTCAGCGACCTTGCGCTGACCATCGCGTCGTCAACTCGATCATGGTCATGCGTGCATCGCCCGGGCGTTGACCGGAGATGTACCAGCCCTTGCCGCTGCAAACGTCCGACGACGCCAAGGATCGTCGAGGGATCCATTGCGGTGAGACGGCCGAGATGGTTTTGCGAAATCGGTCCTTCATCGTCGACTTTGGCAAGAGCCGCGAACTGCGTTGGGGTGACGTCGAAGCGTGTCATCACGTCGTTGAAGATCGTTGTTGCCCGCTGATGCGCGCGGCGGAGCTGGAAGCCGATCTGATCTTCGAGGACATAGGATCCAGGTGGCAATACGCGTGGCGGCTTCTCTGCGGCGGGCGCTTTGTGGGCCGATGACTTTGCCGCGATTTTTTTGCTGGGTGGCGGAATCGCGGGTACTGCGGCCTTGACCGGCGCTGGTGTGGCCGCCGCAGGAGCAGTCGATGCCGCAGCCTTTGCTGCGGTTGGCTTTTTTCGTTGCTACGGCGCCTTGGTGATTGCGGTCATGGGTTGTGCTGTCGCCTTGGCTGGTTCTGCAGCCGGCAGGTTTTTTGGTGCTGTGCTGGTGCGGATGATTTCGTTGCTGAGGGTTTTGTGCGCCGTTGCGGCGCGGAGATTTCACGCCGTTGAGCTTTTGTGGAGCAGACAGCCTTCTCAGACGCTGCTTTGGGCGCCAGCGGCAGTTTCGGATGTCTTGGGCCGGGCTCGCCGGGGCTGCCGGTTGAGCTGCGCGCGCAGGTTTCTGCGCCGGCTTTTCGCTCGTCGTTGTGTCGATCAGCGGTCGGCGTCGATCCGAGGCCATGGATTTCTCTCCTGCCAGTCTTCGATCCGCGCCGCCCCACCAAATGCGCCGATGACATCATCAATCGAGACGATGTCATCCACATGGCCGCCGAGATCGGTATAGAGCGATCGCCGCAGCGTGAACTCGATGGGGGCCACGATCGCCGGTGTGGGAACGTAACCAAAGGAATTCTTTGGCATTCTAGCCACATCTGCCAAAATTGTAATGCCTCCCCCTGGCCAAACGTAAACGGGGGCTCCTCCCATGGTTACCCGGGTGTCGCCGAGGGCGACCGAACGGGTCAAAAGGACCGGATTTTCGGTCACTCCAGCCCGGAGGCTGCCGCCAGCACCGGCCATAAACAGGACCGTCGAGACGGAGGGTTCGCAATTCTCACCGATCCGGTCGACGACGGATTGTACTGGTTTTGGAAGGTCTTGCGGGATCGGCGTCAAATTCTCGTCGAGGATGCAGTAGAGCGCGTCTTCGCCCGTGGTCGAGGTGAAGAGTAGACGCAACCCAGGGCGGGCTGTCTTCGGGTCGATGGTTTGGATGATTGAGAGTGGATCGGAGATGTCTGTACCACCCCAGCCGAGACCTGGCTCTGCAACCTTGAAATAGCGTCCCGGCGTCGAGCGGCGGCCTCTGATTCGGATGCCGGCGGGCGGCATGCCCAGCACCTTACCGGCCTGATGTTCGGTCAGTACGCCGGTGATGTGATCATCAACGACGATGACTTCGTCGACGTGGCCGAGCCATTGCTTGGCGAAGATGCCGATGGTGGCCGAGCCGCAACCGACGCGCATGCGCTGCTCCTGGTTTGCCGTCGACAATTGGCGGCGGCGCCGGATTGCACGACGACTTCATGGCCGCCGTCGATCTTCATGGTGACGGCTTCGCCATTGCACAGCGCCAGCAGCGTGTCGCAGGTGACGTTGCCTTCTTTCTTGGAGCCGCCGGTCAGGTGGCGAACGCCGCCGATTGACAGCATCTGCGAGCCGTACTCGGCGGTGGTGACATGGCCGACGGGTTCGCCGTCGACGCGGATCATCGCCGTTTCGGGTCCGAGGTGCCGGTCGGTGTCGATTTTCACCTTCACGCCGCAGTAACTGAAGATGCCCTCGGTCACGACCGTGACGGTGTCGACGCCGTCGTGTTCGGCCGCGACGATGAAGGGCGCGGGCTTGTAGTCGGGATAGGTCGTTCCCGACCCGACGCCGGTGACGAACGTGCGAGCGGGATCAAGCAGCGCGCCGGACCACGTCTCATGTCCGGTTGCAACGCGCGGTGCGTCGGCCGCGATGCGCGTTGCATGAGGACGACGGGATCGACGCGCACGAGCCGGCCGTCGTCGTTGGCGTAGCGCGAACAGGCGCCGGGGCGGCCAGGACGGATGCGGCACAGCACCGGACACGCGTCGCAGCGGATGATGCCGTCGTCTTCGGCTTGGCCGAACTGTTTGGAGCGAGCATCGAGGGAGAGTTTGTCGGCGTGGATTCGACGTCATGCGCGGATCACCTCGCTTGGCTGTGTCAGCGCTTCCCACAAGCCGATGCGGGAGCACGGGGACTTGGCGCATGGTGACGCCGGTGGCGTGGCGAATAGCGGAGAGAATAGCCGGCGCGGTGGCGATCAGCGCGGGTTCGCCGACGCCCTTGGCACCGTAGGGGCCTTCGGGATCGGGATCCTCGATGATGTACGTGGTGATCGGCGGAATATCGCCCGCGGTCGGGATCAGATAGTCGTGCAGGTTTTCGGTGCGGCCCGGGATGTATTCTTCCATCAGCGCGAGGCCGAGGCCCTGGGCGATGCCGCCGTGGATTTGACCTTCCACTTGCATCGGATTGATCGCGCGGCCGACGTCGTGCGCGGCGTGAATGTGGAGCACCTTTGGTAGTCCCAAGCGCGGTGTCGACTTCGACTTCGGCGATTTGAGCGGCAAATCCATAGGTCGCGTAGGGAATGCCTTGGCCGTCGGCGTCGAGAGGTGTGGTCGGCGGATCGTAGCGTCCGATCCCTTCAAGAGATCCAGATGTCGTGAGGTTTGAGAGCGGAACGTGACGTTCGCTTGTGCCGTCGATGATGACCAGCTGCTGCGTGACAGCGTCAAAGGCGAAGCGCGTGTCAAAGCCTGCGTTTGTTTGACGAATGAGTTCGCTGCGTAAGATTTTCGCCAGCGCGTTTGACGGCATTGCCGGAGACGAAGGTTTGCCGTGACGCACTGGTTTTGCCGGCGTCGGCGACTTCGCCGGTGTGGGGTGCGCCGCGTCCATCGGCGTGTCCGGCCAGTGTGATTGCGTCACTGGCGACGCCGATGGCGTCGGCGGCGATCTGGATCATGATGGTGTCGGAGCCTTGGCCGATGTCGACCGCACCTGACCACAGGCGGAAGCCTTCGCGATCAAGCGTGACACGCATTTCCGATGGGTTCGACATGGAGGTGTTGCCGCAGCCGTACCACATGCACGCGATGCCGGCGCCGCGTTTGACGCGCGTGTTTGTGGCATTGTGCGCAGCGGCCGTGCGGAGAGCTTGATCCCATGCGGGTTTGAGTGCGTCGAGGCACTGCGGCAGGCCGGCGGACGCGGCAAGGATCTGTCCGCTTGGGGTTTTGTCGCCGATCCCGAGGGCGTTGATACGTCGGATCTCCCAGCGATCGATGCCGAGTTGCTCGGCGAGATCATCCATCAGCGTTTCGCCGGCGATGGCGGCTTGCGGTACACCGAAGCCGCGAAAGGCGCCGGCCGGTGGATCATTGGTCAGGACAGCGCGGGTGCGGTTCCAGACATTGGCGATTTTGTAGGGGCCACTGGCGTGTACGGGCACGCGATTGGCGACGGTCGGTCCCCAGGACGCGTAGGCGCCGGTGTTGAAGTCGGCTTGCATTTCGAAGGCGATCAGCCGGCCGTCAGCATCGGCGGAGGCCTTTGCATCGATTGATGCGGGATGACGTTTGGTCGAAGACGCCATGCTTTCGATGCGCGAATAGACGATGCGCACGGGTTTGCCGAGTTTCCAGGCGGCGACGGCGAGGATCGGTTGGATGGAAACATCGAGTTTGCCACCGAAGCCGCCACCGCAGGCCGTCGGCTGAATGACAACGCTGATCCTCCGCGATGCCGAGCACGCGGGCTACGTCCTCGCGATCCATGTATGGCGCTTGCGTGCAGGCGGCGACGCAGCATGCGGCCGTCCGGCATGCGTTCGAGCGTAGCCGGCTTCAGGCTCGATGTAAGCGTGTTCGACGAAGGCGGTTTCAACGTGCGTTGCAGCGGTTGCAGCAGCGCGTCGCATGAGCGGTTTTGACATCGCCGCAGCGCAAGTTGCCACGTGTGAGCACGTTGTCGGGAATGTGGGCGTGGATTGGCGGTGCGCTGGGGGCAAGTCCTTGCGCGACGCCAGACACCGGCGGCAGCGGGGTGAACGAAATTGGCAAATCAGCGTCGTTGATGCGCGCTAACGCGTTGCGCGCACCGACAAGTGCGATGACGGCTTCACCGCGATAGCGCACGTGCCCGTCTGCGAGGACCGGCTGGTCTTTGGTATTCGGAAAGATGCCGAAGGAGTTGCTGCCGGGAATGTCGGCGGCGGTGAGGATGGCGTCGAGGCCCAACTTGGCGCGGGCGGATGCCAGGTCGCCGAACGTGAAGGTGGCGCGGGCATGCGGCGAACGCACGATGCGCATCCAGAGTGCATCGGCGGGGGCATCGTCAGCGCCAAATTGAGAGTGCCGTTGCTGGCGGCGATGCCATCATATTTTTCAATTCGCGCGCCTACGGCCAAAGCCGCGCTGTCACGGTCACCGGTTGGAGCGTGGGCCGCGCTGACCGAGAGGGATGCGATTGCATCGATGATCTTGGTGTAGCCGGTGCAGCGGCAGAGAACACCGCCGATGGCGTCGGTGATGGCGTCGCGCGATGGCGCTTTATCGCGCGCGAGCAAGTCGTGCGCCGCCATGATCATGCCGGGTGTGCAGATGCCGCATTGCGCGGCGCCATGGGAGAGGAACGCCGACTTCAAGCGCGTCGAGAGAGCGTCGCTGGTTTCGATCGTGACAATGGTTGCGTTCTGGCATTGCGCGGCGGGTACGAGGCAGGCGCAGACCTGTTGGCCATCGAGGATAACGGTGCAAGCGCCACAGTCGCCTGCGTCGCAGCCGATCTTGGTGCCGGTGAGGGCGAGGTCATGACGCAAGACATCGGCGAGTGTATCGAAGGGATGCGCATTGGACGGTGCGCGCGTTGCCGTTGACGGTGAAGGTGAGGAGGGGATGGTGATGGCCGTCTTGCATCACGCGGCCTCCGTGGTGGCATTGACGCGGTAGCTGTGCAAGCAATCGCGTACGAGTTGGAGCGCGACTGCGCGGCGATATGCGCCAGTGGCTCTGACGTCGTCGATCGGCGCGAGATGCGCGATGTCGGTATCGAGGACGAGGTTGGCGTCCGGCGGCTTTCCGATCAAGCGTTGTTCGAGAACGGGGAGGCGTTGAGCGACGGCGGAGCACGCGCCGACTGCGATGGCAGCGTCAGTGATGCGGCCCGTGGCGTCCTGGGCAATGCGTGCGGCCACCATGGCGATCGAGATCACGAGATAGCGTCGCGCGCCAAGTTTGAGAAATGAACCGCGACCGCTTTGCTTTGTCACACGTATGCCTGTGACAAGTTCCTCCGCTACAAGTGCGGTTTGGCGATAACCGGTGATGAACTTGTCGATCGGCACCCGGAACTCTACACCGCCGACGCATTCGACCTCGGCATCCAAGGCCAAAAGACAGGGGATGGAATCGCCCGCCGGTGACGCGGTGCAGATATTGCCGGCGATGGTGCCGCGATTCTGGATCTGGACACCGCCGATCGCGCCTGCTGCCGCCTTGAGCCCGTCGAAGAGAGGGGGCAAGTCAGCGCGCGCGATGTCGCTCCATGTCGTCAATGCGCCGATCCACCAGTGATCGCCGCGATCTTCGATCGCGCGAAGCTCAGCGATGCGCGAAATGTCGAGCACGTCGTGATGATCGAGGTTTCCCCAGCCGGCGCGTGTCGCTTTTGCAGGATAGATGTCGGTTCCACCCGCGAGGACAGTCAGCGGTGGTTTGGCGCTTAACAGCGTAAGCGCATCTTTGAGCGTTGTTGGTTGATGATAGGCGACCATCACGCTCCTCCTTTGGGCCAGAGCCGGGCGGCTTCGTCAGCGGTGTAGTATCCGCGCGCGACATCACGCGCGACACTTGCGGCATCGCGCGCGGCGGGCTCGCCGAAACCGCCGCCGCCGGGCGTCATCACTTCGACGCGGTCACCCGTGCGGATCAAGATGTCCTGATCCTTCGAGAGGTGCTCGGGGATCATGGTTTCGCTGCCGCGATGGATGCGTACGACGTTGGGCTTTCCGGCGCTGCCACCGGCGATGCCGGGCGGGCCGAAGCGGCCATGATCCATGACGAACGAGGCGCGCGCTTCGCCGCGCAGCAGCTCGACTTCGTAGTGAACGCCGAAGCCGCCGCGATGGGCACCTGCGCCGCCCGATCCCTCATGGATCGCGAAGCGGCGGAACAGCACCGGGAATTTCTGCTCCATCACTTCGACCGGCGCCGTTTTGGAGATGCCGATGGTCGAGCAGCCGTTGGTGAGGCCGTCGTGATCGGCGTTGCCGCCGTAGCCGCCACCGGTGATTTGGTACATGACGTAACCGGTGTTGGTCATCGGGATCGAAGCCGCCGAGGCAGAAATTGCCGGATGTGCCGGCGGGCGCGGCGGTGACGCGATCCGGAATGGCGTTGGCGAGCGCCAGGAACACCGCTTCGGCGATGCGCTGCGAGACTTCGGCGGCGCAGCCGGAGACGGGGCGTGGATATTTCGCATCGAGGAACGTGCCGTCGATGCCCGTTATTTCCAGTGGATCGAAGGCGCCGGCGTTGAGCGGCGTATCCGGAAAGATATGGCGAACGGCGAGATAGACCGACGAGATCGTCGTTGCGCGCACGGAATTCATCGGCCCGCGGCACGGCGGCGATGAGCCGGAGAAATCGAACTGCAGCATGCCGCCGGATTTCGTGATGGCGAGTGCGATCTTGAGCGGCGCGTTGACGACGCCGTCGCTGTCGACGAAGGCTTCCGCGCGATAGGTGCCGTCGGGGATGCACGTCAAGTGGGCACGCATCAGCGTCGCGGCGCGCGTTTCAAGTTCGGCGATGGCTTGGCGGACGACGGGAAGGCGTGAAGCGATCGATGAGATCGGTCAGGCGCCGTTCGCCGACTTTGAGGGCAGCAGCCTGAGCTTTGATGTCGCCGATGCGCTGATCGGCGACGCGGATGTTGGATTGGATGATGGCGAAGATTTCGCGTCGAGCGTCGCCGCGCTTGAAGAGCTTGACCGGCGGCAGGCGCAGGCCTTCCTGCTCGACTTCGGTGGCCTTGGCCGAGAAGCCGCCGGGAACCGCGCCGCCGACGTCGGGCCAGTGGCCGGTGTTCTGCAGCCAGCAGACGTGTTCGCCCTGATAGTAGAACGGCAGCACGAAGCGCACGTCCATCAGGTGCGTGCCGCCGAGGTAGGGGTCGTTGACGATGTAGATGTCGCCGGGATTCGGTTTGCCGGCGCGTCCTTCTTTGATGAGACGGACGAGGTCAGCGGTCGAGTGTTGCATCGTGCCGACGAAGACCGGCAGACCGAATTCGCCCTGCCTGATCAGGCGTCCGGTGTCGCGGTCGTAGATGCCGTCGGCGCGATCGTCAGCTTCGGCGATCACGGGCGAGAAGGCCGAGCGCGAGAAGGCGATGTCCATCTCGTTGCAGACCTGGCGGAGGCCCGCTTCGATGACGGCGAGGGTCAGAGGATCGATGGCCGTCATTTGAGTCCTCACTGAAATGCGGAGATTGCCGACGGCATCGACGCGTGCGCGTGCGCCGGGTGGAATGACCGTGGTGGCATCGACCTGTTCGATGATCGCGGGGCCATCGATCTCGGCGCCAAGGGGAAGTGCTTCGCGCGCGTAGATGGCGGCCGTCGAGCCATTGGCCGCCGCGTAGACTTTGCGTGTGCCGGTGCGGGCGTCGAGAGCTGATGTCGCGCGCAGCGTTGCATCGAGAAGTTCGGCGATCGGGAAGGCCGGGCGCTTGCCGATCACGGACGTCGTGAGATTGACGAGCTGGGCTTTGATCTCGGGAAGCTCGACATGGAAACGCGCGAAATAGGCCGTTTCGAACAGCGGTCTGCAAGTCGTCGTCTCGTGACGTTGGCATTCGGGAGGCTGACGCGAATGAGATGGGTCTGGCCGCGGAACTGCATGTCGGCGGCGTGGATGACTTCGGTTGCGACGATCGTCACCGTCGGCCGCATTGGCGGCCGCCCGCGCGCGGCATGCTCGTCGAGAATCGCGCGACAGCCGCGCATCGTCGAGCGCTTCGAGCGGCGTGTTCAGTGTTTGCACATAATCCTGGCGAAGATCGGCGACGAGGCAGCCGAGCGCATTGGTCATGCCGGGACGCGCGGGGACGAGCACTTCGGGGATGCCGAGTTCACGCGCGAGTTCGACGGCGTGCAGAGGACCCGCGCCGCCGAAGGCAAAGAGCACGAAGTCGCGCGGATCGTGGCCGCGCGACAGCGACACCGCGCGGATGGCGCCTGCCATGTGCATGTTGGCGAGGGTCAGCACGGCTTCGGCGGCAGCTTCGATCGTGAGGTCCGAGTGGCGTCGCGAGGTCGCGCGCGAAGGCCGTCGCGGATTGCGTCCAGATCGACATGCGAGCGTGACGGCGGTCAGTTTATCCGGCGGCAGGCGGCCGAGCACAAGGTTGGCGTCGGTGATCGTCGGGCGCGTGCCGCCACGGCCGAAGCAAATCGGACCGGGATTGGAGCCCGCGCTTTCCGGCCCGACTTTCAGCATGCCGGCGGAATTGACGGGCGGCGATCGAGCCGCCGCCAGCGCCGACCGTGCGCACATCGACCATCGGCACGTGGATCGGAAGACCGTAGTCGATGGTCAGTTCGGCGGAGACTTCGGGAATGCCGCCGTGCGATCAGCGCGACGTCGGTCGAGGTGCCGCCCATGTCGTAGGTGATGGCGTTGGTGAGACCGGACTGCGGCGAGCGTCGCGGCCGCGGCCATGACGCCGGATGCCGGGCCGCTCATCACCGTCTTGGCGGCGTCTTTGGCGACGTGTCGTCGCAGCGACGGTGCCGCCGTTGCCGTTCATGATCAGCAGGTCGCGCTTGTAGCCGCGTGCTTCGAGATCGCGCGCGAGAGCGGCGGACGTAGCGGTCGAGGATCGGCTGCACGGCGGCGTTGACGCGCGGCCGTCGTGCCGCGCTCGTACTCGCGATATTCGACAGCAGCGTCCGAGCCAAGGGTGATGTAGTCGTTCGGCCAGAGGCGGCGCGCGATCTCGCCGGCGCGTGCTCGTGCGCGGGATTGGCGTAGGCGTGCAGGAAGTGGATGACGAGCGCTTCGCAGCCTTGGCATGAGGAGTTTGCACTGCGGCTTCGACGGCGCCTTCGTCGAGCGGGGTGAGGACGTCGCCGCGGGCGTCCATGCGCTCGGGGACTTCGAGGCGATGTCTCGCGCGTGATCAGCGGCTCGAACGTGCCGGTCATGCCGTAGGGTTTGGGCCGCGTGCGGCGGCCGAGTTCGAGGATGTCGCGGAAGCCCGGCGGTGGTGATCAAGCCGACGCGCGCGACCTTACGTTCTAGTACGGCGTTGGTGGTGGCGGTCGTGCCGTGGATGATGAGGTCAATTTCCGCGGCGCGACACCGACGGCTTCGAGCGCGGCGAGTACGGCATTGCCGCGATTGTCCGGCGTGGTCGGGATTTTGGCTAGGCGCGTACGGCGGCTCGTGCCGACTTCTTCAAGCAGAAGAAGATCGGTGAAGGTGCCGCCAATGTCTATGCCGGCTATGCGCCGGCTGGTGGGCGCCATGCGTCATCACTCCACTGCACTGAGCGCGTCCGAGGTGCGGACGGCCTGATCGTTTGTGTGGAAATGATAGCAGGCGGCGGGCGGTTGGCAATCGGGGGGATGGGAGCCAGGGATAGAAAGCCCCTCAACCACAGGGTGGCTGTAGCTGCGACAGCGGTTGTTTGCATTTGACTTGAGGGAGTTGTGACTGCTGTCGAGCCGTCACATCAGTTCAGTCGAATGGTACAACCGCTTTGCAGCAATTTCAAAGATCGAGACACAGAACGGCAGCTTGCAAATTTCGTCATCCCGGCGCAGGCCGGGACCTACGGCCGTTTGCTCGTGGGCTCAGTGGGCGACGTTAGAAAAATGAAGCAACAGCAGCGGTCGTTATTACCGTCAGCAGTCGCGTATGACACTTGTCGTAGGTCCCGGCCTGCGCCGGGATGACGGCTGTGAGGAGGGGGCTATTCGACTTGGACCGGTCAGTCGTGGCCTTGAGGGACGGGGTGTGTCGTGCGAGGTTTGTAATGTGCGAACGATTGGGTGAGGGGCGTTCGTTGGAGGGCGTTGCGAAAATGGACCGTGCTGGATGATCGTGAAATAGATGTTCGCAAGTGTATCGAACCGAGACGTTAAGTTGAGCTAAGCAATGTCAAAATGTGTTGCACTGACGGGGTTGATTTTTCTTGGCGTGGGAATTGTGAATGCGGCGATAACTAAGCGAGTATTTGCTCGATTGCGGCGTGAAGGGCATGAGATTCAAGCGGTTCCTTTTTATGTTGAGGCTCAGTATTTGGGTATGTTTACAGTCGATACTGACGTTGAAACGTGAAGCCCGTCGCTTGGGGAGCGTGCTTATGGCTGTCCTTCTCGTTGGTTTTATAACGGGAGTGTATGTGTTGTTTAACTGTATTGGCTAATGCGCCGTTGTGAAAATGCCTTGGACGTCAATAGTCAGCAATGATCTTATATGCGAATTTTGTTTTTATAGCGCTCGATAGAAGTGCTTTTCGCTCGGCTTATTGAGCACTGCGGATCGCCGGGTCGTTGCCTCGTCAGGCTATGCCGAGCTTGGCGTTATGTTCACTTAAAATGTTGGGTTACGCGACGCCCACCTTGACCCAACCTACACGGCAAAAGTTGATCGTCACCCCGCATCGAGTGCGCCGGTGTCGGAGGCGTGGGGGGATTTATTGGGGTTCGGAGGTGCTGCGGGTGGGGCCTTGGCGGCGTTGGCGGCGCGGACTTCCGGCGCAACCGGGCGGACGCGGAGTGCCGTTATCTTGTTGCGGCTCTTGCGAGGATTTCGAAGCGATAGCCGTAGAAGGTGAAAGCTTGCCGGGCTCGGGGATGGTTTCGGCTTCGTGGATGACAAGGCCGGCGACCGTGGTCGCTTCTTCTTCGGGCAGAGACCAGTGCATCTGGCGGTTCAGGTCGCGGACGGGGACTGTGCCGTCGACATTGACGGAGCCGTCGACTTGCGGGCGGACGGCGCTGTCAGGGCTATCGTGCTCGTCGGCAATTTGGCCGACGATTTCCTCCAGAATGTCTTCGAGCGTGATGAGGCCGAGCACGGTGCCATACTCGTCGCACGAGGCCAACTGAGCCTTGCGTTTCAAGAACTGATTGAGCTGTTCGCGCACTGATGTTGTTTCGGGGACGAACCACGGCGGTTGGGCGAGGTCGCCGATGTTAAGTTTGCTCGGATCGAATTCGGCGCTGCCAAGCGCGGCCAGCACGTCTTTGACATTGAGTAGTGCCAATGTTCTCCGGATTTTCGCGCCACATCGGTACGCGTGTGTACTGGCTTTTCAAGATGTCGTTGATGATGCGCGGTGGCGCATCTTCGATGTCGAGCGTCACCATCTTGGTGCGATGGATCATGATGTCGGCGACGTTCAAATCGCCGAGATCGAGCACGCCGCCCAGCATGGCCGCGTCGCCACGGGCAACGGTCCCTTCCTTGGTTTGCAGTTCGATGGTGCCGCGGATCTCTTCCTTAGCAGCCAGAATATTGGCTTCATCGTCTTGGGTCGACGAGGTCAGTCTCAGAAGTTGGCGTACGATGAACTGAATGAGCGCGGTGGCTGGGGTCAGCAGCCAAATGACGCCGCGCATGATGGTGCAACGAAGAGCGCGGTCTTATCGGCCCAGGCAACGCGTAGGTCTTGGGCAGGACGGCCGAGAAAATGACGATGAGAACGGTCACGA
The DNA here is from genome assembly GCA_963831185.1 of uncultured Alphaproteobacteria bacterium. GTDB lineage: Bacteria > Pseudomonadota > Alphaproteobacteria > Rhizobiales > Hyphomicrobiaceae > JABFRJ01. The sequence goes on from CAWHPE010000004.1 coordinate 34,840, forward strand.
AGCCGGTGGCGTAGATGACGCCGACTTCGCCCACAAGCCGGACGGCAAGAGTGGTGGCGAGCGAGGCGGCCAGAACATCGACAAGGGTGTTGCCGAGCAGGACGGCGCCTAACAATTTTTCGGGGGCGTCGAGCAACTTGTTGACGACTTTGGCGCGTGGGTCTCCTTCTTCGGAAAGTGCGTGCATACGCGCTCTCGAGGCGCAGTCAGAGCTGTTTCGCTGCCGTTGAAAAAAGCCGACAACGCCAGCAGAACCACGATGGCGGCAACGATAGTCCAATTTCAAGTGACATGGGGGAGACGACCGTACCTGTGTAGGACTGTATCAACTGGGGGGATGGGCGCGGGCGAGCCGGAGCTCGTCTGCGAGGAATGCGAAATATCCGTGGCGGTCACATCGCGTGTGACAAAGGCGCGGCCGATGCCGCGCACAAGGATGAAGGTGAGTTTGCCGCCGACGACTTTTTTGTCTTGCGCCATCAGCGCCAGAAGTTCAGGTACGGTCGGTAAATTTGGGCCTGGGATGTCGGCTATGCGCGTTGGCAGGCCGACCGATTGAAGGTGCTTTTCGACGCGGGCGGCCGTGCCAGCAGGGCACAGTGCGACGCGTTCTGAATAGCGGAAGGCTTGTGCCATGCCGATGGCTACGGCCTCGCCGTGCAGCAAGCGGTCTGAGTAGCCTGCCCAGCTTCCAATGCAGGCGAAGGTGTGGCCTAGATTGAGCAACATGCGATCGCCCTGCTCGGTTCGTCACGGACGACGATGTCGGCTTTGGCTTTAACGCTGGTTTCGACGGCGTCGCGATGGCGCTGGCATCGTTGCCGAAGAGTGGACGCCAACCTGTTTCCAGTTGGTTGAAAAATGGCTCATCGCCGAGGAGGCCGTATTTGACGACTTCGGCATAGCCGGCGCGCATCTGCCGGGCGGGAAGTGTTGCGAGAGCGTCGATGTCGGCGAGCACGAGAACGGGCTGATGGAAGGCGCCGATCAGGTTTTTGCCGTGAGGGGAGTTGATGCCAGTTTTGCCGCCGACGGAGCTATCGACCTGTGCGAGCAATGTCGTTGGGATCTGTACGAAGCGGACGCCACGGCGGAGGATGGCGGCAGCGAAGCCGGTGAGGTCGCCTACGACCCCGCCGCCGAGTGCGATGACGATGTCGCCGCGCTCAACGCCATGACCAAGGAGTTGGTTGGCGACATCTGCGAGCGTGGTGAAGTTCTTGGTTGTTTCACCTGGAGGCACGACAACGACGCCGCGCACGCGGTCGCCGAGTGCGGCCTGCAATGCAGGCAGGTGGTGTTTGGCCACGGATTCGTCGGTGACGATTGCGGCGCGTGCGTTGCCGAAGCGCTCGCTGAAGGTCGCGCCAGCGCGGGCTATGAGGTTGCTGCCGATGAGGACGTCGTAGGCGCGCTCGCCGAGCGGGACGTGAACGGCTTTTGATGGGGATGATGGTGCGGTCATTGTCCGTTGGCAGCATTCGGCTGCTGGTTCGAAAGGTAGTCATAGAGTGCGTCAATGACGGTGTTGGCCATGACGTCGTGCGGAACTTCCCGGCTTTCCACCGTGACATTGGCAAGGGCGTAGACGGGATAGCGCATATCCATCAACTGACGCATGGTGGCTTCCGGATCTGCGGTTTGCAGCAGCGGCCGGTTCGAGCGTTTGCGCACGCGCCGCATGAGAATGGCGAGGTCGCCTTTCAGCCAAACGGACATGCCCATCGCCGCGATGTTCGCTCGGGTTTCGGCATTCATGTAGGCGCCGCCGCCGGTGGCCAACACTTGTGGGCCGTTTTTAAGGAGGCGGGCGATGACGCGGCGTTCGCCGTTGCGGAAATAGTCCTCGCCGTGATCGGCGAAGATTTCCTTGATCGACTTGTCGGCACTCTTCTCGATTTCTTCGTCGGCGTCGACGAATGGGATATCGAGGAGCGTGGCGAGACGGCGGCCGACAGAGGTCTTGCCGCAACCCATCAGACCAACCATGACGATGCTGCGTGTGCCGAGCGCCTGCCGCACGGCCAAACGCTTGGCGACGCCGGGGGCGGGCGGGGTTTCGCTTTCGGGCCGAATCAGTTTCACAGTCGTGCTCCGCGCGACGGCTGTGCCGGACCCGCCAAGTGCTGAGTGATGCGGGACACGGCTGTCATCGTCTAAGCCTTGGTAATCCCTGTGTTTTACGGCGCCGGTGCAGGACGATTACGCAATGTCCGGGGCATCGAACACCGGTTGCGCTGGGACATAATAGCGCCCAGGTACATGCCTTTACATAGCGGGTCGGGAGCCGTCACGCCACATGCCCAGCTTGTTCAGATTTCTCTTTATCGTCGCACTGCTCGCTGGAGCGGTGACGGGCGGCCTTTATCTGTTGTCGGAGCGGTACGAACCCGAGCAGATGGAAGTCCGGGCGACGGTGTCGGGCGTGAAAGTTCGCCGTTAGGCGGTGGAGGGCGCGGGAGGCTTTATGCGGCGGGTTCGATTGGGATGTGGCAGCGGCGTTCATGCGCTAGCGGTGGTCCTTGGTATGCAGGTGCTGTCGCCCCACTCGGTGCTCGTGCGCAAAGTGATTGGGTGCCGTTTTCAAGGAGATGAGGGGCCGGCCGGCCGCAAGTGTGCTCTGCAACTGTTCAGCCCTCGCGCCGCCGTTGTCGCCGATGGACGGTCTGCTTTATGGGACGAAGGGCGACAATCCGGTGGTCGTCCTGCAAGTGGGGGCGGGGACGGGCAAGCCTATCCGGGAACGCAAGGCGTCTGCCGTATGACGGGCAGTCCGCGCCGTGCGTCGGTGGGCCAGCGATCGCCGGGCCAGGGATGGCTGCGCCGGGGGCGTCGGGCGGCAGGCTGTCCCGTCGGTTCCGGGGCAAGCTGTCTACCGCACGCAGGCGGGGCCGCAAGGGCGTAGCCGGAGCAGCGGCCGCGCGGCACCGAACGCGCGGACACTGAGCACGATGCGACGCGGCTGACGGCAGCGTGTGCCGTGGATGCGTGGCGCGGGCTCGATCTCAAGGGGTCGAAGGGCGGCTGGCGCATGACGCTGCCGCCACGGTCGCCGGTTTAAGCGGGCTGTTCCAGCAGTTGATGACGGCGGAGATTGATCCTCCGCAGGGACGCAACCCGGCCACTGGACGGCATCACCCTCGAAGCGCTGTACCGGTCAGGACTCATTCGCGAGATGGGCAACGGATTGAGCGTGGCGACGGGCGCGATCCGATCCTGATTGCGTTTACGCTGCGCCGAGATTTGGCAATTGGCGATCGCGCCGCCGTGTGCGCGGCGACAAAGGATTGATGCGCGGCGGAGTGAGTTGCCGAAGGTGCTTAATGGCGGAGGTGCATTTGCTGTCGGGGTACTGCGCGGCGATCGATGGCAACGCTGCGGGGGCGGGGCTTGCGGCAGACGTGGCGCGTGAGGATGGCGTGGATGCACCGCTGGCGCTGGGCGCACTTGATGCCATTGTCGGGCAGCGGCAAATCGGGTATGCCAGCGCCGAAGCGTGTGATGGTGCTCGACTATCGGTTGCTCGAAGTGATGGGGCCGGTTGAAGCGGCGCAAGTACTTGAGCGCGCCGAGCCAGCATTGCTGACGGCGCTTGGCGATGGACACAAATCAGATCCGAAATTGCGCATCGCGGCGGCGGAGATGGCCGCGGCTGCGACGGCGATTTCTCCCGTGAATTGGCGGAGGTGTATCGCGCCGCGCCGACTGACAGCGCGAGCAGATCCACTCTTTCGCCGCGCGAATCTTTTCAGATCGATCGAAGGCGAGACATCGCCGCCGCGCAAACTTGCGGCGGCGCGAGCGTTGCTCGATGAGGCGCGGCGGACGTCGCTCTATTTGCAGATCGCGGTGATGGTGGCTGACGGCGCTCGATGCGGTGCCGCCGGGGCGGATCAAGGGCCTGGCGCCGAAGCGGCCATCGAATCGGCGATTGCGGGACAAAGTATTGGGCGGGCGCAGCGTGGCTCGCGGCCAATCCGGGGCTCCGGCATTGGCAAGCGCTGGTTGATCTTATCGATCCGGCCATGCGGCGCGGACCGCGCGAGGATAGTCTGACAGTCCTTGATGAAACGGCGCGGCGCGGCCGATTTGGCGCCGACACGCTGCATCGCCTTGCAACCGTGCTTGATGCCCTCGATGTCAATGTGCCGATCCCGTTGTGGGAAGCGGCCAGCCGCACGCCGCAGCCGAATGCGGGACACCTGCCGGCCACGGGTGTGTTGCCGGAGTTGCAGGACGCGGCCAAGCAGAAGCAGGCGGCGCGGACAATTCTGCATGACGATGCATGCGCTCGGCGGCAGCGCGAAAGCGGCCCATATTCTTGCGCTCGGCGATAGTATGCGGGCATTGCGGCGTGCTGGATTTGAGCGCGAGGCGCGGATGCTTGGGATTGAGGCGTTGCTTGCGGACTGGCCGCGCGGCGGTGGGGCATGAGCGTGTGACCATGACGGATCTGAGATCGCATGTTGCGCCGTTTCTCGAAATGCTGGCAGCCGAGCGCGGCGCGGCTGAGAATACGCTCGAAGCGTATGCGCGCGATCTCAATGATTTTCTGGCGCAATGCGGACGGCTCAGACACGCTCACACCGGGTCTGATCGGCGGCGTATATGCGCGGTCTCGGCGAAGAGCGGCTTGGCGCCGGCAACGCGCGCGCGGAAGCTCTCGGCTATCCGGCATTTCTGCCGTTATCTGGTGGCGGAGACCGTGCTTGGCGAGATGATCCGACGCATACGCTGAAGGCGCCGAAGCAAGCGCGCGCGTTGCCGAAGATTCTTTCTGTTGCTGAGGTTGACCGTCTTGATTGGGACGGCACGCGCCGCGTCAGTGGACTGTAGGGCGCGAGAAGATGCGCGCACTGCGGATGGTCGCCATTCTGGAAACGCTTTACGCGACCGGCTTGCGCGTCAGCGAACTGGTGACGCTGCCACGGACAGTCCTGACCGGGGATGGGCGCGTTCTGACGATCAAAGGCAAAGGCGGGCGTGAGCGTATGGTGCCTTTGACCACTCCGGCGCGGCTGGCGTTGCTGGAGTTCATCGGCTATGGGGGCTGGTGACGATCCTGAAGTCGCGTGGCCGATTGGATCGAAGTTTCTTGTTTCCATCGCGCGGGGCCGAGGGGCATCTCACGCGCCAGGGGCTTGGGCAGGAACTGAAGGAACTGGCGGCGGCGGCTGGTCTCGATCCTGAGCGGGTTTCGCCGCACGTGCTCAGGCACGCGTTTGCATCGCATTTGCTGGATCGTGGGGCCGATTTGAGGGCCGTGCAGCAGCTCTTGGGTCACGCTGACATCTCGACGACGCAGATCTACACGCATGTGCTCGAGGAACGCTTGAAGCAACTTGTTTTCGAGCATCATCCGTTGGGACCTGGCCGCTCGGCGGGGTGAGGCTGGGCCTGCGTTGGTCGATCGACCGTTCACCGACCATTGACGGTTGCAGGTTAAGATCGGCGCGCAGGTTCAGCGATGTGCAGGTTTTTGAGGGCAGAGATGCGTGCGGTCTATTTTGCAGTGGCAACGGTAATTGCTGGTTGCGGACTTGGCGCGCAAACTGCGCCGGCAGAGGCGCAATTCTATTCCTACTCGCGGTTTTCGAGTTCGAGCACCGGTTTCTCATCGGTTCTGGTCAGTCGCGGCCAAGCGCAGAACGGCAGAATCGTGCGCGGCTACTACAACCGATTTGGTCAGGTTGTGGCCAAAGTCCGCCAAGCACCTGAAGCCGATCCAACGCCGGCGCCGATCGAACTCGATGCGGCCGCCCGGGCAACGACCTATGAGACCGGCGCGAAGGCCTTGGGCCAGCGTTCGCCCCCGGCTGCGCGCGTGCGGGCCCGCTGAGACCGGTCAGACTGGTTTCAGTAGCACGTGTTTCTTTTTGCCGAAGCTCAGCTTGATGACGCCGCCAGCAGCGATGTCGGCGGTCGAAACTTTGACTTTATCGTCGATCACGCGCGCGTCGTTGATGCTCAAGGCATTGTTGGCGATGGCGCGCTTGGCTTCGCCGTTCGAGGTTGCAAGTCCGGCTTTGACGAAGGCGGCGAGGACAGGAATGCCGGCGTCTAGCTCTGCAGTTGTGACAGTCACGGTCGGCAGATCGGTGGCGATCGCGCCTTGCTCAAACGTCTTCTGCGCAGTTTCGGCGGCGGCATTGGCTTTTGTTGCGCCGTGAATGAGTGCGGTGGCCTCAGTGGCCAAGATTTTCTTGGCTTCGTTGATTTCGGCGCCTTGCAAGCTTGAGAGCTTCTCAATTTCGCTCATTGGCAAAAGCGTGAAAAGTTTGAGGAAGCGACCGACGTCGGCGTCTTCGGTGTTGCGCCAGAATTGCCAGTAATCATAGGCGGAGAACTGGTCCTCGTTGAGCCAGACTGCGCCCGCAGCGGTCTTGCCCATTTTGGCACCGGACGCTGTGGTCAGCAGCGGGCACGTCAATGCGTAGAGTTGGTGCGTGCCCATGCGGCGGCCCAAATCGATGCCGGTGACGATGTTGCCCCATTGGTCGGAGCCACCCATTTGCAGATTGCACTTGTAGCGGCGCGCGAGTTCGACAAAGTCGTAGGCCTGCAACAGCATGTAATTGAATTCGATGAAGCTCAGTTCCTGCTCGCGTTCGAGACGCATGCGGGCGGAGTCCATCGTCAACATGCGATTGACCGAGAAGTGGCGGCCGACGTCGCGCAAAAACTCGATGTAGTTGAGCGGTGCCAGCCACTCGGCGTTGTCGGACATGACAGCGTCGGTCTTGCCGGCGCCAAACTTCAGCAACTTGGCAAAGACGCCTTTGATCGCTTCTTTGTTGGCGTCGATTTCTTCGATCGTGCGGATGACGCGGGTTTCGTCCTTGCCGGATGGGTCGCCGACGCGCGTCGTGCCGCCGCCCATCAGGGTGATAGGTTTGCCCGCGCCTGTGCGCTGCATCCAGTGCAGCATCATGATCGAGAGCAGATGGCCGATGTGGAGAGAGGGCGCGGTGCAGTCGTAGCCGACGTAGCAGACGATTTCACCTTTGGCTGCCAGCGCGTCGAGACCGGAAAAATCGGAACATTGGTGAATGAATCCCCGTTCTTCGAGGATGTTCAGGAAGTCGGAGGTGTGTTTGGCCATGGTCGGTCTCATATCGGTCGGCGGTCGTGCTGCCCCCTCATAACCGAGCACGGCGATGCAATGCAAAATGAAGCGGCCAGCCGTTGCGCAAAGTGCCGGGTGACGGACGGCCGTTCAGCGATTTGGCTGGAGCGGGGACGGACTGTCCGTGATAGACCAACACGCGATTGAGCCCCGCACGGTGGCTTTGGCAGGGGCGTGACGATGGGCATTTTTAAGTTGGGTTTTGCGCTGATCGCGACATTTTTGGGCGGGATCGCTGCGTTCGTTGGCGGCGCTGTGGTTTTGCTGGCGCTCAGGAGCGGTGAAATCAGCGTTTCGGTGATGCGCGGGACGACGGCGGTCGGACACATCTCACGCCGGGCGACGGAGCCGCAACAGTTCTGGAGCGATGTCACGTGGTTCGGCTTCGCGCCGCTGGTGCTTGGCACGATGGTGGCGTGGTACGCGTGGCGAAAACTGAAAGGGCAGTGAAGCCAAGCTTACTGCCCCTTTGAGTGGATTCACGTGTTGCGTTCGGTGTGCTTTACTCGAACGTGCAACCACCCTTTTTGAGGGCGGCGTCGATCCAAGTTCTGTCCCAGGTTCCCGTTGAGATCTCAGATTTGGTTTTCGTTTCGGCGGCCTGCTTGGCTTCGCCGGCTTTGATGACGGCTTCGGCGTCGGCATAGGGGATGACCAGCACACCATCGCCGTCACCGAGCACGAGATCGCCGGGGGAGACGGACAAGACCGCCGAGGCCGATCGTCGTGTTGATTTCGCCAGGGCCATCTTTATAGGGGCCGCGATGGGTGACGCCCGAGGCGAAGACCGGAAGTGAGCCCGTGCGCAGGACGTCGGCGTCACGGATGGCGCCATGGATCACGATACCTGCAATCCCGCGTTTGGCGGCATAGCTCAGCATAAGCTCGCCAATCAGTGCGTTGGTGAGATCGCCGCCGCCGTCACAGACAATAACGTCGCCGGGGCCGGCGATATCCAGCGATTTGTGCAGCATCAGATTGTCGCCGGGGCGGCTTCTGACGGTGATTGCCACGCCGGCCATCGGCGTGCCGTCATGCATGGGCCGAAGTGCGGGCGGTGCCGAGTACATCCGCGTCATGCAGTCGCTTAGATTGGCAACGGCAATCTTGCTGGCGCGTGCGACCAGCGTGGGCGCAACAGTCCGCTCGCGGCGGGCGATACGAAATCCGATCATCATCAGTGTCCCTTAGGATCAATTGCTTGATTTGATATTGTTGTCGCGGACGACTTTGCCCCAAGCTTGGATCTGCTTGTTGAAGAAGACGTCAAGTCTCGCTCGGGCCACCGAGGATGAGGGTCATCTCCTGTGTGTCGCGGAGGCGCGCCGAGATGGCTGGGATCAGAGATCACGGCTTTGATTTTCTGAGCGAGTGTCATCGATCACTGCTGCCGGCGTGGCTTTGGGCGCGAAGACGCCCCACCAGGCTTCCGCCGTGAAATCCGGGAAGCCCGCTTCGATGGCGGTTTGCGTATCCTTCAAGCTGTCGAGGCGCTTGGCACCCATTTGCATGATCGGACGCGCTTTGCCGCCGCGGATGTGCGGTGTGATGAGGGCTGCGGAGCCGCAAACCAGATCGACGTGGCCGCCGATCAGGTCATTCATGGCGGGGCCGCCGCCGCGATAGGCGACGTGCGTGATGTTGACGCCTGCGCGTTTGCCGAGAACGGTCATCGCGAGATGGCCAATCGTCCCGACACCGACCGAGCCATACGTCACCGAACCGTCCTTGGCTTTGGCGGCAGCGATGACGTCGGCGATGGTTTTGTAGGGCTTCTCTGCGTCCGGTCGCGACGATGTAAGGCGCGGTGCCGACGAGGAGCACCGGCGTAAGTTCTTTTTCGACGTCAACTGGCGGCTTCTCGAGAATGGCTGGGATGACGGCATGGCTGTCGAAAGTGATTAGCAGTGAGGTGCCATCCGGCGCGGCTTTTGCCACTTGCGCGGCACCGATCGACCCTGCCGCGCCAGCGCGGTTTTCGACGATGATATTGCGTCCAAGCTTCTCTTGCAGGCCAGGCTGCAGGAGACGTGCGAGCGCGTCGGTCGAGCCGCCGGGTGGGAATGGAACGATAAGGGTCGTTTGCTGGGATTGAGCGAAGGCGGGCGTGGCAGTTGCCGCAAGGGCGGCAGCACCGGTTGAAAGTACGGCGCGGCGGGTCATTGACGTCATGTCGAGTGGTCCACTTGGATGAGTGCGATGGAAAAGCGAGCAGTGCGGATTTGGGGGCGTGTCAGGACGAGGCGAAGCCCTTACCGGGTTTACGGTATTCGGGACGCGGCGGACTGAAAATGTCGAGCACGCGTGCGCCGTCGGGACCGGCGCGCATGGTGTGCGGGACATGGCCGGGAGTGCGCCAGAAATCCCCTTTCTTAACTGCGATTTCTTCGCTCCCCTGAAAGCGGATGGCAGAGCCTTCCAGCAGCATGCCCCATTGTTCTTCGGGATGGTGATGCATGGTGCCCATGGCGTTAGGTGCAATCGTGACAACGGACAGCATGGCCTGCTCGCCCGCGAAGATGCGTGTTGTCACCCCTGGCCCCAACTCGCGGAAGAGGCCATCTTTCTGATCGTCAATATTGTGAAACTCGTCGGCCTGGCTCATTGGCGTTTTCCCCGTGCACTTTTTAGGTTTTATTTTGCGGGACAGTGAATTGAGCGGGGCTGCCACGTCAAGCCGTTCAACTGCAGTACCGGGTTGCAGAGGTCCCGCACGCGCGCTCAAGCCGTTGTGATGGCGCGGGCAACCCAGGGTCGATTGGGAGGGGCTTGTCGTGGCGCCATTGACCCCTCATAACACGCTCGTCGCCGGGGGTGAAAATGATCCGCGGGTGGTACTTTTTTGTGAAAGGCTCTCTCATGTCGACCCGGCAGGACACCGCCCCGAGCCCTGAAATCAGCGGCCGGGACGAACTCGTTCAATGGATCGCGAAGGGCGAGAAAGCACCAGATGCGTGGCGCATCGGGACGGAGCACGAGAAGTTTCTTTTTCATACCGACAGCCAGAAACCGGTGCCCTACGAGGGGCCGCGCGGCGTGCGTGCGCTGATGGAAGCGCTGATCTCGCGATACGGCTGGGAGGCGATCACGGAAGGCGAGAATATCATCGCGCTGAAGCGTCCTGATGGGCAGGCCGGCGGTACGGTATCGCTCGAACCGGGTGGACAGTTCGAGCTTTCCGGCGATCCGGTTGTGACGCTGCATGACGTTGCTGCCGAGACGCACTCGCATCTTGATCAATGTCAGGCGATCGGCCGCGATCTTGGTATCGGGATGCTGGGCCTTGGCTTTGCGCCGACATGGACGCGCGCCGAGATGCCGACGATGCCGAAACAGCGCTACGGCGTGATGACGCGGTATATGCCGCAAGTCGGCTCGCGCGGTCTCGACATGATGTACCGAACCTGCACGATCCAGGTGAATCTCGACTTCCAGACGGAAGCCGACATGGTCAAGAAGCTTCGTGTTTCGCTGGCGCTGCAGCCCATTGCGACGGCGCTGTTTGCGTCGTCACCTTTCACCGAAGGTAAGCCGAACGGGTTCAAGTCGATGCGCGGCGAAGTCTGGCGCGATACCGACAAGAACAGGACCGGAAATCTGCCGTTCGCTTTCGAAGCGGGCATGGGGTACGAGCGGTATGTCGACTACGCGCTCGATGTGCCGATGTATTTCATCTATCGCGATGGCCGCTATATCGACGTCGCAGGCGCCTCGTTCCGCACCTTCATGAGCGGGAGCCTCAAAGAGGCGGGCGGCGAACGGGCAACGATGGCCGATTGGGCCGACCATCTGACGACGCTGTTTCCGGATGTGCGGTTGAAGCGCTTCCTTGAAATGCGCGGGGCCGATGGCGGCCGCGCACGCAGGATCGTGGCTTTGCCGGCGTATTGGGTGGGCCTGCTCTACGATCAGACGTCGCTCGATGCCGCGTGGGATCTGGTCAAGGACTGGACGGCGGCCGAACGAGACGGCTTGCGCGATGGCGTGCCGCGTCAGGCGCTCGATGCGCCGTTCCGCAAGGGGCGTGTGGCTGATATCGCGCGGGAAACGCTGAAGATTGCGCGGGATGGTTTGGCACGCCGGCGGCGGCTCGATATGCACGGTGCCGACGAAAGCAAGTATCTCGATATGCTTGACGCGATTGTCGCCAGCGGAAAGACCCCAGCAGATGAACTGCTCGCGCTTTATCATGGTGCGTGGGGCGGCAGCGTGCGGCCGATCTACAACGAATACACGTTCTGATTTTAGCGCAATTTCAAATGCTTGATCGCGGTATCCGGAGGCGGGTGCGGCGGCAAATGTCTGTTCAGATACGGTTCATGCCGTGGACCTTAGGAGGAGGGTTAGTTTAACGATGACCGCAAGCTGCGTTCGGACGTACTGTTCGTTCCCGGCTGATGGTGAAGGAGATCGGCAGTGTCTCGCCTGAGGACATTGATGCTGACTGGTGCACTGATCATGACGGTGCTGTCCGTGGGATCGGCTGAGCCGGGTTGCGCGCAGGGTGCGAGCTGTTCAGAAGGGTGCAAGGCCGCATATGGGGCCTGCTACAAGTCGACCGCCAATCGCGCGGCGTGCGAGGCGCAATTGCAGCGCTGTCTTGAAAGCTGCTTGGCGTCGCGGAGATAATCATACTGTTGCGTGCATGAGTGATCTGATGCGCGCGCGTGGTTCTGCCTCAGCGTAAGTTCGGTCTCTAGGCTCACTCCATGTTCTCTTGGAGACCTAGCTCATGGCCTCATGCGTCGATCTCGTCCTTATTCCCGGATTGCTGTGCACGGATGCACTCTACGCGCCTTTGGTTCCGGCACTCGGGCGCCATGCTCGGATCGTCGTCGCCAATCACCGGCGTCAGAATTCCATGGCCGCAATAGCCAAGCAGATACTGGCGGAGGCACCGGCAAAGTTTGCGTTGTGCGGTTTGTCGATGGGCGGATACCTCGCCTTCGAGATTATGCGTCAGGCGCCGGAACGGGTGTCCCGGCTGGCGCTGCTCGACACCAATGCGCGAGCCGACCCGCCTGAGAAGGCGCAAGGACGGAAGGACTTGGTTGCGCGGGCCAAAGTCGAGGGGCTAGGGCCGGTGTCGAAGACGCTGTTGCCGCAGTGGGTGCATTCAAACCGGCTGAGCGATGCCGATCTTTGTGCGACGGTCGCGAAAATGGCGTCGGATACTGGGGTCGAGGCGTTTGAGCGCCAAATCGCAGCGATCATGACGCGGGTGGATAGCCGGCCGGACCTGTCGAAGATCAAAGTCCCGACATTGGTGCTGGTGGGGCGGCAGGATGCGGCAACGCCGCTGGCAGATGCCGAGGAAATTGCCGCGGGGGTGAAAGGCAGCAAGCTCGTGGTGATCGAGGACTGCGGGCACCTGACAACGCTGGAACGCCCGGTTGAGACCGGTAATGCGGTGGTGAACTGGCTCGTCGGGTCATAGACCGACAGGTTGCTGGTCCGTGATCCTGAGCCGTTAATCTTCTTTTCTGAACGACAATCAAATTTGTTGCCTAGCCCAATGAACGGCGTTATTTAAATGTCGTTCAAATGGGAGGGTGGATGTGCGCGTTCTTCGATCGAGGCTTGAGCAACGGGGTATGCTGCGGCATACGGCGGCCTATGAGCTGCACGCCTTGCAGGGGCGGATGATGCTCAACGGCGCGGCACTCTTGGCGGCGTTCGTGCTGATGATGCAAGCTCCCATCGCGCAGCCGCTCAGCTATCATTCGTTTCATGACGCGCGGGCGCTGTTCGGCGTGCCGAATTTCTGGAATGTGGTCACGAACCTGCCGTTTCTGATCATCGGCGGTCTCGGATTTAGATGGGCGCTGACGTCTGCCGATGGCTTAGCGCCTGGATTAAGGCGTGCGCTGCTGACGATGTTTGCAGGCGTTGCGGCTACGGGGTTGGGATCTGCCGTTTATCACTGGTCACCGGATAACGCGACGCTGGTGTGGGATCGCTTGCCGATTGCGGTCACGGCGGCGGCTTTTTATGCGGCAGTTGCGGCCGATCGGATTTCTGATCGGGTCGGGCTGCGGCTGCTTTATCTTTTCGTGCCACTTGGCGTCGCGAGTGTCGTGTGGTGGGCCTTTCGCGACGACCTCAGGCCCTATCTGTTTGTCCAATTCTTTCCAATTGTCGGCATCCTCATGATGCTGTGGCGCTTTGAGCCGCGCGTGACGCAGGACGGGTCGATACTTGTGGCGCTTGGTCTCTATGTTTTGGCGAAGGTCTTCGAGAGCGCTGATGGCCTGGTATTTTCGTTCGGCGAGGTTTGTGCGGGGCATGCGCTCAAGCATATGGCGGCGGCAGCCGCGCTTTTGCTGCTCTATCGGATGTTTCGCAGATCGGGCCGTGCGGCCAGCGGTCGCCTCTAGGTTTGCGCGCGGGATCGACACGATGGTCGAGACAATCCCGGAAGCGAAGTCGAGACCGATCGGTAAAGCAGGCTAAAACTTCAGTGCGTTATGGTTGCAGCATCGCGGTGGCGTGCTTCGGCACGATGGCGCCGCGGTGCTGAATTACGGCGGCGGCAAGGCGATGGCCTGCCAGAGCGGCGTCCGAGGGCGATTGCCCTTTGAGGCGCGCCGCAAGGTAGGCCGCGTTGAAGCTGTCGCCGGCGGCGGTGGTGTCGATGGCTGTCACTTGCTGCGGACAGGCGACATGAACCGTAGCATCTGTGGTCACAACACGCGCGCCGTCTGCGCCTTGCTTCAAGGCGGTTTCTTTCACGCCCCATGATCGTAAGCGGTCGAGCGTCTGGTCTGGTGTTGCGTCGTTCCAGAGCATGACTTCGTCGTCGAAGGTCGGCAGCGCGATATCGGCCAGCCGGAAGAAGCGCTCAAACGTGCTCCGGGCGCGCGCGTAGCCTTCAGGGCTGCCGCCGTCCCATCCTCGGGGCCGGAAGTTGCCGTCGATGGCGACCGTGGCGCCAGCTCTCTTGGCGCCTTCGAGTGAATTCGCGAGTGTGTCGAGAGCCCCTGGACCATAAAGCGAGAGGGAAATGCCCGGAGAGATATACGAGGCGCGCGCGTGTCATTGCTGTGACGACCGCGTCGCCGTTAGGGGCGTCGAACAGATCGCGTGCGGGCGCGCGGTCGCGCCAATAGTGAAATGAGCGTTCGCCGGTGGGTGAGGTTTCAATCAGGTACAGGCCGGCATTGCGACCCTTGGCGCGCCCGATAAGTGAGGTGCCAACATTCTCCGACGCGGCGAGTGCGAGAATGCCGTCGCTATAGGGATCGTCACCGAGGCGCGTTGCGTAAGAAACGTCGAGGCCGGCGCGGGCCATGTAGACGGCGGTGTTGAACGTGTCGCCGCCATAGGACAGGCCATAGCGGCCATCGGCGTTGCGGGCGAGTTCGACCATGCATTCGCCGATTGAAATGATGCTGCCGTCGCGCACGCGGTATCTCCCAATCAAAACCGCCCCGACCATAGGGCCGGAGCGGTTGCACTGTCATCATCTGATCGGCGGAGGGACGTTTACCTTGGCACCAGAGCCGTCAGTGACGACGGCCAGGGCCAATGTGGCGTCGCGCGAATAACGTCGTGGGTGCCATCCCAAATCATGTCGACGGCGACGTAGACGATGATGGCGAGGCCAATCCAAGTGATCCACGGATACTTGACGAGCAACTTGGCGATGTAGTGCGAGGCGACGGCCATCAGAATGATTGCGACAGCCAGGCCCAGAGCGAGGACGGTCGTGTTGCCCTTCGCGGCGCCAGCGACGGCGAGAACGTTGTCGAGGCTCATGGTGACATCGGCGAGGACGACTTGCGTCACGGCCTGCTTGAATGTCATCGGGTTCTTTGGTGCACCGGCCTTGGCGAGATTCTCTTCGCTGAACTCGTCGGGATCGTGCATGCCTTCCTTGATCTGACGATACATTTTCCAGGCGACCCAAAGCAGTAGAATGCCGCCGGCGACGGTCAGGCCCACGATCTGCAGAAGTTGGGTGGTGACGCCTGCAAACAAAATGCGCAGCAGGACGGCGCCGGCAATACCCCAGAAAATAACTTTGGCTCGGATCTCAGGTGCGACGCGGGATGCGGCGAGACCAACGATGATGGCATTGTCGCCGGCAAGGACCACGTCGATCATTATGACGTTGAGCAGTGCGAGGCCGTTCTCCTGAAACCAGGGCGAGCACGAAGAGTTCTCCATTGTTTGGGTTAAGCGGCGCCTCGGACGCGGTGTAGCGTCTTCAGCGATGTAGGCTGACAAGAGGACGCGACAAGGTCTGGACGTCGAAAAAGCGACAGCGGGAGCAGCGAATTGTTGCTTTGGCTGACGTAGAGTTACTGAATTAATTCAGCGGACCCCTCAACTCGAAGTTTCGCATCGGTATATCTACGTATGCCGGTGTGCGCTTCCGGCGGATTGATCCCGGCACAAAAAACAGCCCGCGCTGGGCGCGGGCTGTCAGCATGCACAAAGACGGGGAAGCGATTAGCGCTTCGAGAACTGGAAGCTGCGGCGGGCTTTGACGCGGCCGTACTTCTTACGCTCGACGACGCGGCTGTCGCGGGTCAGGAAGCCGCCCTTCTTGAGCACGCCACGGAGGTCAGGCTCGAAGTAGGTGAGGGCTTTGGAGATACCGTGACGCACTGCGCCGGCCTGGCCGGAAAGACCACCACCGAGGACGGTGACGTTGATGTCGTACTGGCCTTCACGTGCGGCAACCTTGATCGGCTGCTGCAGAAGCATCTGCAAGACGGGGCGTGCGAAATACTTGGTGTAGTCTTTGTCGTTGATGATGATCTTACCACCACCGCGCTTCAGCCACACGCGAGCGATCGCGTTTTTACGTTTTCCGGTCGCGTAGGCGCGGCCCTGCTTGTCGAGCTTCTGCACGTGCACAGGCGCGGCAGCGACATCGGCAGGCATTTCGCCTTTGAGGGAGGCGAGATCGGAGAGTGTTTTGGTTTCGGTCGCCATGGAACTTACGCCCTCGAGTTCTTGCGGTTCATCGACTTGACGTCGAGAACGGTGGGGTTCTGAGCTTCGTGCGGATGCTTGGCGCCGCCGTAAACGCGGAGGTTGGTGAGCAGCTTCTTGCCCATCGGGCCGCCAGCGATCATGCGTTCGACGGCCTTCTCAAGCACGCGCTCGGGGAACTTGCCCTCGAGGATTTGACGCGGGGTCCGGCTCTTGATGCCGCCGGGGTGGCCCGTGTGCCAGTTGTAGACCTTGTCTTCGGTCTTTTTGCCGGTGAAGACGGCTTTGTCAGCGTTGATGACGATGACGTTGTCGCCCGTGTCGGTGTGGGGCGTGTAGGTGGCGCGATGCTTGCCTTTGAGGCGCAGCGCGATGATCGAGGCGAGGCGGCCGACGACGAGCCCGGAGGCGTCGATCAGCACCCATTTCTTCTCGATCTCGCCGGTTTTGGCGAAATAGGTTTTCATAACCCGAAGATCCTTTTGGGATTGATGGAGAGCGCCGCAGGGCGCGTGTCTCAAGGCTTATAGGCGCATGAGATCGAACGGTGCGGCGGAGACACGGGCAGAGCCCGAACCGAGGTGAGGTATAGGGCTACCGGCTGTGGTTGTCAAAGAAATTCAAACGATGAATCTTGATAAATATCTTTACAATATCAAATGGTTATTGTTGACGGTAATATGTTACCGTTCATTTTTTCGGCTTCGACGGCAGCATGTATGTGCCCATCGCATGCGCTACGGGATCACCGCCGGATGCAGGGTGCATCTCGACCTCGCCGACGACCATGCGGCGACCGGCCTTGATGAGGCGGATCTCGGCGATCAGGTCGCCCATCTCGGGGCGTGACAGAAAATTGATATTGAGGTTGGACGTGACGGCCTCGAGGGCTGCGATGCCGGAGGTAGCAAGAATGGCGATGTAGACGCCGAAATCGGCGAGCTGAAACATGGCCGGTCCAGAGATTGTGTTTCCCTGGCGCAGGTTTTTCTCATGCGCGATCATGCGGATACGGGCGTAGCGGTGTCCGGCGTCTTCGATGATCAAAACCTTGCCGCCGGTATGGACTTGCGGAAATGACTCGTCGATGAGCGCAGAAATCTGTTGCGGGGTGAGCACGCCCGGCTTCTGTTCATGTGGCATGGAATTCAGCGTCCAACTTTTGTCATTTGGCAAAGCTACCCGACGTTCCTATGTTCTTCTCACGTGAGACTCAAGGAGCGAACAGCATGAAGCGGTTTTCAATGACGGCGGGACTGGTGTCGGGCGCGGTTCGTGCCTTCGCGCTGGTTGCGGTGATGCTGGTCGCGATGGCGGGTGCTGTTTCGGCTCAGGATGTCATCAAACAAGTGAAGCTCGACGAAGCCATGATTAAAGGCTTCATCGCGGCACAAGCGGACATGATCAAAATTTCGGAGAAAATGGCGGGCGCTCCGGCGGACAAGCCCGACACAAAAATTCAAAGCGAGCTTGAAGATGTCGCGAAGAAGCATGGCTTCACCGACTTCGCCAACTACGATGACGTGGCGGCCAATATCGCGATGGTGATGGCTGGGATCGACCCGCAGTCTGGTGCCTACACCGACCCGATCACATCGATCAAAAAAGAAATCGAAGACGTGACGAACGACAAAGCACTGCAGGAAAAAGACAAGAAGCAGATGCTTGAGGAATTGAATGAGGCGCTGAAGGTGACGCCGGCGATGCAGTTTCCGGAGAATGTCGAGCTGATCAAAAAATATCGCGCTGAGATCGACAAGGTTCTTCAGTAATCCCATTCGCCATTCAGGATTAGCATTCGGGGATTGTCATTGATGCATGGTGTCGGCAAGAGCGGGGTGTTGTCGCCCATCCGCGTGGAGACGCAGGGCGCCGTTCTTGTCGTCACGCTCGATAGTCCAGCCGCGCGCAATGCATTGTCCGAGGAGATGATTGCGGCGCTGCATCGCGCGATCGATACGGCGTCAACCGATCCCGCAATCGCGGCCGTTGTTCTTCAAGCGAACGGTCCGGCCTTTTCGGCGGGGCATGACCTCAAGCAAATGACGGCGCGGCGGAGTGATGCGGATCGGGGGCGGGCGTATTTCGCGTTCTTGATGGATAAGTGCGCGGCGCTCATGACGGCTGTGGAGCGGTGTCCGAAACCGGTGATTGCGGCGGTGGAAGGGGTTGCGACGGCGGCTGGTTGCCAATTGGTTGCGACATGCGATCTGGCGATTGCGGGCGAGCAAGCGAAATTTGCCACGCCGGGTGTCAATATCGGGCTCTTTTGCTCGACGCCGATGGTGGCGCTGTCGCGCAATGTGCCGCGCAAGAAAGCCATGGAAATGCTGCTGCTCGGCGAGATGCTGGACGCTCAGGGTGCGGCAGATTTCGGGCTCGTCAACAAGGTGGTGCCGCAGGATCGCGTTCGAGCTGAAGCGAAGGCTTGGGCGGATGTGATTGCGTCGAAATCGCCGTTGACGGTGGCCGTCGGCAAAGAAGCGTTTTACCGGCAGATCGGGATGACGACGCCGGATGCCTACGCGCATGCTGCCGAAGTCATGGTGAAAAATATGATGGCGCGCGATGCGGAAGAAGGTATCGGTGCGTTTATCGAGAAGCGGAAGCCCGAGTGGCGTGGTTGCTAAAGGCCGTATGCCTGTGCCGCATCACCGCATTCGACGATGAGGCCTTCAGATGCAACCGCGCATTTCCCTCCTGACGCTTGGTGTTTTGGATATGGCGCGCGCACGCGCGTTTTATGAGCGTCTCGGCTTTGTCGCGTCCTCGCATTCCAATGAGTCGGTGACATTTTTTCAGGCCGGTGGCGTGATCCTCGCGCTGTTCGGGCGCGAGGCGCTGGCGCACGATGCGAACGTGCCGGACGGCGCGGCAGGTTTTCCAGGTGTGACGCTTAGCGCACAACGTGGCAGATCAAGCCGAAGTCGACCGCGTCATGTCTGAAGCAACTGCTGCGGGCGCTCGGATTACGAAGGCTGCGAGCGCGACGTTCTGGGGCGGGTATTCGGGTTATTTTGCCGACCCCGATGGACATTTATGGGAAGTCGCGCATAACCCGTTTTGGCCGCTCGACGACGCTGGGCAGCCGCGCCTGCCAATTTGAACCGGACGCAAACGAGAGCTTTCCTGATCATGGGTATCTTCAGGCTTCACGCGGGTGGTGCGTGGACAGCAGTTGCCGCGTTGACACTGTTGGGACTGATCGCTGTCTCCGGTGCCCGAGCACAAAGTCAGACTGAAACAATGCCACCGGCACAGGTGCCCGCACAGTCACCGGCGCCTGCGCCGACACCGCCTGCGACACCGAAGGACCTACTGCCCCGGGCAAAGAGCTGGGGCTATCAGTTGACGGGGCTCGATGTCGGCCGGTTGGCCGCAAGTCCTTATGATGTGCTGGTGATCGACTACAGCCGCGATGGATCAGAAGCGGAAGCCTTGAAGCCTGCCGATCTCGAGCGGCTTGAAACGGAAGCCGGACGGCGGCCGTCGTGTGGTGTTGTCGTATCTGTCGATCGGGGAGGCGGAAGACTACCGGTACTATTGGAACGCAAGTTGGGAGAGCTGGTATTTCGTGCCGAATTTCTGGTCCAAGCCATCGTGGTTGGGGCCGGTTAACGGCGACTGGGGCGGGAACTACGCGGTTCGCTATTGGGAGCCGGACTGGCAAAAAATTATTCTTGGCGAGGGCGCATATCTCGACCGGATCGTGCGCGCCGGTTTCGATGGTGTGTGGCTCGACAAGGTCGATTCAAGTCTCGAAGACATCGCGTCGGGCAATCCGAATGCGAAGGCGGAGATGATCGCATTCATTGCAAAGATCGGCGAACGCGGGCGCGCGCAGCGACCCGGCTTTCTCGTCGTGCCGCAGAACGGCGAAGATTTGCTTGCCGATCCGCGCTTGCTGCCGGTCATCGATGGGTTCGGAAAGGAAAGTCTGCTGTTTGGCGAGGATGGGCCGCAAAAGCCAAATACGCCGGAGTTCATCGCGCGGAAGACAGCTTTGCTGAAGGCGGTGAAGGACGCGGGTAAAGGTGTGCTGGCGGTTGAGTATCTTGACGATCCGGCACAGGCGACGGCCGCGCGCGAGCGTTTGGCGGCCATCGGGTTTGCGCCACTGAATGCGACACGGGAACTGGATGTTTATCCTGGGGATGTTTCCAGCCGGATGGCCGCACGTGGACGTGGCCGGGCGCGGGCCGCCGGTTTGATCGGTAGCCCTTGGACATGGCTGGGTCTCGGCGCTGGGCTCTTGGCGTTGATGCTCGCTGGCGTCAGGATGAGCGGCAGGCGTCTATAACCGGCGCACGGGAGTTTTTGATGCAACATGATCGTTATGACGACACCTACATCGCGGGCATTCTTGGGAGTGTGCGACGTGTGGCGCTGATCGGGGCGTCGGCGAATACCTCGCGGCCGAGCTACTTCGTGCTCAAGTATCTGCTGTTGAAGGGGTACAAAGTCATTCCGGTTAATCCCGGCTTGGCTGGTCAAGACTTGCTTGGGCAAAAGGTTGCCGCGTCGCTCGATAGCATCGAAGAGCCTGTCGACATGGTCGATATCTTTCGCGCGTCGGATGTGGCGCTTGAGGTGACGCGTGAGGCGATCCGGCTGAAAGACAAGCTCGGGATCAAAGTGATTTGGATGCAACTGACTGTGCGCAACGACGAGGCGGCGCGCGAAGCGGAGGCTGCGGGGCTTAAGGTCGTGATGAACCGCTGCCCGAAGATCGAGTATGGCCGGCTGTCCGGCGAAATCGGTTGGGCGGGCGTGAGTGCGGGGCTTATATCGTCGAAGAAACCTCTGCTCGGGCCGGGTGTGCAAAACCAAATTATCAGCGACAAGTGAGAGTAAGTCATGGTGACGACGACGAAGCCGCGTGTAGCCCTGGTGACGGGCGGCAGCCGGGGGATTGGTGCTGCGGTGGTGGCGAGACTGGCCGCGCGGGGCCTCGACTGCCTCAACCTCGATCGTGATGCGCCGACGGAGCGGAGTGCGGCACGGTTCATCAAGGTCGATCTGACTGACGCGAAGGCTACGGCGGCGATACTTGCGGAGGTGACGGCAGCGCATGATGTGCTGTGGCTCGTCAACAATGCAGGGATGGTCGCTCCTGCAAGCCTGGAAGACGTGAAGCTCGACGATTTTGAGCGCGTGGTGAACCTCAATCTGCGGGCGCTTATTCAGTGTACGCAGGCGGTGCTTCCGGCCATGAAGGCCGCACACTTCGGCCGCGTTGTGAGCATTTCGAGCCGAGCCGCGCAGGGTAAAGAGTTGCGCACAGTGTATGCTGCGACCAAAGCTGGCGTGCTCGGCATGACGCGGACGTGGTCACTCGAACTTGGACAGCATGGAATTACCGTCAACGCCGTGGGGCCTGGCCCCATTGCGACGGAGCTTTTCAAGGCGGTCAATCCGGCGGATAGTCCGCGAACGAAAGCCATTATCAACGGAGTGCCGGTCAAACGGCTGGGTACACCGGACGATGTGGCGCATGCGGTCGAGTTTTTCCTATCGGATGCGGCGTCATTTGTGACAGGCCAGACGCTCTATGTTTGCGGCGGGATGACGGTCGGGTTCTCGGCAGAGTAGATCGGCGTCGTGGGGCGTGGTCCACAGTGCCACGATGCCATCACACTCGCGCGTGTAGATACTGTTATACGTTTGGCCACGAGTTGGTGGCGTGGGGCGCGAGGTGTTTACCCATGACAATGGGATGGTTTTTCAAGGCGGCGCTGTTTTTGGCGCTGATGGTGGTGCCGGCCGTGGCGCAAGATGCGCGGCCCGATGCCGATGGCTGGGTTACACTGGGGCGGTACACGATTCCGCAAGGCGCGGTGTCGGCACGGTTGGCGGTCAAGCCGAATTCCGGCACGGTTCAATGCGTCGCGGCTGGTCGTGATCTCAGGTGAGGTCGATATCGAGCGCGTCGTCGTCAACTATGCCAACGGCACCGTGCACTACGAGGACCGGGCGTTGACGCTGAAGACCGGCGAGCGCATGGCCCGGATGGATGACCGGGACGAAACGCGCGAGATCGAATTTATCGACGTCTACATCAAAGCCGGTACGGTCTCACAGGCGATCGCAGTCGTCGAAATTGGCGGAATCAAGCGTCCGCCTGCGCCGCCGTCGCGGTCATTTTCGATCTCATCCGCGCCTGCTCCTAAGAGCAAATCCAAGACGTCGGCCAAAGCAAGCGTCAGCGATGGTCTTAGCATTGGCCGTGGCGGTGACAGCGGCCTCCGGTTCGCAGATGATGGGTGGTTCACCTGGCGCGGGCGGGAGTGTTGCGCGGCCGGCGATGCAGCCGTCTCGGCCGCAGAATGAAGGCGTCGCGATGGCGCCACCGCCACCACGCCGCCGCCAGCGCCCGCCCCTGAAGCTGCGGCAGAAAAGCCGAAAGCTGAAAAAGCAGCGGCGGACGATGGAAAGGCTTTCACCGCAGTGCCTGTTTTCTTTGGCACTGATCGCAAACGGGAGGCGGATCGCTCGAAATGGGACCGGAAACTTGCGGCGTTCTCGGGCGCGGCAGCGACGACGGCAACTTGGGGGCGAGCGGTCGTGTCCGTGCCGAAACAAGGCCGTGAGAAGGGAGAAATCAGCCGGCCGGAGTGGGATCTCTTCTTCACGACGGTGGCGTTGCGCAACGAAGATCTCGCGCGTGACTTCGCTTTGCTCAACGTCGATGTTATGGACCGGGTGTCATTCCTGGCGGAAGTGAAGAAGCACGGTCAGGGCGCAAAGGCGTTCAAGGATCAGGCGTTTGTTTTCGTGCACGGATACCGTGTCAGCTTCGACGACGCTTTGTTCCGCGCGGCGCAAATCACGCACGATCTCGGCTTCGATGGTTTGCCGTTCGTGTATAGCTGGCCGTCGAGCGCGGGTGTGGCGGGTTATCTTTATGACGAGCGCAGGGCGCTCGGCGCACGCGAGCCGCTGCGGGCTTTCCTCGAAATGGTGGTGAAGGAGAGCGGCGCGAAGAAAGTGCATCTCATTGCGCACAGTATGGGCGCGCAGGCGCTGCTTGAGGTCTTGCGAGATATCCGAAACATCGGCGGTCCGGACGTGGTGGCGAAGCCGATGTTCAACGAAGTCATCTTGGCGGCACCCGATGTGACGCGCGAAAACTTCGGGCAGATTGCTGACCGGGTGCGGGGACTTGCCACTGGTATGACGCTCTACGCTTCGTCGAACGATCGCGCATTGCGGCTCTCGCAGAAATTGTCGGGCGCGTCGGCGGGGCATGTGCCGGCGATGGGGCCCGTGGTCGTGTCCGGTGTCGATAGCATCGACGTTTCGGCTGCGAGTACCGATTTCTTCAGTCTCAATCATTCGACGTTCGCGGACCGCGCGCAGTTGCTCGATGATATGCGACTGATCTTTGAGCAGGGGCTGCGGCCGCCGGATCAACGTGTCAAATCGTATACGCCGGTCTCAGGTGCGTCCGGCACTTACTGGAAGTTCGAGCGCCGTGAGTAATCGCAGACGGTGACAGCGTCGCAATGATTGGAAATTTCTAATGCCGACACGTGCCGTCGTGATGGCTCTGATTTCGGCGGCCCTGTTTGGGTTGTCGACACCGGCGTCTAAGGCTCTGCTGGGCACGGTGCATCCCGCAGTGCTGGCGGGTCTGCTTTATCTCGGTGCAGGCATCGGGGTGGCATTGGTGCGGCGGGTGACGTCGGCGTTGCGAGCGTCACAAGATGGTGCGGGCGAGGCTGCACTGACGCAGCGCGATGTGCCGTGGCTTGCGGGCGCAATCTTGGCCGGCGGTGTCGCCGGGCCCTTGCTGCTGATGACGGGACTGGCGCGGACCGATGCGTCGACGGCGTCGTTGCTGCTGACACTCGAAGGTGTTGCGACGGCGCTCATCGCGTGGTTCGTTTTTCACGAACACTTCGACCGGCGGATTTTGGCGGGGATGGCGGCACTGGTGGCGGGCGCGGCGGTTCTGTCTTGGGCTGGGACGCCAAGCGTGGCGAATTTGATTGGGCCGCTGGCGATCATTGCGGCGTGCGTCGCATGGGGGCTCGATAACAATCTCACGCGGAAGGTGTCGTTGGCCGATCCGCTCGAAATCGTCGAGATGAAGGGACTTATCGCAGGGCCCGTCAATCTCGGGCTGGGATTGTGGGCAGGCGGGCATTTGCCCGCTCTCACTACCTCGCTTATTGCGGGTGTAGTCGGTTTTATCGGGTACGGCGTCAGTTTGGTGCTGTTCGTGCTGGCGCTACGCGAACTCGGTACGGCGCGAACGGGGGCTTACTTTTCCACGGCGCCGTTTCTCGGGGCGGCCATATCGGTGGCGCTGCTCGGTGAACCGGTCACGCTCCAGCTTGGTGTTGCCGGTGCGTTGATGGCGTTCGGCGTGTGGCTGCATCTCAGCGAAGATCATGAGCACGAACACAGCCATGAGGCGATGGAGCACGAGCACGCGCACGTGCATGATGCGCATCACCAGCACGCGCATGCTCTCGGTGATCCACCTGGCGAGCCGCATACGCATTGGCACCGGCATGAGCCGATGCGGCATTCACATCCGCACACGCCGGATATGCATCACACGCATCGGCATTGAGCACGTGTGGACGTGTGGTTCGATCTATGCGGTGACGTGGACGCCGGGCCGCTGGCCGGCATTCCACTTGCCGCCGATGGCGCGCTCGATCTGAGCGCCCAATTGCAGCAAGAGACCATCGTTGGCTTGGCGGGCTTGGAAATGCATGCCGAGCGGTAAGCCGTTTTCGTTGGTGCGGCGAGCGGTAGCGAGATCGCCGGGATGCCGCAGAGATTTGAGAGCGGCGTGTAGGCGAAGTTGCGCCAGAGATTGCCGAACCAATCGAGCACGGATGGGTTGTCGCTGATCGTCAGATATTCGGTCGTGCCGATCTTTGGGGTTGGCAAGGCGGTGACGGGCGTCAAGATGATGTCCCAGTCCTCAAAGAACGCTCCAAAGGCGCGCGAGGTGGTGTTGAAGACAGCCTGCATGCGCGCGCGTTCGGTGAAGCTGGTATTGCGGCCTGCTTCCCAGATGCGGATGTTGACGGGCTCGATCAGTCCAGCGGGTGGTGTTTCTAGACCTCGGGCCGCGAGAAGATTGGTAATGGTTTGCGCGAAATTCGAGATGTAGCAGGTTGTCTGCGCGGCGAAGGCGGCGCTGTAGTCGACCTGCGGGAGCGCCCAGCCGACGTGATGGCCGAGACCTTCGAGGAATTTGCCGATACGCTCGAGTTCGGCAGCGATATGGGGCGTGGCGCGATAGTCGCCCCATTCGTGACTGAGTGCGATCTTGAGGCGTGCCGGATCTCGCGTGATGAGTTGGGTATAAGGCTCGGATGGCATCCAGAACGGCATGAACTCACCGGGAGCGCCACCACGGCAAGCGTCGACGAAGGCGGCGGTGTCGCGGATCGTGCGGGA
Organism: uncultured Alphaproteobacteria bacterium; assembly: GCA_963831185.1. GTDB lineage: Bacteria > Pseudomonadota > Alphaproteobacteria > Rhizobiales > Hyphomicrobiaceae > JABFRJ01. Next base: position 60,332 of record CAWHPE010000004.1, read on the forward strand.
CTGGCAGCCTTGGATGGAGACGAGGCCGGAAAGATCAGACAGATGCGGCGCGATCGAGAATACTCCGCGTGAAACCTTGAGACCTATGTTGCCATTGACGCCCGCAGGGATACGGATCGAGCCACCGCCATCGGTCGCGTGCGCAAGGGGGACGGCTCCGGCGGCTACCATGGCGGCGCTGCCGGCGGATGATCCGCAGGTGGTGTAGTCGGTGTTCCAGGGATTGCGCGTCACGTAGACGGCGGGATTTTCAGCGGAGCTGCAAACACCGAACTCTGGCGTTGTGGTTCGGCCGATCAAATTGAGACCGGCTTTGCGCATTTGCGCCGTGAGGAAGGTGTCAGCCGTCGCGCGATTGCCGCGCATCAGCAGCGAACCCATCTCTTGCAGGCGGCCCTTCAGCGTCGGCCCCAAGTCCTTCATCAGAAATGGGAGACCGGCGAAGGTGCCATCGAGATTTGCGCCGTCTTTCGTCGGGTCAGCGATGACGTCGTCAAACACCTCGACGATCGCTGATAGCGGCGGATCGACTTTCGCGATGGCGGCGGCAGCCTGGGTGGCGAGATCCTTCGGCGATAGTTCACGACTTTTGACGCGCTCTGCCAGCGCAACACCGTCATGTGCTGCCCATTCGTCCCACGTCATCGGCAAAGTCATAGGATTTGTCCCTCTGGTTCGCGGCCAGACGGTAAATCATAGCGGACTGGGGTCAAGGGCGCGGCGCGCACTGCTGCCGTTTGGCCGCAGATCAGACGCGCCCGTTGCCCAGCATGTACAGCAACAGAGAGAGGGAGAGCAGCGCCAGTGGTGTCGACAATGCAATGGCGCCGGATACAGCGGGTTGTTGGCGGTCGTATGCGGCCGCGAACAGGTAGGCGTTGGCGCCGACAGGCATTGCCGTCAACACGACCACAACCTGGGCGGTTAGTGTCGGCAGTTGGAGGACGTGGACCGCGAGCAAGTAAGCGGCGAGCGGCATAATAATGAGTTTGAGGACCGTGAGGATTACAACGGCGGGGCCTTCACCTCTGAAGCTGTAGCTATTCAAGGCCATGCCCATCGCGACGAGTGCGCCAGGGATTGCAGCGTTGGCGAGCATCGTGACCATTGTGTTGGCTTCGGCGGGCAGCGTCCAACCGGTCAACTGCCACGCCAAGCCTGCCGCGCAGCCGAGAATGATGGGATTGGTCATCAGGCGCCAGAGCAGATTGCCGATGAGTGCGATCAGGTTCTTGTCGCCCGTACCTTCAGACGCGGCGAGATGCAACGTGCCGGCCAGCCAGAGGATCGCCGTGTCGAACAAGATGATAAGGGCGATGATGGGTGCGGCCTCGGGGCCGAAGTGCGCGAGGCAAATGGGAATGCCGAGCATCACCGAGTTGGCAAACGTGGCGCCCATCGCAAGGGACGCGGCGTCGGCTTGCGTGCGGCGGAGTGGCCAGCGCGTCAGGAGCGCGGCAAGACCCCAGGTGACGGCGACAGCGCCGAAGAAGCTCAGCAGGATTGCTGACGGCGGCGTGTCGGGCAGTTTTGCAGCGCCGATGGTCCGGAACAGCATCACCGGCATGGCGACGCGGAAGACGAACTCCGGCAGGCCTTTGATGGCGGCGTCGCTGACGTAGCCGATGCGGCCGACAGCATAGCCGAGCGCGATGAGACCGAACACCGGCAGGATGGTGGCGAGGACCGACGTCATGATGGGGAGCCGCGAGCGAACAAGCGAATTTACTCGTTCGCACTAAGCGTTTTGCGCGGCGAGGGCAACAGGGGGCGTGTGCGGGCAGTTATGGCCTCTTCAGCTGTCACAGCAAACGGCACCTGGACACGGCTCTGAGTGATGGGGCCGGTCTCTGTAGACCGTTTGAACCTGTCAGCGTGCGACAGAGCTCGATTGCCGTTTGCCGAATTGCGGGCGACCACGGAACTGGCTCGGTGATGCCGTTCATTTGCCGCCGGCTTTGAAGCGTTGGCAATTGGGCGCCTGCATAGGCCCTCAGTGCTGCAATACGGTCCTCGATTGTCGGGTGCGTCGCAAGAACAGACCGGGCATCGCCGGCAATCATCATCGCTTGCATCGAACTTGGAATCGCGAGGTGCTCGTTGCATTCATCGATGCGCAGCAACGCTGCGACCAGGGCGTCTGAATCTTTTGTTATTTCGACGGCGCCGGCATCGGCCAGATATTCGCGTGCCCGCGACAGGTAGGCCCGCCCGATCATTGAAGGTATCCAGCACACAGCAAAACTGAGCACGAGCGGACCAAAGACTATCAGGCCGACTGTGAGCCGTGTCGGGAGCATGATGGCGGCATTGACGTTATTTTTTTCATGTGCGCCGGTGATGCCGCTCAAGAAAGTGGTGGAATAGATTTTCGAAGATGCCGACGAAGACGGCGGCTGTGAGCATGAGCCGTGTATCACCATTGCGGATGTGGGTGAACTCATGGGCAATCACCGCCGAGATTTCGCGATCGCTGAGTTTGTCGAGCAATCCGCGTGTCACGACAGATGGTGCTATCTTCTGGTCTTAAGCCTGATGCAAATGCGTTGAGGGCATTCGATTTAATCAATTCAATGCGTGGCATCGGCATGCCGAGCTGGATCGATTGATTTTCGACGATGTTGTAAATGCGTTTTTCGAGCGTGCGCGATGCTGGAATAGCGCCGACAGCCCAACTTACGATACGCTGGTTCTGAAACCAAAAGATGCCGAGCCATGCCAACACGCCGATGATTGGAATATAGAGCGTTGTCACCCCGGTGATGGCACCCAGCTTGATGAGTTGCAGTATTGTTGGCTGTACCGGGACCACAATCTCGCGACATTTGCTGTAGTCGTTCCGGCATTCCTTGGAGGCATTTCTCGAAATGTCGATCCTGCGGCCGCCGGAATGGGCAAACGTGCCGCCTCCTGCGAGCATATCTTGATGGATCTCTTCACCGAAGAAATAGCGGAAGCCGACGTTGTACGAGATCGAACATAAAATCCAGCAGACACACGTCGCTAGGAAGAAGGCTGCGATGACCGAATTTGAGATGCGGATATTTCGTTTGGTGTGGCCATAGAGCCCGGCAACTTCGAACATAGATACGCCCTTCAGTGAGCTTACAAAAGCCGCCCTACAACTCGGGTGCAAAAACTTAACTCCGGGTCAATCCTGCGCGCAGCTCTTTGAGGGTTCTTGAGGTCGCGCATGTCATTCCCCGCTCTCCGTGCACTGTACATGGCCTGGGTAAAGTTGCCGTAAAACGGCATGTACTGTTGGCTGAACGCGAAAAGGGCCCCGGTGGGGGCCCTTTTTTGACGTGTGTGCGGCGCGTGAAAACGTCAGCCCTTCTTGGCCGGGGTTGCGGCACCGGGCGTGCACTGGGTGTTGCAGGGGACTTCTTCGCGCTTTTCGACCTTGCCGGCGAAGGCGGAGAAGTTTTCGCGGTAGCATTTGCCGCTTTCCTGGACGACGCGCAGTATTTTGCCCTTCTCCGGCATGACTTGGCACATCACCAACATGCCGCCGCCTTGGCCGGGGGTCGCTTGTGCGACAACCACGGGCGCGGACGACATCGGCGCGGTTTGCGCGTGCGCTTCGCTGGCGATCAAGTTTAGGAAGGAGAAGGATTGGCCAGACTTCTGCAACTGATCGAAGGCGATCCACTCGTAGGCGGCCTTGCCGTTCTGTGCGGTGATCTTGATGGCGACGTCGCCGGTCTTGCCGCAGGCGCCGACATCGACGCGGGTGCCGCCGGTGGTGTTGAGGGCGCGATAGTCGATCTTGCAATCGAAGTTCTTCATCCAGAGGTCATACTGGGCGAGACGGTGGGAGACCTGATTGTAGGGAATGCCGTGGGCCCAGGAGTGATAGAGGTTGACGCCCGTCGGGATCGCGCCGCCAACGGCCGCGACGATGGCGACGATGCGCGCATAGAACAGGGGACCGGCGAGGGGACCCTTTTTCTCGTCTTCTTTCATGGCGGAATAGATGGCTTTCGGCGACGTGTCGGTCATGGCGCAGGTGCCCCTCAGGCGTTGATCGCTCGATTTCCGGTTCCAGCGGCGGCGTGCGGAGACCCACGCGCTCAGAACCGGCATATCCGCGTCCGGTGAAGTCGCAGTCCAATCGAGTGCGGACATAGTACTTGGCTCCCGGGGCGGATCAATGGTGATCCTAAGGTCACATGGCGCCGTTGAATGGGGCATGAGTGTCAGATTTAACGGGCGTTCACCCTGGGGACGCGTCTCGGCGTGTCCACACGCCGCCGCGTGGAGCATTGCCGCGGGCCGGCGGTGCATTGCTGGCGCAACCTGTTTCCGGTAGATCGTGAGCGCATGAGCAAGACACCGAAATCCAAGACATCTGACGGCACAGCCAAAACAGGGGCGCAGGGGATGGAAAAAAGCCCGGGGAGCGGCATCGTGCGGCCCGTGGGGCGCGCTGCGGACCGCAAGACCATCCATGTGCGGGGGGCGCGGGAGCACAACCTCAAGAATGTCGATCTCGAGATCCCGCGCGACAGCCTGATCGTGTTCACGGGGCTTTCGGGCTCGGGGAAATCGTCGCTGGCGTTCGACACCATCTATGCCGAGGGGCAGCGGCGCTACGTCGAGAGCCTCAGCGCCTACGCGCGGCAATTCCTCGAAATGATGCAGAAGCCGGATGTGGATCACATCGACGGATTGTCGCCGGCCATTTCCATCGAGCAGAAGACGACGAGCCGCAATCCGCGATCGACCGTCGGCACGGTGACGGAAATCTACGACTACCTGCGCCTGCTGTTCGCGCGTGTCGGCGTGCCGTATTCGCCGGCGACGGGGCTGCCGATCGAAGCGCAGACGATCACGCAGATGGTCGACCGGTGATGGCGCTGCCGGAAAGCACGCGGCTCTATCTGATGGCGCCGGTCGTGCGCGGTCGCAAGGGCGAGTATCCGCAAGGAGATCGGCGGAGTGGCAGAAGAAGGGCTACCAGCGCGTCAAGGTCAACGGCACGATCTACGAGATCGCGGAGGCGCCGAAGCTCGACAAGAAATTCAAGCACGACATCGACGTGGTGGTCGATCGGTTGGTGGTCAAGAAGGATATCGCGTCGCGGCTGGCGGATAGTTTCGAGACAGGCGTTGAAGCTGGCGGACGGGCTGGCGATTGCGGAGTTCGCCGACAAGCCATTGGGCAAAGACAAGACCGAAGGCGCGAACAAGTCGAAGAACGACACACACGAGCGGATGATTTTTTCCGAGCGGTTCGCGTGTCCGGTGTCGGGCTTCACGATCGAAGAGATCGAGCCGCGCCTGTTCTCGTTCAACGCGCCGGCAGGGGCATGCCCGACGTGCGACGGGCTCGGCACGGAATTGAAGTTCGAGGCGGATCTGATCGTGCCGGATACGCTCGCTGTCGTTGAAAGACGGCGCGATCTGGCCGTGGGCGAAGACGGGCAATCCGTCGCCCTATTACGAGCAGACACTGCGCGCGATCTGCGACGCACTACAAAGTCTCGATGGCGACGCCGTTCGAGAAGTTGCCGAAGAAAGTGCAGGACGTGCTGCTGCTTGGCTCGGGCGAGGACGAAATCGACGTTCGTCTACGAGGACGGCGTGCGCACCTACAGGACGGAGAAGCCGTTCGAGGGTGTCGTCGACGAACATCGAGCGGCGCTGGCGCGAGACCGATAGCGATTGGGTGCGCGAGGAGTTGTCGCGCTATCAGGGTGCGCATCCCTGTCAGGCGTGCAGCGGGTATCGCTTGAAACCGCAGGCGCTGGCGGTGAAGCTCGCGGGTAAGCACATCGGCGAGGTCGGCGATCTGTCGATCCGGCGGCCAACGTCTGGTTCGAGCGAGTTGCCGAAGCAGTTGACGCCGAAGCAGATTGCGAAATTGCGACGCGCATTCTGAAAGAGATCGTCGAGCGGCTGAAATTCCTCAACGACGTCGGGCTCGATTATCTGACGCTGTCGCGCAACTCGGGCACGCTGTCGGGCGGGGAAAGCCAGCGCATCCGGCTGGCGTCGCAGATCGGCTCGGGGCTGACGGGCGTGCTCTACGTGCTCGACGAGCCGTCAATTGGTTTGCACCAGCGCGACAACGAGCGGCTGCTGGTGACGCTGCAGCATTTGCGCGATCTCGGCAACACGGTGCTGGTGGTGGAGCACGACGAGGATGCGATGCTGGCGGCGGATTATCTCGTCGATATCGGCCCCGGCGCGGGCGTGCACGGCGGGCAGATCGTCGCCGCCGGTACGCCGGACGAGGTGATGGCGAACCCGGACAGTCTGACGGGGCAATATCTCACCGGGCAGCGGCAGATTGCGATGCCGAAGAGCCGCCGCGGCGCTCGAAAGAGTCGCGGATGCTCAAGCTGACGGGCGCGCGCGGCAACAATCTGAAGAGCATCACGGCGGAGATTCCGCTCGGGGTGCTGACGTGCGTGACCGGCGTTTCGGGCGGCGGCAAATCGACGTTTCTGATCGACACCGTCTTCCGGCAGGCGGCGCGCAAATTGAATGGCGCGCGCGAGGCGCCGGAGCCGTTCGACAAGACTCGATGGGCTCGAACATCTCGACAAGGTGATCGACATCGACCAGTCGCCCATCGGCCGCACGCCGCGCTCGAACCCGGCGACGTACACCGGCGCTTTCACGCCGATCCGCGATTGGTTTGCGGGGCTGCCCGAAGTCGAAGGCGCGCGGCTACGGACCCGGCCGGTTCTCGTTCAACGTCAAAGGCGGGCGCTGCGAAGCCTGTCAGGGCGACGGCGTGATCAAGATCGAGATGCACTTCCTGCCGGATGTGTACGTCACCTGCGATCAGTGCAAGGGCAAGCGCTACAACCGCGAGACGCTCGACGTTCACTACCGCGAAAAGTCGATTGCCGATGTGCTCGACATGACGGTCGAGGAGGGCGTCGGGTTCTTCGCCGCCGTGCCGTCGATCCGCGACAAGCTCGAAACGCTGCATCGCGTCGGGCTTGGCTACATCAAGATCGGCCAGCAGGCGACGACGCTGTCGGGCGGCGAGGCGCAGCGCATCAAGCTGTCGAAGGAGTTGTCACGCCGCGCGACCGGCCGCACGCTCTACATTCTCGACGAGCCGACGACGGGGCTGCATTTCCACGACGTGGCGAAACTGCTCGAGGTGCTGCACGAGTTGGCGAGTGCGGGGAATACGGTCGTCGTCATCGAGCACAATCTCGAAGTGATCAAGACGGCGGATTGGGTGATCGATCTTGGGCCGGAAGGCGGCGACGGCGGCGGCAAGATCGTGGCTGTCGGCACGCCGGAAGACGTGGCGAAGGTCAAGGAAAGCTACACCGGCAAATTCTTGCGCGATCTGCTGGCGCGGCGGCCTGTGGCGGCAGCGAAGGTGGTTGCGGGCGCGGTAAGGCGAAGAGCGGTGGGAAGCGGGAGGCGGCGGAGTGATTAGACAACTCGATCAATCGGATGTAGCGAAATGCGCTTAGCTCAGTCGATCCAATTGAGATGAAGTTGCTTTGGAGTGTTAAGACTACTCAAGGCTGATAGAGTGCTGCAGCATCATGATCTCTTGGTTCTGATGTCGTCCTAGCAGGAGTTGAACTTGGCAGTCTAGAGGCAGACATGGGATTTCAACTGCGTGTTCGTGGATAAATCGAATGGAAAAGCATTGAGGCCATCCTGCTGAAAGTGAGTTTGATGACTTCTGGATGCAATTGTCAATCGTTCTCGGTAACTTTAAGTTGCGGTCAGAAGGACCGTTGTTGAATTTCAGCCAATATGGTCGAAACGATGTTGGCACGAGTTTTTTCTCAACGGAATTTGCAGGCCACGATGGAAGTCGGACTTTATCGGCGTGCGTACATAATTGGTCAACTCGTACCTTGTGTACTCTCGGTGTCGAATTTGCCATCGTGCAAGGTTGGTTGGCAATGACCGGCAATGATTGCTGCGTTTCCATCATGTGGAACATGCACTGATGCGTCGACTTTTGTTGGCATTCCAGAAATCAGAAACCAGGCAGGTTCGAGCCGAAGAATTTTTCGAGCTGTAGAAGGCATGATCATAGCGCGATTGTCTGAGGACCTTTGTTCTGCAGCTGATTTGGGTGTGCAAGGAATTTCGTGAGCTTCTGTCACACCGGCAGTGCCCCAGATGACATTTGGCGGGATGTTGGCGGCGTCGGGCGCAACGATATGACGCTCTCTCACGGCATTTGGATGGAACGTGGTAGGAATGACAGACTCATTTTGTAGCGGTTACGAGTGGGAGCGGAAGTTGTTGTCCGGTGAACTTGGATTGCATCGCTATTCGACAAGCTGGGTCCACGGACTCGCGATGCGCTAGCTGAAGGAACGTCACGTCCGGATCGGCCGCCTCTGATAGCTTCGGTGTGACGTAGTCGAAGTCGCACCTCATCACGGCTTCGAGGCACCTTCTGACATCTGCTTGGTTGCGCTTCGGTTGCCCAGTGCCAAACCGCGCGGGTGAGAAGGGGAAGCGGCGCACTCTACTCAGTTTTCCCCCTCTCCCTTCAGGGAGAGGGTGCCCAAAGGGCGGGTGAGGGTGTCTTCAATTTCTTTGTGTTGTGACTGAAGTCACCCTCATCCCCGCTTCGCGGACCTTCTCCCTCAAGGGAGAAGGGGAAGTGGAGAGAGCTCGCTTCGGATCGACGCGCGGGTCTGGGGCTCTGGCCGAAAGGTGTAGGACGCAACTAGGTGTTTTCGCTGGGCGTGTGCTTGAAGCGGGCCGGCGCGAGACCTAGAACTCAGGGCGCGGTTTGGTCTTTAGGGTTGCGGCCGGACGCACGGGGCATGTCATGGTTACAATTATTTTGTTATTTTTGGGCGCGTTGATCGCGCTGTCGTTCGTGGGGTTTATGGCGGACAAGCGGGCGGAGGCGGGTGATCCGGATGTGACGCCGGGGCTCCGCTTGTTGCCGGGCGATATCGCTTATCAGAGCCAGGACGGGCGGGTGCGCGTGTATTTTCCGGTCGTGACGTCGATCGTGTTGTCGATCGTGCTGTCGCTGGTGTTGCGGTTTTTTCAATAGCGCCCAGCGAATGCGGACGTTGTGACGGGGCGGGGGCGTTGTAGGCTTCGGTCATCACAACGGAGGACGCGCCATGGCCGAAACACCGAAGAAGCAGACCTATCACTACCAGCACGCCAAGGACGGTGTGTTCGCCGATGGCGGGCTCAGAACGTACGCGCGGTATCGCGATCTCGGGTTTGCGGCGGCGACCAGCGGCGCGGCAGTCGCGCAGGTGATCCGCTTCGTCGAGCCGTGCAACGACGACGTACGCCAATGGCACATGCACGACGTCGAATTCCAGATGGTCTACGTGCTCAAGGGCTCGTTCACGACGGAGATGGAAGGCTATGGGCCCGTGCGGATGGAAGCGGGATCGAGCTGGATTCAGCCGCCGAAGATCCGGCACCGGGTGATGGATTATGACGTCGGTACGGAAGTGCTGGAGATCGTGCTGCCGGCGGATTTCGAAACCAAGATGGGGTGAGGCTTCGCCGCGCTCAAGCAAAAGGCGGAGCCTGGTGGCTCCGCCTTTTGCGTTCTGAAGCGGTGATTGGTATCAGCGGCGGCGGTCGTCGTCGGGGTTGCGATTGCCATCGCGGGGGCCGTCGCGCCGGCCGCGATTGCCGTCGCCGGAGGTGCGCGGCGGTGGCGCTTGCTCCGTGCGTGCGGGCGGCGGCGCGGGTTGGCGCGTGATGACTTGCGGCGCGGGCTGCGGATCACGGCGGACGCTTTCGCGGTTGCCGATGAAGCCGCCGTCGCGCGGCGTGCGGTTGACGCTTGGCTCGCGCGGCGGATCGCGGGTTTCGCGATTGCCGATAAAGCCGCGATCACGTGGCGGTGGTGTGTCGACGCGGCTCGGGGGCTGCGGACGGGCAATCGGCGGGGACTCGCGGGTGATCACGGGCGGGTCGCGGCGCACACCGTCACGTACGCCGTCACGCACACCGTCGCGATTGCCAATGAAGCCGTCGTTGCGCGGGGTGCGGTCGATGCGGGGATCGCGGAAATCGCGTGGCGTGTCGCGGCCGACGCGGGGATCGCCGCCGGTGCGCGGACGCAGGATGGACGGTGGCGGCGTGACGTTGGGACGAGCCACGATGCGCGGGCGATAGATCGGCAGCACGTTGCGGTCGGGGGATTGACGCCAGCCGCTGACGCGCGGATTGGCGACGATCTGCGAACGGACGAGGGGCACAGTGCGGCCGGAGCGGCTTTCGATGCGGCGCCAGTCGATGCCGGTGTGGAAGATGCGGCGGCCGGTGAAGGTGTAGGCGCTGCGGACCGGGCGGGTGCGGCCGAAGTAAGTGGCGTAGGTGCGTTGCGGGTAGATGCGGTGCCACATGCCGGGCACGAACATCAGTGACGGGGCCACAAACGTCCAATAGCGGTGATAACGCGGGCTCTCATAGAGCGTCACGTTGTAATCCAGCGAACTGCCGGAGAACTCGGCGTCGGGCGGCAACGGTGCCCAGCCGATGGCGTCGTCACTTTCACGCCACTGCACCCAAGCCGGCGCCCACTGGCGGCCGGGAATCCAGATCCACTCGTCTTCTTCTTCGTCGAGCACCCAGCGGCCGTAATGGAATGGGGCCCAGCCCCAGGGTTCCTCGGCAACCCAGGTCCAGCCGTGTTCTTCGGTGTTGGCCCAATGGCCACGCGTGTAGGGACGCCAGCCGTCTTCAACGTCGGGACGCCAGACGTAGCCCCAACGCGGATGCTCGAACCATTTGCCGTAAGGGGCGAGTTCGCGATGGAAGACGTCGAAATCGACTTCCTCGCCTTGCGGACCGTCATCGGGATCGCTGTAGCGGCTATCTTGCGCGAGGGCATGATCGGATGTGACGCCGCCGAGCATGACCATGGCGGCGACGGCTGCGGCCGCAAATGGTGCTGTGGCCCAACGCGGACGCGACGAGGATTTCTGCATAGTGTTCCCGCTCCCTGAAATGCGGACGCACGTCTTGCCGAACATGCGGGCGGGAACATGGCGGTTGTGCACTGAATGTGGCGTGAACGGCGGAATGACCGTCGTTGTAGGCTCAGAACTGGCGGATGATCTTGCGCAGGGCGGCTTCGTCGGTGTGGTCGCGGCGGGCGACGGCTTCGGCGGCGGGGACGATGTCCTCGGCGCGGTCGACGGTGACGAAGGTAACTTCAAGGCCGGCGCGGATGAAGGCTTCATCGCGCATATGGCCGAGTAGATGGAGGAAGGGATCCCAGAAGCCGCCGATATTGGCGAGAACGATCGGCTTTTTGTGGCGGCCAAGCTGAGCCCAGGTGAGCTGTTCGACCAATTCTTCCAGCGTGCCGATGCCGCCGGGCAGGGCGACGAAGGCGTCGGAGCGTTCGAACATCAAGCGTTTACGTTGGTGCATGTCCTCGACGACGATCAGTTCCTGGACTTCTCGCAGCATCTTCTCCTTGTCGGAGAGGAATTGGGGAATGATGCCGGTGACGTTGCCACCGTGGTCGAGGACGGATTTTGCGACCGTGCCCATCAGTCCCAGGCTGCCGCCGCCGTAAACCAAGCCGATGCCGCGCTTGGCCATGGCGGTGCCAAGGGTCACCGCTGCGGCGACATAGTCGGGGCTACGGCCGGGACCGGAGCCGCAATAGACGCAGATGGTGCCAAGGGGGGAGGAGGGTGCGGATGACGGCAGGGATTGATCTTGCATTTGTCGGATTGAACACCTGAAATAGTGGCGGCATCAAGGACTTAAACACGGGTGCCGGAACCTGTGGGCCGCTGCGCCGATTGCGTGCGCGCGCTGCGCTCATGTCTAACATGTGAAGGTTACAAGCGTCTTGCAAGGTTTAGGACCGCCGAATTGACGTCAGCCGTGTCCGGCGACACAACAGCGACTGATGCATTTGGGACGGGGGAGTGTGGCCGATTTGACGACATCGAGCGGCTGTGTCGGGCTATTTTTCGCAGGTATTTGCCGCCGCTGGCTCTAGGAACTATGGTGCGGCAGCGACGATGGGATCACAACCTCGTCGTGCAAGTGCTGGAAAAGGCGGCGCGTTTCGCTGTGGTTGGCCGGGAGGCGGCCCTGTGTTGCGCTTTTCGCCCCGGCATTCTGGGGCTGTGCGCGCGGTGTCGCGCTGAGGGGAAAATATGATGCGTAATATGCAGTTGGTTGTGTCCCGAATTGCAGCGCCGTTGCCTGCACTGTCGCGGATGTCATTCGGCGCGATCAGTGCACTGGCCGCCGTGGCGGCCACGTCGCCAGCGCGTGCGGGTACGCCACCCTTGATTGAGCCGCAGACGTCGCCTTTGATTGTCGCGAGCCTCGGGACGCAAGCCGCGCAGCGGCCGGTGTTTGCGCGCTTCGTGACAGATAGCAAAGGGGTTGCCGTCTTCGAGGGACGCGGCACGCCAAGTGCAACAGTGTCTTTGACGCTCGATGGTTTTCCGGTTCAGCGCGCCTTGGTGGATGCTGATGGCACATGGCGCATGCGTTTGAAGCCGTCGATGCCTGTTGGCGACATTCGCTTTGGTTTGGTGAGCACAACTCCGTTTAGCGATGGCGCATTGGTTGGCGAAACGCTGAAAGTGACGATGCCGGCGGGAAAACTGGCGCGCAATGCGATCATCTATACGGCACCTGCTCCGCATACGCGGGAAGCGCGCGTCACGCAGGGTGATGTGGGGGCACGTGAGGTTGGCCTGATGGGCGCGCCTGCGGGCGAATTGGGCGGTGCGGTGCCGCGACTGTTCGCCGACGTTGTTCCCGGTCGACCGGCATCCGGTAACGCGCTCGCGGATGCCATTCGTGTGGCGCAAGGTACGCCGCCCAAGGCGACGCAACAAGCAGCACCGATCCCCACAGCACCGGCCGCACCTGCTTCGGAGAATCCGTTCGACTGGTTCTTCCGGTTGAGTGATGACGCGAACCGGCAGTTCCAAGAGGCGGTCAAGCGCATTGCCGGATCGAACGGCACGTCGCCTGCAGCGCCGCCGCAGACGCCGTCGGCACCGGCTGCGATAGCCGCGCCGACTCCTCCGGCACAAAAGTCAACGCCTGCGGCGCCGGTTGCAACGCCGGCCGCAAAGACAGCTCCGGCACCGAAAGTCGCGCAAGGGCCAGCTCCTGCGCCAGCGGCCGTCGCTCAGTTGGAAACAACCGGCAACCCAGCGATGGATTGGATCCGGAAGAGCGAGCGTGACTTCCAGGATGCGATGAAGCGGATCGCCGGAGCCGATGCACCGGCGCCAAAGCCGCCGGCCACGGCACCGGGGTCGTCAACACCAGCAACGGTGGCTGTGCCATTGCCACCGGCGGTGCCGCAAAAGCAGCCAACGGCCGTGGATATTGCAACCAAGGCTGCCAACGACGCGAAGAAGGCTGACGAGGAGCGTCTGCTTGCCGAGACGCGCCGCGCCCAGGAGAAAGCGGTTGGCGACAAGGTCGCGGCGGATAAAGTTGCCGGTGAGAAGGCGGCTGAGAACAAGCGCCTCGCAGAGAAGGCGGCGCTCGAGAAAGCAGCGGCAGAAAAGGCTGCTGACGCTAAGCGCGTCGCTGATATCAAAGCTCAGGCCGACAAGGCGGCAGCTGAGGCGAAGCAGGCGGCTGAGAAGATTGCTGCAGAAAAACTTGCGGCCGAAAAAGCGGCAGACGCAAAGCGCGTGGCGGATGCGAAGGCCGCTGCGGACAAGGCTGCAGCTGATAAAGCAGCCGCTGAGAAGCTTGCCGCTGATAAGGCTGCGGAGGCAAAGCGCGTGGCGGATGCGAAGGCTGCTGCGGACAAGAGCTGCAGCGCTGAGAAGCTGGCTGCTGATAAGGCTGCTGACGCGAAGCGCGTGGCGGATGCGAAGGCTGCTGCGGACAAGGCTGCCGCTGAGAAGCTGGCTGCTGATAAGGCTGCGGAGGCGAAGCGCGTGGCAGATGCGAAGGCCGCTGCGGACAAGGCTGCAGCTGACAAAGCAGCCGCTGAGAAGCTTGCCGCTGATAAGGCTGCGGAGGCAAAACGCGTGGCGGATGCGAAGGCCGCTGCGGACAAGGCTGTAGCTGACAAAGCAGCCGCTGAGAAGCTTGCCGCTGATAAGGCTGCGGAGGCAAAGCGCGTGGCGGATGCGAAGGCCGCTGCGGACAAGGCTGCGGTCGAGAAGGCTGCACGCGAAAAAGCCGATGCTGAGAAAATCGCTGCTCAGAAGGCTGCTGAAGCGAAACTTGCTGCCGACAAAGCTGCGGCTGAGCGCCGTGCGGCCGAGTTCAAGGTTCTGACCGATCGCGTTGATGCCGACGTGAAACGTGCGCTTGCCGCTCAAGCCCGCAGCGCCGAAGAGGTCAAGAAATCGCTCGACGAAGCGAAGCGCGCCGAAGAGACGCGCATCGCTAGTGCCAAAGCCGCAGTCGAAGCCCGTGCGGCTTTGACGTCGGCGACCGCGGCTGATCAGAAGAAGACGGCGGAAGACAAGATTGCCGCGGAGCGGACGCGTGCGGATGCGGCGCAGAAAGCGGCGGAGGCTGGCAAGCGCGTGGCGGATACGGTGCGCCGTGCAGAGACAGCGACCGCACTCGAAGTGAAAAAAGCGAGCGATGCGCAGAAGGCGCTGATGGCGGCGGTTGCGGCGGCCACTGCGAGCGCGGCGGCTCCGGGCCAAAAAGCTGCGGCGCAAAAGGTCGCTGATGCCGCTCAGATCGCAAAGGAGGCGGCGGATCGGGCGGAAGCGGCGTTGAAAGCTGCGGAAGCTGTGCGCGCTGCGGCACAAACGAAGGCTGCCGCTCCGGCGGCGGCTGCATCTACGCCGACACCTAGCGCAAAGTCTGCGGCGCCTGCGGCGACAACGCCCGCTGCACCGCCGCCGCCCGCGGTTGCGGCGAAACCCGCGCCCGCAGTCAAGGTTGCGGAAAAGTCGGTGAGTGGAGCGGACAAGCGCGCGCGTCGCAGCAAAGTTGTGGCTGAGCGGCAGACGTGCCCGCGTGCTGGCCGGTATGTCGACGTGCCAGGATGGTATGTGGTGAAGCACGGCGATACGCTGTCGCGGATCGCAAAGCGGCACTATGGGGATGCCGACCAGTACGCGACGATCTTTGCCGCGAACCGGCGGCGCATCGCCGATGTCGATATCATCCGGCCCTGCCAGCGCATCTATTTGCCGGAGAGCAACGACTAATGTTGCCGCAAAACTGATTTCGACCGGGCACTGCAGGAATGTAGTGCCCGGTTTGCGTTTGGAGGTTGCGCGCTCGGATCCCGGCAGCAGTTGTGCGTGATGAACAATCGACAAGCGACAGGGCAAGGGTTAAGAGCCGGGTTATGCAAAGCTCCCTCCCTGATCCTGTGGTCATGACCCCAACACCTTCGACTTCGGCGGCTTACTTCGCATGGTTGCCTGAACGGTTCCGGCCCACGGCCAAACAACTCGCCGCCATCGACGGGCTGTTGCCTTATGTGTGGCCTAAGGACCGGCCGGACCTGCAACGCACGGTGCTGATCAGTCTGGGTCTGATGCTGGCTGCGAAGCTGGTCACGATCATGATGCCGTTTACTTACAAGTGGGCGACGGATGCGCTGGTGGCGGCGTCGGGCGCAAAAGTGCCCGCGAGTACGGCTGGATGGTTCGTTGCGGCGCCCGTGCTGGCGGTGATGGCTTACGGCGCAGTGCGGATCACCATGACGTTGCTGGCGCAGGTGCGTGAAGGCTTGTTTGCGAAGGTGGCGATGCATGCGGTCAGGGCGCTGGCGCTGTCGACCTTCGAGCATATGCACCGGCTTTCACTGCGTTTTCATCTCGAGCGCAAGACCGGCGGTCTTACGCGTGTGCTCGAACGCGGCCGGTCTGGGATCGAGCAGATCACGCGCATGCTGCTCATGGTTCTTATTCCAACCATTCTCGAATTTGTGCTGGTGCTCGGTGTCTGCGCCTTCGAGTTCGATTGGCGCTACGTCGTGGTGATCACGGCTATGATCGTGGCGTACCTCTGGTTCACGATTTCAGCCACGGAATGGCGCGTGGCCATCCGCAAAACCATGAACGACAGCGATAGCGACGCCAACACCAAGGCGATCGACAGCCTGTTGAACTACGAGACGGTCAAGTATTTCGGTGCCGAGAAGCGCGAGGCGGATCGTTACGACAAATCGCTGGTTTTGTACGAGAAGGCGGCGGTGAAGACCTACACGTCCTTGGCGATCCTGAACTCAGGACAGGCGGTGATTTTTACGCTCGCACTGACAGCCTGCATGATCATGAGCGCTCGCGATGTGATCGCGGGGACCAACAGCATCGGCCAGTTCATCATGGTCAATGCGCTGATGCTGCAGCTGTTCATCCCGCTCAATTTCATGGGCACGGTTTATCGCGAGATCCGGCAGGGCCTGACGGATATCGAGCGGATGATGGAGGTGTTGGCGCAGAACCCGGAAGTGGCGGACAGGCCGGGCGCGCAGGCGCTCGCGGTCAGCGGCGGGACCGTGCGCTTCGAAGATGTGGTGTTCCGCTACGAGAGCGAGCGGACGATCCTCGACGGCTTGTCGTTTGAGGTTCCCGCCGGGCAGATGGTGGCCATCGTCGGCCCGTCGGGTGCTGGGAAATCGACGATCAGCCGCATTCTGCTCCGTTTCTACGACGTGGCGGGCGGGCGTGTGACCATCGATGGTCAGGATATTCGCGATGTGACGCAGGCGAGCTTGCGGGCAGCGATGGGGGTGGTGCCGCAGGATACGGTGCTGTTCAACGACACGATCCAATACAACGTGCGCTATGGGCGGCCGGAAGCGTCGGAGGCGGAAATCAAGGCTGCGACGCAGCTTGCGCAGATTGATGATTTCATCGCCACGCTGCCAGATGGCTACAACACGATGGTCGGTGAGCGCGGTCTCAAGCTCTCCGGCGGCGAAAAGCAGCGTGTGGCCATCGCGCGGACGATTTTGAAGTCTCCGCCGATCTTGATTCTCGATGAGGCGACGAGTGCCCTCGATAGCCATACCGAGAAGGAAATTCAGGACGCGCTCGACCGTGTGTCGAAAAACCGCACCACCCTGGTGATCGCTCACCGGTTGTCGACCATCGTTCATGCCGACAAAATTCTGGTGCTCGACAAGGGCGCATTGGTGGAAAGTGGGACGCACGGGGAACTTATCGCCAAGGACGGGCTCTATGCGTCGCTGTGGAATCGCCAACGGCAGGCGGAAAAGGCGCGCGAGGAACTCGCACGGAGCTTGGCGGAGGAGAGCGGGCGAATCGCCGGCGGGCGTCTTTCGGTTCCACCGAAAGTGTGAGATTTGGGAAGGACTTGGAGGCTGGGCGGCGGTGCCGCTCTGCATTCCAGGACGAGCAGGGCGCCGGTTCGGTGAGGTGCCATAAAGTGTGGCTAGCGTAAGGCCGCGACCCGCGCTAAAGAGCGGCCATGGGCGCGACTCCCGTTGCTGCCCGCGCTTGCGTTTGGCTCGAGGGGCGGCCGTCTTTCCGACGGAGATCCCGGCGAGGACGAGGGGACATGGCGAAAAAGCTTATTATCGACGGTCAAGAAGTCGAAGTCGAAGATGGTCTCACGCTGCTGCAGGCGTGCGAGCAGGCAGGCGTTGAAATTCCACGCTTTTGCTACCACGAGCGGCTGTCGATTGCGGGCAACTGCCGCATGTGCCTTGTCGAGGTCGTGGGGATGCCCAAGCTGCAAGCCAGTTGCGCTATCGGGATCAACGACTTGCCGCCCAATCGCGATGGCAGCCCGAAGGTGATTAATACCCGTTCGCCCGTGGTCAAGAAGGCCCGCGAAGGGGTTATGGAATTCCTGCTGATCAACCATCCGCTCGACTGCCCGATCTGCGATCAGGGCGGAGAGTGCGACCTGCAAGATCAGGCGATGGCCTTCGGTGGCGGCGGCTCGCGCTATGACGAAAACAAGCGCGCCGTGGAGGAGAAGAACCTCGGGCCGCTGATCAAGACGATGATGACCCGGTGCATCCAGTGTACGCGCTGCGTCCGCTTCATGACCGAAGTGGCTGGCGTCGAGGAACTGGGCGCTATCGGCCGTGGCGAGGATATGGAGATCACGACGTATCTCGAACGCGGCATGATGAGCGAGATGAGTGCCAACGTGGCAGACATCTGCCCGGTCGGCGCGCTGACCCATCGTCCGACGGCGTTTGGTGCACGGCCGTGGGAAATGCTGAAGACCGAGAGCATCGATGTGATGGATGCGCTTGGTGCGAACATCACGGTTTATACGCGCGGTCGCGAAGTGATGCGCATTCTGCCGCGCAACAACGATGCGGTGAACGAAGAGTGGATTTCGGACAAGACGCGGCACGTTGTCGATGGCTTGCGCACGCAGCGTCTCGATCAGCCGTATATCCGCGTCAATGGCCGGCTTCAGGCAGCAAGCTGGGATGAGGCGTTGGCGCTGGTGGGCGCGAAGCTCAAGGCTGCGAACCCGAGCCGCATTGGCGCCATCGCTGGCGACATGGCGACGGCGGAAGAAATGTTCGCAGTCAAAGACCTGTTCACACGCCTCGGTTCGCCGAACATCGATTGCCGTCAAGACGGCGCGAAGGTCGATCCGGCTCAAGGGCGCGCCTCGTACCTGTTCAATTCGACGGTTGCCGGCATCGAGCAGGCGGATGCGATCATTTTGATCGGGACCAATCCGCGCCTCGAAAATCCCGTACTCAACGCGCGCATCTTGAAGCGCTTCCGTCAGGGTGGGTTGTTCGTCGGCGTGATCGGCGCTCAGGCGGATTTGACCTACAAGACGACGCATCTCGGCGCAGGCACGGACGCCATCGCGGCGCTCGGCGGCAAGATCCCCGAGGGCAAGAAGAACGTGCTTGTGATCGTTGGTGCAGGCGCAGTTGCGCGGCCGGACGGCGCGGCGATCCTGGCGGCGGCTGCCAAGGCTGCGGCTCAGATCGGCGCGATCAAGGACGGCTGGAACGGTTTCAATGTGCTCCATACGGCGGCATCGCGCGTCGGCGGTCTCGATCTCGGTTTTGTGCCGGGCAAGGGCGGCAAGGACGTGGCGCAGATGCTCGCGGGCGGGATGGAGGTTGTGTATCTCCTTGGTGCCGATGACATCGATATGGCGAAACTTGGCGGCGCATTCGTCGTCTATCAAGGCAGCCACGGGGACGCTGGCGCGCACCGCGCGGATGTGATCCTGCCGGGGTCGGCTTACACCGAAAAGTCCGGAACGTATGTGAACGTCGAAGGCCGGGCGCAGATGGCGGTGAAAGCCGCTGGCGCGCCGGGACAGGCGAAAGACGATTGGGCGATCGTTCGCGCGCTTTCGGCGGCAGCCGATAAAACGTTGCCCTATGATAGCATTGAAGCGTTGCGGGCGGCCATGTATCAGGCAGTGCCTTCGCTGGCGCGGCTCAACTCAGTTGTGGCGGCAGATGCGGGTGTGCTGGCTGCATTGCCGGCGGGCGCGCTCGGTGCGGGGCCGCTCACGTCGAATATTCGGGATTTCTATCTTACCAATGCGATTGCACGGGCTTCGACCGTGATGGCGGAATTGTCGGCTCTCAAGGCTGCGACCGCTGGCACGCGACAGGCAGCGGAGTAAGCGGCCAGTCTTCATCCTTCGATCTCAAGCGAAACATCTACAAACGATTGCGACGCGATGTATCCTAAAACACTCGATACCTGGTGGGACTGGGGCCTCTGGCTGGCGCTGACGGTTGCGGCGAGCTTGCTGTTGCTGGTGGCGCTGCTCGTCATCATCGCGTTTCTGTTGCTGCTTGATCGCAAGGTGTGGGCGGCCGTGCAGTTGCGGCGCGGCCCGAACGTGGTCGGACCGTTTGGCCTGTTTCAATCGTTCGCGGACTTGCTCAAGTTCGTGCTCAAGGAGCCGATCGATTCCCGCCGGGTCAGACAAGGCGGTGTTTCTGCTCGCGCCGTTGGTGACGACGATCTTAGCGCTGGCCGCGTGGGCTGTGATTCCTGTGACCGACGGTTGGGCGATTGCCAATCTCAATGTCGGTATCCTCTACCTGTTCGCGATCTCGTCGCTCGGCGTCTACGGCATCATCATGGGCGGCTGGGCGTCGAACTCGAAGTATCCGTTCCTCGGATCGCTGCGCTCAGCAGCGCAGATGGTGTCGTATGAAGTCTCGATCGGGTTTGTGATTATCACCGTTCTGCTGCTCGTCGGTTCGCTCAACATGGGCGACATCGTGAAGGCGCAGACCACGGGGGTCGGCACGCGGTTCGGCTTGCCGGCATCGTTCCTCGATTGGCACTGGTTGCCGCTGTTTCCGATGTTTGTCGTGTTCTTCATTTCGGCACTGGCGGAAACCAATCGTCCGCCGTTCGATTTGCCGGAAGCGGAGTCGGAACTGGTTGCGGGCTTCATGGTGGAATATTCGTCGACGCCGTATCTGCTGTTCATGCTCGGCGAGTACGTGGCGATCATGACCATGTGTGCGCTGACGACGATCCTGTTTCTGGGTGGCTGGCTGCCGCCGCTCGATCATTGGCTGGTCAATTGGGTTCCAGGACCGATCTGGTTCCTGGCGAAGGTCACGTTCGTCTTCTTCATGTTCGCCATGGTGAAGGCGATGGTGCCGCGTTACCGGTATGACCAACTGATGCGGCTCGGCTGGAAGGTTTTCCTGCCGCTGTCGCTGGTCATGGTCGTGATCGTTGCGGGCTGGTTGCAGTTCGGACCTTGGGTGAAGTGAGGCGATCATGAGCATTGGTTCGGGCATCAAATCGCTGTTTCTGACGGAGTTCGTTTCGGCGTTCTTCCTGACGATGCGCTATTTCTTCAAGCCGAAAGCGACCTTGAACTATCCGTTCGAGAAGGGGCCGCTGAGCCCGCGCTTCCGTGGTGAGCACGCGTTGCGCCGCTATCCGAACGGCGAAGAGCGCTGTATCGCGTGCAAACTGTGCGAGGCGATTTGTCCGGCGCAGGCGATCACGATCGAAGCCGGACCGCGCCGCAACGATGGCACGCGCCGGACGACGCGCTACGACATCGACATGACCAAGTGCATCTACTGCGGCCTGTGCCAAGAGGCGTGCCCGGTGGAGGCCATCGTGGAAGGTCCGAACTTCGAGTTCGCGACCGAGACGCGCGAAGAGCTTTTCTACAACAAAGACCGTTTGCTGGCGAATGGCGACCGTTGGGAGCGTGAGATCGCGTCCAACATCGCAGCAGACGCGAAGTATCGATGAGCGGAGCGATGGACTCCTCGGCGCCACATCTTTGCCATGCCATCCTTGGGGCAAGCCCGAGAATGACACCTTTGCCAATGGCCGCCGTCGGCCAGTGTCGATGAGAGACTCCACGATGACGCTGACAGCACTCTTCTTCTACGTGTTCGCGACCATCACGGTGGCGTCCGCGTTCATGGTGATCACGGCGCGGAACCCGGTTCATGCCGTGTTGTTCCTGATCCTGACGTTCTTCAGCGCGGCTGGATTGTTTGTGCTGCTCGGCGCTGAGTTCCTGGCGATGCTTCTGGTGGTGGTCTACGTCGGCGCGGTGCTGGTGTTGTTCCTGTTCGTCGTGATGATGCTCGATGTGGACTTCGCTGAACTCAGGGCCGGGTTCATCAAGAATGCGCCGATGGGCGCTTTGGTCGGCCTCGTGGTTCTGGCTGAAATCGTGATGGTGGTGGCGGCGCAGCTGTGGAAGCCGGGCGTGATGCCGGCTGGCGTCATCAAGGGCGCGCCGATCCCGGCTGGCGTCTCGAACACGATGGCGCTCGGGCAGGTGCTCTACACGAAGTACGTCTACTTCTTCCAGACGGCGGGCCTGATCCTGCTGGTGGCGATGATCGGCGCGATCGTGTTGACGCTGCGCAGCCGCGAGGGTGTGAAGCGGCAGATCATTTCGGCGCAGAACGCACGTAACAAAAAGTCCGCGATGGATGTGGTCAAGGTGCCCTCGGGCGGCTTCACCATTCCTGACAAGGCGGCCGCGAAGGGTCAAGGGTGATGGCCTATACCAATGGCAGCGGCAAGCCTCCGGAACCCGAGCGCAGGACGAACATTACGTCGCTCGATGAGGTACGGAAGCGCGCCGAGGCCGAGGGCAAGGCTAGACAGAAAGCAACGCAGCCAGCGGGTTCCATGCGGGACTTGCTGATCGGAATTGGACTGATCGGCATTGCCGTGGCGACGATTGTCGCTTGGCTTCTGCCGATGATGGGGTTCGGCGGCAACCGCTGAGAATGAGGACGGGATGATCGGACTTGGACATTATCTGACTGTCGCGGCGTGTCTGTTCACGCTCGGCATCTTTGGCATCTTCCTCAACCGCAAGAACGTGATCGTCATTCTGATGTCGGTCGAATTGATGCTGCTCGCGGTCAACCTCAATCTGGTGGCGTTCTCGGCGCATCTCGGTGATCTCGCGGGGCAAGTGTTTGCGCTGATGATCCTGACGGTCGCTGCCGCCGAAGCTGCGATCGGCCTCGCCATCGTCGTCGTCTATTACCGCAACCGCGGCTCGATCGCGGTCGAGGACATCAACATGATGAAGGGTTGAGACGGCCTCGTCCGGCTCGCCCCGTTCCTCGCGTCGATCGCGCCGCGAGGGGATGAAACAGAAGAAGAGAAGACACTGAAATGCAGACCGCAGCCCTTCTCATCGTTACCCTGCCGCTGGTCGGCGCTCTCGTTGCGGGCTTCTTTGGCCGCGTGATCGGGGAGCGGCCGAGTGAGATCATCACGACCACCTTTATGATGATCGCGGCCGGACTTTCGTGGTTCGTGTTCGCGCAAGTGGGTTTCGTCGGTACGACATTGAAGGTGCCGGTTCTGCGCTGGATCACGTCAGGTGATCTCGATGTGTCGTGGATGCTGCGGATCGATACGCTGACGGCCGTCATGCTGGTCGTGGTCAACACCGTCTCGTCGCTCGTGCATCTTTATTCGATCGGCTACATGGCCGACGACGACTCGCGTCCGCGCTTCTTTGCCTATCTGTCGCTGTTTACTTTCGCGATGTTGATGCTGGTGACGAGCGATAACCTGCTGCAGATGTTCTTCGGATGGGAAGGCGTCGGTCTGGCGTCGTATCTGCTCATCGGCTTTTGGTATCACAAGGACAGCGCCAACGCGGCGGCGATCAAAGCCTTTGTGGTCAACCGCGTCGGTGACTTCGGCTTCGCACTCGGGATTTTCGGTCTGTTCTGGATGGCTGGTTCGATCAGCCTCGATCCGGTGTTCCAGGCCATTCCCGGGCTTGCTGGCAAGACCTTCAACTTCCTCGGCTACAACGTCGACATCGTCACGACGCTGTCGTTGCTGCTGTTCATGGGCGCGATGGGCAAGAGCGCGCAGTTCCTGCTGCACACCTGGCTGCCTGACGCGATGGAAGGTCCGACGCCGGTGTCGGCGTTGATCCACGCGGCGACCATGGTGACCGCCGGCGTGTTCATGACGGCGCGACTGTCGCCGGTGTTCGAATATGCGCCGGTGGCGCTGCAGTTCGTGACGTTCATCGGCGCGCTGACGGCGTTCTTCGCGGCCACCGTTGGCTTGGTGCAGAACGACATCAAGCGGGTGATTGCGTATTCGACGTGCTCGCAGCTCGGCTACATGTTCGTGGCCTGCGGCGTTGGCGCTTACACGGCTGGCGTCTTCCATCTGTTCACGCACGCGTTCTTCAAGGCTTTGTTGTTCCTTGGTGCTGGCTCGGTGATCCATGCGATGCATCACGAGCAGGACATGCGGAACATGGGCGGGCTCCGGTCCAAGATCCCGACGACGTGGGCAATGATGCTGATCGGCACGCTGGCGCTCACGGGCGTTGGCATTCCGCATTTCTTCGGCTTCGCGGGCTTCCACTCGAAGGATGCCATTATCGAAGCGGCTTATGCTGCGCACACACCGTCGAACTACGCGTTCTGGATGTTGGTGATCGCGGCGTTCATGACGTCGTTCTATTCGTGGCGGCTGATGTTCATGACGTTCCATGGGACGGCGCGCTGGGGGCACGGTGCGCACGCGGCGCACGGCCACGATGACCACACGCATGACGACCACAAACACGATGCGCATGCGCATGACGATCATGGTCATGATGCGCACGGTCATGGTTCGCATGAGCCGCACGAGAGCCCGATGGTGATGCTGATCCCGCTGTTCGTGCTGGCGGCAGGGGCTGTGCTGGCGGGCGTGCTGTTCTCGAAATTCTTCATTGGCGTCGGCCACGGCGCCGGCGCAGCGGACCCCTACAAGGCGTTCTGGGGCAAAGCCATCTTCGAGGGGCCGAGCAACCACATTCTGCATGCGATGCATAATATTCCGGGCTGGGTTGGATGGGCGCCCTTCGTTGCGATGCTGTCCGGCTTCGTTTTGGCTTACGTCTATTACATCGCGGCACCGTGGCTGCCGGCCGCAACCGCGCGGACGTTCAAGCCGCTCTACCTGTTCTTCCTCAACAAGTGGTACTTCGACGAACTCTACGACTTCCTGTTCGTGCGGCCAGCGAACGCCATTGGGCGGATGCTTTGGAAGGGCGGCGACGGCGCCATCATCGACGGTACGATCAACGGCACGGCGAACACCGTGGGCTGGGTCACCGGACGGGCGGTCAAGCTTCAGACCGGGTACGTCTATCACTACGCGTTCGGCATGCTGATCGGGCTTGCCGCTATTCTGACCTACATCATTTCATTCGGGATTGGCCGATGAGCAAACTTCCGCTTCTCTCGCTCGTCACATTCCTGCCTCTGGCGGGTGCGGCACTGATTGCGTTGCTGCATCGCGATGCGAAGGCCAACGCGCGTTGGATCGCGCTGTGGACGACACTGATCACGTTCCTGGTCTCGGTTCCGCTGTGGACCGGGTTCGACCGTGGCGCGACGGGCTTTCAATTCGTCGAAGAAATGGCGTGGCTCGGGCCGATCAAATACAAGATGGGCGTTGATGGCATTTCGATGCCGTTCGTTCTGCTGACGACGTTCCTGATGCCGTTCTGTATTCTGGCGAGCTGGGAAAGTGTCGAGACACGCGTCAAAGACTACATGATCGCCTTCTTGGTGCTCGAGACGCTGATGATCGGCGTGTTCTGTGCACTGGATCTGGTGCTGTTCTACCTGTTCTTCGAAGCCGGCCTCATTCCGATGTTCATCATCATCGGCGTATGGGGTGGTGTGCGCCGCGTGTATGCGAGCTTCAAGTTCTTCCTCTACACGCTGCTCGGGTCTGTGCTGATGCTGCTCGCCATGATGGCGATGTACTGGCACGCCGGCACGACCGATATCCCGACACTGATGATTACGAAGTTCCCGGCCGACATGCAGACTTGGCTGTGGCTGGCGTTCTTCGCGTCGTTCGCGGTGAAGATGCCGATGTGGCCGGTGCACACCTGGTTGCCGGATGCGCACGTCGAAGCACCGACGGCGGGCTCGGTGGTGCTGGCGGCGATCCTGCTGAAAATGGGCGGCTACGGGTTTCTGCGCTTTTCGCTGCCGATGTTCCCGATTGCCAGCCATGACTTCGCGCCGCTGATTTTCACGATGTCGATCGTGGCGATCATCTACACGTCGCTTGTCGCGCTGGCGCAGGAGGACGTGAAGAAGCTGATTGCGTACTCGTCGATCGCGCACATGGGTTATGTGACGATGGGGATCTTCACCTTCAACGTGCAAGGCATCGACGGGGCGATCTTCCAGATGCTGAGCCACGGCATCGTGTCGGCGGCTCTCTTCCTGTGCGTCGGCGTTGTTTATGACCGCATGCATACGCGCGAGATCGCTGCCTATGGCGGGCTCGTGCACCGGATGCCGATCTATGCGTTCTGCTTCATGGTGTTCACGATGGCCAACGTCGGGCTGCCGGGTACGAGCGGGTTCATCGGTGAATTCCTGACGCTGCTCGGTGCGTTCAAGGCCAACACCTGGGTTGCGTTCCTGGCCACGACCGGCGTCATTCTGTCGGCGGCTTATGCGCTGTGGCTCTACCGCCGCATGATTTTCGGCGTGCTCGACAAGCCGGCGCTGAAGTCCATCACAGACATGAATGCGCGCGAGATCGCGATCCTTGCGCCGCTCGTTTTCCTGACCATCTTCTTCGGGATCTATCCCGCACCCGTGCTCGATGTGACGGCGAAATCCGTCAAGAGCCTGGTGGCGGGCTACGAAACCGCGATCAAGACAGCCAATCTCGCGCGTTGAGGGTAACCCGGCGCGTGCATTCTAGACTTTGAAAGACGACGTGAGACCATGATGACCCTCGTCACTCAACTGGGCCCGATCCATCCCGAGCTCGTGCTCGCGCTCGGCGCCATGGTGCTTTTGCTGTGGGGCGTGATTGCGCGTGAGACCGTGCAGAACGCAGAGTTGATCGGTTGGGGCGCTATCGCGGTCTTGCTGGCGTCGGCGATGCTGGTGATCGGTCAGCCGTCTGGCACGGACACGTTGTTTGACGGCGTGATGCGCTTCGACGGCTTTGCGCGGTTCATGAAGATCATCGTCGCGCTGGCTTCGGCGGGCACGCTGTTGCTCTCGTTCAATGACATGCGCGAAGGCAAGTATTTGAAGTTCGAGTACCCTGTCCTTGTCCTGCTGGCGACCGTCGGCATGATGATGATGATCTCGGCCAACGATCTGATCTCGCTTTACCTCGGACTCGAACTGCAGAGCTTGGCGCTTTACGTGATGGCCGCGTTTCGCCGCGACGACGTGCGGTCGTCGGAGGCGGGGCTCAAGTACTTCGTGCTTGGCGCGTTGTCGTCGGGGATGCTGCTCTATGGCGCGTCGATGGTTTATGGCTTTACTGGCGCGACCAAGTTTTCTGAGATTGCGACGGTGGCACTGCAGCCGGGTGCCGGCCGCAACGTCGGTCTGATCTTCGGGCTTGTGTTCATGATGGTCGGGCTCGCGTTCAAGATTTCGGCGGTGCCGTTCCATATGTGGACGCCGGACGTGTATCAGGGCGCGCCAACACCGGTCACAGCGTTCTTCGCTGCGGCACCTAAGGCGGCCGCTTTCGCGCTGATGGTGCGGGTCTTGATTGGCGCACTTGGTGGCATGAAGCCGCAATGGCAGCAGATCGTTATCTTCCTGTCGATTGCATCGATGCTGTTGGGGGCCGTGGCCGCCATCGGGCAGACCAGCATCAAGCGGCTGATGGCCTATTCGTCGATTGCCAACATGGGGTTTGTCCTCGTGGGGTTGGCGGCAGCGTCGCCCGAAGGCATCGAGGGCGTGCTGATCTATCTTGCGATCTATCTGGTCATGACACTCGGAACGTTCGCCGTGATCCTGGCGATGCGGCGCGAGGGTGGTGCGGTTGAGAACATCGACGATCTCGCGGGGCTGGCGCAGACCAATCCGGGGATGGCTGCGACCATGGCGCTGATGATGTTCTCGCTTGCCGGTATTCCGCCGTTGGCAGGGTTCTGGGGTAAGTACTACGTGTTTCTGGCGGCGGTGAAGGCGCAACTCTGGCCGCTCGCGATCATCGGTGTGCTGGCCAGCGTGGTCGGCGCGTTCTACTACTTGCGCATCATCAAGGTGATGTATTTCGACGACGCGAAGGCGAGCTTCCTGCGTGTGCATAAGCGCGAGGGCTTCGTGATGGCGGCGGCGAGCCTGATCATCCTGCTGGGCTTCCTGCCGTTTCCGCTGCGTCAGGGCGGTTCGCTCGGTGATTGGATCATGGGCACGGCAGCGGCGGCTGCGCGATCGCTGTTCTGATCGAGATGACGCCGCCCCCTGTCGTTCATCCCGTCCGGGTGCTTGCCGAGATCGGATCGACGAATACCGAAGCGATGCGTTTGGCCAGTGCGGGTGAGCGCGGTCCGTTGTGGATCCGGGCCGAGCGGCAACTCGCGGGCAAGGGCCGTTCGGGGCGCGTTTGGACATCGGCGTCCGGCAATCTCTACGCCAGTTTTTTGACGACGCTTCAGTGCGCGCCCGCGGTGGTCTCGCAGTTGTCGCTGGTTGCGGGCGTTGCAGTTTGCGAGGCTGTTGCGGCTGCGGCAAACGGCGTGACGCCTCAGGGCTTACAACTCAAATGGCCCAATGACGTGTTGATCGACGGGGCCAAATGCAGCGGCATTTTGCCGGAGGCGACGCGCGATGCAGTCAGCGGTGCGGCCGTCGCGGTGATCGGTATCGGGATCAATTTGGCGCATCACCCGGAGGATCTGGGGCGGCCTGCCACGCATCTGGCCGTGTACGGCATCGGTGTTAACCCGGCCGAAATGCTCGGATTTCTGAGTGCGGCGCTGGATGCTGAGATCGCGGTTTGGGATCTAGGCCGGGGCTTTTCCACGACGCTTAACCGCTGGCGAAAGTGGGGCACGCCGCCGGGTCAGCCGATCATCGTTCACAATGGCGAAAGGGTGTTGCACGGAACTTTCTCGTCGCTCGATAGCGATGGGGCATTGATCTTGAGAGACGTTGAGGGCTACGAGCATAGGATTACATTTGGCGACGTGATACTCGCTCCCCCTACGCAAGGATAAGTAATGGCCGATATTGAGAAAACGGCGCGCGCCAGCCGCTCCGGAGGGTCAGAACTCGTGTTCTGCGCGCTCGGCGGATTGGGCCAAATCGGCATGAACTGCTACCTCTACGGGACGGGGCCGAAGACGGCGCGCGAGTGGGTCATGGTCGATATCGGCATCACGTTTCCCGAGGGGGAAAATGACCCCGGCGTGGATGTTATCCTGCCTGATCTCCGGTTCATCGAAGATGAGCACGTCAATCTCAAAGGGATCGTGATCACGCACGCGCACGAGGATCATTTCGGCGCGCTGATCGAGCTTTGGCCGCGGCTTAAGGTGCCGGTCTATGCGACGCCGTTCACGGCCGCACTGATCCGGGCAAAACTTGCCGAGCAAGGCAACAAGGTACGCATCCCGATCAAGGAAATTCCTGTCCAAGGCAAGTTCGAGGTTGGGCCGTTCAAGCTCGAGTTCGTGTCGGTGGCGCATTCGATCCCTGAGCCGCAGGCGCTGGTGATCCGCACGGCCGAGGGCATGGTGCTGCATTCGGGCGACTGGAAAATCGAAGAACGGCCATTTGGCACGGGTACAGAGACGGATGCGTCGCGGATCCGGGAATTGAGCGCGGAAGGTGTGACGGCGTTTATCTGCGACAGCACGAACGCACTGCGGGAGGGCCGGTCGCCATCGGAGACCGAGGTTGCCGCATCGCTGGCCGAAGTGATCGGCAAGTGCAGCGGCGTGGTCGGCGTCACGATCTTCTCGTCGAATGTGGCCCGCATTCATGCGCTCTGGGAGGCGGCACGCGCTAACGGCCGCGTGCTTGTCGTGGCGGGCCGCGCGATGCACCGCATGATTGCGGTGGCGATGGAAACAGGACATTTGCCGGCTGAATTCAAGTACGTGGATCAGAACCAGTTCGGGCAGCTTTCGCCGAGCCGGGCGCTGGTGCTGTGTACGGGGAGCCAGGGTGAATCGCGCGCGGCGGTGGCACGGATCGCGGCAGGTGAGCATCCGCAGATCAAATTCAGCGCCGGCGACACGATGATCTTCTCGTCGCGCACTATTCCGGGCAACGAGCGCACGGTCGGCAAGATCCAGAACCAATTGGTCGAACGCGGCGTGAAGCTGGTGACGGACTCAGACGCGCTGGTGCACGTCACAGGCCATCCGCGGCGCGACGAGTTGCGCGAGATGTATTCCTGGGTGAAGCCGAAGCTCGCAATTCCGATGCACGGCGAGGCGCGGCATCTGGCGGCGCATGCCGAACTTGCGAAGCAGGCGGGTGTGCCCAAAGTGATGATCGTGCGGAATGGCGACATTGTGAGGCTGGCGCCGGGGGATGCGTCGATCATCGATGAAGCCCCGGTTGGGCGGCTCTTCCGCGATGGCGACCTCTTGGTCGACAGTTCGTCGGGGCCGGTGCGTGACCGGCGGAAATTGTCGGAAGTGGGCATTTGCGTGGTGTCGCTTGTCTTCGACGAAAAGGGCGGGATCGCCGCTGAACCCGACGCTATCCTCGACGGCATCCCGGAGACGGACGTCGAGGGGACGGAGATGTACGATATCGTCACCGATGCGATCGATGGCACGCTCAAATCAATCCCGCCGAAACGCCGTGCGGATCAAGAGCGCGTCGAGGAAGCGGTCCGGAAGGCCGTGCGTAGTGCAATCGAGAACGCATGGGGCAAGCGGCCTATCGTCAAAGTGATGACGGCGATCGTCGACGCGTGATGATAGTTTTGGGCTCAGGACACAAGGTTACGAGGACTGGCACATGATCGGCCGTCTCAATCACGTTGCTATCGCGGTCAAATCGCTCGAAGCGGGCAGCGCGATTTACCGGCAGACGCTGGGCGCCAAGGTTTCGGCGCCGGCGGCACATCCTGAACACGGTGTGACGGTGGTCTTCGTCGAATTGCCGAACACGAAGATCGAACTTCTGGAGCCGCTCGGCGCCAATTCGCCGATTGCGAAATTTCTGGAGAAGAATGCCGACGGCGGTATCCACCATATCTGCTACGAGGTGGACGACATTCTGAAGGCGCGCGAGCAGTTGAAAGCTCAGGGCGCGCGCGTGCTCGGCGACGGCAACCCGAAGATCGGCGCGCACGGCAAACCGGTGCTGTTTCTGCATCCGAAAGATTTTCTCGGCACTCTGGTCGAGCTGGAGCAGGTTTGATGTTGTCCTATGGCACGACGCTGCCGGTGCTCACGGTTGTGACGGCAATGGTGGCGGTTCTGTTGCAATGGAAGCATGTGGCGCCAATTGGCGGCGTGATGGCGCTGGCGCTTTATTTCATCGTGTGGTGGGTGTCGCTGTTTGCGGTGCTGCCGTTTGGCGTGCGGACGCAAAGCGACAGCGGCGAAGTCATTCAAGGTACATCGGCCGGGGCACCGGTCGAGGCGCGGATGGCGCGCGTGGTGATGCTGACGACGATTGTGGCTTCGCTGGTGTTTTCGGCCACGCTGTTGGCGCTGGGCGCGAAGTTGATCTCGCTCGAACCCTGGAAGCTGTGAGCGGGATACCGGACGGCATATGCGGCAGTGATCGTTTGATCACAACGAAATCGAGCGGAACAGGGATCCTGTTCCGCTCGTTTTTTTGCTCAAATATCCTGGCAGATCATATCGCCGCAAACACCGGCTTCAATCCGCTCGCTGGCCCTGTATGCGGCTCAGCATTCTTGTTCTTTCATCCACCCTAGACCTGGGCTTTTGGACGCGATGCTTGAATTGCTTCGCGCCGCCCTGTCATTGTGACGGGACCATAGCGGGGCAAATGGCCGCTGTCATCACTAAATGTAACTCGAAATTGCAACTGTTTTTACCTTAGGTATTTCCGCGAAAATGCTCAGGTTGCCCAGGAATTAATCACAGGCGCACGGCGGCCCAACCGGGGGTTGAAGGGCCACGAGGTCTCGTGAAATCCGGGGGCTGAGCCGGTGGGGCCGTTGCTAGGCGGATCGTTAATGGCTATCACCGGCCATCGATCCGGCGCGGGGATGGGCGGCGGCCACATGTCCGTTGAAAAACTGGGGTTTGCGGCCGTTCGACTGTAGCCCGCGGGTGTGGCTGACGGCACAGTGCCGCTTGCTGCCCAAATTACGTGTAAGACCAACTTCAACGCAAAACCGGCGGCCCTTCCTGCCGCAAAGCCTCAGAGCACCAGAGACCCCATGCGCCTCAGCCGATTCTTCATGCCCGTCCTTCGCGATACACCGAAAGAGGCGGAGATCATTTCGCATCAGTTGATGCTCCGGGCCGGGCTCATCAAGCAGGAGAGCGCGGGGATCTATGCGTGGCTGCCACTCGGGCTGAAGGTGCTGCAAAAGGTCAACACCATCATCCGCGAGGAGCAGAACCGGTCAGGCGCGGTGGAGCTGCTGATGCCGACGATCCAATCGGCGGATCTGTGGCGCGAGTCCGGGCGCTACGATGCCTATGGCAAAGAGATGCTGCGGATCGGTGATCGTCACGAGCGCGAAATGCTGTTCGGGCCGACCAACGAAGAGATGATCACAGACATCTTCCGGACTTACGTCAAAAGCTATCGCAGCTTGCCGCTCAATCTTTATCATCTGCAGTGGAAGTTCCGCGACGAAGTGCGGCCGCGGTTCGGCGTCATGCGCAGCCGCGAATTCCTGATGAAAGATGCCTACTCGTTCGATCTCGATGCGGCGTCGGCGCGGCATGCTTACAACAAGATGTTTGTCGCCTATCTGCGCACGTTTGCGCGCTTCGGGTTGAAGTCGATCCCGATGCAAGCGGATACGGGTCCGATTGGTGGCGATCTCAGTCACGAGTTCATCATTCTGGCGGAGACCGGCGAGAGCGAAGTGTTCTGCCATAAGGATACGCTCGAGTTTCCGACGCCTCCGGCCAATACGAATTTTGACGATGTGGCGGGCTTGCAGGCCGACTGTCGACAAATGGACGTCGCTTTATGCCGCGACGAGCGAGAAGCACGACGCTGCGGCCTACGAGGCCATTGATGCGGGGAAACGTGTTTCTGCCCGTGGGATCGAAGTCGGCCACATTTTCTACTTCGGGACCAAGTACTCGGAGCCCATGAAGGCGCAGGTGCAGGGGCCGGACGGCAAGCCGGTGACGGTGCACATGGGCTCTTATGGCATTGGACCCACGCGTGTCGTGGCCGCTGTCATCGAAGCCAGCCACGATGCCAACGGCATCGTATGGCCGGTGCCGCTGGCGCCGTTCGAAGTTGGTCTCGTCAACCTCAAGGCCGGTGACAAGGACTGCGACACCGCGTGCAACGACATGTACAGCAAGCTCGAACGCGCAGGCTTGTCGGTGCTCTATGACGACACCGACGAGCGGGCGGGTGCGAAGTTTGCGAGCATGGACATGGTGGGACTGCCGTTCCAATTGATCGCAGGACCCAAAGGACTGAAGGCGGGCGAAGTTGAAATCAAAGAGCGCAAGACCGGTGAGCGCGTGACGCTGCCGATCGAAGCTGCGATCCGCCGGCTTGTCGAACTTGTGAGTGCGCGCCGCTATATCGGCTAACGACTGCCAATGGCCCGATCGGGCAGGGGATCAATGACGGATATCGCACCAACGTCGATGAAGCCTGGGCTTGCCCCGGCTCAGACTGCAGCGAGCACCGGCAAGGGCCGCGCGTTCGCGCCGTTCGAGTGGATGCTGGCAAGCCGCTATTTGCGCGCACGGCGCAAGGAAGGCTTCATCTCTGTCATCGCCGGTTTTTCGTTTCTCGGCATCATGCTTGGCGTGGCGACGCTGATCATCGTGATGGCGGTGATGAATGGTTTCCGCAAAGAGCTGGTGGGTAAGATCCTCGGCCTCAACGGGCATGTGATCGTCAACCGCGTCAACGCGCCGTTCGATGATTTTCCCGATGTGGCGGCGCGGATCAAGACCGTCAAAGGGGTCAAGAGTGCCATCGCGCTGATCGAGGGCCAGGTGATGGCCTCGACGCAGGCACAGGCCCTCGGCGGCAATGTGCGCGGCGTGACGGAGGAGGGGCTGAAGTCGCTCGATCTGGTGGCGCGCAATATCATCAGTGGCACGATCGACGGCTTCGACGCGCAGGAAGGCATCGCCATCGGACGGCGGCTTGCCGACAGCTTACGTGTGTCGGCGGACGATACGGTGACGCTGGTCGGGCCGCGCGGGGCGTGTACGCCGTTCGGATGTGTGCCCAGGACCAAGACTTATCGGGTGTCGGCGATCTTCGAGCTCGGCATGAGCGAATATGATCGCATTATGATTTTCATGCCGCTCGGCGAGGCGCAGAAGTTTTTCGCGCGCAACGGGATCGTGGATGTCATCGAGGTCGTGACCGACAACGCGGAAGGCGTCGAAGGTTCGATTGCGGCGATGAAAGGCCTCGGTATGGAGGGGCTGCACTTTTCAGATTGGAAGAGCCGCAACGAGACGTTTATTCGTGTGCTCGATATCGAGCGCACCATGATGTTCATCATCTTGTCGCTGATCGTGCTGGTCGCGGCGTTCAACATCATTTCCGGGTTGATGATGCTGGTGAAGGATAAGGGGCGCGATATCGGCATCTTGCGGACGATGGGGGCATCGAAAGCGGCGATCATGCGGGTGTTTCTGATCACCGGCGCGTCGATCGGCGTGGTCGGCACGCTGGCCGGCTTCGTGCTTGGCGTGCTTTTTACTTGGAATATCGAGGCGATCCGGCAGGGCGTGATGCGGCTCACGGGGAAGCAGGTGTTCGATCCGAATTTCTATTATCTGACGCGGATGCCGGCTGAGATCGACGCGTTTGAAACTGGCATGATCGTGTTGATGGCGATGCTACTCTCGGTGCTGGCGACGCTTTATCCGTCGTGGCGGGCGTCAAAGCTCGACCCGGTTGAAGCGCTGAGATACGGCTGAGGGCACGATGCAGAATATGACGATGCCACTTTCACGCCGCGCGATGCCCGGACAGACGCCGGTGCTGGCGCTTAGCAATGTGGTGCGGGTGTACCGTCAGGCCGAGCGCGAGATCCGCGTGCTGGATGGGGCAGGCGCGGTGTTGATGCCGGGCGAAGCGGTGGCGCTCGTTGGGCCATCGGGGGCGGGTAAGTCTACGCTCTTACATGTGGCGGGGTTGCTCGAGACGCCGGACAGCGGCAGCATCGTGATCAACGGCGTGGAATGCGCGGGGCTCGATGACGACCGGCGGACAGCGGTGCGCCGGCGCGACATGGGTTTCGTCTACCAGTTTCATCAGTTGCTGCCGGAGTTTTCGGCGCTTGAGAATGTGGCGATGCCGCAAATGATCCAGGGCACACCGCGCAAGCAGGCGGAAGTGCGGGCGGCGGAGTTGCTGGAGAAGATGGGGCTCGGTGCGCGGCTCGATCATCGTCCGGCGCAGATGTCGGGCGGCGAGCAGCAGCGGACTGCGATTTGCCGGGCGCTCGCGAACAAGCCGACGCTGTTGCTGGCGGACGAGCCGACAGGCAATCTCGATCCCTCAACCAGCGAATTGGTGTTTGCGGAACTGATGCATCTCATTCGCGATCAAGGCGTGGCGGCGCTGATTGCGACCCACAACATGGATCTCGCGCACCGCATGGATCGCGTGTTCCGGTTGGAAAAGGGCGGGTTGACGGAGATTGTCCCGGGGAGTGCGTGAGAGCCGCGCACGATGAGGGGCGGATCCCCCCTGATGTTCCCCGGCGTGGACCTGGACCCTGGGCACGGCTTTGGTGCGGTTGGACGTGAACAATGATCGAACGATCCGCATCTCGCGTGAAGATGTTTCGTTCCGAAATCCGGTAGTTGCGCCTGGCAATTCACCCCACTCTTGCTGTGACTAGGCGTTCGTGCGCCGAGACAGTTGGAGAGCCCCCGTGCAAGGCAACACCGCCGCATTCAACGAAGTCGTCACCCTCAAGCAGGCGAAGAAGCTGATCCAGTGCATGGCGCACGAGCAAAGCTTCTTGCTGCTGTCCGCGCCCGGTATCGGCAAATCCGAGATGGTCTACGAGGCCGCGAACGAAGCAGGCTTGGCGTGCCGGTCGCTGCTCGGAACGCAGATTGCTCCTGAAGATGTTAGCGGGGTGCCGAGGATCGTCGGTGAACGCAGCGTGTTTTGTCCACCGCGCATTCTGTTGCCGGAGCGGCCAGAGCCGTTCTGTCTGTTTCTCGACGAGTTGCCCGCGTGTGCGCCAGATGTGCAGAAGGCGTTTTACTCGCTGCTGCTTGAGCGGCGGCTTGGCGAGCATGCGCTGCCCAAGGGCACGTGGGTGGTGTCGGCCGGGAACCGGTTGCAGGATCGTGCGCTGGTGCGGGCGATGAGTTCGGCGCTGGTCAATCGCGTGACCATTTTGCAGATCCGGCACGATGTTGAGGAGTGGTTGGCGTGGGCGCAGCGGAGTGGCATCCGCCGCGATATTCGCAGCTTCATCGAGACTGTGCCCGATGCGCTGATGCGGCCGGTGCCGGCGGACCCCGTTCCTTTTTCGACGCCGCGCTCGTGGTCGCATCTGTCGCGGGCATTTGATTTGGCAGAGAAGGCGGGATTGCTCAGCAACGAAACGCGGCGCGCGCTGGCGTTTGGGCGATTGTCGCCGGAGGATGCTGCGGTGTTTTGTGCGCTCGCGGAGGAGAGCACCGGGCCGGTGCAACCGTTGATCAACTACATGCGCAATCCGAAGCTGCTGCCATCGGGCAATTCTGCGCGGTGGTTTATTCTCGATTGTCTCAGGCAGTTTGTGCGCGACGGGCACGCCGACGATCTAGGGTCTAAAGCGATCAACCGCTTTCTCCGCGCCCTGTCGCAAGAGCATCAGCTCATCTTGCTGACGGGGATGGTCGAGAAGTGGGGTGCGATCGGCGCTGAGGCGGCGATGGCGGCGCTGTTGCGTAAGGTGACGGCGGCATGAGCAAGGCACCGGCGTCATCCGTGGACGACAGCGAGACGCTCAATCGGATTACGCGCGGGCTGCGCATGGTGACGGTCGCGTTCCCGCATTTGTCGGGCTTAGCGGCGGCGGTGCGGGTGGCGATTGACAACAGTATTCCGACGATGGGGATTTTTGCGTCCGGACGGCTGGTTGCCAATGCCGCGTTCACCGCGCGGTTGTCGCAGAATGATTTGCTGTTTGTGCTCGCGCACGAGCTGCTCCATCTGGCGCTCAGGACCCATGATCGTGCGGTGGGGTCAGGGCGGCTCGAATTCAACTATGCGCATGACTACATCATCAACGACATGCTGCGGCATGCGTTGAATGTTTCGACCATTCCAGCGGGTGGTCTTGATATGCATGGTGCGCGCGAGCGCTCGGCAGAAGACATTGTTCTGGAAATGCGGCGCAACGCTGACACGGGGCAATCGCGGACGCAGGTGTGGGATGGTGTTGTCGTCACGATCAGGGAGGTGATGGGCGGTGGGGAGTTGTCGCCGGGCAAGGCTGGTGATGTGCTTGAGGCCGAACTGGAACTCAAGATGTTTCCAGGCGACGCGGCAGAGCAAGAGGCGCGCACCAAAGCGATGCGCGATCTGGCAGCCAAAGGTATGGCGATGGCGAAGGCTATCGGTCTGATGCGTGGGCGCGGCTCGGAAGGTGGGACAGCAGCACAGAGTGTGCGGGCGCTTAGAGGGCATCACAGTACGCCATGGCAGATTGCTGTGCAGCGCTGGTTTGAGGGTGTAACGCCGGGCGAGCGGACGTTCACGCGGGCCTCGCGCCGGGGAGCGGAGCGGACAGATATCGTCATGCCAGGGCGGCAACGGCACTCGCTGACATTAAATGTCGTGTTGGATACCAGTGGCTCGATGACCAGCGATATTCCGATGGCACTTGGTGCCATTGCCGATTTCTGCGAGGCGACGGGCATTGATGATATTCGCGTCGTGCAATGCGATACGGCTGTGACCTCGGATGAGGTGTTGTCGCCGGCGGAATTGGCCGAATATGAGGTGCGCGGGTATGGCGGCAGCGATTTAACTCCGGCGCTTGTTGCGCTTGCTGCGGATGCGCACATCACGTCGGCGATTGTGATCACGGATGGCGACATTACGTACCCGCAGGACGGGGTGCCGTATGCGGTGTTGTGGGCGGTGCCCGGTGAGATGACAAGTTTTTCGCCGCCTTACGGTCGCGTTGTGTGCATGCCACGAAGGAACAGCTCATGAAAGTCGTGCAGGAACTCGTCACGTATTTTGACACGCGCGGGAAGCTGTCGCGGAAGCAGTTGATCAAGATTTTGGACAAGAACCAAGTCGCGTCCGATCCGCCGAGCAACATGCACGGCATTTGCGATACCAAGGGTTCCGTCCACTACTTCCGGATCACAGGCATCGCGGAGGGGCAAGTGTGGGGCTCGGGGCCCTACACGCGGGACAGCGTGATGGGTGTCGCAGCGGTCCATCGCGGTCTGTTGAAGCCGGGGGAGACTGCGGTGCTGCGGTTGACAGTGGTCGCGGCACAGAAGAGCTATCCGGGTACGACGCGGAATGGCGTGACGACGTCGGATTACGCGGACTTTCCGGATTGCTGGGAGTTGTCGGCGATTTGAACAGGCGCGCGGGGGCGATTCTGCATTTGATTGTTGCTTCCCGTCAGCCCTTGCCCCTCCCCGCGAAGGGGGAGGGAGATGGAGAGAGTACCGGAGAGTGCGAGAGGGGTGATGCTGGCCCGTTGAGGGGCAGAAGTGCGCATTGTTTTGCGAACGCAGCACTTCCGGAGTTGGAGGGACAGCGTTCTGCCTGAAACCGTGGTCACACTCGTTCGAGCCGGAACAGCGGCGAGTGGCTCGGCTCGATGGTCAGGCGCCCGACCGGCATCACCGGGCGGTCGTCGGGGAGGCTCAGGCGGAAATGCCAGAGCATCGTCGCCATAACGATCTGTGCTTCGGCCATGGCGAACGTCGCGCCAAGGCAGATGCGCGGACCGGCGCCGAACGGCAGGTAGGCGCTGTTGCTCGTCCACGGCGACGGAGTGCCGGCGAAGCGCTCTGGCATAAAGGCCGTCGGGTTCGGCCAGTGCGCGCGATGGCGATGCATCACCCACGGTGAGACCCACACCTGCGTGGCGGGGCGCACACGCTCTCCCATGATTTCGTCGTCGGTGACCGGCTGGCGAACGAGATGCGGCACGGGCGGATAGAGTTGCATCGCCTCAAGCAGCACCATGCGCAGCCGCGGCCAGTTCGCCAGATCGTCGAGCTTGGTGACCGATCCGGTGGAAAGGCGGCGATCTCGTCGCGCACGCGCTCCTGCTCGGGTCGTCGAGCGCCAGCAGGTACGCGGTCCAGAACAGCAGGCGCGCCGTCGTCTCGAAGCCGCCGAAGATCATGGTGGCGCACTGGTCACGGATCTCGTCGCTGGCGAGAGGTGTTCCGTCTCCTGGATCGCGCGCGGCCAACAGCATGTCGAGCATATCGCGATGCGCGTCGGTGTTCGGCGCGCGCTTGCGGGCCGCCACCACCTCATCGACAGCGGCGAACCAGACCTTCTGAAACGCACGTCGCTTGCGCAGCAGGAAGCCGAACGACGCCTCCGTCGGCGCGAGGCTATCGATGATGCCGGGCCGCCCGGGCCGGCGACGAACCGGCGCACGAGACCGCCGAGTTTGTCGCGCGGCGCCTTGTCGGGCAGCGAGAACATCGCGCGCAGCGCCGCTTCCAAGGCCGCCGCTTGGAACGCGGCCGACAGGTCAGCCATTGGCGTGCCGCCGAGCGTCCGGACAAGTTCGTCGGCGGTCGTCGTGAAGTGCGGCAGCAGCAAGCGACGTAGTGCGGCGTGAACGCAGGCGCGAGCAGGCGACGCTGGCGGCGCCACTCTGCGCCTCGGACAGGAAGACGCCACGCCCGAGCAGCGGCCGCAGTATGCGCGGCATCAGGGCCGGCCGCACATAGTTGGCCGCGTGCGTGACGAAGACGTGCCGCACGGCCGTCGGATCGTTCAGGAGAACGGACCTCGACACCAGCGACCGTATCGGCGGCTGAAGGGAACGTCAAACGCGTAGTTCGGCCAGATGTCGAGGTTGCTGCGCATCGTCGTTTGCAGACAGACGCAGCGTCGGCAGGTCGACGTCGGCATGGCGGTGCCGGTGCGGATGATCGGAGCTGGTTGGATCTGCATCGTGTAGCTGCATCTGTGACGTCGCCGGAGCTGTATCGCCCGTCCCACGAGGCGAGGGATAGAACGAAAACGACATCGGCCGGTCAGGCATCGCGGTTGATCCGCATCAGCGGGGGCTTATAGTTGCCGGCATGATGCCGACCGCCCAGATTCTTTGGCCGAGGCCGTCACTCGGCGGCTGCATTTTCGCGGCGATCGTCCGCGACACGCGGGTCGTCGCGCTGTCGGATGCTGAACGCTTCAACCACTTCCCGGCCGGCCCCTTCTGCGGCGTCACCGTCATGATCGATGGCGTCGGCCACATTGTCGAAGATCGAGCGCACGTCTCGACGCCTTCGTTAGCACGACTGAATGCCGACATATGCCGTCTCAGGGCCACAGCGCGGTCCGACACTCGGTTGGAACCCGGGTGCCGTCTACGCAGTGACCATCATCTTCTACCCGGACGCGTTCGTTGCGCTCTCGGGGATCGACGTCTGCGATATCGTCGATCGTGTCGTCGATGCTGAGCCAGTGTTGCCGATAGCCCTGATGGATATCGTCCGGGAGTTCCATCGCTCCGCCAGCAACGCGAACATCCACCGGAGTTTCGGCGTGCTTGAGGACGGGCTGGAACTGGTCTGGGATCGCACGCGGCCGGAGGGGCATGCCGTGTCGGCGTGGCTGCAGGACTGGGGCCGGTCGGTCGCGGCGAGAGCGGCACTCTCGGGCGCCGGTCGCAGCGCCCGCCAGATCGCGCGCCGCATCAAGGGATCGACAGGACTCTACGGACCGCGACTTGAACGCATTCGGCCGCTCTGAACGTCTCTACGCCCGGATCGGGCCCGAGCAGCAAGCCGGCCGCCTCGACTGGGCCCGTCTTGCCAGCGATGTCGGTTTCTCCGACGAATCGCACATGGCACGCCGCGTGCGGCGCGAGACCGGCCTGCCGCCGGCGCAACTCCTCCGTGCCGTTGAGCACGACGAAGCCTTCTGGTGCTACCGACTGCTGGGGGAGCGGTACTGATGTCTCAACTCGGGTGGTTAGGTGACAGAGTTTGACTGCCCCGCACTTTCGGCTTCGGATCAAAAGCGGTCGTTCAGTCGATTAAGACAGATGTCGCGTCGCTGCCCAGGCCATTGGGCTGGGCAGCGAGGTTGGGTCAACGACGGCCTTTGAAGTGACGTCAGTCTTTCGCTTCTTTTTTGGCTTTGAGGATTTCGGCGGTGCGGGTGTCGATGTAGGCGCCGCAGATGTCGACGAGTTCCTGGGTTTTGCCTTCGAAGAAGTGGTTGGCGCCGGGCACGATCTCGTGCTTCGAGCGTGATGCCGCGCTGGACCTTGGTCTTGACGCTCATTTCGGCGACCGAGGCCGGTGGGCACGACTTTGTCCTTGTCGCCGTTGATCAGCAGGCCCGACGACGGGCAGGGCGCGAGGAACGAGAAGTCGTACAAGTTGGCCGGGGGGCGCGACGCAGATGAAGCTGTCGACCTCGGGCCGGCGCATCAGGAGCTGCATGGCGATCCAGGTGCCGAACGAGACGCCGACGATCCAGCAGCAGGAGCTGTCCTGATTGTTGAGCTGCAGCCAGTCGAGGGCGGAGGCGGCGTCCGAGAGTTCGCCGGGGCCGTTGTCGAAGTAGCCCTGGCTGCGGCCGACGCCACGGAAGTTGAAGCGCAGCGTGGAGAAGCCGCGCTCGGCGAAGGCGTAGTACAGGGCGTACACGATCTGGTTGTTCATCGTGCCGCCGAATTGCGGATGGGGGTGCAGAATCAGTGCGATCGGTGCCCCGGCGCGCGCTTCGTGGTGATAGCGGGCTTCAAGGCGGCCGACGGGGCCGTTGATCATCATTTCTGGCATTGCGGTCGGGACCCTATCTTGAGGTAAGAGCGAAACTCGGGTGTTGGATGTCACATAGGTCAAATCTGGATCGCAGCCAAGGGTGGGACGAGCTAAGTCTGCGTAAAATCAGCAGAATCCACCCGCTTTGGCGGCAAAATTATTCTCGACTTGCGTAGTCGGGATTTCCCGGTTAGAGAAGGTTAGAACGGTTCGAAAGAACCTCAGACACCGTCTCGACCGCACCCCCGAAGGTTCGAGGCGTTTCCTTAGCATAGAGTGGGGTGGCGAATGCAAGCGTGGCGACGCGCCGGCGGTCATTTCCGCGGCTGTTGAGCGCCTGGCGTGCAGATGCCGTCTGAGGAGTTCGTGGCGTGGAATTGAACACACGTGGACGATATGCGGTGATGGCCATGGCGGATCTTGCCAAGGCCGCGCTCGATCAGCCGTCTGTTCCCCTTTCTGGCATTGCCGAGCGGCAGCAGATTTCTCTCGCCTATCTGGAGCAGTTGTTCGTCAAGTTGCGGCGGGCGCAGCTTATCGAGAGCGAGCGCGGGCG
The DNA here is from genome assembly GCA_963831185.1 of uncultured Alphaproteobacteria bacterium. Taxonomy (GTDB): domain Bacteria; phylum Pseudomonadota; class Alphaproteobacteria; order Rhizobiales; family Hyphomicrobiaceae; genus JABFRJ01. Next base: position 102,152 of record CAWHPE010000004.1, read on the forward strand.
GGCTGGCGGCTACAGGCTGGCGCGGCCGGCGAACGAAATTTCGATCGCCGACATTCTCATTGCGGTCGAAGAGAAGACCGATATGACGCGATGCGGGCAGGAGGCGGGCGAACCGTGCGTTGCCGGCAAGCGCTGTCTGACGCACGGTCTCTGGGATGCACTCAGCACGCATATCGACTCGTTTCTGGTCCGTGTCACGCTTGACCAGGTGATCGACGGCAGTTTGCGCAAAGACAAGCATCATGGCGTGGCCAACGCTGCGCCGGCTTTGTTCAGCGGTGGGATCTGGCCGCGATGACGATTGCGCGCACATATCTCGACTACAACGCGACCGCGCCGTTGCGGCCGGAGGCGCGCGCCGCCATGCTCGCGGCTCTCGATCTCAATGGTAATGCGTCGTCGGTTCATGCCGAGGGACGAGTGGCGCGGCAGGTGGTTGAGACAGCACGGAGCCGACGTGGCGCGGTTGGTGGGCGCACGGCCGGCCGATGTGGTGTTCACGTCCGGGGCGACGGAATCCAATGCGTGGGTGATGGGCGGCGGCTGGCAGACGATCTATGTCGCTGGCCTCGAACACGACAGCGTGCGCGGTCCGGCGGCGGCGTCCGGCGCGAACGTCGTGGCGTTGCCGGTGACAGCGGATGGCGTGATCGATGCTGGCGGCTTTGCGGCTGCAGTCTTGCGGACGGCGCCGGCACGCGAGGGGCGGCAGTTGCTTTCGGTGCAGGCGGCCAACAACGAGACGGGCGTGCTGCAACCCGTTGCCGAAATGGCCGCGTTCGCGCGCGCACACGGGATCCTCGTGCATTGCGACGCGGTGCAGGCGGCGGGCCGGGTGCCGGTGGATTGCGCGGCACTTGACGTCGATTTCCTCGCGCTTTCGGCGCATAAGCTCGGCGGACCGAAAGGTATCGGAGCGTTGGTGTTGCGCGACGGCGTTGCGCTCAAACCGCTCATTCGCGGTGGGGGACAGGAACGCGGGCGGCGCGGCGGCACCGAAAATGTCGCGGCGATTGCCGGGTTTGGCGCGGCTGCGCAGGCAGCGCTTCGTGACCTCGACCATATGCATGTGATCGGCGCGCAGCGTGACCGTCTGGCGGCAGGCTTGATGCAAGCGACGCCTGAGATGGTGATTGTGGGCGCTGAGGCTCCGCGCCTTGCCAATACGCTTTGTGTGGCGTTGCCGGGGCAGTTGGCGGAGACCTTAGTGATCCGGCTCGATCTGGCGGGCGTTGCTATCAGTGCGGGTTCGGCCTGCTCCTCGGGCAAGGTGGGTACCAGCGCAACGCTTGCAGCGATGGGGCTCGATGACGGTATCGCGAAAGGCGCGGTGCGATTGAGCCTCGGTCCAGCGACGACCGATGACGATATTCAACGTGGCATTGCTGCATGGCGCGCGATTACAGCGCATGCGCGGCGTGCCGCCTGACGATACAGATGCGGAGCCTCGTGCTCCCTCGAGACTAGAGAAGAGACAGGACGATGGCAGCAGTTCAACAGACGATCGACCAGGTCAAGACACTCGATGTCGACCAGTACAAGTACGGGTTCGAGACCGATATCGAGAGCGTGCTTGCGCCGAAGGGTCTCAACGAAGACATCGTGCGCTTTATTTCGGAGAAGAAGGGCGAGCCTAAGTGGATGCTCGACTGGCGGCTGGAAGCGTATCGCCGCTGGCTGACCATGACGGAGCCAACATGGGCGAAGGTGCGTATCCGAAGATTGATTTTCAGGATCTGCATTACTACGCGGCGCCCAAAGGCACGGAAGGTCCGAAGTCGCTCGACGACGTCGATCCGCAGCTGCTTGCGACCTACGCCAAACTCGGCATTCCGCTCAAAGAGCAGGAGATTGCTGGCAGGCGTCCGCCAGCCCGGGCGAAAAGAGCACGATCTGATGAAGTGACCGGCGAGACCAGTATAGTCGGGCAAGGTCGCGGTTGATGCCGTGTTTGACAGCGTGTCGGTCGTGACCACGTTCAGAAGCCGAGCTGGCGAAGGCGGGCGTCATCTTCTGCTCGATTTCGGAGGCGCTGCGCGAGCATCCGGAGCTGGTGAAGAAGTATCTCGGCATCGGTGGTGCCGCAGTCGGACAACTACTACGCGGCGCTCAACTCGGCTGTGTTCTCTGACGGTTCGTTCGTCTACATCCCGGAGGGCGTGCGCTGCCCGATGGAATTGTCGACCTATTTCCGCATCAACGAGAAAAAGACCGGCCAGTTCGAGCGGACGCTGATCATCGCCGACAAGGGTGCGTACGTGAGCTATCTCGAAGGCTGCACGGCGCCGATGCGCGATGAGCATCAGCTGCATGCGGCGGTGGTCGAGTTGATCGCGCTCGACGATGCCGAGATCAAGTATTCGACAGTGCAGAACTGGTATCCCGGCGACAAGGACGGCAAGGGCGGGATTTACAACTTTGTGACCAAGCGCGGCGACTGCCGGGGCAAGAACGCGAAGATCTCGTGGACGCAGGTGGAGACGGGATCGGCAATCACGTGGAAGTACCCGAGCTGCATCCTGCGCGGCGATAACAGCCGCGGCGAGTTCTACTCGATTGCGGTGTCGAACGGCCGCCAGCAGGTCGATAGCGGCACGAAGATGATCCATCTCGGCAAGAACACGTCGAGCCGCATCATCTCGAAGGGGATTGCTGCGGGCTATTCGCAGAATACCTATCGCGGGCTCGTATCGGCGCACCGGAAGGCGACAGGCGCGCGCAACTTCACCAACTGCGACAGCTTGCTGATCGGCGACAAGTGCGGCGCACATACCGTGCCCTACATCGAGGCGAAGAACTCGTCGTCGCACTTCGAGCATGAAGCGACGACGTCGAAGATCTCGGACGACAAGCTGTTCTATTGCATGCAGCGCGGACTGTCGGAGGAAGAAGCGGTGGCGTTGATCGTCAATGGCTTCGTGCGCGATGTGCTGCAGCAGTTGCCGATGGAATTCCTTGCCGAAACGCAGAAGCTGATCGGGATCAGTCTCGAGGGGAGCGTGGGGTAAGGCATCAGGACGACCGCTGCTGGCCCCCCGCCCGCAGCCAAATGGGGAAACCCGGCGAGCGGCAAAAGCCGCCGTTTGTGCCGCCTGAGGTTGAGGGATCTCTGGCGTGGGATGAAACGGATTTTGGAGAGTTGCTATGCGTGATGCTGCAGCAGTGAGCGGTTCGATTATGACGGCGCGCTTGATGAGGGATTTGACGGAGCTCGAGGCCCGCGAGCGCAATGCTCTGGCGGTGACGAAGCCAGGGTTCCGACTGGCGGCCGGTGATGTGGTGCGGGTGCGTCGATACGATCGATCAGGGATCGCATTTTCTGGTCGAGTTCGATCGTAGCGGTAAGCACAAAGGCAGACTCGTGCGACTGGATGGGTGTGCTGAAAGCCGCGGAAATAGAAGTGGTCGGCAGCCGGCCTGACGACAGGCGGCGGCACGCCAACCCGAGGGACGCTGCCGGAGAACCACGGGCGTGCCGTTCGCACTGGCAGGGTGCGGCCGCCGGTGATTCGAGGCGAACAGACTGATCGCGTGCGGGGCACGACCGGCCCACGCACAGACGAGAGCGGCGCGCGTAGGTCGAGCCGCGGTGAGCAGTGCATGCTTGAGATTAGAGACCTTCACGCCCGCATAGCCAGAAGACGGCACGGAAATCCTGAAAGGGATTTCGCTCGTGGTGCCGAAAGGCGAGGTGCACGCAATCATGGGGCCGAATGGCTCGGGAAATCGACACTCGCCTATGTGCTGGCAGGCCGCGAGGACTATGAGATCACGTCGGGCGACATCTTGTGGAACGGCGAAAGCATCGTCGGCATGGAGCCCGACGAGCGGGCGGCCAAGGGCGTGTTTCTCGCCTTCCAGTATCCGCATGGAAATTCCTGGGGTCACGACCATGACGTTCTTGCGCGCGGCGGTGAACGCGACGCGCAAGAAGCGCGGCCAGGCCGAATACTCGATTCCGGAGTTCATGAAGCTGGTGCGCACGCGGGCGGCGGAGCTTGGCGTCAAGGATGAGATGTTGAAGCGGCCGCTCAACGTCGGATTTTCGGGCGGCGAGAAGAAGCGCATGGAAGTGCTGCAGATGTCGCTGTTGGAGCCGACGCTGTGCGTGCTCGACGAGACGGACTCTGGCCTCGATATCGACGCGATCCGCATCGTTGTCGGAAGGCGCCAACAAGATGCGGTCGCCGGACCGCGCCATGCTCGTCATCACGCATTACCAGCGGCTTCTGACGCTATATTCAACCGGACAAAGTGCACGTGCTGGCGCATGGCCGCATCCAGAAGACCGGCGGCAAGGAACTGGCGCTCGAACTCGAGAAATCCGGATATGCCGAGTTCAAGGGCAAGGCCGCGTAAGCGACCGGTAGAACTGAACGGGCAATGCACTAACAACGGCGCGCGCTAAGCGCGACATGAGCGTGGCGACATGGCTGTGACTTTGATGAAGACGAAGGCCGAGCAGACACTGAGCGGCGAATTTGCGGCGAAGGCGAAGAGTTTGCCTGGAGATGCGGGCGCGCGCGCGGATGCGATGCGGGTTTTCGAATAAAGATGCATACCCCCCTAATTATTCCGGGTTCGAATGTTTCCATATCAATAACAATTACGGGTATTATTTAAAAGCAATTACAAGTGCTGACCTTTTTATAAAATACAAATTAAATATTACAGAAATAGTAAACAGTTTTAAAATTTAAAAAAAACTAGTTAATCGTAAATCCTGTCAACAAAATATAATAAAAAAATATTTAAGAACAATTGTCAATTTTCAACGGACTCCCAGCTTGCCCCCCTTTCACTGGAAAAATTTCCCTCTGAAACATTGGACACAGTACCAATCATTTGCAAGTGCCCTTTTTCATCAATCTCAATATCCAAAATTCCCCCGGGCATTTTAACACGAATTCTATTATCCACCAATCCCGGTTTATTCGCAGCGCTTGCTGCCGCACAGCTTGAACTTCCTGAGGCCAGCGTGTACCCTGCTCCCCTTTCCCAAATTTCAATGTTTATGTTCTGCCTGTCTATTACCTTCATGAGCTGAACATTAATGCGGGTTCGGGAAAAGAACGTCGTTTTCAATAATAGGGCCTATTTCTTTAGCTTTACTTTCAGATATATTATTCATGGGAATAACACAGTGGGGATTACCTACAGAAACACACGTAATGTTATAACTTTTTCCGTTCACAATGAATGGTTCATTTATGACTTCACGGTTATTACCATTAACCGGAATTTCGCTGCTTTTAAAAGTAACAGATCCCATATCAATTTTTATTGAAACAGGATTATATGTTAATACTTCAACAGATACCTGCCCCGAAATTGTATTCACATTAAAAATTTTCTGCAATACGTATTCCGAATCAATTAAATATTTGGAAAATATCCTGAGGCCGTTCCCGCTCTTTTCCGCTTCACTGCCGTCCGGATTATAAATGTGCAGGCTGATAATCCCATGAGCAAAGACAGGTCCATCGAGAATACTCATCCGATCCGATCCCAAAATTTCGATGGCAAATTAACTTGATATTTTCATTGGTGAGCTTAATTTTAAAATTCTGCGGATCAATTACAATATAATCGTTACCTAATGCGTGATATTTATAATATTGCATAAATTAAATTCCTGTTAATCCTTCTCAATATCATCAAAAAAATTATTGTAAGCCGTATCAGTTTTCATATCTGTTTCAATTCCTGGATCCGGCTTATCATTAACTAATTTACTTTTTGTTTTTATCCCTAAAAATTCAATGTTGAAATTTTCAACAAATTTATCTATTTGATTTTCTTCATCTATAAATTTTACTGCGACCTCTCTTCCTTCAATCCTGATTATTTCACCGGTAAGAATTATTTTCCTTGAATGGAACGGGAATTTTATTTGTATAATATCGTTCTTCTCTAATATTGACGTACGGAGAAAACACATACCCCCGGCACTTATATTGATCACATCAGCCTTATTTACCGCATTGGTACTAATTATTTTATATTCAATAGAAAAACTATTTGTTCTTAATCTGTCAAAATATCTCTTATCCGGTGTATTTCTCATATACCTAAAAACCTTATTATAATAAACCGTTAAAATTATTATCTTGCTAAAATTTAATTAATCCTGCTCGCCTGAAACAACTTTTGAAATAAAAAACATTTAACGTAATGAAAATTTTCTCCGGAAAGTTTTCCGTAAACAGCTCTATAATTTTGTATCAAATCATAAGAATCCGGTGTTCAAACCAATGTTAATCACAATGCAGTAAATTATGCAATAAGATATTTTATTCCCATTTATATATTAATGCAGTTTCATCACAATGCAACTGATGTGCACAATACTGGCAGTCCTTCCATATCTTTTCCGGTAAAGTATCCTTCAAAACTACAATAAAACCAGATTTTTTAAAGAATTGCGGATGATTTGTAAGAGCAAATA
>CAWHPE010000005.1:0-36266 GCA_963831185.1 uncultured Alphaproteobacteria bacterium
TGGAACCATTTCCTTTCAGCCTGGTTTGTACGATACTGGTACCTTTCCCGTAACAGTCTTCGCAGAGGACTTGTCGCACGATGGATTCCTGTCAATTTCAACATCAGGGTGAATTATCTAAATAGGCCACCTATAATTCTTTTTCCGCAAAAATATTCAACAGTTACAGATACATCCACGATATACTGGCAACCGAATAGTGATCCACTAATCCTATCAGACACAACGTACCATATTCAAATTTATAATGCAAGTTCTGGCACAGATACTGTAACTCCAGTACTTGATTTTAGCATTCATTCTGACACCAGTTGTGGCCCCGGTAAAGTGGATTCGCTGAATACACTGACGTCCGGCGAAGGCGCCGATATTATCCACCTGAAGGGGTTCAACTACACCGGTATTCAGGAAATATTGGATAAGGCCGGTGTGCCGAAGGGCTCATTTTATAATTATTTTAAGAACAAAGAGGACTTTGGACTTTATGTAATCGATGATTTTGAAAAAATATTTCTCCGTTCTGGCCAGCCAAATACTGAAGATAAGTCTGATGCCCCTATAGAGCGGATTAAGCGGATACTCAACCATTTTCATAGAATTTTTTCATTCCAAGAACTTCGCATTGGGGTGCCCGATAGGAAATCTTGCGCAAGAGATGGAGATTTAAGCCCAGCATTCAACAGCAAACTCAAAAAGGCCATTGATTCCATGGCCGGCCACTATATAAAAGTTCTGGAGGAAGCTCGCAATTGCGGCGCATTATCAAAAAAAATAAATGTAAAAGATGCCGCCGTACTTCATCATCTCCAGCTGGCATGGAGTCCTGATTCATATGAAAATCGCAAAAAGCGCGGAGCCCCTTGAACAGCATTGTCGATTTATTTTTGATTATTTATTAAAACCCTGATGCTCAATATAAAAAGGCGTAAGGTATTTTTTTGGAATTGGTAAAATAGACCGGTCTAATATTAACACTTATCTATCTGAATTTAAAAGTGCCTGATCAAGTGGCCACTATGCAGGAGGCATAATAATTGTGGCTCCCATTCAGGAGATCAGCCGCCAAGGGATCCACTTTATCAATCCGGCGCCTATGAGCCGGCCACACATCGAAAGGGGGAAAAAATGAGTGCCAAACAGACCGTCAAAGAAATTGTAGACAGCCACAACCTGATGCATATCGCCACCTTGGCTGCCGACCACGCACCCTATGTCAGGGGAGTGGATTATGCAAAAGGCGACGCAGAAAATGTGCTGTATTTTGTCACTGGGAAAGACTCCCGAAAAGTTCAGCATATCAAAAGCAACAGCAAGGTTGCAGTTGCAATAGATCATGATTGTGTCAGCTGGGAGGAATTGTCGAAAGTAAAGTATTTGAATGCAACAGGTTCGGCAAAGATTGTAGAAGACCCGCAAGAGGTTCAAAAGGCATTCGGATTATTAATGCAAAAATTTCCTTTTATGAAGGACCTTCCCGGCGATCCTTCAAGCTTTGTGGTGATTAAGGTAAAATTTGAAAAGGTCGTGGTGAGTGACAATACGAAAGGTTTTATGTTTTCAGAGACCGTCACCTATTAAGAAGATAGGCAGGGATGCCTCAGTTGCGTCTCAGTTATTTTTTTTGCTTTTTACCTCAATCCAGGGAGTTTATTGTAACTGAAAGTAAAATCAATGTCTTATGGTGGCAGCCCCGACATTTTAGAAATATTTAAATTTTCAGTGAGTTTAATGCGGACGGCGAATAATGTCGGGGTTGCTCCAATTACTTGTGCTCTCTATAAGCATCGCAGCAGGGCCTAGAAGCCTTCCAAAGGACCCCATTACTCTTTTTATGAGCGATTTGACCGGTCCTTCGTAACGCTGCACGATCATTACCGGTGTCTGGGAGTAGCGGGCAACTTTTTCGGGGGATTTCTCCAAACAAAACGTTTGAAAAAACCCCTTCCCTGGATGCGCCCAGGGCTATCAAGTCGTAGTCCGCCGCAGCGCGGACCAGGGTCGTCGAACCTTTTTACCCTCCAGAATGCGAGTGTTGGCCTTGCCTTCAAGATTGGTGAGGCGGAGGGTCTTTTCAATCCATTGGCGTGCTGTTTCTCTCTGGTCGTCGTCGGCATTGGGTTGCACCACTTAGCAGCACGTTACCTCGTATCCTTCCGCGTCATGGTATATCCCTGCATATTCGGCTGCAAGACTTGCATGAGGGCCGCCGGCGGTTGTGATTAATATGCGTCGTATGGGGCGATCTCCCATTAATTTTACTGTGATCAGGTCACTTGGGGCATGTCTGACGACTTTATCGGTGACTTCACCCATAATCCGGTCGCGTGTTGTAGTGTAGCCCTTCGAGCCCATCAGAATGAGAGTGGCTTTTTCTGCTTCGGCTGCGTGCAGAATTCCATCCCACCCCGACGCGCAATGCGGATCGCGGAGCGGATTTGGACTCCCTGCTGCGTCACCGTATTCGATCGCCTTTTTTAATAGCGGCGTTTTATGATGGACGAATCGACATCCCTTCGTGGGGCGGAAGGGTGATTGGAACGTCAATGACGCCAAGAACTATGATTTCGCCTTGTGTGCTTTGGCAATCGGAATCGCCAGTTTCATCAAAGGGATCACGTGATCGGGGTTGTGCAGTGGGACCAGGATCCGATACGAAAAGGTGGCTTCACGTTTTTCGACTGCTGGACTTCGAGCACCTTGGGGCATGTCGGCAGCCGTGACTTTCTCAAAGTATATAAAATAGATAAACAGACCGGTGATAATCCAGGCAATGGCAATGTACCACGCCCGGGGATCAAAATTGAAGTTGATAGAACGCCAGAAACATGTTGAGGACGATGGCGACAATCGGTGTTGCCGGGTATAGCGGCACGTGAAATCCGCCTTTTAATTCAGGGAACTTGCGACGCAGTGCAATCAGCGAAAGATCGACCAGGGAGAATGTCAGTAAAAACATGACGCTGGCTGCGGAGCCGATCACCTGAATCGGGAAAAGCAATGCCATGAAGACGATAATCGCTCCGGTGACTGCAATGGCAGACGGCGCCCGTGCGGCGTCGTGTGGTATGGATCCTGCTGAGCGATAGCGGCAGCATTTTGTCTCGGCTCATGGAAAAGGCCACCCACGATGACGCTAAAATGGTCGCGTTCAAAGCCGATATCGTTGAAAGCAGCCCACCGAAGATAATGAGAACGACACCAAAAGACGGCATGAAATTTTGGGCCGCCCTGGCGATCGCCGTTTCCTGATACTTGCCCAGAAACTGCCAGGATTTGCCAGACTCGGGCTGGATGCACCGATGCAGACCAGCACAATCATCAGATAGAGAAAAATAGTGACGGCAAGTGAAATCAATGTGGCCCGGGGATAGTTTTTTCAGGCGCCTTGATCTCTTCGGCAACCGTTGCGATCAGGTCATAGCCTTCAAAGGCGATAAATGTCAGCCCCATGGCAATGACCACACCTCCGGCACCGTTAGGCAAAAAAGGCGTAAAGCTTGCCGCCGCTTCGGTTGGGATTTGAAAATTGGCTTCAACCCATACGCGATAAATATGCCTAGAATAATGATCTTGGCCATTGTGATGATATTTTCGACGCTGCTGGTTACTGCCGTTCCGCGCATATTGATGAGGATGAAAACGATACTCACCAGCGTGGTCATCATCAGTACCGGGGCTTTGTGGCCTGCTAAGCGAAAGACCAGATCAGCGATCGGGGGAAAGTAACGTTGAATAAACTCCCAGAAATAGCTTCCGAATCCAAGCGCATAAAGCGCACACGCTATGATGTAGCAAAACCATAGCATCCAGCCTGAGGCGAATCCTGCCGGACCGGGGAATGCTTTGGCGACAGCGTAAGCCGCCCCCTGATTTAGGATAGACTGAGGCCAGTTCGGCATAGGCAAGCGCCGTTAGCAGGGTGACGCCTCCGTTGAGGGCAAAGGCCAGCAGCGCGGCGGGTCCCGCTTCACCTGCGGCGATCCCTGTGAGCACAAAGATTCCGGCGCCGATCATGGCACCGATTCCGATCATGGTGGTATCAAAAAGACCTAAATTGCGGGCAAAGGTAACTTCAGTTTCTGATGAGATGAGCGCTGGTGATGATGATGTCATTTCTGGGCTCTTCTCAATTCGTGTCCATCCACAAATGGCCAATTTGCCTATTTCTGGATGGACACTAATTCAAGTTCACATTACAAACCATCGGCGGAGATGATCCATTCAACAAAATCTTACTCGTTCATGCTGAGGTGCCCGTGGGCGGCATCGGGATCTATTTGGAGCACCATCTTGCCACCTGAAAATGCTCGCACATTGCCATCAGTTGCAGAAACAACGATTGCGGTTGCCATCGTGCGCATCGTAACAGCAGCAGCGGCAGCTACTGAGCCGGTGCGCCGAGACCGGCAACAAGCTCAGTCTCGGTGGGAGGGGAAGTTAAACAAAACTCCAGCCGCCTGAATATATCCGTCACCTCGCATAACAAAGGCGCCATCAAGTTTAGACAATGCCGTCAGAGCATCTGCCCCTGTTGCCCGCGCACGCTGTGTCACGTAAAAGTTTGTTTAGAATTTCAGCGTCACGCTTGGTCTTCCAGAGGTGTCAGTCCCGCACGGGCCATATGATCCTTCAGGCCCCGGCTTGCTACTCAGGACGAACACCGCCCGATGTCGACGGCGACCCACATGTCAGATCTGCGTGAGTTGCTCAGCCGGCTCAAAGCGGAGCATCGCGATCTCGATGCCGAAATTATTGCCGTCGAGATGACCGGCAGCGGCGACCAGTTGCATGTGAAGCGACTAAAAAGCGCAAGCTGGTGCTTAAGGACCGCATCATTGCGATCGAGGATCAGTTGTTCCCCGACATCATCGCTTAGGTCAGCCGCACCCTTGTTTTTGGCGGTTGCCGCGCGTTCTCACTTCACAATTTTCAGTTCACGACGGATCACACACCATGGCGGACAAACTCACTTCCGCACCGCGCGGCAAAGGCGAGGCAGGCCCCCTGCCGCTGGTCGGCATCATCATGGGCAGTATTTCCGACTGGCCGACGATGAAGAAGGCGGCGGATGTCTTGGAGAAGCTGGGCGTGCCATTTGAGGCGAAGGTGGTGTCGGCGCATCGCACGCCGGAGCGGCTTTACGAGTACGCGAAAAGCGCGCGCGCGCGGGGACTGAAAGTGATTGTAGCTGGGGCGGGCGGGGCGGCCCATTTACCCGGCATGACCGCATCGATGACGACATTGCCGGTGCTGGGCGTGCCGGTGCAGTCGAAGGCCTTGTCGGGGCAAGACAGCCTGCTGTCGATTGTGCAGATGCCGGCAGGCATTCCGGTTGGCACACTGGCCATCGGCGAGGCTGGTGCCACCAATGCCGGACTGCTGGCCGCACAAATTCTGGCGATCAGCGATCTGGCGTTGGCAGACCGGCTGGAGGTGCTGCGGCGCGAGCAGTCAGCGACGGTGCCCGAAAACCCGCCACAAGACGGCTGATCGAGGCAGTTTCCTCTCGACAGGCGGCCTCGGCAGCCGCTATCTGCGGGCCGCGGGCATCGGCCCGGAACTATGATCAAAGGCAGTTACCATGCCGGCCACGCTACGTAAGGGTCCCCTGCCGCCAGGGTCGACCATCGGCATCCTCGGTTCGGGTCAGCTTGGCCGGATGCTCGCCATGGCGGCGGCGCGGCTGGGGCTTAAGTGCCACATTTATGCCGATGCGCCGGGACCAGGATTCGACGTCGCCGATCGCACGACCGTTGGCGCCTACGACGACTGGGCCGCACTCGAAGCGTTCGCCGGACACGTGCAGGCCGTCACTTATGAATTCGAGAACGTGCCAGAAGCGACGGCGACGTTTCTCGCCAAACACATCCCCGTGCGGCCCGGGGCCAAAGCCTTGGCGGTGGCGCAAGATCGCCTTGAGGAAAAGACTTTTATAACCGGGCTCGGCGTCGCGGTGGCGCCGTTTCATGCCGTCGCGACGGTGGCCGATCTTGCTGCGGGTCTGGCGGCGTTCGATGGGCCCGCGATCCTGAAGACGCGGCGGCTCGGCTATGACGGCAAAGGCCAGGTCAGCCTCGCGCCCGGCGACGACGTCGAGGCGGCTTTTGCTGCGGTCGGCAAGGCTGCGTCGGTGCTGGAGAAGCGGCTGGCGTTCATGCGCGAGATTTCGGTTCTGGTGTGCCGGGCTGAAACCGGTGCGCTGGTGACGTACGATATTCCACAGAACACCCATCAGGGCGGCATCTTGCGGCGTTCGGTGGTGCCGGCGCCGCTGGAGGACGAGGTCGTTGCGGCGGCAAAGACGATGGCCGGACAGATCGCGGAGGCCTTGGGCTACGTCGGTCTGCTGGCGGTCGAGATGTTCGACCTGGGGCCGCGTGCGCCGGACGGGCAGCGCCTGCTGGTTAACGAGATCGCGCCCAGGGTGCATAATTCCGGGCATTGGACGATCGACGCTTGCCCGGTCAGTCAGTTCGAGAATCACATGCGGGCCGTCGCGATGTGGCCTCTCGGGTCGGGTGAGCGGCATTCGGACGCGGAGATGCGGAACCTGATTGGTGAGGAGGCGCTGGCGTGGCGGGGCCTCGCGGCCGAGCAGGATTTATGTCTTCACCTGTACGGTAAAAACGACCCGCGCGAGGGCCGCAAAATGGGGCATGTGACCCGCCTCTTCCCGCGTGGCATGACCCCGCAAGAGCTGGTGAAGCCGCGCCGCAAGGCCAAAAGCTGACAAATTGAGCGATTCACCTGCTGCGCTCCTGGTGTTTTTCCAGCAAAACCTCATGAATTCGTCAGTAACCCTCGTGGACAAGGGCAGATTGTTTTGTTATGAGACCGGCAGCTGGGATCCGCGTTCCGGCTGGTTTTGCGTTATCAGACGTGATGATCGACCGACTGCGGATCCACGATCCCATCATTTTTGCCCTTCAACCGGCTTTTAAGCGAGGTTTACCCGCGTGCTCGTCCAAGTCCGTGACAATAACGTCGATCAGGCTCTCAAAGCGCTCAAGAAAAAGCTGCAACGTGAGGGCGTGTTCCGCGAAATGAAGCTGCGGACCCACTTCGAGAAACCGTCGGAAAAGCGCGTGCGTGAGCAGGCTGAAGCTGTGCGCCGCGCGCGCAAGCTCGCCCGCAAGAAGGCTCAGCGTGAAGGTTTGCTGCCGGGTGCTGCGAAGACCAAAGGTCCGGTCAAGCCGGGTCGTGGTGGTCCAGGCCGTGGTGGTCCGGGTGCTGGTGGCGCCGGTGGCGCAGCTGGCGGCGGTTTCGGCGCTGGCCGTGAAGGCGGTGGTTTTGGTGGCGGCCGCGAAGGCGGCGGCTTCGGCGGCTAAGCCCGAGCACTACGCTCAGTAAAAATTTAAAACGGCCGGATCGAGAGATCTGGCCGTTTTCGTTTGGGTGGCCGTTAAACTGACGGAGGTGTGTGCGGAGCGGGCTGAGAGCCGGCCGATCGCACGCGCTTTATGATTTGCCCCGTGCGACGACGATCTCGACGGATGCTTCAAGCGGTGCGCTCGCCGTAGCGCCCGCGCGTTTTGGTGCGAGTGTCACGCTCTCGAGTGCCTTACCCAGCCGGCGCGCAATACCGTCCTGGTCAAGACCGGCGTCGCCTTTGAAGTAGAATTGGGTCGTCAGCGTCGCGCCACCCGGCGGCGTGATCTTCGCGTGGATATGGCGCGGACGGCCTGGATAGAGCGCGGGCACAATCGTGCGGAACGCGAACGCTCCGCTCTCAGCCGTGCGGGTCTCGCCATAGAACTGAAACGTCTTGTCGCGCTGCCCGGTGCGCTGGTCGCCGGGATGCAGATAGATGCCCTGATGGTCGGTCTGCCAGATCTCGACGCGCGCGCCCGCGATCGCTTTGCCACTCGGATCGAGCACGCGGCCTTTGAGGTCGAGCAGGTCACCCTTGGCGACGGGGCCGGCGCCGAGCCGCGTTAGATCGGTATCGACGTCAGTCGGCTTCTGCTTTGGGTAATACGGGCCTTCGGTTTGGGCGGGCGTCAGTTCCAACGCATGCGCTCCCGATGCTGCGACGGCCAGAAGCGTTGCTGCAAGGACTGCGCGCGGCGAAATTCTCATGATGTGCTCCTGTACGAGTTCACAGTGATGAACGTGGCACCGACAGCGTTCCGTCCGCCGTTCACTGCTTCGTGACTGCGGCAGCGCGATACACCAGTCTCAGCGCGCCAACACGTTGCCGACGAATTCACGCACGTGCTCAAAGGCGTGGTTGGGAGGAAGGTAGAGATCGTTGTGACCGCCGTCGGGGAACTCGATAAAGTTCGTCAGCGATGTTGTGCGCTGAGCAATTTGGCGGCCGAGGGCAATGGGGATCACGCTGTCGCGCTCACCATGCAGAATGAGGATCGGGGCAGTGACGCGACTGATAATCGACCGCGTGTCATAGTGCTCGCGCATGAGCCAGCGCACGGGGACGAACCAGAACCGTGCCGCGCCCGCGTCCGGCAGGGTCGTGTACGGCGCTTCGAGGATGAGACCTGCAGGCTTCGCTGCGACGGCGACAGCGGTGGCGACGCCGGTGCCGAGGCTTTCGCCATAGAGGATCAGTTGACGCTCTGGGATGCCCGCGCTGACGAGTGAGGCGTAGAGTTGTTTAGCATCTGCAATGTTGGCCGCTTCGCCCGGCGTTCCCGTCGAGCCGCCATAGCCGCGATACGTCATCATGGCGACGCCCCAACCGGCGTTCTGATAGACCGCGATGCGGGGCGCGCGATTGGCGAGTGCAGAGCCATTGCCGTGGAAATAAACCAGTGTGGGTTGGCCCGGCTTGGCTTCTGCGTGCCAGTAGATCACGCGCTCGCCGTCGGGGGTCTCTAGGATCCGTTCGCGTACGTCGCGCAGGCCTGCACTCTCCGGCGCGACCCGCGCGGCGTCGGGCATGTAGGTCAACCAATGCTGACCGAAGTAGGCGACGCCAAGGATGCCCACGTAGAATGCCGCGAAGATCACAACGGCCTTCCACATCTGCGCCACCTTTCGCTTCAGGGCTTCATCCGAGCACTGCCAAGGCACCCAGCCCCAAGCCGCCGACAATGATACGCCACCAAGCGAACGGGGCGAAACCGCGGCGGCTGACAAAATCGAGCAAATATTTGACGACGATGACGCCGGTTACGAACGCGACAATGAAACCCAGCGCGATGGCTTTGACGGCGGATGCATCAAGAAACGCGTAGTTCTTGTAGAGATCGTAGGCGAAGGCGCCCACCATTGTCGGCATGGCAAGGAAGAACGAAAACTCCGCCGCGGTGCGCTTGTCGACGCCCATCAACATGCCGCCGACGATGGTGGCACCGGAGCGCGAAACGCCTGGAACCATCGCGATGCATTGGCAGAGGCCGATCTTGAGCGCGAGCAGCGGCGGGATATCCATTACGTCGTGATGTTCCGGCTCGAGCTGCATGCGATCGACGGCGAGCAGGACAAAACCGCCGATAATCAGGGTGAGACAGACGATCAGCGGAAATTCGAGCAGCCCTTTGATGTACTTGTGGCCAAGCGCGCCAATCAGCGCTGCCGGCAGGAAGGCGATGAGGACCGAGAGGACAAACATCTGCGTGCGGCGGTCGCGCGGGAGATCAACCAGGATCCGGATCAGCTTGGCCGCATAGACGGTGAGGATCGCCAAGATGGCGCCGAGCTGGATCAAGATTTCGAACACCTTCTTGGGGCTATCGACGCCGAGGACGTGCCCGACGAGCACGAGATGACCGGTCGAGGAGACGGGCAAGAATTCGGTGAGCCCCTCGATCAGGCCGAGAAGGAGAGCGTGCCACGTCTGCATTAAAGTCCCCGTGATGGTCCGTCAGTGGGCGTCAGGCTGGTTCTTTGCAGAACCCCTGGCCGGTTCGCGCTGAGGGGTCAAGGCCTCCGGGCGACGTGACAAACCGCCGGACGGTCGGCTGGGACAAAAGCGCCGCACCCAGCGCCGAATTGGAGGCGGAATCCGGCGTTGCAGGATCGCCTCCGATGTGGTTATGGTCCGCCCGCGCTTCGGGGTTTGCCCTCGACTTTGCGCAGGGTGGGGCGTCGCCAAGTGGTAAGGCAGTGGATTTTGATTCCACCATTCCCAGGTTCGAATCCTGGCGCCCCAGCCAATACTTAGTTTCCCGATCAAAACGCCCGATCTGACCCGCATGCGGCCGCCGTCCGCGCGGGTGATTACTCGCGCCAGAAGGGCTTCGCCGCTTCGCGTGCGACCCATTCAGGATTTAGGCCAGTATCGCGCATCTGTGTGCTGCTGAGGCGTGCCAGCTCATGGCGCAGGCGAAGCCGGTAGAGCCATAGCGACAGTGTGCCCGATGGCCGGTCTGGGCGTGGTCCATCCAAAGGCGAGCGCCTGACCAGCGCTGACTTGCCGATCAACCGTGTGGCCCACTGGCCGAGCCGTGTTTCCGTGAACATGAGGTGCCTCGGATCATAATCAGTTCATTTGCCTGATTGCACTGAACAACGCCTTATTGTATCGGTTCAATACTTTCATTGCCCTCGGTGCAATATGACCGCACGATCCGTCCATTCCTCCACAGCCCGCGCCTCGAGCGCGGCGGCCACCGACTATCTAGCGATTGCGGATACGCTTGCCCGCGACATCTCCAGCGGCGTGCTGGCCCCTGGCGCGCGACTGCCGCCGCAACGGACATTTGCGTACGCGCGCGGCATTGCGGTTTCGACCGCCGCGCGCGTTTACGGCGAATTGCTGCGGCGCGGTTTGGTCGTTGGCGAGGTGGGGCGCGGGACCTTCGTCGCGCGGCGGCAAGCCGACCAGCGGGTGTCGTCGGAGATGGAGGTGCACGAAACGCGCATCGATCTCGATTTCAATTTTCCGATGTTGCCGGATCAGTCGGCGCGGATCACCGCGAGCCTCGCGGATCTGCATGCGCACGGCCTCGATCTGGCATTGCGCCCGCCGACTTCAGGACAACTGGCAGAGGCGCGCGCGGTGACTGCACGGCATTTGACCTGTGGCGCGTTCCGTCCGGGGCCTGGCAACATCGTTTTCACTGCCGGCGGCAAGCAAGGGATCGCGGCCGCGCTTTCTGCCTTGGTGGCGCACGGCGGGCGTCTTGCGGTCGAGGCGGTGACGTACTCAACAGTGAAGAGCTTGGCGAAACGGCTTGGGATCGTGCTGGTGCCAATTCCCATCGACCGGGATGGAATGGTTGTCGCCGCGCTAAAGAAAGCGCACGAGGGTCATGCAATCTCGGCCGTCTACGTGCAGCCCGTGATGCACAATCCTCTCGGCGTGACGTTGTCAGCGGCGCGCAAAGCAGAACTTGCAGCCTTTGCCGTCGAGACCGGCGTGCCGATCATCGAAGATCATGTCTACGGCTTTTTGAGTGACGATGCTCCGCTTGCGGCGCTGGCGCCGGATCATTGCTTTGTGGTCGACAGTCTCTCGAAGCGCATAGCGTCGGGACTATCGCTTGGCTTCATCGCCGCGCCCTTGGCGTTGCGTGACAAGCTTGCTGGAATTGCGCGTAGCGGCGGCTGGTCGGCATCGGGTTATGGCTTGGCCGCCGGGACACAACTCATGGCCGATGGCACCGCTGCCACCATCGAGCGTGACAAGCGCGCTGACGCAAGGCTCAGGCAACAGCGCACGGGCGAGATCCTGGCCGGTTACGACCTCAAGCGTGATCCGCAGTCGTATCACGTCTGGCTGGTCTTGCCGGAGCCATGGCGGTCTGAGGCCTTCACGGCTTTGGCATCACGTCACGGCGTTGCCGTCACACCGGCGTCGGTGTTTACTGTGTTGCCCGGACATGCGCCCAACGCGGTGCGACTGGCGATCGGCGCGCCACCGTTCGACAGTCTCATCGACGGTCTGGAACGGCTCAAACACCTGCTGCAGACCGGGCCGGACGCCTATGCCGAGACCGAGTGAGAGGCTCAGCGGCCGCGGTCAACGCGGCAAAGCGCGTAAATAGTTGGCGGTCGTTTCATCGGCGGGAAAGAATTGCTCAATCGCGAGTTCGGACAACGTAATCTCGATGGGTGTGCCGAACATCGTGATCGTTGAAAAGAACGACAGCACGCCAGTTGGCGTCTTCAGTTGGAATGGCACAACGACGCCGGCGGTTTCTTTGGCGTGCTGCGCGGTCGGCGGCAACGCGCCTGGGGGCACTGGATAGCTGGCCAATTCGGAACGGAGTGCCGCCAACACACTGTCGCCGGAAACATCGATCTGGCGATCAAGTTGCGCCAGAATATGCGCGCGCCAATCGCGGTAATTGACGATGCGCGGGCCGAGGCCCTCGGGATGCAAGCTCAGACGCAGAACGTTGACGGGTGGTGCAATCAGATGCGTCGCGGCGCCTTCCAAAAATACTTTCACCGTCGTGTTCGCGGCGATGAGCGTCCAGTGGCGGTCGACGGCGAGTGCCGGGAACGGCTCGTGGCTTTTTAGGACGAGTTCGACGGCGTGGCGCGCGGCGGCCATCGAGGGGTGCTCAAGTTTGCGCTCTTGAAAGATGGGCGCAAAACCGGCTGATGCCAGAAGCGTGTTGCGTTCGCGCAGCGGAATGGTGAGACGCTCGGCCAGATGCAAGATCATGTCGCGGCTCGGTTGCGCACGCCCCGAACTCAACGAAGCTCAAATGCCGCTGCGAGATCTCCGCCTCGGTGGCGAGGTCGAGCTGACTGAGGCGCCGGTGCTGGCGCCAAAGGCGAATAATGTCGCCCGCGGATTTGGTGATGTCGGATGCTGGCATGAGGGCAGATTAGGCGATCTCAGCGCTGCGAGACAATGACTTCCGAGGTAATCGACCAGCGTTGTATCGATCCGCATGATGCCTCCATTCACGGCAGGGATGGGCCCTGCCACACATCCGAGGTGGATCATGTCTCACGCTACATCGCCGTCAACGTCACTCTCCTTGTCCCTGCGAACCGTTTTATTGGCCGACGCGGCGACTTGCCTTTCGACGGGAACACTCATGACTGCCGCAAGCCACTGGCTCGCCTCGGTCACGGGCTTGCCAGAGGCGCTGGTGTTTTCGGCGGGTCTCTCGCTCTTCCCGATTGCGCTCTTCATGGCCTTCATCGGTACGCGCCACCCCATTCCAGCGGCCGGGGTGTGGCTTATAATTCTCGGCAATGCTGCCTGGGTGTTCGGATCTCTGCTGCTTCTTGGCATCGGGCTCACGGCCCTCGGTCTGGCGTTCGTTCTTGGGCAAGCAGCAGCGGTCACTGTGCTGGCGGCGCTTGAATATTCTGGGCTCAAAGCGCAAGAGCGTCAGGCGTGAAACTGATTTATCCACACAGCACCCACAGCTGATATGACGTGGACGCCGGAAGCTCATTCCAACGCCCACGTCTCAACTCTAAGTTCCCCCGCAGTTGCGTTTCTGCGGGGGTTCTTATGTTGCTTACGCGTTGGTCCGCTTATGGGCGGCGATCTGCACGTGCGTGTGTGCACGCAGCCGCAATCGGCACATGTGCGTTCACGTGGTCAGCCGCAGCAACAGCTGCGGGCACACGTGCGACGACACCCGTTGTCTCGGCGGCGGTTGCGAAACATTTGAAGCCGCTTCCGACGGCGACGGTGATGTTGCATGCCGAGGCGGGTGTTTCGCTCACCGATCCGGTGTACTTCCGCATTTTCAAAGAAGAGAGCGAACTTGAGGTGTGGCGCGGGCGATCCGACGGCCGCTATGTGCATGTGCGGACCTATCCGATTTGCACGTTTTCGGGGCAGCTCGGACCGAAGACCCGGTACGCCGACTACCAAGCGCCTGAGGGTTTCTATGCGGTGACGGCGCGGCAACTCAAACCCGACAGCAGCTATCATCTTGCGTTCAACGTCGGCTATCCCAACGCGCTCGACCGGACGCTGGGGCGGACCGGCGATCTCATCATGGTGCACGGCAAATGTAAGTCCGTCGGCTGTTTCGCTATGACCGATGGTCCGATGGAGGAAATCTACGCCCTTGCACGCGATGCTCTGAATGCTGGGCAGGCGTCGATCCCCGTGCATAGCTTTCCATTTCGCATGACGGAGGCGAACATTGCGCGTCATGCCGGGCACCGCGCGGCGGCAACGTGGGCGCCACTGATCGACGCCTACCGCGATTTCGAGGTGCTGCGAACGCCACCCCAGGTGGCGATGTGTGGCCGGCGCTATGTGGTCAATCCCGTGTGGTCCGGTGGTCAGCCGCAGCTGACGCATGCGGCGGCGCCATGCCCTGAGTATAGGCGCATAGGAACGCCAGCGGTCGACGACTCCGACGCGGAGTTGACGCGCCGCGCAACGTTACTGGCGCAGGGTCCGAAGCAGCGGACGCCACAAAACCTTGCGGAGTGGGGACAGACCCGTGTGCGGACTGTGGCCGCGTTACAAGAGCAGCGGCGCCTTCGCCGCGAGCGCTTCCGCTCGCTCATGGCGGCCCGTGATCAACTGGACCCGCACCTGCGCATGAACCTTGGCATGTCTGTTGGCAGGAGCGTTCAAGCCGACTGAACGTGTGTCTTCAATCGGCTTGGCAGTGCAGCGCTTACACAGTGATCAGCGGCTTCTTATGGGTAACATTGCGCCAGATCATATAAACCCATAGCGCAATCGTCAAAGTCCCAAGAGTTGCAGCGATGGGACGCGTGAAGAAGGCAATAAGATTGCCGTCGGACTTGATCATCGAGGTCATGAAGTTCTGCTCGAACATTTCGCCGAGCACGAGACCCAGAATGATCGGCGCGACCGGAAAGCCGTTCTCCTCCAGCAGCCAGCCGAACGATGCCCATGATCAGCATGATGATGATGCCGTAGACCGAGTTGGTCATGGCGTAACTAGCCGACGATGCAGAACAGCAGGATCAGCGGCAGCAGGATGTTTTTCGGCGTGCGCAGGATTTGTTTTGCGCTCTTGATGGCGGCCCACCCGACCGGCAGCATCAGCAGGTTGGCGAGAATGAAAATCATGAACACGGCGTAGATGAACTGCGGGTTCTCGAGGAACACCGATCGGTCCCGGGTTCATGTTCTTCATGTAGAGCACACCGATGACGATGGCGGTGATGCAGTCGCCGGGAATGCCAAACACCAGCGCCGGGATCCAGGCGCCGCCGAGCGCTGCATTGTTGGCCGAGGTGGAGTCGACGATGCCTTCGATGTGGCCGGTGCCGAATTTTTCAGGCTCCTTCGAGAACTTCTTCGACACCGCGTACGAGATCCAGGCGGCGATATCGGCACCTGCGCCCGGCAACGCACCGATCGCGGTGCCGATCACCGAGCCGCGCAGGATGTTGCGCCAGTATTGCCGGAAGACGGGCCATGACGCCCTGTGAAGATGTTGCCGACCTGCTGGCGATCATGATTGCCCCGTCTGATCGATTGCGACTGCGCCGCGCATCAGCTCGGACATCGGCGAACATGCCGATCATGGCTGGGATGAAGCTGATGCCTTGCAGCAATTCGACAGAGCCGAACGTAAAGCGCGGATAGCCGGCCGCAGGGTCGATGCCGATGCAGCCGATGGAGAGCCCGATAAACAGCGAGATGAAGCCCTTTCAGCGGATCATCGGTGGCGATGAAGATCGCGCACGTCAGGCCCAAGCGCGGCGAGCCAGAAATATTCGAACGACGAGAAGTTGATCGCGAGTTCGGCCAGCATCGGCGCGGCAACGATGAGAATTACAACGCCGAACAAGCCGCCGATCACCGAGAAGACCAGATTGACGCCGAGGTTGAGATCGAGCTGGCCCTTCTTTGCCATCTCGTAGCTTTCGTCGGCGTAGGCCGCGGACGCGGGCGTGCCTGGCATGCGCAACATCGCCGCTGGAATGTCGCCGGCGAAGATCGCCATCGTCGTCGCCGTGACGATGGCGCCGAGCGCCGGCACCGGCGGCATGAAGAATGTGACCGGCACCAGCAGCGCCGTCGCCATCGTTGCGGTCAGGCCCGGCATCGCGCCGACGAAGATGCCGAACATCGCGGAGCCAAGGCAGACCCAACAGAACGTAAGGATCGAAGACGAGGCGAAACGCTGTCCAAGAGGGCGGGCCAGATCATGCATCGATGCTCTCCTTCAGAGGATGTTGTTGAGGATGCCGCGCGGCAAGGGCACGCGCATCAGCGTGCCGAAGAAGTAGTGGATCGGTCCATGTCGCAACGACCGCGACCGGCAGCGCTACAGCAGCGGCGCGCCCGGAACCACGAGGAACAGCGCCAGCAGGATGCGTGAAAGCGATTGGAATAAAGCCGAGCGCGTTCAGACGCGAAGATGTAGAACACGATCGACGCCGGGATCAGCAGAAACGAGATGATCTGTCGCGGGTCAGAGGCCCATTCGGCTTCGGAGAACCAGCGGCTCGCTGCCTCTCACGTGCCGATCGGCGCGCGTAGATCAAGATCAGTGAGCACGCACAGGATAAGCCAGTCGCCGAGGATGCGCGGAAACAGCGACGGCCCGTATTTCTGTCCAGGGAAGGGTGGAAATGACAGCGTCAGCGAACAACAAGACGATCGCGACGTACGAGCAGAATCGCCCCGGAGACGAAGTCACTCACGCGCATGTGTCAATCCTCCGTCGCAAAGGTCGGCAAACCGCGAAGGCCGATGGCCCCGCGGTTTCTAGTTGTCGACGCTGCGTTATGACCTTTTTGGCCAAGCCCGCCGGCCGTCATCGCGACTTCATGGCTGCATCGCCGTCGGCCATGAACTTGGCGAACTCGGCAGGATCACCCCACTTCACGCCGAAGCCGCGATCGGCCATGAAGTCTTTGAACTCCTTCGAGTTCTAGGCCTTCTTGAGGGCTGCAGTGAGCTTGGCGGCCATGTCTGCCGGCAGACCCTTGGGTGCCGCAATGCCGCGCCAGGCGCCGACCGAATAGTCGATGCCCGCAGCTCGACTTCAGCGTCGGCACGTCCTTGAATGCGGATTGCGATCTCATTTGCCATGACCGCCAGCGACTGCGTGCCTTACCGGCGTCGATCATGGATTTTGCTTCCGGCACCGAGCAGGTGACGATGTCGATGCCACCAGCAGCCAGATCCTGCATCGCCGGTGCGGCGCCGTTCGACGGCACCCAGTGCACGTGATCAGGCTTGAGACCCATGCGCCAGCAGCCAGCCGATGAGTGCGAGATGCCAGATACCACCCTGACCGGTACCTGACGCCTTGAACTTGCCGGCCGGTGCCGCCTTGATCGCGTCGGCAAGTTCCTTCGCGGTCTTGTAGGGGCTATCGGCATCTCACCTGCACGCCCGGCGGATCTTCGTTGAGCAGCGCCAGCGGCGTGTAGCTGGTCGGATTGAGCTCGGTCAGTCCCTGATGATGCATCATGGTGATTTCCACCGTGATCATGCCGATGGTGTAGCCATCGGGTGCGGCGGTCGCGATCGCGGAGTGGCCGACGACGCCCGAGCCGCCGGTGCGGTTGACGACGTTGCACTGGCTGACCGAGGTCCTTTTCCAGGATGGCGCCAATGATGCGGGCGGTCGCGTCGGTGCCGCCACCAGCGCCCCACGGAACAACAAGGGTAATGGGACGGGTGGGATAGGCTTGGGCAAATGCCGAACCAAGGCCAAGTCCCGTAGCAGCGCTCAAAGCGCCCGTTGCCGCCAGAATCTGGCGGCGATTGAATTCGGTCATATAGTTTCCTCCTCAGAAACGTCGTGTGGAAGCCGCCTCGCAGCAGCCGCTAAGTTGTTGTTACGACCGCTCTCCGACGGCTTTGATCGAAAGTATACGTCGAACATCCCGGCTTTTGCCAGCCGCGTGCTGTGCGCAAAGAGGTCAACATGGCCCCGGCAGTGCATGGCTGGCCCCTCTCACACCGTATTGACCGGGTTTGATAGGGCGCACCGCGACAAACGGGCGTGGGCGGTGTAACAGGGCGGCTCTGTTCAACGTAATCGAGGGGAAGCGTGTGACGGCACAGTTCGAGGCATGGACTGACCTCATGCGCGCGGCTCATTCCGGCGACGAGACGGCCTATAAGCGGCTGCTCACCGAACTGACGCCATTCTTGCGTGGACTTGCGCGGGAAGGGTTTCGACGCTCTGGCATGGGCACCGACGAGGTTGAGGACGTGGTGCAAGAAACGCTCATCGCCGTACATCTCAAGCGGCATACCTGGGACTCGGCGCAGCCCTTGCTGCCGTGGGTGCGCGCGATTGCGCGCAACAAACTGATCGATACGCTGCGGCGGCGCGGCCGGCGCGCGCAAGTTCCTATCGAAGATTTCGAGGATATTCTGCCTGCGGCCGAAACGCAGAGCGAAGGTGCTGCCATGGACGCGGCACAGATGCTCAAGGCTCTACCCGAAAAGCAGCGCGCGATCGTCACGGCAATGACCATGGAAGGGCAGTCGGCGCGGGATGTTGCGGCCAAGCTCGGGATGACCGACGTGGCGGTCCGCGTGACGCTCCACCGGGCGCTCAAAAAACTCGCTGCGACGTATCGAGGCGATCCACAATGAAAACAAATGACCTGATCACGATGCTGGTCGCCGACGGCGCACAGCCCCGCACCGACACCAAGCGCTATCTGTTTGCCGCGTCGGCTTGTGGCGCGCTCGCCGCCGCACTTTTACTGACGTTCACCGTTGGTGTGCGCGGAGATTTCAAGACTGCTGTTCAAGATTGGCGTTTCGTCGCGAAGTTCGCCATCGCGGCGGCTGTGGTCCTCGGTATGACGCGGGCCGCGCTTTTGCTGTCGCGGCCGGAGATTGCGCCACGCGCGGCGCTGAGGTCTTTCGTGGCACCGCTCGGCTTGCTGGCGGCGGCGTTGCTTGCCGAGATGAGCGGGCAACCTGCGTCGGGCTGGCTCGAACGCGCCATCGGCAGCAATTCCCTCGTCTGCTTGGCGACTGTGCCGCTGCTTGCTAGCGCACCGTTGATCGCTCTGCTGTTTGCTCTCAAGAGCGGTGCACCGCAGTCGCCGGCACTGCTTGGCGCGGTTGCCGGCGCGCTGGCCGGCGGCATCGGTGCGTTCTTCTATGCCGCGCACTGCACGGACGACAGCCCGTTGTTCGTAGCCATTTGGTACACGCTGGCGATCCTGATTGTCAGTGTCATCGGCTCGATTGCCGGACGCCGGATACTGGCCTGGTAAGTTGCCCTTCTCTCACTCTTGTTTCAGAGGTCTTGCGTGACAGTCGAACTGAAGTCTCCGCTTGCCGACCATGCAATTGGGAAATTCGAGCACCCGGATTTAACAGCAAAAGGTGAACAGCGCGCGCGCGTGCCGCTTGTTGCGCTGGACACGCTGTGGATCAACACGGGTACCCAGTGCAACATCACGTGTGTCAACTGCTATATCGAATCGAGCCCGAAGAACGACCGGCTCGCCTACATCTCGGCGGCCGAGGTCGCAGCTTTGTTTGATGAAGCCGCTGCACTCAAGCTTGGCACGCGGGAAATTGGCTTCACGGGCGGCGAACCGTTTCTCAATCCAGACTTTCCGAGCATGCTCGAAGACGCTCTCGCCCGCGGCTACGAGGTGCTTGTTCTGACGAATGCGATGCAGCCGATGCAGCGGCCTGCCATCAAAAAGCGGCTCCTGGACCTTCAGGCGCGGCTTGGCGCGAAGCTTACGATGCGGGTCAGCCTCGATCATTTTACGCAGGCGCTGCACGAGGCGGAGCGCGGCGCGAAGACGTGGACCAAGGCGCTCGCAGGGATCGATTGGCTGTCGCAGCATGGCTTTCACATTGCCATCGCCGGACGCAGTTGCTGGGGTGAGACGGAGGCTAGCGCGCGCGCGGGGTATGGCGCGCTGATTGCTGCACGTAAGTGGGCGATCGATGTCAACGATCCAAAACAACTGACGCTGTTGCCGGAAATGGATCTCAATGCCGTGGTGCCGGAGATTACGACGGCGTGCTGGGATATCCTGCACAAGCATCCGAGCGAGATCATGTGCGCGACGAGCCGCATGGTGGTGAAGCGCAAAGGTGCGGCGTCGCCGACGGTGCTGCCGTGCACGTTGATACCTTATGACGAGCGTTTCGACATGGGGCAGACGCTCGCGCAATCGATGGCGGCTGATGGCGGCATGTTCAGCGATGGCGCCGTCAAGCTCTGTCATCCGCATTGCGCGAAATTTTGTGTGCTCGGCGGCGGGAGCTGCAGCTAAGCCGTCGCGACGTAGCCCGGAGCGACGGACGCGATGCAGCGTTCAACACTGCATCGCGTAACGGTTGTCACTAACCGCGCAGTTCGGCTTTGGTCGTGCGCTTCACTTCAGCGACGATCTTCTGGCTGACGGCGTCGATTTCGGCGTCGGTCAGCGTCTTACCTTTGGGCTGCAGCGTTACGGCGATGGCGAGCGACTTGTGGTTCTCCGCGACGCCTTTGCCTTGATAGACATCGAACACTTCGACGCCGCTGACGAGCGCCTTGTCGGCGCTCTGTGCGGCCTTGACGAGGTCCGCAGCCGCGATGCCGTCCTCAACAATGAAGGCGAAGTCGCGCACGACGGGCTGCAACTCATTGAGGTCAAGCGCTGGCTTGGCGCGCGACGCCTTCTTCTTTTCGGCCGGCAGATCTGACAGGAACACCTCGAACGCTGTCACCGTGCCTTCGAGGCCCATCAGCTTGACGGTCGCGGGGTGCAACTCGCCGAAGTGTGCGAGCGCCAGTTTTGGGCCGAGACGCAACGTGGCAGAACGGCCGGGATGGAACCATGCCGGGGCATCGCGCGTGATCTGCGCTTTGGCGCCGTCGACGCCTGCGGCGGCAAGCGCCGCGAGGCAGTCGGCTTTGACGTCGTAGATATCGGCCGTTGCGGCTTTGTCTTGCCAATGCCGGCCTGCGCCGGAGATGCGTGCAGCGCCCGCGCGAAGGCCAGCGGCGGCCGTCACCTGATCTTCCGGCTTGTCGCCACGATAGCTTTGACCAATTTCGAACAGCGCGATGTCGTCAAAGCCGCGATTGCGGTTGCGCGCTGCGGCGGCCATCAGCCCCGGTAGCAAACTTGGCCGCATAACGGTCATCTCGGACGAGATGGGATTGGCGAGATAGAGCGACGGCGCGCCCCCGCCGAAGTGTTTGGCCTCACCTTCCGCAATGAACGACCAAGTGATCGCTTCGACCAGTCCACGGCTTGCGAGCATGCGACGCGCACGGCGCACGCGCTTCTGCAGTGGCGTCAACGTGGCGCGCGTAACGCCACCCGACATACGTGGCAGCGGCGCTGACGGGACATTCTCTAAGCCCGCGATGCGTGCGATTTCTTCGACGAGATCGGCGGGGCCGTGCACGTCGGGACGCCAGCTCGGCACGGCGACTTTATAAACGGGGCCTTTGCCATCGAGTTTGAAGCCAAGCGCTTCGAGGGTTTCGCGCATATCTTCGGCGCGCAAGCGGATCCCCATCAGACGCTCGACGCTGGCGAAATCGAAATCGACGGTGAAATTACGGATTGGCGCTTGCCCGGCAATCTTCCGCTTCGACGGCGTGCCGCCAGCGACATCGAGCATCAAGCGCGTTGCGAGATCGAGGCCGGGCTCGACAAAGGCCGGATCGACGCCACGTTCGAAGCGATAGCGGGCGTCGCTCATGAGATTGATTTTGCGGCCGGTGGTGGCGATGCTCAGCGGATCGAAATACGCGCACTCGATGAGGATGTTCTTGGTTTCGGGCGTGCAGCTCGAGTCTTCGCCGCCCATGATCCCGCCGATGCCGTGGACGCGCGCATCGTCGGCAATCACGCACATGGTTTCGTCGGCGGTGTAGGTTTGGCCATTGAGAGCGAGGAACTGCTCGACCCGCTTTACCGAGGCGCGCACGGAGGGCACCAGTGAGCTTATCGGCGTCATAAACGTGCAGCGGACGGCCGCGATCGATCGAGACGTAGTTGGTGACATCGACAAGGGCGTTGATGGGCCGCTGGCCGATGGCTTTGAGGCGTGCTTGCATCCATGCGGGCGACGCGCCGTTGTTGACGCCTTTGACGTAGCGGCCGGCGAAAATCGGACAGAGCGGCGTGGTGCCTGCGGGGAAATCGACGACAATGTCGACAGGACACGCGACCTTGCCCTCGACACCGTCGAGGCTTTTCTCCGGCTTCAGCGTGCCAAGGCCAGCGGCGGCGAGATCGCGCGCGATGCCGCGAACGCCTGTGCAGTCGGGGCGGTTCGGTGTCAGCTTCACTTCGATGACGGGATCGCCGATGCCAAGGACGTCAATGTAGCGCGCGCCCACTTTATCCGCGAATTTGGCGTCGAGATCGACGATGCCGGTATGATCTTCCGACAGTTGCATTTCGCGTTCTGACAGCATCATGCCGTTCGACACGATGCCGCGGACCGGTTTCTTCTCAAGCGTCAGATCGGTGCCGGGAATGTAGGCGCCGAGCGGGGCGAAGACGCCGATCAGGCCTTCGCGGGCATTCGGTGCGCCGCAGACGACTTCGACGGCCGGCTTGCCCTTTTCGATTTCGACTTGCAGCACGCGCAGCTTGTCGGCGTTTGGATGCTGCTTGGCTTCCAACACGCGGGCGATGGTGAACTTGGCGAGCTTCGCCGTTGGGTCGTCGATGCTCTCGACTTCGAGGCCGATGCGATCGAGCGTGCGGCGCAGTTCATCGATGCTCGCGCTCGTATCGAGATGATCTTTGAGCCAGGACAGCGTGAATTTCATTGATGATCTCGTTCGTCTTGGGCGTCGAAAAGTTGTCGGTCAAATCCCCTCCCCCTTGCGGGGAGGGGTTAGGGGTGGGGGGATGATGCGTGAGCCACGATCACGACGACATCCCGCCTGCGAGCGTCGGCACGTCGAGGCATTGGAAGCCGTAGTGGCGGAGCCAGCGGAGATCGGCGTTGAACATATCGCGCAGATCGGGAATGCCGTACTTCAGCATGGTGATGCGATCGAGGCCCATGCCGAAAGCCCAGCCCTGATACTTGTCGGGATCGAGGCCGCACATCTCGATGACCTTCGGATGCACCATGCCGCAGCCCAGGATTTCAAGCCACTGGCCGGGTTTGCCGATGGCTTCAGCACCGACGTCGACTTCGGCCGAGGGTTCGGTGAAGGGGAAGTGCGAGGCGCGGAAGCGCATCTTGACGCTGTCGACTTCGAAGAAGGCTTTGCAGAACTCTTCCAGGCACCACTTCATGTGACCGAAATTGGTGCTCTCATCGATGACCAAGCCTTCGATCTGATGAAACATCGGCGTGTGGGTTGCGTCGCTATCCATGCGATAGACGCGGCCGGGCGCGATGATGCGGATCGGCGGCTTCTGCTTCATCATGGTGCGCACCTGCACGGGCGAGGTGTGCGTGCGGAGCACCAGCGGCGCTTCGCCTTTGGCTTCGCGTTCCGGCGAGCGCAGATAGAACGTGTCGTGCATCTGCCGTGCGGGATGCTCCGGCGGGATGTTGAGCTTGGTGAAGTTGTAGTCGTCGGTTTCGATATCCGGACCTTCGGCGATGGAGAAGCCCATGTCGGCGAAGATTTCGGCGATTTCGTCGAAGACCTGGCTGACGGGATGGATGCGGCCGTCCAACATCGAGCCTGCCCGGACCGGCAACGTCACATCGGCGCGTTCGGTGGCGAGGCGGGCCGCGAGTGCATTTGCCTCGAATGCCTTCGTTTGTTTTTCCAGTGCGGCGCTGACAATAGACTTTAATTCATTGTTTGCTTGGCCAAACGCTTTGCGGTCAGACGCCGGAATACTACCCATCTGAGACATGCGCAGCGTAATAACGCCCTTTTTACCTGTAGTATCGATGCGCAGTTGTTCGACCTCAGCCAAATCTTTCGCTGACTCTATTCGCGCGATAAGATCGGCTGCCAATTTCTTGGTTTCATTTTCCAGTTCAGACATCTGCTATCTCTCCGTCATGGCCGCGGAGGCGGCCATCCACGACAAATCACCTGCGCGGTCAACCTCTGCGCCTTTCGACATCAGCAGGCGCGGCGCGAACCCCTTCTTCCGGATCAAAAAGGTCCTCCCACTCTGGGTTTATCCCTTCGATCAATCTCACCTTCCACGCGCGTTTCCACTTTTTGATGCGCGTTTCACGTTTGATTGCGTCGTCCATCGTCAAATGAAACTCGCAGTACACGAGATCTCGAACGCCATATCGCTTTGTGAAACCCGCATCAGCTCCTGTCCGATGACGCACCATCCGGTCAAATACTGCGCTGGTTACTCCGATGTACAAAATCCCGTTGCGTTTGCTAGCAAGGATATAGACGCACGGCTCCTTTGGTTTCCAGTAACTCATGAGGAAAACTGTCGACCAACTTTAAGCCTGAGATCTCTCACCACGACTAATATGCCGTGGATGGCCGCCTTCGCGGCCAAGACGGCTTAAATGCGAAATTGCGGCGATTGAATTGGGTGGGACATAAACACACAATGCCGCAAGGGGTGCGCGCCCCTTCCGGCATCGTGTTCTTACATACGGAAGAACGTCTCAGGCTTTGACGGCCGCCGACGCCTTGTCGACGATCGCCTTGAAACCGGCGGCGTCGTGGACGGCGAGGTCGGCCAGGACCTTACGGTCCACCTGGATGCCGGACTTGGTCAGGCCGTCGATAAATCGTGCGTAGGTCAGGCCGTGCTCGCGGACAGCGGCGTTGATGCGCTGGATCCAGAGAGCGCGGAAGTTGCGCTTCTTCACCTTGCGGTCGCGGTAGCCATACTGCATGGCCTTTTCGACGGCCTGCTTGGCGACCTTGATGGTGTTCTTGCGGCGGCCGTAATAGCCCTTGGCGGCCTTCAGTGTTTTCTTATGCTTGGCGTGGGCGGTGACGCCGCGTTTGACGCGTGCCATGGAAATATCTCCGAGACTTCAATGAATGACGAGGTGGTACGGATCGGTGCGTGATCAGCGAGCGTAGGGCATGTACTTCTTGACGATCTTGGCGTCTGAATCGGTCAGCACCATCGTCCCGCGCGCGGTGCGAACGAACTTCGCGTGGCGCTTGATCATGCCGTGACGTTTACCCTGGGCGCCGGCCTTGACCTTGCCCGTACCCGTCATTTTGAAGCGCTTTTTGGCGCCGCTTTTGGTCTTCAACTTGGGCATTTTGCTCTCCTATGCGGTCACGGGCCTATCCTGCCGTTCGCGACTGCGACCGACTGGCCCTCCTCGGGGGCGGCGTTAACGCCGGCGCACAGTCGTGCGCTCGACCCTTGCGGGTCGGGGTGGTCTCTGATCAAGAAACCGGCCCGTGGAGGGGTGCTTTCGCCCGAAAATCAGGGGTTTAAAGCATTTCGAACCGCCACGGCATGCCCTGCCGGGCGGCTCTGAGGGGTGTCTATAGGGAAAAGCTGACCAAAAGGCAACTGTTCACCACAGCACGCCGACGGTCGCAGGCGGGCGGGTGTTGATCGACCGCAAGGCATTCCGGCCGTCTGGCGCGTAGCGTTTGGTTAACGATTTCCGGTCGCGCGGCTACCGCGCTCCTAGGGAGGACACCATGCTTCGCCGAACATCCCTCGCTGCCATTCTACTCGGACTCATGGCCGGAGCCGCCGTCGCCGACGTTTTCGACGATTGCCGGCGGCCGCCGCGCGGGGTGTCGCGGTTGGCGGCCTGCGGCGAGGTGGTCAAAGGCACCGCCTTCAGTTCTGAGCAAAAGGCGGCTGCGTATCGCTATCGGGGCGACGCGCGGCTGGCGGCGGGCGCGCTCGCAGATGCCATTGCCGATTTCACGGAAGCGCTCAAGATTGCGCCGACGATGGCTCCTGCGCTTGCCGGGCGCGGACAGGGTTATCTGCTGTCGGGCGCGTACGATCAGGCCATTGCCGACTATTCGGCGGCGATTTTGCAGTCTCCTGGCAATGCCAGTTTCTGGCTCGAGCGCGGGCACGTCAAACTTGACACGCGGCGACGCGGATGCAGCGATCATCGACCTCACTGAGGCCATCCGGCTCAATCCCAAGAGCGCGAGCGCCTACAACAACCGTGGCCTAGCTCACCGTAAGAAGGGTGATCTCGACAGCGCGTTCGCCGATTATACTTCGGCGCTGATGATCAATCCGGTTTATGCGCTCGGATACGCCAATCGCGGTTATGTGGAAGAGGCGCGCGGCCGGAAAGCGGAAGCGATCGCGGACCTCAGGGCAGCGATCATGCTCGATCCGTCGATCACTGGAGCGAGTGACGGATTGAAGCGGCTCGGCGTTCCGGACCAATACGCACAAGAGAGCGCGCAACGCATTCTCAGCGGCAAAGCGTTGGTCGAAGCGCGGTGCGCGACTTGCCACGCGGTTGGCCCGACGGGCGTTAGCGCCAAGGCTGGTGCGCCTGAATTCCGCAGCCTGCACGAGCGCCACGCGCTCATGGCTCTGCGGGAACCGCTGGCGCGTGGCATTGCTGCGCCACACGATGAAATGCCGAAGTTTCAGCTGTCACACGCGGAAATCGATATGATCGTCGCGTACATCAACAGCTTGGCGCCCCGCCGCTGATCAGGCGCGGCGCTGCCCAACCGCGTTCCGTCGCCGACATTAAAAAAAGCCCGTCACTGATGTGACGGGCTTTCATTCTATCGCGGCGGTCGCGATGGATTACTTTGGCGCCAGGATCATGATGACCTGGTTGCGGCCTTCGAACTTGGGCTCGCTCTCAACTTTTGCGAAGCTCTCGGTGTCTGCGCGCACGCGCTTGAGAACGTCCATACCGAGCGACGTATGCGCCATTTCACGGCCACGGAAACGCAAGGTGATTTTGACCTTATCGCCTTCCTCAAAGAAGCGCTTGATCGAGCGCATCTTGGTCTCGTAGTCGTGATCATCGATGCTGGGACGCATCTTGATTTCTTTGAGCTCGATCACCTTCTGGCGCTTGCGCGCTTCGGCTTGTTTCTTCTGCTCTTGGAATTTGAATTTGCCGTAGTCCATGATCTTGCACACGGGCGGCTGCGCCTCGGGTGAGATCTCGACCAGATCCAGGCCAAGTTCTTCGGCTCGCACGCGCGCATCAATCGTCGCGACGACACCGACGTTTTCGCCGTTTTCATTAATCAAACGAATTTCACGGAGCCGGATGTGTTCATTGATCCGGGGGCCGGTAGGCTCGCGCTCAGGCGCGGCTCGCATTGGACGGCGTATGTTGCATTCTCCATCGGTTGTTGAAACGCACTGACGGGTTCAAATTTACCGTTGAATTTGTGCTCCTCAAGGAACGCAAAAAACAACGTGACAGCCGGATCGCCCGCGCGGCCAGCTTGATACGGTAGGAAATGGCGATGGACGCCCGCCTGTCAAGGCCGCCAACGGGCCAAGGGGCTGTTTTCACGCGGATTCGGCAGCCTGGTGTCCATTATACGCTGTTTTTCGGGGCCGCGAGGAAGCGCGGAGCCAAATTGGTGCCTAGGAGGCGGTCGTAGACGGCAAGCGTGTCGTGCTGCAGTTTCGCCAG
The DNA here is from genome assembly GCA_963831185.1 of uncultured Alphaproteobacteria bacterium. GTDB lineage: Bacteria > Pseudomonadota > Alphaproteobacteria > Rhizobiales > Hyphomicrobiaceae > JABFRJ01. Next base: position 27,344 of record CAWHPE010000005.1, read on the forward strand.
GGTGAAGCGATTTTCGACATGCGCACGCCCCCGGCGGCCCATCGCTTGGCGCGCCTCTGGGGTGAGGGTCATGGCAATGGTCAGAACGCGGGCGAGATCGGCCGCGTCGCTGGAGCGGAACAACCACCCAGTCTCGGCCCCGGCGGGCCCCTGAACGATGGTGCCCGGGCGTGGCGCCGATGTCTGAGGTGATCACCGGACAGCCGGACGCCTGCGCTTCGACGGAGGTCCGGCCAAACGACTCTGGCTCCGGGGAGGCGATTACGGTGACGTCGGACATTGCGTAAGCGGCTGCGACATCGTCGAGATGGCCGACGCGGCGGACGATACCTTCGACGCCCTTGGCCTTGATGCGGGTGTCGAGCGCCGTTTCATAATCAGTGCGGCCCTGGGCGTCGCCGGCCAGGATGACGGCGAACGCCGCATCGCCGAGCACTTCGGCGCGAAGGATTTCTGCAGCCGCGTCGATGACAATCGACTGGCCTTTGCGTGGCGTCAAACGCGCCGGCACCAGATATAATTCGGGTTTCCGGCTTGAGCCCCCAAGCCGCACGCAGTTGGGCGCGGCGTTCGGCCGAGACCCAGCTCGCATCGTAGACGGTGGGGTCTATGCCACGGTCGATGATTGCGATTTTATGATCTGGCACAGCGTAGCGGGTGCGGATGAGATCGGCGGTCCATGCCGAGTTGGCGATGACGATGTCGGACCGCACCATGATTGAGTTATAGGTTTTTTTGATCGCGTTCGTTTCGTTGTAGGCGCCGTGGTAGGTGGTCACGAACGGCACCTTGGCACGACGGGCGGCGATCCAAGCACTCCAGGCGGGGGCGCGGCTGCGCGCGTGAATAAGATTGACGCCTTCCCGTGCGATGATCTCTGTCAGCGACTTGGCGTTGCCGAGGATGCGCAGTGGGTCTTTCACATGCGCTGGAAACGGAATGAGTGTGCCGCCAGCGTCAGCCAGCTTTTGTGCCATCCGGCCGGGGTTCGCCGCGACCAAGGAGCGGCCGCCTGCGCGCACGATGGCCTCCGTCATTTCGACGATGGTGCGCTCGGCGCCGCCGCCGTCGATATTGGGGATCACCTGCAAGATGGTTGGATGTATGCGGGCTGAGGTGGTCTCAACTGCAGGATTGTGCGTATTGTCTGACACGACGTGCAATGTCCCTGAAAGTTTGCCCAGATGACTGCATCCGAGACACCTCAATTTCTGACTGTTGACGCCGGCGGCGTCACGCGGCGCATCGCATATCTTTTAGGCCGGCACAATCGCGACAGCAAACTCGGCGGTGCCATCTGGCTGCCGGGCCTTAAATCCGAGATGACGAGCACTAAAGCGTCGGCGTTGGCGCAGTGGGCGGACCAGACCGGCGCTGGCTTGACGCGATTCGACTACTCCGGGCACGGGCAATCGTCAGGCGCATTCGAGGACGGGCGGATCGGTCATTGGCTGGATGAAGCAGACGCTGTGTTCACGCAGCTCACGCAAGGGCCGCAAGTTCTGGTCGGTTCATCGACCGGCGGGTATCTGGCGTTGCTGCTGCTGCGGCGCCTGATGCAGAGCCGTCCGGAGCAGGCGGCACGGATCAAAGGGCTGGTGCTGATTGCACCAGCCTGGGATCTGACGACGACGCTGATGTGGGACCGTTTCCCCGAGAGCGCGAAACGCGCCATCACCGAAACCGGTGTCTTTCTCCGCCCATCGAGCTATGGCGACGGCCCCTACGCGATTACGCGCGGTTTTATCGAGGAGGGCAAGCAGCATCTGATCGGGCCCAAGGGATTCGATCCCGAACGGCCGATCTATGTCTTGCACGGGCTGCTCGATGAAGACGTGCCGTGGGAGCACACACTCGATCTGGTGGCGACGATGCACGGCGATCACGTCCACGTGGAGGCGGTGCCGGAAGGCGATCACCGTCTGTCGCAACCGGAGAACATCGCACTGATGCTGAAGATGGTCGGCGGCGTGTTGGGGTTATAGTTTGACCGGCACGCGATATCTTGCGTACCGGTTCGACTTATCGCGACAGCCAGGGCAAATCTGCGGAGGCGGCGGTTTGGAGGCGCGCCGCGGTGGCTTCACTCAAGGCTTCCGGCCCGATGTTTGCGGCGATGCGTTCAGGCACGACCCACATCGTGTAGTCTTCCGTCCGCACGGGACGGCTGCAGCTCAAGCGGCCCGAGATCATCCGGCAGGATGTGTCGGCGACGACGTCACGCAAGTATTTGCGGTCGGGACGCGCGAACCGGAGATCGACCGGCTGCACCGGCGTGCTGCCGGCGACGCCAAGATCGATGCTACGGAAAACGCAGACATCCGTGTTGCTGCAGGCACCTGCGCCGCGACCGATACGCCCGAACGGCCCAGTTGCCTGACTGAAGGTCATGAAGGTGGCTGGCGCCTGAGCGCCCGTTGAAATGTAGCATCCATATTCGACGCACAAGATCGGGTCTGGCGCGCGCGGACGGCGGCCGTTGGCCGACGGGTTCATGACGATGAGGATGGTCGCACGACCGCGCGTTTCAGCCGTGTCTCCCTGCTGGTCGTTGTCGCGCGGACGCACGCCGAGACCGGACCGCTTTTCTGGCGCGAGATCTTGAAATGGAGCAACCGCGATCGTCGTCGACCATGGCAGGTCGCCCGGTGAGCGCTCGGCTGGCGGTGCTGTTGGCTTGCGGAGGGCGACGCGGGCTTGCGTTTCCTTCAAGCGCGACATGAGTTTTGCGAGGTCGGCTTCGCGTTTGGCTTCGAGTGCGCGTTGTTCTTCTGGGGAGCGGCCAATGCCGACGGATTTCTGCTCTGCCGCTGCGGGCGCTGCGTCAGCAGCTGTGGCGCGGCGGGCTTCATCGATCATAGCAGCGTCGCTGAAGCGCTTGGCGCGATCATTAAACTGGTCATTGGCGGATGCGGCAGTCGCCGTCAGCAGAGTTGCAGCAGCGACGATTGCGTGTGTGCCGAGACGGCTGAGGCGGCTTGAGGAAAATGAGTTGGACGCAAGACTTTGGCTCGCGCAAAGCAACGAACGCATGAACGTGTCCCCTACCCTCTTGTTGGCGAAACTCTTCAAAAACTGAAACGCTTGCCGGACTTTTCAACGACGGTACGCAAACACACTGGAGCTTGAGTTTAGCCATCGCTGTGGCGGGACGATGGCGGACGGCGGCTGAACCGCCGCTGAATGATGCGGCGCGCGATTGCGTGCGAGATTGGCGCTGCGTTCGGTGAGATCACTCGCCACGTACAATGGCGAGCAGGCCTTCGCGGTAGGTCGGATATTTAAGCGACACAGCAAGTGCCGACTTCATGCGATCATTCTTCACGCGCTTGTTTTCGCTGTAGAAACTCTGTGCCATCGCCGTCATCCGTGCGGCATCGAATGCGATTTCTGGAGGCGCGTCGAGACCAAGCAATTCGGCGGCGTAGGAGACGACGTCTTGCGGGGGAGCAGGTTCATCGTCGACGATGTTGTAGATGCTGTATCCGGCGGGCGTCTCGATTGCGGCGGCGAGGGCGCGCGCGATGTCGACAACGTGGATGCGATTGAAGACCTGTCCCGGCTTGACGATGCGCTTGGCATGGCCCGCGCGCAAATTTTCAATCACGCTGCGGCCAGGGCCGTAAATGCCGGGAAGGCGGAAAACCTCGGTTCGTTTGCCGTGATCTTTGCCGAACGTCCGCCACTGGGTTTCCGCCAATGCGCGGCGCAGGGCGCGTTCGGATGCGGGGCGCACGGGCGTGGTTTCATCGACCCAAGCGCCTGCGGTGTCGCCATAAACGCCGATGGTCGAGAGGTAACCGATCCACGTGATTGATGCGAGCTCACTCAAATCCTCACCGTGATGCCGCAGAGCCGGATCACCTTCGAGATCGGGCGGGATCGAAATCAACACATGCGTGGTATCTTTGAGGTGCAGCCGGACGTCATGGGACGGCGCGTCACCTGTGAAGGCGACGACTGTCACGTCGCCGTCGCGTGCCTTTTCGACGCGTGTGTGGGTTCCGGCGAACGTCCAGGCACCGGGTTGCGTCTCTTGCAGATGCTCGATCAAAACGCGCGCGGTATAGCCGAGGCCGAAGCAGAACAGCTTGTTGCGCGGTGATGGTTCGGGGTCGGTCATAGCGGTCGCGTCCATTCTTCGCGCACGTCACGGTCGGCGTCGTGCGCATGTGTCACCGCGAGAGACGCGATTTTTTCCGGCGGTGCAAGGCGGCGGATCGCCCAGACGGCCATGGCCCGGACTAGCGGCGAGGGATCACTCAAGAGTGACTGTATTTTAGGCAAAAGTGCAGTGTCTCCTGAATTGCCCGCTGCGATCAGCGCGTTGCGCACAACACGGTTGCGGCCGGTGCGTTTGACTGGCGTTCCGGCGTAGCGCGAGCGGAAAGTTGCGTCGTCAAGCGCGAGGATGTCTGCGAGCGGCGGATTAGCGGTGGCACGCGGTTGCCGCAAAGCGTATGTCTCGGGCGGCTTCAGCGAATTTGTTCCACGGACAGACGGCGAGACAATCATCGCAACCGAAGACGCGATTGCCGATAGCGGCGCGGAACTCGGGCGGGATATGCCCTTTGTGCTCGATCGTGAGATAGGCGATGCAGCGGCGCGCATCGAGTTGATAGGGAGCCGGAAAAGCATTGGTCGGGCAGGCATCCAAACAGCGTGTGCACGAGCCGCAGTGGTCGGTCTCCGCCTCATCGGGCGTGATGTGCGCCGTTGTGAGAATGGCACCGAGAAAGAGCCAGGAGCCACCGACGTGGCGGGACACAAGATTGGTGTGTTTGCCTTGCCAGCCGATGCCGGCGGATTGGGCCAGCGGCTTTTCCATCAGTGGCGCGGTGTCGACGAAAACTTTGACCTCGGACTTTGATTTTTCGGCGAGTGTGCGGGCTATTCGCTTAAGGCCCTTTTTGACGAGGTCGTGATAGTCGCGGCCGCGCGCATAGGCGGAAATAACGGCTTGGTTGCCCGCAACATTGGTTGCGATCGGGTTCTCAACGGGCGCATAACTGTAGCCGAGCATAATGATGGAGCGCACTTCAGGCCACAGCATGCGCGGATCGGCCCGCCGGTCGGCGTGGGTTTGCATCCACTCCATGTCGCCGTGCCGGCCATCGGCGAGATAGGCGCGCAAGCGCGCGCCCGCCGGGCCTATGGCATCCGGTGTGGTGATGCGCGCAATTCCGAAACCGGCAGCAGCGGCTTCGGTTTGCAGCAAAGATTTCAGGTCGGACGGCATGCCTGGGTTATAGCGCCATCGATGCCGTGGCGCGAGACCGGTTAGTCGATCTTCACGCCTGCGTCTTTGATGACGCCGGCCCAGCGCTCGATTTCGGCGGCAATGAAAGTGCCGTACGCTTCCGGCGAGGAACCTAGCGGTTGCGCGCCTTGGATCGCGAGTTTGTCGAGGACGGACCTATCCTTCAGTGCCTCGAGCGCGGCGGCGTTGAGCTTGGCAATGATTTCGGGCGGCGTTTTGGCGGGCGCCATCAAGCCTTGCCAAGCGCCGATGTCGAAATTCGCCAAGCCGGCTTCGGTCAGCGTAGGCACATCGGGCAGAGCCTTGACGCGGTTCTTGGTCATCACCGCAAGGGCACGGAGTTTGCCATCCAGAATGAGCGATTGCGACGAGTTGACCGTATCGGTGACAAATTGAATGTGCCCACCCGCGAGCGCGGTGACGGCCGGCGCACTGCCTGCGAAGGGGACGTGCGCGGCCGAGAGACCTTGCGATTTCAGGAAGAGCGCCGCGCCGAGGTGGGTGACGTTGCCAGCGCCTGCGGAGCCGTAGTTCAGCTTGCCGGGATTGGCTTTCATGTAGTCGATGAATTCGGAAATGGTCTTGGCGGGCACGCCGGGATGGACCGCGATCACCAGCGGCACGACAGCCGTCAAAGCAATGGGCACGAGGTCGGTCTTCACGTCGTAGTTCAACTTTTTGAACAACGACGGGCTCAAGGCTATGGCGGAGGTATTGTAAAGGACCGTGTAGCCGTCAGGCGTGGAGCGCGCAGCCGCATCGGCGGCGATGTTGCCATTCGCGCCGGGCCTATTCTCGATGATGATCGACTGGCCGAGTGTTGTGGCCATTCTATCCGCCAGCACGCGCGCGACGAGATCGGTGGGACCGCCCGGCGGGAACGGGACAAGCATTTTGATCGGGCGAGCGGGATACGCATCTTGCGCCGCAGCAGGAGCGCACATCGCTGCAATGGCGGCGGTGGCCAAAATGATTGCGCGGCGGGTCAACATGCGGGACTGGCTCCATAAGACGTGCGATTACTGTTGAATACTGAGGCAGAAAACCGTCCTCGGCAATGTCGGGGGGCGGGCTGGAGACGAGATCTTGGCGCTCGCGGCTTGATCGAGGGTGGCAGCTTGAGCGACGACTCCTATATAGAGGGGACACATCGTTGTTCTCGTGAGACCCTCATGCGCTTCTTCAATCGAAAGCCTGTCGTGCCGGTGCTGCGGTTCTCCGGCCCCATTGGCAGTATGCCCCCACTGCGCTCAGGGTTAACGCTTGCGGCTGCGGCAAGCGCGCTCGACAAGGCGTTTACGATGTCCAAGGTGCCGGGCGTCGCCATTGTCATCAACTCGCCCGGCGGGTCGCCGGTACAGTCGCACTTGCTGTTTCAGCGCATCCGGTCGCTGGCGGCGGAGCACAAGAAGAAAGTGCACGTGTTCTGCGAAGACGCGGCGGCCTCCGGTGGCTATTTCCTGGCGGTGGCAGGCGACGAGATTTATGCCGACCCCTCTTCGATCGTCGGCTCGATCGGGGTGATTTCCTCCGGCTTCGGATTTGAGAAGGCGATCGAGAAGCTCGGCATCGAGCGGCGCGTGCATACGGCAGGCTTGTCGAAGAGCACGCTCGATCCATTTTTGCCGGAGAAGCCGGAGGACGTGGAGCGGCTCAAGATGCTGCAAAAAGACGTGCACGATGTGTTTATTGGCGTCGTCAAGGATCGGCGTGCAGGCAAGCTCAAAGGGCCGGATGCGGAGTTGTTTTCAGGCGCGTTCTGGTCGGGGCCGCGGGCGCTCGACCTTGGGCTGATCGATGGCATCGGCGACGTGCGCTCGCGGATGCGCGCCGTCTATGGGGATAAGGTGCAGCTTCGGGTGGTGCCGATGGCTAAAACCGGGCTGCTTAGCCGGTTGTTCAAGGGGGCGGGCAGCAGCAGCCTCGAAGCGGCCACAATGGCGGCGGGAATAAATACGGGCTCGTTGGCGACAGAGGCCCTGAGCACTTTGGAAACGCGTGCACTTTGGGCGCGACTTGGTCTATAGTCGGCCCTTACGCTGGCATTTGGGAGGAGGACGTCTCATGCCGCAGTTTCTCATCCTGGCCGCTGTCGGTGCCGGGCTTTATGCCGGATATCGCGCGCTCAAAGGCGTCGGCGAGAAAATGGCTGCGGATTTGGCACGCGCGCAGGACGACCTGCGCCAGCGCGCCGAAGCTCGTGTCGATGCCAAGGATCTCGGCACTTTGGCGTTCGATCCCGCAACCGGTGAATACCGGCCCGTGAAGCGCGACTGATCTTCCGCCTGCGTTTCCTCTGCAGCGTTTGCCGCCCCGAACAAGGGTTTGACCGCTTTGCTGGCCCCACCACGGCGAAACCGTGACAGGGGGCGGGATTTGCGTATAGTGCGGCGCAAATCGACCCTATCCAGCAGAGCCATACCATGTCGCCCAGCGCCCAGACTGCCGCCGCACCTGCCCCTGCCCTTGGCGTGTTACAGCCCAAAAAGTCGTTCCAAGATCTTATCCTGACGCTGCAGCAGTTTTGGGCCGCGCAGGGTTGCGTGATCTTGCAGCCCTACGACATGGAAGTTGGCGCGGGCACATTTCATCCGGCGACGACGCTGCGCGCGCTTGGGCCAAAGACCTGGAACGCAGCCTATGTGCAGCCGTCGCGGCGGCCAAAGGACGGGCGGTACGGCGAGAACCCGAACCGGATGCAGCACTATTACCAGTTCCAGGTGATCATGAAGCCGTCACCACCCGATATTCTCGACCTCTATTTGAAGTCGCTCGACGCCATCGGTATCGACACCAAGCTCAACGACATCCGTTTCGTGGAAGATGATTGGGAGAGCCCGACGCTCGGCGCATGGGGCCTTGGCTGGGAAGTCTGGTGCAACGGCATGGAGGTGACGCAGTTCACCTACTTCCAGCAGGTCGGCGGCTTCGACTGTAATCCGGTCGCAGGCGAAATCACCTACGGGCTCGAACGACTGGCCATGTACGTGCAGGGCGTTGACCGCGTGTGGGATTTGAATTTCAACGGCCGCGATGATGCGCGCAAGCTGACGTATAACGACGTGTTCCAGCAGGCGGAGCAAGAGTATTCGCGCTTTAATTTCGAGCACGCGGATACGGAGTTACTCCTCGCGCATTTCCGTGACGCGGAGAAGGAATGCAAGTCGCTGCTCGACAAGGGCGCGTCTGGCGAGACGCATTTGATGGCCCTGCCCGCCTACGATCAGTGCATCAAGGCGTCGCACATTTTCAACCTGCTTGACGCACGCGGCGTGATCTCAGTCACCGAGCGGCAGAGCTATATTCTGCGCGTGCGGGAATTGGCGAAGGCGTGCTGTGCGGCGTGGTTGAAGACTGAGGGTGGAAGGTAATTCGCTTCGCGAGCGAGGCTGGCCTCGCGCTCCATTGGGCGGGACGCCCGCCCAAACCCGCCCGTTTTTTGGAGATACTCAGTGAGTTCCGGCGGAATAGCTCGTGACGACGCCATTCAACTGATCGAGGCATTGCACGCGCTGTGGAACAGCGGCGATGTGTCGTCAATTCCCAAGATATACACTTCGGATTTCGTCGCGCACATGCCGAAGGGCTGGGAGCGGAGTGAGTTTCACGGCCACGATGGCGTCCGGGAGTTGATCTGCCGCATTCGAGGTGCCTTTTCCCATT
>CAWHPE010000006.1:0-318175 GCA_963831185.1 uncultured Alphaproteobacteria bacterium
GCGTTTTCGACCGACAACCAGGCCGCGCTCGACGCCGTGTTCGACGCCTGCGCGGCCGACAAGGTCTGCAATGCGCGCGAGCCGCAGTTGCGCGAGCGTTGGCGCATGCCTGCTGGCGTCATTGCCGCGCACGATCGAGCTGCGCCACCCGTTGACCGACCGCATCGAACGCCTGCCGCTGACGCGCGACGTGCTGCTGGGCATGGTGCGCGGTCCGCTCTACGCGCCGGCACTCGCGGCCGCACTGCCGAGCGCCATCGGCCGGGCCACACAGGGCCGCTTCGAGGCGCTGGCGGCCTTGGCGCAATCTGTCGGCGGCCGGCGCAGCCTGCAGGTGGCGGCCGGCATGCACTTCTCGGTCGTCTGCGCCGAGGACTTCCCGCGTCTGTCGCAGGCCGTCGACCGACCTGGGGCCGATTTCGGCGACAGCTTCTCGCCCTGTATCGCGACGTGTGTGCCGGGTGGCCGCGCGGCGATGTGCCGGCTGCGTTCTACACGCTGCCGATTGCGCCTGCGGCGACGCTGGTGCTGTCGGGCGGCCTCGATCCGGTGACGCCGCCGCGGCACGGCGCACGCGTGGCCAGCGCGCTGGGCGCCAAGGCGCGCCACGTCGTGGTGCCCAACGCCGGCCACGGCGTGATGGCCCTGGGCTGCATGCGCGATGTGCTGTACCGCTTCGTCGATGCGGCCAGTGACGACGAGGCGCTGCAGACGGATGCTGCCTGCGCGACGGGCATTCCGCGGCCGCCGATGTTTGCCTTGCCCGGGGCCGCGCCATGATCGAAGTGCACCAATTGGCCAAGCGCTTCACGCAAGGCCGTGGCAAGAAGGCGCGCGTGGTGCAGGCGGTCGACGGCGTGAGCCTGCAGGCGACCGACGCGTGCATTACCGGCCTGCTGGGCCCGAACGGGGCCGGCAAGACCACCACCCTGCGCATGGTGGCCGGGTTGCTGGTTCCCGACACGGGGCAGCTGCGCGTCGACGGTATCGACGTGCTGCGCGAGCCGCGGGCTGCATTGGCGCGCATGGGCGTGCTGAGCGACGCGCGCGGTCTGTATCCGCGGTTGACCGCGCGCGAGAACATCGTCTACTACGGCCGTCTGCATGGCATGAGCGACGGCGCAGCGTCGCAGCGCGGCGAAACGCTGGCCCATCTGCTCGACATGACGCCACTGCTCGCGCGCCGCACCGAAGGCTTCAGCCAGGGCGAGCGCATGAAGACCGCGCTGGCCCGTGCCCTGGTGCACAACCCGCCCAACATCATCCTGGACGAGCCGACCAACGGCCTGGATGTGTTGGCCACGCGTGCGTTGCGCGACGCGTTGCGCCGCCTGCGCGACGACGAAGGCAAGTGCATCGTCTTTTCGACCCATATCATGCAGGAGGTCGAGCGGCTGTGCGACCGGGTGATCGTGGTCGCGCATGGCCATACGGTGGCCGAAGGCACCGTGGCGTCGCTCAACGCGCAGTGCGGCGGGCATGACTTCGAAGAGAGTTTCGTCAAGCTGGCATTCAGCGCCGCCGAGCGGGAGCGGGCATGAACGCCTGGGTCGTGTTTCGCAAGGAGCTGATCGATGCGCTGCGCGACCGGCGCACGCTGTTGATGGTCGTGCTGTCATCGGTGGCGATCGGGCCGCTGGTGCTGATTGCGTTGTCGGCGCTGGTGGCGGGGATCGAGAAGCGCGCCGAGGAGCGCACGGTCGTGGCCGCCGGCATCGAGTACGCGCCGACGCTGCGCAACTACCTCGAACGCCAGACCTATCGCATCGAGACCGCTCCCGCCGACTACGAGGCCAAGTTGAAGAGTCAGGCGCTCGGCGACCCGGTGCTGCAGATTGGCAAGGAATTCGAAGCCGAACTCGCGCGCGGTGACGTGCCGCTGGTGGAGATCGTGTCGAGCAGCGGCAACCAGCGCGCCGGCACCAGCGTGAACCGCCTGGCGCGACTGCTGCACGGCTTCTCCAGCGAACAGGCCACATTGCGTCTGGCGCTGCGCGGCGTGGCGCCCGCGACGCTGGAAGTGGTGGAGATCAACGACCGCGATCTGGCCAACCCGCAGTCGCGCGCCGCGCAGCTGACCGGCATGCTGCCGTTCTTCGTGCTGATGGCCGTGCTCTACGGCGCGCTCAACGCCGCGCTGGACACCACGGCCGGCGAGCGCGAGCGAGGCTCGTTGGAACCGCTGTTGATGAATCCGGCGTCGCGCCTGTCACTGGTGATCGGCAAGTGGGGCGCGGTCGCCGCGGTGGGCATGCTGATTGCGCTATTGAGCTGCTTCTCTTTCCTGCCGGCACAGGCCTTGCTGCGCAGCGAGACGCTGGCCGCGATGTTCCAGTTCGGGTTTCGCGAGGCGGCACTGTTCCTGGCCCTGCTCGCGCCGCTGGCCGCAGCGCTGGCGGCGGTCATGATGGCGATTGCCATCCGCTGCAAGACGTTCAAGGAGGCGCAGGCGAACAACACCGTGGTCATGCTCGGCGTGTCGCTGCTGCCGTTGGTGACGGTGTTCAACCAGAGCGGCGAGGCGCCCTGGCATCTGGCCGTGCCGGCGCTGGGCCAGGTGGCACTGATGAACCGGGTGCTGAAGGGCGAGGCCGTCGGCCTGCTCGACATGGCGCTGCCGCTGTCGGTGTGCGCGCTGATCACCGTGGCGGGCGTGGTGTTCGTCGCCCGACAGTTGCGTTCGGCTGCGCTGCGTTGACGGTTGTGGTCGCCCGCGCGGCCGACCTGGGAGTTGCCGCTGGGCGGTACGTGGCCGCCGGGCTACTTTCTCTGGCCGCAGCGCGCCGGCCAACGACCGCCTAAAATTGAGGCACTGCCTCTGCGGGCGGACGGTGAAGGCCGTTGCCGCCGATCCCGTGCTCCATCCCCAACATTTCGATGTCATCGTCGTCGGCGGCGGCCATGCCGGCACCGAGGCTGCGCTGGCCGCTGCGCGCATGGGCTGCGCGACGTTGCTGCTCACGCACAACATCGAAACGCTGGGCCAGATGAGCTGCAACCCGTCGATCGGCGGCATCGGCAAGGGGCACCTGGTCAAGGAAGTCGATGCGCTCGGTGGCGCGATGGCGCTGGCCACCGACGAGGCCGGGATCCAGTTCCGCATCCTCAATTCGAGCAAGGGGCCGGCCGTGCGCGCGACGCGCGCGCAGGCCGACCGGGTGCTGTACAAGGCGGCGATCCGCCGCCGGCTGGAGAACCAGCCGAACCTCTGGCTGTTCCAGCAGCCCGTGGACGACCTGATGCTGGAAGGCGATCGGGTCGTCGGCGCAGTAACGCAAGTGGGCGTTCGCTTTCGTGCGAAGGCTGTTGTACTAACGGCCGGTACCTTTCTGGACGGCAAGATCCACGTCGGCCTGCAGCACTACGGCGGCGGCCGCGCGGGCGATCCACCGGCGGTCGGCCTGTCGGCGCGCCTGAAGGAATTGAAGCTGCCGCAGGGTCGGCTGAAGACCGGCACGCCGCCGCGCATCGACGGCCGCACGATCGATTTCAGCAAGCTCGTCGAGCAACCGGGCGATCTGGATCCGGTGCCGGTGTTCAGCTTCATGGGCGACGCGGCGATGCACCCGCGCCAGGTGCCGTGCTGGATCACCCACACCAACGCAGCGCACGCACGACATCATCCGCACCGGCTTCGACCGCAGCCCGATGTTCACCGGCGTGATCGAGGGCGTCGGCCCGCGCTACTGCCCGAGCATCGAAGACAAGGTCAACCGCTTTGCCGACAAGTCGAGCCACCAGATCTTCCTCGAGCCCGAGGGTCTGACGACGCACGAGTTCTACCCGAACGGCATCTCGACCTCGCTGCCGTTCGACATTCAACTCGCTGCGGTGCGATCGATGGTCGGGCTGGAGAATGCGCACATCCTGCGCCCGGGCTACGCGATCGAGTACGACTACTTCGACCCGCGCGGGCTGAAGACGAGCTTCGAGACGCGCGCGATCCAGGGCCTGTTCTTCGCCGGCCAGATCAATGGCACGACCGGCTACGAAGAGGCGGCGGCGCAGGGCCTGTTCGCCGGCATCAATGCCGCGCTGCAGGTCAAGGGCGAAGCGGCCTGGCTGCCGCGGCGCGACCAGGCCTACCTGGGCGTGTTGGTCGACGACCTGGTGACGCAGGGCGTGACCGAGCCGTACCGCATGTTCACCAGCCGCGCCGAGTACCGGCTGCAATTGCGCGAGGACAACGCCGACGCGCGCCTGACCGAAACCGGCCGCCGCCTCGGCCTGGTCGACGACGCCCGCTGGGCGGCTTTCAATCGCAAGCGCGATGCTGTTTCACGTGAAACAGAGCGGCTGAAGTCGACCTGGGTCCACCCCGGCATCGTGCCTGCGGCCGCCGCCGAGCGCCTGCTTGGCAAGGCACTCGAACACGAGCACAGCCTGGCCGACCTGCTGCGCCGGCCGGGCGTCGGCTTCGACGCGGTCGCCGAGATCGCTTCGATCGCCCGCCCCGAGGCCGACGCGCGGTTTCACGTGAAACGCTGCTCGCCGAGTTGGGCGCGCCGCTGGGCGCCGCCGTGATCGAGCAGCTCGGAGATCGCCACGAAGTACGCCGGCTACATCGACAAGCAGGTCGAGGAGGTCGGGCGCGCGGCGCACTTCGAGGCACTCAGCGCTGCCGGCCGAACTGGACTACGCGCAGGTCACCGCGCTCAGCCACGAGGTCCGGCAGAAGCTCAGCCGCCACCGTCCCGCAGACGCTGGGCCAGGCCTCGCGCATCGCGGGCGTGACGCCGGCGGCGATCTCGCTGCTGCTGGTGCACCTGAAGAAGGGGCGGTTCAAGGGCTTTGCGGCCAACGAACGGTCGGCCAGCGACGAGGCGGCGTGACCGCGGCTGCGCCTCGGCGCCGAGGGCGACGCGCTGCGGCAGGATGGTTCGGCCATCGGCTTGGCGTTGTCCGAGCACGTGCTCGACCAACTCGTGCGCTACCTCGCGTTGCTGCGCAAGTGGAATGCCGCCTACAACCTGACGGCCGTGCGCGATGCGGGCCAGATGCGCTGCAGCACATGGCCGACTGCCTGGCCGTGGTCGAACCACTGCGCCGCGCATGCGGCCGGCCGCCCGTTGCGCATCCTCGATGTCGGCAGCGGCGGTGGATTGCCCGGCGTGGTGCTGGCCGTGGTCGAGCCGACGGTGGGACGTGAGCTGTGTCGACAGCGTCGGCAAGAAGGCCGCGTTCGTGCGCCAGGTGGCCGGCGAGTTGGCGCTGCCCAACCTGCATGCGCTGCACGCCCGCGTCGAAGCGCTGCCGGGGCCGCCGTTCGATGTGATCACCGCGCGCGCCTTCGCGTCGTTGCCCGATTTCGTGCGCCTGACCCGTCCGCTGCTGGCGCCGGGCGGGGTGTGGATGGCCATGAAGGGCCGCCGACCCGACGACGAAATCGCCGCCTTGCCGGCCGACATCGACGTGTTTCACGTGGAACCGCTGGCCGTGCCAGGGCTGGCCGCCGAACGCTGTCTGATCTGGATGCGATGCCGATGACCCGACTCGCTGCTCGTGGTCCTGGCCGGCTGCGCTGGTGGCCGCCTCGCTGGCCGCGACGGCCCAGCCGGCACCGCCGCTGCAGGCGCTGCCGCGCCTCGATGTGGCGGCCTACATGGGCACGCTGGTACCAGGTGGCCTGGATTCCGAACCGCTTCCAGAAGCAGTGCGTGTCCGACACCGCGGCCACCTACCGCGACCTGGGCGATGGCCGCGTCGAGGTCCTCAATCGCTGCAAGCAGGCCGATGGCAGCATCGACAGCGTGCTCGGCATCGCTCGGCCGCCCGCCGGCGTGGCGCGCATCGAAGGCGGCCGGCTGCTGCCGGCGCGGCTGGAAGTCAGCTTCCTGCCCGCATGGCTGCGCTGGACGGGCATCGGCTGGGGCGCCTATTGGGTCGTCGATCTCGCGCCCGATGGCCGCTACGCCATCGTCAGCGAGGCCTCGCGCGAGTATCTGTGGGTGCTGGCGCGACAGCCGGCGCTCACACCGGCAGATGACGCGGCGGTCAAGGCCAGGCTGCAGGCGCTCGGTTTCGATCTCGCGCGCGTGCAGGCGCATCCGCACGGGCCGCGCTGATGCGCGGCCCGTCAGGTGGGCCGATCCTGCGAAAAATGCCCTGCTGAATCCTGGCGCAGGCCGCCACAATAGCTGTATAAATACACAGCTATTGTTCCCCGCCTGCGATGCCGAGCCTTGCCCCTTCTCTCCCCTTCGCGCCGCGCAGGTGCTCGACGGCCTGCCTGCCGCCGAGCGCCCGGCGCTGTGGCTGGCCGATCGCCTGGCCCAGACCGCAGCGACAGCGGCCGTGCGATCGACCGGCTTTGCCGCGCTCGACGCCGAGCTGCCCGGTGGCGGCTGGCCGGCCGCCGGGCTGACCGAACTGCTGCTCGCCGCGCCCGGCAGCGGCGAATTGCGCCTGCTCGCGCCGCTGCTTGGCGCAAGGGCTCGGACACGCCGGCAGCCTGCTGTGCATCGCGCCGCCCTTCATGCCGTACGCGCCGGCGCTGCAGGCGCTCGGCTGGCCGCTCGCGCGCCTGCTGCTCGTCAGCGCCCGGTTCACTGGCCGACGCGGCCTGGGCCGCCGAGCAAGGCCTGCGCTCGGGTGCGTGCGCAGCGGTGCTGTGGTGGCAGCAGCGAAGAGCGTGCGCCGGCTGCGGCACTGGCCAACGCGCTGCGCCGCCTGCATCTGGCGGCGCAAGAGGGTCGTTGCCCGCTGTTCGCGCTGCGCCCGGCGGCGGCCCGTGCGCAGTCGTCGCCGGCGCCGCTGCGCCTGGCGCTGGAGCCGGTGGCGCAGCGGCAGTTGGCCGTCACGGTGTTCAAGCGCCGCGGCCCGGCGATGGCCGCGCCGCTGCTGCTGGCGCTGCCGGTGGCCGGCCTGCCCACGCGCCGTGCGCTGCGGCGGGTGCCGGCTCTGCCTGCGCCAGCCGCGGCGGTCTGCTGGCCTTGTCGGAGCCCGCTGATGCTGTGGCTCGCGCTGCACCTGAACGCATTGCCGCTTGAGGCCTTGCTCGCCGCGCTGCCCGCTGCGCCGCAGGCAGCGAGCCGGCGCGCTGCGTGGTCGAGCAGCGGCGCGTGCTGCTGGCCTGCCGCGTCGCCACGCGCCGCCGGCGTGCAGCCGGGCATGAGCGCGGCCAGCGCCGCGTCGCTGCTGCCGGGCCTGCAGCTGCTGCCGCGCGACGCGGCACGCGAAGCGGCGTTCGTCGAACGGCTCGCGCTCGCGCTGGCGCGCTACACGCCGGCGGTGGTGATCGAGCCCGACGGCGTGCTGCTCGAAGGGGCCGCTTCGCTGCGCCTGTTCGGTGGCGCCCGTGCGCTGGCCCGCGCGGTGCGGGCAACGGTGCGCGCCAGCGGCGTGCATGCCGCGCAGATGGCGGTGGCGCCCACGGCAGGCGCGGCGTCGTTGCTGGCGCGGCTGACGCCAGGCGAGTCGCCGCGGCGCGGCACTGCGCACGGCTGCCGCCTGCGCGCAAGCCCGCGGCAATCGACCCGGTGCTGGCCTGGCACCAGCACACCCGCCAGCGCCTCGATGCCCTGCCCTTGGCCGCCGCGCTCGCCGCCTGGCAACTGCCCGAACGCATGGCCGAACTGCTGCACGGCATCGGCTGCCGCACGCTGGCCGACGTGCGCGCGCTGCCGCGCGCCGGCCTGCAGCGGCGCGGCGGCGGCGAGCTGCTCGAACGCCTGGCCCAGGCCTACGGCGAGGCACCCGACCCGCGCCCCTGGTTCACGCCGCCGCGCCGGCTTCGAGCTCGGCCTCGAACTGCTGCACCGCGCCGACGATGCCGCGATGCTGGTCTTCGCCGCCGAGCGCCTGGTGCAGCCGCTGGCCGGCTGGCTGGCGCAGCAATGGCTGGCGGCCTCGCGCATCGCGCTGCACCTGCGCCACGAAACCAGTCGCCGCCAGGCGCTGCCCGACACCGTGGTGCGCATCGGCCTGGGCGAACCCTCGCGCGAGGCCAGGCAGATCGGCCTGCTGCTGCGCGAGCGCCTGCAGCGCACCGCGCTGCCGGCACCGGTGTATGCGCTGACATTGCGGCTGGAAGAGGCGGTCGAGCCACGCCGGCCGCGAGGCCGCCCTGTGGCGCGACCCGCAGCGCCGCGGCATGACGACGACCGCCGCGGCCTGATCGACCGCCTCGGCGCACGTCTGGGCCCCGAGCGCGTGCAGCGCCTGCACCTGCTGGCCGACCACCGGCCCGAGCGCGCGATGGCCGCCGTGCCGGCGAATGCCGCCGCAGCCGCCGGCCTCGCCGCGACTGCCGCCGCCGGCCCTGCCGCGCCCGACCTGGCTGCTGCCCGAGCCGCTGCGCCTGCAGGAACAAGCCGGCCGCCCGCTGCACGGCGGCCCGCTCACGCTGCGCAGCCGCGCCGAGCGCATCGAAGCCGGCTGGTTCGACGGTGAACTGGTCAGCCGCGACTACCACGTCGCCGAAGGGCCGCGATCACCGGTTGCGCTGGGTCTTTCGCGAGCGGCGCGGCGACGCGGCGCAGTGGTATCTGCATGGTCTGTTCGGCTGAATGAGCCATGCCCCAACCCACCCATCCCAAGGCGCCGCGCCCGCCGCCGCCGCTCGCCCCGCCGCGCCGCTGGCCGACGACGGCTGCCGGGCTATGCCGAGCTGCATTGCCGCTCGAACTTCAGCTTCCTCACCGGCGCCTCGCATCCCGAAGAGCTGGTCGCGCGCGCCGCCGCAGCTGGGCTACGCGGCCATCGCGATCACCGACGAATGCTCGGTCGCCGGCGTGGTGCGGCGCACGAAGAGGCCAAGCGACAGGGCGAGGCCGGCCAGCCCGATCAAGCTGCTGATCGGCAGCGTGTTCGAGCTGCAGGGCGAGGGCGCCACGCCGGCCTGCCGGCTGGTGCTGATCGCGCGCCACCGCGAGGGCTACGGCGACCTGTGCGAGCTGATCACGCTGGCGCGTCTGCGCTGCGCGAAGGGGCAGTACCGGCTCACGGTGCGCGACCTCGACAGCGGCGCGCCGCATCTGCGCGGCGCGCCCGGCTGCCACGCCCTGCTGATCCCGCGCCGCGACGACCCGCCCGAAGCGCTGCTCGCGCAGGCGCGCTGGCTGCAGGCCACCTTTGCCGAGCGCGCGGCGATCGCCGTCGAGCTGCTGCTGTATGCCGACGACTCGCTGCTCGTCGAGCGGCTGGACGCCGTGGCCGCGCACACCGGCCTGCCGCTGGTGGCCGCCGGCGACGTGCTGATGCACCTGCGCTCGAGCAAGCCGGTGCAGGACACGCTGACCGCCGTGCGCCTGAAGACGCCGCTGGCCGACTGCGGCTTCGCGCTGGCGCGCAACGCCGAGCAGCATCTGCGCTCGCGCGCTGCGCCTGGCGCAGCTGTACCGGCCGGCATGGCTGCAGGCCAGCGCTGCGCATCGCCGAGGGCTGCCGCTTCAGCCTGAGCGAGCTGCGCTACGAGTACCCGGCCGAACTGGTGCCCGACGGGCATCACGCCGATCGCCCACCTGCGCGCGCTCACGACGCTGGGCGCGCGCGAACGCTACCCGCAGGGCACGCCCGCCACGGTGCAGGCGCAGATCGAAAAGGAGATGGGGCTGATCGAAGCGCTGCGCTACGAAGCCTTCTTCCTCACCGTGCACGACATCGTGCGCTTCGCGCGCGGCCAAGGCATCCTGTGCCAGGGCCGCGGCTCGGCGGCCAACTCGGCGGTGTGTTACTGCCTGGGCATCACCGAAGTGCAACCCGATGCACACCACGCTGCTGTTCGAGCGCTTCATCTCGCGCGAGCGCGACGAGCCGCCCGACATCGACGTCGATTTCGAGCACGAGCGGCGCGAAGAGGTCATCCAGTACATCTACACCAAGTACGGCACCGAGCGCTGCGCGCTGGCCGCGGCGCTGTCGCACCTACCGCACGCGCGGCGCGGTGCGCGACATCGGCAAGGCGCTCGGCCTGGACGAGCCGCAGATCGACGCGTTGGCGCGCTCGGTGCACTGGTTCGACGACCCGACCGCCTGGCGCTGGGCCTGGCCGAGGCCGGCATCGACGCCGACGCGCCGGTCACCCAGCGCTGGATGGCGCTGATCGCCACGCTGCACGGCTTTCCGCGCCACCTGTCGCAGCACAGCGGCGGCTTCGTCATCGCCGCGGGCAAGCTCTCTCGCCTCGAACGCATCAGCGGGCACGATGGTGTCCGGGACTTGATCTGCCGAATTCGAGACGCCTTTTCCCATTGGACCGAACATGTCGATGACATCATCATCGATGGTAACAAAATCGTTACGCGCTACGTATCGACCGGCGTGAATGGGGCCATCATCGATTGGTGCGACGGGACGAAATGTGTGCATTGACGAGATTTCGATTTATCGCATCAACGATGGATTGGTTGCGGAACAATGGTGTCTCACCGATGATTTGACGATGGCTCGACAGTTGGGACGACTTGCATAAAATGCTGCGGCGCGGTGCCCCCCTCACCCCTGCGTGATGGGGTAGCCGCCGGACCTCCCGCCATTTTCTGGTTTCCGGCGATCTCTCGACTTCGCATCGCCATGCCGGTGCGTGTCACCGGCATCCATCGAGCCACACGAAGCGGGCGGCGGAAAGGAGTGCCAATTTGGAACCAGTTGGAGTTCGAAGCGCTGCACCATGGATCGCGGTGCCGGGCACTCGGATGACGGAGATTGAGCAGCAGATTGCGCTTGAAACCGATTGTCGACCCATGCCCTGCTGTTGCCATTCCTTACGTCGTCATGACGATTGAGCCGCTGGTGCGCGCCAACTAACCTTTCCTTATATTTGCACGTTTGACGCCGCATTTTTCCACTGGGAGTGCGGTTGTCTGCCAGCCATCCTTGGCGATGGCAACGATGTAGCGTCGGCAATCGGCTTGGGCAGCGCCCGGGACGAAGCTGACGTGGAACATCGCAGACGCGGGTTTTGGCTTCTCGGGCCAGATCAGGACGCTGTTGTCGTCGATCTCAGCCAAGGCTTTGCGGATGGCGATGGCTGCGGTTTTGAAATCAGTGTCGGACAGCCGCTTCAGCAGTGCGGGCGAGATGTCGGGGTGGAGGCCAACGGCCTCGGCGCGCTTCTGATGCGGATCGGTGATCGGGGGCCGCATGGCAGTGATCGCAGCATCCTTGGCGGCCTCATCCGGCGTCCGCGTGTCCTCCGGTGGCGTTGCGGCGGCCGTCTCCGTTACCGGAGCTGCGGCGGGCTCCGCGGCCGCTGCCGTTGACGCCGGCGCCGGCACCACTGCCGTTGCTTCTGGCACCGTTGCCGATGCTTGCGTCAGCGGTGTCTCAGCGGGTTTGGTTGGGGTGGGGTTGCTTGGTCGCGGCGGTCATCGCGGCATCCACCACGGAAGATGCGAAGGGTTCGACGACTGACCAGGAGCGCGGCCAAATCGATGGGTCTTGATAGGTCGCAGTGCCGAGCCCGGAAAGGCCCAGCGCCAACACGAGGCGGCGCATGACCTTGGAGCGGCGGCGGCGCGGCGGCTGGCCAATGCGGTCACCGGGTTTGAAACCGGCATCAAAGCCGTTGGGGTCTTGAGCTTCGGCGCGACGCGCGCGGCGGGAAGCAGAGAAGAGACGGAAAAACGCGGACATGGATCCCCTCGTCTGTTGCGCCGCCGGGTTTTGTCCCCGTGGCGTTGGATCCCGCTGCTCTCTCAATGGCTGATGTTTCAGGGCGAAAAAAAGGCGGCGCATTCTGAGCCGTGTCTGTGCAAGAGCGTTGCGCAGACACGGCAGTTGGTTTGCTTTATCTCGACCGCGCCAGTGTTTACTTGGCCTCTGCAACTTCGACGCCGGCACTGGCGACGAGGTCGGCGACGCGCGGTAGATCGCTGGCGAAGGCCTTGGCGTGCGCTGCCGGCGTCATCTGGTCAGCGGGGAACGAAACGGTGCCCAGCGTCTTGAATTTTGCGACAATACCGGGGTCGGCAACGGCTTTGCCAAAGCGCCGTTAAGGGCATCGATGGTGGCCTTGGGTGTGCCAGCAGGGGCATAAAGGCCGTGCCACATGGTGTAGTTGAGCGCGGGGATGCCGAGCTCGGCGGTCGTCGGTACATTGGGCAATTCCAGCCAGACGCGTTGGCGCGGTGATGGCGATGCCGTGCAGGTTGCCGCTTTGCACTTGTGGCAACGCGTTCGTTACCTGATCCCAGAGCAAGTCGATCTGACCTGCGAGAAGATCAGTGATGGCAGGGCCGGATCCGCGATAGGCGACGAAGGTCGGCTTAAAGCTCAGCGTGTTGCCCATCATGACGGCGCACAGATGACTATTGGTGCCGATGCCGCCGTGCGCGAAGTTGGCTTGACGCCTTGCTCCTTGATCCACGCCAATAGGTCCTTTGGAGATTGCCCGGGGATTGTCTTGCGGCCGATCAGCAGCATGGGCGCGTTGTTGACGAGACCGACGGGTTCGAATGCGGTCGGTGTCGTACTTGAGGTTGGTGAACAAGCTCGGCGCAGCAAGCAGTGCGACGTGATTGATGAGCAATGTTGCGCCGTCCGGCGCCGACCGTGCGACGCGCTCGTTTGCGATGGTACCGCCAGCACCTGCCGTGTTTTCAACGATGACGGACTGGCCCAGCGACTTCGACATCTGATCGGCGATGAGGCGCGCGACGGTGTCGGTACCGCCGCCTGCGGCATACGGCACGACGATGGTAATCGGTTTCGACGGCACTTGCGCCGCAACCGGGGCGCAGTGCGCACCAACAAGCACCACTGCCGCAGCCACCATGCTTAAACTGTGAAAGACCTGCCAATTGCGCATCGGGTTTTCCTCGCCTCAGTTTTATCGTTATCGGCGCAGCTTATCGTGACGGAGCACGTGCTGCGTAGCGCTGACTGCGGAGCAGGCGTGAAAATAATTTGGACCGGGGTCTTGTTGTGGCGTTGCGGGGGGCCATATCAGCGTTCGCGCCGGGGCATCGTCGGGAACGTCTTCTCGTTCGAAAGCCGCGGTTAGGCCGAAGGAAGGCTGTTTTTGCGGGCCCGGCCCGTGGTGTGGCATCCTTCGGCGGCGCGCGCGAGACCGTTTCGCGTGCCCCGGCGCTGTTGGACTAGAACTGATCGGAGCGTGTGATGATTGAGCTTTACGCCGGTGTCGCCGCTCTGATGCTGCCGCCAATTCTGGTGGGGGCGGTGTTGTTGCGCCGCCAAATGAAAGTGTTCTGGTTTCTCGTCGCACTCGTGGCGGTCGCGACGGGCTATCTGGTTTCGACCGGTGCGGCCCACGACATCGGCCGTGCCTTGCTTGGCGGGGGCACGGGGTCTGCGAAGGTTCCGGCCAAGTCGTAGTCCCCCGTGTAGTGTCAGGGGCGCTTGAGGCCAAGCCACGCCCACCGATCGCGCTTCGGCTGATTCTCCAGCTGGTTTGCTGCGCGCCGCGGTGGAGCGCCAGCGCCTGCTAAGCCCGCCCGGCGACCACGCGCGTGTCATGGCCCAAGGCCGCGAGCGCGGTCTTGACGATGCCGGCCGCATCGAGACCGGCGCGCGCGTACATCGCTTCCGGCTTGTCGTGATCGATGAAGATGTCGGGCAGCACCATCGGGCGCACCTTGAGGCCGCGATCGAGCAGGCCCGGCGTCGGCCAGATGCTGCAGCACGAACGCGCCGAAGCCGCCGATCGAGCCTTCCTCGACGGTGATCAGCACTTCGTGTTCGCGGGCGAGCCGGCCGATCAGAGTCGGTGTCGAGCGGCTTGGCGAAGCGGGCGTCGGCGACCGTGGTCGACAGGCCCATCGCGGCGAGCTGATCGGCGGCCCGCAGGCATTCGGCAAGCCGCGTGCCGAGCGACAGCATCGCGACCTTGGAGCCTTCGCGCACGATGCGGCCCCGGCCGATCTCGAGCGGAACGCCGACGGCCGGCATCTCGACGCCGACGCCTTCGCCGCGCGGATAGCGGAAGGCGCTCGGCCGGTCGTCGATCGCGACGGCGGTCGCGACCATGTGCACGAGTTCGGCCTCGTCGGCCGCCGCCATGATGACGAAGTCCGGCAGGCAGCCGAGATAGGCGAGATCGAACGAGCCGGCGTGCGTCGGACCGTCGGCGCCGACGAGACCGGCGCGGTCGATCGCGAAGCGGACCGGCAGCTTCTGGATCGCGACGTCGTGCACGACCTGATCGTAGGCGCGCTGCAGGAAGGTCGAGTAGATCGCGCAGAACGGCTTGAAGCCTTCGGTCGCGAGCCCGGCCGCGAACGTCACGCGCGTGCTGCTCGGCGATGCCGACATCGAAGGTGCGGTCGGGAAATTCCTTGCCGAACAGGTCGAGGCCGGTGCCCGACGGCATCGCCGCGGTGATGGCGACGATCTTCGGATCCTTGCGCGGCTTCGGCGATCAGGCTGTCGGCGAACACGCGGGTGTAGGCTGGCGCGTTCGGCTTCGGCTTGACCTGCGCGCCGGTGATGACGTTGAACTTGTTGACGCCGTGATACTTGTCGTCGGAGGCCTCGGCCGGCGCGTAGCCCTTGCCCTTCTTGGTCACGACGTGGACGAGGATCGGGCCCTGCTTGGCGTCGCGCACGTTCTTCAGCACCGGCAGCAGCTGGTTGAGGTCGTGCCCGTCGATCGGGCCGACGTAGTAGAAGCCGAGCTCCTCGAACAAGCGCGCCGCCCTGCCAGAGGTGCGCGTGTATTCCTCGACGCGCGCGGCGCGGCGCTCCCACTCTTCGGCAAGTTGTGCGCGAGCTGCTTGGCGATGTCGCGCAGGTGGAGATAGGTGCCGCTCGACGAGATGCGCGCCAGATAGTTCGACAGCGCGCCGATCGGCGGCGCGATCGACATGTCGTTGTCGTTGAGGATGACGATCAGCCGCTCGTTGCGCGCGCCGGCGTTGTTCATCGCCTCGTAGGCCATGCCGGCGCTCATCGCGCCGTCGCCGATCACGGCGATGACGTTGTTGTTGCGCCCGTCGAGATCGCGCGCGACGGCCATGCCGAGGCCGGCGGAGATCGAGGTCGAGGAATGCGCGGCGCCGAACGGATCGTATTCGCTCTCGGTCGCGCTTGGTGAAGCCCGACAGGCCGCCGCCCTGGCGCAGCGTGCGGATGCGATCGCGGCGGCCGGTCAGGATCTTGTGCGGATAGGCCTGATGGCCGACGTCCCAGATCAGCCGGTCGCGCGGCGTGTCGAACACCCAGTGCAGCGCCACCGTCAGCTCGACGACGCCGAGCCCGGCGCCGAGATGACCGCCGGTGACCGAGACCGCGTCGATCGTCTCGCGGCGCAGTTCGTCGGCGAGCTGCGGCAAGTTCGCCTTCGCTGCATGCGGCGCAGATCCTCGGGCGTGCGGACGCGTGTCGAGCAGCGGCGTCTTGCTGGTGTGGTACGGCACTGAAACCTTTCCATCGGCGGTCTGGCAGACACACGGCAGTCATATGTTCGAAACGTCCGGCGGTTGCCGCACGCGAACAGTGCGCTTGCGACAATGTCGCCTGCATCGGCCTCAGCGGTATCTTCACCGCGCGCGTAGGACCGATCGGCGCAGATGCGGTCTGCGGCTCGCTTTTCGGGTCGAGCGGCTCGGTGCCCTTCGGGCTGCCGTCCGGGCCGAACGTCAGCGCTCGACCTTGGCTTCGGCCGCTTCAGCAGCCGGTCGCAGTGCTCCTTCAGCGCCTCGCCGCGCTCGTAGATGGTGATGCTTTCCTCGAGTTCGACGTCGCCGCGCTCGAGCCGGCCGACGATGCTCTCGAGCTCCTTCAGCGCGCGCTCGAACGGTCATCTCCTTGATATCGGCGAACTGCGCGGTCCGCCTGTGCTCATGATTCGACATGCTCCTGTCACGGCGTGTCGCGCCGCGCGTGCGACGGCCCGATTGCGGCTCAGGCGCATCCATCAGCGACTTGACGTGCACCGCCACCGAGCGGGCCAGCGCGGTCAGATCGTAGCCGCCTTCGAGCATCGATACCACGCCGGCCGCCGCAGTGCTTGTCGGCGACCTCGCACAACTCGCTCGGTCGCCCAGGCGAAATCCGCCTCGATCAAGCGCAGATTGGCCAGCGGATCGTCCTGGTGGGCGTCGAAGCCGGCCGAGATGCATGATCAGGTCGGGGCCGAAGTTGCGCAGCGCCGGCAGGATGCGCGATTCCATCGCCTCGCGGAACTGCTCGCCGCCGTCGCCCGGCCGCAGCGGCGCGTTGCAGATGTTGCCGACGCCGGTTTCGCCGAGTGCGCCGGTGCCGGGATAGAGCGGCATCTGGTGGGTCGAGGCGAAGAAACAGATCTTGTCGGACCAGAAGATGTCCTGCGTGCCGTTGCCGTGGTGGACGTCGAAGTCGACGATCGCGACGCGCTCGGCGCCGTAGGCCTTGCGGGCGTACTGCCGGCGATGGCGACGTTGTTGAACAGGCAGAAGCCCATCGCCGTCGCCGTCTCGGCGTGATGGCCGCAGGGCCGCACCTGGCAGAAGGCATTCTTGACGCTTGCCGGTCGATGACCTCGTCGACCGCCATCAGACCGGCGCCGACCGCGCGCAGCGCCGCCTCCCAGGTGCCCGGCGACAGCACCGTATCGGGGTCGAGCTGGACGGCTCCTCGCCGGCGCCGGGCGCGGCATCCTTGATCGTTGTCGAAGTAGTCCTGCGGGATGGGCGAGCACGATCGGCTCCTCGACGTCGTCGCGCAGCGGCGCTTCTGCGCGCACCAGGGCGGGAAGAGCTCGTGGCTCGAGCACCTTGTCGATCGCGCGCATGCGATCGGGCCGCTCGGGATGGCCGGGGCCGGTGTCGTGGAGCAGAAACGACGGATGCGTGATCAGGAGCGTCGACATCAGACATTCCAATCTTGAGGCGATTCAGTGCGCCGGTGGTGCGGCTTGCGGGCGGCCACTCGACCTGTTCGCCGGTTGCCGCCGGTTTTAGAGTAGCTGCTTTTTACCTGGCGTCCCCTTCGATACCCGTGTTTTTGGGGGCCTTCTATTCGCATAGTGGCGGGGATCGGCGCGGTTGCGACTCAAATCGTTAATATTTTTTCCGTTGCAGCAGGGACTCAGTCGGCTGGTTCTCTGAAACTCTTTACACAAATTAACTCTTCGATTCCCGAATCAGATTCCCGTCATTCCAGGATCGCAGGCTTGGCGTAAGGGTGCCCGCAATCCAGTTGCGGCCGGGGTGTCGAACTTCGTTCGCCCGGCACTTTTACTGGAGAGAATGCAGATGAAACGTATTTTAGGAGCTCTCGCGATCGGCGGGATCAGTGTCCTCGGCGCAGGCCCCGCGCAGGCAGATGGCATGATCGGTCCGCGCGCGGGCTCGATCAAAGATGGCGGCATGGTTCAGCGCGGCACTTGCGGCGGCCGCTTCACTGGCGGTTACATCGGCGGCAACCTCGGCTTGGCCAAGAACATGTTCAAGTGGGACGAACTGTTCGCTGACTACCTCGACTATCAGGACCGCCCGGTCAACACGAAGGATCTAGGCTTCACGGGCGGCGTGCAGGCTGGCTACAACTGGCAGCATTGCAGCGGCTGGGTGTTCGGTCTCGAAGGCGACATCAACGCGGCTCGCGCGGGCTTCGACGACCGCCGTCACAACTCTTACTCGCCCGTCGGCCACATCACTGTCAGCAACCGGCTTTCGGCGATTGCGACGTTCCGCGCTCGCCTCGGCAAGATGGTCAACGACACCACGTTCGTTTATGCAACAGCAGGCTTTGCTGCCGGGTACATCGACACCGAAGTGCGCGATATCGCGCATTGGGGCGGCAGCCCGCCTCTCGACCATCTCCATAAAGGCTGGCGGACCGGTTATGCCGTCGGCGGCGGGTTCGAAAAAGCGCTCAATCAAATCGTCTCGATCAAGGGCGAGGCGATGTACTACAACTTCGGTCAGCACACCTATCACTACAATGACGGCGCTGTGCCCGTTCCTGACGTGTATGTCGCCAAGCACAGCGATACGGCTTGGACGGCGCGCATTGGTCTGAACATCAAGCTCGGCGGCGTGCCGCAGTATCACGAGCCGGTGGTCGAGCAACCAGCACCGCCGCCCGCCAAGCCCGCACCGGCCCCGAAGAAGATGGCGGCTGCGAAGAAGGCTCCGGCCTGCACGGACAAAGACACCAGCGGCTGCAAGCCACTCAAATAAGTCTCTTGGTTTCGGCCGAGTTTCAGAGAGCGCGGGGCAACTCGCGCTCTTTTTTATTGCCGGTTGAACACGGCGGCCGGAATGCTAGCCTCAGCCGTCACACGAGCGAGGTCTGCATGGCGACGCACACTTTCTTCTGTATCGATGGGCACACGTGCGGCAACCCCGTGCGGATCGTGGCCGGCGGCGCGCCAACGCTCACTGGGGCGACCATGGTCGAGCGCCGCGCACACTTCCTGGCCGAGTTCGACTGGATCCGCACCGCATTGATGTTTGAGCCGCGCGGGCATGACATGATGTCGGGCTCGATCCTGATGCCGCCGACGCGTGATGATTGCGACGTGGGTATTCTGTTCATCGAGACCAGCGGTTGTTTGCCAATGTGCGGGCACGGCACCATCGGTACGGTGACGATGGCGATCGAGCGCGGGCTGGTGCATCCGAAGACGCCCGGCGTGCTGAAGCTTGATGCGCCGGCGGGCGTGGTGACGGCGCGGTATGAGATGGATGGGCCATTCGTCACGTCGGTGCGGATCACGAACGTGCCGTCCTATCTGCATGCGCGCGGCATCGAGGCCGAGGTCGAAGGCATCGGACGGCTGAAGGTGGATGTCGCTTACGGCGGCAACTATTACGCTATCGTCGATCCGCAAGAGGCCTTTCCGGGACTTGAGCGCTTCCAACCGAGCCAAGTGCTGTCGTGGGCACCGAAGATCCGTAAGGCGTTCGGCGCTCAATTTCAATTCGTGCATCCGGAGAACCCAGCCATTCAAGGGCTCAGCCATGTGATGTTCACAGGGGCAACGCTGAAGCCCACATCGACGGCGCGCAACGCGGTGTTCTACGGCGACAAGGCGATTGATCGCAGCCCCTGCGGCACGGGTACGAGCGCGCGCATGGCGCAATGGGCGGCGCAGGGCAAACTGCGCGAAGGCGAGCGCTTCGTGCACGAAAGTATCATCGGATCGGAGTTCATCGGCCGGATCGAGGGACGGACGAAGGTCGGGACGTACGACGCCATCATTCCGTCCATTGAAGGCTGGGCGCGCCTCACGGGCTACAACACTATTTTCGTCGACGACCGGGATCCCTACTGGCGTGGATTTCAGGTGGTGGACGCCTAAAGACAGGAGCCAACATGCAAACGAAATCGATCAAGGCTGGCGTGCTCGACGTGACCTACCGGGAGTACGGTTCGCAGCGATGGGTGGCCGTGCATTCTCGGGCACGGATTCCCGTATGATGCCGAAGCCTATGCGGAAGTTGCGCCACTGCTCGCTGCGGCTGGCGCGCGTGTGATCGTGCCCTATCTGCGCGGCTACGGTCCGACGCGATTTCTGTCGAATGATACGCCGCGCTCCGGCGAGCAGGCCGTGCTCGGTGCGGACTTTCTGGCGCTGATGGACGCGCTCAAGATCGAGCGTGCGGTGGTCGGCGGTTATGACTGGGGCGGACGCGGGGCGTGCATCGTCAGCGCGCTTTGGCCTGAGCGTGTCGTGGCATTGGTGTCGGGCAATTCGTACAACATCCAAAACATCGCGCGATCGGGCGAGCCTATTCCGGCGCGCGAGGAGGCCGCGAATTGGTATCAGTATTATTTCAATTTAGAGCGCGGACGTGCCGGGCTCACGCAGAACCGCGGCGACATCGCCGAACTGCTCTGGCGCATGTGGTCGCCGAAGTGGGCTTTCAGCGCGGCGACATTCGCGGCCACCGCGCAATCCTTCGACAATCCGGACTTCGTGGATGTGGTCATTCACTCCTACCGGCACCGCTACGGTATGGCGCCGGGAGATCCGGCGGTCGCGCACATCGAAGCGCGTCTGGCGTCACAACCGCTGATCACCGTGCCGACGATTGCGATCGATGGCGACTCCGATGGGGTCAATGGCGGCACCGCGCAGCATCGCCGCTTTTTCACCGGGCCTTACGCCTACCACGTGTTTCGCGATGCCGGACACAATCTGCCGCAAGAGCGGCCGGCGGAATGGGCGAAGGCTGTGCTCGACGCGCGAGCGATGGCAACCGCCGGTTAGTCAGTCGACGATGAAAAGTTTGGCACCGGTCTTGGTCGACGAGCGGTGGGCGGCGTCGCCGAAATCCGAGACCTGATAGCTCATGCCCGGCTTGAGCGTGAACCTGCGGCCGTCCTTCAGTTCAGTTTCGAGTTCGCCTTGCAGGACGTAGAGGACGTGGCCGCGATCGCACCAATGGTCGGCGATGTAGCCCGGCGTGTATTCGACTTCGCGGATGCGGAGATCGCCGATGTTGAGCGTGCGCCAGAGGGCCTTGCCGCTCTCGCCGGGATGCTCGGTCACGGGCACGTGGCTCCAGTCGGTGACGGTGAATGGCAGTGCCGGAATTTTCATGTCTGGGCTTTCGTTTGGCGGACTTGGATGAGGCGGGATCAACGCTTCGGAACCTTGCCTGGACTGCCGGTTTTCGCAAATCCCGTCGAATCAGCTATATAAATCAACGAATTGACGGAGGACCCTATGGCAGATCCGAAAACAATGCTCGTGATGCCCGGCAAGAAAATGTCGGTTTCCAGGCTCGTGAAGCAGTTGGCGCAGACCGCCGCCGGCGTCGTTTTCGGCGCGCTGGCGATGGGTGCTGTCATGGTGACAAACGGCATGCTGACGGGGCGCGGCGCGTTTCTGTCATGGCTCAACGTCTGGATGGCGTTCGTCAAGCGGCCGGAGATCATCACGACGATGATCCTCACGGCTGCGGCGACGGTGCTTGTCGTTTACTGGCATCGCGACAAAGAACGCGGGCGCTGATTTTACAGGCGGTCAGCGTGACGCGCTGACCGCTGAGAGTACGTCCATCGGCTCCAAACGACGGCGATAGTCAACATCGACGTGCGCGAAGGCGATTTTGCCATCTCGCCCAATGACGAAGGTTGCAGGAACTGGCAGCTCCCAGCTTTCGTCGCCGTTCATGGACGGTAGCGCTTTGCCGATTGACGACAAGGCTTGCTGCAGTTCGACCGGCAGGGTGTAGACCAGCCCGAAAGCGCGAGCCACCCTGTTTGATTGATCACTCAGAACCGAGAACTTGAGTGCGCTTTTTTCTGCGGTGGTTAGGGCGTTGTCAGGCTTTTCCGGCGATATGGCAACAAGATCGGCACCGCGCTGTTTTATTTCATCAAGGATCCCTTGATAGGCGCGCAGTTGTAAATTGCAGTAAGGGCACCAACCGCCGCGATAGAATGTGACGACAAGCGGTCCTTTTCCTAGCATTGCGGCAGACGAAATCAGGTTCCCGCAAGCATCCGGTAGTGTGAATGCAGGACCGGCGTCGTCCGGCTTTAAAGCGCCATCAAGAATGCCGCTACGGTGGAGTTCATCAATTTTTGCCTGATAAAGTTCCGCGCGCCCTGCTGGCGCTTTTGCAGTCCATTCCGCGCGAAATGCATCCAATTGCTGTTGAAGTGACATGCGGACCTGCCTTGTTCGGCTCAATTGCCTTTGGCGCGACAGAGATCACGTTCGCTCACTCGCTCTTGGCGACTGAGATATCCGGCGCGTCTTCGTTCTTCATACCCTGCACGTGATAGCCGGCATCCACATGGTGGATTTCGCCAGTGACGGCGCGGCCGAGATCGGAGAGCAGGTAGAGCCCCGAGGCGCCGACTTCTTCAATGGTGACCGTGCGGCGGAGGGCCGAGTTGTATTCATTCCACTTCAGAATGTAGCGGAAGTCGGAAATGCCTGAGGCCGCCAGCGTCTTGATGGGGCCGGCGGAGATGGCGTTGACGCGGATGTTTTGCTTGCCGAGATCGGCAGCGAGATAGCGGACGCTGGCTTCGAGGGCGGCTTTGGCGACGCCCATCACGTTGTAGTGCGGCATGACCTTCTCGGCGCCATAGTAGCTAAGGGTCAGCAGGGAGCCGCCATTGGACATCAGCTTTTCAGCGCGTTGCGCGAGGGCGGTGAACGAGTAGCATGAGATCAGCAGCGACTTGGTGAAGTTGCCCTCGGTGGTGTCGACGTAGCGGCCGTCGAGTTCGGCCTTGTCGGCGAACGCGATGGCGTGGACGAGGAAATCGAGGCGTCCCCATTTGGCCTTGAGTTCGGCGAAGACGGCGTCCATCGAGGCATTGTCGGTGACGTCGCAGGGCAGGACGATGTCGGATTTGACCTCGGCTGCGAGCGGTTCGACACGCTTCTTGAGGGCGTCGCCCTGATACGTGAAAGCCAACTCGGCACCTTGCGCGGCGCAGGCTTGTGCAATGCCCCAGGCGATCGAGCGGTTGTTCGCGACACCCATAATCAGGCCCCGCTTGCCCTTCATGAGGGTGCCGTGGGGAACGGTTTCAACAGTCGACATGCGCGCGGCCTCGTAAAATACCGATGCGCCGGGTGATATTTCTATAGCCCGGCCATATGCTTAGCTTGAGACCTCGCCAATTATGCCTGTTCAGGGGCTGCGGCTGGGGTCAATCTTGGCGCAATCCAACATATTTGCCGGTCCGGGTCCAGCATGTCGGGCGAACAGAGGCAATAGGTCACTTTTCGGTGAGGCCGGCCGCCATGCGGCGGCGTCGCTTGCGTTGACGGCCGCAGGCCCGCTAACCAGTGACCGTCAGAACTCCGTCCCACAAGGAACTCCTTATGAAGCTCTACTACACTCCCGGCGTGTGCTCGTTGTCACCGCATATCATTTTGAAAGAGAGCGGCCTGCCGCACAGCCTGGTCAAGACGGATATCCGTGCGAAGACCATCGAAGGCGGCGCTGACTACAAGGCGACAAACCCGCTCGGCTATGTGCCGGCACTCGAGTTGGACGACGGCACGCTCCTGACCGAGGGTCCGGCCATCGTGCAGTACATCGCGGACAAGGTTCCGGAAAAGAAGCTGGCCCCGGCCAACGGCACGCTCGACCGCTACAAGATGCAGAGCTGGCTCAACTTCGTCTCCAGCGAAATGCACAAAGGCTTTTCGCCGCTGTTCAATCCGGCCATGCCGGAAGAGGCGAAGACGCTCGCCAAAGAGCGGCTGGCTGCGCGTTTCCAGCATCTCGACAAGCATTTCGCGAAGAACGATTACCTGCTCGGATCGAGCTATTCGCTGCCGGACGCGTACCTGTTCACGGTGCTGCGTTGGGCGGTGCCGATGAAGATCGATTTCGCAGGTTATCCGAACATCCAGGCCTATCAGAAGCGGGTCGGCGAGCGCGCTGCCGTGAAGGCGGCGATGGCGGCCGAAGGTCTGCCCGGCTGAGACGACGATTAACGTGTTAGATTTAAGCGCGCGAGACCTGCCGGTTTCGCGCGCTTTTTCGTTGCGTCCACGCACCAGCCTGCGCATGCGGGAGGTGCGGGTATGCGAATTCGGGCTTGTTGGATCGACCGGTCAATGATCCACTTGGTTGCAGCTTGAGGACCACCGCCGTCAGAGATTGAAAGCGACGCCATGACCGGGACCGGAACGCTCGAACGTCCAGCGCCAGCTGAGGCCGCCAAGAAAACCGAGCACTTTGACGTGTTGATTGTGGGCGCGGGGATCTCGGGAATCGGCGGGGCGTATCACCTCAAGCAACAGCGCCCGCAGACGCGGTTCGTCATTCTCGATATGCAAGACACCTTCGGCGGCACCTGGTGGACGCATCGTTACCCAGGCATTCGCTCGGACAGCGATCTGCATACCTTCGGCTACGGTTTCAAAGCCTGGCGGGGGCCTCCGATTGCGACGGCACAAGAGATCCGCGACTACATGGCGGAAGTCATCGATGAGAACGATATCGCGCGGCATATTCGCTACAAGCACAAGATCCTGAAGTCGCGCTGGTCGAGTGCGGACAACCTCTGGACCATCGAAGCGCAGCGCACCGATACGGGTGAGGTGTTGCACTTCACCGCGAATTTCCTGTGGATGTGCCAGGGCTACTACCGGCACGAACATGGCTACATGCCGGAGTGGCCCGGGATGAAGACCTACAAAGGGCAACTCGTGCACAGCGAGGAGTGGCCGGAGGGTCTCGAGTATAAAGACAAAACGGTGCTGGTGATCGGATCAGGCGCGACGGCGGCCACGATCATTCCTGCAATGGCGGGCACCGCCAAGCACGTGACCATGCTGCAGCGATCGCCCACGTTCTTCATCACCGGACGCAACATCAACGATCTGGCGCAGATGCTCCGGCAATTGCAGATCGACGAAAACTGGGTGCACGAAATCGTGCGCCGCAAACTCAATTTCGATCAGGCTGTGTTCGCGCAGCGCTGCATCGACGAGCCGGAAAAGGTCGCCGAGGAATTGATCAATGTCGTGCGCGGCATCGTTGGGCCGGAGTTCGACATTGAGAAGCACTTCACACCGAAGTACCGGCCGTGGCGGCAGCGCATCGCCTTTATTCCGGACGCGGACTTGTTCAAAGTGATTGCGGCGGGTCAGGCGTCGGTGGAGACCGACGAGATCGAGCGTTTCACGGAGAAGGGCGTGCTGCTCAAATCCGGGAAGGAGCTGACCGCGGACATCATCGTTGCTGCGACGGGCTTTCATCTCAATGTGCTTGGTGACATTTCCTTCGACATCGACGGAAAGCCGCTCAATTTCTCGGATACGGTGACGTATCGCGGCATGATGTTTACCGGCATTCCGAACATGGCCTGGGTGTTCGGGTACTTCCGGGCGAGTTGGACGCTGCGGGCAGATCTCGTCAGCGACTTTGTTTGCCGCCTGCTCAAGCATATGGACGAGAAGGGCGTGCGGCGGGTCGAAGTCGCACTCAGGCCGGAAGACAAGGATATGGCCATCCTGCCGTGGATCGACGCGGAGAGCTTCAACCCCGGCTACCTGATGCGGGGTATCGATCTGTTGCCGAAGCGTGGTTCAAAACCGGAGTGGCAACACACGCAGGATTACTGGAACGAGAAGGACGTTTTCCCGGCCATCGATCTCAATGATGCAGCGTTTGTTTACGGCGGCGCAGAGGACGAGCGCAAAGTTATGGCTGCGCAGTAAGAGGGATGCGCACGCGTGAACTTTGATATGCGCATGCATGCTGTCGTCGCGCGGCAAATGCCGCGATAGTGGCTGCGATCTCAGCCGGAGCGCCCCGCATGACCGCAGACCTCGACGTGACACACCACTATGCCGAAGTCGGCGATGTGATTTTGCACTATGTCAAAGCCGGTAAGGGGCCGCCGGTGGTGTTGCTGCACGGCTGGCCGCAGACTTGGTATGCGTGGCGGCACACGATCCCGGCACTGGCAAAAAACTACACAGTCATCGCACCTGATCTCAGAGGTCTTGGCGATAGTTCACGGCCCCTCAGCGGCTATGATAAGCGCACGCTCGCCAAGGACATCTGGCGATTGATTTCGGAGACATTGGGTTTCAAGACGTTCCTGCTCGTGGGCCACGATTGGGGCGGACCGACTGCCTATGCCCTTGCGGCCGATCATCCTGAGGCCGTGGAAAAGCTGGTCATCATCGATGTGACGATCCCTGGCGACGGCGGAGATTTTTCGCAGGGCGGACGGCGGTGGCATCACCAGTTTCACATCACGCCGGATTTGCCCGAAGCGCTGACGCAAGGGCGGGAGCGGATTTATCTGCAGTGGTTCTACCAGACGTTTGCCTATCATCCTGGCGCGATCTCGGATTCAGATATCGACGAGTTCGTGCGGACGTATGGGCAGCCCGGCGCGATGCGGGCGGGCTTCGCGCTTTATCGAACGATGGCTGACGACGCGGCAGTGAATGCCGCGCAGTTGGCGACGGGCTTCCGGTTGCCGATGCCGGTGCTGGCGATTGGCGGCGCCCACAGCTATCCGCATGCACGCGGCCGGGGACGCGAGCCGGAGGAGAGCCTGAAGCGTTGCGCCACACATGTGCGCGGCGCGGTGGTCGATGGTTCTGGCCACTTCGTGCCGGAAGAACAGCCGGAAAAACTGAATGCGCTGCTACTCGAGTTCTTCGCGGAGTAAACGATGCGGTGCGCTTTAGGCGGCGCTGCGCAGGAGGTCGGCGGCTTTCTCGCCGACCATGATCGACGGCGCGTTGGTGTTGCCGGACGGCATGGTCGGGAAGATCGAGGCGTCGGCGATGCGCAAGCCCGTCGATGCCGTGCACGCGGAGCTTGCTCGTCGACCACGGTGTTCGGGCCGGCCGGCCCCATGCGGCAGGTGCCGATCGGGTGATAGGCGGTCTGCGAGTTGTTGCGGATCCAGTGCAGGATCTCGTCGTCGGTCTGCGACGTCGGCGCCGGGCGAGAACTCCTCGCCGCGCAGACGGTCCATCGCGCGTGGCGCCGGCGATCTTGCGCATCATCTTGAAGCCGTCGACCATGCGCGCTGATCGATCGGATCGGCGAGGAAGTTGAACCGGATCGCCGGCTGCGCGTCGGGATCGGCCGAGCGGATGTGGATCGAGCCGAGGCTCTCGGGGCGCAGCTGGTAGCAGGCGATCGTCATCGACGGGAAATCCTGCAGCTTGCGCCGCTTCGGATCCTTGATCGAATACGGCATGATGTGCATCTGGACGTCGGGCGTCTCGAGTTCGGGCCGCGTCTTGAGGAAGGCGAGCAGCGGCGCCGACGGCAGGCTGAAGAAGCCGCCGCCGCGTCGTCATGTACTTGCAGCGCCTGCGCCGACCGCGCCGAGGCCGCGCGCCATGTGATTGTAGGAGACGTTCGGATCGTTGACGCGCCAGATGATGCGGGCGTTGATGTGATCGCGGAAATTCTCGCCGACGGCGGGCAGCGCGTGCTGCGACCTCGATGCCGTGCTTCTTGCAGGATCTCCGGATGGCCGATGCCGGAGAGTTCGAGCAGTTGCGGCGTCGCGACCGCGCCGGCGGACAGGATCACCTCTCGCGCCGCACGCGCCTCGATCGGTCTTGCCGTACCGCTCATAGACGATGCCGATGCAGCGCTTGCCGTCCAGCACGACGCGCCGCGTCGGCGCGTCGGTGACGACGTGCAGGTTCGGCCGGCTGCATGGCCGGCTCCAGATAGCAGTGCGCGACGCTCATGCGCCTGCCGCGCTGGATGTTGGCCTGCGTCTTGACGATGCCTTCCTGGTCCTCGCTGTTGTAGTCGGGATTGACGCTTGATAGCCGGCCTCGGCCGCCGGCCTTGAACAGCGCGTCGTAGAGCGGGTTCTGATCGGGCACTTCGGAGATCTGCAGCGGCCCATCGCGGCCGCGGCCCGTCGCCGCCGCGCGTCCTCGAAGTTCTCGATGCGGTCGAACAGCGGCGCGACGTCCTGCCAGCTCCAGCCGCGCGCGCCCATCTGCGCCCAGGTGTCGTAGTCGAGCGGCTGGCCGCGCACCCAGACGAGGCCGTTGATGGCGCTCGAGCCGCCGAGCATTTTGCCGCGCGGCACCGGAATCTTGCGGTTGGCGGTGCCGGGTTCGGGCTCGGACTCATAGAGCCAGTTGGCGGCGGCGTTGTCGATCAAGCAGGCCGAAGCTGATGGGAAACTGCGAGTAGAAATGATTAGCGCGACCGGCCTCGAGCAGCAGCACGCGCGTCGCGCGGATTTTCGGTCAGCCGTGACGCCAGCACGCCGCCGGCCGAGCCCGCGCCGACGACGATGTAGTCGTAGGTATCCATGGCATCCCCCGAGTGCGCCGCGCATACGGGGATGATATGACATACTTCAGGGGCGTGGTCAGCCGTCGAGTTGCCAGCGTCCATTGCTCAGACGGCAGGCGACGCCTTCGGTGGTGCGGCTGTGGGATCTGGTCTGCAACGTCACGACAATGTGGCGGCAGGGTTGGCCATTGCGATTTTTGAATGAGAGCGTCGGCTTCGCCGTGCCGGAGAACTTGCCGTTGCCGCGGTGCCAGACGTAGGTTGCGCCATCGCCGACTTCGGCCAGAGCAATGCGGACAGCATCCAAAGCAGCGATTTGGTCGTAGTCATCGAAGACAACCGCGCGCGACTGCGGTGCGAACCAGCGCGGCTGCACGAGCGGCGTGACTGGGGGGCTTTCCTGTACCGCCGGGGAAGCTGGTGCTTGGGCGGCGGGCGTGTCGGACGACGGGGGGGTATCTGTGTTTGCGAAGACGGACTTGGGTGAGAGCAGCACGAGTGCAACTAAGACCACGGCAGTCGACGCGACAACTGCCACAGAGGGCAGCGAAGATGTTGAACGCATGAACACTACTCGACTGAACGCAACAGAACACACGACGCAGCCAGCTCGGACGAGATCTGACCTGCCGCGACTAGAAAGATTGCCGCAACAGCGTTAACAAGCGGTAACCATCTGTCTAATCCTCTTACCCAACAGTTAAAGTTTGGATGCCATGACCAACGCCACATCGACAGAGCCGGTGCCACCGGCCCCCGACTTCACCGACACGGCAGATCCCTTCGCGTTGTTTTCCACGTGGCTGCAGGACGCCGAGAAGGCCGAGATCAACGATCCGAACGCGATGGCGCTGGCGACCGCAGACGCCAGCGGGTTACCGAATATACGGATGGTGCTGCTCAAAGGGCTCGATGGTCCGGAGTTGGGGCACGCACGCGGCTTTGTTTTTTATACGAACTACGAAAGCGCCAAGGGGCGTGAGCTGTTGGCGTCCGGCAAAGCGGCCTTGCTGTTTCACTGGAAATCGCTCAGGCGGCAGGTGCGGGTGCGCGGTGCCGTGACACAGGTGTCGGGGGAAGAGGCGGACGCGTATTTCGCTTCACGCGCACGCACGTCGCGGCTCGGCGCGTGGGCATCACAGCAATCACGGCCGCTGGAAAGCCGGTTCGCATTGGAAAAGGCGGTGGCGCAGTACACGGCGCGCTACCCGATCGGCGAGGTGCCGCGCCCGCCGCATTGGTCGGGCTTCCGCGTCACACCGGTCGAGATCGAGTTCTGGCACGACCGGCCGTTCCGGCTTCACGAGCGCGTCGTGCTCAGACGGAGCGTGGACGCCAGCGGCGTGCCTACATCGTGGTCGCGTGAACGGCTATATCCGTAAGCGATGATTTGCGGTCGGAAACGGGGCGCGGCGCGGGCGACAGGATCGTCTTCGGAATAACCAGAGCTTCGCGGGCGGTGCGATCAGCGGTCCAGTCGGGGTCGCTGACCATGGTGACGGCAAGTTTCGGCACGTCCGACGCGTTGACGATCGTTTCTATCAGGTCGACGATGTCGGCGGGTTCGGTCGTGTAGAACGACCATGTGCGCACGCAATCGACCGTCTCTACGATTTGAAGACGCGCAGCGCCGGTGCTTTCGACACGGGTCGCGATGCCGCGCTCAAGCGCGATCATGCGGGCATCGGTGGCGAGGCTCGGGCCGCCATGAAACAAGCGGTCACGCCAGGACACGCGCCAACTGACATCAACGCGCGTGGTGGCGCGGCGCATCCAATCTGCCGACGGCGGCCGCATGCGCACGCGCAGGGCGCGCCCATGGCCGCTGGTTGCGGCGCTCGTCCATGTGTCATCGAGCGATAGTGTCGTGGACATAATCATGTTCCCGAAAAACTGCTGATGCACCTTGCTTGGGAAGCCCCGCTAGACGGTTAACGCGACAGAATCTCCGTTCAAGTTGGTTAACATACGCTGAGCGTGTGTATTTTTGTGTTGCACTTATCCCGCGAGACCTTAGAAGAAATTTTCAATCTGTGCGTGACGAGCGCCATGGAGAATAGCACGTGGACGTTGCAATCACAGGCACCGGTATCGTTTCCTCGCTCGGTGTGGGGGCAGCAAACTTCTTCGATCAACTCAGCGCTGGTGTGACCAAGATTAGCGCACCGCCGTGGGCTAAGCGACCGGAATTCGAAGG
This sequence comes from uncultured Alphaproteobacteria bacterium, assembly GCA_963831185.1. GTDB lineage: Bacteria > Pseudomonadota > Alphaproteobacteria > Rhizobiales > Hyphomicrobiaceae > JABFRJ01. Next base: position 29,809 of record CAWHPE010000006.1, read on the forward strand.
TATTTGGGTTTCTAATATCGAGGGCTTCGAGCCCGCACGGTACATGCCGGAGAAGGTTGCGGAGGGCACCGACCCGTTCGGGCAGTATTTGATGGTGGCCGCCGATGAAGCGCTCCGCGATGCCGGTTTTTCGGCGCCACCTGATCCCGACCGAACGGCTGTCATTGCTGGCACAGCGCTCGGCTCCGTCTACACGGTGGCTGGATCACAGCATGGGCTCGACACCATCGGGCCCGACGGGATCTCACCGAAGTTTCACATCCGCGCTTGGCCGAACATGGGTGCGGCGCAGATTGCACTGAAATGGAAACTGCACGGACCGCTTATGACGATTGCGACAGCGTGCGCATCGTCCATCGACGCTATTGCGCATGCGGCGCGGCTGGTAGCGTCGGGGCAGGCGGACTATGCCATCGCTGGCGGCGCGGACGCATCGATGACGCAATTGCGGGTGCTGTCGGGCGCGCGTTACGGGATGTTCAAGCCGATCGCGGACTCCAGGCTGGCGAGCCGTCCGTTCGATGCGGCCCGAACCGGTGCGGTGCTGGGTGAGGGCTCAGGCGTCGTGTTTCTCGAGACTTACGAGGCGGCGAAGAAGCGGAACGCTCGGATTTATGGTCGCATTCGCGGCGCGGCATCGCTGTCGGACGCACATCACGTGTCATCACCCGGGCCTCAAGGCACCTGGCAAGCAGAGACCATGCGGCGCGCGTTGCAGGAGGCGACACGTGAGGGTGACCTCGGTCCGGTTGACGCGGTGATGGCACACGGCACCAGCACGCCGGTGGGCGACCTGTCTGAAATCCGTGCGATCAATCAGGTTTTCGGCGCAGACGCAGCGCGGTTGCGGGTGACGTCACTCAAGGGCCACATCGGGCACTCAGCAGGCGGCGCAGGTGCGATGAGCCTGATCGCGGGTTTGCACGGCATGGCCGTCAAGCGGGTCGTTGCGACAGCTGGGACGGTCAACGTCGATCCGGAAGCGCGCTTCATTGTGCCGACATTTGCAGCAGGTGGTCACGACGGCACGGGGCCGATCCGCTCGATGATGGTCAACGCGTTTGGATTTGGCGGTCAGAATGCCTCGCTGGTGGTCAGCGGGGCATAAGCGCCCTTCGGGGTGGCATTGCCCGCAATGCTGCGCCGCAAAGTACTATGTTGCAGCGCCTTCCATGCGGGGTGTTGCGCGGTTGCGCTACCTGTTGTTTACGATTCCAACGTACTAATTTGGCGTATTCAAACGGGGAACGGGTTATGCGCGGCGCTGGTGTGCTGTCCTTTTTGTTGATCCTGACGCTGGCGATCTTCGCCTATGCGGAGGCATCGCCGTTTCATGCCATGTTTGGAGACGATGGGATGCGCACGCATCGCACGTCTCAACGGAACACCAATTGCGCGCTCGGCCGGCATTGGAGTCCGCAGTATCAGAAGTGCATTCGCACCGTGGCGTATCGCGCCGAGTGACGCGACACGCGGCCAGCCTGTCAGGCCAGATGACCTTCCGACTTTAGCCATACGTGCGCTTGATCGAGCGCCTTTTTGAGCGCGTCGAAAGCGTCGTGGATCTGTTCTTCGTTGATGATGAGCGGCGGGCACATGCCGATGGTGTCGCCAGCGACGGCACGGCAGATCAGCCCATGCTCTTGTGCGAGCGCGACGACCTTGCCGCCGAGGCCGATCTTGCCGTCGAACGACTGCTTGGTTTTTTTGTCACGCACGAGTTCGATGCCGCCGAAAAGGCCAACGCCACGCGTCTCGCCGACGAGCGGGTGGTCGCGCAGCGCGGTCATGCGCGACTGAAACGCGGGCGTCATCTTGCGTACATGGCCGACGATATCCATGCGCTCATAGATGGCGATGGTGGCATTGGCGACGGCGCAGGCAACCGGATGGCCCGAGTAGGTGAAGCCGTGAGCGAAGACGCCCTGCTTTTTGCTCTCGTCGAGCATGGATTGATAGACGTTCTCGGGCACGGTGAGCGCGCCCAGCGGGAAGTAGGCCGAGGTGATGGCCTTGGCCATCGAGACTGTTGTCGGCTGCATATTGAAGGTCTGCGTGCCCCACCAATTGCCGGTGCGGCCGAACCCGCAAATGACTTCGTCGGCGATGAAGGCGATGTCGTTCGCCTGCAGGATAGCTTGGATTTTTTCGAAATAGGTTTTCGGCGGCACGACGACGCCGCCGGCGCCCATCACTGGTTCGGCGATGAAAGCGGCGATGGTGTCCGCGCCTTCGCGGTCGATCAGCGCTTGCAGGTTGCCGGCAAGACGGGTGGCGAAATCTTCCTCGCTCTCGCCGGGTTCAGCGTTGCGGTAATGATGCGGGCAGTCGGTGTGCATGATGCCGGCGATGGGCAAATCGAAATCGGCGTGAAACACGGGCAGGCCGGTGAGGCTGGCGGAGGCGATGGTGACGCCGTGATAGCCGCGCACGCGCGAGATGATCTTCTTCTTTTTCGGTCAAGCCGCGCGCGTTGTTGTAATACCACTGCAGCTTGATCTGGCTGTCGTTGGTTTCGCTGCCTGACGAGGTGAAGAACACCTTCGAGGTTGGGCAGGGCGCGAGCGCTTTGATTTTCTCGGCGAGTTCGATGGCGGGCTCGTGGCTGCGGCCGCCGAACAAGTGCGTGAAGGACAACTTCTCCATTTGTGCGCGCGCGGCTTCGACAAGTTCCTTGTTGCCGTAGCCCAGCGCCGTGCACCAAAGTCCGGCGAGGCCTTCGATATAGCGTTTGCCCTGTTGGTCGTAGACGTAGATGCCCTCGGCTTTTTCGAGCACGAGCGGGCCTGCCGGTGCGGTGGCCGAACGAGGTTGGTGGTTGGGTGCAGGAGGGCTTCGACGTCGCGGGCGCCGTAGTTGGAGAGGGTGTGTTTGCTCGACATGCGGGCGCTCCGGGTGGGGTGTAAATCGGCTGAGATGGTAGCGGGCGGACGGGGGAAGCGCAAAAGGAGATGGTGGGCCAAAAACGCGAGCGTGGGTGCCGGTCTGCGCAGACGTGGCGGCGGCAGCGGCCTGTTCCTTGGGGAACTGACGCCGTTGGCCGGCGCGCGCACTGTGACGGTGTCGTCGAGACATCGGGCAGGCTTCGGTTCGCGACGGTGCACACAGCGATCCGGGCTCATGCCTCCAAATCGCGGGTCACAAACTTACGGGAGTTTCAGATGCGCACTTTTGCTCAAACGCGCCGCGCCGCCACCATTGTCACCGCCGCTGTCCTTGCCGCAAGTGCGTTCGCGCACGTGGCAATGGCTGCGAAATCGCTGCCGTCCGGTGGTGGTCCAAAGGTTTTCAACGCCGCACCCATGCCGCGCTCGACCGCGCCGATCACCAATCCTGGCCCCAAGGGCACGGCCGGTTCGTCATCCCGGGTGACGCAGACAACCGAACCGGACCGCACTCCGAGTTGCATGAAAGGCATGCGCTGGTGCCCGACGAAGAGCGGCCGGGGCGTTTGCATGATCGGCCGGTGTGCGTCGCTCGACCGGTGACGGTCCTAGGCGGCTCCCCGCCTCGGGGGCACCGCTAGGAATTGCTGATCCCTTGCATTTAAGCGCCGCCCCTTGACGGCATGGGGTGGGCTTCCCATTTGACCCGGTACCCAGCCGGGCCCCTCTGGCAGTCCCTGTGCGACTGCGATGTCGGCTGACCAAATGTTTGGTCAGTTTAGACAGAGGGACTTATGACCGTGATGGATTCCGTCTTTTTTGCCGATTTTCTCGGCAAACCGGCGTGGATGTGGCTGAGCTTTTTGGCCATCGTCGTGGTGCTATTGGCCGCCGATCTTGGACTTCTCCATAAAGACCAACGTGAGATTGCCGTCAGTGAGAGCCTTGTGCTGTCGGCGGTTTATATCGGACTAGGCCTCACGTTCGGTGCTTGGGTCTGGTGGTATCTCGGGTCGCAAGCCGGCATGGAGTACATGACCGGCTTCGCGGTCGAGAAGGCGCTGGCGATGGACAATGTGTTCATCATCGCGATGATTTTCTCGTTTTTTGCGGTTCCGGTCCGGTATCAGCACCGGGTGCTCTTCTGGGGCATTCTGGGCGTGATCGTGCTGCGCGCCATCATGATCGGGGTCGGTGCAAGCATCGTCAGCCAGTTCTCGTGGGTTTTGAATGTGTTTGCGGTCTTTCTGATCGCGACCGGTGTCAAGATGCTGCTGGTTTCAGATCATTCGTATGATGTCGCGAGCAACCCGGTGCTGCGCTTCATGAAGCGCCGGTTCAACGTCACGGACACGCACCATGGACAGAATTTCTTCGTGAAGCAGGCCGCGCCGGACACTGGAAAAATGGTCTGGTTCATGACGCCGTTGTTCCTGGCGCTGGTGCTGATCGAAATCGCGGATGTGATCTTTGCCGTCGATAGTGTGCCTGCGATTTTTGCGATCACGACGGACCCGTTTATCGTCTACACGTCGAACGTATTCGCGATCCTGGGTCTCCGAGCGCTTTATTTCGCCCTGGCCTCGATGGTCCACCGCTTTCACTATCTCAAGCATTCGCTTGCCTTGGTGCTGATTTTCATCGGATCGAAAGTGTTCATCGCGGACTGGCTTCAGATCGATAAGTTTCCTCCGGCACTTGCGCTCGGCATCACGTTTGGTCTGCTGGCGGGTGGCGTGGTCTACTCGCTCTTCCGGACCAGGACGGCGCCTGATCTCGGCGGCAGTTCGGGTGCGTAAGTGGCTGGTTCGTGAGCATTGCGTGCCACACGCACACATGGCCGCGACCCAAGGCGCGAGAACCCATGCTTGACGGGCGCCGGGTCTTAGCTAGCGTCTAGGTTCGCGGAGCGTGGCAGGATTTTGGCTTAGGGTCAGCAAGGACAGGATGCGATGATCATTTCGATGGTGACTTTCAAACTGCCTGAGCGCTGGACGGTTGAGCAGGCGGCCGCTGTCTTCACGACGACGGCGCCGAAGTATCTCAACATGCCGGGCCTGATCCGGAAGCACTACTACATCTCGGACGATGGCCAGCGGGCGGGCGGGATTTATCTTTGGGAGTCGAAGGCGGCAGCGGAGGCCTGTTATGCGGGGCCGTGGAAAGCGACGGTGACGGAGAAATACGGCGTCGTGCCGGAAATCGCGTTCATGACAGCGCCGGTGACAGTCGATCCGGGCAAGGGCACCATCGAGACGGCGTGAGGCTCCCCTGCCCTCGCCCACGTTGTCGATTGCGGGCTTAGTCCTAAGGCGGGGGGTGTGACGGCGCGCGCAAGGGCCCGATCCTTGTTGCGGTTGCGAGGGACGTGCTAAGGAACCGGGAAATTGATTGATCTGGCCATCCCGCCAGCGCTCCCGCGAGGTTCCGATGTCATCTGCCCCAAAGCGCGCTTCTTCTCCCAGCCCCCTGAAAACTGAGGGCTTTTTCACGTCGCCGCTGGCCGAAGCCGATCCGGAAATCTTCGGTACGATCACGCGCGAGTTGGACCGGCAGCGCTATGAAATCGAGCTGATCGCGTCGGAGAACATCGTGTCGCGGGCGGTGCTTGAGGCCGCCGGTTCGGTGATGACCAACAAGTACGCCGAGGGCTATCCCGGCAAGCGCTACTATGGCGGCTGCCAATACGTCGATCAGGCCGAAAATCTGGCGATCGAACGGGCGAAGCAGCTGTTCGGTGCGAAGTTCGCCAATGTGCAGCCGAACTCCGGCAGCCAGATGAACCAGGCTGTGTTTCTGGCGCTGTTGCAGCCGGGCGATACGTTCATGGGGCTCGATCTTGCCTGCGGCGGACACTTGACGCACGGCTCGGCCGTCAACATGAGCGGGAAGTGGTTCAAGGTGGTGCCGTATGACGTGCGCCGCGACACGCATGTGATCGACATGGACAAGGTCGAAGAGCTGGCGCTCAAGCACAAGCCGAAATTGATTTTGGCGGGCGGTTCGGCCTACGCGCGGAGCTGGGACTGGGCACGCTTCCGCCAGATCGCCGACAAGATCGGCGCGTACTTCCTGGTCGACATGGCGCACATCGCCGGTCTCGTCGCCGGTGGCGCGCACGAGAGCCCGGTGCCACATGCGCATGTGGTGACGACAACCACACATAAATCTCTGCGCGGCGCGCGCGGCGGTCTCATTCTGACCAACGACGAAGACTTGGCCAAGAAGATCAATTCTGCCGTGTTCCCTGGCATGCAGGGTGGACCGTTGATGCACATCATCGCGGCCAAGGCCGTGGCGTTCAAGGAAGCGTTGCAGCCTGAGTTCAAGGTCTATGCGCGCGCGGTTGTCGACAATGCGAAAGTGCTGTCGGAGACGATCAAAGCGGGCGGCTATAACATCGTCACGGGCGGCACCGACAATCACCTCATCCTGGTCGATCTGCGGACCAAGAACCTGACCGGCAAGGCGTCGGAAATTGCTCTCGGCCGCGCACACATCACCTGCAACAAGAACGGCGTGCCGTTCGATGAGCGCAGCCCCTTTGTAACGTCGGGCGTGCGGCTCGGAACGCCGGCCGGCACCACGCGTGGCTTCGGTCAGGCGGAGTTCAAAGAGATCGGGCAGATGATTGTGCAGGTACTCGATGGTCTGGCGGCGCACGGCGATGCGGGCGACGCGCAGGTCGAGCAGCGCGTGAAAGAGCAAGCCATCGCGCTTTGCAAGCGGTTCCCGATTTATTGATTGGTCGACGATACCTGCCGGGCCATCATTCGGCCCGGCGATAAACCAAGCCGCTCGCAATCACATCTTCGCGCGGCAGCGGCCCCATCTCAATGATGACCGTTTCGCGCAACGCTAGATCTGGGAAATCGGCCACGATTTCCGCTGCCGCCGTCGAGTTACGGTCCGCGGGCGTCGCCGCAGCGCGCCGCTGTGCAGACAGTCTGAGGCGAGCGGATAGGCCGCCGTCATCGTGGTCATCCTTCACGGGTTGCACTAGCATGCCCGGTTCCACGCCTGAATGGGGACCTCACAGCGTGGTGATGGGCTGCCGTGAGCGCCTGCGCTTGACGCTCCCGTCAACACAAGGCAGATCACGGGGTGGAGGGGTGCTGCACGCAGACTGCAGTGCCCAAATTCGGAGCCTCTATGCATTGCCCCTACTGCGCGTCGGATAAGACGCAGGTGAAAGACAGCCGGCCGAGCGACGAAGGACAATCGATCCGGCGGCGGCGGGTGTGCGAGGACTGCGGCGGGCGGTTCACGACTTTCGAACGCGTGCAGATGCGCGAGTTGGTGGTGATCAAGCGGAGCGGGCGGCGGGTGTTGTTCGACCGTGACAAGCTGTTCCGGTCGGTCGAGACGGCGGCGCGCAAGCGGCCGATCCCGACGGAACGAATCGAGCGGATGGTCTCGGGCATCGCGCGGCAATTGGAAAGCATGGGAGAAGGCGAGATCCCGTCGTCGGCTATCGGCGAGTTGGTTATGGAAGCGCTCAAGGGTGTCGACGCTGTAGCGTACGTGCGGTTTGCCTCGGTTTATCGCGATTTCCGTGCGGCCAACGACTTCCACGAAGTTCTGCGCGAAATTGCAGGTGGCCTTGAGAAGAACGCGTCTGACCCGATTGCGGATGCAGCGACGCCCCACACCGACAGAAAGCAAAACGGGTGATGTCGCCGGCGTCCGAGTTCGACACACAGATGATGACAATCGCGCTGGCCATGGCCCGGCGCGGACTTGGCTCGACTGCGCCCAACCCCGCCGTTGGCGCGGTGATCGCCGATGAGGCGACGGGCGAGGTCATCGCACGCGGCTGGACGCAACCGGGGGGACGGCCACACGCAGAAAAAGAAGCGCTGAGACGCGCGGGGGATCGTGCGCGCGGCAAAACGATGTACGTGACGCTGGAGCCGTGCGCGCATACCGGGCGCGTGCCGACCTGCGCTGATGCGATGCAGACTGGCGGGTTTGCGCCGCGTGGTGTCGGCACTGGCCGATCCGAATCCGGTTGTCGCTGGGCGCGGCTTTCAGCAGTTGCGCGATGCGGGCGTGCAGGTTGACGTCGGCGTTTGCGGCGATGAGGCGGCGTGGGTCACGCGCGGGCACATCTTGCGGCAGACGCAAGCGCGGCCGTTCGTGCAGGTTAAAATGGCGCTCGATAGCGCGTATCAGATCGCCGAGGGCGATGGCGCGCCGGTGTGGGTGACGAGCGTCGAAGGGCGCGCGTTCGCGCATCTGTTGCGCGCCGAAGCGGACGCGATCCTGGTTGGCGCGGGGACATTGCGCGCGGATGATCCGCAGCTCGATTGCCGGTTGCCGGGACTTTTGGCGCGATCACCCGATCGCGTCATTGTCGGGACCGTTGGCGATGCGGCTGCACGTAAGGCCTTTCGAACGATCGACGGCAAACCACGGATCTGGGTCGCGTCGGCGGTCGAGGGTTTACGCTTGCCGCCGGGCGTGTCGGCCCTTGGCAACGTGGGTGACGGCAAAGGCGGCGTGAAGCTCGAAGCCGTTTTGGCGGCGCTGGCGCAGGCTGGCGTCACGCGGCTTCTGGTGGAAGGCGGGCCCAAGATGTGGTCAGCGTTTCTGGCAGCGGGTGTTGTCGATGAAGTCATTATCGCGGTCGCGCCGGAGCGCGGACGCGGGACAATGCGCGCGGTGTTGCCGGATGTGCCGGATCGCTATTTTCCGAGCCTTGGGTTCAGCCGTGCTGATAGCTTCAATGCCGGTCCAGATCGCGTGCATGTGTTTCAGCGGAGAGCAACATGAGTCCTCAGACCGTTTCGCTATTTTCTGAGGACACGGTACGGCGAGTGCGATCAGCAGGGCGTCGTCTATAACGCTCGATATGGCGAGTATGTGGATCTCGCGGCGACCGAGTTTCTGCGCCACGCGCTGAAGCCGAAGGACATGTTTGACGGCACGTTCGAGTTTCAGGTCGTGCGTCTGCTCGTGGAGTGGAAGGGGCCGGCGCGCTTTGACGACGTGCTCGAAATCTCGGTGACGACTGAAAAGCTCGGCACCACATCGTTCACGCTTGGCTACACGTTGAAGCGGGCGACGACGGGCGAGCTCATCGCGACGGCGGAGACCGTCAACGTCTATATCGATCCCAAGGATTGGACCAAAGCGCCGATACCGGCGGACATTCGCGCGTCACTCGAACGCGCCGCGCGTGGGGTCGCCATCGATCACGCAGGGGCTGGCGTCACCGCATAAAGCGGGTGTGCCGCGTGGAACTTACAGACTGTCTTCATGGGCCGATACCGGCGGGCATCAACCCAATGGAGATCCCCCATGAATTGTCTTTCATTCCGAACTGAAGCCCCGCGTCCGCATTTCCTTTCCTTCTCGGCGACGACTGCCGCCGTGCTTGCGGCGCTGCTGTTGTCGGTGAGTTTTGCCGGCGCCGATGACACTGTTCAACGCGGCCATCAGATCTGTGCGGCGCAAGATTTGAAACTCGAGAACGTGCTGTCGGATTCAATCTTGTCGCAGGAATTACCGGCGGAGCGTTACGTGGCGGCGGCAGAATTCCGATTGAGCGCACGCCGAGCCTGTGCGGCTGGACGCTTCGACGAAGGCTTGATGCTGTACGAAGAAGCGGCGCATGCCGCCGGGCTGCATCTCGGCGGATGACGGGAACAGTCGAGCGGCAGACACGATCTCGCGTCTGCCGCTCGCGGTTCTAAGCGGATGGCGGTTGCAGGCTTTGCACGAGATAGGCGAGCATCGCCGTGCCGACGGCGCCGGCGATCCAAATCAGCGCAAGCAGGATGACATCGACAGGGCCACCAATGTCGCTAAATCCTGAGTCCGTGATGCGCTGGACGGCAATGACGGTCAAAAACCCTCCGAAAAGACCAATCACCTCGGCACGCACGAGACGCGCGGGCGATAGATGCCGGTCGCGCAGCAGCACAAAAAGTGTCGCGGCGGTAATGGCGATGGCCGCTGCGATCAGCACATAAAGCCAGACTCCAAACATTTCCTGGAAGACTGAAAATAAGGTGGCGAGATCGAGTTGTTTCATGGTGACCTCCTCAAGCCCGGCCGCGCAGCATCGACAGATACGTCGGCTTTAGCGCCGTTTCTTTCATCACCCAGGTGAGCCACAGCTCTTCGAGCGGAGCGATGATACCGGGGAACGATTCAATCAAGTTGTCGTTGTAGTCGAACTCGATCAGCATCGCGCGGCCGAGGCGCGTGATGAGCGGACACGAGGTATAGCCGTTATAGACTTCTTTCGACGTCCGGCCGGCAATCGACGCGACGAGATGATCGACGGCAACGGGCACTTGCCACTTAACGCTGGCTGCCGTTTTGCCTTTCGGAACGCCTGCAACGTCGCCAACTCCGAAGACATTTGGGAAGCGCTTGTGCCGCAATGTTGCGCGGTCGACTTCCATCCAACCATCGGCGGAGAGTGCGCCTTCCTGCCATTTCAGGGCACTGTTGCGCACTGCTTCGGGCGCGCGCATCGGCGGGACCACGGCGATGAAATCGTACTTGGCCTCGATTTCCATGCCAGTCGTTTTGAAGCGCGCGATTTTCTTGCCGGGATCAATACTGCTCATGTTGTAGTCGTGTTTGACGTTGACGCCGCGATCACGGAACAGCATGCGTACTTTTTCGGCGACGATGGGCACACCGAACAAGGTCTTTTGCGGCGCGTAGTAGTGAAGCTCAGCCTTGCCACGATTGCCCCTCCGGCGGAGGTAGTCGTCGGTAATGAACGTGTATTTTAGCGGCGCTCCGGCACATTTCATTTCAGTCGCAGGCCGGCCGAACACGCCCAACGCCGCCCCGGTCGGCAAAATCTGACATCATGCGCCACGTCGCGTGCGCGGCTTCGGGTCCTGCATAAACGCTGCCGATGCCATCCTTGCCGATGAGTTTGGTATCCATTCCTTCAATGGCTGCATAGTCGAGCGTGAGCCCTGTCGCCACGATGAGGAAATCATAGGGGACCTTACGCCCTTTGTTCGTCGTCACCGCGTTGCTGGCTGGATCGAACTCAGCCACGCTTTCTTCGATCAATTCGACGCCGCGTCCGACATAATCCTTGGTCGCCGAGATGGTGTATTCGGGCGCTTTGAGGCCAGCGGCAACCAGCGTGAAACCGGGCTGATAGTAGTGCTGCTTGCGCTCGTCGATGAGCGTGATCTTCGCGCCATTTAACATCGCACTTAAGCGGGAGGCCGCCGCGAGGCCGGCTGCACCAGCCCCGGCAATGACGATACGCGCTTTGGTATCGACGATTGCAGCACGTGCAGGTGCTGCGCCAAGTGCGAGCCCCGCTGCCGGCGCTGCGGCGAGCAATTGCAGGAGACGGCGGCGATCAACACCGTTTTGAATTTCGCCGTCACGATTGCGCAGTCGTGTCATTTCATTCAGCGACGTCATCGTTACCTCCATTTGGACCGGGCCACTTCTTTTGATGCGGTGGCTTTGAGTCCTTTCTCGAATTGATTATTCGCTTGCGGCCGCCTTGGCGGTGGCGAATTGGCGGTAGGCTTGGAAAGCGTGGCTCGCGTACATGACCGACGGGCCGGCCCCCATGTAGACGGCCATGCCGAGTGTTTCGGCGATCTCGGCTTCGGTGGCACCGTGCTCGACGGCGGCCTTGGCGTGGAAGGCGATGCAGTCGTCGCAGCGCGTGGCAACGCCGATGGCAAGCGCGATCAACTCTTTGGTCTTGACGTCGAGGGCTTTGGGCGCGAGCGCCGCCTGGGCCATCGCTGCGAAGGTTTTCATCACGTCCGGCGACCCCGTGCGCAGATCGCGCAACATGGCGGACAGATCACGTGTGGTAGCGGGCCAGTCAGTCGCGTTCATTTCAGTTTCCTCGGGTTACGACAGCAGGGGCGCGTTGACCACTTCAGGGACAGGCTAGTTCCGGCTCCCGGGGCCGTCTTTGATGCAGCGTAAGTTTGCCCTGGGACACAACACCGCTGCGGGCTCCAGCGCTTGTCATTTGCTAATATTCGCAATTATGCATATACTCGATCAACACGTCGATACCTCGTTGGTCGGAGGCCACAATGTTTGGTTGGTTAAAGCGCACACCCGTGACGACACTGACGCCGCAGGAGGCCCATGAACGGTCAGGCCGCGGCGAGATCCGATTGGTGGATGTGCGGGAGGCGGGAGAGTGGGCGCAGGGGCATATTCCGGGCGCGGTCCACGTGCCCCTCTCGCAGCTTGGTAGCCGCCTCGGCGCGTTGCCGAAAGACAAGCCGGTCGTGTTCTACTGCCTCTCGGGCGCGCGCTCGGCATCGGCTGTGAAGATCGCACAGGCGGCGCAATTGCCGCATGATACGCATGTCGGCGGCGGCATCACGGCCTGGCGCCTGCACGGATTGCCAGTCGAGCGCTGAGTTAGGGCTCGCCGTAGATCTCGCGCAGCGTTTGCAGTACGCGTTCGATTTTGGTGCTGGCGAGCCGGTAGTAGACGCGTTGCGCTTCTTTCCGCGCGACGATCAAGCCTTCCAGGCGCAGCTGGGCGAGGTGCTGGCTGGTCGCCTGATCACGTATGGCGATGCTGGTGGCGATTTCTCCCACCGGGCGCTCGCGCTCGGCCAGCAGGCAGAGAATATGCAGCCGTGTCGGATTGGCCATGGCGCGGAGCAAATTTGCCGCATCTTCGCACTTGCTGATGACCGGATCGGGCACAGCGGTTGGAGGCGCCATTTTCTTGGAATTTGCAGGTTTCATACCCGTAACGGTAGCCTATTTGCGTAAATGCGCAATTATCTCTCGTTTGTGTCCGCCTCTCGCCCGGCTGCACGGTTCGCGGTAATGTTTGGCTGCGCAATTCGCGGGCTCACTCGGTTGAGGCAGGCACAGGCTCAATGTTCACTGGCATCATCACAGACATCGGCGAGGTTCAGGCGCGCGCGGGCGGCGTCTTCACGATCCGCAGCGCGTATCCGGCGGCGTCGATCGCGCTTGGCGCCTCCATCGCGCATGACGGATGCTGTCTGACGGTGACATCGATTACCGCCGAGGGCGCGGGTTCGATCTACACGTTGGACGTTTCCAACGAGACGCTGGCGAAGACCACGCTCGATGCATGGCAGCCCGGCACACGCATCAATCTCGAACGCGCGCTCAAGGCGGGCGACGAACTCGGCGGACATATCGTGTCGGGACACGTCGACGGCGTGGCGCAGATCGTCGACAGCCGGGCCGACGGTGAGAGCCGCCGCTTCACGCTCGAAGCCCCTGCCGAGCTCGCGCGCTACATCGCAGCCAAGGGTTCGGTGGCGCTCGATGGGACGTCGCTCACGGTAAACGAGGTCGAGGGCCGGCGCTTCGGTATCAATCTTATCCCACACACCTTGACCCATACGACCTGGGGGCGCAAAAGGGCGGGCGATCTCGTCAATCTGGAGGTCGATATGTTTGCGCGCTATGTCGCGCGGCTGTTGGAGCAACGCTCGTGACCGGTCCCCTCAAGCACGTCGAATTTGCGGAAGGCAAAGGATTTATTTCGTCGATCGACGAAGTGATCGAGGACTTGCGTAACGGGCGCATGGTGGTGCTGGTTGATGCAGAAGATCGCGAGAACGAAGGCGATCTTGTCATCCCGGCGCAGATGGCAACGCCCGATGCCATCAACTTCATGGCCAAGCATGGCCGTGGTCTGATTTGCCTGACGCTGACCGACGCGCGCGCCGAGCAACTGCGGCTCGACCCGATGGCACGCACCAATCGCGCCGGCATGGGGACCGCGTTTACGGTCTCGATCGAAGCGCGGGAAGGCATCACCACGGGTATCTCTGCGGCCGACCGTTCGCACACCATTCGTACTGCAATCGACCCTTCGAAAGATCATCGCGATATCGTGAGCCCTGGCCACGTGTTTCCGCTGGTGGCGCGCGAAGGCGGCACGCTGATGCGCGCTGGACATACCGAAGCGAGCGTCGATCTCGCACGCATGGCTGGACTGACGCCGGCTGCCGTCATCTGCGAGATCATGAATGACGATGGGACGATGGCGCGGATGCCGGATCTCGTCGCCTTTGCACAACGGCACGGGCTGAAGATCGGCACCATCGAAGACCTCGTCGCACACCGGCTCAAGAATGATCGTATCGTCAAGCGTGTCGCGGAAGATGAGATCACGAGCGTCTACGGCGGCGCATTCAAGATGGTTGCTTACGAGACGACCGTCGATGCGGTCGAACATATTGCACTGGTCAAAGGCGATCTCTCCGCACCCGGCCCCGTGCTGGTGCGCGTACATGCGGTTAATCCGGCATCGGATCTGCTGGGCATTGGCAGCGATGGTGACCGCGCGGCGCTGCTGCACCGGTCGATGGATTTGATCGCACAGGAAGGCCGTGGCGTGGTCGTGGTGATCCGTGATTTGCGTCCGAAAGCAGTGTCGCAGTTCCTGGCTACGCTGGCGGCGCCCGCGCAAACGCCTGACGGTAGCAAGAAGGGCCGCAGGCCCAGCGAGCGCCGGCAGGTAGAAATCGGTATTGGATCGCAAATTCTGGCGGATCTCGGCGTCACCGAAATGGTGCTGCTGACCAGTTCGCCTTCACACGTCTACGTCGGGCTCGAAGGTTATGGGCTCAGCATCGTGGGCCAACGCAAAATCGGTTGAGACGCACGGTTCAGAGATGGCAGGCAAGAGCACGACGGCGCGCGAGGCACTCGATGTCAAAGCGCATATTCTCATCATCGAGTCTCGCTACTACGAGACCGTCGCAGCGGCGCTGCTCGACGGCGCGGTGGCGGAACTCGAGGCTGCGGGCGCGACCTACGACAAGATCAACGTGCCGGGCGCACTCGAGATCCCGCAGGCGCTCGGCGCAAGCCATTGCCTCGGGGCTCATTCCCGCAGATGCCAGCGGCGCGCAATACGATGGTGCAATCGTGCTCGGCTGCGTCATTCGCGGCGAGACCTCGCATTACGACATCGTCGTCAACAATGCGAACCACTGGCTGATGGAACTCGCCATCCGGAACAACGTGCCGGTGGGCAACGCTATCCTGACAGTCGACACAGAAGCGCAGGCGATGGCGCGGGCCAAAGGTGGCCGCAAGGGCAAGGGTGCGGACGCCGTGCGCGCGTGCCTGAGCCTGGTGCAGATTTCGCGTGCGTTTGAGGAGATCGGGGAATGACGGGCGACAGTGACAAGACGCCCGCGCCGATGTCGGTGGCAGAACTTGCAGGTGCGAGTGAGATGGCGCGCAGCCAGGCGCGACTCGCGGCGGTGCAGGCGCTCTACCAAATGGACTTGGCGCATACCGATACGCTCGACGTCATCCAGCAATTCGCGGCCCATCGTTTCGGGGAGAGTGCCGAAGACGCGGAAGTGAAAAACGCCGACCTCGAACTCTTCACCGCGATCGTGCGCGGCGTGGTCGAACGGCAGCGCGAGATCGATCCGCCGCTTGATGCACAGCTCGCCAAGGGCTGGCGGCTCAACCGTATCGATTCCATCGTGCGGGCGACGTTGCGTTCAGCGACCTATGAACTGCTGGCGCGCGACAGTGTGCCGGCACGCGTGGTCATCAACGAGTATGTCGAGGTGGCGAAGGCGTTCTTCGAGGGCGATGAATCGAAGCTGGTCAACGCGGTGCTCGATAAGGTCGCGCGCAAACTAAGACCGCGCGAATTCGGACAGCGCGACGGCGGAGCCTGAGGCAGATCCACGATGGCACGGCGGCGGGTGGCGGCGGATGCAGAAGGCGCGATCATTGCGACCTATTTCGCTCCGCTGGCAGCGCGCGCTCCAGGAGCGTTCGGGCTTGTTGACGATTGCGCGGCGCTGACGCCGACGCCGGGGCACGACCTCGTGCTCAAGACCGATCCGATCCGTGAGGGCGTACATTTTCCGGCCGACGCCGATGCGGCCGACATCGCGTGGAAGGCGGTGGCGGTGAATGTTTCCGATCTCGTGGCGAAGGGTGCGCGGCCCGTTGGTTATCTGATGGCGTTGTCGTTTCCCGATGCGCCGACAGCGCGCTGGTTCAAGCGGTTTGCGCGCGGCTTGCGCGAGGCTCAGGATGCGTTCGGCATCACGCTTTACGGCGGCGACACGGATCGTGCGCCCGGACCGATGTCGGTTGCTGTGACGGCGTTCGGCGAAGTTCAAACCGGCAAGATGGTGCAACGCGCCACGGCAACACCGGGTGACCGGGTTTTTGTTTCGGGCACGCTTGGCGACGCGGCGCTTGGCCTCGCGCTCGTGCAACGGCCGATGGCTGCGCTGGATATGCGGTTGCTGTCGCACCACTGCGATCAGGTGATGGCGCGCTATGACCGGCCGACGCCGCGTGTTGCGCTGGCGCCGCTGCTGGTCGCGCACGCGTCGGCAAGTATGGATCTCTCGGATGGCTTGCTGAAAGACGCGGGGCGGATGGCGAATGCGGCCGGCGTAGCCCTCACCCTCGACGCAGCGCGACTGCCGTTGTCGGAGGCGATGACACGCGCGCTCGCCGCCAACCCTCAGCGGATGCGCGATGTGGTGGCACATGGCGACGACTACGAAGTTCTGTTCACGGTGCCGCCTGCGCGCGTGACGGCGATGCAAAAAGACGCGGCAGCGTTGGCGTTTCGCGTGACTGACATCGGTGTGGTCGCGCCAGGTGCGGGTGCTGTGATTGCGGGGCCGGATGGCAAGGCACTCGCCTTCGAGCGCACGGGGTATGAACACTTTTGAGACTGCTGCACTGCCCTCCCCTCACCGTTTTGGCGTGTGTGCATCACTCTCTCGACAGCGCGTGAGCAAAGGACAACATGCAGATGCGGGTGATGAGTACGCTGGCTTTTAAAGGCATGCTGGATGAGCTGACGCCTGTGTTCAGCGCGCGCACCGGCATTACGGTTTCGCTTGTGTTCGATCCGACCGTGCTGGTCATCAAACGCATCCATGCGGGCGAGCGCGGCGACGTGGCTCTCCTGACGGCGCGCGGCGTCGAGGATCTGATTGCGGCGGGGACGCTGGCCGCTGGCAGCATGGTCGATATTGCCAAGTCGGAAGTGGGCATCGCGGTCAAAGCCGGTGCGCCGAAGCCCGATCTCGCGACCGCAGAGAGTGCGCGTGCGGCTTTGCTGACTTGCAAATCCATCGCCTACTCGAAATCCGGCGCGAGCGGCATTTTCTTCGCGGCTTTGATCGAGCGGCTCGGCATCGCAGACGCGGTCAACGCGAAGGCGACGGTGATCGAGAGCGGGTTCACGGCGGCGCTGGCGGCGGACGGGCGGGTCGAACTGGCGGTGCAGCAGGTCAGCGAGTTGATGACCATCCCCGGCATCGATATTGCGGGCGCGCTACCGGAGCCGTTGCAAGAGCGGCTGACGTTTTCGGGCGGGGTGTTTGCGGCGGCCGAACATGGCGACGCCGCGCGGGCATTTTTGCGCTTTCTTGCATCGGCGGAATTTGCACCCAGCTATCGCGCCAAAGGGCTGTTGCCGTGCGTGGGGTGAGCGTGTGGACCGCCGCCGGGTTGACGGCGGTCGGGAACAATAAAAAACGCGGGCGTGGGGGCCCGCGTTTTTGTTTTTTGGGTGTGCCGCTGGATCAGGTTTGCGGCTGGGGTTCCATGCCGCCCATGTCGGTGCGGGGGCGCTGCTTGCCGGCGACGGGCACAGCGGGGCCTGCGGCGCCGCGCGAGTTATCGTCATCGGCGGCGCGGATGATCTTGCCGCCGTTCATGACCGTGATGCATTCCTCGCCCGAGATGGTTTCGAATTCCATCAACGCCTGCGTGATGGCTTCGAGTTTATCGCGGTTAGCGAAGATGATCTCGCGGGCCTTCTCATACCCTGCCGTGACAATGCGGCGAACTTCGGCGTCGATGAGACGCGCGGTTTCTTCGCTCATGTTCTTCTGCTGCGTGATCGAGTGCCCGAGGAACACTTCCTGCTGATCCTGGCTGTAGCGCAGCGGGCCGAGCTTGTCGCTCATGCCCCATTCCGTGACCATCGAGCGGGCGAGGTTGGTCGCCTGCATGATGTCGTTCGATGCGCCGGTGTTGAGGTGGTCATCGCCATAGATCAACTGCTCGGCGACGCGGCCGCCGAACGTCATGGCGATGCGCGCTTCGGCCCACTGCTTCGAGTAGCTGAGCTTGTCGCGCTCGGGCAGGCTCATGGTGACGCCCAGCGCACGACCGCGCGGAATGATCGTCACCTTATGCAGCGGGTCGTTCTGCGGCATCAGGACGTTGATCGAGCGCGTGGCCGGCTTCGTGATAGGCGGTCGCGAGCTTTTCGTCTTCGGTCATGGCCATCGAGCGGCGCTCTGCGCCCATCATGACCTTGTCCTTGCTGTCTTCGAATTCCTGCATGGTGACGAGACGCTTGGAGCGGCGCGCGGCAAGAGGGCTGCTTCGTTGACGAGGTTGGCGAGATCGGCACCGGAGAAGCCGGGCGTGCCGCGCGCGAGGACGCGCGCATCGACGTCCGGCGCCAGCGGAACCTTGCGCATGTGGACCTTGAGGATCTTTTCGCGGCCGCCGACGTCCGGGTTCGGGACCACGATCTGGCGGTCGAAGCGGCCCGGACGCAGCAGCGCGGGATCGAGCACGTCCGGACGGTTGGTGGCGGCGATGATGATGACGCCTTCATTGGCTTCGAAGCCATCCATTTCGACGAGCAACTGGTTCAGCGTCTGTTCGCGTTCGTCGTTGCCGCCGCCGAGACCGGCGCCACGATGGCGGCCGACGGCGTCGATTTCGTCGATGAAGATGATGCAGGGCGCGTTCTTCTTGGCCTGATCGAACATATCGCGGACACGGCTGGCACCGACGCCGACGAACATTTCGACGAAGTCGGAACCCGAGATCGTGAAGAACGGCACGTTGGCTTCACCGGCGACCGCGCGCGCGATCAGCGTCTTACCGGTGCCGGGAGGGCCGACGAGCAGCGCGCCGCGCGGGATGCGGCCGCCCAGACGCTGGAACTTGCCGGGGTCGCGGAGGAACTCGACGATTTCCTGGAGATCGACCTTGGCTTCATCGACGCCGGCGACGTCTTCGAAGGTGACGCGGCCGTGGCGCTCGGTCAGCAGCTTCGCCTTGGACTTGCCGAAGCCCATGGCGCGGCCACCGCCGGATTGCATCTGGCGCATGAAGAAGAACCAGACGCCGACCAGCAGCAGCATCGGGAACCAGTTGACGAGCACGGACAGGATCGAGGGCACCTCGTCCTCAAGCTGGCGTGCCGAGATCTTCACGCCCTTTTTGTTGAGGCGGTCGACGAGGCCCGGATCTTCCGGCGCGATGGCGACAAAAGGCTTGTTGTCTTTGAAGTGGCCCGAGATGCGGTGGCCGCGGATCTCAACGTCGTTGACGTTGCCGGCGTCGACGCCGGCCAGCAGCTCGGAGTAGCTGATCTCGTTGGCGCGGCGGGCGCCGGAGGGCGAATTCTGGAATAGGTTGAAGAGCGCCACCAGCAATAGCAGTATGACGATCCAGATCGCGAAATGGCGGAAATTCGTGTTCATGACATCCTGTCTCGGCGGGCGTTCACGTGCCGTCGTTCGGGGGCGTAGTCGTGTTTGTCGTCACTCAGTCGTCGGCACTTGCAGCATACGATCGTCTTACGGGGGTGGCAGCAATGCGGCCTGCATCGCGCACACCAGATCGGCCGATGGTCAGGCCCGCGTTCGGTGTTCCCGTCAAGATAGGTATCTGCAGGATATTTGCCAAGTCGTAGCTTAACCAAAAGGGTCATGACTGGCGCGCGCTCTCAGAGAATTGTCTGGGCGAAGGCGTGACTTAGCATGCGGGATGCCACGTGCGCGGAAATGGGCTCAGGGAGGCCGCTGAGAGCCGTTTACCAAGCCTTTGGGCAGGGACGGCGGCACGGAGCCATCCGGCGCTCTAGGGCCGTGCTGGCGTGGTTTTCAATCAGGTGCAAAAATGAGGTGGGAAAGCGCTGGTCTCGCTCCCTACCGGGGCGTTTCGAGACGCCGCGCCGGTCGGACTGGCCCATATGGGCTCAAGTTAGGTCGATTGTGCCGAATTGCCCGGCGCGGACGCCGGGCAAGGTTGTAGCAGCGCAATCAACCGGCGGCCGGTTCAGCCGGACGCGGCTTCTTCTTGTGCGCGTATTTATCCTTCTTGGGGAAACGCGGCTTGTCGGACTGAGGTGCGTGGGCTGCGGGGGCCGCATCGCCGTGACGGGGCGCGCCATGACGCGGACGGTCGCCATCAGCGTGACGCGATGCATGGGCGCGCGGGGCATGATCGCGGGCAGCAAAGTCACGGCCACCGTCGCGGCTGCCGTGGTCGCGCTTCTGATACGTTGGCTTGGTGCGATCGCGCCATGGTGCCTTCGGGCGCGGTGCCGGACGGTTGTCGGCCTGAGCTTGATCGTCGTGCGACTGGTCGATCGACGAGCCGGTGTCGGCTGGCTCGTTGTCCTGACCGCTGCCCTGGAGTGCGCCGATGGCGGCCATGACGGTGGCGTCATCGGCGGCGTTGTTGCCACGCACGCGGCTGATGTGGCCCTGCTTGTCTTTGCTGTTGCGGACGGCTTCGGCAAAGGCATCGGCTTGATCAGCGACGATCTGGAAGCGGGTGTCGCGATCAAAGATTTTGATCGAGCCGATTTCGGCTTTGGAGATGTTGCCGGCGTTGCAGATCAGCGGCAGCAACCAGCGCGGATCGGCGTTGCGTTCGCGGCCGATGTTGAGGCGGAACCACACCATGTCGCGGGTGTCGACGCGCGGGGCGCGGGGAGCGCGCGGCGCGTCGGAAGCCCAGGGCTTGTCGGAGCGGGTTCTGCCTGGTGCGTCGGCTGCGCCGCGATCATCGCGGGCGAAGGGACGTTTGCTCTCAGAGCGGTTCTGGAAGCGGTCACTGCCGCGCTCTGGACCACGCTCGGTGCGGCGCTCGGCGCTGCGATCGGGACGGCGGTCTTCGGCGATGTCGCTCGGCGCTGGCAGTTTCGCCTGATGCAGACGGATGAGTGCGAGCGCGATTTCTTCCGGAGCGCGGGCCGCCTGCAGCGTGGCGGCGAGGGCGCGATCTTCGTTGGTCGGTTCGTCGGCGAAGACTGAATCGGCGAGAAAACGCTCCTGATCGCGGGCGCGGATCTGCGTCAGCGGTCGGTGCGTTGACCCAGGTCACGCGGACACGCGCGGCGCCGATCAGCAGCTTCGGCCTTGCGGCGGCGATGGAACGGCACGATGAGCACGCAGAGGCCCTTCTTGCCGGCGCGACCCGTGCGGCCCGAGCGATGCAGCAGCGTTTCGCGATCGTGCGGCAGGTCGGCGTGGATGACGAGCGCGAGGTCCGGCAGGTCGAGGCCGCGGGCGGCGACGTCGGTGGCGACGAGCACGCGGGCGCGGCCGTCGCGCAGCGCCTGCAGCGCGTGGGTGCGCTCGCTCTGGGAGAGTTCGCCCGACAGCGCGACGGCATCGAAGCCGCGCTCGAGCAGGCGGGCATGCATGCGCTTCACCGCCTTCGCGCGTGGAGCAGAACACCAGGGCCGCGCGGGCCTCGTGGAAGCGCAGGACGTTGACGACGGCGTTCTCGATGTCGCCGGCGGCGACGCGCATGGCCTGATATTCGATGTCGGCGTGCTGCTCGTCGCGGCGCACGGTTTCGATGCGCATCGGCGTCGCGCTGATAGCTGCGGGCCAGCGTCTCGATGTCGCGCGGCATGGTGGCCGAGAACAGCAGCGTCTGGCGCTCGGCTGGCGTCGCGTCGAGGATGAATTCGAGATCCTCGCGGAAGCCGAGATCGAGCATTTCGTCGGCTTCGTCGAGCACGACGGCCTTCAGCTTGGCCAGGTCGAGACGGCGGCGCTCCAGATGATCGCGCAGGCGGCCCGGCGTGCCGACGACGATGTGGGCGCCGCGCTCGAGACTGGCGCGCTTCGCCGCGCGGCGTCCATGCCGCCGACGCAGGTGACGATGCGGGCGCCGGTCTCGGCGTAGAGCCAGTCGAGTTCGCGCTGCACCTGCATGGCGAGTTCGCGGGTCGGCGCGATGATCAGCGCCAGCGGCTCGGCGGCCGCAGCCGAAGCGTCTCGGGCTCGCCGAGCAGGGTGGCGGCCATGGCCAGCGCCGAAGGCGACGGTCTTGCCCGAACCGGTCTGGGCGGAGACCAGCAGGTCGCGGCTGTCGCCGTCGGACTTCGAGGACGGCCAACTGAACGGACGGTCGGCGTGGAGTAGTCGCGCGCGGCAAGGGCACGCGCGAGCGCGGGATGGATCGTCGGGAAGGTCATGAGACAGCTATTCCTCTGGCGTCACACGGTCGTGCCGTGTGCGCTCAGCCTTGTGTTGAAGGTGCCTCGCTCGGAACCCGCACGACGCGCGAAATCCGGAAGCACTCAGACGCAGCGTTAACGCCGGTCTCCAACCCAAGGAGAGGTAGACGAAGTTGCCACGCAGTCAGAGCAGGACGCCTAGAGGGTTTCGCGGCATTGCGCTAGCGGTTTTGCTGTCGCAGGGGCGGAAACGGTTAAGGGGCCGTTTGCCAGGGCTGGATGTGCAGGGCAGCGTGGCGCTGGCCAGCGGGGGTAACCCGGCATTTCGACCTGACGGCGCGCGGCGAGTTGGTATTGTGACAAGCGCATGACACTTTCGGGCGCATGACACTTTCGGGACCTTGGCCGCGTGACACCTTCGCAGACACTTGCCGACGCTGACCGGGTCTCTCGCGATGCGGCGATTACCCTGTCCATGACGCTGCCGGGCGATACGGTGCTGTATCTCTTGCTGCCATTGCATGCGGCGACGTTCGGCGTGTCGCTGCCGGAGGCCGGGGTGCTGCTGGCGGCGAACCGGCTGGTGCGGATCTTCGGCTATCACTGGGTGGCGCAATTTTATGGCGCGCGCGGATCACGAGCGGCGTGCACGGCGGCGGTGCTTGCCACTACGGTGGCGACGCTCGGCTACGCGACGCTGTCGGGAGTGTGGGCGCTGCTGATCGTGCGGCTCATGTGGGGACTGTCGTTCGCGGCGATGAACATTGCGACGCAAGCGCTCCCGACGGCGCTATTGGACGGCGCCGAACGCCGCAGCGGGCGCGCACGCTCCATTGTCGCTGTCGGGCCGATGGTTGGTTTGATCGGCGGCGCAGTGCTGGCGGAGTTTTATGGCCCGCGCGCGGTGTTCTTCGTGCTCGGCGCCATTGCGCCGTTGGCATTGATCTTTTCGCTGCGGTTGCCGTCGGCACCGCAGGCGATGCGAGCCAATGGTCCGCGCTTTGCGTGGCCGGGAATGTTCAACATCTGGGCCTTTGCGATGGGCTTCACGCTCGATGGCGTGTTTGTGTTCGGACTGTCGCTGCTGGCGGCGGCGCAATATCCACAAGGCGCAGTGGCGGCAGCGGGTGCGCTGTTGGCGTTGCGCTATGCCTCGGAGATCGCGTTATCGCCCGTTGGCGGGGCTCTGGCCGCGCGTCATGGTGCGCTCAAAATTCTCATTCGGCTTTCGGTCGGGTCTGCCATCGCGCTGGCGCTGCTTGGATCAACTGGCGTGACGTTGTGGGCGGCGATGCTGGCAATGGTGGTGTTGCGTGCATTGTTGCAGCCTTTGCCTGCGCCGGTCGTGGCGGCGACGGTGTCGAGTTCTGAACTGGTGCCGGCGCTGGCGAAACAGGCAACGTGGCGGGACATCGGCGCGGGCACCGGGCCACTGGTGGCGGGACTGCTGTTACCTGTGCTGCCGGCGTTCGCGGTTTACGGTGGCGCCGGGTTGATGCTTGGGGCGGCGAGCATCGCGTTGTTGAACCGGGGCTGGAAACATTAGCCGGTAATTTTTGTTGTTGGCGGCGCGCAGCCTAAGTGTCGCGGAAAGGCTGCCGGTATGTCCCGACAACGACGTCGCCGGGTCGTAGCGTGCTGTCAGGCGTGATACGTTCGGCGACGGCGACGATGCGGCCGCTGTGGCGCAAGGCCGGTAACGTCCAAAGCACGCGCGCGGGCGCGTCCGGACGGACCCAGCCAGCGCTTTCGAGTTCGGCGAGACCGCGTTCGGTCAGCGGGCCGACGGTGACGCCATGCGGCGCTGACTTTTTCAATGTGACGACGACGCGGTTGTCCCAGACGATTGTTTCGCCCGGTGCGAGGGGGGCGGCTGCGAGGTGCGTGGGCAGATCCGACAGCGGCGCGCGTGCGTCGAGTGCTTCGCGGACGACGCGGAATGTGTCAGCGCCGATTTCCACCTGTGCGCCGTGCAAGGTGAATCCGTGCAGATTTTTCGGCGCTGCTGCGAGGCGCACCCGACCGCTGGCATCGGTCATTTTCTCCACGATGTCTTCGAACTGACCTAAGGGCAACGGTTCCGATTGGCCGCCGACGGCGTCGAGTAACGCCGCGAGCAGGCGCGTCTGCTCAAGTGGTTCGAGAGTTTCGTACCAGGCATGCGTGATGGTGACGTAGCCCAGCGGGTCGTATTGCATTTGCCCGTTGGCTGCGGCGATCTTGCGTGCGATGGCGGCGTCGAGATAACGCACCATCTGATCGGCACGGCGCGCGGTGCGGGCGAGATTTTCGCGCGTCAGTCCCAGGGCGTTGAACTCGGGCTGCTGGCCGCGCACGCGGACACGTTCGAAGGCGGCGCTGGCGTTGCTCGGATCTTCAAGCCAAGTGTGATTGTGCGCGCGCATGAAAGCGACGAGATCGGCTTTGCCGACGTCGAGCAGCGGGCGGAGGTGCGTGGCGCCATTTGGCAGACGGCGCGCGCGGCGCATCCCGGCGAGGCCATCGATGCCGGTGCCGCGCTTCAGTCGCATCCATACGGTCTCGGCTTGATCGTCGCGAGTGTGGGCGGTTAGCAGCGTGTCGCAGGCGTTCCGCGACATCACGTCTTCGATGAGCCGGTAACGGGCGGCGCGGGCGGCGGCTTGCAGGCCCGATGTTGGTTTGCTGCCGGTCCAGGCCGCCGTGACATGCGGCAGGCCGAGCGCGGCGGCTTCCCGTGCGACGGCCTCAGCTTCGGCAGCGAACTCGGGCCGCAGGCCATGATCGACCGTGACGACAATGGCCGCCACGCGCTTGTCCTTCGACTGCGCCCAGGCGCTGAAGAGATGCAACAGCGCCATGCTGTCGACGCCACCGGAGACAGCGAGCGCGACTTTACTGCCGAGGCCGGTGAAGAGTTTGTCGAGAGTGTCGGCGTTGAGGAGCACGGTTGAAACGCTGGAACGGAGGACCTTTAGGGGGCTTTTAGTCCTAGCGGTCGCCTCACGCAAAGTCACTCTTAGCGGGGCCGGACCCGTGCAGTATGGGGGCGTTGCGATGTTCAGCCGGTGACGCTTAGGCGCAGCCGAGACGGCGGCGCTCGTTGTCGGCGCGGTTCTTGATGTGGCCGGGGGCCGTGGGGAACTTGGATCGTGAGTTCGCCGAACGATGCGCACGCCGCATCCTTCTGTCCCAAGCGGTCGAGCGACATGGCGAGTTTCAACAAGGCGTCAGGCGCTTTGGCGTTCTTGGCGTAGGTTTGATAGCCCTTCAGGAACGCGGCTGCGGCGGGCTTGTATTGACCGCGCACGAAGTAGGTTTCGCCCAACCAATATTGCGCGTTGCCGGCGAGCGCGTCATTCGGGAAGCGCTTGAGGAACTCATCGAAACTCGCTTCGGCGGAGGCGTAGTCTTGGGCCAGCAGATAGCCGTAGGCGGTTTCATAGACCTGCTTCGAGGAGGCGTCCGAGGCGATGAGCGGTGCGGCCGCTGATGGTGCTGACGGTTGCGGTGTGCCGATGATGGCGGCGTTAGCGGATTGCGGCGCAGGCGCGCGCGTACCGCCGATGATGCGGCCGATCGGATCATTGTCGGGCGTTGAAGCCGCGGGCGCGGTGGCTTGTGCGAGCGGTGACGGTTGCGGTGCGGCGGCGGCGCGGCCCGGCTGCATTTGCCGGATCTGTTGGGAGAGTTGATCAACCTGCGCGGCGAGTGCGCGCACTTGGGTTTCGAGCGCATCGACGCGCCCCTGCTCGATGCCTGCGGCGACACCGCGCGCGGGAGCTGCAGCATTGCCGGTCGCTTGACCACCGCCGCGGCTCAAACTTTCAAGCGTACCTATCGCGACCTGCATGTCGACCAACTGCTGCTCTAGCATATCGAGGCGCGAGCGGCCGGCGGGCTCGGCGGCTTTTTGCGCTGGCTCAGACGGCGCGGCTTTGGCAGGCGGCGCTGATTTCTTGGGGGCGGTCTGCGCGACTTGCTGTTGTGCGTATGTGGGTTCGATCACTGCAGCCAGCGCCGCGATAGCACCGAGTGTCAGTGCCGTGGCGCAGAGTATGCGCCGGGCGCTGCCATGTCTTGCCGTCGCAGACTTTGTCGATGTGCCGCTTGTCATGCCGATCCCCGCAGGTCGCGTCCCGCGTCCCGTCTCACATGTTGCAGTCCGCAGTTCTTAAGCCGCTTACCTCAGCATTCAATCAGATTCGCAGCGGCAATGGTGGCTCTCGACCCCGCTGTGGCTTGTGGCGCTCAGTCGTGGCGTTCTCATGGCAACAGTAGATGTTTGGGCAACAGTCGATGGTTCGGCCACAGGTGACACTTGGGCAACAGACCGCTCGACAGCCGCAGCGAGGAGAGCGCGCGAATCGAGGGTGACCTGACAGCACAAAGCCCGAGCAGTGTGCCCGGGCCTTGCATTTCAAGCTTTGAGGCCGGGATCAGTTGGCTGCGGCGACGCCGCCGCGATTGTTGAGCACGGTTTGCGCGCGGCGGTTCTGCGACCAGCAGGAAATATCGTTGCAGACTGCAACCGGGCGTTCTTTGCCGTAGGAAATCGTGCGGATGCGCGCGGCTGCGACGCCGTTGCGGGCGAGGAAGGCGCGGACTGCTTCGGCGCGCTTGGAGCCGAGACCGATGTTGTATTCGCGCGTGCCACGCTCGTCGGCGTGGCCTTCGATCGTCACTGTGTATTGGCCGTACTGTTGCAGCCAGCGCGCCTGCTTGGACAGCGTCTGCTGCGCTTCCGGCGTCAAGTCGACGGCATCGGAGGAGAAGTAGACGAGGTCGCCGACGTTCTGACTGAAGTCGCGCGCGGAGCCGGGTGTGGCGGGGCCACCTTTGCCGCCGAGACCACCGGCGCCACCAGCGAGATCGGAGTCGGGCTTCGGGGCGTTGGAGCAAGCGGCGATCGCGAGTGCTGCCGTCAGGACGGCGGCAAGACGCCAGGCCTTCGAGGCGAAGGGGGCGCGCGGAGCGGTCAATGTGTCTGCCATGTCATCCTCTCGTGTCCCGGGCGTCGAAACGACTCGATGCCCCGGATTTTCGGCCATTCTGGCCATTGTGGCGCCGCTCTGCGGGCCGGTCATTCCATGTTTCACGCCGTCACTAGCCAAGTCCTTGCGCGAAATTGTGGCCATTTTTATAGGGCGATTCGGGCAATCGCGGCCGTATTTGGCCAAACCGAGCGTGGTAATCCAGACGTTACGCCCACTTTCAGACGCCGGGATTTTCGGCCCAGGCCGCGTGGGACAGGATGTTTTGCTGCCAGCCCTGAGGCCGGACCTTACGATTCACGTGTCGGGTTGTATGGGAGCGAAACACCCAATTCAACGGTCAAGCGGTTGCGGGGCTCTGATGTTCACCGATATCCACACATGGAGCCCAAAACAACCAAGGGCCGCACTACCTCGCGGTAGGACGGCCCTAGATTTAGCAAATCTCCTTGCGGAGAGCTGCGTCGCTTAGCGAACTTTCTCGACAGCGACTTCAGCGCCGAGCTTCATCGGCTTGTGCTCAACTTCCTTGCGGCATGCGCCCATTGCAACTGCGGCGATGACGGTAGCGAGAACGATAGCGCTCTTCATGATATTCTCTCCTTAAGTTGAACTGTGGCCTCGAGCTTAACGAACGACCTGCTCTTTGACCTGCACGTCGGCGCCAAGCTTCATCGGCTTGTGCTCGACTTCTTTACGGCACGCCCCCAGAGCGGCCGTTGCGATGAGGGTCACGAAAACGACTGCGCTTTTGACGTTGGTAGATCTAACGTTCATCGGCTCAATCCTTTGCGAGACTTCACATCGGCAATCGCCCTTTATGGCTACCGGTGAGGGGGGCTGAGATCAAGAAACACTCGCCTCATTTTGGCCTTTTCCACCTCTTGCGGTGCCAAATTGCAACGCTGGTGCGGATCACGGGCCACGCGTGCTGAAGTCGGTAAAAATTCAGTTAATGCAAGGCATTGCCGTGCTCAAAATGTTACCCGTCCCGGCGACTTGTGCTCAGGTTTTGCACAACGGCGTGCAGCTTCGCGCCGACGTGGTTGGCCGCACGGCATTCTGAGCCGCGTTCACCGCACCAGTGATTCGTCTGTCTTACTTGCGCAGGGGGGACCAAGCCGGATCCGAGGCGAAGGCCGGGGTCGGCACCTGACGCTCGTTGTAGCCTGTTAAATCAACGGAATGCAGCTTGGGACCGGCGTTCGCACCTTGGCCTTCACGGAAAAACATGAGGACGCGGCCATTCGGCGCCCAGGTGGGGCCTTCGTTGTGGTAGCCGCTCGACAATATGCGCTCGCCGGTGCCATCCGGCTTCATGACGCCGATGAGGAAGCTGCCACCGGCTTGCTTGGTGAAGGCGATATAGTCGCCACGCGGCGACCAGACCGGGGTCGAGTAACGGCCTTCGCCGCGACTGAGGCGTTGTGCGGGTCCGCCGGAGGCGGGCATCACATACAGTTGCTGCGTGCCTTCGCGGTCGCTTTCGAACACGATCTGCCGGCCGTCGGGGCTGTAGCAGGGACCGGTATCGATTCGGTCAGTCTGTGTGAGGCGACGCGGCTGGCGGCTGCGCAAATCAAACTCGACAAGGCTGATGGCGCCGCCTTCGTCGACACTCATGACGAGGCGCGTGCCATCGGGCGAGAAGCGCGGCGCAAACGTCTTGCCGCCGAAATCACCGATGACTTGGCGCTGGCCTGAGTCGAGGTTCATCGTCATCACGCGGTTCTGCTGACCGGTGTACTGCAGATAGGTGATTTCCTGCGCGACGGGGCTGAAGCGCGGTGTCAGCGCGAGGTCGCGGCCATCGGTCAGGAGACGCGCGTTGAAGCCGTCCTGATCCATGATGGTCAGGCGTTTGAGGCGTTTGGCCTTGGGTCCGGTTTCGTCGACGTAGACGATCTGCGTGTCGAAATAGCCGCGTTCCAGCGTGAATTTCTCGTAGGCGCGGTCGGCGACGATGTGGCCCAGGCGGCGCCAGTTTTGCAGCGGCGCGGCGATGGACTGGCCGTCGATGGCGCGGCCGAGCACGACGTCCCAGATGCGGTAGTCAGCGGCGACGCGGCCATCGGGCAGACGTTTGGTGCGGCCGACGACGAGCGCTTCGGCACCGACGGCTTTCCAGTCGGCGAAGCGCGGCGTTTGATTGACGTCCTGGATGCGTTCAATAAAGGCGCCGCGGTCGAGAGGCTTGAAGAGGCCGGAGCGGTCGAGATTTGCGGAAATGATATTGGCGACATCGGCGCCGAACTTCGGATCGTCACCGGCGAATTCAGGAATGGCGATGGGGCGTGGCCGCAGGTTGGCCTCGTTGACATCGACTTCGAGCGGCCCGCTGCGTGCGGCAGGTGCTTGGACTTGGCGCTGTTGCGCAAACGCGGGCGTGACGGCGAGCGCGACACTCGACGCGCCTAATGTCAGGGCGGAACGGCGTGTCAAAAGTGGCTGCACAGGGCGGCGGATCATGGCGCTCGATTGACCTTTTTCATGCAGAAAACCTCTTGGCCTGCACTGGAAGCCGCGCGAGGTTCGGTTGGATCAAGCGATGACCTTGAACCGTGACCAAAATTTGCCGGATTGCAGCTCTTTTCGGCAGATGGTTTCTGCCGAGCCGCGCCGACTGCCGTCAGCGGTGGCGACGGGCACCGTTGGACGTGTGGCGTGACGTGACGCAATGCCAGTTACTTGATCGAGGTGTCGCTATAGCACTTGCGCATCGATTCGCAGCGGTAACTGCCGGAAAAGTGCATGCTGTCGCCTTTGGCGGGCGAAATGAAACTGCAGACTTCTTCGAGGCCTTCGGGCGTCAACCAGCCCTGACGGCGGCCGCGCTGGACGGCGAAGCAGTCGGCGGTTTCCTCGTCGGGGCCACGGAACTGATGGCCGCATTCATGGCTGAAGATCCAAAGTTTGACCGGGGTCGAGACCTTGTTCATCAGCTTGGGATTGAGAATCAGAAAACCAGGATAGGCGGCGCCATAGTCGTCGAGCTGGTTATCGAGGACGGTCGGGCGCTGGCCGCAAACCGCTTTGCGCTGATCGAGCCGGAGGGCGCCTGACGGTACGATTTGGGCGCCGCCGACGTGGGCGGCGTATTCTTCGGGGGTCGGGCCGGGCGTTTCGGCACGGGCGGACAGCGACAGGAGTGCACATGCGGCAGCGGCGAAGGTTGCCGCCAAGATCTTACCCGTGCTCGTCATTCGGCATCCCGTCACGTCTTGTCGCCCTCACTCAGACCCTGGACCCAGGGTCTGCCATTCCCGATACCAGCTTTGCCGGTTTACGGCACTCACATTAACATTTTGACGCCGGTTAGACCTTGCAGCGTCACACCGCGAATATCAACAGTTCCGGCCGCTGCCAAATGTCAGAGACAGGCAGCTGCGGCCGATTTGTCGCGTGAAGACCCTACAATTCCAGTTATTTACGCACGTTCAATGCGCGCTGCATCACGACGAAGGCCGCGCATCTTCCTCAATTTGCTCCATGTCGTCGTCTGACAAGCCGAAATGATGGCCGATCTCGTGGACGAGAACGTGAGTCACAAGGTCGCCTAAGGTTTCCTCGCCTTCGCACCAGAAATCAAGAATGGCGCGGCGATAGAGCAGCACCATGTCGGGGCCTTGTGGCACATCGCCCACGCTTTTCTTGTCGAGACTGACGCCCTGGTAGAGGCCCATCAACTCGAAGGGGTCTTCGATGTCTAGTTCTTCCAGGACTTCATCGATGGCAAAGTCTTCGACGCGGATGACGACGTCGCCGCACATGCGGCGAAACTCGGATGGCAGACGATCCCAGGCTTCGGCTGCCAGGGCTTCAATATCGGCAAGTGCGGGCGCGGTTAGACTGCGCCAGCGTTGTGCGTTGGCCATTTTCGCCCTCCTCGATGCATTTCTGTCGTTGCAGTCACATAGGCTTCGCCGTGCGAAAGGTCAAAGGCGGGCGGGCGCGCTCAGACGTTCGGTTCAACGACAGCGATGACGTGACTGACGCCAACGATGGCACGCAAGGCGAAGCCGACGAGTTCTGCGGTACGGGCCGGGATGTCGTTCAAGCGCAGATCGACGGTCATTTCAGAGCCGTCGCCGGCCTCACAGGAGGCGTGGACGCGCGATGGCACATGCCCGAGCTTGGCCACGGGTTCGATCAGGCGGGGCAAGAGGCCAGGATCGGCAGGTGCTTCGATGCGGAAGAAGGCGCGAACGCGACCGGTGGCGGGAACAACAGACACAGCCGCGCTCGGGGCGGCGACAACTCGGGATGTCATTGGGAAGCTCTTGGATTGGATCTCGCAGACGATGCGCAAGCACGCATTGCGCTTGAGCACAAACGGCAACTCCCGGCGCGCTCAGGCGGCCGGGGCCATAATTCGTCCAATGCGGGTCCAATTCAGGGTCTGCATGCGTGCACCTTGGCGGAAAATCGTTAAAGTTTCAAGAGGTGGCGGCGGCCCGGATGGCGCGTGCGCTGGTCTGTTTCGCTCTCCCGGCCCTGCCTGAAGAAGCGATGATCGCTTAGCGTTGGACCACGAGACGGCACGCAACTTGGGACGCACCATGACTGACCTGAAGACCGCGCGGACATCGCTGATGGGGCTGTTTGCCAGCCACGATATTTTGCAGGTGCCGGGGGCCTACGATGTGATGTCGGCGCGGATCATTGCGCAGAGCGGTTGTCCGCTGGTCTACCTATCCGGTCTTGCCAACGAGGCCAGCGATCTTGGCTATCCCGACCTCGGGTTCACAACGGCGGCGGAATTGATCCGGCGGGCGGGCACGATCGCGCGCGTTGTCGACGTTCCGGTCATGTGCGACGCGGACACAGGCTTTGGCGGGGCGGTCAATGTCATCCGCACCGTGCGTGAGTTTGAAGCGACCGGCGTTTCAGCCATTCACCTCGAAGACCAAGCGTTTCCGAAACGCTGCGGCGTACTGGCGGGGAAAGAGGTGGTTGCGCCTGAGGCCTTCGCGCGCGTGATTCAACACGCGACAGCCGCGCGCACGCGCAGCGATTTCGCGATTGTCGCACGCAGTGATGCGAAGGCCGCAGCGGGTGTTGATGGAGTCATCGAGCGGTTGAAGCGGTACACCGATGCGGGCGCGGACGCGGTGATGCTCGGCGATTTTTATTCCGCAGCTGAGTACACGAAAATCGCGCGCGCGGTTTCAGTGCCGCTGATCACCTGCGCGGCGGACACCGATCACGCCCACGTGCAGCCTGATTTTTCGCGCGCGCAATGGCGCGATATCGGCGTCCGGATGGCGATCTACTGGTTCCTGCCGTTGTTTGCGGCGACACGTGCCGTGCGTGCGGCGGTCGAGCACTTGGCGGCGCATGGGTCACTGTCGCAGCCGGCACACACGATTGACGGCTACTCGGATTACGCGCGCGCCGTTGATCTGGAGCGGTGGATGCGCATTGCGGACGGCGGCGGCCAATAGGCGCCGGCCACTTATTTGAGCGGCAAATCTTGCTTGTGACGGATGAATGGTCGGTAGACCGGCGTTCCCACGGACGTCGCGACACGTCTCGAAGCAGTGTCGCTCAGCGCGTCACACCTCAGGCGTCTTTGGTGGCAATCAGGATCAATTCGGAGAGCACCATCGAGCGCTTGCCGTAGAGATTGGCCGGCTTCAGGAAGGCCTTGAGCGCCGGGCGATGCATTGTCGAGCATGCCGGCGAGGCGCGCGGTCGTGGGCTCGTCGACGCTCATGTTCTTGCACCAGGCGGCGAAGTCCATGGCTTTGGGCTGGTGCTCGATATGTTTGATGTCGAGGTTGGCGTCGAGAATGACGTCTTGCCATTCGCCGGTTGTCAGAGCGCGGCCGTGGCTCGGGTCGCGGATCTTCTCGAATTCATTGTAGGCCTGCTCAGCCTCTTGCAGCGCCGTGTCGGGGAAGCCGGAGGTGGTGGAGGCATCGGGCGCGATGTTGTCGACCAGGGCGAAGGTGCCGCCGGGCTTCAAGACGCGGGCGACTTCGTTGGCGAAGGCTGTAACGTCGGGGAAATGGTGCGGGGCGATGCGGCAGGTGACGAGATCGAACGCCGCGTCGGGGAAGGGCAATTTCTCCGCATCCGCCGTGGCGGTCGACATATTGGCGAGGCCTTTGTCGGCGGCGAGCTTGGCGGCTTCGGCGAGCATCTCTGGCGTGATGTCTGAGGCGATGACCTTGGCGACATGGGGGGCGAAGGCTGCGGCCGTGTGCCCCGCGCCGGTCGCGATGTCGAGGGCGTGCCATGCGGCCTGTGGCTTCACGAGATCGATGAGGCGGCCGAGGCTGGCACCTTTGGCGTGGACGGCCGACGTGGCGTAATTGGCGGCGTTGGCGCCGAATTGCGATTGGACGAGCGCCTTGTTGGTGTCGGTCATGGTCGGTTTCCTGGGGGCGATGGCGTGCTGTCAGCGCCGACGCAAGGGCCTTAGCGCTTTTGTAACCCTGGCTCAAATTATACTTGGCCTTGCGGCAATATTTTTATGACTGTCGTCACGTCTGTCTGCGACGGATTGACCATGTATCCAGTGCATATCCCCGATGCCGTCAAACGCTTTGCCCAGCGCGAGTTCATAGGCGAAAGCCCTGGCCTGGGCCCATCAACCGCCTGCCAGAACCGCCTTTTTGGCCGGTATGATCCTTTGGCTGTTCGCGGTTCCCTGGACGGCGTTCTCGCTGTTCTGGGAGAGCATGGCGATCCGTCAGTTCCTCTCTGCCCGGCAACCCGGATGGGGCGGCATGGTCGCGGTATTGTGGGGGGTACCGTTCGTTGTGATCGGCCTTGGCATGATGGGCGCCCCGTTCTGGGCATGGCGGCAGGCTAAGCGCTCGGTTTGGATTTTGACCAATCAGCGGCTCGCTCTGGTGACGCAGGGCCGGCGCGCAATGACGATCCGCTCGATATATCCCGACGACATTCTACAGATCGTGCGCACCGAGCACGAGGACGGCACCGGCACGTTGAAGCTCGAATACCAAGCGACCCGCGACAGTGACGGGGATCGCAAGGAGCGCAACGACATCATTGCCGGCGTGGCCGACGTGCGCGGGGTCGAAGCGCTTATCCGCAGCCTCAAAGCCGAAGCACCGCTGAGCGTTACGGCAGGATCGCGTAGGTTCCCGTGGCGAAGGCCGATGGCTTGTCGCTGCCCTGCTCTTTAATTTCGACCGTGAGGAACGCCAGCGTGCGGCCGAGGCGCATGATCTTGGCCGTGATGATCGCGTCGGCCTTGGTCACGGGGCGCATGTAGTTGATGGTGAGATCGACCGTCGTCACGGGCTTGAAGCCGCCGAAGGCACCACACAGTGCAATGACCATCGCGGTATCCGCACCGGCGACCAGTGTCTGGCCACTCATGATGCCGCCGACACGCGTCAACTGATCGGAAAACGGGATGCGCAAAGTTGCGCCGGTGTTATCGACGGCGTCGGTGGTGATCGCGGTCGCCAAGACCCACGGCGCGAAATTGTCGGCGAGGACTTTGTTGGCGGCGGCGCTATCAAAAACCGTCATACTTGGCATCCATCGTGAGGCGGCTGGTCGGCTTGCTGCGAACCGTACTGATGGCGCGCGCTTGGGGCAAGCCAACACTGGCCAAGAGAAAACCCCGGCGCGGGGCCGGGGTTTCCAATATTGCTCAAGCGTTGGCTGATCAGAGCGTTTTCTTGCGCTGCTGGATCATCATGTAGGTGTCGAAGGTATTTTCCGAGAGCTGGAACCAGAGGTAGCTGTCGGCGCGGAACGCCTTCATGCTGTTCGTAGACCTTCTTGAAATCAGCGTTCTTGGCGGTGATTTCGGCATACGTTTCGTTCGCGGCCTTGAAGCACGCGTCGAGCACCGGCTCGGGGAATGGACGCAACTGTGCGCCGACCGAGACAAGGCGGCGAAGAGCCGCCGGGTTGCCGACATCGTACTTGGCCATCATGTGCTCGTTGGCGCGGTGAGACGCTGCACGCACGATCGCCTGATAAGGCTTCGGCAAGCTGTTCCACTTGTCGAGATTGATGAAGCTGTGGAGCGTGGCACTGCCTTCCCACCAGCCCGGGTAGTAGAAGAACTTCGCGACCTTGTGGAAGCCAAGCTTTTCGTCGTCGTAGGGGCCGACCCACTCGGCTGCGTCGATGGTGCCTTTTTCGAGGGCGGGATAGATGTCGCCGCCTGCGATCTGCTGTGGCACGCCGCCGAGCTTCGTCAGGATGGCGCCAGCGAAACCGCCGATGCGCATCTTGAGGCCTTTGACGTCTTCGACTGTATTGATTTCTTTGCGGTACCAGCCGCCCATTTGAGCGCCGGTATTGCCCATCGGGAGCGCGTAGATTTTGTACTTGGCGTAGAATTCATTGAGCAGGTCGCTGCCGCCGCCTTCGTAGAGCCAGGCATTTTGCATGCGGCAGTTGAGGCCAAAGGGAACTGCGGTGCCGAACGCGAACGTCGGGTCTTTGCCCCAGTAGTAGTAGGACGCGGTGTGGCACATTTCGACGGTGCCATTGGTAACGGCGTCGGCGGCCTGAAGGCCGGGGACGATTTCGCCACCGGCGAAGACCTGGATCTTGAACTTGTTGTCGGTCTGTTCGGCGACGGATTTGGCGAAAATTTCGGCTGCGCCGTAGAGCGTGTCGAGCGACTTCGGGAAGCTCGAGGTCAAACGCCACGTAATCTCTGGTGAGCTTTGCGCCAGGGCGGGTGCTGCGACCGCAGTGGATGCTAGGCCGCCTGCAGCAGCCCCTTTCAAGAACTTACGACGATTGACCATGCGTATCTGCCTCCCAAGGGTTGTGCCGGCTGTTATGCCGCCCAGCGGCGATACGGCCGCTCGGACGGGATCTTGGTGATCCCACCGGAGTTGGTCTAATACACCATGGCAGAAATGCAATCCTGCGCTTTGAGCATGTTCTTGCGCTGCCGGAACATCATGACAGTTTTGACGTGTTCTGAACGGACTTCGGGGAAGCCGGCAAAAGTGTGTTTCGTCCCAGTTGTGTGTGCGGACAATGACAATGCTGGATTACAAGACACGCTGACGACACCAGCATGGCGGACTGGCCTAAATGCCCGGGACATTCGTCTTTCGCCCGGCATGGGCTATACGGTGCGGCAAACCGCCACGATCCCTCACAGCGGCCAAGGATACCGAGGATGCGCGAACTCGCGACTTTCACCATTGCTCCCGATCCGGATGCGCCGGGGCTATCGAGCCTCGTCAGCGGCGTCGATCAAAGCGGGAAAATCGTCGAGACGGCGGTGGTGACGGAGCGTCCGCTGACGCTGTTTCTCAACGCGCGCGAAATCGTGACGATGATGACGATCGGCGATCATCCTGATTTGCTGGCTGTCGGCTATCTGCTCAACCAGAACATGCTGCGCGATGACGACGAAGTCACGGGGATCGACTACGACGACGATATTTCGACCGTCGTGGTCAGGACCAAGCGGCAGACGGACTACGAGGACAAGCTGAAGAAGAAGATCCAGACCTCCGGCTGTGCCCAAGGGACCGTGTTTGGCGATCTGATGGAGGCGTTCGATGAGATCGCGCTGTCGCGTGAGGCGCGGCTCAAGACATCGTGGCTTTATGCGCTGAGCAAAGCGATCAATCTGGCGCCGAGCCTTTATCTCAAGGCGGGGGCGATCCATGGTGCGGTGCTCTGCCAGGGCGACAGGCCGCTGATCTACATGGAGGACGTGGGCCGGCACAACGCGGTCGACAAGATCGCCGGTTACATGTGGCTCAACAAGATCAAACCGGACGACAAGATCTTCTACACGACCGGCCGGCTGACGTCGGAGATGGTGATCAAGACCGCGAAGATGGGCATTCCGGTGTTGGTGTCACGCTCGGGCTTTACGGCTTGGGGGGTCGAGCTGGCGCGGAAAGTGAACCTGACGCTGGTGGGGCGTGCGCGGGGCAAGCGCTTCGTGGCGCTGGCGGGACTGGATCGTCTGGAGTTCGATGCCGATGTGAGTGCGGTCGACGAGGAGGATCGCAAGTCTGGGCGCAAGGGCGCGCGAGCGGACGACTGAGCGGGCGCCGGCGCTGGAGCTTCAATCAAAAGCAAACGGCGCCCGAGGGCGCCGCTGCAAACATTCGAACGGATAGAGCCTGAACGCTTCGAGCCGGGGCTCAAGCGTTGAGCGCGTCTTTCAGCTTCTTGGCCGGGGTGAACTTCGGCACATTCGAGGCTGGGATCTGGATGGTCATGCCGGTCGCGGGGTTGCGGCCTTCACGGGCTTTGCGCTTGGCGACTTTGAAGGTGCCGAAGTCGGGGATACGGACGTCGGTGCCGCCCTTCATCGATTCAGTGATCTTGCCGAGCATCGCGTCGACGGCGTCCTTGGCCTTGTCCTTCGGCATGTCACACTTTGCGGCGACAGCATCGATCAAGTCTTGCTTGCTCATTTGATCTTACCTTCTCTTGACAGTTGAAATTCATACCCCCGGAAAATGCGGGGTAGACCCTGGGGCGTTTCCCTTATCGGGGACCCAGTCGCAGGGATGCTCAGAGCGTCTGCCACCTGTCCATTTTGGTGGCGCGGACAGTTGGTCTTGCGACCGGCGAGACGCCTGCCAGCACACAGCTGATCCGAGCGCGAAAGACGCCCAAAACGGCGGTCCGTCAAGGGTAAAAACCTGTTGAAAGCCCCGAAAATAGGGGCTTTCTCGCGGTTTCAACCGTTCAGAAACGAGGATCACAAAAAAGCCTCAACCGGGGTGTGCCGGTTGAGGCTCGGGGTGATTATCCGTGACCGGATCGATTGCCGACGAGGCGATCGTCAGTGGGCGATGGATGGGCGCTTGTCGCCGCCGCCTTCGCCACCACGGCTCGGCAACGGGTCGGTGGCTTCATTCCAGGTGACACGCTCGGGCATACGAACGAGCGCGACCTTGAGCACGTCTTCGAGACGCTTGACCGGAATGATGTCCATCTTGGCTTTGACCTCGTCGGAGATCTCGGCGAGATCCTTGACGTTGTCGTCCGGGATCGTGA
Source organism: uncultured Alphaproteobacteria bacterium (assembly GCA_963831185.1). Lineage (GTDB taxonomy): Bacteria > Pseudomonadota > Alphaproteobacteria > Rhizobiales > Hyphomicrobiaceae > JABFRJ01. Next base: position 67,842 of record CAWHPE010000006.1, read on the forward strand.
CGGTCTTGATGCCAGCGCGGAGGGCTGCGAGCAGCTTCTCCTTAAGACCGCCGATGGGCAGCACGCGGCCGCGCAACGTGATCTCACCTGTCATTGCAACGTCACGGCGCACCGGAATACCGGTCAGCACCGAGATGATGGCAGTCGCCATCGCAACGCCGGCCGACGGGCCATCCTTCGGCGTCGCGCCTTCCGGCACGTGCACGTGGATGTCGGTACGTTCGAAGACCGGCGGGATGATGCCGAAATCAACCGAGCGCGAGCGCACGTAGGCTTGTGCAGCCTGGATCGACTCCTTCATCACGTCACGCAAATTGCCGGTGACGGACATGCGGCCCTTGCCGGGCATCATGACGCCTTCGATCGTGAGGATCTCACCACCGACTTCGGTCCAGGCGAGGCCGGTGACGACGCCGACGGCGTCTTCAGCTTCCATTTCGCCATAGCGATACCGCGGTACGCCGAGGTACTGCTCGATGTTGTCGCCGTTGATAACGACCTTCTTGGTCTCGGAGGTGAGCAGTTCCTTGATGGCCTTGCGGGCCAGCTTGGCGATCTCACGTTCAAGCGAACGGACGCCGGCCTCACGCGTGTAGCGACGGATGATCGCCTCAAGCGCGCTGTCCTGCACCTCCCATTCGCCGGCTTCGAGGCCATGCGCGGTGGTCTGCTCGGTCAAAAGGTGACGTTTGCAGATCTGAACCTTTTCGTCTTCGGTGTAACCCGAGAGGCGAATGATCTCCATACGGTCCAAGAGGGCCGGAGGGATATTCAGCGTGTTGGCGGTGGTGACGAACATCACGCTCGAAAGGTCATAGTCGACTTCGAGGTAATGGTCGTTGAAGGTGCCGTTCTGTTCGGGATCGAGCACTTCGAGCAGGGCCGCTGCGGGATCGCCGCGGAAGTCCTGGCCCATCTTGTCGATTTCATCGAGCAGGAAGAGCGGATTGGTCGACTTCGCCTTCTTCATCGACTGGATGACCTTGCCGGGCATCGAACCGATGTAGGTGCGGCGATGGCCGCGGATTTCCGCTTCGTCGCGCACGCCGCCGAGGCTCATGCGCACGAACTCACGGCCCGTGGCATTGGCGATCGACTTGCCGAGCGACGTCTTACCGACGCCGGGAGGTCCGACGAGGCAGAGGATCGGGCCGCGCAGCTTGTTGGTGCGGGTCTGGACGGCGAGATATTCGAGGATGCGCTCTTTGACCTTTTCGAGGCCGTAGTGTTCCTTGTCGAGCACTTGCTGCGCCTCGACGAGGTCCTTCTTGACCTTGCCGCGCTTGCCCCACGGGATGTTGAGGAGCCAGTCGAGGTAGTTGCGCACCACTGTCGCTTCGGCCGACATGGGGCTCATCTGGCGGAGCTTCTTCAGCTCAGCCATCGCCTTGTCTTTGGCCTCTTTCGACAGCTTCGTATTCTCGATCTTCTCTTCGAACTCGACGATATCGTCGCGCTCGTCGCCATCGCCGAGTTCCTTCTGAATGGCCTTCATCTGCTCATTCAGATAGTACTCGCGTTGCGTCTTCTCCATCTGGCGCTTGACGCGCGAGCGGATCTTCTTCTCGACCTGGAGAACAGCGATTTCGCTTTCCATCAGCGCATAGACGCGCTCAAGCCGCTCGGAGATCGTGGGGATCTCGAGGATGTCCTGCTTATCGGTGATCTTGATGGCGAGATGCGACGCGATGGTGTCGGCGAGCTTCGAGTAATCCTCGATCTGGCTGACAGTGCCGAGCACTTCGGGCGAGATCTTTTTGTTGAGCTTCACGTACTGCTCGAACTGCGTCACAGCCGAGCGTGCGAGCGCTTCGATCTCATCCTTCGCGCCGACGTTGTCGTCGACCCGCTTGATTTCGGCTTCGAAATATTCGGCTTTGGCGGTGAACTTGGAGATGCGGGCGCGCGAGGCGCCTTCGACCAGCACCTTCACGGTGCCGTCCGGCAACTTCAAAAGCTGAAGCACCGAGGCGAGCGTGCCCATCTCGTAAATGGCATCTTGAGCAGGATCGTCATCGCCAGCGTTCTTCTGGGCTGCGAGCAGGATCTGCTTGTCGGTGCGCATGACTTCTTCAAGCGCGTTGATCGATTTCTCGCGACCAACGAACAACGGCACGATCATGTATGGAAACACGACGATGTCGCGCAGTGGGAGAACGGGGAATACTTCCCTGCCCGCTTTTTCTTTGGTCTTCGTTTCTTCGCTCATGACTCTCCCTTCCTCACCGATTTCCGGTGGGGGCCGCATCCAATGATCGCGGCCCGGATAGCCGGCATGCCGGCCGTTCAATCGTGCCTCGTATGCGCTGGCTTGCAGCCTTCTCAAGCACTGCCGCCCTGCATCACACTGCCACCACGGTCAAATGGGGCGACTGGTGTTCAGCTTCAAGTGCTTCGCCGGGGAGGTCCAGCACCGCGGGTCAACACGCCTGGGCAAAACATAAGTTCAGCAGGCGCTGTGACCGAATAGACTCAGGCTTGCGCGGAGATACTCCGCGCCTCTGTTGCGTCAGGCGCTCGAGCCTTTTTCCTCGGCGCGATCGGAGTAGATGCGCAAGGGACGCGCACCGCCTTCGACAACTTCCGGACCGATGACCACTTCTTCGACGCCTTTGAGACCGGGCAATTCGAACATGGTGTCGAGCAGAATAGATTCCATGATGGAGCGCAGACCACGCGCACCGGTCTTACGCTCGATCGCCTTGCGGGCGACGGCTTTGAGCGCATCCTGGGTGATGGTCAGCTTGACGTCTTCCATTTCAAAGAGGCGCGCATACTGCTTGACCAGCGCGTTCTTTGGCGCGGTCAGGATCTGCATGAGGGCTGCTTCGTCGAGGTCTTCAAGCGTCGCGATCACAGGCAGACGGCCGATGAATTCGGGGATGAGGCCGAACTTCAGCAAATCTTCCGGCTCGACCTGACGCAGGATTTCGCCCGTGCGGCGCTCATCGGGACCGGTGACTTTGGCGCCGAAACCGATCGACGAACCGCGACCGCGGCGCGAGATGATCTTTTCGAGGCCGGCGAACGCGCCGCCGCAGATGAAGAGGATGTTGGAGGTATCGACCTGCAGGAACTCTTGCTGCGGATGCTTGCGGCCACCTTGCGGCGGGACCGATGCCACAGTGCCTTCCATGATCTTGAGGAGGGCCTGCTGCACGCCTTCGCCTGACACGTCGCGCGTGATCGAGGGGTTGTCGGACTTGCGGCTGATCTTGTCGATTTCGTCGATGTAGACGATGCCGCGCTGTGCACGCTCGACGTTGTAGTCGGCGGCCTGGAGCAGCTTGAGGATGATGTTCTCGACGTCTTCGCCGACGTAACCGGCTTCGGTCAAGGTGGTGGCGTCGGCCATTGTGAACGGTACGTCGAGGATGCGGGCCAGGGTCTGGGCGAGCAAGGTCTTGCCGCAGCCGGTTGGGCCGACGAGCAGAATGTTCGACTTGGCGAGTTCGACGTCGTTGTTCTTGGCGGAGTGATTGAGCCGCTTGTAGTGGTTATGAACCGCGACCGAGAGCACCCGCTTGGCGTGGAACTGGCCGATGACATAACCGTCGAGGACGGTGCAGATTTCCGACGGCGAGGGCACGCCATCGCGCGACTTCACGAGGGTGTTCTTGTTCTCCTCGCGAATGATGTCCATGCACAGCTCGACGCACTCGTCGCAAATGAAGACGGTGGGGCCGGCGATCAGTTTGCGCACCTCATGCTGGCTCTTGCCGCAGAAGGAGCAATACAGGGTATTTTTCTCAGCCATCCCAACCTCTTTCCCGGTCTATCCGGACGGGGTTTCCCCCGGTTTCCCGGATGATCCGGGCTTGTTTTATTCTCACCCGCGTTTCACGGCGGCCGTCGAAGTGTTCGCCTCTGTGGCGGAGAGCATCCTCGTTTCCCGTCCAATTGTGCCAGACTTCGTGTTCGTGTCGTGGCCTAAAGGGGTCGGCGGCGAGGAATCCTCTGTTTCATGCGGAGACGTCATTCTGCGGCACAACAGGGATGCCAGACTTCAACCTACTATACGACCTGAGTCCGTAAAAACGATCTCAACATACGGTCACTTGGTAGATCAAGGCTCGTTTCTGGTTCTCCCCGCCCAAGATGGGGCCGGAAAAAACCCGAAAAACATCATCCCAATCAATGCCCTACATGCGTTAACTGCATTCTCGACTGGACGGTGATGACGAAGTATTCATCGTTCAGTCCGAGATCATTGGAGCCCAGTTGCATGCGCATACCATTCGGGCGAGCGCACGTCTCCGGCTTTGGCCCCTCCCATGCACGGGCAATGCCAACTGTCTGGGGCGTACGGTCTGAGGCCGAGGGCGGCAGCGGGATGTCTCAAGATGCCTTAACGGCATCCTCAACGTCGTCGCGGCTGTTGATGACGCGGTCGATCAGGCCGAAGGCCTTGCTTTCGTCGGCGGTCATGAAGTGATCGCGGTCGAGGGTCTTCTCGATCATCTCATAGGGCTTGCCGGTGTGATGAACGTAGATTTCGTTGAGGCGCCGCTTCATCTTGATGATGTCCTGGGCATGGCGCTCGATGTCGCTGGCCTGGCCCGAGAAGCCGCCGGAGGGCTGATGCACCATGATGCGGGCGTTCGGCAGCGCGAAGCGCTTGCCGGGGGCGCCAGCGGCCAGCAGCAGCGACCCCATCGAGGCGGCTTGGCCGATGCAGAGCGTCGTCACCGGGGATTTGATGAACTGCATGGTGTCGTAGATGGCCATGCCCGAGGTCACCACGCCGCCGGGCGAGTTGATGTACATGGCGATGTCTTTGTTGGGGTTCTGCGCTTCGAGGAACAGAAGCTGCATGCAGACCGACGAGGCCATGTTGTCTTCGACGGGGCCGATCACGAAGATGATGCGCTCTTGCAGCATGCGCGAGGGCAGATCGTAAGTACGCTCGCCACGATTGGTCTGCTCGATAACGGCCGGCCAGTAGGTGTTGGTGATCGTGCTCATGAAAGTCCTCGTTCTGGCGGCGCCGGCTCAGTTGTAGATGTCAGGTGTCGGTGTGTACGAATCAATCAAGTAACGAGCATGAGATGGGGGTACGGCCGCGCAATGGCAAGACCGCGCCCCCAACCCGAAACGTGTCAGCCGATTTGGTCGGCGTCTTCGGTGGCTTTGAGCAGTTCTTCACGCGAGACGGTCTTGGTGGCGGGCTTGGTCAGCTCGACGATGTAGTCGACGACCTTCTCTTCGAAGATTGGCGCGCGCAGTTCCGTCAGGGCTTGCGGGTTCTTCTGGTAGTATTCGTAGACGAACTTTTCTTGGCCGGGATAGCGGCGGGCTTGTTCGACCAGCGCGCGACCGAGTTCATCCTGGGTGACCTGGATCTTCTGCTTGTCGCCGATCTCGCCGATGACGAGGCCGAGACGGACGCGGCGTTCGGCGATCTTTTTGTATTCCTCGCGCGCGCTTTCTTCGGTCTTGCCTTCGTCGGCGAAGGTTTTGCCGGACTGCTGGAGCTGGCCGTTGACTTGAGCCCAGATGCCTTCGAACTCGTTGTTCACGAGGCTTTCCGGCAGATCGAACTGATGGGCGGTGTCGAGCTGATCGAGCAACATGCGCTTCAGTTTCATGCGGCTCAATTGATCGTACTGGCTCTTGATCTGCGCGGTGATGACTTCGCGCAGCTTTTCGGCGCTTTCGACGCCAAGCGTTTTGGCGAACTCGTCGTTCGCTTCCGGCTTCTTCGGTGCGCCGACGGCTTTGACGGTGGTCTCGAATTCAGCCGCTTTACCGGCCAGCGTTGCTTCCTGATAGGCTTCAGGGAACGTCGCTTTGATGGTCAGCTTATCGCCGGCTTTGGCGCCTTTGAGACCGTCTTCGAAACCGGGGATGAAGCCGCCGCGGCCAATGACAACGGGCATATCTTCGCCCTTGCCGCCGGGGAACTCGACGCCATCGACGCGGCCGATGAAGTCAATGGTGACGCGATCGCCATCCGCTGCGGCGCGGCCATCTTCGTCTTCATGCGTGGTCGAGCGCTCGCGCAACTCGTCGATGCCGCGATCGATGTCAGCGGCGTCGACGTCGGCGGTTTCTTTTTCGAGTTTGATGGTGGTGAGGTCGGCGATCTTGATGTCCGGCAGCACTTCGAACGACATCGTGTAGGCGAGGTCGGCTTTGCCTTCGACGACGTCTTCGATGGCTTTGTTGTCTTGAGCCAGATCGACCTTCGGCTGCATCGCCGGACGCTCGTTGCGGTCCTGGATGGCCTTGCGGCTGGTCTCGTCGAGCGTTTCCTGCAGCACGTCGCCCATCAGCGAACGGCCATAGAGTTTCTTCAAGTGCGTGGTCGGCACCTTGCCTTTGCGGAAGCCCTTCAGGCTGGCTTCGGAGCGGAAGCTTTCAAGGCGGGTGTTGAATTTTTCCGCCAGCTCATCTTTGCCGACGATGACCTTCAGCTCGCGCTTCAAGCCTTGGGACATGGTTTCGGTGACTTGCATGGTGTTCGACCTGATACTTGACGTTTCGTGTTGCTGGTCTGCGATGCACTGCGCACCGCGGTGAATGCAGTTGCCGGCGAGCCGGCAGTCGTCTTTCAAATTCCGGCGGAACCGGAGCACTGAGTATCGCCTGACGCGAAACCATTGGTGCGGGCGGAGGGACTTGAACCCCCACGACTTGCGCCGCTGGAACCTAAATCCAGTGCGTCTACCAATTTCGCCACGCCCGCATTTTTGGTCGTCCCCGGCCCCTTGCGAGGCCAAGCCGATCCGGTCAGGAGAGCCGCTCAGGCCAGCCAAACATGCCCAAAGGCCCGTTTTGCGGCGCTTTTTGGCGCGGCGACGAGCATTTTTGACGTGTCGGAGACCCAGGTTGCAACGCCCAGTTTGCCCGCCGGTCTGAGACCGCAGGCATTCGGCGTCTCCTATACCGGGAGGGAGGCCCAGGGATCAATGGGGAAAAGGAGGGTGGGTGAAGGGTCGAGTTGCCGTGCGAACCCGCAAACGGCCACCGGGACCCGGCCGAAGTCGCGCGCGGCACCCTGTTCGTCCTGGGACCACCATGGCTTACGGCTCGAGTTCGCTGTCCCAATAGAGGTAGTCGACCCAGCTCTGATGCAGGTAGTTGGGCGGGAACAGACGGCCGTTGCGGTGCAACTCGTGAACCGTCGGCCGGTAGGGTTCCTGTGCCGGCCACATCTTGGCTCGCTCGGGCAGCAAGCTGCCTTTGCGCAAGTTGCAGGGCGAGCAGGCCGCCACCACGTTTTCCCACTCGGTCGTGCCGCCGCGGCTGCGCGGGATGACATGATCGAAGGTCAGCTCGTGCTTGGCGCCGCAATATTGGCAGGTGAAGCGGTCTCGCAAGAAGACGTTGAAGCGCGTGAAGGCCGGATAGCGCGCCGGTTTGATGTAGGTTTTGAGCGAGACGACGCTCGGCAGCCGCATCTCGAATGTCGGGCTGTGAACGTGGCGATCGTATTCGGAAACGATGTTGACGCGGTCGAGGAAGACGGCCTTGACCGTTTCCTGCCAGCTCCAAAGCGATAGCGGGTAGTAGCTGAGCGGCCGGAAGTCGGCGTTCAGTACCAGTGCCGGGAAATGCTCTGCGTGTGATGCTCCAGTCACGTGTGTGCGTCCTCGAAAGGAACCCAACCCGTTCAATACGGCATGGCACGTCGCACTCGCGCTTAGCACTGAATAATAGCCACTCATGACAGCGCTGTGAAGCCCTGGGGCAACGGGCGGGGATGATGCCGGCTGATGCGTGTGCTATCGAGGCCACGATTTGCTGCCCACGCCCGCATCCAAAGGGGCGTGGCAGCCGTAGACGATGCCTGAGCCCGTCGCGGGCTCGGCTCCGGACCAGGCTTCAGGACAGACCCTTCATGCTCAATCGTACGCCACGGCCACCCAGCGATTCGGACCCGGCGAGCCATCTCCCGCCCGATCATCCGCAGGTCAAGTTCGGCAAAGTCGGGGTTTTGCTGCTCAATCTCGGCACGCCGGATGCGACCGATTACTGGTCGATGCGGCGGTATCTCAAGGAATTCCTCTCGGACGCGCGCGTCATCGAGGAGCCGAAATGGAAGTGGTGGCCGATCCTCAACCTTATCATCCTGACCGTCCGTCCGGGCAAAAAGGGGAAGGACTACGACAGCATCTGGAACAAGGAGCGGAACGAAGGTCCGCTCAAGACCATCACACGGGCTCAGGCCGAGGGTATCGCGCAGAGGCTGAGCGCGCATCCGAACGTGATCGTCGACTGGGCCATGCGCTATCAAAACCCGTCGACGGAAAGCCGCTTGCAGGCACTGGTGGCGCAGGGATGCGAGCGCATCCTGCTGGTGCCGCTTTATCCGCATTACGCAGCGTCGACGACCGCAACGGCGGCCGATCACGCCTTTCGCGCGCTGATGAAAATGCGCTGGCAACCGGCGGTGCGCGTGGCGCCGCGTTACGCCGACGATCCGGTCTATATCGAAGCGCATCGCCGACATCGATCCGGACGCATCTCGCATCGCTGCCGTGGCAACCGGAGCATGTCATCGCGACGTATCACGGCATGCCGCAGAAATATCTGGAGAAGGGCGATCCCTATCACTGTCATTGCATGAAGACGTCGCGGCTGCTGGGCGACGCGCTCGGCTGGCCCAAGGGCAAGCTGCTGACGACGTTTCAATCGCGGTTCGGCAATGATCCGTGGCTGCAGCCCTATACCGACAAGACGGTGGAGGCGCTGGCTAAATCAGGGGTCAAAAAACTCGTGCTGGTGGCGCCGGGGTTTTCAGCGGATTGCCTCGAAACGCTGGAAGAACTCGACGTCGAGAACCGCGAAATCTTCCTGCACAATGGCGGCGAACAGTTTTCGTATGTCCCGGCGCTCAACGACAGCGCGGGCGGGCTCGACGTGATCGAAGCGATTGTGCGGCGCGAGTTGCAGGGCTGGCTCTGACGGTCGTCTCCGCCGGCCATCACCGCGTTGCCCGACGGCGTTAGGGCTGTTTCTCGCGCCTGCGGGCGCCCGGTTCGGGCAGGTCCGTCAACCATAGGCGCAGAAAGGCCGCGTAAAACTATCCCCGGGCTCCACGCGCGGGGTGATACTGGCCGGGATCCGGAGGGTGCCGGAGACCGTGGAATGGCGCTCAGTGACTTCATCCTCCGGCTGCTCGGCCTGACCGACACCGTCAGCAAATGGCATCAGAGCCTGCTCGCGCTCGGCGCGGAGCGGCGGGAAAAAGTGGCCCGGTTCGCCGAAGAGATCGCGGCCACGCTCGCGCGCGCCGGGCAGGCGTTGGCGCTGCTCGAAAAGGACCCAGGAAATACGGCTGCCGCGCGCGAGGCGATCCGGGAATTGGCCCGCGTGGCCGGCTATATCGACGGCCTCGTGCATATCCTCGACCGGCATATCGACGGGCGCAAGCTCAACGGCGTCAAGGCCCGGCTCGACCGGCTCGATATGCCCGACCCGGTCCGGCTTGCGGTCGAGCATCCAAAATCGTTCCGGATTGCCGCACTGCTTGAGGCCGAGGGCTATCTCAGGGCCTTGGCCGATGGCCTCCGAGCCTGATATGGGTAGTTTCGATTTTGCCTCAGCGCTCTCTAGGACCTCCGCGCCCCATGAAGAAGTTCACGACGCTCACTGCCGTTGCCGCGCCCTTGCCGATGATCAACATCGATACCGATGCGATCATCCCCAAGCAGTTTCTGAAAACCATCAAGCGCACCGGCCTTGGCAAGCACTTGTTCCATGAGCTGCGCTTCGACGAGAAAGGCAACGAGAAGCCGGACTTCGTGTTGAACAAGCCGGCCTATCGCAAAGCGCAAATTCTGGTGACTGGTGACAACTTCGGCTGCGGATCGAGCCGCGAGCATGCGCCTTGGGCGCTCGAAGACTTCGGCATCCGCTGCGTGATCTCGACGGATTTCGCCGACATCTTCTACAACAACTGCTTCCAGAACGGCATTCTGCCGATCAAGGTCAGCCCGGAAGATCTGGAAAAGCTGATGGACGACGCCAACCGCGGCGCCAACTCGACGATCACGGTCGATCTCGAAAACCAGGAGATCAAGGGTCCTGATGGCGGCACCATCACGTTCGCTCTCGATTCCTATCGCAAGCATTGCCTGATCAACGGCCTCGATAACATCGGGCTGACGATGCAAAAGGGCAAAGCCATCGACGCTTACGAAGACAAGGCGAAGACAGAACGCCCTTGGCTTTAGTTGCGGCGATAGCGTTGGTATTCACTTGATGACGCAAGCGCGGCTCTGCGGCGTTTGATCTTGGCCGCTTGGCGTGCGTTGACGGCTGGGTCCTAGGCACAAGGCCTAGGATGACAGCGGGGGGATGCACCCGCGCTCTTGCTCGCGCTTCAGGGCCGACGCGCACCCGCGCTCTTGCTCTTGTCCCTTGAGGGAGAAGGTGGCCCCGGACTTGATCCGGGGCCGGATGAGGGTGTTTTCGTGCGGCGGAGCTAAGTCACCCTCACCGCACTGTGGGCCGTTGCTTCGGTCTTGATGTTGCCCTCTCCCTCAAGGGAGAGGTGGAAGCTCTCTTGTTGGCCCTTCGGATGCCTAACCACCCGTGCTTGCGTCGCGCTTCCGCCGACACGGACCTGGCGCCGTGCTCGAGACCTTTTGCTGCCTGGCAACTCGGCCTTGCAATTTGGTCAAGTGCCCGCCAAGCGCTGCTTGCTTGCACTTCGGATGCGACTCGCGGCATCTGTGGTCACGTTGGGCAGTTACGAGTACCTCATCTTACAAACCAATTGCAAGAGACAAAACAACTGCAACTGCTCTCTTGCTCGCCCTTCAGGTGCCGACACGCACCCGCGCTCAGCCCTTCAAGACTTTCTCAATGGCGGCGAGTGCGTCGCCGGCCTTGGTGCCGTCGGGACCGCCGGCTTGGGCCATGTCGGGGCGACCGCCGCCACCCTTGCCGCCCAAGCGCTTCGGCGCCGGCTTTGACGAGTTCGACGGCGCTCCAGGTCTTCAGCAGGTCTTCGGTGACGCCGACGGCGAGGCCGGCCTTGCCGTCTTCGGTGACGCCGACGATGGCGACGATGCCGGAGCACGACCTGCTTCTTGCCGTCATCGACCAGAGCCGCGCAGATCCTTCGGGTTGAGGCCTTGCGACCGTGCGCGCGAAGCAGTTTGACGTTGCCGACGGTCTTGATGGCGCACGCCGGCCTGCGCGCCGTCGCCGCCTGCCGCTGCCACCACCACCGAGCGCGATGGCGCGCTTGGCGTCGGCAGTTGCTTTTCGAGCGATCTTGCGTTCGTCCATCAGCGCCTTCACGCGCTCGACGATGTCCTCGGCGTTGGTGCGCATCAGGCCTGGCAATTTCGTGCACGCGGGCGTCCTGCTCGGCGAGATAGTTGCGCGCGCGCGTCCGCCGGTCACGGCCTCGATGCGGCGGACACCGGCCGCCGACGCGCTTTCGCCGACGATCTGGATGAGGCCGATGTCGCCGGTGCGCTTGACGTGCGTGCCGCCGCACAGCTCGATCGACCACGGCTTGTTGGCCTTCTCGCCGCTCTTGCCGACGCCCATCGAGACGACGCGCACTTCGTCGCCGTATTTTTCGCCGAACAGCGCCATGGCGCCGGTTTCGCGCGCATCGTCGATGCTCATCAGAGCGCGTTTCGACGGGGCTGTTCTGGAGGACGTAGGCGTTGGCCATGGCTTCCGACCGTGGCGAGCTCGTCCGGCGCTCATCGGCTTGGTGTGCGAGATGTCGAAGCGTAGCCGCGTCCGGCGAGACGAGCGAGCCCTTCTGCTGCGACGTGGGTGCCGAGGATCTGGCGCAGCGCCTCGTGGATCAGGTGGGTCGCCGAGTGATTGGCGCGGATGGCGCTGAGCGCTTGGTGTGATCGACGATCATGTCGACCTGTCGCCGGTTTTGAAGCGCCGGCTTCGACCGTTGCCTGAATGGACGAAGAGCACGCCCAGTTTCTTCTGCGTGTCGGTGACGCGGAAGAGCGCGCCGCCGCGCCCCTGAATGACGCCGGTGTCGCCGACCTGGCCACCGCTTTCGCCGTAGAAGGGCGTCTGGTTGACGACGATCTCGCCGGCCTCGCCTTTGGCCAAGTTCCTTGACCGGCTTTGCCGTTGGCGAAGGTTGCCCTTGATCACCGCCTTCGGCTTGTTCCGTTTCGTAGCCGAGGAACTCGGTGGCGCCGGCTCTCGTCCTTGACCTCGAACCAGATGCCTTCGGTCGCGGCCTCGCCGGAGCCTTTCCAGGCGCGGCGGGCTTCGTCTTTCTGCTTCTCCATCGCGGCGTTGAAGCCGTCGACGATCGACCTCGATGCCGCGCGGGCGCAGCGCATCCTGCGTCAGGTCGAGCGGGAAGCCGAAGGTGTCGTAGAGCTTGAAGGCCACGTCGCCGGCGAAGCGTGTCGCCCTTGCGCGAGGTTGTTGGAGGCTTCGTCGAGCAGACCGAGGCCACGCTCCAGCGTCTTGCGGAAGCGGATTTCCTCGAGCTTCGAGCGTTTCGGTGATGATCGGTTGGGCGCGGATCGAGTTCGGGATAGGTGTCGCCCATCTGACGCGACCAGCGCCGGCACGAGGCGGTGCATCAGCGGGTCCTTGGCGCCGAGCAGATGCGCGTGACGCATGGCGCGGCGCATGATGCGGCGCAGCACGTAGCCGCGGCCTTCGTTCGACGGCAGCACGCCGTCGGCGATGAGGAAACTCGAGGCGCGCAGGTGATCGGCGATGACGCGGTGGCTCGGGGTACTTGTCGCCCTTCGCGGGCACGCCGGTCTCAGATACCGACGCTTCGATCAAGCGCTTTGAACAGATCGGTATCGTAGTTGGAATGGACGCCTTGCAGGATGGCCGAGATGCGTTCGAGGCCCATGCCGGTGTCGATCGACGGCCGCGGCAGGTTCTGCGCGGTTGCCAGGACCGATCTGGTCGAACTGCATGAAGACGAGGTTCCAGAATTCGAGGAACCGGTCGCCATCGGCGTCGGCGCTGCCGGGGGGGCCGCCCTGCAGCTTGTCGCCCTGGTCGTAGAAGATTTCCGAGCAGGGACCGCAGGGCCCCGTATCGCCCGCCGACCAGAAGTTGTCGGACGTCGAGATGCGGATGATCTTGTCGTCCTTGAAGCCCGCAATCTTCTTCCAGAGCTTGGCCGCTTCCTCGTCCTCGGAATAGACGGTGATCAGCAGCTTGTCCTTCTTGAGGCCGTACTCCTTGGTGACGAGGTTCCAGGCCAGTGTGATGGCGTGCTCCTTGAAATAGTCGCCGAACGAGAAGTTGCCGAGCATTTCGAAGAAGGTGTGGTGGCGTGCGGTATAGCCGACGTTGTCGAGGTCGTTGTGCTTGCCGCCGGCGCGCAGGCACTTCTGCGCGGTGACGGCGCGCGTGTAGGGACGCTTTTCCTGGCCGGTGAACAGGTTCTTGAACTGCACCATGCCGGCCGACGTGAACATCAGCGTCGGGTCGTTGCGCGGCACCAGCGAGGAGCTTTCGACGTGCTCGTGGCCGTTCTTCTTGAAGAACTCGACGAAGGTCGAGCGGATCTCGTTGACGCCGGTCATGAAGGGTCCTGTCTTGCAGCTCCGGCGCATGGCGGGGCGGCAAGCGTGCGCCTGCCGTCCGACTCCGGTGGCCGGCTCCGGAAATCGTTCGACCGCCTTAGTAGCGGCCCCATCTGACGCTGTAAACCGAGGGCACGCAGATGGAGTGCGCGGCTGCACGATACAGGTGCATTGGAGCCGCCCGCTCGCCTGGCCGATACACGCTCTGCGACGTGTCCGTTACGCTTACCCGCTTACCCGCGCGGGCCCTTGCGCTTACTGCCACCGCCCTGCTTTTTGGCTTGGCAATTGGCCATGCACTGGTTCAGGCACGCGCTGAAAGCTTTGATGTGGGAAACGCACTTCGAATTGCAATTCTGTTGACAGCGGCCGGCTTGGGCCTGCGCGGCGGACGGCCACCCGGCATGGGCCAAGGTGGCAAGACCTGCAGCAATGCTTGCAGCGGCGAGTATCTGTGGTCGAATGAATTTGAACATGGGTGCGCACTCCGTCGAATACGGACGAAATGTGCATGATGGCTGGCTCGGAAGAAAGCTGTTCGTTTGGAATAGATGCTCCAGCGAACGGCGTAAGGCCCAGCAGCCTGTCCGTGGCGACAGGCTCTGGCTCTGGGTGCCGGGCGGGGCATGCTCCGCCGCTTGATCAGAATTGCTTGGCGGGGACGCGCACGATGAGGCCATCGAGGGCATCGCTGACCTTGATCTGGCAGCTCAGGCGGCTCTCATCGCGGACATCGAAGGCGAAATCGAGCATGTCCTCTTCCATCGCCTCGGGCTTCCCGGCCTTGGAAGTCCAGGTGGGATCAATATAGACGTGACAGGTAGCGCATGCGCACGCGCCGCCGCATTCGGCCTCGATACCGGCGATGACGGCTTTCTTAGCGGCTTCCATCACGGTCATGCCGTTTTCGGCGGTGACGGTCTGGCTGGTGCCATCGGGTTGAATGAAGGTGATCTTCGCCATCGCGCGCGTCGCGGCCGGTGTGGCCACTCCCTGAACCGGCGGGAGACGCGGTTGATCGCACCCCTCGCACAAAAACAAGCGGACGGGTGGGCTCGCCCACAGGCCGTCCGCTCAACTGGCGCGAGACTTAGCGAGGGTTCCCGATGAATTCAAGGACTCTGACGCCACGCCACGAGTGAACGATCAGAATGTGCGGATGACGACGCGGATGAAGCCGATGGCTTCGTCGAGGGCTTCTTCAGCGCTGTCGATGGCGAAATTCCGGCGATCTTCGTTGCCGGCAAGTTCGATGCGTTCGGCATTTTCGGCGACGCGGGCGACACGCCAAGCGCCGATGCCGCGTGCGGAACCCTTCAGTGTGTGGGCTGCGGCGTGCCACTGCTTCTGGGTCGCGGCATTGCGGAGATCGTCCAGATACTGGGGGGCATGCTCCACGAAGAGGTCGAGCACTTCGCGTTCGAGGGAACGGTTCGAGAGGGTGAAGCGGCGGAGATAGGAGAAATCCACAGGTTTGGTCGCGCCGAATGGCCGTGGACGCCGGCGGCGTTCCGTCCGTCCCGAGAGCATTCCCATTTCCATTGCTGCTTCTGCACCCATAACGCGCCCCGCAACGCTGATTACACTTCGAGTGGCGGCGCGGGCCATTTGCCCTACAGCCGCAGCTCATATCTTTGTTTTTCACCGGATTTCCGGCGTTCTCCAAGGTTACAACCCCTGGCCATAATCGGGGGTAAATATGCACACTCAATATTCGCGAAATCAGCGTCCCAAGTTGTAACAGTCGGCCCTAAGTGTCGTGCCGCAAACGGGGGTATAACATTGGCCGAGTTCTTGGTTTCGCCTCAAACGCGGCCTACGGGGACGGGTGGGTTTTGCCGGTTCATGCCGATGGGCGCGCGATTGCAGGGTGGATTTATAGGCAAAACGTTGAATGTCTGAGGTTTTCAGTGCCCGGAGCGTGTCCCAGAGTGGTGGAGTGGGCACAAGGATTGCTAGGTTTGTGGTGGCAGTTCGGTTAAACTGAACGCGTAAATGGATGTGTTGGGGTCGAGTGCCCAGCAATTGTTGCTTTGCGGATTTCCGGAGCGGCGGGACCGCGAGACTGACGGGTGGGGTATGGGGCAGGACAAATCAGCCGTGCGGGACGGCGTGACACGAGACGAGGGAGCGAACCGGGCGCCGCTGGCACACCGGGTGACGCCGCGTCTCCGCCGCAGATGCCAAACACCGCGCCAGCATCGGATGCGACCGCCACGTCCGGCACAGTTGAACCACAAGCTGCCGCGCCTGACGCGGCCCCTCGCATGCCGCCACCACGGGCGAGGCGCGTGCAAAGTCGGCGATTGAAGGTGCCAAGCGCCGCGAAGCCAAACGCCGCCCTGCAGGGCCTGCACGCCAAGCCATCGCTGCCAACGACGACATTCCGACCATCGGCGCACTGATCTATGCGCTTGAACAAAAGCCGTCGAAGAAGCCATTTAATTTTGCCGCTGCGGCGTCGGGCGTCTGGGTGCTGCTCGGCCTGATCTTCGGCTATGCCATGCTGGCGCCACAGGCGCAGAACGCGACGAGCCTCGGCGCGCTCCTGGCGCAGCCGACGATCATGACCGTACTCGCGACCGTGCTCATCCCACCGGTGCTGTTCTTCTTTTTGGCAATGCTGGTGTGGCGCGCGCAAGAGTTGCGTCTGATGTCGTCGGCGATGACCGAAGTCGCAGTGCGGCTGGCGGAGCCTGACCGTGCCGCCGAGCAATCGGTGGCGTCGCTCGGTCAATCGGTGCGCAAGCAGATCGGCTTCATGAACGATGCCGTGTCGCAGGCGATTGGCCGCGCCGGCGAACTCGAGGCGATGGTGCACAACGAGGTGGCATCGCTCGAACGCTCGTTCCAGGAAAACGAAACGCGCATCCGCGGGCTACTGACCGAACTTTCGAGCGAGCGGACGCAACTGGTTTCGACATCGGGCCATGTGCATCAGACACTCAAATCGATGAGTGACGAGGTGCCGGCGCTGATCGAGAAACTGACGAGCCAGCAATCGAAACTGGCGCGGATCATCGAAGGCGCCGGACAAAACCTGATCGCGCTCGAAGGCTCGTTGACGACAGCGTCGGATAAGTTGGAAACCAGCCTCGGCGACCGGACGAGCCACCTGCAAGAGGTGCTCTCGGATTATACCAGCGCCATCGATACATCGCTTGGCGACAAGACCGGGCATCTGCAGCATGTGTTGCACGAGTATTCGTCAGCGATCAACTCGTCGCTTGGATCGCGGACCGAGCAGATCCAGTCGGTGTTCGAAGAATATACGCGTGCGCTCGACGCCAGTTTGATGCTGCGCTCGGAAGAAATGGGCCGGTCACTGACGATGCGATCGGAAGCGCTCGACGCAGCGTTGGTTGAACGCACAACGGCGCTCGACGGCGCGTTTGCGGAACGGCTGCGGCTGTTCGACGACAGCATCCTGCGTTCGACCAATTCGATCGACAGCGTGATGGGCGAAAAGGCGCAGGCGCTGTCGATTGCGATGGACGCGCATGCACGGCAATTGGCCGAGACCCTCGGCCGGCAATCGATCGATCTCGACGAGACGCTGATGCACGGCATCGACGCGGTGCGCAAAACCAGCGAGAGCATCACGCGGCAGTCGGTCAAAGCCATTGAGGGTCTGTCAGGTCAGGCGGACATGCTCAAGAACGTGTCCGAGAATTTGCTCATGCAGATCGGCAACGTCACGAACCGGTTCGAGTCGCAGGGGCAGTCGATCATGCGCGCCGCAAACGCGCTCGAAACCGCCAATTTTCGCATCGACAGCACGTTGCAGAACCGGCATCGCGAACTCAACGAGACGCTGGGCAAACTCAACAGCAAAGCGGGCGAATTCGACGAGACGCTGGGCAAGCTGTCCAACAAGGCTGGTGAGTTCGACGAAGCCATCCGCAGTTATTCGACGTCGCTCGAAGGCTCGTTGACGGACGCGCAAATGCGCGCGCGGGCACTGACCAGCGAATTGACGCAAAATGCGACGCAGCACGCACGCTCGGCGCTGACCGACATCGAGCGGATCAAGCGTGAGACCGAGGCGCAGGCGCAGCAATCGTTGACGTCAATCCGGTCGCAGATGACCGACGTCGGCCGAGAAGTGCAATCGCAGATGGGGACGCTGACCAGCCGTCTGCATGAAACGTCGGAAGACTTGCGCAACCGCAGCCAGCGCGCCGCCGACGATCTCGCCGCCGAACAGATCCGCCTGCGCGCCGAAGCCGAGCGCCTGCCACACGTGACGCGCGAGAGCGCCGATGTGATGCGCCGCGCGCTTAACGAGCAATTGCGTGCGCTCGACAAGCTCTCGACGCTGACCTCGCGCGAAGCGTCGCGCCGCGATATTGCGCCACCGATGCCGCCGGCCGCGTCACCGCCACCACAAGCGCAATTGCCACGTCCGCCAACGCCGCCGTTGCAGCCGCTGTCGCAATCGTTCGCCGAGCAGGTGTCGCGCGCTGCGCCTCCGGCTCCAGCGACGCCGCAGTATGCGCAACAGCCGCCCCAAGCTCCGCAGTGGCCACAGGCTGCAGCCCCGGCTGCGCCGCCGCAGCCGCAGCACCCGCATCCGCATCGCAAGCGCGACCGCACCGCCATCGGGCTGGTCCGTTGGCGATCTGCTGGCGCGCGCCTCGACCGATACCGACGCTCCGCCGCGCCCAAGCCGCAACCGCAGCCGCAACAGGCTGACGTGAACCCGGGCGCGCCGATCAATTTGCAGGTTATCAGCGGCGCGCTCGATGCCGACACCACGGCTGCGATCTGGTCGCGCTTCCGCGCCGGTCAGCGCGGCATCATGGTGCGCTCGATCTACACGTCCGAAGGCCGCACCATGTTCGACGAGGTAACGCGGCGTTATCAGAATGAGCCCGGCTTCAAGACCACGGTCGATCGCTTCTTGATGGACTTCGAACGGGTGCTGCGTGACTCTCGAGAACCGTGATCCATCCGGCCGCATGTCGGATAGCCATCTGGTGAGCCCAAGCGGCCGCGTTTACCTGTTCCTGGCGCACGCATCGGGACGCTTGGTCTAACGCGCGGTTTTAACGCTGCTTTTTAACGCTTTTGGCGCGATTGCAGTTAATGCGTGCTACGCCGGATTGCGTGATCACAGAGCGCGATTTGGCCCTGGCCGCAGGGTGATATCCAATCGGTTGGTAAACGTGCGCTGAAGGCGTTCTCTCGGCGTTTGAGCACTGATGCGCCCTGTCGACGCGCGCCGGTCAGGTCGCGTCGAGGTCGCGGACGGACATGACGCGGAAGGTGCGCTGCTGGCCATCGTGCTCCATGACCGAGACGTACTCGCCGGCGACGAATTTATGCTTGTCGAATTTGAAGCCCGCCTCGTCGTCGCTGGTTGAGCCCTTGTCGTAGTCGAAGACCCAGCGCCCGGTTTGCCCGCCCGACTTGTGCACGAGATGACCGATCATATCGGGTTCACCCTGCCAGAAGCGTTTGACGCGGCAGCGCTCGCGCGTGGCTTTCCACTCGGCCGCGTCGAGGTGGCCGTCGTCCGAGAGCGGTGCTGCGAAGTCGTAGCCGTGGTTTTTGCTGCCGTTGGGGAAGTCGTGATCACGTGCGAGTTCCAGGCGGATACGCATGAGCATTGCAAATGTCTCCCGTCTCAGAGGTCGGAGTGTTGCCACAATAGTGGCCCGGTCTGCTGGCGGCGACATTGACCGCGATCAAATTTCCGGGGGCTGCCGCTTGATGCGCACCACGTCTGCGGCCACATGCCTCGCGGGGCTTCAACTCGCGGGTTGGCTCGGTTAATGGACTAGGCAGATTTTAACGACACGGCCGCTGAAGGACTGCAGAGATGAGACCACGCTTCGGACGCTGCGGACTGGTGCTCGCCGGGCTTGCCGGCCTGTTTATCCTCGTAGGCCCTGCCACGGCCCAGCGCCGCCTGCCGCCGCCCAACAAGGAGGTGCTGCAATACTCGTTCGCACCGGTGGTCAAGAAAACCTCGGCGGCGGTGGTCAACGTCTATGCACGCGGACGCGTTCAGGTGCGGCAGTCACCGTTTGCCGACGATCCGTTCTTTCGCCGCTTCTTCGGCGACCGGTTCGGTGTGCCGCAGGAAAAGATGCAGAACTCGCTCGGCTCGGGCGTGATCGTGAGCGCGACCGGTATTGTCGTCACCAATACGCATGTCGTGAAGGTGGGCGGCGCGGCGGAGATCAAAGTGGTGCTCAGCGACCGGCGCGAATACGACGCGCGCGTGGTGGTGCAGGACGAGAAGGCCGATATCGCGGTTTTGCAAATCGAGGGCGGCGACGGCAAGTTCGCGTTTCTCGACTTCGAGGATAGCGACGCGCTGGAGGTCGGCGACCTCGTGCTCGCCATCGGCAATCCGTTCGGTGTCGGGCAGACCGTGACGCAAGGCATCATTTCGGCGTTGACGCGGACGGAAATCGGCAAGTCGGACGCGCAGGTGTTCATCCAGACCGACGCGGCGATCAATCCGGGCAATTCCGGCGGGGCGCTGGTCGACATGAACGGCAAGCTGGTCGGTATCAATACCGCGATCTACTCGCAGTCCGGCGGCAGCCACGGCATCGGCTTCGCGATCCCGGCGAACTTGGTCAAGCTCTACGTCGATAGCGCGATTTCGGGGCGAAAAGTCGCGCGGCCTTGGCTGGGCGCCCGTCTCGAACCGGTGACGCGCGACATCGCGGACGCGCTCGGGCTCGAACGCGCCGCCGGGGCGGTAGTTGCGCGTGTGCAGGCGTTGAGCCCGGCAGCCGATGCCGGGTTGCAGCTCGGCGACGTGATCATCTCCGTCGATGGCACCGAGGTCGTCGACGCGCGCGCGGTCACCTACCGGCTGACGACGCGCGGGATCGGTTCACGGGCGCGACTGCAGATCGTGCGCAAGGGTACGCCGATGACCGTCGATCTGGCGCTGACAGCTGCGCCCGAGCCAAGCCGCGACGACGTCCGCAATCTGACCGGGCAACATCCGTTCGACGGCGTCCGCATCAGCAACATCTTGCCGGGGGTCGCCGACGAACTCGGACTGGAGGAAGATCAGGGTGTGGTGATCCTCTCGCTGCGTCAGGAGGGCATCGCCGCGAACCTCGGTTTCCGGCCCGGCGACATCCTGCTTAGCCTCGGCGGCACCCGCATCGACAGCGTCGAGGAACTTGAGCGCCTGCTGAAGACACGCCCGGCGATTTGGCAGATCGAATTCAAGCGGCAGGGCCGCGTACTGCAAGTGCAAGTGCGGGCCTGAGATCTGAGCAACGGCCTTCATTGCGGCGTGTGGTCATTCGTGCGCCACAGCGCCCAGCAAACGACCACAGAATGACGGGAAAGCACGACAGTTCCCGTTCTGTTTGCGTGTATCCCGGTTGCAACGGCATGGCTCATTTGGCATGGTCCGGCCGCAAACCTAGCCAGAGGCATGCGATTCGGTGAGCTGGAGCGACCCGCCTGATTTGGTGTCGTGGTCCCTCGCACGCGTGCTGTGCACGGTTTGATTTCGCGACCTATCCCATTGGGGGGACTTTCATGACTATGTACGCAGTAATGTGGGCAGTGATCGCCTGCGGCCTGCTGTCCATCGTATATGGCGTCGTCACCAGCCAACAGATCATGAAGGCTGATGCCGGCTCCAAACGGATGCAGGAAATCGCTGGCTACGTCCAAGAGGGCGCTGCCGCTTATCTCAATCGCCAGTACACCACCATCGCCATCGTCGGCGCCGTCATGTTTGTTGTGATCGGTGCCTTGCTCGGCTGGCTCGTGGCCATTGGCTTCCTCGTCGGCGCTGTGCTGTCGGGCGTTGCCGGTTACATCGGCATGAACGTCTCGGTGCGTGCCAACGTGCGCACGGCGCAGGCGGCGATGACCTCGCTCGCTGGCGGTCTCGACATGGCGTTCAAAGCGGGCGCCATCACCGGCATGCTCGTGGCTGGTCTCGCGCTGCTCGGCGTCGCCGGATACTTCATGTATCTGACGTTCGGCCTCGGCATGAACCCGGCATCGCGCCCGGTGATCGACGCGCTCGTCGCGCTCGGTTTCGGTGCGTCGCTGATCTCGATCTTCGCCCGTCTCGGCGGCGGCATCTTCACCAAAGGTGCTGACGTCGGCGGCGATCTCGTCGGTAAGGTCGAAGCTGGCATTCCAGAAGACGATCCCCGCAACCCTGCGACGATCGCGGACAACGTGGGCGACAACGTCGGCGATTGCGCCGGCATGGCCGCTGACTTGTTCGAAACCTACGTCGTGTCGGTCGTGGCGACGATGGTGCTTGCCGCCATCTTCTTCGGCTCGCAGCCTGGCCTCTGGGCCGCGATGGTTTATCCCCTCGCGATCTGCGGCGCCTGCCTCGTGATGTCGATTGCCGGCACCTACTTCGTCAAGCTCGGTGCCAATGGTTCGATCATGGGCGCTCTCTACAAGGGCTTCATCGCTTCGGCGTTGCTGTCGGTCGGGGGTCTCTATCTCGCAACCAGCTACGTGACTGGCTTCGGTGTCATCGGCACCGCTGCGGGCACGACGATCACCGGTTGGAACCTGTTCCTGTGCGGCCTCGTCGGCCTCGTGGTGACCGGTCTCATCGTGGTCATCACCGAGTACTACACGGGCACCAACAAGCGCCCGGTCAACTCGATCGCACAGGCGTCGGTCACAGGTCACGGCACGAACGTGATCCAGGGCCTCGCGGTTTCGCTCGAAGTTCGACGGCACTGCCGACGATCGTGATCATCGGTGGCATTCTCGCGACCTTCAAACTCGCGGGTCTGTTCGGTACGGCGATCGCCGTCACCACGATGCTCGGCCTCGCCGGCATGGTGGTTGCGCTCGACGCGTTCGGCCCAGTCACCGACAACGCCGGCGGCATCGCCGAAATGTCGGGTCTGCCGAAAGAAGTGCGTCAGGCGACCGACGCACTCGACGCGGTTGGCAACACGACGAAGGCCGTCACGAAGGGTTACGCGATCGGCTCGGCCGGTCTCGGCGCGCTCGTGCTGTTCGCGGCTTACAACTACGACCTCAAGTACTTCATCGAAGAAGCCAATAAAGCTGGCTCGACGGCGTTCCCGTACTTCAAGGGTCTGACCAAGATCGACTTCGGCCTCGACAATCCTTACGTCGTCGTCGGCCTGTTGATCGGCGGTCTCATTCCGTACCTGTTCGGTGGCATCGCGATGACTGCGGTTGGCAAGGCTGCCAGCTCGATCGTCGAAGAAGTCCGCCGTCAGTTCAAGGAAAAGCCGGGCATCATGAAGGGTACGGAGAAGCCAGACTATGGCCGCGCCGTCGACCTTCTGACCAAGTCGGCGATCAAAGAAATGATCGTTCCGTCGTTGCTGCCGGTGCTGTCGCCGATCGTGCTCTACTTCGTGATCTATCAGATCGCAGGTGGTGGTGCGGCTGGTAAGGGCGCTGCGTTCGCTGCTGTCGGCGCGATGCTCTTGGGCGTCATCGTCACGGGTCTCTTCGTTGCTATCTCGATGACCTCGGGTGGCGGCGCTTGGGACAACGCGAAGAAGTCGTTCGAAGACGGTTTCACCGACAAGGACGGCAAGAAGCACATGAAGGGTTCGGAAGCTCACAAGGCCTCCGTCACCGGCGACACCGTCGGCGATCCCTACAAGGACACCGCTGGTCCGGCCGTGAACCCCGCCATCAAGATCTGCAACATCGTTGCGCTCTTGCTGCTCGCAGTTCTGGCGCACTAAGTTTTGGCGCTTCGGCGGCTCACCCGCAGGGGAGTCGGACGCGACAACCAAGACGAAGGCCCCGGAGCGATCCGGGGCCTTTTTTGTTGTCTCGATGATCGCCAAGCAAGGCCCCCTCATCCGGCCGTTGGCCACCTTCTCCCCAAGGGGAGAAGGGGAAATCGCGGGCTGCTGTGATGTTACCCCTCTCCCTCCAGGGAGAGGGTGCCCGACAGGGCGGGTGAGGGTGGAGTTCGCTAAAATGCAAAAGGCCCCGAAGCGATCCGGAGCTTTTTTTGTTTGTCCTGAAGCAATCGTGTCAAAGGCCTCTCATCCGCACTTTTGGTTTGGCCGCGATCTCCACACCACTCCTTTCCTGAAGGAAAAGTACGCAACGCGCACGTTGCTCGCCAATGCCATTCTGAACGGCCATCACCGGGCGACTATTTTTTTGGCTGGAGCACCTCCGGCCATTGCCGGGACATGAATAATCACCACATTAGGCTGGCCTGCCTTTTCGGATCATCCAGGGGTGGGCGTGAGATTTACGCTGGGAGAGATGCATGAACGCCGAGGAACGCGACCTGATCATGGGCCTTTTCGACCGCATGCGGTCGCATGGAGCCATTGAGAAAGACCGCGATGCGGAGGCCCTGATTTTCCAGGAAGTGCGCCGCATTCCGGATTCCGCTTACATGCTCGTCCAGTCGGTACTGGTCCAGGAGCAGGCGCTGCAGCAGGCCGATGGCCGCATCCAAGAGCTTGAAGCGCGCGTGCAGGAACTTGAGGCGCGCTCGGCACAGCCGCAGGCGCAAGCCTCCAGCGGCGGCTTCCTTGGCGGGCTGTTCGGCGGCAAGCCGGCGCAGCCGACCAGTGTGCCCGCCTCGCGTCCGGCGAGCCCGTGGGGCGATGCTCCGCAGGCTCCGCGCCAGCAGCAGCCTGCTAGCCCATGGGGCAACCAGGCTGCGGCCGCGCAGCAAGCGCAACCGCAGCAACGCGGTGGCGGTGGCGGCTTCATGAAGTCGGCGATGGCGACCGCTGCCGGTGTGGCGGGCGGTATGCTGGCGGCGAACGCCCTCGGCAATATGTTCGGTGGTGGCCAGCACGGCCAAAACCAGGGTTCGCAGAACGCGGGCTATGACGACGCCGCGCAAGATGCAGCGCAGGACCGCGAGCTGGCGGCGAACGAGCCGGTCTACCAGGATCCGGCCGACAACGATCAAGGCACCTACACCGACGCGTCTGACAGCGGTTGGGGTGGCGGCGACGACGGCGGCTCGGATATTTGAGCCCGGCACGCTGAGCCTGTAACGGCCAAACATTTGAGAGGCGGCTCGCGTTGAGCCGCCTTTTTTCTTGCGGACGCAGGCTGGGCGTGGCTTGAGACCGAGGTGACGGCACCGTTGGATTTTAGCGGCGCGCGGCTGTGTATGGAGCGCTTCGCGCTTGGGCTTCCGCCCAAACCCGACCAGGAGGGACACCCTCCCGGACCCGCCCGCCTATTAAAAGTCAGCGCGCGGGGATGCGTTGGATGTTGGCGCCGAGGGCGTTGAGGCGTTCGTCGATGCGTTCGTAGCCGCGCTCGATCTGCTGGGCGTTGTTGATGGTGCAGGTGCCCTCGGCGCAGAGCGCGGCGAGCAGCATCGCCATGCCGGCGCGGATGTCGGGGCTTTCGACGCGCGCCGCGCGCAGCTTGCTGGGGCCCGCGACGATCGCGCGATGCGGATCGCACAAGCACGATGCGCGCGCCCATGGCGATCAGCTTGTCGACGAAGAACATGCGGCTCTCGAACATCTTCTCGAACATCAGGATGACGCCGTCGCATTGCGTCGCGGTCACGATGGCGATCGACATCACGTCGGCCGGGAAGGCCGGCCACGGCTGATCCTCGAGTCTTCGGGATGTGGCCGCCGAGATCGTCGCGGATGCGGCGTGACTGCTCGGCCGGCACGATGAGATCGTCGCCGATGACGTGGGCGACGATGCCGAGGCGCTCGAAGCCCATCAGCGTCGAGCGCAGATGCTGCGACGCCTGCGTTCTTGATCGTCAGCTTCGAGCGCGTCACCGCGGCGAGGCCGATGAGCGAGCCGACTTCGATGTGATCGGGGCCGATGCGGTGCGCGCGCGCCGCCCAGCGGCCGGCCGCCGTCGATCGTCATCGTGTTGGTGCCGATGCCGTCGATCTTGGCGCCGAGCGCGACGAGGAAGTTGGCGAGATCCTGCACGTGCGGCTCGGAGGCGGCGTTGCGCAGGACGGTCGTGCCCTCGGCGACGACGGCGGCGCATGAGCGCGTTCTCGGTCGCGGTGACGCTCGGCTCGTCGAGGAAGACGTCGGCGCCTTTGCAGCTTGGCTGGCTTTGAAGTTCGTAATTGCGGTCGGCGGAGACGGTCGCGCCCAATTGCTCGAAGGCGAGGAAGTGCGTGTCGACGCGGCGGCGGCCGATGACGTCGCCGCCGGGCGGCGGCAAGCGTGACGTGACCGGCGCGCGCGAGCAGCGGGCCCGCCAGCAGGATCGAGGCGCGGATCTTGGCGCAGAGTTCCGGATCGAGATCGACGGCGCGGACGGTCTTGGCGGTGATGACGAGTTCGTTGCGGCCGGTCCATGCGGCTTCGGCGCCGACCGACTGCACCAGCTCGACGAGGACTTCGGTGTCGCGGATGCGCGGCACGTTGGTCAGCGTCACGGTCTTGTCGGTCAGCAGGGCCGCCGCGATGATCGGCAGGGCGGCGTTCTTGTTGCCGCCGGGTTCGATGGCACCGGACAACTTGCGGCCGCCTTCGACGATGTAACGGATGCTTTCGCGCGGATCAGATGCAGCCATGATTTGTCTTCGCCTGGAATCGTTCGACCGAGGTCACCTCTATAGCAGAGTGATGGCCGACGCGAGACTAGGAGGGCGATAGAACGGAGAGGGAACTCGGAGGCGTCCGCTAGGGGCCAGATGCTGCCGTCTAGAAATACGGATGGTCTGACGGTTTACATTTTTCGCGTCACATCCACGCTACGGAAAAAAGGCGGAGGTGGCTCCTTGCGTCCGGGCGCAACAAGCGCGCATCATGTGAACAGTTGTTGGCGCTTACTGCCGTCAGTAGTCGCCCTCAGTCACGCTTGCTGACAGGCGCGCTTTGCCTACGGCCCGCAGCACTCATCCTTATCAGGGGAGTCGTGGCAACGGCGCGGTCATGAAGTTCACGGTAATATTGCCTGTAACGCAGGCATTCCGCCTCGTCCAGTGGTTCGGATGATATCCCCATGCTCCATTATAAACCATGTCCAAATACAATTGAGCTTCACTTCTACCGACCGACTTTCTTGCAGATCCGTCCGTGAATATAATGTACAATTTTTTGCGAACTCTCAATGCAATCCGGATCATTCAGGTCGTGCCGCGGCTCTAAAAATTCGACACAGACTTCGTATACTTTGCATCCCGGGCGCATCTTATTTGCAAGTATGTTGAATTTATACTCTTTGAGCTTATCTTTGGCGCCCGGCGAGAGATCAAAAAAGATATATCGAGCCTGAGATATTGGAGCGTGGCCTCTATCGGTGGAAACCGCCCTGAGCAGTGATTCTCCCACATTGTCAGAACTGGTGGCTCCTTTTGCGACATGGAAATAGGTCACAAATGCAAAATATCCGCTGCGGTACGTTTCAAATTGAAGCAGTCCAACAGCTTTGTTGTCCTTCTTTGCGATGTGTATGTATAAGTCCCATTCTGTATTACCAGCGGCGCGCTTTGCTTTTGCTATTGCGAGCCATTCAAGAACGTCGGTGATGGGCACGCCTTCTGTATTGTCGACCAAAAACTCATTCTCATAGAGCTGCTCATATATTGAAAAATCTTGGCTCAATGGATCAAGTACGCGCGTGACGTAAAATTCCAGATTTGGTTCTGGTTGTTGTTGGATCTGGCGTCGGCGCGCTCCACGGCGCCGCGATGCGATGGCCGCAGCTTGAAGCCGCTTAATCTCTTGAATAGCATGGGCTCATGTCCGCCGACACCGTTAGCATATGAGCGCTCGAGTGATAGTGCTCAAGTCGTCGGGAAATGACAGTGGTCCCATTGAGCCAATTGCGAACGGTCTTATCGGTCACGTCCCAACGCGGCCGCAAACTCCGTGTTCACACTCCGATGGATTGCTGGCCTGAAGGATCGCCGGCGTGTCGGTCGCGTTCCGGCATCCATGAGAGAGCGCAAGCGTTCGGCAAAGCTGAGCTGGACTGACATCGGTACGTTTCCAAGACGCCTTTCCGGCACTGCATTCCAGTCAATGGCATCTACGGGCTTGTCGCACATTGCTGCGTTTAACCCTCGACCCACATGCCTGACAGCAACAGGAAAGCAAGCCATGGACGCAAACGACAAAATCCTATTAATGCACGGTGCTAAGGCCGCGCGGATTGGCGCATGGACACGTCCGCTTGGAGATATAAAGTGCGTACACGTATCTCCATGCAGCGATGGGCAGAAACCGTTGCGCTGCGCTCTGGTGAAATTCTTATATGCGTTCACAACGTTCACACCCAGATTCCACTTTTAAAGCGCATGAGTAACCGGCGCGTTGCGGCACTGAACGAAGTCGATGCACATGATTGCAACGCATTGGAAGGCGAGTAAACCCCAGTTATGCAAATCTGCCGTAGGCAGTATTGCAACGCTGTTTTTTGCGCGGCACTCGCTGCCGGTCAAAACCCGAAACGTCCGCCCCCGCAGCCCATGCACTCTCAGATCCGCGTAAACTTCGCCATGGCTTCGCGGAAGGTGAGGCCGTCGCGGAGAAATTTCTCGGCGCTCTTGTCGTCGGTCGTGTAGCGGGTGGCGAGTTCGCCGACTTTGCCGGCGTGTCGCGCAGGAATGGCGACGACGCCTGATCCATCAGCGACGATGACGTCACCATTTTCGATCTTTACGCCTGCGCAATGGATCGGCTCGCCGATGGCGACGAGTTTCAGCCGCGTGCGGCCGGTCAGCGGCGTCATGTGGCGTGCAAACACGGGCAGGCGATGCTCGAGCATTTCTTCTTTGTCGCGCACGCCACCATCGACAATCAATCCGCCAATGCCTTTGACGGTCGCGGCGAGCGTCGCCAACCCGCCCCAGGTCGAGACGGCGTGACCGCCCATATCGACGACGATGATGTCGCCGGGCGCCGCGGCATCAATGATGTGCCCGACCTTGAAGTCGGCGCTGTCATAGTCGCCGGCATTGCCGACGACGTGACGGACTGTGATGGCGCGGCCGACGGCGCGCGTACCGGGGACGATCTGTGACAGACCTGCGAGGACGCCGGGGAATTGCACGTCGTCGAGCGCGTTGGCAATCGTCGGGGTGGCGAGATCGCGATAGAGCGCCAGGGTGCTGTCAGAGACGGTCATGCGCGTGTCCTACAGATTTAGGAGTTGGCGGAAATCCAAGTCGAGAGACGGCTCATGGCTTCTGTGAGTTGTTTCGGCGAGCGCAGGAAGCAGACGCGGAAATAGGGTTCTGCCCCTTCACCGAAGGCCATGCCCGGTGCCAAGCCGACATTAGCTTCATCGACAATGCGCAAGGCGGCATCGAGACTGTTGGTCATGCCATCGATACCGAAGAAAGCGTAAAAGGCGCCATCTGGGGCGGCGTAGCGCACGGTGTTGTGCTGGGCGAGCATGTCGGAGACGATTTTGCGGCCTTCGTTGGCGCGCGCGATCTGCTCTTGGACGAAGCGTTCGCCGCCGTTGATGGCTTGAATGCCGCCGCGCTGCATGAACGCCGCGACACCGGATGTGTTGTATTGCACGATATTTTCGGCGACTTGACCGAGTGACGGCGGGATTTGCAGCCAGCCCATGCGCCAGCCGGTCATCGCCCAATTTTTCGAGAATGTTTGTGCGAACAGCACGCGGTCGTCCGGCGTGATGAGGGCCTGCAAGCTCGGTGCGACGCCGCCCTTGAAGTAGAAGCGGCCGTAGATTTCGTCGGCGATGATCCATAGGCCGCGCGCGCGGGTGAAGGCGAGGATGGCGGCGAGTTCGTCGGCGCGTGCGGTCCAGCCGGTCGGGTTCGAGGGTGAGTTGATGACGATGGCGCGCGTGCGCGGCGTCACGGCTGCGAAATAGCTTGTCGAGATCCAGTGTCCAGCCGCTGGCTTCGAGCGTCATCGGCACCGTGACGGCGCGGGCGCCTGTCGTCTCGATGGCACCACGGAAGTTCGGCCAGGCCGGCGTCGGAACCAAGACTTCGGCGCCATCACCGCACGTCATCTGACACGCCATCTGGATGGCCTGCATGCCGCCGCCGGTGACGATGAAGGCATCCGGCGTGAACGGCTTCGCGTAGATGCGGGCGTGATAGTCGGCGATCGCTTGGCGAAGTTCGGGCAGGCCGCGCTGATAGGTGTAAAACGTCTCGCCTTGCGACAGCGACGCGGAGGTCGCGTCGGCGATGAAGCGCGGCGTCGGCAGATCGCCCTCACCGGCCCAGAGCGGGATCAGCCCCGGTTTGTTGCGGCCATGATTGAAGACACGGACGATGCCGCTTTCCGGCAAGGATCGCGCGGAAGGACGGAGGTGCGCGGCGAGAGTATCGGCCGGAATTTGTGACGAGGTCATAGGGCGGCTCCTTACTGGAGGATTAGCCCTGTTGTAGCGCCCTGACAACTCGGGCGCGTGATGAACGGCCGCGCAAAAATGCTCACACCAAACCCAGCGCCAATTGGATTGGCCTGAACGAGCGGCGGTGCAGTTCCGTAACGCCAAGGCGATCGATGGCGGCCTGATGTTCGGCGGTGCCATAGCCTTTGTGCCGTTCGAAACCGTAGCCCGGTAGCGTGCGGGCGATGTCGATCATCATGCGGTCGCGGGTAACTTTGGCGATGATGGAGGCGGCCGCAATCGAGAGGCACTTGGCGTCGCCTTTGACCACGGTGCGGACAGCGCACGACAAGCGCGGGGCTTTGTTGCCATCGATCAGAGCAAGGCGCGGTGGGGTTTTGAGATGCGCGACGGCTTCGGCCATGGCCCACAGCGTCGCATTGAGGATGTTGTCGCGGTCGATGCGGTCGACGCCGGCAATGCCGATGCCAACATCGCGTGCCGCGGCCATAATGCGCGGGAAAAGGATCTCGCGGGCTTCGTGGTCGAGCGCCTTCGAATCCGCGATGCCTTCGGGGATGTTGTTGGGATCGAGCACGACCGCCGCCGTGACGACGGGTCCGGCCCAGGGACCGCGTCCGACTTCATCGACGCCCGCGATCGGGCCGCCGCCTAATTGCAGCTCATTGGCTTCGAGTTCGAAGGTTGCCTTCATGGCGACTATCCGGCCCACGCGCACGGCCCGGCGTTCCCGCAGAAACGCCTGATCATGCTTGAGTACGTCGGTGGATTCGGATGCGCCGTCAAATCACGCCACGGTGGGCGGTGTCAGAAGCGGTAGCGGTAGCCCATGACGAAGGCATCGGCACCACCATGCACGCCATTGAAGAGGCCGAACACGCCTGAGCGATGGTGCAGGCGGAACAGGAGTTCGTGCTGGGGCTGATCTGGCAAAGCGAAGGTGATTTCAGGCGCGAAGTAATGCAGCAATTTCGAGCGCGCTGCGCCGGGATCGCCGGGCGGGTTCTCGGACGCAGGCAAGGTGTTGATGTAGTTCACGCCGATGCTTGCAGCGACCGTGGTGCGCAAAACATGGTTCCAGGGGAAGTTATCGTAGCGCACGAAGCCTGCGACCCAGCCTTCGGTGGCACCGACGCCGAAGCGGTGGCCGACGCCGATTTCTGCTTCGAGGGTGAAGTGGCGCAGGAAGCGAACGGCATTATAAGAGATGGTGCCGCCGACGACGCTTTCCTCGCGGAAGTTCGAATCCCACAGGGCTTTGGGCGCCATGTACATATCGCTGTCGACCGACGCGAAACCGTAGAACATCGATACCGCCCACTTGCGGTCGTCGTTCACGCCGGGGCCGAATTGGTTCTTTTGGACAACGGTTTGGGCAGACGCAGGCGCGGCAAGAGCAATGCAAGACGCGATCAGGCTCGCGAGCACTGTGGAGACCACAGCGGCGGAAGCGCAAGACCGGCGTATTGCAGCAAACTTGAGCATTCACGTTCCTTGCAGGCGGACCGGTCCCATTCCGTCTTTATTGACCGACTCGCGGCTGCCTTGTCGACCCGTCTCGCGTCGATTGCGGACCGGTTGCCAAGGCATGTCACACCTCTAGCCGATGCACGCATGATTTCAATGCACCGTGGAGAGAATAAGTCCTGCGACGGCCCGATAAGTCGGTTGTGTGACGTGCACGCCACAATGGTTTTGTTGCAAATTGGTCACATTTCTAAACGCCGATCACGCGCCGATGATGTGACAGGGGTCTTGCCGGTGCTTAGGCTCGGCCGATCTCAAAAGCGATGGGGCGGACCATGCTGAGTGTTTGGGTAAGGCGGAGCTTAGCGACAGTTGCATTGCTTGGCATTGGCGCCGGGTTGTTCGTCTCCCCAGCGCGTGCGGATGCAATCGACGGTGACTGGTGCTTCGGCACGCTGGCGCTGACTATTCGCGGGCCGGACATCAAGACCCCTGGTGGCACCGCCATGACCGGTACCTACGGTCGCCACGACTTCAGCTATGTGGTGCCAGCCAACGAGCCGGGCGCAGGCGGGACGGTCGAAATGCAGCTCATGGGTGATGAGCTGATGATCCTCCGACGCAAACTCGGTACCACTGAGAGCCCGTCTGAGAACTGGCGGCGCTGCCGTCCGACCAGTTGAGCGCCGCGCGGAAAAACGAAGGCGGCGCCGCAGGAGCCCGCGACACCGCCAAATCTTCTCGCGCTCACGCCACGACTATTTTTGCCAGAACCACTTGCGGCCACTGCCGTCACCAATGGTTTCATTCGCGGGTGCAGCCGCTTTGGGTGCTGTCACAGCCGTGTTGACCTGGGCCGACCCTGGTGCCGCCGCATCACGCTGTGCGTCTGGGTCACCGCCGAGCTTCGACTTCGGTGCGCTGTCATCGATGGTACGGACGACGGAGGCTGTCGGCCGCTCGCTGCCAGCGCCACCGAGACCTTTGACGCTCGACTCGATGGCCTTGTCGAATTCCGGCAATGATGCGAGTTCGCCTTTCGCTTTGAGATGCACGACTTTGTAGCCTTTGGCTTTCAGCTCCGTAAGCAGCGCCGGGATCGCTTTGCCTGTGTGCGGCTGGATATCGTGCATGAGCACGATGCCTTTGCCCTTTTTCTCAAGGCGGTCGATGACCGACTTCACTGTGCCTTCTGCGTTGCGGATCTTGAAGTCGAAGCTGTCGATGTCGGTCGAGAACATCGCGATGTTGCGGCCCTGCAAATGCTTCAGGGTTTCGGCGCTGTCGGCCAATTGGGGGAAGCGGAAGAAAGGCGAAATCGGACCGCCAACCGCGCGCTTCACTGCCGAAATTCCACGCTCGATTTCATCGACGGCTTCGGCCTGGGTCTTCTTTCTCAGGTTCTGGTGGCTCCAGGTATGGGTGCCGACGGTGTGTCCGTCTGCGGCCACGCGACGGATGATATCGGGATAGCCGAGCGCCATCTTACCGATGGAGAAGAAGGTTGCCTTGGTGCAATGGTCGCCCAGCGCCTTCAGCACGTTCTCGGTGTGGATTTTTTGCGGGCCGTCGTCGAACGTCAGGACAACTTCTTTCTGCTGGAGGAAGTCGTGCACTTTGTAGTGCTCGAGACCAAATCCAGGACCGCCTGTGGTGTCGATTTCGACGGTGCGCGAGACGCCAAGTCCGTTGGGATTGGCGCAGCCTTTGGATTGCGCAAGGGCCGGTATCGATGCCCCGGCGAGCGCCACGAGGGCCGTGGCCAACGTCAAAATACGCATCAAGAAATCCTCCGGCAGAACGGCTTCCAGCCTTGTTGGCGATTCGCACGCTCTGGCAAATTGCTCTTCTGCCGTGACGGAGGCAATCCCAACGACCGCAATCGGCGAAAATTTGTGGCCCGCGCGCCATGCACTCCTGGCGACGGAACAGTGATTGCCGTGGGCGCGCCGCCACGGGTAGGCTTGCCGATCATCCATCAGGGATCCTCATCATGGCTGCACTCCCCTCTCCCATTGCCGGTACGCTTCTGCGTTATCTCGTGAAGCCGGGCGACCGGCTGACACCGGACACCGAAGTGGCGATCATCGAAAGCATGAAGATGCACATTCCGGTCGCCGCTGAGCGGAGCGGGCGGGTGAAAGCGCTGCTGCTGGCCGACAATGCGGCTGTCGCCGAAGGGCAAACGCTGGTCGAGCTGGAATAGGAGTTCCTGATGTCTTGGGATGACGAACTGGCCGATGCGGAGCGCCGGCGCACCTTTGCCCGCGCGCACGGCGGCCCGGAGAAGGTGGCGCGGCACACCTCGCAAGGCAAAATGGTGGTGCGGGAGCGCATCGCGGCCTTAGCCGATCCCGGCAGCTTCGATGAAGTCGGCGGGACTGACCGGTTTTGCGGACTATGACGCGGACGGCAACCTGGTCGGGTTGACGCCTGCGAACATCGTTTGCGGCCGCGCCACGATCGGCGGGCGCGATGTTTTCATTTCGGGCGATGATTTTACAGTGCGCGGTGGCGCCAACGACGGCGGCAGCCGCGAGAAATTTCAGTTTGCCGAACATTATGCGCGGGCGTGGCGCGTGCCGTTCATCCGGCTGGTGGATGGGACCGGCGGCGGCGGCTCGGTCAAACATTTGGAAACCTTGGGCCGCACCTATCTGCCCGACGTCCCGCAGATGACGGAAATTCTCGATGCGCTGTCGGAGGTGCCGGTGGTGGCGCTCGGCCTCGGCTCGGTGGCCGGCATGGGTGCGGCGCGGGTCACGGCCAGCCATTATTCGGTGATGGTGCGCGGGACCTCGCAGTTGTTTGCGGCGGGCCCTCCGGTTGTGGCTCGTGTCGGCGAGACACTGACGAAGGACGAGCTTGGCGGCGCGCATGTGCACATACCGAATGGCACCGTCGATGATGCGGTGGACAGCGAGGCGGAGGCATTCGAGCGCGCGCGCAAGTTCCTTTCGTATCTGCCGCAGTCGGTGCATCAATTGGCAGAGCGCGTTGCTGCGCGCGACGACAAAGATCGCACCGACGAAGCGCTCCGCCGTGTGATCCCGCGCGACCCGCGGGCCGTCTACAAGATGCGGCCGATCCTTGAGAGCGTGCTCGACAGCGGTTCGTTTTTTGAGATCGGGCGCGGGTGGGGACGGTCTGTCATCACGGGACTTGCCCGCCTTGATGGTTGGCCGGTCGCGATCCTGGCGAGCGATCCCTATCACTATGGCGGCGCGTGGACGGCGGACGCCTGCCGCAAAGCGATCCGGTTGGTCGATCTGGCCGAGACCTTTCATTTGCCGGTCGTGCATTTTGTCGACATTCCCGGCTTCCTCATCGGGAAGGCGGCGGAAGCCTCCGGCGTGATGCGGTACGGTGCGCAAGCCCTGACGGCTATCCGCCAGTCACGCACGCCGTGGTGCGCGGTGATGGTGCGCAAGGCTTATGGCATGGCGGGGCTGACGCAGCGCAACGCGTCGGCTCAGTTCACGCGCTTTGCGTGGCCGAGCGCCGAATGGGGCTCGCTCCCCATCGCGGGCGGTGTGGAAGCCGCCTATCGCGCGGAGATCGCGGCGGCCCCCGATCCGGCGCAGCGCCGTGCGGAAATCGAAGCCCGCTTGCAACGTGTGCAGTCACCGCTGAGGACGGCCGAAGCGTTTGGTATTGAGGATATTATCGATCCCGCCGAAACGCGCCGCCATTTGACGCGGTTCGCTCATCGCGCGGCGCCGCTCAGAACACTTGGGCGTCCGAGTTTCGGCTACCGGCCGTGATCCGTGTGCAGGGCCTTCAGCGGCCGCCCGCCGTCTCGATGATGCGCGCGAGGGCGGTGTGGCCGCGGGCTTTGGCATGTGCCAAGGACGTGACACCCTTCTTGTCGGCGATGTTTGGGTTCGCCCCTGCGGCAAGGACGAGCTTTGCCGCTTCCTGATGCCGTGGACCGCCATCACCAAGGATCGCGATTTCAAGCAGGCAGGTCCAGCCGAGATTGTTGACGTGATCAAGATCGATCTTGGTGGTGAGCAGGACGCGGATGGCGTCGAGGTGGGCGCGCTCACAGGCGGGAATAAGCGCGTTGCCACCGAAACGGTTGCGGATGCTGAGATCCGGCCCCTTGGGAATGAACTCGCGCAGAATGTCGGCATGACCGAGCGCGCCGGCGAGCAGCCACGGCGTATCCAAGTTCAAGGCTTGCGCGTTGATGTTCGCGCCCTCGCGGAGTAGCAGTTTGACGGCGTCGAGACGATTGTGTTCGACGGCGGCCAAGAGTGGCGTGCGTCGCGGTTCGTCGCGAACGTCGACCGGTGTGCCGACGATGAGCAAACGGTTGATGGCGGAGAGATCGCCCTTTTCGGCGGCTTCGATCATGGCAAAGCGCTGGCGATCCAATGCTGCATCATCGGCCATGGCGATGTTCCCCCATGCACTGAGCATCAGCGCAAAGATGACAGCGGCGCGCAGGATGACAACATCGATCACGTTAAGGCCTCGCGGGTGCAGAGACGGCACCGCACGTCATTGGCTCGACGGCATGGTTGCGGTTCGGGACCACGCTCATCTCTGCGCATCTATTGTTTCGGCGCGGCGACTGATGGCGTCGAGATCACCTTGGGCACAACACCGGTTGCACCGCCAGGACGCGTCGAGGCGCCGGCGTTGAGCGTCGTCGGTTGCACCGGCGCGCCTTGTTGCGGCGCTGCGGTCGTCGGCTGCGCTGCTGCGGGCGCGCCTTGCTGCTTGGCCAGGATTTCGCGCTCAACCTGCCGCCACTTCGCCACGTTCGCTTCGTGCTCCCGGTTGGTGGCGGCGAAGATGTGGCCACCCTTGCCGTCGGCGACGAAGAACAGATCGTTGGTCTGTGCCGGCTTGAGGGCCGCTTCGATCGCGGCGCGACCCGGGTTGCAGATCGGCGTCGGCGGCAATGCGGGGATCACGTAGGTATTGTGCGCGGTCGGCGAGCGGATCTCCGAGCGCAGGATTGGCTTGCCCCACTGCACTTTACCGAGGGCGAGCCCGTAGAGAATGGTCGGATCCGACTGCAGCGGCATCTTCTGACGCAGGCGATTGACGAAGACCGACGCAACGCGTTCGCGCTCGTCATTGCGGCCGGTCTCTTTCTCAATGATCGATGCCAGGATGAGCGCCTCTTCCGGCGTCTTCAGCGGCACGGCAGGCAAACGTTCGGCCCAAAGTTGCTCAAGCGCGCGCTTCTGCGCGGCCTGCATCAGTTCAATCAGCTTGGTGCGCGCCAAGCCGCGCGGAACGGAATACGTTTCAGGCAGCAAGGTGCCTTCCGGCGGCACCTGC
Organism: uncultured Alphaproteobacteria bacterium; assembly: GCA_963831185.1. Classification (GTDB taxonomy): domain Bacteria; phylum Pseudomonadota; class Alphaproteobacteria; order Rhizobiales; family Hyphomicrobiaceae; genus JABFRJ01. The sequence continues at coordinate 104,388 of CAWHPE010000006.1, forward strand.
TTGAGTTCGCCGCTCAAATTCTGATCGACTTTGAGGCGCTCAACAATCTGGTGGCTGGTCAAGCCTTCGGGAACGGTGATTTTGATGAGAACGGTTTTGCCCTCGGCCAAGGTCTCGACGACATTGCGGATCGAGGCACCGGGTTTGATTTCGTAGTCGCCGGCTTTCAGATCGATGGGCTTGCCGCCTTTGATCAGCGACGTGATCTGCATCAGATAAAGCCCCGCGATGAAGGCACGGCCGTCGGTGACGACACCTTCTTTTTCGAGGCGCTCTGCAATGCGCTGGCGGCCATCGTTGAGCGGGATCGTGATCAGTTTCTGCTGTGTCAGCGGGCCGGCCGCGTTGACGGCGCCGTGCAGATAATACGATCCGCCGAGCGCTGCGATCGAAATCGCGACGATCAGTGTGAACAGACCGCTCAGTACCTTGACCACTGGGCCTCCCTTGCGCGGACTCGGATCGTCTGACCCGCCTGACTTTGACCCCGATGGACGACGCGGTGCGGTGCGCGGCTCAAGCGCGGCTGTGGCACCGACCGTGCGCGTGCGCCGGGTCTTTGCTACCGGCACAGTCACGGGATCGGGCGCCGACAGCTTCTTGCCGTCGTCCAATGGCAACCGACGCTCAGCCATGGCCGCCACTCATGCACGAACTCCATCGGGCCCTTCGTCAGGGTACCGCATTGCGATGATGCTATAGAGGACGGGACGCATTCTCAATCGATGATTGCTGTTGTCCTCAGTCACTCTGGACGTTTCACCTTCAATACTTAAGGCAAGAACAAAGCGCTGATTTGAAACGACATCCTGACGGTAAAGTAGGTGACAAATATGGCAGACGGCTGGCCACCGATGCATGGGGATGTGGCGCGTTGCCGCCCTCGTATTTCCCCTGACGCCTCATGACTGACGCTCTACGCGTTGCTCGCCGATTTTCGGGACCAGCGACGCGGCGCGACCGCGACGCCAACCACAGTGCCGATTACACGCGCTGGAAGATGACCGAGGCGTTGGTGCCGCCGAAACCGAAGGAGTTTGAGAGCACTACATCGATCTGACGCTTCTTGGCGGTGTGGGGAACGAGATCGACCGGCGTTTCACGCTCGGGGTTGTCGAGATTGAGGGTCGGTGGCGCAATCCCGTCGCGCATCGCCAGGATCGAGAAAATGGCTTCGACGGCGCCGGCTGCACCGAGGAGATGGCCGATGGCCGATTTCGTCGACGACATGGAGACTTTCGAGGCGGCATTGCCGAACAGGCGTTCGACCGCGCCAAGCTCGATGGTGTCAGCCATGGTCGAGGTGCCATGCGCGTTGACGTAATCGATGTCGCTCGGCTGCAGTTTGGCGCGCTTCAGCGCCATTTGCATGCAGCGAAAGGCGCCGTCGCCGTCTTCGGAGGGTGCGGTGATGTGGAAGGCGTCGCCGGTCAGGCCATAGCCGACGATCTCCGCATAGATCTTCGCGCCACGGGCTTTGGCATGATCGTAGTCTTCGAGGACCACGATGCCGGCGCCTTCGCCCATGACAAACCCGTCACGGTCGCGGTCGTAGGGGCGCGAGGCTTTGGTCGGCGTATCGTTGTAGGCGGTCGCCAGTGCCTTGCACGCGGCGAACCCGGCCATGGAGATCCGGCAGATTGGACTTTCAGCGCCGCCGGCGACCATCACATCGGCATCGCCCAACGCAATGAGGCGAGACGCGTCGCCAATGGCGTGCGCGCCGGTCGAACAGGCGGTGACGACGGCGTGATTGGGGCCTTTGAAGCCGTGGCGAATGGAGATTTGGCCGGAGGCGAGATTGATCAAGCGGCCCGGAATGAAGAAGGGGCTGACGCGGCGCGGACCTTTTTCCTTGAGCAGGATCGAGGTGTCGGCGATGCCGGACAGTCCGCCGATGCCGGAGCCCACGAGGACGCCGGTTTGAATTTGCTTTTCGCGGGTATCGGCGACCCAGCCTAAGTCTTTCAGCGCCTGATCCGCTGCGGCCATGGCGTAGACGATGAAGTCATCGACCTTGCGGCTCTCCTTGGGCTCCATCCATTCGTCTGGATTGAACTTGCCGTCGGCATACGATCCGCGCGGGATGAAATTCGCGATTTGCGCTGTGATATCGGAGACTTCGAATTCTTCGATCCGGCGCGCGCCGTTATGACCGGCCAACAATCGAGACCACGTCGGTTCGACACCGCAGCCGAGCGGTGTGACGAGGCCAAGCCCAGTGACAACGACGCGACGCAGCATTTTCCGCATCCCTTGCAATGAGATCCCACAACGGGACCCGGATAAGGCACCGTCGCCCCGTTGAGCGAGGCGACGGGCATAGTCTCAAGTCTAGCTCAATCCCGATACGACGCCGGTATAACCGGCCGTCAAGATCAGGCGGCGCTTGCGGCTTTCTCAAGGAACTTCACGGCATCGCCGACGGTCTGGATCTTTTCAGCCGCGTCGTCCGGAATCTCGCAGCCGAACTCTTCCTCGAAGGCCATCACGAGTTCGACTGTATCGAGGCTGTCCGCCCCGAGGTCGTCGATGAAGCTCGCGCCCTCGGTGACTTTCTCGGCTTCAACGCCGAGATGTTCGATCACAATCTTCTTCACGCGGCTTGCAACGTCGCTCATCGTAGTCCCCTTAGCCTGGCTGCTCGTCTTGTTGTGTTTGAAACGCGATTCGCCTGCAGTCCGACAGCCGAGACTTGCAAACTGTAGTCTTAACCCACAGCCGGGTGCGGACATTTTCAAGTCACCACCGGCCGTTTAGCCGCGCTGCCGCCCGGGACCTTGCGATCCGTTCGAGTTGCGCGCGCGACCTTTCAAACGGGCCACTAACACAGGCAATCCAGTTTGCCAACACGGCTTTCATCCCCTAGCCGCCTCAGCCGCACCGCTGCTGCGTTGCAGCACTGGCCCGCGTTCAATAACTGACGTCTGAACCAGGGTTTCTGGTGCTGAAGCGACGTCAGGGCGTCAGAGGTTGGATTGCAACCGATCCGCGTCCGTGTGGATCAGATCATCACCATACCGCCGTTTACGTGCAGGGTCTGGCCGGTCATGTAGCGGGCTTCTGGGCTCGCCAAATAGACCGCGGCCGATGCTATATCGTCAGGCGTTCCAAAGGCTTGGGCGGGAATGGCCTCTTTGATCGCGGCGGTTTGCTTCTCGTTCAAGGCGTCCGTCATCGGCGTGGCGATGAAGCCGGGCGCGATGCAGTTGGCGGTGATGCCGCGGCTGGCGACTTCGCGGGCCAGCGATTTCGTCATACCGATCATGCCGGCCTTGGAGGCGGCGTAGTTGCCTTGGCCGGGATTACCGATGATTCCAGAAACCGAGGAAATGTTGATGATGCGGCCAAAGCCCGTCTTCGAGCGCATCATGTGCCGGGCGGCGGCGCGCATCAGCATGAAGGTGCTGGTCAGGTTCACGGCAATGACGTCGTCCCACTGCTCGTCCTTCATGACCATGAACAGATTGTCTTTGGTCAGACCGGCGTTGTTGACCAGGATATCGAGACGCCCGCCCAGCGCTTTGATGGCTTCGTCGATGAGCTTGGCGACTTGCTCTTTGTTGGCGAGATCGCAGGGGACCACCACACAGCGGTCGCCCAATTCGGCTTTCAATGCATCGAGCTTTTCGACTTGACGGCCTGAGACGGCGACTGTCGCGCCGCGGGCATGGAATGAGCGGGCAATGGCGCCGCCGATGCCGCCTGTGGCGCCGGTCACGAGTGCGGTTTTGCCGGTGAGATCGAACATGTGCGTCTTTATCCTTTGCGTACAGACGTGCCGCAGTGCGTTGGGTCCGCACGCCGAAATTGGGACTTGCCCTCATGCGCGTGCGGCGCCACCGTCGAGGTGTGAAGCGGGGCTAAGACCCGGGTGAACCTCCGGAACTCGACACTGAGCCCGTGCGCTCGCCGTTAATTATCCTGCTGTTCTTTTGCCTTTTGCGGGAGCGGCGGGCAGGCGTCAAGAGTGGAGGTGCGCCAGGGATAACACCCGCAAATAGCGGCGGCGTGGCGGGCAATTCGCCGCGGCATAGCTTGAGGGAGGTCAAGGACGCTCCAGCACGACAGGATCACCATTCACGTCAAATACGGAGCCGATCGGGCTCCGACTTCTGCAGTTCCGCGACTTCTGCGATCACACTGGGAGATAACGACGTGTACAAGACCATTCTCGTACCTACCGACGGCACTGAGTTCTGCGCAAAGGCCGTGTCCCACGGAATCAGTCTCGCGAAGCTCGCGGGCGCCAAAGTCGTTGGGGTAACTGTCTCCGTGCCGATGCGGCGCGCGATTACATCGTCGCTGTCGGCAGAGATGCTGGCGTCCATCTCCGCCAACAACTCTGCGGCGATTAAGAGATCATTGGGTGCGGTGGAAGCTGCTGCGAAGGCGGCAGGTGTGCCGTGCGAGACGCTCGAAATCGAAGACGAGCATCCCTATCAAGGCATTATAAATGCCGCGACTAAGAAGAAGGCCGATCTCATCGTGATGGCTTCGCACGGACGGCGCGGGCTGTCGGCGGTCATTCTCGGCAGCGAAACGCACAAAGTTGTCACCCACACCGACATTCCGGTGCTGATTTACCGGTAAGCGCCTGGCGATGCGTTGCGCGCGCGAGCGGTCCCAGGTGACCGCCTCGCCTGCAAGAGTTATCCCCAACACGCATGAAACTGTTGGTAGCTTGGCTTATCGATTTGACGCAACGCCGGCCTGACATTGAAGTTGGCCCCTCATCCTTTGAGGTTCGGGGTCATCATGTTGCGCGCTCACTCACTTGCTGTTCTCACCGCCGTCGCTCTGTCCGTCTCTGCAGCGAGCGCACAGACGGTTGCGCCTGGCTCGGCGCTCACAACGGGGGCCCTGCCGCCGGCGGCTTCGGCGGCAACGGACACCAGCCCAAAAGCGCTCGCGGCGCAGACCGCGCAACGCGTGCGGGGTATTGTTGCGGCAGCGGCGCATGCGGGTGCAACGGCTGATATGAAGGCGCTCGCCGCTGAGGCGCAGCATCTTGCGCGCCGGTCGGAGGCTGCACTTGCGGCTCACGAGCGCCTTGCCGTGCGCGGTGCGGCGCATCAAGCCGACGCGGCGAAGTATAGCGCACATGTTGGGCAGATCGACGCTGCGATTGCGCAGATCGAAGCCAAGATCAAGCGTGCAAAGCCGACCTTGGCGCAGGCGCAGAACTGAAGCTGCGCTAAAGCCGGTCGCGCGTTCGTCCCGGCGCTCGTCAGGCCTTGGGGAAGAATTTCCGGTAGGGCTCTGCTTCGGCGATGACGCGTGCGAACGACGCGCGTTCACTCAAGCGTTGCAGATAGCGGGCTGCGTGCGGGTAGGCCTCGGTCAGTGGCAATACCATATCGGCATAGTAGAGCGCAGGGGCGGCGGCGCAGTCTGCCATCGTGATACGATCGCCCATTGCGAATGACTTCGCCGCCATGTCTTTTTCGACCATGCCCAGCGCCGTCTGTAGTTGTGACTTGGCGTGTGCGACGCCGTGAGCGTCCCCTTGCCCTTGCGGACGCAGGCGGTCGGTGACGATTTTCTGCATCGGCACATTGACGTTGAGATCATAGAAGCGGTCGCGCATGCGGGTTTGACGCGCGGCATCCGGCTCGTCCGGCAGGAAACGCATTGGGCCGGGGTGATGCTGGTCCAGATACTCGATGATGATGCTCGATTCCGGGACCACATGATTGGTTGCGGTTTCTTCGAGCACCGGGAACTTGCCGATGGGCCAGATCGCGAACAATTTTGCCGCTGACTCGGGGTTGCCGAAATCGATTAATTCGCGCTCAAACGGCGTGTCATTCTCATAGAGCGCGATCAGCACCTTCTGACAGAACGACGACAGCGGATGGTAGTAGAGACGCAACGACATGATGTAACGCGCTTGGCGCTCCCTCTGTTTTGACGATGCGCCGCCGCATGGCGAGCATCCACTCAAGCCTTGGCGACTTTCCTCATGCCGACGAGCGCGAACATCGCGCCTTGAGGATCTTTGGCTTGTATGATCCAAGCACCGCCAGGGACTTCCATTGGTCCCATGAGGAGTGTGCCTAAGTTGTCGGTGACGCGCTTCAAGCCGGCGTCGATGTCATCGACGACGAAATAGAAAAGCCAGTAGGGCTTCTGTCCTTGCGGGTCGGTCATCATCCCGCCGATATCGTTGGCACCTTCGGCCGGTTTGAAAAGCTGGTAGGTGCCCATGGCACCCATATCCATCGCGGTGGATTTCACCCAACCGTATTGGCTCGCATAGAAATCAAATGCGCCTTGCCAATTGCTGGTCATCAGTTCGTGCCAGCCGACACGGCCGGGGTCCATGCCATGGACTGGCTCGTTGTCGGATGCCTTAGCTGGAGTGAAGAGGACGAACATCGCCCCTTGCGGATCGGTGACCATGGCGAAACGGCCGACGTTTGGAATGTCGTCGGGCGCGCGATCGATGTGACCGCCCGCCTTTTTCAGGGCTTTGCTCGCAGCATCGACATTGTCGACGCCGACGTATCCGACCCATGTGGGCGTCATGCCCTGGCTTTTGGCTTGCTCAGGGATCGTCATCATGCCGCATGCGGGTTTGCCGCTGGCCGTGCCGATCACGTAGCGGAAGCTGGTATTGGGGAATTCCATCAAGTCCCAGCCGACAACCGCGCGATAAAATGCTGTCGCCTTATCAAGTTCGCTGGTCATCAATTCGTACCAGACGAAGTTTCCTTTGGAATTGGTCATAACTCACCCTTTCCGTTCGTGACGTTGGTTGAGGGTTCACACGTCGAGGATGGGGATGAAGCCGCCGAAGATCATGCGTTTTCCGTCGAACGGCATGTCAGAAAACTTCATACGCGGATCTTTCATCATTTGCGCGTGTCCGTCGTCGCGCGCCTTCTTCGACGGCCACTCGATCCACGAAAAGACGACCGTTTCTCCGTCTTGCTCTTTGACCGACATATGGAAGTCGGTGAGCTTACCGTTCGGGACATCATCGGCCCAGGTTTCGACGATACGGGTGGCACCGTACTCTTTGAACAGTTCTGCGGCGGTTTTAGCCATAGCCAAATAGGCGTCTTTGTTCTTGAGCGGCACGGGAATGAGAAAACCATCAATGTAAGACATGATGAAAGACCTCTTCCAAGCGGTTCAGTTTGCGGGTGCGGGGACGTTAGCTTTTGTGCGCGGCTTCAGCGGCGGCCATATCCATCCACATGACTTCCCAGATGTGGCCGTCGGGATCTTCGAAGCTGCGGCCATACATGAAGCCATGATCTTGCTTCGGGCCGGGGTCGGCTTTGCCGCCAGCAGCCACGGCGGCCGACACGCGCTCGTCGACGGCTTGCCGGCTGTCTTCGCTGACGCAGAGAAGCACCTCACTGGTGGCGCGGGCGTCGGCGATCTTTTTCGGCGTGAACTGGCGAAACTTGTCGTGGGTCAGCAGCATCACGAAAATTGTCTCGGACAACACCATGCAGGACGCGGTGTCATCGCAGAAGCGCTCGTTCTTGGTTGCACCCAGCGCTTGGTAGAACGCTGTCGACTTCGAAAGGTCGCCGACGGGCAAATTGACGAAGATCATCTTGGGCATCGGCGACTCCGCTATAGTTGAGCGATTGACAATCTCGATCGCAATGGTCACTTAAAATAACTATGAAGTCAATTAAAAGAACTTTTGGCGAGAAAACCGAGCGCCGGTCTTACGACGACGCATGCGGGGCTGCGCATGCTCTCGATCTTTTGGGCGAGCGATGGGCATTGCTGGTCGTGCGCGAACTGATGCTAGGGCCGAAGCGGTTCAACGACCTCAAGTCGGATTTGCCCGGCATCAGCGCAAACGTGCTGACGCAGCGTCTCGAAGGGCTTGAAGCGTCGGGAATTGTCGCACGCACGAAGCTGCCGCCGCCGGCGTCGGTCGCGGCATATACGTTGACGCCATGGGGATACGAAAGCGAGCCGATCTTCATCGCCTTGGGCCGGTGGGGCGCACGATCGCCGCTGCATGACCCGTCGCTGCCGGTGAGTGCGGTTTCAATCATGTTGTCGTTCCGAACGATGTTTGCGCCAGAGCGCGCAAAAGGGACTCGATGTGATGATTGGCATCGCTGCCGAGGACGAACGGTTCATTGTCGTGATCAAAAAAGGCACGATCACGGTGGGACGCGGCGAGAGTGCTGCGGCCGATGTCACATTTTCGGCACCATCGCGGATCGTGGCGGCGGCGGTTTATGGCGGGCAGCCGTTGACGGCGCTTGAAGCGGCGGGTGTGTTGACGATTAGCGGCGACCGCGCGCTGGCGGAGCGCTTTGTCACGCTGTTTCCGCTGCCCGCGAAAGCAACCTGAGTTGCGACATCATTTGTTGCGCGGCCTCCACCAATCGCGCGGCTTGAGGCGTTCGGCACGCTTTGTCATGTCATCGAGTTTTAATGCCCATGCACGCAGGGGTGACAATGCCAGCTTGAGCCAGGCGCGATTGGTCCAACGCGTGTAGTCGCGATTGAATGGGCAAACGCGCATGCAGATCGCACAGTCAGAGGCGAGCTTGGCCCAATAGCCAAAGCATTTTTCGGCGTTGGACGTCCACTTCTTGACACCCGTTATCGACGACCGATTGACGGCGGTGGCGTCGGGAGGTCCGAACGGTAGCGCCTTGACGGGACAAGCTGCAGCGCAGCGCGTGCACATATCACAGACCTCGCGCACGCCGAGTTTACGTGGCGTATCGTGCGCGAGCGGCAGATTGGTCAGAATTTTGGAGAAGCGCAGGCGTGGACCGAATTCGGGCGTGATCACAAGTTGGTTGCGCGCATATTCGCCGAGACCGGCCTTAATGGCGTAGGGGATCACGAGAGCAGTGTCATTCATGCTCGGCACTGCATCGTACCCGAGATTGCGGATGTAGGCCGCAAGCTGCATGACGATTGCGGCCTCGTGGCTATATTCGCGACCTGTGGCAGTACCTGCGAGCGCAGATGGGTAGGTGCGCACGAGATCGTAGTCCATGCCGTGACCGAGGACGATGACGGACGTGAGCCCATCGGGCAGATCGTGCGGGGCTTCTGAGAAATCGCGGACATCGACGCGTGCGGCATAGAGCCAACGTTCGTCAAAGTCGGTGATACCGACGAGATCGGCGCCGAACAATTTTGCGATGCGCTTTATTTCATGGGCTTCAGCGGCCGGATCGGTGACGGCAACCTGCGTCGGCGCAACAGGCGTATCGGCGGCGATGGCGAATTGGAAGCCTTCACGCTTGCCATCTGTCTGGGAGCGGGCCGCGATGATGTCCGACAATAGCCACGAGGCGTTGCGGAGCGCGAAGTCCTTCTGATTGAAACCTTCGCCGCGCCGAGGGGTGGCTTCCATGCGATAGCTATTAAAAAAAGCGGCCGTGTCCTTCGACTTGACTGTCTCATCCCAAAAGGCGCGCGCGAAGACGTCATTGCGTTGGGTGAAAGGCGCAAATTCGTTGGTGGTTTCGATGCCTGCGGCCCGGTCTTGTTCGGCGTAACGCGCGCGCCATGCGTCGCGGCGCAAATCGAGATCGGCACTATTGTGGCCGATACCCTTGGATCGTTGATCTTGCATGAGCCTGCCCCGCCTGTTCAGCGGCGACGCTATGCGGGTTCACAGACGTCAGCAAGTCAGTTCAGGGCGGATGGAACGCGGTCTAGTTCGCTTTCGCGGCAACAAAGGTTCTGACATTGCCGATGAAGCTGACGCCGATCCGGCCGCCGCCGCGCCACCGCACCATGCAATTCGCTTCCGATCGAATGCGACCGGCAGTGCAGACTAGTAAAAAGCATTCCGGGAGTTCGACATATTTGCCGTTAGCTGTTGACGCTGCGAGGTCGATCAAGGCGCCGAACTGAGACATGTCGAGGACGGTGCAAGCAAGCGTTTCGCCGTTTTCTCCGAGCGTCAGATGACCGTGGCGGAGAATTGAGACGCGGCAACTCCAGCGACGTTCGCGCGTGCGGGTGCGGCTTTTGAAGCGATCGTCATGCGCGAGCGTGGCGGCGCCGATGCCCGGTCGTGATGGTGGTTCAGGACGTGCGGCTGGCGGTGGTGTTGTGATCGTTGCCGGTGCCGGAGTTGGTTTTTTTTCTGGCGGCGCGGTCACCGACGCAGCAGGAGTCGCTTTTGGGTTCGCTTGCTCAAGGGCAATTTCCCAGGGCTTGCGATCTGCAACAAGAACAAAACTCATGATCTGACCATTGGCGCAGAGACTGAAGTCGGATTGCCCAAACACTATGACGTTTACTTACAATAATTCTCTTAATCCAACGTGTGACGGCCGACACCGCACCCGTTAAAGTTGCCTTGGGTGCAGTTATCGTAAACGCTTCGTTACCAAATTTGTCCGGAATTGCCGTGCCGTATTGAACTGAATTTTGAGCGGTCCCCGGTACCATCCTCCCTCAGTTCAGTCGTTCATTGCTTAAGGGCATGTTGGGATGTTCGGGAAGCGTAAACAACCGCCATCGGGTGTCGCGGCGTTTCAGCCACCCCCGCCACGTATCCAGCGCGTTGTAGCGCCGCCGCCGGCTGTGGTTGCTCGACCGGTCGAAATTGAAATCGTTGCCGCACCACAATCGACAAGCGTTGCGCCGCTGATCGCGTACGTGTTGGCGACGAGCGTTCGGCCGCTATCGCCAGAGCACGTTGTGAAATCGGCGCGTGCGCTGTGGCCTGCAATGCCCGCCATCAGCGCTTATCCGAGCGGTGACGGCGCCTCCGTGATCACCGATGCGAAGGGCGAGATGTGCGGCGCGACGATGTTCGTAACGCAACCATTTCCGGCCGGAGAATTGCGTGCTGCTGCGGCATCGGCCATGGGTTGGCCGACGGTCGCCGAGGATATCAAGACGCACCGGGCGCACGCCATCATCTCCGTTACCCATCCCGATCCGGCGCGCGCGCACATGCTGCTGACGTATTTGACGGCGGCGGCGTTGCAAGACACCGGAGCGACCGGTGTCTACTGGTCGAATACCGACGCCCTCATTCCTGCGGACAGTTTCCTGGACGAAGCACGCCGCATGGACGGACCGCCCGCGCTGTTGTGGTGCAAAGTGCATTTGCGCGATGCCACGACGGCGGCGGGGGAGACTGGCGTGCTGGCGTACACAAGCGGCCTCATGCGGCTTGGCCTCAAAGACTATGAATGCGTCTGCACGCGCGACGAACTCGACGAGTTCATGTTCGCGCATCTTTACGGCAATGCATCGGGCGCGATCACGCGCGGTGATCAAGAGCCTGACGGTACGACGCGGGAAATCAAGGGCGACGACCTGAAGCGGCCGTTTGAAGTGTCGTACCGGCACACCGTGTCGATCCGCGACGACGGTGGTGATGTGATCACACTCAATCTGCACCGGGCGTGATGGTCCTGCGCCTCACGCGGTGAGTGCAGCCACCACTGCGTCGATATCGGCGGGCAGACCGACCGGCGTCGACTTCAGCGATTTGTCGATCCGGCCAACAAGGCCGGACAGCACCTTTCCGGTGCCGATTTCGTAGATGTCGGTGACGCCGGCTTTGGCCATCGCCTCCACGCACTCGCGCCAACGCACCGTGCCTGTAACCTGTTCGACAAGACAGCGGCGGATTTCGGCTGGATCGGAAATCGGCGCTGCGAGCACGTTTGAAATAACGGGCACGACCGGCGCTTGCATGGGCACGCTGGCGAGCGCTGCGGCCATGGCGTCGGCGGCTGGCTTCATCAAAGCGCAATGGAACGGTGCCGACACCGGCAGCGGCATGGCACGACGGAGGCCATGAGCCTTGCCCACTTCCGCGATCCGGTCGATGGCTGACTTGTGACCGGAGAGCACGACCTGGGTCGGATCGTTGTCGTTGGCGATATCGCAGACATCGCCTTGCGCCGCGTCGGCGGCAATCTTGCGGGCCGCATCAAGGCCGACACCCAGGAGGGCCGCCATAGCGCCGACGCCGACCGGCACAGCTTTTTGCATCGCTTGACCGCGCAGTTTCAAAAGGCGCGCTGCGTCCGCGATTGAGAACGTGCCGGCGGCAGCGAGTGCGGAATACTCACCCAGACTGTGACCGGCGACGAACTTGGCGACATTTGCGAGCTTGATGCCTTTTTCTTGCTCAAGAACACGCATCACGGCCAGTGACGACGCCATCAATGCGGGCTGCGCATTTTCGGTGAGCGTCAGCGTTTCGAGCGGGCCGTCCCACATGATTGCCGACAGCTTCTGGCTGAGCGCATCGTCGACCTCGTCGAAGACTGCGCGAGCCGCGGGGAAAGTCTCGGCGAGAAGTTTGCCCATGCCGACCGCTTGGCTGCCTTGGCCTGGAAATACGAATGCGCGCATCATGGATTTGTCTCGCCTTAAGGTTGAAGTGGACGCGGCTCGGTTGCGGATTTCTTAGAAATTTGAGGACTGGGCTCACCATACGGGTGCTGGTGATGTCAAGCATTTGGGACAGAAGGGAGGTTGGGGCTGGTGACAAGTGTGGCTCAATCAAGCCGTACGGTCCGAGACTTTCGGTTATGCAGCACTCCAGTCGCGACTAACGTGCCGGACTTTCGTATAGTTTTTTCATACTCGTCCCGGTCATCAAGTTTGTTTTGAGATTAGGCCGTCCATGGAAATCGGTGCACGGATTTCAAATCGCGGTGAGATCACGTGGCTTTCCAGGCCGCTGATCCATTACGGGCCCAGAACAGCGGCGCTGGCGGAAGGGGCGCAATCTGGCTGGCGCATGCAGCCCGGCGAAGTTGATTGGTTCGTCGCCAAAGAAACCGTGCATATCGTTCTCGATCTGGAATTCGCCGCACCTGCCGCCATCGACCGAATCTTGGACTGGCTTTCGGTGGATACGCCGATGCGTTTTCATGTGGCGCTGCGCGGACATCGTGGCGGCCATACCATTTTGACATCGGCGCACTCGGCGCGCGATTTCATTCTGTCGAAACTGCATGCTCCATCGCTGTTGTCGGCGCGGCAGTATTTGCACCGGCCGACAACGGCGGCAGAGGACCAGTGTGCGCCACGCTGGTTTGCCGATGGCACGGACTGGTGGCGCGAGACCGGGCCACAGTTCGACTGCTTGAGCCCCGAGGGCCTCGCAGCGATGGAACGGGTGTTCGAAGGCCGCTTCTTCGTTTTTGAAATCACGCCTGACGATGGCCATGTCTTGCGGCACATCGGCTTCGGCATCCGTCAACCGCTCGCGCGGTGGGCCCGGTCGGATCGAGGAAAGCCGCTCTCTGCTATGCCGGACAGGAGCTACGGGTCGTCGCTCGAAGTGAACTATCAGATGATCGAGCAGGTCGGCACGCCGGCCAAAGAACTTGTGGATGCTCTGGTGAGCTGGCCGCAGATGGGGCGCGTGCACATGACCTATTGGCGGCTGGCGCTGCCGTTTAAGACAGTACGCGGCCGCTGGCTGGTGACGGCGTCGAAGCTCGACGATGCAGTCGATCTTCGCACGCCGTAGATGTGTACTTCTATTTCTGAGCAGCTGTGATCAGGATCTCGATCAAGTCCGCGCCTTCGAGCGTGGCGCCGATGCAGGCACGCTGCGGCGCATTGTTGCGATCAACCCACTCGTCCCAAGCCCGGTTCATGTCGTCCTTCTTCGACATGTCGGTCAAATAGATTGTGGCCGTCAGAATTTGCGCCTTGCTGGAGCCGGCTTCGGCCAAGGTGCGCGTGATGGCTTCGAGCGCTGTCTTGGTCTGCAGATAGACATCGGGCTTTTTGTCGGATGACACGGCGACTGTGTAGACTAGCCCATTGTGGACAACGGCGCGACTGCGCGTTGGCGCCGAACCTTTGATGCGTTCGATCATTGTGTATCCTTTATCGTGCAAAGCGACGGCAGGGGCGCAACGTATTCACTCGACGCGCTTTGTGCAATCAGGGAGATGCGCTGCCTCAAACACTCGCTTGTGCGGCAGCGCGTCCGGCGGCACGGCCGGAGAAAATACAACCGCCCAAGAACGTGCCTTCAAGCGCGCGATAACCGTGAACGCCGCCGCCGCCGAAGCCGGATGCTTCGCCCGCGGCATAGAGGCCGGGCATTGGCGCTCCGTCGGCACCGAGAACGCGACCGTCGAGATCGGTTTCAAGGCCGCCGAGAGATTTGCGCGTGAGAATGTTGAGCCGTACCGCGACGAGAGGGCCAAATTTCGGATCGAGAATGCGATGCGGCGTGGCGGTACGGATTAGTTTGTCGCCACGATAGTTGCGTGCGCCGCGTAGGGCGACGACTTGCATGTCTTTCGAAAACGGGTTTTCGATTTCGCGATCGCGGGCTTCGATTTCGCGTCTTCAGCGCTGCGGGATCTATGCGGGCTGTGCCGGTCAGCGCATTCATCTTGGCGATTAGCGTGTCGACATCGCCGGCGACGATGAAGTCCGCGCCTTTGTCGAGGAAGGCTTGAACCGGGCCCGAGACTTTCTTGCGCGCGCGTTCGATGACTTTGAGCCAGCTTTTGCCGGTGAGATCTGGATTTTGCTCTGATCCTGAGAGAGCGAATTCTTTGCCGACGATGGTGCGATTGGTGACGAACCAGGAATAGTCGTGGCCGGTTTTGACAATGTGCTCCAGCGTTCCGAGAGTATCGAAACCAGGAAAGAGCGGAACCGGAAGCCGCCGACCCAGCGCGTCAAACCAAAGCGACGACGGACCGGGCAAGATGCGGATGCCGTGTTTGGGCCATATGGGCGTATGGTTCTCGACGCCCTCGACATAGTGCCACATGCGGTCTCGATTGATCTGGCGGGCGCCTGCCGTTTCGGCGATGCCGAGCATCAAACCGTCGACGTGGGCGGGGACGCCAGAGATCATTTTTGCGGGCGGTGTGCCAAGGCGGTCGGGCCATTGTTTGCGGACGAGATCGTGATTGCCGCCAATACCACCCGACGCGATGATGACGGCTTGGGCTGAGAGCGTGAAGTTTCCGGCGATGGCGCGGGAACTTCGCTCGCCACGCGCGACGTTCGACGGCTCCAGTATTTCACCCGAGACACCGGTGATCGTGCGGTTCGAATTGGTCAGCGCGGTTACGCGATGGCGGAAAAGGAACTTCAGCCGTCCTTGCTTTTCGGCCTCACGGGCTCGGGCTACAAAGGGCTCGATTATGCCTGGACCGGTGCCCCACGTGATGTGAAAGCGGGGCACGGAATTGCCGTGGCCGATGGCGCCGTAGCCTCCCCTTTCGGCCCAGCCGACGACGGGAAAGAATTTGAGGCCGCGCGCCGCGAGCCAACTCCGCTTTTCACCCGCCGCGAAGCCGACGTAGGCCTCTGCCCATTTGCGCGGCCAGTGATCTTCCGGGCGGTCGAATGCGGCGGTGCCCATCCAGTCCTGCAGCGCGAGGTCGTAGCTGTCCTTGATCTTCATCCGCCGCTGTTCCGGGCTGTCGACAAAGAAGAGCCCGCCGAACGACCAGAAGGCTTGACCGCCGAGTGAGGCCGCGGGCTCCTGATCGACAATGGTGACGCTGCGGCCGCGCTCCAATGCTTCGCAGGCGGCGACGAGACCGGCCAAGCCGCTGCCAATGATAAGGATGTCGGTTTGCATGTGCTCCGCCCTTCATGGCCTTGAAACCGCCATTTGTCCTGTGTCATCGGATTGCCGGATCAGTGTTCTGTCAACGACAATGCAATGAGATGCCTATGAGCCGCTCAGAGATAGACACCACGGCGACGATGGAGATCGCAGCGTCACCAGCCAAAATGGCTGTCATGGCCTTGGCCGGCCTGGCATTCGTCGTGCTCGGCTATTTCATGACAACGGCGGCGGGGACGACAACACGGTACTCGGCCGAGAGCATTCGGTTCATGGGGTATCTGTCGATAGCTTTTTTCGGACCGGTGACCGCAATCATCGTGTGGCGCATGTTTACTCAACGCGGGACGGTAATTACGCTGTCGCCGAAGCGGTCTTAAGGATATCCGGGTCTCGGCTGACGTGGTGCCGTGGACGGCGGTGCGATCGCTGACAACGTGGCAAAACTCGGGTCAAAAGATCATGATCGTCGGGATCAATCCCGAGGACGAGGCCAAGCTCAAATTGACGCGCGTTGCGCGCATGACACGGGCGGCCAACGCCAGCCTCGGGGCGGATGGCCTGGCGGTAGCGGCACAGGGCGCCAAAATCAGCCATGACGCGCTGTTGGAGGCGACAATCGCCTATGCCGAACGGTACGGCCGCGGGTAAAGCCGCGGGAACAGCGCGTCTGGCCTCCGATCCAGGCTGAGGCACTTCGGCGCCCAGCCGAACCGCCTACTGGCAGGGCAGCGCAACTTTGGCTATGGTCCGGCCGGATTCTGGGGGCAGTCCCTGCCCCGGCCGCGCGATCTGATACGGAAGCCTCGACACATGACCTCGCCCTCGACCGATGCTCGCCTGCAACGCCTCAACATGGTGGAAAGCCAAGTGCGTCCGAGCGACGTCACCGACCGCCGCGTGACGCGGGCCATGGGCGAACTGCCCGCGCGAGGCGTTTGTACCGGCGTCGCAGCAGTCGATTGCCTATATGGACGGGCCGGTTCCGCTCGCCTCGGGCCGCAATGCGCGTCAACTGATGGACGCGCGGGTCTATGCCAAGCTGATCCAACTTGCTGAAATTCCTGATAACGGCGTGGTGCTCGAAGTCGCCGCAGGGACCGGCTACGGCGTCGCCGTTTTGTCCAAGCTGGCCAAGAAGGTGATCGGTGTCGAAAGCGATGCCGGCCTCGTGACCCAGGCGCGGGCCGCTCTGGCTGCGGCCGGCATCAGCAACGGCAATGTGCTGCAGGGCTCGCTCACGGCCGGGTACGCTGCAGAAGGCCCCTATGACGCCATTGTCATTGCCGGATCGGTGCAGACCGTGCCGGCAGCGTTGCTCGACCAATTGAAGGACGGTGGCCGGCTTGTCGCCATCGTCGGCGACGGGCCGATGTGCAAAGCGGTGGTGTGGGTGCGCGCGGGCAAGTCGTTCGTTGCCCGCGACAGTTTCGATGCGAGCGCGCAGGCATTGCCGGGATTTGAGATCGCGCGGCCGTTCAAGCTCTAAGCGGCCACTTCTGAGATCCGAGGCGGCGTCACTCCTCTGCTGGGCCGCTTTCCAGCCGCCTTTGCTCGCTCTTGGGCCCCGGGCTGGCGGCTTGTGATTTACACGTTCTTTACCGACTCAGACGCCTATCGAGACTCCGGCCGTGTGTTTTGCCGGGTGTCGGAGACGCATGGGAATGCCCGTCGGTGGCCACATCTTCAGTCCACTTCAGAAAGCCCCCCGGCGGCTCAAGGCGCGCCTGTGCTTGGCTGTCAGCACGGTCGCGCTGATCGCGCAGCTGGGCTTGGCGGTTCCGGCGTCAGCAGAGACGCTGATCGAAGCCTTACTCGCGACATACCAGACCAACCCGCGCCTTGACGCGGAACGGGCGCGCTTGCGCGCGACTGACGAAGACGTGCCGCGCGCCAAATCAGGCTTTAAGCCATCAGCCAACGCCACCGCCGACTACGGCGTGCAAAAATCGACCACCCGCCCGGGGCAATCGACCGACGGGACGACGCAAGCGCACGGCTATCAATTGAATGTCCGGCAATCGATCTTTTCTGGTTTCCGGACGGTCAATACCGTGCGAGAGGCGGAAGCGACGGTGCGTGCGGGACGCGAAAATCTGCGCAACGTCGAAGCACAGGTGCTCGTGGAAGCGGTCACGGCCTACGCCGACGTGGTCCGGGACATGGCGCTGGTACAGTTGCGCGAGCGTGCGGTGGCGAACTTCACGCGCGAATTGCAGGCAGCGGAGGCGCGGCGCGCCGTGCGCGAAGTGACGCGGACCGACGTGGCCCAGACACAGACGCGGCGCGCTAAAGCCTTGTCGGCGCTTGATTTTGCGCGCGCCAACTTAAAAGCCAGCCGAGCTTCCTATGAGCGTGTCGTTGGCCGGCCACCGGACCGGCTATCGGACCCCGGGGTGCCGCGCAAGCACATGCCTGCGCATCTCGACGACGCGGTCAAGATTGCCGAAAAAGAGAGCCCGAACGTGGTCTCGTCGCTTTATCGCGAGCAAGCCGCGCGGCATGCCGTCGACAAGATCTGGGGCGAGTTGCTGCCGGAGATGTCCGTCGAAGCCGGTTACGGCCAGCGCTTCGACACCAGCCCGCTGGTCAATGAACAGCAAGCCGCGACGGTGACTGGTCGGCTCAACGTGCCGCTCTACGAGGGCGGGGAGACCAAATCCCGCGTGCGCGCGGCAAAGCACACGCATGTCAGCCGCATTCAGGAAATCGAGCAAGCGCGTGGTGAAACGCATGCGCAGGTGGTGACCGCATGGTCACGCTACCAGGCCGCCGTCTCGCAGCAGGAAACCGACCGGATCCAAGTCTCGTCGGCAAAAGTCGCGCTCGAGGGTGTGCGCGAGGAAGAGAAGGTCGGGCAGCGGACCTTGCTTGAGGTTCTGAACGCCGAACAAGAAGTCATCGAAGCGGAAATCTCAGCGCTCGGCAACCGCCGTGACCTGACCGTCGCTGCCTATACGCTGTTGTCGGTGATCGGGCGGCTCAATGCTGGGGAACTGAAGCTCGGCGAAAGCCAGTACGACCCGGAAGTACACTACGAGGAAGTCCGCGGAAAGTGGTTTGGCGTCAGCATCACCCATGCCGACGGGCGGGTCGAGGCGCTGGAAAAACTCGACAATTGGGGCGCGACCGATCAGTACACTCGCCCGCATACACTCCGGCCCTCGCTACGTTGACCGAGGCCGTCGCGCGGGACTTAAATCCCAGATAAGCCAAGCATTTTGATGTGTTTGAACTGCCACACGCGGCTGTAATTACGGCACACGTGCGCTTTTGCGATTGCAGTCACACATGATTAACGTCTTGTATTTCAAGAGCCTTGCGCTGCTCGTATGCTGAATTTGGAAATTTCGCACTGTCGACGCCGTTTCGGGAAAAACTGGTTTTGCACTGGGGTGGCCCACTCGAATCGGCTAGCGGTAAATATGAATTCTTAGTTTGCGTTGCGAGGACTGGCGCGTGTGCGCGCCGCCAAAACGGAATTTGCTACTCATGACGCGGCGCTTCCATTCTTATCAATTTGCCTCCTCGGCTGAACGTCCAACGTGCAGCGTGTTGCGTGGCATCGCGCTTTCCGCGCTTATTCTCGCCGCAACATGCCTAACCACTCCGGTCTCAGCTGAAAGCATCAACGAAGCGCTGGCGAACGCTTACCGTGCGAACCCACGTTTGGATGCGGCCCGCGCGACACTACGCGCTACCGACGAAGAAGTTGCTCGCGCCAACGCGGGATACCGGCCAACCATCAGCGGCACAGCCGACGTCGGGGCGCAGCGCACCGAGTCGAAACCCGGTTCGGTCTCCGAAACAAATCCGCGCGGCTACGGTATTTCCGCTGTGCAGCCATTGTTTCGAGGTGGACGCGTTCTCAACCAAGTGAATGAGGCCGAGGCGACCGTGCGCGCTGGCCGTGAGATCTTGCGGAGCGTCGAACAGGCTGTTCTTTTGGACGCCGCAACGGCCTACATGGACGTCATCCGCGATCAGGCGATCGTCCGTATTCGCGAGAACAACGTCAACGTTCTTTCGCGCGAACTCAAAGCCACTCAAGACCGTTTCTCGGTGGGTGAAGTGACCCGTACGGATGTGGCGCAAGCTGAAGCTCGCCGCGCGGTTTCGTTATCCGCACTTGATGCCGCGCGCGCCGCGCTGCGCACAAGCCGCGGCGCTTTCGAGCGCCACGTTGGCCATCCTGCCGGCAAGATTTTCGAGCCCAAGATCAATGAGACCCGGTTGCCGAAGTCGCTTGAAGGCGCGATTTCAATTGCACATCGGGAAAACCCATTTGTGGTCGCCGCACTTTATCGCGAGCAGTCGGCACGTCATACGGTCGATAAGATCTGGGGCGAACTGTTGCCGTCGATGCAGCTCGAGACCAATTATCAGCGGCGGTTCGACCCTTCCAGTGCCATTCAAGAGTCGACATCGGCATCGGTGGTCGGCCGCTTGACGGTTCCGCTCTATACGGGCGGTGAAGTTCAAGCGCGAGTGCGGCAAGCCAAACATACTCACGTCGGTCGCATCCAGGAAATCGAGCAAAATCGGCAAGACATCCAGGCCAACGTTGTTGCCGCTTGGTCGGCCTATACCGCTGCTAAGGCTCAGCTGGTTTCTGACTCTGCGCAGGTTCGAGCCTTCCAAACGGCTCTGAACGGCGTGCGCGAGGAAGAGAAAGTTGGTCAGCGGACCCTGCTCGACGTGCTCAATGCCGAGCAAGAATTGCTCAATGCGCAGGTTGCGGAAGTCACAACAAAGCGTAACATTGTGGTCAATGCTTATGCGGTGCTGTCTGCCATCGGCCGTATGAACATCCAAGAGATCGGCAGTTCTGGGACGGTTTACGATCCGGAAATTCACTATCACGAAGTGCGCCGCCAATCGTGGGGCGTTTCTGTGACACAGTCCGACAAGGCTCGCGAGCATCGCGGGTGGGAGACGCAGACAACACCCGCCGCTGCGCCAAAGCACGAGAAGCCTACGTCCTGGAAGCCTGTAAAATAAGCCACGGGCACCCGGTATTTATTCAAAAACGCGCCCCTGTGGCGCGTTTTGCATTTGCAATTTGGTACTGGCCTTACTGCTGCCGAGGTTTGTTGCCACGAGCGCAGGGTGTCAGAATTGTGGATGAGCGCGGGTTCGATACCGATGACGCTTCCGGATCGTGCTACCGGCGACAATACTTCGATGTCGCGGTGACTCGCCCTTGCGTGGTTCATCCGATGCTGACGACGAGGAATTGCTATGCGGGTGCCGGGCAAGTCGATGGACGATGGGAGCGACCAGAGCATGGATGACATTCTCGCGTCCATTCGCCGGATCATATCCGAAGAACCGCTGGCGACCCGACCGGTCCCCGGTGCACTGCATGACGGCCCGCCTGGCACCGCGCACCCGACGACACAGCGCGTGCCGATGAAGCGCGCCATCGAGGCAGATCTGCCTGAGGCCAAGCGAGATTTTGTCGCGCGTGTGTCTGAGCGCGCTGATGCTCCCAACGATCTTGACGATGACCTGTTCGAGCCTGCGCACACCTTGCAGGACGCGGTTTCGCAGCCGGATTATGTGTCGCCGCGCGCGCCGCGCGAGTTGATCTTCAAGCCTACTTCCAACTTGGTCGATGAAACCGCGCCAGTCGTCGTGGAACCCGTGGCCATTGACGTGTCTGATGCGGTGACGCCCAAGCCGTCTGAGCACGCGATCACTGAGGCGCTGGCCGAGATCATGGCTGACGTGCCGGAGTTCGCCGACGCTGCGGCTACAGACGCTACCGATGCGCCGCAGAGTGACGCTCCGTCGAGCATCACACTGGTCGAGGTCGTCGACGAGGTGCCGGACGCGGTCGTGTCCGCTGTTGCTCCTGACGCTGTCGATCCTCCACATGATGCGCGCGCCTGTGGCCCGTTCATTGTTCTCGGATGTGGCTGCGCCGCTCGCGGTTGAGCCAGAGGCCGCGCTGGCGCGTTCGGTCGAGGATCTTTTGGGCGCATTGGCGGCAGGGCTTGCCCAACACGTCCCGCCGGCCGCAGAGGTCGAGGCAGCTCCGCCAGAGATCCAGAGCGGCGACGACGCCGATGCCGACACAGCGCGACGCACAGTCGCCGAGGCGTTGGCCGCGATCGCGGCCGCGGGTGGACATGGTAGCCTTCAGCCAGACGCGGCAACGGCGTCGCCGCTGGCCGACGCGATCAATGATAACGATGATGCGTTGGCGGACATCGCCGAAGATGAAACGCTTGTTGCCGACGCGTCTCCGTCTGTCACTTCGACGATAGCCGCGACACCGACCGCAGTCGAGCCGGATGCCGGCATCGCCGAGGTCGTGCAGCCAACGCCAGAGACTGGCGTCACGCCTGCTGAAGCCATTAGCGATCCGGCGCCCAATGCAATCGCGGCCGCCGTTGTAGAGCCGCTTGCCAAACCGGCTGCCGAACCACAGACCGAGGCGGACATCGACAACTCAGCGACGACGCCAGCGGTCGTGCTGGCAGCCTTGGCTCCGGCAGCGATGGCCGCCACCGTGCAGCCCTCGGCGCCCGTTGACGCCGTTGCGCGCGAAGCGACTGTGACTGAGCCGTCGCCGGCCGCGTCACGCACGTTCGAGGACACGGTGACCATTATGCTGAGGCCGCTGATCAAAGATTGGCTTGATCGGAACATGCCCGGCATGGTCGAGAAGGCGCTTGAGGCGGAACTCAAAGCGCGGCAGACGCCGCCGGAGCGGTCTTAAAGCGGGCGGACACCTCGGCCGTGCAGTTTAATGGCTGAAACGCCCGTATTTGCTGGAGCTGCGCTGCCGTCGCATTGACGCACGGGCGTCGCAAGCGTACCACCACGGTCTTATTTTCAGCTGAGAAAAGACCGTCGCCCGCAATGCTCGAAAAAACCTACGCCCCCGCCGATATCGAAGCCCGCATCCACAAGGATTGGGAGGAGGCACAGGCCTTCAAAGCCAACCGTCCGGACCGCATCAGCGCTGACGGCTATGCCATCGTGATCCCGCCACCCAACGTGACGGGCTCGTTGCACATGGGGCATGCTCTCAACAACACGTTGCAAGACATCTTGTGCCGGCACGAGCGCATGAAGGGCAAGGACGTGCTGTGGCAGCCGGGAACGGACCACGCGGGGATTGCCACACAGCTTGTCGTCGAACGCGAGCTGGCCAAGAGCCAGCGCTACCGCCGCGACATGACGCGGGCCGATTTTCTGGCCGAAATCTGGAAATGGAAGGCGCAGTCGGGCGGGACCATCATCAACCAGCTGAAGCGCCTCGGCGCCTCCTGCGATTGGTCACGCGAACGGTTCACGATGGACGAGGGTCTGTCGAAGGCCGTGCTCAAAGTGTTCGTCGATCTTTATAACCAGAAGCTGATCTATAAGGACAAGCGTCTGGTGAATTGGGACCCTGAGTTCCAGTCGGCGGTGTCGGATCTCGAAGTCGACATGGTCGATGTCACCGGCAGCTATAAATGGTCGGAAGGCGATCTCGACAAAGAAGGACTGCCGAAGCCGTTTGATGCGGCAGCGCTCAACAAAATCCTGAGCAAGAACCCGGGCGGGCATCTTTATCATTTCCGCTATCCATTGAAGGGCAAGACCTTCAACGCTCAGGACACGTCGACCTTCATCGTGGTTGCGACGACGCGCCCGGAAACAATGCTCGGCGATACGGGTGTTGCGGTGCATCCGGACGATGAGCGCTATACGGCGCTGGTCGGCAAGACCGTGGTGCTGCCGTTGGTGGGCCGCGAGATCCCTGTTGTGGCGGACGAATATTCTGATCCTGAGAAGGGTTCGGGGGCGGTGAAAATTACACCGGCGCACGACTTCAACGATTGGGATGTCGGCCGGCGGTGCAAGCTCGCGGTGATCAGCATTCTCGACGAGAAGGGTGCGCTCAACGACGCGGTGCCAGAGACCTATCAGAAGCTCGACCGGTTCGAGGCCCGCAAGCGTGTCGTGGCCGATATGCATGCGCTAGGTTTGCTGGCAAAGATCGAAGTGACGACGCATGCCGTGCCGCACTCGCAGCGCGGCGCGGCGGTCATCGAGCCGTTCCTGACGGACCAGTGGTATGTCGATGCAGCGACGCTGGCGAAGCCGGCGCTTGAGGCTGTGGCATCGGGCAAGACTAAATTCGTGCCGGAGAAGTTCGCGGGCGACTACAATCGCTGGCTTGAAAACATTCAGCCGTGGTGCATTTCGCGGCAACTGTGGTGGGGTCATCAAATCCCGGCATGGTACGGGCCGGACGGCAAAATTTTCGTGGCTCTCGACGACGCTGCTGCGAAGGCCGATGCCAAGAAGCACTATGGCAAAGACGTCAACCTGACGCGTGATCCGGATGTGCTCGATACGTGGTTCTCGTCGGGACTATGGCCGATGTCGACGCTCGGCTGGCCTGAGCAGACGCCCGAGTTGAAGAAGTTCTATCCGACGAGCGCGCTGGTCACCGGCTTCGACATCATCTTCTTCTGGGTTGCGCGCATGATGATGACCGGCGTGCACTTCATGGGCGATGTGCCGTTCCATGATGTCTACATCCATGGCCTCGTGCTCGACGAGAAGGGCCAGAAGATGTCGAAGACGAAAGGCAACGTCATCGACCCACTCGACTTGATCGAGAAGTACGGCGCCGACGCATTGCGCTTTGCGCTCGCCTCGCAGACAGCTCAAGGCCGTAACATCCGCCTTTCGGCTAATCGCGTCGAAGGTTATCGCAACTTCGCAACCAAACTTTGGAATGCCGCGCGTTTCGCCGAAATGAATGAATGCGTGCGTCAGCGCGATTTCGATCCGAAGTCAGTGAAGCAGATGGTCAACCGCTGGGTGGCGGGCGAAACGCAGCGCGCGGTTGCTGCGGTCACAACGGCGATCGACAGCTACAAGTTCAACGAGGCCGCCGGTGCCGCCTACGACTTTACCTGGGGCACGTTCTGCGACTGGTATCTCGAACTTACCAAGCCGATCCTGAATGGCTCGGACGAGGAGGCGATTGCCGAAACACGCGCGATGACAGCGTGGGTGCTCGACCAAGTGCTGAAGATGCTGCATCCGTTCATGCCGTTTATCACTGAGGAACTGTGGGGTCGCATGGTCGAGGTCGGCGTGCAACGGCAGAACCTACTCTGCCTATCGCAGTGGCCGGACTACGCCGATCTCGAAGATACGGTGGCGGACGACGAGATCGGCTGGCTGGTGAAGTTGATTTCGGAAGTGCGATCGGTGCGCTCGGAGATGAACGTACCGGCGTCGGCGAAGATCCCGCTGGTGCTGGTCGGCGCGAGTGTCGAGACCAAGGCGCGTGCGGAGCGGCACATCGAAACGGTGCAACGCATGGCGCGGATTGAGGCGCTGTCGTTCGATACAGCGGCACCCAAAGGGTCCGCGCAGATGGTGATCGGCGAAGCGACGGCGTGCTTGCCGCTCGAAGGCGTGATCGACATGGCTGCAGAGCGCAAGCGTCTCGAAAAGGAAATCGACGGCGTCACCAGCGATATCGGTAAGATGGATGCGAAACTGACCAATCCAAACTTCATGAGCCGCGCCAAGCCTGAAGCCATCGAAGAAACGCAAGAGCGGAAGGCCGAGTTGCTCGTCGCGCAAGACAAGCTTAGAGCCGCGCTTCGGCGGGTTTCGGCGTAAGACTAAAAGCAAAAGGGGCTACCTCTTAAAGAGGTAGCCCCCGTGAGTCTGCTCCTGTGCGATCAGGGCAAAATGCCCTTGACCCATGTGGAGCGGGCGGCAACGCGCCCTTGTGTTCTCAGGTGTTTTGCTAAGACCAGCCTTTCGCGCTCAATCGAGCTGCGAGGCCAGATCCGACATCCGGAGGGACACCAGCGTAGTTGCAGTCCCAGAGATCTCACTCGACATAGGATCACCTCCTCTCCGTTGTTCACGATGGGTTGAGGTTGGCATGAACTTGCGGCGTGGATAAGGCTCTGATTTTGGTGATGCCAATTCATCAGATCATTGGACTTCGGCTTCGGTGCAGAAGCTTTCAATAACCTGCGCGCACGCGTCGACATGCGTTTCCAGGATCATGTGTGGTCCGTCAATCAGCACCAAGCGCCGGTTTGGCCTGGCGCGGGCAATCGCGCGGGAGCAATGGCCAAAAACGAGGCGGTCCCGCTTCGCTTCAAGAGCCAGCACTGGGCATTTGGCTGCCGATAATTCGGTGCGCATGTCGCACGACAACGCTGACACTGCGCGTGCGGTCATCAGCGTGTTTGGGACGGAGGCGATTGCATGGCGGAGTAAGCTGCGGGCCTCTCCGGGTTGCTCATTCAGCAGTATGTGCTCGACGATTGTTTGCGGAACGATGCCGATACCAATCCAGCGGGTCATGGCTCGAAATGGCGATGGCAATGGCGGTGTGACGAAGGTGACCGCGAGGATCAGTCCGGCAACACGTTCCGGCAGGCGCGCGGCCACAATGGTGGCAAGTGGCCCGCCGTAGCTTTCGCCTAGGACTACAAAGCGGCCCTCCGGCAGTCTCGGCAGGATGTGCCGATACAGGCCTTCGTAGTCCGCCGGGGCGGACAACGGATAGTCAATCAGGTGCACTGGCCGATGGCGTTCAAGGCTCTCAAGCAAAGCGCCTCTTGGCGGGCGCGTGCCGTCTATGCCGGGCAAGATGACTAGGGGCAATTTCGTCGATGCAATTGGCATGACCACAATCAGGCTTCGCGAACTGCACGGGCGAGACGCGTGATTTCAGACCAGTCGCCGTCGGCAATGGCTTTGTCGGGCGCGACCCACGAACCACCGACGCAGACGACGTTCGGGCAGGCGAGATAGCTTGCGACGTTGGCAGGACCGACGCCGCCCGTCGGGCAGAACTGAATTCCGGCGAGTGGCGCGGCAAGCGACTTCAAAGCCGGCACGCCGCCCGAAGCCTCTGCGGGAAAGAACTTCAGCAGGCTCAAACCGTGCGCGAGGGCTGTCATGGCTTCAGATGCTGTGGCGACGCCCGGTAGCCAGGCGGCCGGCCAATCTTTCGCCGCCGCATAAAGGTCAGACGTTGCGCCGGGTGAAACCAAGAATGTTGCGCCGGCCGCTATCGCTTCCGCCGCATGCGCCGGCGTCAGCACCGTTCCGGCACCTACGACCGCACCGTCGACTTCGCCTGCAATGCGGCGCATGGCATCTTTGGCTGCCGGGGTGCGCAAGGTAATTTCGAGGTGTGTCAAACCGCCTGCGACCAGTGCTCGCGCCAGAGGCACAGCCGTTGCGGCATCTGCAATGGTCAAAACGGGTACGACGCGGACCCGTTTTAGAACGGGGATGAGCGCCCGGTTCAGGTCAGCTTGCATGATCGGTTGCTCCCGCAGCGGCGGCCGTTTCGGCCATGATCCAAGACAGATATTCGGCCGAGCCGTCGATAATCGGCAGAACGACTATAGCTGGCGTGCCGTAGCTGTGCCGTGTTTTGATTTCGAGTGCAACACGGGCGGCAAGGCTCGAACGTGTCTTCATCACCACTGCGACCTCGCTGTCGCGCTGGCGCGCGCCGTTCCAATGGTAAATCGAGGTCATGGCCGGGAAAATGTTGGCGCATGCAACAAGGCGTGCATCCACCATGGCGGCGGCAATCGCTTCGGCCTCGGCCGCATTTGGATAGGTTGAGTAAACGATCACCGCTTCGGAGAGGGGCGACGCCTCGGTTTTAGGCTTGTTGTTTCCACCGGCTTCGGGTTTCTGTTGGTCTCTCAAGTCCGGGCGCATGATGCCGTCCAAGTGCAGAAAGTGATGGCGTGGTATGGCTCTCAAGGCCAAGTCATACGAAAAGATTGCCTTTGTCGCCAGCGACAGTGCTGAAGCGCAGACGGCGCTGGCACGGCTGGCGCAGCGCTATGGCAATCGTTCGGCCTCTGGTGCGGACGCCATTGTTGCGCTTGGTGGTGATGGGTTCATGCTCGAGACGCTGCGAGCGCACATCAACGACCGCATTCCGATCTACGGCATGAACCGCGGCTCGGTCGGGTTTCTCATGAACGAATATAATGAGGATGACCTGCCGGAGCGGATCCAGCGCGCTGAGGTCTCGCACCTGCATCCGTTGGCCATGACGGCACAAACGGCAGATGGGAAGACGACCAAGGCGCTGGCCATCAACGAAGTGTCGCTGTTCCGGCAGACCTATCAGGCCGCAAAACTTAAAATCTCTGTCGACGGCAAGGTTCGGCTCGACGAGTTGGTGTGCGATGGCGCGTTGGTGGCGACGCCGGCGGGATCGACGGCTTATAATCTTTCGGCGCATGGGCCGATCTTGCCGATCGATGCGCCGCTGCTGGCGCTGACACCGATTAGCCCGTTCCGGCCACGCCGCTGGCGCGGGGCGTTGCTACCGAATACGGCCGCCATTGTGTTTGATGTCATCGAAGGCGAAAAGCGGCCGGTATCGGCGGCAGCCGACAACATCGAAACGCGGTCCGTGGTGCGCGTGGAAATTCAAGCGGCGAAGAAGATCGATCTCTTCATGATGTTCGATGCCGGACACAATCTCGACGAGCGGATTTTGTCGGAACAGTTCCGCTACTAGGCATCGTGCCGCGTGTCGCGGCTGCGCGTGGACCGGCCATAGAAAACAACCCCGATTGCAGGCGGTTGCGCGACGCAACACCTGGGCAAGCGCGCCGGTCTCAGACCGGTTCGCCCGCAATCGGGATGGTTGACTGACTTGCTCGGAATGGAACGATCGCGAAACGGGGTGTTCTCAAACTTTGAGCGAAGAGCTCGCACGCGACAGGTACCAATGGAGCTTCGAGGCCGATTATGAGGTATCGAAGGTCCAGCGCTCATGAAGCGAGCAACTCAGAGACCATAGCCTACAACCCTGAAGAGCAAGTTAAGGCCGAGATCAGAATGGGGCAGCCGTGCAAATGCCCGGTCTTGCCAAGACTGGCGGCTGTGGGCGACAAACCAGCAGTTGCATCACCCAGCATCAGAGAGGCAGACCATGCGCGGGCTCTATTTCGAAGAATTCGAGATCGGCAAAATCATCGAGCACACCATCACGCGCACCGTGACGGAAATGGACAACACGCTCTTTTCCTGCATGACGCACAATCCGCAGCCGTTGCATATCGACCACCATTTCGCTTCGCAGACCGAATGGAAGAAGCCGCTCGTGAACTCGCTTTTCACGCTCGGACTGATGATCGGGATTTCGGTCAACGATACGACGATCGGCACGACCATCGGCAATCTGGGGATGACGGACGTTAAGTTCCCGAAGCCAGTGTTTCATGGCGACACCATTCGGGTGACGACGGAAGTTCTGACAAAGCGGGACAGCAAGTCACGGCCTGACGCGGGGCTCGTGGAGTTCAAGCATTGCGCCTACAATCAGCGTGGCGAATTGGTGGCGGAGTGCGTGCGGCAGGCGTTCATGCGCAAAAAGCCGAAGGCTTGACGGGTGACGCCGACTTGCGGATACCGCTAACCAATCATTAAATGTGGCGTAAATTCAAAAGTTTACGCCATTTTTTCCATTTCGCCGTAAAAGCTTCCTGATTATGCCTCAGCGTGTCACCGCGGGGCAGTTTTTCGCGGGAAGGATCCGGCCATGAGCCTGGAAATGATCGGCGGTCTCGGCCTTGTGGGCCTGGTGTTGCTGCTGTTGGCGGCGAGCATCATCTTCGGCTCCATCAAGATGGTGCCGCAGGGATACAAGTACACCATTGAGACGTTCGGACAGTACACGCGCACGCTGCCACCTGGACTGCATTTCCTGGTGCCGATCATGGAACGCGTCGGCCACAAGATTAATATGAAAGAGCAAGTGATCGACATTCCGTCGCAGGACGTGATCACTCGCGACAACGCGATGGTGAAAGTCGACGGTATCGCCTTCTATCAGGTCCTGGATCCGGCGAAGGCGGCCTATCAAGTCGACAGTCTCGAACTCTCGATCGTCGCCATCGTGATGACCAATATCCGTACCGTCATGGGTTCGATGGACCTTGATGAATTGCTCTCCAACCGCGATCAGATCAACGCGCGCCTGCTGACGGTGGTCGATGCCGCGACAGAGGCGTGGGGTGTCAAGCTTACACGCATCGAAATCAAAGACATCGCGCCGCCACGCGACATCGTCGACAGCATGGCGCGACAGATGAAAGCTGAACGCGACAAGCGCGCTCAGATCTTGGAGAGCGAAGGTCTGCGGCAGGCGGCGATCCTCAAAGCCGAAGGCGAAAAACAGGCCGTGACGCTGGCCGCCGAAGGCCGCAAGGAAGCGGCGTTCCGTGACGCCGAAGCGCGGGAACGCGCGGCGGAGGCCGAAGCAAAGGCGACGACGATGGTGTCGCGCGCGATTGCGGACGGCAACGTGCAGGCGATCAACTACTTCGTCGCCAACAACTACGTCAAAGCGCTCGAAGCCATCGCCAAGTCGCCGAACCAGAAGATCCTGATGATGCCGCTCGACGCGTCGTCGCTGATTGGATCGTTGGCTGGTATCGCGGAAATCGCCGGCGATGCGTTCGGCAAGCGCGGTGGTGGCGACGGCGCTGCGCCGCCGCCTGCACGGCCGTCGTCGCGGCCCGCGTCTGGACCTTGGACACCAGGCTCGCAGTCGTAATCGTATCTGAGTTCTTTTCACATCGCAGCGCGAGGCCACATCATGGTGTTGGGCGATTTGTTTGTGACGTATGGCGCTTGGCTATGGCTGGCGCTTGGCATTCTGCTGATCGTGGCGGAAACCGGCGTGCCGGGCATGCACTTCATCTGGTTCGGCCTTGCGGCGCTGCTCGTCGGATTGGCGCTGCTACTTCGGCTGGTTTAACATAAGCGTGCAGTTGATTGCTTTCGGGGTGCTATCGATGGCGACCATCACGCTCGGCAAGCGCTTTTACGGCCAGAAAGTTGACGTCTGACGCGCCGAACCTCAACGAGCGCGGGCTCGATTACATCGGCCGCACAGCGCTGGTCGAGACGCCCTTGGTCGGCGGCCGGGGCCGCGTGCAGCTGGGTGATACTGTGTGGGCGGCACAGGGTGCCGACATGCCGGTTGGGGCGACCGTAAAGATCACCGGCGTCAACGGCACGGTGCTGATGGTCGAACGGGCTTAATCGCGACGGGCCGCGCGCCCTTGATTACGCTACGCCGGCTCGCAGGAAATCATGAATGTGCAGAATGCCGAGCGGCTTGCCATCGGCGACGACGAACATTTGCGTCCGCTTCTTGGCGTTGAATTTTTCCAATGCTGCGGAGGCAAGCGTATTCGGCGGCAACGTGTTCGGGCCGCGCGTCATGATGTCGGCTGCAGTGCGGCGTAACAAATCCTGTCCCATGTGGCGGCGTAAATCTCCATCAGTGATCATGCCGGCGAGACTGCCGCTCTGATCGATGACGCCGACACAGCCGAAACTTTTCTGCGACATGATCACGATGACGTCTGCCATCGGCGCGGCTTCGCCGACCAGTGGCATGGCGTCGCCTTTGTGCATCAGATCCGTCACATACTTCAGGCTTGCACCGAGCTTGCCGCCGGGGTGGAAGACCTTGAAATCGTGCGCGGTGAAACCCTTGGCCTCAAGCAGCGCAACGGCGAGCGCGTCACCCAAGGCCAATTGCATCGTGGTCGAGGTCGTCGGCGCAAGGCCATGCGGACAGGCTTCTTTTGCCTTTGGCAATTCGAGCACGACATCGGCTTGGCTACCGAGCGCTGACGTGGCGCTTGAAGTTATGGCAATGAGCGGCACCGCGAACCGCCGCGAATAGGTGATGACGTTGGCGAGTTCAACCGTCTCGCCCGACCAAGACAGCGCAAGAATGGCGTCATCGCGGGTGACCATACCAAGGTCACCGTGGCTGGCTTCGGTAGGATGGACAAAGAAGGCGGGCGTGCCGGTCGATGCAAAGGTTGCTGCGATTTTTTGGCCGACGTGACCGCTCTTGCCGATGCCAGTGACAATGACGCGGCCCTTGGCTTCGGCCAGAGCACTGACGGCGCGCGCGAAATGCGCACCGAGGCCATTTGCGAGTGCTGCGCGCACTGCGCTCAATCCCTCGTGCTCGACTTCGAGCGTGCGCAGCGCCGACGCTATCGCGTTCGCTGTGGCTGCGGCGTTTTGGTGATCGACGGTCATATCGGCTCTGCAGACACCTTGGTTTTGAGGGGATTTCAGTGCGATTCTGTCGTGTTGTGTAGCACTCCCACCGCTCACCCGCTATTGCTCCGCCGCGTTGTGTCGCATTGCTAACAATGGTTTGAATTCAGATAGTTTCCCAATCTCTAGACCGATTGATTGGGAGTACGCCATGCAGCCATTTGCAGTGACGCCCTCCGTTGATGTGCATTTTTTGTTGCCCGGCACGGATTACGCCGACGCTTTTGCCCTCGATATTGCAGACATTTCGCTTGATGCGCCCGCTGCGGCGCGGCGGGCTTTTGATCACATGCCGCAGTGGGTGGTGGCGCTTCTGGCCGTGCGCAACTTGGTTGTGCTGCCGTTCGGCCTGAGGTTGGCGCCCGATCCGTCGGTTACGGATGCTCATAAGATCGGAATTTTCCCACTCATTTCGACAGCGCCGCACTGCGTCGTGATGGGCTTTGACGATACACATCTCGATTTCCGCGTGGTGGTGGAAGTGGCGGATCGGGGGCCTGATCTGAAGCGCGTGATTGCGACGACGTTGGTGAAGCGGAATAATGCACTCGGCGGGGCCTATCTCAGGGCCGTTCTGCCGTTCCATCGCGCGATCGTGCCGGCTGTACTCGCACGTGTTGCGGCCTGATCAGGATTTTGCTTATTTCTGCAGATCTCAGGTGCGCTGTGGGTCTGGTCTTGGGCTCTGCGAGCGGCCATACTTGCGCTGGTTTCCACTCCTGCGGGTTAAATTTACATGCGCTCATTCCTCTTCGTGCCGGCCGATAGCGACAAGAAAATTTCGAAGTCCCTTTCTGTCGGTGCTGATGCACTCATTCTCGATCTTGAAGACAGCGTCGCGGCATCCCGCAAGCCGGCCGCGCGCCCGTTGGCGAGTGCGTTCATCACCGAGACGCGGACGGCGCAAAAGCGGCCGCGCCTCTATGTGCGCATCAACCCGCTCGATGGTCCGTTCTGGGCGGATGATCTCAACGGTGTGATCGGCTGTCAGCCGGATGGCATCATCCTGCCGAAGCCTAACTCCGCCGCCGATGCGGACCGCCTCGCGCTGGCGCTCGATCATGCAGAGATCAAAGCCGGTATTCCCATCGGTCAAACGCGGATCATCGCGATTGCTACGGAGACTCCGGTCGCGCTGATGACGCTGCCGTCGTATATGGAAGTCACGCAACGCCTCGAAGGCATCACATGGGGAGCGGAAGATCTCTCGGCGGTGATCGGCTCGTCGGCCACGCGTCTGGCCGATGGCCGGGCTTGGACATCGCCCTACAGATTGGCGCGCGACATGTGCCTGTTTGCTGCGGTGGCCGCTGGCAAACAACCAATCGATACGGTGTTCGTCAATTTCCGCGACGAGGAAGGATGCCGGCTTGAAGCCGAGGAGGCCGCGCGTGATGGCTTCACGGCCAAGTTCGCAATCCATCCCAATCAAATTGCGATCATCAACGACGCCTTCACGCCAAGCGAGCGCGAGATCGCGTGGGCGCGTGAGATCAACGCCATGTTTGCGGCTCATCCCGAGGCGGGTACGCTCAATCTCAATGGGCAGATGATCGACCGGCCACATCAAGTGCGCGCGGAACGCATCCTCGCACGAGCAAAGTTTGCGGGGCTCGCATAAGCCAGTTCATCGTGGTCGATGCGTATGAAAAATCAGATGCAAGAAGCCACTGCGGCGTGCCGCATTTATTGCATTATAGCGGCTGATCAACGGTCGGCTGTGGTGTTCCGGCGCGGGCCGTCGAAACAGGTACAGGTGCTGCGCTGGTGGTTCGACCGCGACCGGCTGGAACCCGGACAGTGGATCAATGGACGCATCTATGAGCGGCGCTGCGACGTCTCGCCGGACGGCAATCTGTTGCTGGCGTTTGTGGCGACGTGGAAGGGACCGCTGCAGAGTTGGACTGCGATCAGCCGCACGCCCTACCTGACGGCCTTGGCGCTATGGCCCAAGGGCGATGCTTGGGGTGGCGGCGGCGTCTTCGACATGCCGCGCGCGATCGGTCTCAATTACCACAGCATTCCGCCGGTCATGTCGCCGTCGTTGCCGCGTGCGAAATGGCATCCGCTTGGCCCTGAGCCAACCGCGGCATCACTGATAGGGGGGTATGCCGTCGACCGGTGCGCAGAGTGGGCCGGGCACGGCGAAGACAACCCGATTGAGGGGCATCGCTTGGCGCGCAATGGCTGGCGCGTGGTCGCGGCGGGCGAGCATGGCACGTATCGCCAGGACGCACGCTATGCTTGGGAGATGACTGTGCCGGAGGTCATGGCGCGCGACTGTCCCATGGATGACGGATTGGTCCTGCAGCGCGTGTTGCGTGCGATCGGGGAGCGAGACGGTCCCTGGTATGTGGAGGATTTCGAACTCAGGCAGCCGGACGGCACATTGCTGCGTCTGCTTTCCGACTGCTCATGGGCCGACTGGTGCGGTGGCGATTTGCTCTTTGCGCTCGATGGCCGTCTCTATCGTTTGCCGCAGACGCAGTGCCGCAAGCACTGCTGCCGATCCGCTTGAGGGCGCTCGGCTGATTGGGGATCTGCGCGGCAACCGGTTTGAAGCGCGGCCGGCACCCGACTGGGCCAAGACGTGGCCCTAATTTTTGACCTTGGAGTTCACCGTGATGGACGGCACTTTGCCTGTGTGATACCTCGGCCGACGCGCGCGTCATTCGTGATCTGGTGGAAACGTGGGCGGTATGGCGCGACGCGCGACTGTGGGACAAGTTCCGCACGGTCTGGCACGCCGACGGACGCATGATGGCGACCTGGACGCAGGGCGGCTACGAGCATTTCATCAAAGTCAGCGACGAGGGCTGGGCGAAAGGCGTGCGCATCCTGCACTTCCTCGGCGGCAGCGCGGTCGAGGTGCGCGGATCGCGGGCCATTGCGCAGACCAAGATGACAATTTCTCAGCGGGCGCCGGTCGACGGTGTCGTGTGCGATGTCGTCTGCACCGGCCGCTTTTACGATTTCTTTGAGAAGCGCGAGGGACGCTGGGGCTTGGTGCTGCGGCAGCCGATCTATGAGAAAGACCGTTTGGATGCGCTCGATCCCAGCGCATCGTTGCGGCTTGATGCGGCGCTGCTTGCGCAGTTTCCCGAAGGCTACCGGCATCTCGCGTATTTGCAGACGCGCATCGGATACACGGTCAAACGCGACATGCCGGGACTGGATGGGCCCGAAGTTGAACGGCTCTATGCCGACGGCGAGGCGTGGCTGTCAGGGGATGCGCTGACGCGGTAGTCCCTCTCAGGTCTGCGGTTTGCCCATCGCGTCCTGATTACCCCAGGCGGCCATGTCGCTGGCACCGGGTTCGGACGGGGCGAAATCGATGTGGATGTGATTGCCGTCGGGATCCCAGATGTTGATCTGGACGATGCCGAACTTCGGAACCACGCGGGCCTCGTATTTTTCGCCCATGTCGTCGAGTTGTCTTGGTGAAGGCTTTCAGGCCTTTGGCCGAGAATGCAAAGTGCTCCAGCTTCGGGTCGGTATTGGCAGGTTCGTTGGTGACACCGACGAGATGCACCACGGGATTGGGTCCGGCATAGAGCCAGGCGCCGGGGAACGGAAACGGCGGGCGATCGCCATTTTTCATGCCGAGAACGCGGACGTACCACTCCGTCATCTCGGCGACGCGCGAGGTACGGACGTTGACGTGGTCGAGGGTGCCGAGTTGCATAGGGCGGTCTCCGGTTAGCCACTTCGCAGTTTAGCGCCAAGAGCCCCTGCTCTGTCACCCCCCCGCCAGATCAAACACGCTTCGTTTCAGGCAATGGTCTTGACATTTGAACGATGATCAAATAAACACTATTTAGTTTTGTGCCAGGATGTTAACAATGTTCATGACTGGTGGCAGATTAAGAGCAGAATTGACCCGCTGGGAGGCCGAGGGCTGGGTCTCGCCGGAGGGCGCCGGCCGCATTCGCGCCGATCTCGATAGCCGCCGCAGCGGTTTTGGGCTGGCGGGCACGCTGGCCACCCTTGGCGCGGTTTTGATCGGCTTTGCGGCCATGAGCTTCGTGGCAGCCAATTGGGACCACATGTCGAAGCTGTTGCGTCTCGCGCTGCTGTTCGGCGGCATCGCGGGGAGCTACGGGTTGGCTTACGCGCTGTTTCAGCGCCGCCTCGACGTTTTCGGTCATGCGGCCGTGTTGACTGGCGTGGCGTTGTTCGGCGCGTCAATCATGCTCATCGCGCAGATGTATCATATGGAAGGAAACCCAGCCGACGCAGTGTGGCTGTGGTCGCTCGGCGCATTGGGAGCGGGACTGCTGCTGCGCTCCAACCCAGCGCTTGGTGCCGCGTTGATCCTGATCACCATCTGGAGCTGGATGAGCCAGGAGCAGGCGTGGCGCAGCGTGCATTGGGGCTTCCTGCCGATGTGGGCCTTGGCTGCTGCGGGCGTCGCCATGACGCGCTGGCGGCGCGGTCTTGATTTGCTGGCCATCACCCTGTCGGGCTGGCTCGTAATCTCGGCGTTCCAGTTCGACACTACACGCGGCGGCTATTTCCTTGCGCTGGCTGGCATTGCGCTGGCGCTCGTCAGTATCTCCTCGGGCGAGGTCATCGACCGCTGGCGCCGCATCTCGGGCACGATGCTCGGCTACGGCATGGTGCTCGCCTACATCGGATTGTTCGCGATCCAGTTCGTGCCGCGCGGCTTATTGTCGAGCACGGTGGCGCCGAACCTGTGGGCGTGGGCTATCGTCACACTGGGCCTGATCATCGGCGCTCTGATGTGGGCGTGGCGCACCGAAAACCGCGCAGCGCTGTGGATCGCATATGCAGCGTTTTCGGTCGAGATCTTTGCGCTTTACCTGCGGAAGATTGGCACGCTGATCGGCACCTCGTTGTTCTTCTTTATCGCCGGACTATTGGTCATTGCATTGTCTGTTGTCGCGTACCGTCTGCATAACGCGCGGCCTGCTTCTACCGGAGGTCAGTCATGATGAGCGTTTTCGACCGCATCCCTGCATGGATGCGCGGACGGGGTGGTGCGCTGGTCGCCATTGCGGTGCTGCAAATCGGTGTGTTGTCTTCCATCGTGCTCGATCGGGTGCGGTTGGTGAAATCGGGGCAGGAAATTGTGCTTCCGATCGTGCCGGTTGACCCGCGCGATTTGTTCAAGGGCGAATATGTGCGTCTCGGTTATCCGATCTCGCGGGCTCCATCGAGCGTGATGGAGACACCGGAGCCTGCCTATCGCGCACCGGCGTTCGCGACCATCGCACAGGGCGCCGACGGCACTTGGGCGGTGAGCAAGATTACGGCCCGCTATCCGAAGGACGTGCCATCGGGCGCGCATGTGCTTGAGGTCCGCACGCGGGGCCCTTGGACGATGCGCGGGCAGTTGTGGCTGACCTACGGCTTGGAGCGCTACTACGTGCCGGAAGGCAACGGCCTGAAGCTCGAGCAAGCGGCGCGGGACAAAAAGCTTGCGGCGATCATTGCCGTCGACACGCGTGGCCGCGCGGCGATCAAAGGTCTCAGCATCGATGGCCGGAAGGTTTACGACGAGCCGGTCTGGTGACAGTGCGGCGGCTCAGACGCCGGATCATAGCTGGTGCTCTGCGGCGGGATGGCGCGCGGCCGGGGCTGTGCTAACAGTTGGTCTTCCGTTTTCAAACCACAGAGGACCTGTCCCATGTCGATCACGCGTCACGAGCAAGGTAAGATTTTGTCGTCGGCTGTCGAGGCCAATGGCTTCGTTTTTCTCGCCGGCATCACGCCGAAGACGTTGACCAAAGACATCAAAGGGCAGACGCAGGAAGTGGTCGATGAAATCGACCGGCTGTTGAAAGTTGCCGGGACGGACAAGAGCAAAGTCGTATCGGCGACGATCTGGGTGACCGACATCCGTCATCGCGACGCCATGAACGAAATCTGGCTGTCGTGGAACGGTGGACAGAACCTGCCCGTGCGCGCGTGCGTCGAAGCCAAACTTGCAGATCAGCGTATGCTGGTTGAAATCCAAGTGACGGCGGTGAAATGAACGCGACCGCCAAACCGGAGCGGCGACCGCCAGCACAGCGGTCGCAATTCGGCTATTTCATCGACATCACCACACGATGGATGGACAACGACGTGTATGGCCACGTGAACAACGTGGTCTACTACGCGTAC
The DNA here is from genome assembly GCA_963831185.1 of uncultured Alphaproteobacteria bacterium. Lineage (GTDB taxonomy): Bacteria > Pseudomonadota > Alphaproteobacteria > Rhizobiales > Hyphomicrobiaceae > JABFRJ01. The sequence goes on from CAWHPE010000006.1 coordinate 142,180, forward strand.
ATCGACACGGTGATCAACCGGTTCCTGATTGAACACGCCGGCCTCGACATCCACAAAGGCCCGGTGATCGGTATCACGCCGGAGACCAGTTGCCGGTTTCACCGCGCCTTCACTTATCCTGACAAAGTCGAAGGCGGGTTGCGCGTCGTGCGCCTTGGCAGCAAGGCCGTCACTTACGAGGTCGGCTTGTTTGGACCGGGTGAAACGGATGCGCGCGCTGACGGGCTATTCACGCACGTTTTCGTGGCGCGGGAGACGCATCGCCCGGTGGCGATCCCTGAGAGCATTCGTGAGGCCCTCGCTCGGTTGGCGTGAGCGGGATTGCGATGCCGATTTGCTCCAATTTTGACCAACATCAAATACGTTGTGGCATAATTGCCCGATCCGCACACGAAGGATTGCTCCGCGACTTTTATGCGCTCGAATTTTGTGAACGAATCAGCGACCGATGCGTTGTATTCTTGCAAAAGTCGGGATCCTCAGAATGTCGAAACGATTCTTCTTCGCGGTCTTGGCCGCAGCTGTGGTTTGCGGCGTGAGCGTACCCGTTGAAGCTGATGACACGGGGCTCGCGAGCATTCATACGTGGCGCAAAGTCGGCAAAAAAACCTGCTTCGTCGATCACTATCATGACGGTCAAGGCACCGGCATCAGCCGTGCGATTGCGGAAAAATCGGCGATCACCAACTGGGTTGGGTTCACCGCTCTCGAATATGGCTCGGATTGGGGCAGCTACGGCAACGCTGTCAACAAGACCATGACCTGCCGCCAGACCAACGAGTGGGTTTGCGACGTGTCGGCGATTCCCTGCCGCGGTCGCTGAACTTAGCCTCATTGCACTACCAAACATAAACGGGCGCCACTGAGCGCCCGTTTTGCATTGATCGCGTCTGCACGCTCCAAGATTTGTCAGCGCATTCCAGGAATGAGACGCCCGAAGATGGTGCGCAAGATGCGCCAGCCGAAGCGCATGAACAGGAAGTTGAGGATCCAGCCCATCAAGCCGCGATTGCCGAAGCCGAGCGCGCCGCCGAGGACCGAGCGAATGATGGACCATAGCGCGCCGCCGCCCATGTTGGTCGGGATCGGAAGCGGCACCTGTGCCCCGCCGCCTTGAGGGGCGCCTGACGGCGCGCGGCCGCCTCCACCGAAACCGCCGCGGCGGAGAATATCGGAGAGGTCGCCGTAGGGATTGTCGGACTGACGGGGAAGTCCGGGAAGATCGTCCCCCGGCAACGGCAGCGGCGAGCCTTGATTGCCAGTCTCTTGCTGGTTGCCACTTGGGAACGGCCACGGGCTGCCACCTTGGGTATCACCAGGCATCGGCAAGCCACTGCCTTGGCCACCGCGACTGTTGCCCGAGGGCCAGCCACTGGTGGCGCCGCCGCGCCCGCCGGGGATCGGCAGACCAAAGCCGCCGCCCTGCCCTGACGGCACTTCATCCGGCATCGGTAGACCAACGCCGCCGCCCGGCATTTGCGGCAATTCGGGCATGTCCATGCCGCCGCCTCTGCGCGGTGCCTGAGGCTGGCCGCCAGCTCCCGGGAAGCCCGGCAGGCCCATCTTTGAAAGTATATCGCCCAAGCCGCCCTGGGTTGATTTGCCGAGGCCGCTCATGATCATGCCCGCGATGATCGGCAGCAGCATCTTAATCAGGCCCTCGGGTAAACCGCTGGTGGCAGCAGCGCGCGCGGCTACCCCGCGGCTCGCGTCCTTGGTGCCGAGGATATGCCCCAGAATGCGGTTGCCGTCGTTGACGATGCGCGCATCATTGAGCGAGTACTGGCCGTTGACGTAGGCGTCGTGGTGGCCGTCACCGAGGGCTTTGAGAAGATCGGCCAGACCGCCCCGCGACAAGGTATTGCGCTCGATGCGCTCGGCAAGCATGGGGGCCAAGGCTGCGATCGCCGCATCGGCTTCTTGACGCGAAATGCCGTAGCTGCGGGCGAGGTTGTCGATGGCACGGCCGCCATCGAGGCTGCGCAGTTGATCAATGACTTTCATGGCTGGAAATTGGTCTCCAAGGACAGCCGAAGCTAAACGCGCGACGGCGACCGTCGGCGCGCTGATTATGGCATAGACGCGGTTCGGTCAGAAAGGGTTCCAAGTTGGCCGTGGCGTGAAGCGCATGTAACCCACGTTGGCTCCGAGACGGAGGCCGATACCGGAGCGGATCGGTGCCATCTGGATGCGGCCATTGCTCATGAACGTCATACCGAGACCGCCGACGACATAGGCCGAGCCTTCGACGCCGGTGAAGGAGGTGAAAACGTCCTGCGGCTCGGCCAGCTTGTAGACCAGAAACATGACTTTGGCGCCGGAGGCACCGAAGTCTGCGCCCAATGACGGGCCATGCCAAAAGATCGGCACTTGCTCGCCTGTGCGCAGATAGAGCGTACCCTTGCCATAGCGCAAACCCGCGATGAAAGGCGCCACCGCTTTCGTCGCCGAGGATGTAACCGGTCGGCCTGCCGGAGGTCGAAAACGCGTGTTCGACAATCGCGCCGAGATTGGCCGAGACCTTGCCGAACAAACCGGTCGAGGCGGCGATGATTTCGTCGCTGGAGAAACCCTCGGTGGGCATCGGCGCGGCGGCTGGCGGCGGTAGATTGGCAGGGGTGGTAGTGGCTGCTGTGGCGTTGGTGTCTGCGGCGAATTTGACGGTGCGTTGGCGGCCACCTTTGGCGCGGGCGGCGCGGTCGCGGCTGGCGGCGCTTTCGGCGCCTCCTTGATGGCGGTCGACCAACTCGACGCCTTCGGCGCGGGGTCGGGCGCGCGAGTGGTGGGTTTCGCGTCCATGGTTTTTGCGTCGGCTGATTTGGCGTCGGGCGCCTTGACGTCAGCTTTTGGAGCGGGCGTTTTTCCGTCGGACAGTACCGCATCCAAACGGCTCAGCACGTAGTTGGCTTTGGCGCGCACGGTGGCCTGAAGTTCGATGCTGACAGCCTCGACTTCGGTGAGCCGCGCGCAGTCGGCGGTGCCCCCGGAACTCAGCGTGTCGATACGGGCGAGCAGTTCGTTGGCGGTCGCATCAAGTTTGGCGACACGCTCGTCTTGAATGGTGGCGAAGGCGCGTTCCTCAGCCTCGGACGACGACCAGCCACGGCTTTCCTTCAGTTGCCGCATCTTGGCCTCGATACGCGGGGTCGTCTCGCCGCTGACTTTCCGCAGCGCCGCCCCCGCCTTATCGACGGCTTCGGCAATCTGCTCCTTGGTGCAGACCTGCGCATGGGCATGCGGCGCGGCAGATGCGGCGACCAGCAGCGTGATCACCACAGAAAACGCCGCACGGCGCAGGGCGCGCGGTTGAGAGGGCGGTTGGCAAGACAGAGTGCTCATAAGCAAGCATGTAGGGTGGAAGGGCCGGGAGGTCAAACCACAGGCCGTTTTCAGCCATCACTTTTGCAATAGGACCGCGTGGGGCACCAGACGTGACCGGATCAATCCCATTGCGGCGCGTGCGCGACATTCACCACCCGGCCATTGGGGCGAGCAAGTGCCGTGATCGCCGCCATATCTGAGGGGGACAGCGCGAAGTTGAAGACATCGAGATTGGCCGCAATGCGGGCCGGCGTCGCTGATTTCGGAATAGCGACGACACCTGGCTGCTGCATATGCCAGCGCAGCACAATCTGTGCCGTGGACTTGCCTAAGCGCTTGGCGATGTCATTGACGACCGGTTCGGTCATGACGCCGCCCACATCGCCACGTCCGAGCGGGCAATAGGCGACGAAGGCCATCCCGGCGGCGCGGGTTGCGGCCATGACTTTCGACTGATCGAGATGGGGATGGTACTCGACCTGATTGCAGACCAGGGGCTCCGAGGTGGCGCTCAGCGCGTCAGCCAGATGCCGCGTGGTGAAGTTCGAGACGCCGATGTGGCGTGCGAGGCCGGCGCGCTTGGCGTTGCACAGCGCCTTGATGCAGTCGGCGGTGGCGACGGCCGGATTCGGCCAGTGAATGAGCAGGAGATCGACGGCGCTGACGCCCAGCCGCTTCAGACTTGCTTCGGCGGAGCGTTCGAGATCACCGGGGGCGATGTCGTCTTTCCAGACCTTGGTTGTGAGGAAGTAGCTGTCGCGCGCACTGCCTGAGGCTTTGAGGCCGGCGCCGACGTCGGTCTCGTTGCCATAGAAGGCGGCGGTGTCGATGTGGCGATATCCGGATTGCAGCGCTGATGCGACGGCGCGTGCGCATTCCTCGCCTTTCATGGGCCAGGTGCCAAGGCCGATGGCAGGGATGTTGGCGCCGTTTGCTGAAACGATGGTCTGGGTCATCCGCTCACCTCGGCGTGGTTGATTGAGGGCGGAGGGTGTCAAAGGCCACCACGGGCGGCAAGGCACGCCGATGATGGGCCGCTATGCGCGGACCTGCGGCGCGATTTAGAGGGCGGCCGCTCGCTTGGCGATCTTCTTTGCGCCTGGGGCACGGGCCGTGGCGAGCGTCAGCCAACGGCGGCAGCTCGGCAGGCTCAGATTGCAGCGGACTGCGACACGCGGCCCTCGCGCGCCCTTGCGGCCAGATTGGCCGTCTGACGGAATTTCCGACGCGGCGAGTGCTGCCAAACTCGACGGCCGCATCTTCAAATCGCGCGCGGCGCGGGCGACGAGGCCTTCGGCAGTCAGGCCATACATGAAGGGATTGGCACGCGCGACGGCAGGGCCGAGCAGCACGGCGACGCGCGCATCGGGTTCGGCCTTGATGACGCGAACCGCGCCCATCGGACCCAAGAGGAAGGCTAATCGCAAATGGGTGAAGGTTGGTTTGGCGCCGTGGCTTGCGAGGGTTGCCGCGTTTTCTTTGCTGTAGATCTCGGCGGCGCGGCGGGCGACGGCACGGTTTTGACGGAGGGCCAGGACTTGTGGCGGCGTCAGCTTTTCGGTTTCGGCGGCGAAGTGCCGGCGCATCAGATCGAGCCAGGTGCTTTCGATGAATTGATAGGGACCGACAGCGGTTGAGCGGGGATTTTTGGCGGCATCGTCCCCGCCCGATTCTGCGATCATCAACCTGTCGAGGAAGTCCGACATGGTCATGGTGTCGTCGGCTGGCGTTGACGGCTTTGGATCTTTGAGCGGCGCTGCGGTTTCGGACTTGGCGGCTTCCGCGAGCTTGTTTTCAGCGGCGGCGGGCGCACTGAGGCCTGCGGTCAGCAGGCAAACACTCGCAACACTCGCCCAACGCATCGACACACCAAAAACCCAGAAGCCTCACGGCGGAACACCGCATCCGGAAGGCGTTAACAGCACATCGTTGCGGCCGTCTTAACACTGCGGACCGACTGCGACCGCAGAGTGGCAGAGCGCCGCCCACAAGACAAATGCAGGCCACGGTTTATCGTGCGGAAAAGCTAACGGCAGACGCGTTTCCACGTCTGCCGTTAAAAACTGGTTGGGGGGTGATGAGTGCGCGCGGATTATTGACCCTGCGGCGCACGTGGCGTGACCGGCGCTTGAGCGGCGCCCGGTGTCTGGAGCTTGTCGAGCACGCCGCCGCGCGGTGCGGTCTGACCTGCAGGCGCAGGGGCGCCGGCTGGCGGGGTTGCGGTGCCAGACGCTGGCGCGGTCGAGGCGGGCGTGTCGAACACCGAGCGCGCGGCGATGGTCTGGTTCGCGATCAGCGTCAGAGCAATCGACGAGGCAAAGAAAGCGGCTGCCAGATAGGCCGTCAGGCGGGTCATGGCGTTGGCCGCACCGCGACCACTCATGAACCCACCACCGCCACCGCCGCCGATGCCCAGGGCTCCGCCTTCGGAGCGCTGAACGAGCACCACGGCCACTAGGGCGGACGCAATCATCAGGTGAACAACGAGGAGGACGGTCTGCATGGGCGTGCCTTCTAAAACCTAGGCGCCGGGGTCAAGCCCGCGCGATTTGGGCCCCTCTTACACCACCTTGGCCCGAGGTGCCAGCCGGGCCGGTCGCCGCACTGTGGGCGATTGGGCGGCTCGGGGCTCAATCGGGGCGTAAAAGGCGGGTCGCGACTGGGTAAATGCCCTCAAGCCCCAAAACCGTTACCTGAAGGCCGTCATCACCGAAGAGGGGGGCGAAAGCCTCGTCGAGGACGTTCAGCCCGCCGGTCAGGGCGCCGAAGGCTGGAAGAACCAGACGCCGGGCATTGCCGACGAAACAGGGGCGGCGGACGGCGTGGCCGTACATCGAAACGCGCGCGGCGGGGTGCAAATGACCGGCGATTTCATGCGTGGTGCGGGCGGCGTGGGGCTCATGGCGGAGCGACAGGCCTTCGAGGCAGATTTCGCTGGCGACTTCGCCGCCGAGCGATGGCGCTATTTCGGGGTCGTGGTTGCCGGTGATCCAGAGCCAGCGGCGATCCTCCTGCAGGATCTTGAGCGCTTCGAGATCGGCGGGCGCGATACGTCCGGCGGCGGATTTGTCATGCAGGCTGTCGCCCAGGGCGATGATCAGGGCGGGGGAAAACCGCTCGATCGTCTCCGCCAGCTTCATCAGTGTTTCACGCGTATCGTAAGGCGGCAGATGAAAACCGCGATGTGCCACACTCGACGCTTTTTCGAGATGCAAATCGGCGACGATCAACGCCTTTTCGGCCGGCCAATAGAGTGCGCCGGACATATCCGCCAAAAAGGATTTGCCGCAGAGCGACAATGGCCGCGTGGCCGCGTCAGTTAGAGACTGGTGGTCGGAGCCGAATTTCAACATGCGATCATCGTGGCCTTCACATCGCAGAGGCCGCTTCCCGAATGAGATCGTCAGCGGCGGCGCGTAGAATATCTTCCCGTGCGGACCCGCCATAGACCTGTTCGCGTCCAATATCCAGCAACACGGGAACGGCCAGCGGCGACACGTGCGGCAGGGCTATGTGATGAATATGGCCTTTTATGCGTTTAAGAAAATCGCCGAGACGCGCGATGTCGAGCAAACCGCTGGCGGCGTCGCGCCAGGCGGCTTCGAGCAGGATATGATTGGGCTCATGGCGGCGGAGCACATCGTAGATCAAGTCGGAGGAGACGGTGATCTGGCGGCCGCTCTTTTCTTTGCCGGGGTGGCGGCGTTCGATCAAGCCCGGCGATGACGGCGCACATGCGGAACGTGCGCTTCATCATGCTGCTTTCGGCGAGCCAGGCGTCGAGATCGTCGCCGAGCATATCTTCGTCGAACAGCTGATCGAGGAAGCGCGGCGTACGGGCCTTAATAGCTGAAATGTCGCCCAGCCCCCAGATGGCGAGCGCATAATCGGAGGCGACGAAGCCCAACGGTTTTCCGCCCATACGCTCAAGACGCCGTGTCAGCAGCATGCCGAGCGTTTGATGAGCGAGACGGCCCTCGAAGGGATAGGCGACCAGGAAATGTTTGTCGGCGCGCGGAAAGGTCTCGATCAAAACCTCATCATCGCGCGGGATGTGCGAGCGCCGCTGCTGCAATTCAAGCCACTCGGCGACAGGTTGCGGCAACGACGTCCAGGTTGTGCTGTCGGCCAGCATGGTCCGCACGCGGGCGGCGAGGTGCGTCGAGAGTGGGAATTTTCCGCCCTGATAGGTCGGCACTTTGGCGTCGACGCCAGCGGCACGCGAGACGAAAGCTTCGGTTTCGCGCATGCCTTCGAAGCGCAGAACTTCGCCTGCGAAGACGAAGGTGTCGCCGACCGCGAGTTGTTCGAGAAACCACTCTTCCAACTCGCCGAGCACGCGACCGCCCATCAGCACGCGCGCTTCGCCGGCTTTGCCGGGCCGCTTGCGTCCGCCGAGACGCACCTTGATCATTGGTGCTTCGACGATGGTGCCTGCATTCATGCGATAGGTTTGCGCGAGTTTCGGATGGGCGAGGCGGAGGCGTCCGTCAGGCATCTCTTTCAGCCGCGCGAAGCGGTCGTAGGCGCGCAAGGCATAGCCGCCGTTGGTGGCAAAGGCGACGATGCGATCGAAGGTGGTCCGATCGAGGTCGCTGTAGGGTGCGGCGGTTCTGACTTCGTCAAAGAGATGTGCTGGTAAAAACGGCGCCGCGCAGGCGGTGCCCCAGACGTGCTGTGCCAGAACGTCGAGCGCACCCCGGCGCTCCAGAACAGCGTCTTGCGCACCGGCCTTGGCGGCATCGAGCGCTGCACGACATTCGAGAACTTCGAACCGGTTGGAGGGCACGAGTAGCGCGCGGCTCGGCTCGTCGAGACGGTGGTTGGCGCGGCCAACGCGTTGGATCAAGCGGCTCGCGCCCTTCGGTGCGCCGATGTTGATGACAAGATCGACGTCGCCCCAGTCGATACCGAGGTCGAGCGTCGAGGTGGCGACGACAGCCTTTAGCTTGCCGGCCGCCATCGCGGCTTCGATGCGGCGGCGTTGCGTCATGTCCAGTGAACCGTGATGCAGACGCGATCGGCAGTGCATCTTCGTTCAAGCGCCAGAGTTCTTGGAAGACGAGTTCGGCTTGACTGCGCGTGTTGACGAAAACAAGGGCAAGATTGGCGCGTTTGATCGCCTCGTAAACCTTCGGCATGGCATAGCGCGCGCTATGCCCGGCCCACGGCAACGGCTCGTCGGTTTCCAGAATAGAAATTTCGGGGGGAGCGCCACCTTTGATCGCGACGAGATCGGACAAGGCCGTGGCGGCTACATCTGTTTGCGGTGCGAGGTAGGCGCGCAATTCGCTGGGCCGGGCGACGGTCGCGGACAGGCCGATGCGGCGATGCGCCGGTGCGATGGCGTGCAACCGCGCCAGAGCAAGGCTTAAGAGGTCGCCGCGCTTTGAGCCTGCGAGCGCGTGGAGTTCGTCGAGAATGACGGTATCGAGATCCGCGAACAGCGACGACGCGTCCTCATGGCTCAGCATTAAGGTGAGCTGTTCCGGGCGTGGTGAGCAGAATATCCGGCGGCGCGCGGCGCTGCCGCTGACGCATCGCCACCGACGTGTCGCCGGTGCGCGTTTCGAGTTTCACTGGCAGGGCCATGTCTTGGACTGGCGCGACGAGGTTGCGCGCGATGTCGGTCGCCAGCGCCTTCAACGGTGAAATGTAGAGCGTGTGCAGGGTCCGCTTCTGGCGTGGCTTCCCGCGCGCTTGGAGTGCGACTAGACGATGGCAGAAAGCCTGCCAGCGTTTTGCCGCCGCCAGTCGGTGCGATGAGCAGTACCGGCCGCCGCGTAGAGGCTTGCGCGAGAAGCTGAAGTTGGTGCGGACGCGGCGACCAGCCGCGCGCGGTGAACCAAGCGCGAAAAACAGGCGGCAAGGCAACGTCAGCTGCGGGCGGCGTGCGCTTGAGTGGAGTTTTCTTACGCGCCGCCGATTTCAAAAAGTGTACCTAAGAACTTATGCGAGCGGAGGCATATCGCTTCGCGAGCGGGCTGCGGGCCCGCACCCGCTCGAAGGGACACCCTCCGGGTTGCCCGCTGTTTATAGCAGGTCGTTGGCATGAGAGAAACGCGACCGGCTCTGCCTTTGGCACAGCACGCCTCGAAGGCGCCTGCCTCTCCGCCCAGATCCTTTTGCGCCGCAGCGCAGGGCACGCGTTGATCTCAGAGCTCAAGCGGCTTTGCGGCCCAGGTGGCGGATTGGCGGCCGGTGAGGTCGGTTATCGACTTTGCGCCGGCGCGGCGCGCAGCCAACGCGAGCCCATTCTTAATACTGCCGATGAGGCCGGGGCCTTCGTAAATTAGGCCGGTGTAGACTTGCAGCAGGGTCGCGCCGGCTTCGATCTTGGCGACGGCGGTTTCAGCCGAGGTGATGCCGCCGATGCCGATCAACGGGATCTTGCCCTGGGTCAATTGATGCACCCGGGCGAGGACGACGGTCGAGCGATGGAACAACGGTGCGCCGGAGAGGCCGCCAGTTTCGGCTGCGGTCTTCTGGTCCTTGAGACCTTTGCGCGACAAGGTGGTGTTAGAAACGGCGATGCCGTCGACGGCGTTGGCGACAAGGCGCTCGACGATGGCGGGTAGATCATCTTCGGCGATGTCGGGGGCAATTTTTACGACGATGGGGCGGCGCGGTTTGCCGGCAGCGATGAGCCGCGCGCGCTCGGCCATGACGCGCCCGAGCAAATCATCAAGGGCGGCAGGGGCCTGGAGGTCACGCAGGCCCGGGGTATTGGGGGACGAAATGTTGACCGTGAAATACGTGGCCAAATGATTAAAGCTGGCGATGCCTTGGACGTAGTCGGCGGCTTTATCGGCGGTGTCTTTGTTGGCGCCGATGTTGACGGCGAGGATGCCGCCTCTGTCCTTGCGTGCTTCGAGACGCGTGAGGGCGGCAGCATGCCCTCCGTTGTTGAAGCCCAGGCGATTGATGACGCCTTTGTCATCGACGAGGCGGAACACGCGCGGGCGCGGATTTCCATCCTGCGGCTTCGGCGTGATGGTGCCGATTTCGGCGAAACCACAACCCATGCCGAGCACGGCGTCGGGTACGCGCGCGTCTTTATCATAGCCGGCGGCGATGCCGAGCGGATTTTTGAACGACAGGCCCATGGCCGAGACACCGAGGACCGCATCGTCAGCGCCAAGAGGGCGAGGATAGATGCCGGCTTCGAGTGTCTTCAATGAGACTTCGTGCGCCTGCTCGGGTTCGAGCGTGAAAAGTACCGGACGGGCAAGCTGGAAGAGCGAGGACAGCATCAGGCGAACCCTTCGAAGGGGAAGATGTGACGGCCATCGGGGCCGAGCGGCAAGGTCTTCACCCAAGCGGCGACAGCGGTTTCAAGCGGTGCATATAGATGCGGAAACAGTGCGCCGCCGCGTGACGGCTCCCACCTGAGGGCGGTGCCGATGCTGGCGGCATTGACCGCAACCAAAAGCAGGTCCGTTTCGCCCTTGAAGTGTTTGGCGGCGGTTTCCGGCGCCTGTTCGGCGGTTGAAAAGTGGATGAAACCGTCGCGGATGTCATGGACGGAACCGTTGTAGCTGCCCACGGCAGCGGCGGCTTCCCAACTCGGCCGGTCGACGATCTTGTAGATGAGCACGCTTGGACGACCCTTGGTGTTGCCGCATTCGATGCGGACAAACCACAGTTGAGGACGGGGTGCAATGTCTGCTGTAACGATCTGTGGCACCGCGGCGTAACGTCCCTGACACATCGTATTCCGAGGCTTTGCCTGATGCTTCCTTTGACGTTCGACGCGCCGCTTCTGGTCTTCGGTGGCCCCTACTCCAATCTCAGAGCGACCGAGGCGTTGCGCGCAGAAGCTGACCGGCGCGGCATTCCGCCGTCGCACGTCGTCTGCACCGGCGACGTGGTCGCCTACTGCGCCGAGCCCGAGGAGACGACGCAGGCCATCCGCGACTGGGGCTGCCACGTGGTTGCCGGCAATTGCGAGGAGCAGCTGGCGGCGGGCGCACAAGATTGCGGCTGCGGCTTCGAGGAAGGCACCGCGTGCGATCTGGCAGCCAAGGGGTGGTATCCGTTTGCCAATCAACGCGTTTCCGAGGAAAGCCGGGCGTGGATGAGGGGCTTGCCCGTTTCGCTGTCACTCAACATCGGCGGCGTCCGCGCGCGCGTGGTGCATGGCGGCGCCGACGTCGTCAATAAATTCGTCTTCGCGTCGCAGACGTCACTACTCGCGTCCGAGATGGCGGGTGAAACCGCCGACTGATTATCGCCGGTCATGCGGGCATTCCGTTTGTCGCCAACATGCGGGCGAAAGACGTGGTTCAACGCGGGCGTCATCGGCATGCCGGCCAACGACGGCACGGCTGACGTTTGGTACGGGATCGTCACGCCGGGCGAGGGCGGCGTGCAACTGTCGACGCACCGGCTGACGTATGATTTCCGAGGTGCCGCCGCCGCGATGCGGCGATGGGCCTATGCGGATGGGTATGCCACGAGCCTGATTACCGGCATTTGGCCGAGCTTCGATGTGTTGCCGCCAGCCGAGGTTGCGGCAACGGGCAAAAAGCTGAAAACGCGCACTGCCTTCGTGGCCGCACCGTCGCGCGCGGCCATTGTAGCTGCGTGAACGATCAGAGCAGCTTTTTCAGTTCATCGGTGAGAGCGCCGCGCAGATCGTCGCGCTTCAGAGCGTAGGCGACGTTGGCGGTGAGCCAGCCGATTTTCGAGCCGCAATCGAAGATTTCGCCGTCGAAGCGAACGGCGTGGAAAGCCTGGCTCGCTTGCAGTTTGATCATCGCGTCGGTCAACTGAATTTCACCGCCGGCGCCGCGCTCCTGGGCTTCGAGCAGAGCGAAGATTTCCGGCTGGATGATATAGCGGCCAGTGATGTGCAGGTTGGAGGGCGCGGTGCCCGGCTTTGGCTTTTCGACCATCTTGGTGATGGCGCTGACCTTGGCTTTGGGATCGGCGACGCCGCAGATGCCGTACATATGTGTCTGATCATCCGGCACCGGCTTGACGGCGACGTGATTGCCGCCAGTGGCGTTGTAGGCTTCGATCATTTCGGCCATGCACGACTTCGGCGCATGATGGAGCATATCGGGCAGCAGCAAGGCGAAGGGTTCGTTGCCGACCAGTTCGCGGGCGCACCAAACGGCGTGGCCGAGGCCTAGAGGCGCCTGCTGGCGGGTGAAGCTGGTCTGACCGGCTCCCGGCAGATCGCGCATGAGCTGTTCGAGGTCGGTGTCTTTGCCGCGCATCTTGAGGGTGTTCTCAAGTTCGAACTGGCTGTCGAAATGGTCTTCGATGACGCCCTTGTTGCGGCCGGTGACGAAAATGAAATGTTCGATGCCCGCGGCGCGCGCCTCGTCGACTACGTGTTGGATGACCGGGCGGTCAACGACGGTCAACATTTCCTTGGGCATGGCTTTGGTGGCTGGCAGGAAGCGCGTGCCAAGACCGGCGACGGGAAACACGGCCTTGCGGATTTTTTTGACGGGGCGGGCGGCGGACATAGCGGGGAGTTCCTAGACTGGTTAACGAATTCTGGCGCGGTGGTTGCACGGCATGCCGCGACTGGAGCCACGTTTGTTCCGTGTCAGGACAGGTCCGGCCAGATTACCCCGCATCTCGGGATTTCTGTTGCCAGCATGAGCCTGGTTGGCACGAAGCACGCGTGTGCATACACGTGAGACGTCAAAAACGAGTAAAGCGACGTTAATTTGACCATGGCTTAAGTATCGGCCAAGACGACATAAAATACAGAGGACGCGACGGCATGAGTATCCTGGTTACGGGTGGCGCTGGTTATATCGGCAGCCACATGGCGCATGAGCTGGCTGACGCCGGACAAGATGTGGTGGTGGTCGACAACCTGACGACCGGGTTCAAATGGGCCATGCCGGAGACAGCCAAGCTGGTGGTCGGCGATGTCGGTGATCAGGATTTGGTACAGGCGACCATCGAGAAGCACGGCGTCACGGGGATCATCCATTTCGCTGGCTCGATCGTGGTGCCGGAGTTCAGTCTCTGACCCGCTCGGGTATTATAACAACAACACGGTGAAATCGCGGTCGCTGATCGAGTCCGCCGTCAAATCTGGCGTCAAGAATTTCATCTTCTCCTCGACCGCCGCCGTTTATGGCATGGCAAAAGAGATGCCCGTGCGCGAGACCTCGCAACTCGAGCCGATGTCGCCCTATGGCTCGTCGAAGCTGATGACCGAGATCATGCTTGCGCGACACGGCGTTCGCGCATGATTTCCGGTACGTGGCGCTGCGTTATTTCAACGTGGCGGGCGCGGACCCCAAAGGCCGGACCGGGCAATCGACCAAAGGCGCGACGCATCTCATCAAAGTTGCGTGCGAAACCGCGCTTGGCAAACGTCAGGGCATGGAAGTTTTCGGCACGGACTATGAGACGCGTGACGGCACCTGCATCCGCGATTACATCCACGTGAAAGATTTGGCGCGCGCGCACGTCGCCGCGCTCACACACTTGCAGAAGGGCGGCGCGTCCGACGTTTTCAATTGCGGCTACGGCCAGGGCTATTCGGTGCTCGAAGTGCTCGACGCCGTGAAGCGCGTTTCGGGCAAAACGCTCAATGCGAAGATGAGCCCGCGGCGTCCCGGTGACCCGGCGGCGATCGTGGCGGCATCGGACAAGATCCGCAATGCACTCGGCTGGAAGCCTGAATATCGACGATCTCGATCTGATCGTGAACCACGCGCTGACGTGGGAAGACGCGCTCGGCAAGCGTAACAGCAAGTGACCCGCTGGACGCTCGCGATGCGCTGACACGTTTGGCCACGAGTAGCGGTTTGCTCACAACTTGTTTCACGGCGCGCTTGGCAACAGGCGCGCCGTTTGACGTTCTGTGGGTTTGAAGCACGCTGCAACGGGGAAATTCACAATATCGTGATCCGTCGCAGTGCGCGATGACGCAACCAAACCGGCGTCTGGTGCGTCTACGGACAGCACCTGTGCGGATTGTGCCGCAACGCCGGTGCACCTCAGCCTGAATTTCCGCGTCTGTTGGTTGGCACCGTTGCCGTCAACGCCCAGGGTTGCAGCATTTTTGAAGTCGCGCTGCCGCGACTTCGCCCCAACTCCCTGCGTTCATCTGGCACCAGAATGGAGAGACTTCATGCGCCCCACCGCACCCTCTTTCACGTTCGGGATCGAGGAAGAATATTACCTCGTGGACCGAGAGACGCGCGCGCTGGCGGCTGAACCATCGCGGCAACTGATCGCGACCCTCAAAGCCCGGATCGGCGACCGATTCAGTGAAGAGTTCATGCGATCGCAGGTCGAAATCGGCACGCCGATTTGCCGGTCGATGGAGCAGGCGCGCGATGCGCTGATTGAATATCGCGGTATGATTGGCACGCTGGCCGCCGACTATGGTCTGGCACCGATTGCGGCGGCGACACACCCGTTCTCGCACTGGAGCGAGCAGCGGCACCGCAACCGTCCGCGGTACAATAGCATCGCGGAAGATTTCCAAGCTGTCGGCCGGCGGATGTTGATCTGCGGCCAGCACGTGCACATCGGCATCGAAGATCAGGACCAGCGCATCATGGTTATGAATGCGCTGCGGCCCTACTTGCCAATACTGCTCGCGCTTTCGACCTCGTCTCCGTTCTGGGGCGGCGAGCGCACGGGCTTGAAATCGTACCGGACTGCGATCAATGACTCCACCCCGCGCAAGGGCATGCCCGAAAAGTTTGCCAGCTGGCAGGCGTATCAGGCCACGGTCGATGTGTTGATCGACGCCGGCACGATCACCGATACGAGTAAGATCTGGTGGGATCTCCGACCGTCGCTGCGTTATCCGACGCTTGAAGTGCGGATCATGGACGTATGTCCACTGGTTGACGACGCAATCTGTTTAACGGCGCTCATCCGGTGTCTCAGCCGCGCGGTGTTGAGGTCGCCACCAGAAAACGTCGAGCGGCAGAGCAGTTTATTGCTGATCAACGAAAACCGCTGGCGGGCACAGCGGTATGGCCTGGACGAAAGCTTTATCGACCCGACAACCGCGACCGTTATGCCTGCGGCGGCGATCATCGAGCGCGTTCTCGCCTACATTCGCGACGACGCGGAATTTTTCGATTGCGTCGCCGAAGTTGAACATGCGCGCGCGATCGTATCGCGCGGTACGAGCGCCGATCGTCAACTTACGCGTTACGACTACGAGATCGAGCAAGGCGCGGACGTGAATGACGCATTGGCGCGCGTGGTCGATCAACTGATTGAGGAGACGCAGGCTGATGTCAGTTTGGCCGCACATCCGACCTGGACCGCACCGACGGCGGACGTCATGAAACTGCGCTCGTAGGCCAATGGGGCGGTTAGCGCGGACGCGCCTCGACCAAGACTTGACCGCGCGGCAGCCGTGTGGCGTGGAGTTCGGCTTCGAAGCCCGATGCCGCGCACATGTAGAGCACGTCGGCCGCCAGCATGTGGTACGGCGCGCGCGTGTCATGCGTGACGACGCCATCGGGTTGGCGCAACGGCTGTAAACTTGCGGCCGCATCGGGCGCGACAAAGAACGTGAACAGAAACTTCTGTAGATGGGGAAAATGGGCGCGAATTTTGATGAGCGCGCGGCGGAGGTGGTTGAGCGGCAAGTGCGTAAAGACTGCGAAAGCGATGGCATGCGTGATCGTGTCCGGCACGCCGGGGAAATTAAAATTGCTATCCTCAATCAAGTGGTCTTGATCCAAGCGTGCTTTGTCGGCCAGCTCTGCGGTGTAACCTTGCCGCAATAGCGCGCCCGAGAGATCGGTGGCCCAATAGTGGCCGGGCGCGAGGTACGGGACCGCTTTGCAGCCCAAGCGAAGACTGCCCGCACCGATATCGAGCAACACGTGCTCGGGGCGCAAACCGGCCTCGACGAGCAGGCTCATCTGGACATTTCCGGTCTCGTCCCAGCGCCCGCCAACGATGTCGCGATGGCGGCCCTTGGCGAGGGCTTCGGCGTAAAATCCTGGCGCGTGGTAGGGCGAGATGTGCTGGGTCATGCATCCCTTTTGCGGCAGCATGATGCGGCGATCAAGTGCGGTCACGATCCAGGGTTTGCGGGTGGCGCGAGAGGTTCGCCAAGCGGCTGACGTTGCCGATGCCGGCGAACTTCGTTTCACGCCGTAGGCGATCGCCTCATTTCTGGCGGGAGCGGCGGATTGTTGTCTGATAAAGTCGTGTGACCTTGATCAGACGGGACCGAAACGCGTGGGCATTTTGCGAGTGATACTGATGGTGTGGACCGTCGCCCTTTCGGCGGCCCTGGCGCCAGTCCGGCGTGTGGCCGACGCCGGATTCGATCGTTTCATCGCGGGCTTGTGGGACGAGGCGTCGCGACCACCCTACGCCATTTCGCGCGCGGTCTTCGAACGCGCCACGCGCGGGCTACAGCCGGATTTTTCATTGCCCGATCTGGAAATTCCAGGCCGGCCACCGTCGCGCGCGTCGCAAGCGGAATTTGTGCGGCCACCGCAGGACTACATCAATGCCAAGCAACTCGCTGGATTGGCGCAGCAGGGGCGTGCGCTGGCGCAGACACATGCGGCGGCGCTGAAGCGGATCGAGCGTGAGATTGGCGTCGAAGGTCCAGTGGTGCTGGCAATATGGGGCCGGGAAACAGCCTTTGGCACTTACAAGCTGCCGCACAACGCACTGCGCGTTCTAGCGACACAGGCTTACGTTGGCCGCCGCAAGGACATGTTCCGAACCGAGTTTTTGTACGCCCTAAGAATGGTCGAGGACAAACTCGGCACACCGGAAACGATGCGGTCGTCGTGGGCCGGAGCGATGGGGCTGACGCAGTTCATGCCGAGCGAGTTTTACACATCGTTGAAGGGCCTCGGCGGCGGGCGGCCAGACCTGTTCAATTCGCCACCTGATGCGCTGGCGTCGGCGGCCTATCAGCTTAAGCAGAAAGGTTGGGTCACCGGCTTGCCATGGGGCCACGAGGTGACCGTGCCGGCTGGACAAGATTGTGCGCTGGAAGGGCCGCAGCAGGAGCGGAAAATTGCGGATTGGGTGAAACTCGGTTTTGCCCGAGCCGATGGACGGCCATTTTCAGCGGTGGAACTCGGGGCCGTGGCATACTTAATGTCGCCGGGCGGGGCCTACGGACCGGCCTTTCTAGTGAGCGAAAACTATAAGGTGATCCGCCGCTATAATACGTCTGATCTGTATGCCACTTTCGTTGGAAATCTGGCAGACAGGATCGCCGGCGGGGGGGACTTCAGACGCGCGTGGAGCGATATCGTGCAATTGCGGGAAACCGAGGTGCGTGAGATCCAGGCGCAGCTCAAGGCTCAAGGATTTGACGTCGATAAACTCGACGGGAAGACGGGGTCCAACACGCGGTCCATTATTGGGGCGTATCAGCGCCGCGCCGGGCTGAAGGTCGACTGCTGGCCGACTGCGGCCCTGCTTAAAGATTTGAAGAAGCAAAGTTTGCGTTGAACAGAGACAGACATGACGAGTGACGACAGCAATCAAAAACGCCGCGACGACAGCTACGAGACGCGGCTCGACATTGTGAAAGTTTCGCCATCCCGGCCGGAGCCGTCGCTTGCAAGCGGCGAAGCTGGTCCGCGCGCTGCGATGCCGATCACTGAGAGCCCCTCAGAGCGGCGGCATCGCAGTGTGCAATCGGTTGCAGAAACCAAGGTCGACGCCATTGTGCATGAGCATGATCCGCGACAGCAGATCCATCCGCTGTTTTTTGTTGCCGGGTTGCTGTTTGCGCTGATCGGGATGTGGCTGCTGTTCAATGATCCGGCACTTTATGGCGAGCGGCGCACAGTGCCTGGATCGTCATCGCTCGAAGATGAGCGCGCGCGAATTGCATCAGCCCGCGTGACGCGCGACGCGGCGCAAGTCGCTCGTGATGACGCGCTCGTCGGTCGCGTGCCTGTGCGCAACCGGGACGCCGCGCCGGTGGTTGCCTCCGTTGCCCGTGCCCGCCGTGACACCGCCTGCCGCCAGTCAGTTCCCGCCGGGTTTTCTCGATGATCTCGGCCGCAGCGCTCAGGCGGCCGGTGTCTCACGCGCCACCATCGACCGCGTGCTGGCGAGCGTCGGACAGCCCGACGCCTCGATTGCCGATCTCAATGCCAACCAGCCCGAGCACACGAAATCGGCTGGCGACTACATCGCGCAACGCGTGACCGCTGAGCGGCTCGATCTTGGGCGGCGGCGTCTCGCCGAACATGCGGGTCTGCTGTCGGCAATCGAGCGGCGCTACGGCGTCGACCGGCACGTGCTGATGGCGATCTGGGGCATCGAATTTAACTACGGCAGCGAGATGGGGAACCGTCGCGTCGTTCAGTCCATCGCGACGCTTGCAGCTGTCGATACGCGCCGGCCGCAGATGTGGCGGGATGAGTTCGTGGCGGCTCTCGGTATGATCGATAGCGGCGCTGTCACGCCAGAGCGGATGCTCGGTTCGTGGGCCGGTGCGATGGGGCACACGCAATTTATGCCGTCGTCGTTTCAAAAGCATGCCGTCGATTTCGATGGCGACGGACGGCGCGATGTTTGGGCCTCGCCCGCCGACGCACTTGCGTCTGCCGCCAACTACCTGAAGTCATTCGGCTGGACGGCTGGGCGGGTCTGGGGACGCGAAGTGACGTTGCCGGCTAATTTCGATCTGACGCTGGCGTCGCCGCAGGCGGCCAGAACGGTGACCGCGTGGCAGATGCTTGGGGTGCGGCCGACAACGGGCCTGATGCCACTCGACGAGGATCCGAACTGGCAAGTCATCTTGCCAGCAGGGGCCAAAGGGCCCGCGTTCCTGGTGTCGAGCAACTTCGATGTGCTGCTCAAATACAATCGCGCCCTACCCTACGCGTTGGCGGTCGGGCATCTTGCAGACCGCTTGGCGGGTGGCAGTGCCATTGCCGGGAGCTGGCCGATCGACGATGTCGGGCTCAGCAAGGACGAGATCAGCGATTTGCAGCGCTTGCTGGCGGCCGTGGGGCACGACCCTGGCCCGATCGATGGCATTATCGGTGCGCAGACGCGGGGCGCCATTCGCGGCTTCCAGCAGGCACGCCAATTGCCGCCGGATGGACACGCGAGCCTCGGATTGCTGCGGCGTCTCAGGACCGAACGCCGCACCTGAGCCAGAATTGAGCCGTAGGATGCGTTCGTGGCGCGGGCAGTGTAAACTGGCGCCATCGACCATCCACGAATCGCGACCGCATCTCTTCGATGCGTTTAGCCTTTGATCGCTCAAAATCTGGACCGCACGCATTGACCGTTGACCGCACCTTGCACGCCTCTACGCCCCGGCCGCAGCACGCGCGCTGGCGTTGGGTGGCGTTGGCGGCGGCGCTGGTGATCGGTAGCGGTTTCGCGCCGCACGAGGCGGGTGCGCAGACAGCAGCGCCAGCGGCGACCGAGGGCGGTGCACGGCAGTCGTCGTCTTACATCACGCCATTTCCGCCGCAGGACACGTATCGGGTGCAGGTCTATGGCGACTGGATGGCCGAAGGTTTGATTTCCGGTCTTGCCGAAGCGTTGCAGACGGATGCGCGAGTCCAGGTCAACCGCAAGCATCGAGCACTGGTGCCGCTGGTGCGCGCCGAGCACGAAGAGGATGTGCGCGCCGAAGAAGTGTCGCGCGAGCCGGTGCAGATCGGCGTGCTCTTTTTCGGCATCAGTGACCGGGTCAATTTCCGGCTCAACAATCAGTTGCTGCGGCTTGGCAGCGAGCCCTGGCAGAACGAGTATGGCCGCCGCGTCGACCGGTTGCTGAAGGCGCTCAAGCGGCGCGGCATTGCGCTCTACATGGTCGGACAACCGCCTCTGCGGCGCGAAGAAGCCCATACCGACGCGCAGATGCTGACGGAAATCCTGCGCGAGAAGGCCTTCGTCAATGGTGTGCGGTTTATCGAGATCGCGCCCGAATTTGTTGATGAGAACGGCGACTTCACGCAGTTCGGTCCTGACCATAAGGGTGAGCGGCAGAAACTGCGCGACGGCGACGGCGTGGCAATGACATGGCAAGGCAATCGCAAGATTGCAGCGCTGATCGAGCGCGAGATGCGCCGCGATTTGGCGATGGCACGGGCGGAGCGCGCCGTCCCGTTGGCGGGTAGCGAGCCCGAGCAACGGCGGATTAATCCGGACAAGCCGTTCCAGGCCGCCGCGAAAGCGAGCGTGCCGACCAAAGGCGATGCACGGCAAGCGGCGCCAGTTGCGGCCACACCGGCGCCTACGGCTGCATCTCAGACACCCGCACTTGAACAAAAGGCCGAAGTTGCGCGCGTGGCGTTCCGCGCCTTGAGTGCGCAAGGCCGCGATGAAACCGTGACTGTCGAAATTGTGCGGCCGGCCATCTCGGCGCAGGTGCTGTCGCTGCTGGCGCGCAAAGACGTGACACAGACCGCACAGCAGAATTTCGAGACCGTCGGCGCGGAGCTTGGCGACGGCACGACCTTGAGCATGATCGTTGCGCCCTTGCCGAGCCAAGCGAGCGGCAACGCCCAGCAAGCGCAGGGGAACGCGCAGCAGACCATTTATAATTCGGTGTGGGTGCGCGGCGACCGTTTGCCGCCGAAACCCGGCCGCGCCGATGATTTCACGTGGCCGCGCCCGGACGTACTGCCGTTCCAAACATCGGCAGAGGCTCCGGCGCCTGCGCCGCCACAACCGGTCGCGGGACGGTTACCGCGCGTTACGTCGCCTGCGATGCGTGCGCAGCCCGATGGTGCACTGCCGCGCGCGCGGCCGTTGCCGGCGCAGCCGAAAGAGTGATTGGACCCGGCGCTATGCCCGGTTCAGCGGATGCAATAATCACAGTGACATTTGGCAAATAAAAACGCCGCACGGCAGAGCGTGCGGCGGTTCAGGCTTTTTGTAATGCCGATGCGACTGGGATCAATACTTGCCAGCGAGTTGTCCGACATTGTCTTTGTTGTAGAGATCGCGACGGAACTGAATGACGCCGTCTTCGGTCGCCCAAGCCGTGATGTAGATGAAGTAGAGCGGGATCGGCTTTTTCAGTTTGGCGTCGTAGCGCTCGCCTGACTTTTTCATTTGCAGCACGCGCTCATGCGACCAGCCCTGATCCGCCATCAGCCACGCGGCCAGTTGATCGATACCGGCGACGCGCACACAGCCCGAACTTGCAGCGCGGAAATTGCGTCCGAACAGGGTCTCAGACGGCGTCGAGTGCATGTAGACGGAGTGGCTGTTGTGGAAGTTGATCTTGACGAAACCGAGCGGATTTTCGGGACCGGGCTGCTGGCGGAAGGTGTAACCGGCGGCGGCGGGTGATGACCAATTGACCTTCGTGCCATCAACGCGGCGGCCGGTGCCGTCATAGACTTCGATGTTGTACTTGGACATCGCGTCTTGGCCTTTGCGCGACATCTCGGCGGCCTTGGGCAGGAGATCTTTTGTGATCACGGTTGGCGGTAGATGCCAGACCGGATTGAAGTTCAACTCGTGGATCTGTGATTTGAGGATCGGCGTTTGACGATCCACCTTGCCGACGACGCCCGCGTGACGCGAAATGATCTTCTCGCCTTCGATGGCCTCGATCTGAGCGGCGGGAATGTTCACCACGACATACTTGCGCGGCACGGTGCGTGCGAGTTCGCTCAAGCGTTGGTGATTGGTCTTGAGCTGGCGCAAGCGCACGGCGGCCGGCACATTCAATGCGGCAACGGTTTGCGGGTCGACAACGCCGGTCGGACTGAGACCATTGGAGGCTTGGAAGCGGCGCACGGCTTTTTCGAGATCGTAGTCGAAAGTTCTGCGAGCCGCCGCTGTCGTCTACGAGGTCGCCCGACAGCGCGAGACGCAGCTTCAAGGCGCTGACTGCAGGCTCGAGCTGCCCGACGATGAGTTTGCCCTCAGGCACGGTGGGGAAGCCGCCATTGGCTACGATGTCTTCGTAGCGCTTGATGGCTGCTTTCATCGCATTGAGGTTTTCCTTGGCCAAGGTCGGGAAGCCCTTGGGCGGGCTCGCA
Organism: uncultured Alphaproteobacteria bacterium; assembly: GCA_963831185.1. GTDB lineage: Bacteria > Pseudomonadota > Alphaproteobacteria > Rhizobiales > Hyphomicrobiaceae > JABFRJ01. The sequence continues at coordinate 164,460 of CAWHPE010000006.1, forward strand.
TGCCATTCCTTGACGAAATTGCGGTCGATGCCATCGGGACCGATGCTGACTTCTTGTTGACCGGGAAATTTGATCCAGGAGGTGTCTTGCGCCGCCACAGGGGCTGCGGCGGCGACCAGGCCCACGAGCAGAGTGCCGAGCGTCGCAGCCGCGCGATCGCGGCGACGATTAGACGGGGGGAGCGTCAGGGGCATACGCGTTCTTCCTCGATCCAGGCCTGCGATCGTGCGGCTCTATACCGAACAACGGCACCCTGCCTGCGAAACGGGGGCTTCGCAGGCGCGGGCGATTCGATACCGCACATCGGGTAATCTTTATCGCAGTTGACGACAAGACGGGAGTGTTGCGTCGCAACAGCCGCAGGCCGATCTCGACACATTTGTGTGTGCGGGACGTGAGTCTGCGGGCGATGGTCTCGCAGTCAGGACCAAGTTTGGGAGGACGGGCCTCGCCAGCCCTTAAGTCCCTGATTTGCTGTCGCCAAAGAAGCTCGCCATCTTGGCAAAGAAACCGTCTGAGGCGGGGTGAGTTCTCCTTTGCTCGATTTCTCGAACTCCTGGAGCAGTTCGCGCTGGCGGGCGGTCAGGTTCTTCGGCGTTTCGACCTCGACCTGAATGTACATGTCGCCCGAGGTCTTGGAGCGGAGCACCGGCATGCCCTTGCCCTTCAGCCGGAACTGCTTGCCGGTTTCGCAGCCCTCGGGGATTTTGACGCGCGTTTTGGCGCCGTCGAGCGATCGGCGACTTCGATCTGGCCGCCGAGCGCCGCCGTCGTCATGGCGATCGGCACGCGGCAGAAGATGTCGGCGCCGTCACGCTGGAAGAACTCGTGCGGCTTGATCGAGAGGAAAATATAGAGATCGCCGGGCGGGCCGCCGCGCATGGCCGGCTTCGCCTTCGCCGGCCAGGCGGATGCGCGTGCCGTCTTCGACGCCGGCCGGGATATTGACCGAGAGCGTGCGCTCTTTGGTGACGCGGCCGGCGCCGGAGCAGGTCGGCGCAGGGGTCGTTGATGATCTCGCCGCGGCCCTGGCAGGTCGGGCAGGTGCGTTCGATGGTGAAGAAGCCTTGGCTAGGCGCGCACCTTGCCCTGGCCGCCGCAGGTCGTGCACTGCGACGGCTGCGTGCCGGGCTTGGCGCCGGTAGCCGGAGCAGGTCTCGCAGCCGACGCTGGTCGGCACACGGATCTGGCGCTTGCTTGCCGGCGAAGGCCTCGGCGAGCGAGATTTCCATGTTGTAGCGAAGGTCGGCGCCGCGCTCGCGTCCGGAGCGCTGACGGCCGCCGCCGACGCGCGACCACCCATGAAGTCGCCGAAGATGTCGTCGAAGATGTCGGACATCGAGGATGCGAAGTCGGGGCCGAAGCCGCCGGGACCGCCGCGCCGCACTCGCCGTCGAAGGCGGCGATGGCCGAACGATCGTAGGCCGCGCGCTTCTGCGGGTCCTTCAGGACCTCGTAGGCTTCGTTCGATTTCCTTGAACTTCTGCTCCGCTTCCTTGTCGCCAGGATTGCGGTCGGGATGGAATTCCATCGCGAGCTTGCGGAACGCGGATTTCAAGTCCGCGTCGTCGGCGCCTCGCTTCAACGCCGAGAACTTCGTAGTAGTCACGTTTGGCCATGGTCCCGACCTTCGCAGCCGCTGCGACGGTTGCGTCCCAGTCAGGCCACGCAGGCGCCACTCGCACGCAATCATGGCTGCGCCGCGCAAGCGTCGCAGAGCCTCGCCTTCCCGCGAATGCGGGGGCCGCCTGCGCGGCATGACGTGGCCGAGCGTCGTCATTGCGAGCGTCGTGCCTCGGCACGCCGAGCTCAGCCGTGACTTCTTCTTGTCGTCCTTCACTTCTTCGAAGTCGGCGTCGACGACGTTGTCGTCACCTTGCCTTGTCACCGGCCGACGGCGACGCGTCGGCGCCGGACCACCCGCAGCACCTTCGCCGCCTGTGGCCGCCGTACATCGCTTCACCGATCTTCATCGAAGCCTGAGCGAGAGCGTTGGTCTTGGCCTTGATCGCCTCGGGGTCGTCGCCCTTCACGGCTTCGTGCAGTGCGGTCACGGCTGCCTCGATCGTCGACTTGTCGGCGGCGGCGACCTTGTCGCCCAAGATCCTTGACCGACTTCTCGGTCGCGTGGATGAAGGCTTCGGCTTGGTTGCGCGACTTCGACGAGTTCGCGGCGCTTCTTGTCTTCGTCCTTGAGGGCCTCGGCTTCTTCTGTCATCCGCTTGATGTCGGCGTCGGTGAGACCGCCCGATGCCTGGATGCGGATCGACTGTTCCTTGTTGGTCGCCTTGTCCTTGGCACCAACGTTGACGATGCCGTTGGCGTCGATGTCGAACGTGACTTCGATCTGCGGCATGCCGCGCGGCGCCGGCGGGATGCCTTCGAGGTTGAAGGGGCCGAGCATCTTGTTGTCGGCGGCCATTTCGCGTTCGCCTTGGAAGACGCGGATGGTCACCGCGTTCTGGCCGTCTTCAGCGGTCGAGAAGACCTGGCTCTTCTTGGTCGGGATCGTGGTGTTGCGGTCGATGAGACGCGTGAACACGCCACCCAGCGTTTCGATGCCGAGCGACAGCGGCGTGACGTCGAGCAGCAGCACGTCCTTGACGTCGCCCTTGAGCACGCCGGCCTGAATCGCGGCGCCGACGGCGACGACTTCATCGGGGTTGACGCCCTTGTGCGGCTCTTTGCCGAACAGCTCCTTGACCAGGGCCTGAACGCGCGGCATGCGGGTCATGCCACCGACGAGCACGACTTCGTCGATCTCGGCGGCCTTGAGGCCGGCATCCTTGAGCGCCTGCAAGCACGGGCCCTTGGTCTTCTCGATGAGGTCGTCGACGAGAGCTTTCGAGCTTGGCGCGCGTCAGCTTCATGGTCAGATGCAGCGGCGACTGCGTCTGCGCATTCATGGAGATGAAGGGCAGGTTGATCTCGGTCTGCTGCGACGACGACAATTCGATCTTCGCCTTTTCAGCCGCTTCCTTCAGGCGCTGGAGGGCGAGCTTGTCGTTCTTGAGATCGACGCCGTTCTCTTTCTTGAACTCGGTCGCGAGGTACTCGACCAAGCGCATGTCGAAGTCTTCACCGCCGAGGAAGGTGTCGCCGTTGGTCGACTTCACTTCGAAGACGCCGTCGCCGATTTCGAGGATCGAGATGTCGAACGTGCCGCCGCCGAGGTCGTAGACCGCGATGGTCTTGGCGTCTTTCTTCTTGTCGAGACCATAGGCGAGCGCGGCGGCCGTCGGCTCGTTGATGATGCGCAGAACTTCGAGGCCCGCGATCTTGCCGGCGTCCTTGGTGGCCTGACGCTGGGCGTCGTTGAAGTAGGCGGGGACCGTGATGACGGCCTGCGTCACGGTCTCGCCGAGTTTGGCTTCGGCGGTCTCCTTCATCTTCTGCAAGAATGGCGGCGGAGATTTCAGCCGGCGAGTATTGCTTGCCCTGAGCTTCGACCCAGGCGTCGCCGTTCGGACCTTTGACGATCTTGTAGGGGACGAGCTTCTTGTCCTTTTCGACCATCGGATCGTCATAGCGGCGGCCGATGAGGCGCTTGATGGCGAACAGCGTGTTGGTCGGATTGGTGACGCCCTGGCGCTTGGCCGGCAGGCCGACGAGGCGCTCACTCTCGGTGTAGGCGACGATCGACGGGGTGGTGTTGGCGCCCTCGGCGTTCTCGAGGACCTTGGGTTTGGCGCCATCCATGACGGCGACGCACGAGTTGGTCGTCCCGAGGTCGATACCAATCACTTTAGCCATAGGTATTTTCCTTTTTCTGTGGCGAGCTGCCCGACCCCAGGCACAGCGCAAGCTCGGGATTTATCCCGAGTTCCGGCTATACCCTGATGGCGTCCGGTATCGCGACCTTTTCAGTGCGCGATCAACAGCCCCCGGTGCTGACAATTTTGTGATCGGTATATAGGTGGGGGGTCTCGGAGCGGCAATGGCGTAACCGCATCAAAATCCAGAAAATACAGACCAACGTTGTATTGGCGTGGGGAAACCTCAGCGAGCCGGAGACGGTATGGACAAAGACCAGCGCAGCTTTCGCCATTTACCTGGGTACTTCGACCGCGCCGCACAACTGCAATTGGCTTCGGAAATCAAAGAGATACTTGCGACGGCGCCGCTTTTCCAGCCGCTGATGCCGCGAACCGGCAAGCCGTTCTCAGTGCGGATGAGCAATTGCGGAGAGCTTGGCTGGGTTTCCGACAAAGCGCGCGGTTACCGCTACCAACCGACGCACCTCGTCACGGGACAGCCTTGGCCTGCAATGCCCAAACAATTGCTGGCGTTGTGGCGCGCCGAGGCCGGCTATCCGGCGCCGCCCGAGGCGTGCTTGATTAACTTCTACGACGCAGGGACGAAGATGGGGTCGCATCAGGACCGCGACGAGGCGGATTTTTCGGCGCCGGTTGTGTCTGTGTCGCTGGGCGATGACGCGGTTTTCCACGTTGGCGGACGGACGCGCACCGGGCCAAAGACGCGCGTGACGTTGAAGTCGGGCGATGTGCTGCTGCTTGAGGGCGAGAGCCGCCTCGCGTTTCATGGCATCGACCGGGTGCTGACCGGGACGAGCGATCTCTTGCGCCAAACGGGCGTGGCTGAGAGCGGCCGGATCAATCTCACGCTGCGGCGGGTGACGCGGGCGGGTTGATTGACGCCCTTGAGTGCTTCATGGCCCGAGCCTGTTGGTTCACCCCACCCCTAACCCCTCCCCGTCAAGGGGAGGGGAAAGTGAGTGACCCATCACTTTTCTCTAAAAGTAGTGGTCGCGTTCGATGCCGTCATAGGCGCCGCTCGACATGCAGCAGCGCTTGAAACCGGCGGCCTGAACCGCAGGGGCAGAGGTCGTTGCGTCCGAGCTTTTCGATCAACTCGACATCGCCGTGGACGATGCGATGGCCACGTTTGACGTGGGTTTCCGACGGGTACGATCTACGACGTTTGCTCGATCGTTCAAAAGCTCGGCATTTCGTCGGGATGGCGGATCTTTTTCGACATGGCACGTCTCCTGTTGTTGTGCTGGACGCGCGTGCTTTTAGTTCACGACCGGCACGGATTGCAAATGATTGAACTGTCTTGGTTGCGATCGGAGACGCGCAAACAAAAAAGGCCGCTCGGTGAGAGCGACCTTTATGAAGTCAGCCTCTTGCGAGGCGCAACTTAGGCGAAGCGCGGATTAGCGTGCTTCGATGTTGCCAACGGCCATTTTGCCGGTGCGGCGATCTTCCTGCGTGTCGAAAGCAACCTTTTGACCTTCGCGGAGGCCGCGCATGCCAGCGCGCTCAAGAGCGGTCGCATGGACGAAAACGTCCTTGCTGCCGTCGTCCGGCTGGATGAAGCCGAAGCCTTTTTGGTCGTTGTAGAACTTCACGGTACCAGTCTGCATAGTCGTGTCCTTTAGACAGTCATGTCATGTCGATCGACGTGCTCGCGCACACCGTCAACGGGTCGTCGATTTTTTTGAGAGAACCTGTTCGTCGTCCCCACATGCTGTCGAGACCGACAGTGCGGAGCGTACGGCCAATTGTCCGGCCAAAATCGATGGAAGCATGTAGCACGCTTGCATCAACATAGCAAGAGAATGAATTAACTGATTTTCTCTGCCGTTTCAGGCCAGTTCTCGGCCGTTGCACCCACGCACCGCCTGAGCGCAGTGGGCACACATGCCACGCGCGACCCATTTCGCCGCAGCATTGCATAAAATTTTAATCGATTCCGACGAACGTTAGGAATCCTTTGTTCATTTTTTTTCCACGCCCGACTTCGATGGGTTGCCATGCTCCAAACATTCAAGCGTTTTGCCAACTCGGACGGCGGTAACGTCGGCCTGATGTTCGCTTTGCTACTGGTGCCATCCTTGCTCGCGACCGCATTGGCGGTCGACTATGGACGCGCCGCAAAAGTGAAGCAGACCCTACAAGCGTCGGTCGATGCGGCAGCTTTGGCGGCGAGTGCTTCGACGCTCAGCGACGAAGCGGCAGAAGTGCTGGCGGACCGGACGTTCGACGCCAACATGGCCGGTGTTCCGTCGCTCAAAAATATCAAGGTGACTTCCGAACGGTCACAGTCGATCACGACGGTTTCGGCGTCGGTCGAAGTGCCAACAACGCTATCGGCGATGCTGATGCCGACGATCAAACTCGCTTCTGTGGCAAAAGCGAAGTCGCGGACTGACAGTGGGCCGCTCTGCATTCTCGGGCTCAACGCGCACGCCGATCGCGCCATTCGCGTCTGGGGAACGGGCGACCTGCTGGCGCCGAGCTGTGCCGTTCACGCGAATTCAGACAGCTCGATCGCATTGGTCAGCGGCGGGTCGGCCACCGCGCGGGCGCAATCCGTTCTGCGCAACGGGCGGGACGAGCGGCAACCGTTTCGAGCCAAGCGCGAAGAGCGGCTGCGCTTCCGTCCCGGATCCGCTGGCAGGCAAATACACGATCTCCGCGTTGGCGGCGAAAGGCATCACGATTGACAAGGCGTGCAATGAGACCCGGCGCGGTGGAATTCAAGTCGGACCGTTCGTTTTCGGCGGGCGGCGCTGATAAAGTTTACGTTTTCTGCGGCGGCTTGACCGTGAAGACAGGGGCGACCGCCACGTTCGGCGCCTGGTACTTATGTTTTTTATGGCGAACTGCTGGTGCAAGCCAAGGGCAAGGTCGTTGCGACTTCTGGCTCGACCTTATTTTTTGGCGCAGGCGGCAGCGGCCGGTCCAATGGCTTCATGACCGTGCAAGCAAAGGGTTCGCTGGAATTGACAGCGCCGACGACTGGGGCACTGGCCGGCATGGCCATCGTGCAACCCACGGTCAGCACCTACAGCGGCGGCTCGTCGCCAGCGGCAACGCATCAAATGATCGGCGGCGGCGTCATCAACGTCGAAGGCATCATGTATACGCCGCAGGCCAAGGTCAACGTGACGGGCAATGGCGACATCAACACCACGTCCAGGTACTTCTCGATCGTGGCCGACTTCGTAGACATCGAGGGCAATGGCGAAATGAAACTCGCCACCGCGCCGTCGAGCGTCGGACCGGATGTGCCCGTCATCAAACCAGCAACCGGTGCAGCCGCGAGCATTATCAAGTAGCGGCGATTACGCCGCGTCACCTGCATCGCCCGACGCCGCATCCGGCTCGCCCTGCGCGTTGGAGGCCGGTGTGGTCGCGGCGCTGGTGTCGCCATTCGTGGCGGGCTTGCCAGGCTTCGGGCCGCCTTCGGAGACGGTGACAATGGAGGCACGCAAGACGCGATCGCCGAGCATGTAGCCTTCCTGCAGAACATTGAGGATGGTGCCGGCGGGTACGCCAGGGTTCGGGATCTGCATCATCGGCTGGTGGAAGTGCGGGCTGAAAATTTCCCCCAGCGCCGGGATGCGTTTGACGCCGTGACGCTCGAGTACGTTGAGGAACTCGCGCTCGGTCATGGTGACGCCTTCGACAAGGCTTTTCAGAGCGGGATTAGCATCGGCAGCACCGGCGGGAACGGCAGAGGTGGCGCGCTGGAAATTGTCGGCGAGGGCGACGACGTCGGTTGCGAATTTGCCGATGGCGTACCGCGAGGCGCTGGCCTTTTCGTCTTCGGTGCGGCGACGCAGGTTTTCCATATCGGCCATAAGGCGCAGATTGCGATCTTTGTAGTCGGCGAGATCGCGGCGCAATTGGGCGATCAGATCGTCGGCATGGTTACGCGGCGCGGGCTCTGCAGCCTCGTTGAAATCGGCTGCGCCGTCGTTCTCGCACGCATCAACAGCCGGCTTTTGCATCTCGTCTTTGGGTCCGGAGGCGCTTTCGGTGCTCATGCTCGTCTTTCCACTCAAGGCTATTTGGCCACTCACGGCCCATTCGGGCTCTTGGCCGGAACTAAGGCTAAGACCCACATATCGGCTCAGTTGCCGCGTGAGGCGAAGGCTTTGCTCCGGCGCCGCTCACGGCATAGCACGGCGCGCCGCCTTTAGGCCGCGCGACTGCACAGCCCGCATATCGGCCGCTCCCGGTCAAAAATCAAGTCAGGATGCGAGACACGAGCTTTGCCGTGTAGTCGACCATCGGGATGATCCGGGCATAATTGAGACGTGTTGGCCCAATCACGCCCATGACGCCGACGATCTTGCGCTGGCCGTCACGGAAGGGTGCGACGACAAGTGACGACCCGGACAAGGAAAAAAGCTTATTTTCCGAACCGATAAAGATCGAAACGCCGTCGCCTTTTTCGGCCGAACCCAGCAGTTGGACCAAGTCGCGTTTGCTCTCAAGGTCATCAAATAACTTGCGAATCCGCTCTAGGTCTTCGAGCGCTGCGACGTCTTGCAACAGATGCGACTGGCCGCGCACGATCAGGCTTTTCTTGTCGCCAAAGGCGCCCGACCAGGTCGCGAGCCCCGCGTGCACAACCTTTTGCGTCAACTGGTCGAGTTCGACCTTGGCGTTGGTCAACTCATGCTCGACGCGCGTGCGGGCGTCGGCCAAGGTCTGGCCACGGATCTGCGCGTTGAGATAGTTTGCCGCCTCGATCAACGCGGAGGGTGGCAGTCCCGCAGGCAGGCTGATGATGCGGTTCTCGACGCGATTGTCTTCGCCGACGAGCACGACAAGTGCCTTGCCGGGCTCAAGCGCCACGAATTCGATCTGCTTCAGCCGCTCAACCTGCTTTTCGGTGACCACGACGCCGGCACAGCGGGCGAGGCCCGACATCATCTCGGTGGCTTCGGCCAGCACATGATCGAGAGAAACTTCGTTGCGGGCGCGCAGTTGATTTTCGAGCACGCCGCGCTCGGTTTCGCTCAAGTTGCCGACTTCAAGCAGGCCATCGACGAACAGGCGTAGGCCGAGCTCGGTTGGCAGGCGCCCGGCGGATGTGTGCGGCGCCTTGATGAGACCGAGGGTTTCGAGGTCGGCCATGACGTTGCGGACGGAGGCCGGCGACAACGTCATCGGCAGGCCACGGGCGAGATTGCGGGAGCCGACGGGATCGCCGGTCGACAGATAGGTTTCTACGATCTGACGAAAGATCGTGCGTGTGCGGTCGTCCATGCTGGCCAATGTCGCCGTGGCGGCGCTGACCAACGGCGCCCCGAGCCCGGCGGCAGCCAGTGTCGCGTTCAGCGTTGAAGGGCGATCTTTCGACATGTCGACTATGTTGTATCCGCTGTAACCAGGTTTGTTTCGTTATCGTTGGAGCGCGTAAGCGCGGGATGGTGTGACCGCACGGGAGGCGACCGGCCTACCTTCAAGGTAGTGACCTCAATCCGGCAGCGCAACGGCAGGACGGGCGAAAACGGTGCGCAGACCGGCATTTCGGCGCGTGGCGGCCCTCGGTTTTGCTGCTAATGTGCCGCCTTCCATTGAAGACTTCGGAGGAAAAGACGTGGCTAAAGGGTACGTAATCGCGCGCGGCATGGTGACCAACGCGACGCAGTGGGCGGTTTATGCGGCGGCGGCGGGCAAGGCGATCCAGCAATACGGCGGTAAACCGCTGGCACGCGGCGGCAAGACGGTGGTTGCTGAAGGGCAAGGCCGGGCACGCAACGTCGTCATCGAGTTCGACAGCTTCGAAGCGGCACAGGCCTATGCGTTCTCGCCCGAATATGCGGCGGCACGCAAGCTGCGCGAAGGCGCTGGCGAACTCGACATCGTGGTTGTGGAAGGCGCGTGAGCGACGCCATGACTTCGGCAGACCAGCCCGTTCAAGCGCACGCTCGCGTGCCTTGGCGGGCGGTCGTGTTGACGCTGTTTCCGGAGATGTTTCCGGGGCCGCTCGGCCATAGCCTTGTCGGCACCGCACTCAAGGGTGGCCTGTGGTCGCTCGAAACGCTGCAGATCCGCGATTTTGGCCTCGGCAAGCATCGGACGGTGGACGACTAGCCGGCCGGCGGTGGTGCGGGGATGGTGTTGAGGCCGGACGTGATGGCGGCGGCCATCGACCATGCGCGCGTCATGGCTCCCGATTTGCCGGCCATTTACCTGTCGCCCCGGGGCAAGCCTTTGTGTCAGGAGCGGGTGAAACAGTTGGCAGCCGGACCTGGCGTGATGCTGATTGCGGGCCGGTTCGAAGGTCTCGATCAACGCGTGATCGACGCGCGGGACCTGGAGGAAGTGTCGATCGGCGACTTTGTGATGTCGGGTGGTGAGATCGCGGCGCAAGCGCTGTTGGATGCGTCGGTGCGGCTCTTGCCGGATGTGCTCGGGGCGTCGGAGAGCCTGCTCGAGGAGAGCTTCGAGGGCGACCTGCTGGAGTACCCGCTCTATACCAAGCCCCGGCTCTGGGATGGCCGGCCGGTGCCTGAGGTGCTGCTCGGCGGCGACCATGCCAAGATCGCCGCGTGGCGGCGGGCGGAGGCAGAGCGGGTAACGGCCGAACGGCGACCGGACCTGTGGGCGCGGGTCAAAGGCCGAAAAGCGGCCAAACCCTGAGACGAATTGCCCTTTTTCGGGTGGTTGGGTATCGACAACGCCTGCTCATTCGGTTACACGACGCCATTCTCCCAGATTTTGGGGTTTTTGCCCGTTCCGGGCCGCACGATCCGTTTGGTCGCCGTGTTTTCACGTGCCGCTGCGAATCCTCTGCAAAATATGATGTCAAATCAAGGAACTAAGAATATGAACATCATTCAACAGCTCGAGCGCGAGCAAATGGATCGCGTGCTGACCAAGCGCCGCGTGCCAGAATTCGGTCCGGGCGACACCGTCAAAGTGATGGTCCGCGTCATCGAAGAAGCGGTCATCGACCCCAAAGCCAAGAAGTCGGGCAAGGCCGCTCCGAAAGAGCCGACCGAGCGTTTGCAGGCCTATGAAGGTCTGGTCATTTCGCGTGCGGGCGCCGGCATCAACGAGAGCTTCACGGTCCGCAAGATTTCCTACGGTGAAGGCGTGGAACGCGTGTTCCCGATCTACTCGCCGTTCATCGCCGAGATCGAAGTTCTGCGCCGCGGTGCCGTCCGCCGTGCGAAGCTCTACTATCTCCGTGGCCGCCGCGGTAAGTCGGCACGTATTTTCGAACGCACCGACGCCCGTGCGAAGGCACTCAACGCAGCCTTCAAGGGCTTCAAGCGTCCGAAGGGCGACGTCGAAGATCTGACGCAGATCACGGGTATCTCGGCTGAACTCGCCGCGCGCCTCAACCAGATCGGCGTCACCAAGTACGATCAAGTCGCCAACTTCTCGGGCGATGACATGGGCAACGTCGATCAGATCCTGAACCTCAAGGGTGCGATCGAAAAGCAGGATTGGATCGGTCAGGCCCGCGCCCTTCTGACGGCAGTTCCGGAAGCGGCAGCGCCGGAAACGAAGTAACGCGCGTCCCGTGTGAATTAGCGAATGATTTGAAACGGCGGTCTTCGGGCCGCCGTTTGCTTTTGTGGCGATTGCTGATCAGGCGCGTTCAGATGTCTTCGTCTGGCAGTGCGACGCCGGCGGCATCGTGAGCCGCGACGAAGCCGAAGGTCATGCCGGGGCCCAAGGTGATGCCGCCCGCGGGATAGCGGCCGGCCATCATGCTCGACATGTCGTTGCCGACGGCATAGAGGCCGGCGACCGGCACGCCGTCTCGGCCGAGCACGCGGGCGCGGGCGTCGGTTTTCAATCCGGCGAAGGTACCGAGACTGCCGGGCACTATTTTGACCGCATAGAATGGGCCGCGCTCGATCGGCGCGAGGCAGGCATTTTTACCGCCAGCTTCGCCTTGGATCTTGTTGTAGGGGCTATCGCCACGACCAAACGTGCGATCGACGCCATCGCGTGCGGCGGCGTTGTAGGTGGCGATGGTGGCCGCAAGCGCGCTGGCTTCGATGCCGCAGGCGGACGCGAGATCAGCGATGGTTTTCCCGCGCTTCAGATAACCGTTGCGCAACCAGGGCGTGACCGGGAACGGCAACGGGCGGACGCGTCCTAAGCCATAGCGCTGACGAAAGGTCGTGTCGCAGATCAACCACGCTTCCGGCTTGAGGCCGCTCTCCGTGGTGGCGCGGAACAGGTTCTGCATGAGGTCGTGATAGCTGTCGGCTTCGTTGGCGAACCGCAGGCCCGACTTCAGCACCATGACGAGACCCGGTTTGGCACGCTCGATCAGATGCGGAAAGCGTCCAACGGTGCCGTCGGCGCGTGGCACGAGCGAAACGGGCGCCCAGGCTCCGGCGTGCGCGAGGTCGGTGCGGACATGACCGCCGACAGCCTCGCCTAGGCGCAAGCCATCACCAGTGTTCGTTTCCGGCGCGGCGGAAAAATGCTCACGACCGCTCGGCGCATGCGGAAACAGTGCGGCCTTGCGATCGGTATCGTGCGGGAAGCCTCCGGACGCAAGCACGACGCCACGTTTGGCGCGGATCTCGATGCTGGCGTTCGGCTGCCCGGCGACGGCACCGACGACGCGACCGGCATTGACGATCAACTTGCGTGCGGGGGTACCTGTCATCAATCGTACGCCGCGTGTATCGGCAGATTTGAGCAGCCGCGCCACCAGTGCGTTGCCGTTGGTGAGATGCATGCCGCGGCGATGACGCACGAGGTCGGCGGCGTGGCGCGTCACGCGCTTGGCTGCGTGGAGGAACGAGGACCACTTGCGCGTCGCAAACAGAAAATGCCGGAGGTCGGCACCTGACGCGATGCCCATGCCAAACGGCGCGATGTCGTCGAGGGGTGGCTTCAGATCGCGCAAGCGTGCGCCGAGTTCAGCGGCATCGAAGGGTGCGGCGCAGACAGATCGGCCACCGGTGCCAGCGCCTGGGGATCGGTCGTGAAAATCCGGCATGACGTTGCCGTCGACAAATTGCAGATGCGTGTTGTCTTTGAAGAACGCGACCATGCGCGGCGCTTGAGTGAGAAACATATCGCACAGGGCTGCATCATAGCCGTTGCCGAGTTCGGCCTTCAAATAGGTGCGTGGCGCTTCGATATCTTCGATGATGCCGGCGGCTCTTGCGAGCGGGTTACGCGGCACCCAGAGCCAACCTCCGGACCAGGCGGTGGTGCCGCCCAGCGTGGTGTCTTTTTCGATGACGATGACATCGAGGCCGAGATGCGCGGCCGTGACGGCTGTTGCGAGGCCAGCAGCACCGGAGCCGACGACGAGAAGGTCACACGTGAGATCGGCGCCTGCTTTGCTCGCCATGGGCGTCAGGCTCCGGCTGTGCCGCTGTGCAGTGCATGCTGGACGGCGCGGTAAGCGAAGGTGATGGCGGGGCCAAGGGTGATGCCGGGGCCCGGATAGGTGCCGCCCATGATTGATTGTGCTTCGGCGCCACAGGCATAGAGACCAGGAATAGGCGCGTTGTCGCGTCCGACAACTTCGGCCCACGGCGTGATGGCGAGACCGGTGGCCGCGCCGATGTCACCGGGATAGAGACGCACGGCGTAGTAGGGCGCGGTTTTGATTTTTCCGAGTGTCGGGTTGGGAGCGTGGGTCGCGTCACCGTTGTGGCGTTGATAAGCGGTGGAGCCGCGGCCGAAGTCCGGATCGATGCCAGTCTCGGCGGCCTGATTGATGGCGGCGACAGATTTTTCGAGACGGACGGGATCACACCGAAGTTTCTGTGCGAGTTCGCCGAGGCTCGCGCCTTCGGTCAGATAGCCATCGGCAAGGTAGGGCTTGAGATTGCGCGTGCCCATCCGCACCATGCCGAGGCCGTATTTGTTGAGACCCGTTGCGTCGGTGATGATGTAGCACGGGATGGCGGGCGAGGTGCGGTCGGCATCGCGCATGGCGCGGGCGAAGACGTGATAGGAGACAGAACTTATTGACGAAGCGGCTGCCCGATTGATCGACGCAGACGGTGCCGGGCTTCGAGCGATCGAGAACGAAATGCGGGAAGATCGCCGTCGTTCCGTCGGGACGTTTGCGCACGGATACCGGCGCCCAATAGGCATTGTCGTTGCCGCCTTCGCCAAAACGCGCGCCGAGCGCGAGCGCGAGATCCTGCAGCGCGCCGGTGTGACCGGGAGCTGCGGGGCTATATTGAAAGTCGCCGCCGAGCATGTCTTTGCGGCGTGTGCTGTGGCGACCGTAGCCGCCAGCGGCGAGAATGATGCCGGACTTGGCCGTCAGCGTGCGGGTGACGCCGTGGCTTGCAACAACGACGCCGGTGACGCGGCCGCCGGTGGTGACGAATGACTGGGCCGACGTTTCAGTGAGAATGGCGACGTCGCGATCGAGCAGCGACTTGAGAAAGCGGCCGATGAGGGCGTTGCCCATCAATAGACGTGTGCCGCGCTTGGAGCCCGTCAGCCGGTCGCGACCGTACCGCGCGATGATTTTTGCGGCGTGCAGCGCTGAGCGCGCACTCTTTTGCAGGTTGAGCAGATGTCCGATGTCGGTGCGATCCACCATCATGCCGCCGAAGATTGTAAACTCGGGAATGGGCGGACGGATCTTGTGAACGGCAGCGCCAAGTGCGCGACCATCGTAGGGGAGTGGTTCGATAGCGCGGCCCCGCATGGTGGCGCCTTCAAATTCCTGTTCGTAGTCTGGATGAGCTGCGAAGGGCCGGAACTTGACCTCGGTGTTGGCCTCTAACGTCGCGACGGCTTTGGGGCCGGAACTCGAGGAATGCGTCGCGCATGGCGGCGTCGGAGTGATTGCCGACCACGCCGGTTAGAAATTTGCGGGCGGCTTCGACGCTGTCATCGGGATTGACCGTTTTGGCGTGCAGCGAGTTTGGTATCCACATCGTCGCGGCGGAAAACGCGCTGGTGCCGCCGACAAATTCGGTGCGCTCGATCAAGAGCACGCGTTTGTTTTCGATGGCGGCAAAGGTCGCGGCGGCCATGCCGCCTGCCCCTGCACCGAGCACGATGACATCGAATTCCGGCGTATCGGGGAGCGCATCCAGTGTCGTCAGCATGTGGCGTCAGCCCTTTGGAATTTGCGGCGCGAGCAGAAAATCGACCATCAAGTCACGTACGCGGCCAAACATGGCGACGCCATTCGAGGTTTTGCAGCCGCGCGCCTTCGCTGCGGCGATGAGGGGCGGAATTTCGGGCTTCGTCACGACGTCGCCGACGAACATCGCGGCGGATAGTTTGGCAGTCTCGACTGGCAGCGGATCGCCGTCACGCATGCCGAGCGGCGTCGCATTGAGCACGATGTCAAATCCCGAAGGGTCTTGCGCGCCGGCCGTGACGTTGAACTTTTCGGTCTTTAGGCGCGCAACCAAGTCATCACGGCGCGCGTGATCGAGGTCGGCAATGGCGAGGCTGGCGACACCTGACGCTGCGACGGCATGGGCGATGGCGGTGCCGGCACCACCGGCGCCAACCAGAAGCGCGCGGCGGCCTGCGAAGTCGCAACCATTGTCGGTGCAGGCGGCGACAAAGCCGAGGCCATCGAACATATCGCCGTGGAAGGTGCCATCCGGCGCGCGACGAATGGTGTTGACGGAGCGCAGGAAGCGCGCGCGATCAGACGTGGTATCGCAGACATCGAAGGCGGAGAATTTGTGCGGCACCGTAACGATGATGCCGTCGACGTTTTTCATCGCGCGCATCGTGGTGATGAAGGCGGCCCAATCGGCGGGGGCGACCTGCATAGGGACACAAATCAGATCGGCGCCGCGCTCTTCGAAGGCGCGCGTAACGCCGCCGGGGGATTTCACCTGGGCGATGGGATCGCCGACCACGGGCACGAGGCGCGTCGCGCCACTGAAGTTGTCGAGCATCGCACCCATCCTTTTCGACACCGCATGAGACGGACGGTTGTGTGGCACGGCTTACAATGCTAAGCAATAAGAAACTGGAATTACATTCCAGTTTTGTATTTTTGCCTGCGGACGCCAACTTGGAGCATCTCTGCCGATGAGCGGCGTATTGGAACGGACCCTGGCGATCCTCGAATGTCTTGCCGGCCAACCGGAAGGGCTGCCTCTCGGCGCCATTGCCGACCGCCTGCAGATCCCGGCGAGTGCCACGCACCGGCTGCTGACCGATCTGGTGTCGCACGGCTATGTGCGGCAGATCCGAGATCAGGGCGACTATGCCTTGTCGACCAAGCTGGTGGCGATGGTGCTCGACTATATGGGCGCGACGGGCATCGTGGATTTTGCACAGCCGGTTCTCGACCGCCTGGCGCAAGCGACCGGCGAGTTTGTGCGGTTGGCTGTGGTCGATGACGACCGGCTGACGTGGGTGGCGCGCTCGCAAGGCGCGCGACGGGGTCTCAGGTATGATCCGGAGATCGATGCCACCGTGCGGCTGTCGTGTACGGCCTCGGGGCAGGCGTGGCTCATGACGCTGCCGGAAAGGCGCGCGCTGGCGTTGGTGAAAGCGCAGGGATTAGGGCGGCCTGCTGACTACGGGCCGAATGCACCGGCAAGCGTCACCGAGCTGCAGCAGCAGATAGCGGCCGCACGCAAGCGCGGCTTCGCGATGACCACCGATAGCTTCGGCGCGGGGCTTTCGTCGGTGGCGGTTCCGGTCCGGCGTACCTCCGACGACGTGATCGGCATTCTCAGCATTGCGGGACCGACTGCCCGGCTTGACGCGAAACGCTTGCAGGCGCTGGCGGTTGAACTGCACGCTGCAGCGCGCGAGATTGCACTGGCGAGCGCGACATCGCCGCTGTTTGCCAGCCGCCGCGCTCGACAAGAGGCCGAAACACCATGACGCATCGAACACCCCACATCTCCCCCTGCCCTTCTCGCCGACGGAGTGCGCCATGATCGTCGAAAATCAGACCCAACTGACGGATGCGGTGCTGCAGGTGATGGCGCGGACACGCGAGCCGCGGTTGCGCGAGATCATGACCTCGCTGGTCAAGCACCTGCACGGCTTCGTGCGCGAGGTGCGGCTGACAGAAGAGGAGTTCCGCGACGCGACCGCGATCATCAACGAGATCGGCAAGCTGACATCGGACACGCATAACGAGGCCGTGTTGATGGCAGGTTCGCTCGGCGTCTCCTCGCTGATCTGCCTTTTGAACAATGGCGATCATGGCACCACCGAGACGTCGCAGAACTTGCTCGGGCCGTTCTGGCGGCTGAACTCTCCGCGCGTTGCAAATGGCGATACGATCGTGCGCTCCGCGACGCCGGGCGCGCCCATGCTGGTGACGCTGACGTTCATCGACCGCACGGGTCGTGGCGTGGCAGGCGCCGATGTCGATGTGTGGCATTCTTCGCCCATCGGCCTCTACGAGAACCAAGATCCCGGGCAGGCCGACATGAATTTGCGCGGCACCTTCACGACCGATCAGCAAGGCCGGATTTTCTTTCGCTCGGTGCGGCCGGCGGGTTATCCCATTCCGACTGATGGCGTGGTTGGGCGGCTGCTCAAAGCGCAGGACCGGCATCCCTACCGGCCAGCGCATGTGCACGCCCTGGCCTTCAAGGAGGGCTTCAAGACGCTGATCTCACAGATTTATGCTGACGATGACGCCAATATTCAGACCGACGTGCAGTTTGGCGTGACCAAGGCGCTGCTCGGCACTTTCATTCAACACGACATGCCGCATCCGCAGTTCCCGGATCTGCCGTGCCCCTGGTATTCTCTCGACCATACGTTGATCCTTGAAGCCGGCACCGCCAAGCTGCCGCGCCCGCCCATCAAATAGTTCGCTCGCACTCACAGGACCTCCGATGCTTTCCGATGCCGACCGCAAACGCGCCGCCGATATGCTGCTTACCGCTGCGCGCGACCGCAAACAGTGCCAGCAGTTGTCGCAGTTGTTTCCCGCCATTGATTTCGACGATGCCTACGCGATCCAGGCCGAAACGATCCGGCAGCGCGTTGCCGCCGGGCGGAAGGTCGTTGGGCACAAGATCGGCCTCACATCGAAGGCGATGCAGCGGTCGAGCATGATCGACGAGCCGGACTACGGCGTGCTGCTCGACGACATGGTGTATGTCGACGGCGCCAAGATCAAAGCGTCGGATTTTTGCGTGCCGCGCGTCGAAGTGGAACTGGCATTCATCCTCGACAAGCCGCTCAAAGGGCCGGGCGTGACGCTGACGGATGTGTTGCGCGCGACGGAATATGTGGTGCCGTCGCTCGAATTGATCGATGCGCGGGTGGTCGATCCGCGCAAGATTTTCGATACGATTTCGGACAACGGAGCCGCGGCTGGCATTGTGCTCGGCGGGCGTCCGGTGCGGCCGCACGATGTCGATCTCCGTTGGGTCGGCGCTGCGCTCTACAAGAACGGCGAAATCGAGGAAACGGGGCTCGCCTCGGGCGTGATGGGACATCCCGCGATGGGGATCGCGTGGCTTGCCAACAAGGTTGGACCGCATGGCGTGACGCTGACGCCGGGGCATACGATGCTGTCAGGCTCGTTCACGCGGCCGATCTGGTGCAAAGCCGGTGACACGGTGCAGGCCGACTTCGGACCGCTCGGCAATGTCGCGGTGCAATTCGTTTGAGACGGTGTTGCGATGAGCAAGTCAGTGCGCATGGCGGTGATGGGCGCGGGCCTGATCGGCAAACGCCACATCGAGCATGTGATGGCGTCGGATCAGGCGACACTGTCGGCCATCGTCGATCCGTCCCCCGTCGGTAAAGCGCTGGCGGCGCTGCACCGGGTGCCGTGGTTCGCGGACTTTGGCGACATGATTGCAGCCGGCCGGCCGGAAGGGGTGATCATCGCGACACCCAATCAGGTGCACGTGGCGAACGGCATTGCGGCGATCAAAGCTGGAATTCCGGCGCTGGTCGAGAAGCCGATTGCCGACACCGTGGCGTCAGCGGAGCAACTGGTCGCTGCGGCCGAGGCGGCGCGTGTGCCGCTGCTGATCGGACATCATCGCCGGCACAATCCAATGATCCAGCGGGCAAAGGCAATCATCGACAGCGGCAAACTCGGCCGCATCATCACGGTGCACGGATTTTTCTGGCTACTGAAACCCGACGATTACTTCGCACCGCAGTGGCGGCGTGAGAAGGGCGCGGGGCCGGTGTTCATGAACTTGATCCATGATGTCGACCTGCTGCGCTTTCTCGTCGGCGAAGTGACCGAGGTCGTCGCGCGCGAAAGCAGTGCTGTGCGCGGCCATGCGGTGGAAGATGCGGCGGTGATGCTGCTCACGTTTGCCAACGGTGCACTCGGTACGGTCAATGTGTCGGATAGCGTGGTGGCGCCGTGGAGCTGGGAGCAGACAACGGGTGAAAATCCGGTCTACCCGCATACGGATCAGACCTGTTACTTCATCGGCGGCACGCATGGGTCGCTGTCGATCCCGCGCCTCGAAGTGTGGTCGAACGCGGCGACACGGAGCTGGTGGGAGCCGTTTACGACAGAGCGCACGATTGCAGCCGATGCCGATCCTCTGCGGCTGCAGGTCGATCATTTCGCGCGCGTCATTCGTGGCGAAGCCGCACCCCTGGTTTCGGGGCGTGAGGGGCTCAACACGTTGAAGGTGATCGAGGCGGTCAAGGCGTCGGCGCAGAGCGGACAGGCGGTCGCCCTCGGCTGATGATATCCGCCTTGCGCTTGAGATCGCTTGCCTTCCGCGCGGCCTCGCATATTGTTATACGACACAACAATTCGACCGATCCCCTGCCAAGAAAGGGTTGCTGCCATGAAGATCGCCGACCTCGTCGCCATCGATGTGCACACGCACGCGGAAGTGTCCTGCCGGCAGCCGGCGGATGCGTTTTGGCAGCCCTATGAGGACGCCGCGAACAAGTATTTCAAAGCCGGGAAGCGGCCGACGATTGCGGAGACGGTCGCCTATTATCGCGAGCGCAAGATCGGGCTCGTGATGTTCACGGTCGATAGCGAATTTCAAATCGGCAACAAGCGGATCCCGAACGAGGAAGTGGCGGATGCGGCGCGCGAGAACAGCGATATGATGATCGCGTTCGCCTCGATCGATCCGCACAAGGGCAAGCTCGGCGTGCGCGAAGCGGAGGGGCTGATCAAATCAGGCGCGATCAAAGGCTTCAAGTTTCATCCGACGTTACAGGGCTTTTTCCCAAATGATCCGATGGCCTATCAGCTCTATGAGTTGATCGCGCACTATAAGCTGCCGGCGATCTTTCACTCCGGTCACTCTGGCATCGGTACCGGCATGCCGGGCGGCGGCGGTTGAAGCTTGAAGTTTTCCAATCCGATCTATCTCGACGACGTCGCGGCAGACTTTCCCGACATGACCGTCATCATCGCGCATCCCTCGTGGCCCTGGCAGGACGAGGCGTTGTCGGTGTGCTTGCACAAACCGAACGTCTACATCGATCTTTCCGGTTGGAGCCCGAAGTATTTTCCGAAGGAATTGATCAGCCGCGCCAACGGCCAGCTCAAGCATAAGATGCTGTTCGGTTCGGATTTCCCGCTGATTGCACCGGACCGCTGGATTTCAGACTTCAAGGATCCCGCGACTGGCTTCAAGCCCGAGGTGCATGATCTCATCCTGAAGCAGAACGCCATCCGCGCACTCGGGCTCGACAAGGCGGTGTGACTGGGGTTGTTTGAGCGCGTCACCTGATCTGTTGGGATTGATTGCTGGAGAAACCGCCGCCATGAAACGCATCATCATTCTCAATGGTCCAAACCTCAACCTGCTTGGGGAACGGGAGCCGCATATCTACGGGACGACGACGCTCGCGGCGGTCGAGGCGTCATGCCAGGCGTTTGCCAAGGTGCTCGGCACGTCGCTCGAATTTCTGCAATCGAACCACGAGGGCGTGATTGTCGATCAGATCCATGCTGCGCGAAAAACAGCGGATGCGCTGATCATCAATCCTGCCGGATATTCGTTCCACTCGATCTCGATCGTCGACGCACTCAAGCTTTTTCCCGGCCCAATCATCGAAGTCCATATTTCGAACATTCACGCGCGGGATGCACTGCATCAACATTCGATCATCTCGTCGGGGGTCAAAGGCGTCATCTGCGGCCTGGGCACGTATGGTTACATCGTGGCGATGCAGGCGGCGGCGCAGACGCTCAAAGCGATCCCCGCGACCTTGCCCGAGCCGATCCGCGTCGGGCCCGTCTAGCTGCTGCGCCAGGGCAGGCGCGCGCAATCTCTAATTCTTCGAGAGCCGAGCGCCGGAGCTGGGTTACAGGATGGCTTTTAGAACGCGCCCAGATGGCGCCAGACGCACGTTTACCAACCACTTGGCACCCACCCTCGTCACACCCATGATTAATGCGCGTGACGAGCTGTGAGAGGGCGTAGCGGCGATTAACTTTGTTGCCGCTGATTTTGCGAACTTTCGGCGAATTAACTGATCGCGTCGGCGATGGCTTTGCCGCAACCGACGGTGTTGGTGCTGCCACCGAGATCGCGCGTGCGGTAGTCAGGCTTGGCCAGAACTTCTTCGATCGCGCGCACGATGGCTTTGGCGGCTTCGGTCTCGCCCAAATGATCGAGCATCATGGCTGCCGACCAGATCTGGCCGACCGGGTTGGCGATACCTTGGCCGTAGATGTCCGGTGCGGAACCGTGCACGGGTTCGAACAACGAGGGGAACTTGCGCTCGGGATTGATGCTGCCCGATGGCGCGATGCCGATGGTGCCCGTGCAGGCGGGCCCGAGGTCGGAGAGGATGTCACCGAACAAGTTCGAGGCGACGACGACATCGAAGCGATCGGGATTGAGCACGAAGTGCGCGGCGAGAATATCGATGTGATACTGATCGGTGGTGACGCCGGGGAACTTCTTTTTCATCTCGGCGAAGCGCTCGTCCCAGTACGGCATGGTGATGGCGATGCCGTTGGACTTGGTTGCGCTGGTGACTTTCTTGCGCGTGCGCCGTTCGGCAAGCTCGAACGCGAATTTCATGATCCGGTCGACGCCCTGGCGCGTGAACACGCTTTCTTGCACGACGACTTCGCGGTCGGTGCCCGGGAACATGCGGCCACCCACGGCGGAATACTCGCCTTCGGTATTTTCGCGCACGACAAAGAAATCAATGTCGCCGGGTTTGCGGTCGGCGAGAGGTGATTTGACACCCGGCATGAGTTTGACCGGGCGGAGGTTCACGTACTGATCGAATTCGCGGCGGAAGAGGATGAGCGATCCCCACAGCGAGACGTGGTCGGGCAAGATGGAGGGCATGCCGACGGCGCCGAAATAGATGGCATCGTGGCTGCCGATCTTTTGCTTCCAGTCATCCGGCATCATCTTGCCGTGCTTTTCGTAATAGTCGCAGCTGGCGAAATCAAAATGATCGAGCTGAACCGAGAACTTGTATTTCTTGGCTACGGCTTCGAGCACGCGCAGACCTTCAGGGACGACTTCTTTGCCGATGCCGTCGCCGGGGATTACGGCGAGGCGATAGGTGTTGCTCTTGGCCATGGTTATGATGCTCCAAAATGCGAAATCTAGGCTCTGGTGCGGCGTTTAAGCGCCGAGGTCAAGTCTTAGCAGTTGCATGTCTCCCGCGCGGGCTCAGGTGCCACAAAAGGTCTGGCGCACGATTTCGTCGGGAGCTGGGGGCAGCATGAACGGAGCATGTTCGGGTTGATCGTCATAGGGCCGCGCAAGGATGGCGTGCAGCCGCTCGAACGGGGCGAAGTCACCCGA
Source organism: uncultured Alphaproteobacteria bacterium (assembly GCA_963831185.1). Classification (GTDB taxonomy): domain Bacteria; phylum Pseudomonadota; class Alphaproteobacteria; order Rhizobiales; family Hyphomicrobiaceae; genus JABFRJ01. The sequence goes on from CAWHPE010000006.1 coordinate 186,904, forward strand.
CACCATGGCGGCGTCGATGACGGCCTCGATACGATGGTTGCGCGGGATGAAGGCCGGATTGCTGCGCCGCATCAGATCGCGGCGTGCCGATGCTGTCATCGGCTCTGCACTCAGACGCCTCCGCCAGTCAGCGGCCCAGGCATCGAAGGCGGCGGGATCTTCGAACAGCGCACGCGGACCGTCCTCTGCATCATGGTCGATGACATCGGCGAGACGGCGGAAGGTGAGCGTAAAGTCGGCACTGTTGGCGGCCATGCGCGCGAGGAGATCTTGCGCCAAGGCCAAGTCACCGTCTTGCGCCATGGTCAGCCCCAGCTTGCGACTCAAGACCACCGCGAGTGCGGTGTTGAATTCGGCGGCGTAGGCATCGATCGCTGATTGGGCGAGGTGTTGAGCGGCGGTCTCGTCGGCATCGAGCAGCGGCAGCAGCGTTTCGGCCAGACGCGTCAAATTCCATTGGCCGATCTGAGGCTGATTGGCCCAGGCGTAGCGGCCATGCTGGTCGATGGAACTGTAAACCTGGGCCGGATTGAAAGCGTCCATGAAGGCACAGGGGCCGTAGTCGATGGTCTCGCCGGAGATCGTCATGTTGTCAGTGTTCATGACGCCGTGAATAAAGCCAAGGCCGAGCCATTGCGCGATGAGAGCCGCTTGCCGGGCGATCACACCTTCGAGGAAGGCTTGATAGGGATTGAGTGCTACGGCCGCCGCAGGATAGTGGCGGGCGATGGCGTAGTCGGCCAAGGTGCGGATGGCGTCGATGTCTTGCCGGATGGCAAAATATTGAAAAGTGCCGATGCGGATGTGACTTGCGGCGACGCGCGTCAGCACGGCACCGGGCAAGGGCGTTTCGCGTTGAACGCGGTCTCCGGTCATGACCGCCGCTAAACTGCGCGTGGTGGGCACGCCGAGCGCGTGCATCGCTTCGCTGACGAGGTACTCACGCAGGACCGGGCCGAGGGCCGCGCGGCCGTCACCGCGACGCGAAAACGGGGTGGGGCCTGAACCTTTCAATTGGATGTCGCGGCGGATGCCGTCAGTGCCGACGATCTCGCCCAGAAGGATGGCGCGGCCATCGCCGAGTTTTGGCGAGAGGCCGCCGAATTGATGACCGGCATAGGCCTGCGCGATTGGGGTGGCGTTGGCGGGCACAGCGTTGCCGGCGAACACCGCAAGACCTTCAGCGCTTTCCAGACGCGCCACGTCGAGGCCGAGCAATTCGGCGAGGCCGTGATTGACGCGGATCAAGCGCGGCGCCGCAACGGTTGCCGGCGCGACGTGCGCATAAAACCGTTCGGGCAGACGCGCGTACGAATTATCGAATGGAAACAAAGCGGTTTTTGCCACATCCAGAGCTGACATCGTGTCCGGCCTTCTCAGTCGTTTTTCGCTCGGTCAACGACCTCGCGCCGCCTGCTGCCGCGCCCTGCCCCCGTCCATCTGGAGGGGGGCGCGCGCAGTTTTGCCTTGTACAAGGAACAACTGTAGTTATCCTGAGTTTGATATCACGCCATCACATTTTTCGTCTGACTGTAACCCATTATTTTTACAAAGTTTTCATGCCGATCCAGCGCGAAATCACAGACTCCACGACTGTTGACGGGATCGTCGCTGCTGCGAAGTCCCATATTATCAATTCATTCCGGGCGCTCATGGAAAGTCCAATCCCGACACTCATCATTCGTCTCGATCGCAAAATTGTGGCCAGTAACAGTGCCGCGTCTCGCGCGCTCGACGACGGGGCCTTCATCTCGATCGGCCGCGACGGTCATATGCGCGCCAGTACTGCGACCGCACATCGGGCCCTTGATGCCGCGCTGCATCTTCTGTCGCTTGCAAACACGACGCAATTGCAGCGTGTCGTGCGCATCGACGCCGACGCACTCACTGACAGCCGCTTCCTGATCATCTCGAAAGCTGCGGTTGTCGAGAGTGCGGGTGCGAGCAACGGACAGTCGGCCGCTTCGCCTCTTTTCAAGATCACAGTGCGGAAGCCGCATCGCCAACTCTCGCTCACCGAGCAAAGCCTGATCGACGGCTTTGGGCTGACGCCGACCGAAGCGCGCTTGGCGTTGGCCGTGGGCAATGGCAAAAGCCTCAACGACTTTGCAGCGTCGACGGGCATTCGTATCAACACAGTGCGCTGGCATATGACGAACCTTCGCCGCAAGATGGCGACCGACAGTCAAATTGCCCTCGTGCGTCTGTTACTCGCGCTTGATTCTGAAGAGTGATGCCGGCGCTCGAGTGACGGCTGCTGCTACGAGCGCTCTAGCGCACGGACGTCAAAACGCTCCGGCGCTGAAAGATCTCGCCGTCCTTTGGCTCCAGCATTGGCGGTCCCCATGTGCGGAAGCGGGTATAGTGCGGCGTTGCACGATGGGCGACGTAAGCCGCTTCATCGGTGTATCGTTCGTAAAGCACGATAAGGGCCGGGTCGGCAGCATTCTGCGCGACTTCGAATAGTTGGCATCCTGGCTCGGCACGCGATAACGCCGCGTGCTCCCCCATGCGTGCGATGAAGTCGGCAACATGCGCGTCTTTCACACGAAACTCGGCAAGGACGACGTAGGACATCTGGGCATTTCCCGTGACGCGTTCATGGAATGATGCGGTGCGCCCGCAGGTCGCCGATCAAACGCACGTACATGGGCTCGGACGGATTTACGCCGCACCAACCGAGATTGCGCACCGCCGTCAGGTCGGAAATGTGATCGTAGCCGCTGTGGAAGACGAAATCTGCAAAGCGCCAGTTGGTGATGGCGTCCATCGTATGCCGCTGCAATCCATGCTGCGCGACAAGGCGAGCCCACAGCGCTTCGTGGTCTGGCATGACCTCGGCGAGCTTTTGCGGCTTCGGTCCGCCAGCCTTCATCCCGAACGCGCCAGCGATCTTCGGCCAGAGATATTTCCAGCGGACGAGGTCGCCGTTGGTGAAATTGTATGGCGCGTTCGATTGCGGGTGCTCCGACGCCAACCAGACCGCTCCGCGCGCGAGATAATCAGCACCTGTGAACTGGTAAAGACTCTCGAAGGCCGCTTCCGATCCGGGCCAGTGGAGCACGTCGCCGAATTCGCGCGCGATCGTGGCATAGAGGGCCATCGCGGTCAGCTGATTCATCGACGAGCCCAGCGCGAGCCCGAGCACGCCATGCGGCCGCACCGCGCTCCAACCCCAACGCTTTCCGACCTGATGCGCGGCGAGCCAGTCCTGCTGGTCGTAGTAAAAATGCCGCGTTCCTGTGCGCGGATCGTCCTCGCGCGACGGCGTGCGATAAGGACCGAGGTGATTGCCGTACCACTTCGAGCCCTGCATGAGCTGGATATGTTGCAAGCCCGGTGCGACCGGTTCGAGTGCCGTCACGAGATTGCGCAGCATCGCCGTGTTGATGTCGGTTTCGCGGGCGAGATCGAGGTTGGGCAGATATGCGGTGTAGAAAACGTGGGTTACATCGCGCCATGATCCCGCTGCGGCGCTGCATGCCGCTGCATCCGTCAAATCGACCGCGATATGCGAAACTGGACCTGAGGTTGTGCCGCCGCGCCGGCCGAGCCCGATCACGCGCCAACCGGGTTGCGCCGAAAGATGCGTTACGAGTGCGCCGCCGACGACGCCGGCAGCTCCCGCAACCAGAGCGACATTTGTCATGCGTCCGCTCAATCAAAAAACTTGTTCGGCTTCATGAAGAACGACAAGACGATACAGCCATCGGGCGCGTGGGCCTCGTGACGCGATCCACCCGGGCGCCAGACGTATTGACCGGGGCCGACCGAGGCGTGCTCATCGACCAGGCGGCCTTCCAGCACGTAGCTCTGTTCGAGGCCGACGTGCTCGTGATCGGGCAATTTCGCGCCCTTGTCGAACTTCGTCAGCGCGGTCGACAGTCCGCGTCTCGGGATCCGTCATCAAGACTTTGAGATGGATGCCGGGCCAACGCGTCGGTGTCCACGGCATGCTGGGAACGTCCACGAAACGGGTGTCGAGTGGACCGAGCCCAGCGTGCTGGGGGTGATCTGGTGTGACGGGCGGCATGATGACCTCACTCTCGGTTTTCAGTCTCGCACTATCGCGGCTGGATGTGCGCCAACGCAAGCGCAGGAGCGCGATTTCTTGCACCGCTCGCGAGGGGGCTGGGCCGAAGGAAACGCATAGGCCAAGAGCGGCTTAGCCGGTCACGACCTTATTGCGCAGGATACCGATGTTCTCGATGTCGAGTTCGACAACGTCGCCGTCTTTGAGTTGGCGGCCGAGTTCAAGACCGCAGCCTGTGCCGACCGTGCCTGAGCCAATGATCTCGCCGGCATGGATGGTTTCGTTCGACGAGATGAAGGCGATGACGCCCGGCCATTTGTGGTACATGGCTTTCGTATTGCCGCCACCCCAGCGCTCGCCGTTGACGCGGGCTTCCATCTTCAAATTGTCGATGTCGCCGATCTCATCCTTCGTGACGATCCACGGTCCGAGCACATTCGAGCCGTCGAAGTTCTTGCCCTTCGACGGACCGAGGCGGCCCTGCATTTCGAGGCCTTGCGTATCGCGCGCAGAGAAGTCGTTGAAAATGGTGAAGCCGAAGACGTGATCCATTGCTTTGCCGGCCGGAATATCGCGTCCGGTCTTGCCGATGACGCAAGCGAGTTCCAACTCGAAGTCCATCACTTTCGAGTATTTCGGCCAGACAACCGTGTGATCCGGCCCAGCGACCGAAAAGCGGCTGGTCAGATAATAGATCGGGCGCTCGTACCAGATTTTTGGCACCGCTGGCGGCGGCTGACCCAAGCGTTCGGCCACGCGGCGGCCGGCGTTGAGAACGTGTTCCTCGAAGAACATGCCATCGCGGATCTGGCGAGGCTCGGGCAACGGCGCGAGAAGCTTTGTCTCAGCCAACGGACGGCTGGCATCGGCCCGCCAGCCCTTCACGAGGTCGCGCGCGGCCGCGAGGCCTGCGTCACCCGCGTCGATCAGCGATAGCATCGACGCGAACATGGCGTTCGATCCCGACGCCTGGAAGAGATCGAGAATTTCGCCGCGCGCTGTGTCAACGGCACCAAGCGTTGGGCCACGGGCGGTCTCGAATGTTGCGAGTTTCATGGGCTTTTCTCTGCCTCCGTTTCAAGTCCGCTCAGACGTCGATAATGGCGACCGCGCGCGTCCAACCACCCGACGCCGCTTTCACTTTGACGGGGAAGCACGCAACTTTGAAGCCAGACGGTGGCAGTTGCTCCAAGTTGCCGAGCTTTTCGATCTGGCAATAGCCGATCTCGCGGCCAGACTTGTGACCTTCCCAAATGATCTTGGGGTCTTTGGTCTCGGCGAAGCGTTTGGCGGTGTAGACAAACGGTGCGTCCCAGGACCACGCGTCGGTTCCGACGACGCGGACGCCACGCGAGGTCAGATAGATCGTGGCGTCACGACCAAATCCGCAGCCACGGCCGACATAATCGGCCTGGCCATAGCGCGCGCCGGCGGCGGTGTTGCAAACGACGATATCCAGCGGCTGCAGCGTGTGGCCGATGCGCGCGAGTTCGGCTTCGATCTCAGCGCCCGAGACGACATGCCCATCCGGGCGGTCGCGGAAATCGAGTTTGACGCCGGGGCGAAAGAACCAATCGAGCGGCACTTCGTCGATGCGCAGCGAGCGCTTTCCGCCATCCATGGTCGAGGCATAATGATAAGGCGCATCGACGTGCGTGCCATTGTGCGTCGAGATCTGGCACCGCTCGGCAGCCCAACCTTCGGCATCGGGCAATTGATCCGGCGTCAGGCCAGGAAAAAACTTGCAGACGTTGGCAGCGGAGTCCTTGTGCGTCTCGTATTGGATCTTAGGCTCAAGCCCTGGCGGGTCAGATGCGATGCCGGCTTCGAGTGGAACGGAGATATCAATTATTCGCTGAGCCATCACGACCTCCCACGGCGCGTTCTTCGTGCGCCCGTCTCACGCAACCATCCAGAGCAGCGTCCGGCGGCAGACAACATAATGTCGATAATTTCAGTTTTGTCGATATTTTGTTGCGATTGAGCGGTGGGTCTTGTAGGCATGATGCGTGATGAGGATCAGATGGCCGTCATGACCGCAGCCACGGCACTTGCGACAACCCGAAGCGAAGAACCGGGCAGCTTTTCGCCGCCAACCGACGCGGCGCGGGCGATGAAGCGTTTGATGGACGATATCGTCAGCGGTGCGCTGCCGCCCGATTGCAAACTGAAGATGCGCGAACTTAAGGATCGCTACGGCTTTGGCGCGTCGCCGTTGCGCGAAGCACTGTCGCAGCTTGCAGCACAAGGCTTGGTCGAACAAGAGAGCCAGCGCGGCTTTCGCGTGCCGCCGCTTTCTGTTGCGCATATCGACGATTTGACGCGGTCGCGACAATTGATCGAAGCAGAGGCTCTGCGGCTGGCGATTGCGCATGGCGGCGCGCAATGGGAAGCCGAAATCGCCGGAAGTTTTCATTTGCTTGAGCGCGAGATCAGACGGCTGAAAGCACGGCGGCTCCCGCTCGATGACCGTTACGAGAGTGTTCATCACCGCTTTCACCGGGCGCTGATCAGCGCGTGTCCGCTGCCGTCGCTGATCAAATTCTCAGACCTGCTCTACGTGCAAGCGAGCCGCTACCGCCGTCTCATGATGCAAGCGCTCGATGCCTCGGATGTACTGCTGTCGGAGCACGCCAAGCTCAAAGACCTGACCTTGGCGCGGCGGCCCGATGCGGCGGTCCAAGCCTTGACCCGGCACATCGGCATTCCAGCGCGGCTGATCGTTTCGAAGCTCGCGGCAGAGACAGATACACCGCCACGGCCGACGAAAGCTGCGGCGGCAGTCCAGATAAAAAGAACACCACATCGACGGAGGAAACTATGACGATCAGCAGACGCCTATTCGCGGCCCTGGCTCTTGCCGGTGCCGTTTTGTGCGCTGGCCCGGCTGCGGCCCAGACCAAAATTACAGTGGCGTATACCGCTGTCTCGGACTTCGCATCGGGGTTTTATGCCGTCGACGCGGGTCTGTTCAAGAAACGTGGCCTCGATGTCGAGTTCAAACTCGTGCCGCTCAATCCGCAGATCCCAGCCGCTCTTCAGTCGGGCTCGATGCAAGTCGGCGGCACAACCACGCCGGTACTGTTTCAGGCGATTGACGGCGGTCTCGACCACGTGGCCATCGCAGGTTCGGGTGTGACTGCGAAAAACGACAGCTTATTCGCCGCCGTTGCGCGCGCCGAGGCTCCGATCGGAAGCGCCAAAGATTTCGAAGGCAAGAAGGTCGGCGCTCCCGGCATTGGCGCTTTCTTGCACGTGCTGTTCCGGAAGTGGCTGATAGAAAGCGGCGTCGACATCAAAAAGGTGACGTTCGTCGAGGTCGGGTTTCCGCAGCATCTCGACGTGTTGAAGGGTGGCACCATCGACGCCGTGATTACGGGCGAACCCACCGTTTCGCGCATTGTCGCGTCGGGCGCGGGCAAGATCTCCACGCATTTCAACGACAATCTCAAGGCTGATATGCCGGTCATCGTTTACAGCGCCACGCGGGCCTGGGCAGACGCCAATCCGCAAGCCGTGAAGGCCTTTCGCGAGGCCATCATCGAGGCGACGCAGTTCGTGAACAATCCCGCCAATGTCGAAGCCGTGCGCGCGGTGGTTGGCAAGTTCATTCAGTTGCCGCCGCCTGTGCTGGCCGCGTTGCGCTTCGGCAAATGGCGGGGCGAATTACCTGCTGATGGTCTCAACGAATGGATTGCGACCATGAAGGCGCAAGGGATGCTGCAAACCACACTGGACGTCGCGAAGGTCGTCGCGAAGTGAACGGCGACACGCCCGCCGCCGTGCTGCAACCGCCTGAGATCCTGCTCGAGGATGTCACGCTTAGGCTCGGCGGCCGCACCATCTTGGACCGGATCACGCTGGAGATCGCTGCACGCGAGTTTCTCTGCGTGATCGGCGCTTCGGGGAGCGGCAAGACCTCGCTGCTGCGCGTGATCGCCGGACTTTATGCCACTACTGAGGGGCGCGTCATGCTCGGCGGTGAGCCCGTCACCGGGCCGTCGCGTCGTGTCGCCATCGTGTTTCAGGATTACAGCCGCGCGCTGCTGCCGTGGCGCACGGCGGCCGGCAACGTGGCCCTGGCTCTTGAAGCGATGAATATGCCGAGGGGCGAGCGCGCCGATCGTATTCATACGCTTTTGGGCAAGGTTGGGCTTGCCAATCATGCCGACAAGTATCCGACACAGCTTTCGGGCGGCATGCAGCAGCGGCTGCAAATTGCGCGCGCGCTGGCGCAGGATGCGTCGGTCCTGCTGATGGACGAACCGTTCGGCGCGCTCGATGCGATGACACGGCAAACCCTGCAGGACGAGGTGCAAGTGCTGGCCGCAGAAACGGGCGCTGCGGTTGTGTTCATCACACACGATCTCGAAGAGGCGCTTTATCTCGGCGACCGCGTCGTGGCGCTCAGTTCCAACCCGGGACGCATCTCACGTAGCGTCACCGTTGCGCTCGACCGGCCACGGTCGCAGTTGACGACGCGTGAGCATCCGGAATTTCTGCGCCTCCGCCGTGATCTCTTCGGCACGATGGAAGGGATGCACGGATGACGTCCCAGTCGCCTGCCGTTGTGAAAGCTTTGGCCTTGCCGTTGGCGCTGCTGGCACTGTTCGAGATCTGGTTCCACGCCAGCGGGCGGATCAGCGATACGCTCGCGCCGCCAAGCGCCGCATTTGCCGCCTTCGGGCAGGCGCTTGCGGATGGGTCTCTGATCCAGGCGACGGCCGAGACGTTTGCTTCCATGCTGACTCGGGCTGGCGATCGGTGCCGGGCTCGGATTAATCGGCGGCACTATCATCGGCTTCTCGCGGCGCGCGGCGGATACGTCGTCACTGGCCATGGAAATGCTGCGTCCGATCCCCTCGGTGGCACTGTTGCCTCTGGCGTTGATGATTTTTGGGTTCGGGTATCGCATGGAGATCTTCGTCGTCGCCTTCGCCACGTTCTGGCCGTTTCTGATCTTGACGCAAAGCGCTGTGCGGCAGGTTGAGCCGCGCCTGATCGAAGTGGCGCGGGTGCTCGGCTTCTCACGCTTGGACATGGCACGCAAAGTCGTCTTACCGGCGGCCGCGCCACGGCTGATGACGGCTGTGCGGCTTGCCACCGGCATCGCTTTAGTGGTGGCCGTCACGTGCGAAATTGCGTCGAACCCGCAAGGCTTGGGCCACGCTTTGATGCTGTCGCAGGAGACGCTGCGACCGGCTCGCATGTTTGCGTTTCTTATTTGGGTGGGCTTGGTCGGCGCCAGCCTCAACTTGTCGCTTCTCGCGCTTGAGCGCTGGCTGTTTGCCCATCGCGGTGACTATGACGCGACTGTTGCGACATGATGCGCGGGCTCAAATTCTCCACGATCTACGCGATCTCTGGGCTGGTGGCGCTGTTTGGGTTTTGGCACGCGGTCACAGCTCTGCAATTGGTTCCGCGCATTTTTCTGCCGTCACCTGCGGCGACGTGGGCCGCATTGCAGCGCGGGCTGATGCAGGGCGACATGGGCGCGCAACTCTCAGGCACGGTGTTACGAATGCTGCAGGGGTGGTTTCTGGCGAGCCTATTTGCGATTGCCTTGGGCTCGCTGATCGGGATCTCTCCGGCTGCGCGCACCTATTTGCGACCCACGCTTTCGTTCTTGCGGGCGTTACCGGCGTCGGCGACCATTCCCGTCGCCATCGCGTTTCTCGGACTTAGTCCGGGCATGGTGCTCGGGGTCATCACGTTTGGCTCGTTGTGGCCGACGCTCCTGGCGACGGTGCAAGGATTTTCCATGGTGGAACCTCGGCTGATCGAAGTCGCGCGCGTGCTCGGCCTGTCGCGGCTCGACTTTATTTGGAAGATCGGGCTACCGAACGCCATGAGCGACATCCTGACGGGGATGCGGCTGTCGCTCACCGTCGCTCTCATTCTGGCGGTGATTGGCGAAATGCTGGCAGCGCAAGACGGCCTGGGGCAGGCTATTCTGCTGGCGGCGCGTTCGTTCCGCGCTCCCGAGCTATATGCAGGCATTTTGCTGCTCGGGATGGTCGGCGCGGTTTCGAGCTATGGCCTGGCGGCCGTCGAGAAGCGACTGCTGAAATGGAAATGAAAAACGCAGACCGGAGTGCCGGCCTGCGCTGTTCATTGCTTAAGACCGAGGCTCAGGCGCAGCCCGCAAAGCCGTCGGCTGCCATCTTGGTTTCGTATTTGGCGGCAACTGCGGTGCCTTCGGTCAATGTTGGTTTGATAGAGGCCCAATCGTCGGGCTTCAGGATGATGAACCAGCCTTTGTCGTAGGGATCGGTGTTGGCCAGGGATGGATTGGCCATCAGTTCGTCGTTGACCTTGGCCACTTCGCCTGCTGCGCAGCTTTTTGCCGGGCCGACCCATTTGCCGCTTTCAACAGTTGCGCAGCTTTTGCCGGCATCGACCTTGCGGCCGGCCTTCTTGGGCGTGAAGGCCACCAGCTGACCCGCCATGGCGGTCGCCACCGTGGTCATGCCGAGCTTGACGGTGCCGTCGCCCTGCTCTTGGAACCAGATGTGATTGTCGACATCGTAGAGCAGATGATCGGGAAGGTTGCATCCTTTGACGACTGGCATAACTCCGCTCCTCAAATCTGTCGTGTCACAGTGTGTTTTTCGTTCAATTGCCGCCGGCACGCAAGGGCTTCGCTGCGCAACAAAACTCGCCCAGACCTTCGACTTGGCATTTGCCTTCGACAAACAGGCACAAATGCTTGGCGACCATGGTCATAAGGCGCAAGTGACGTTGTGCGTCGGCTAGGTTCTCTTCGGCGGCGATGAGATTGAAATGATATACGAGTTCGCGGGCGGTCTCGCGGCAGGCATTGAAACTGGGCTGACCACGGGCGCCTTGGCGATGCAGCGCCAAGAGCCGGAAGCCTTCCTTCTCGTCCTGAACCGCTGTCTCCCCGCGAGCTTCGACCCAGAGTTCCAGCACCGTCTCGCCCAGGCGCAGAAGTTCAGCGGCGGCGACCTTGGGCGTTGCAGTGTCGGCGGCGTCCGCGATGGCGTCGATGCGTTGTTCTATCACGCTGAAACGCGTTGGCGCGGCGTGTGTGCCATCAGCGAAGGGAGATCCGGTGGCCGATGCGACGATCATGGCAACAACCTCTTCTCGGCAATCAATTCCATCCCGTCGGAGATGTTGGTGTGAATGCCGAGCTTACGAGGGCCGATGCCAAGCGCGAGGCCGAGCATCTGGGTGAAATACATGATTTTGACGTTGGTCTTCTTGCCGAAGCGCTTTTCGGCGCGCACCTGGTGCATTTCGAGGCCGGAGTGACAGGTGGGGCATTCGGTGGCGATCACGTCAGCACCGGAGGCTTCGGCGGCTTGCAGGATGTTGAGCACCAACTTGGTCGACGTGTCACTGTCGGACAATGTGTGAGCACCACCGCAGCAGGCGGTTTTCAGCGGAAAATCGACGTTCTCAGCACCGGCTGCCGCCAGGAGGTCGTCCATGAAGTGCGGCTTCGATGTGCTTTCGCTGCCTGGGCCTTTGTCTTTCTCCGGAAAGATGTGGCGCGGGCGCACGTACATGCAGCCGTAGTAGTTGGCGACCTTGAGCCCGGCAAGTTTGCCCTTGTGTGCGTTTGCGGAGGCCTTCCTCGCCGACGGTGGCCTTCAACCAATCGAGCGCGTGGATGGTTTCGGCTTGACCGGGCTCATAGTTTTTGTGGCCGGATTTGGCTGACAGCGTGGTGACGACATCTTTGGACGGCGCATCGTGCGCCAGATCGTACTCGGCTTTTTTCAAGTTGTGGTAGCAGCCGTTGCACGGCGCCATGACCACGTCTTTCTTGGTGACGTTGACGGCCTGCGATAGCACGCGCGCAGACAGATAGGTTTGGATCTTGGGATCGATGTTCTTCACTTCCATCGCGCCACAGCAATTCCAGTCATCGACATCGGTAAGACGGAGACCGAGTTCCTTGGCGATGGCGCGGGTGGAGACGTCGTAGCCGTTGCCGGTGCCTTCCAGCGCGCAGCCTGGATAGTAGGCGACGTCGCGATATTTCTTGGCTTTGTCTGTTACGTCGACCATTCGGGACCTCGTGCCGGCGCCTTTTCAGCGGCCAATGTTCGTTCGCGTCTCAGGCAATATGGTTGGATTACTCGGCGGCTTGCAGCTTGGGTGCGTGTCGCGACCGGCTGCGGCTTTGGAACGTCGAGCTTGAGGGCTTGGCGGTGATGCGCCTCTTGCTCGACGATGTAATCCTCGATGGCCTTGCGCGACTTGGCCCAATTCTTGGTTTTGGGTTTGAAGAGTTGCGCCCAGGCCATTTTGAGGCCCCACTTCACCGGCAAGCGCATTGCAATGTTGCGGCCGATGGTGACGAGCCAATCCTGCATCAGGGGCTGCTTGGTCTTATGCAGAAATTTGTGCAGCACTTCGGTGTCTTCGATCTTACCGCGCGCGATGATCTGGCGGGAGAACTCCTCGTCAAAGATCGTCGATGGAGATTTTTCGGTGTAACCCTTGAGTTCCATCCAGTGGGCGGTGGCTTTCATCACACCTTCTGGGAACACGTCGCGCGGGCAGGCGTAGGTGCACTTGTTGCAAGAGACGCACTGCCAGATGATGTCCTTATCGCGCACGAGTTCGCTCTCGTAACCCATGCGGATCAGATAAATCCAATAGCGCGGATTGAAGCGGGGTTCGAGCGCGTGAACGGTGCAGGCGTTGGTGCATGAACCGCATTGCCAGCAGCGGTGGATGTGTTCGCCGCCCGGCAGAGCGCCGATTTCCTCTTGCAGGCCTTCGTTATAATCGGTGACGACGCGGCTCTCGATAAATGTCGACCAATGGCCCGACACATCGATGCCTTCGATGACCAAGTTCTCCTTGGTCTTGATGTTCTCCGGCCGGATCAGCGATTTTTCGTGGATGGGCATAGGCGCCTCAATTCAAACGCTGTGGGGCTTGGACATCGTGTCCGTCGCCGTCGATGACTTTTGCTGCGTCCGTGACGATGCGGTTGATGCGGTCGAGCCCGAGGATGCGGCGTGACTGTTCCAGCAGATCAGGACCGGCGGAGAAATCGGTTTTCAGATAAGCGCCGCCCTGGGCATTGATGTAGTCGCCGTAGATTTGTGCTTGCAGCAGATCGACGTACCAAAGCACGTCGCGGAAGACGCCGTTGTCGGCAACGAAGCCCGCAAGCTCTTCGCGCAGCACAAGAAATGCTTCGTGTGTATCTGGCACGTCGATGACAACGTGATCAACATTGTCGCCGGCAACAGCATCGTGCCAGATCTCGCGCAGCACGCCGGTATTGGCTTTCGCGTCCCAGACCCAGCGCTGCATCAGTGGATACTGTTCAGGATAAACGTTGTGGAGCAACTCGGCGCCAAGGTCGCGCATGAAGCGATGCGCGCGATCTTCTGGAAAAGTTTTACAGAAGCGGGCGAGGCGGGTATCGGCCGTGCCTGGGATATGTGCGTCGTGCAGCAGCTCAGTCATAGCCGCGCGGAGTTGGTGCCAGCCACCGTCGCTCTCGATGACACGGCCAATGCGGCGGCGGACGGTGGCCATCAACGTCGTGAGATGCGTGAAATCGCCAAGCCCGATGCTGGCAACTTTGCCGTTTGCGAGTTGATCTTGGAAGGCTTCTGACTTCAGGCGAATGGCGGCGGCGTACTGTTCGACACCTCCGGCCATTTCGGCAGCGCGGATCAAGTTTTCCAACGCGGCACGCAGCTTCGGGCCGGAGAGATGCAGCGTGGGCCGCTCTGGCGCAATGTAAGCTGACATTGTTGACGCACGCGCCACGTGGAGCCCCCTATTCCGCGGCTTGCGGGATGGCGCCGCGGAGCGAGGCAATCGCGCTCATGGCGGCGGCGTTGGCTTGAGCGATGCTATCGTCGATGGTTTCGGGTCCGATCGCTGCACCCGCTACGAACACACCGGGCCGCGAGGTCGCACCCATGACGCCGTAGCTATCCTTGCGGCCGATGTAGCCGTGCTTATGGAGATCGACACCGAAGACAGCGGAGAGTGTCATATTGTCGACGTTGGGGTCCATGCCGATGGCGTGGACGACCATGTCGAAGGGAATGGTGATCGGACGTTTGACGAGCGTGTCCTCGCCTTTGACGATGAGCTGCTTGCCGTCACTCGTCACCTCCGCGATGCGGGCCTTGATGTATTTGACTTTGAACTCTTCCTGGCTCTTCCAATAGTAGTCGGCCTCGTAGTGACCGAAGGTGCGGATGTCCATGTAGTAGATATAGACATGGCAATCGGGCAGCTCTTCGCGGATCTCCATCGCCATGTTGGCGGACACGGTGCAGCAGATCTTGGAGCACCATTCGCGGCCGATCTGACGGTCGCGCGAGCCGACGCAGAGAAGAATGGCGACGCGCTTTGGTTTGCGGCCGTCTGATGGACACTTCACGCCTTGTCCCGACGAAATCATCTGCTCGACTTGGGTTGTCGTGACGACGTCGGGAAATGTGCCGAAGCCCCACTCTGGCTTGTTGATGCTGTCGAAGTGGGTGAAGCCGGTCGTCAGGATCGCCGCCCCGACGTCGTAGGCATCGCCGTTGGACAAGGTGGCGCGGAAGTTTCCCGGTGTGCCGTCGAACGCTTTCACGACGGCATTTTTGACGACGGCAATCGACGGGCTCTGTTCGACGCGCGTGACCATGCCGCCGATGGCGTCCTTCGCCCACTGATGCGAGGGGACAAGTTTAGCGTAGCCCGAAAGGATCGGTGCGCCGCCGAGGCGGTCCATCTTTTCCACGAGGACGGAGGCGTGACCGACGCTGGCGGCTGCATGGGCCGCAGCAAGACCGGCCGGTCCGCCGCCGACGATGAGGATTGGTTTGGTCATTGCTCTTACTCGCAGTTCCAGATCTTCAACGTTGCCCAACTCGAACCCCGCCCTTCGGGGGACCGCCCGTTACCCGGCAGGCGGCGGCGGGATGACTTCGCGTTTGATCGGTTTGAACCCCGGCCCAGACGTCAACCGCAGGCGCGGGTCGTAGAGTTGGTCCGGTGCTTTTCCGGCCTGGATTTCTTTGAGGTAGCCTTCGAAAGCCGCTTTCTTGGCTTGCCAGTCGATGCCCATCTTTTCGAGCAGGCGCTCAACGGGCGAGGCGTGCCAATGGGTCTGCACGATGCGGTAGGGATCGGCCCCGCAGACGAGCGCTGCGAACTGGCAGTCGGCCATCACGGGCAACTCGAACGGCTTGTCAGCGGCGCGGCCGATCCACTGGTTCTTGTCGAGCGTGGTGATGCAGCCGGTGTCGTGACCGATCATGACGTCGGACTGGGCTTCTTCGACCGCGACTTTAATCTTGCGATCAATCGCGAAGGAGCGGGAGAACTCGCGCTCGGAGATGATGTGACGGAAGCCAAATCCACAGCAGTCGTACCAGGTCTTGTAGTCGATGACCTGAGCGCCGAGGGTGTCCATGATGCCAGTCGATACGGCGACGCGGTTGCCGTCGAGAACGGTATCGTCGTAGATCACATCTTCGGGCACCATCTTGTAGACGTGGCAGGCCGGATGGATGGTTGCGCGGACCATGCTCGCGTCGACCACTTGGCGCTTTTTGATCTCGCCGCGCATGACGTGAACCCACTCGGAGTAGTGCACGACCTCTTCCGGGATCAGCAACTTGCCATCGACCAGGCGGCCGAGTTTACCGAGGATTTTGGTGACGCTTTCGCGCAACTTGGCGGAGTGGAGCAGGTAGCCGCGCACTTCCTTGTAGTTGCCAAAGCTGGTGCCGCAATGGACCAGCGGGTAGTAGTAGCCTTCGGGCAGTCCCTGCGCCTTGGCGGAGACGTAGGCCTGATGGAAGTTGCGGAGGAAGACAGCGGCGAGGCTTTCGATATTGCCGATGCCGGAGCCGTGATAATTCCAGGCGGTGCAACTGGTTTGATCGGTCTCGTCGAGATAGCGCACGCCCATCTGGTTCATCAGCCAGAGCAGTGAGACGGGATATCCCGGAATGTTGCCGCATTGGCCGCAGCTCTTGTGATGCCAGAGCTGATTGGTGGGGATGCGTTTGGTCCAGCCGTAGAGCGTCTTGGTCTCGACGGGGGCGTGCTGCTCCGTGATGCGGTGGACTTTGATCTGGCCGTCTTTTTCGAGCTGCCACATGATGTCGCGCACATCTTCGACGCGATCCTTGTTGGTCAGCATCGAGCGCTTGTCGATCTTCTGCTCGACCCACGCGGTGGCAATCTGCGCTTCGGTTGCCGACAGATTGGCGGGCTTCCACTCGGAGCCGTGGCCGGTGAAGCGCTCTCCCGGGACCGGAATGCCTGGGGGCGGCGTGCGTGCGTCAGTCATCGTTGTCCTCCTGCTCGTCGAGGAAGTCTTTCCAGTCTTCGCGCTTCTCATCCATGATGTCGGTGATGACGTCGAAGAGGTTTTCGTCGATGCCCTCGAGTTGGTCGAGGACACCTGTCATTTCCCAGATAGTGTAGAGTTCGACCGAGGTCTTGAGGTTCACTTCCCACGCGGTCTCAGTGGTATTGAGTGTCGCCATCGGGATGGCCTTACGCAGAACCTTTAAGGGCGCGTCGACTTTCGAGATGTTCGGACCCCAGTCAGCGAAGTGGCTGGGGTTGATCATATCGGGCGACAACTGGTTGCCGGTCGAAATCAGCTTCAGCATCACGCGCGAGAAGGGCCGGAGCACATCCTTTGCCGACTGCATCTGATGCTTGATAGCGACTTCGCGCATCAGCATGACGAGCCCGCCGGGCGAATTTCTGAAGGGGCAGCGCGCGGCACAGGTGTAGCACTGGGCGCAGGACCAGATTTTTTCCTGCATGGCATCGTAGATGCCCTCGAGATTTTCGGTCCACAGGAGCTGGACGATCTCGCGCGGAGAGAAATCGTAATAGTGCGCGGCCGGACAGGTCGCAGTGCAAATGCCGCAATTGAGGCAACCATTCAGTTCGTGGTCGAAGCGCATATCTTCTTGGATATCGCGGAAGATTGCTTCGAGCTTCGCGCGCGGCACGACAGGCGTGTCGCTGACCGGATCGCCGATAAAGTCTTGGACGCGGGATGCAGAACCGTCAGCCACTGCGTGCACTCCGTTGCTGCGACAGGGTTAGTACGTCAGCGTCAACGTGTCGTCGTCATCCATGGCGGCTTCGATCAGGTAAGCGCCGCCGACGATACCGGAACACTCCGGGATCATGTCTTCTTTCTTCATGTCGAACAGATCGAGGTTTGGCGAGCAGCAGTAAAACTTCACACCGGCTTCGTGGGCATCTTTGATGAAGTCGTAGACCGACTTTGGCGAGCCGGCCTTGACGAAAAGATTTTCAGCGACGCCTTTCTTCATCAAGCGGCCCGACGTGGCGGTGCAGATGACCTCGACTTGCTTATCCATTGAGGCGGCGACCGTGGCCTGGAACAGGGGCGCGCCCAGCTCCTCGCCGTTGCGTGGATCGGTATTGGCCATCACGATGATGAGCTTGTTCTTGGGCATCGTACTTCCTCCTGTCGCGGCCGGTGGCTTATGGACACCATTTCAGCCGAACACCGCGATGGTAATTGGGGAGCGGCAGAGTTTCAAGGTAATATTCGCATGTTTGAATATATTAAACGCTTCGGTTGGGCTGTGCCGTTGATGGCTAAGTCTCCATCCAACCTGCGGCTTTGACCAGGCCGGTCATGATGGGAACGAGCGCGTCTTCGATCGCCGGAGTTAAGCCCGCCAATCTCAGCGAGCACGGTGCCGGAGTTTTCGGGCGCGTCGGCCGTCTCCATGACCAGTTCTTCGATCATGGCCCGGCGGACGCCTGGGTGGCCGCTAAAGCCGAAGGCTTTGGGACCGATCTGGAAGACTGCAGGCTGGCCGGCCGCGTCACGCACGAGGATCTTGGCGTAGTCTGGCGGTGCCGGACGATCGCGCATGAAAACGACCATAGGAAACGATGCCGGCATGAAGCCTTCAAGGGCCTCATCGCTGGCGCGTGTGACGGTGCCGGCACTCAGAACAATGGGTGAGGCGTCAACGCCGCCGTCGGCTGCCAAGGACAGGATCTGCGCGCCGAGACCGATGGCAAAGATCGGCTTGTCCAGCATCAGACAGGCACGCGCGAGCCGAACCTCCGCATCGAGTGTCGGCAATTGTGCCGGTCCGGGCGTTGAACCCCATCCACCACCACCCAAGAGGATCAGTCCGTCGCCGATGGTGGCGACATCTGGCAGCTTGCCGCCTGTCGTGAAAGGGCGGCTGTAGCCAAAGCGAATGCCGCGACCTTCGAGATGATCCTCGATGTGGCCGAGCCACTCCGACTGCGTGTGCTGCACGACTGTCAGGTACTTCATCCGGCATCTGCCGCAATGGCTTCGACAACAACGCGTTTGAAGTCTGCGGGCGCAATCGTCAAAAGGTCCGGCGTATTGGCTGCGAAGAACTGATCCACGGCTGTCCCGACATTTGCGAGCAGCTCGCCACGCAACGCGGCCTCAAGATCGAGAACGATACGCGGCGGCGTGACGAAGAAATCACCGGTCAGCAGAACTTCGCGGATCCGCCGTGCCGCGCCCGCGCCTTCCAAGCGAACGAACGCTGCGATGGTGCCACCCGGACCGGTGAAAGAGGATTCGTAGACGCCTGCGCCGCGCGGATCGTCGATGGAAAAGACGAAATCGTCGGTGCCGATCTCTTCATCGAAGAGTTTTTGGGCCAATTGCTCTTCGCCTTCGGTGATGGTGCCCGGTGTGCCTGTGATACCGAGTTTTTGCTCGAAGCCGCGCAAAATCGCGGCATTCACTTCGGTAACACTCGGCGCCCGACCCAACAAGGCCTTCAATGTCGTCACGCGGTTTTCGGCTTTATCCAGATCGCGCTTCTTGAGCTTCGCTTCTGGAACATTGAGGCAGGCCATCATGCGTGCGGGGTCGACGTCGATCAACACCGTGCCTTGATAGATGAGGGTATCGCCATCGAAGAAACCGCCGGTGCCGCAGATCTTCTGACCGCCGACTTCAATGTCGTTGCGGGGACGATAGCGGGCGTCGATGCCGAATGTCTCCGACAAGCCGTGGGCGGCCGCTTCGCAGATCGCGCGGGTGTAGTCGGCCAAGGCCGGCATCGGCAGACGCTTGCGCGAAAGGACGATTTCCCAACCGACTTGGTTCTCTTCGAGATAGATGGCGCCGCCGCCCGTAATGCGCCGGACCAGACCCACACCCTCGGCGCGGCAGTGCGCAACTTTGATCTCGTGACTCAAGGCTTGATGCCGTCCGACAAGCGCCGTTGGCGGGAAGCGAAGATAGCGCACAGTGTCGGGCACTTTGCCCTCTTTGTGCAATTCGATCAGCGCCTGATCGAAGGCGATCTGCAAGCGGCCATCGCGCACGCCGGTATCAATGACGCGAAACGGAGTCCCCATGTCAGCGCTCCCAATCGAGCTGATAGCAGGCGCAATCGCGCCCGTTGTCGGTAACGCGCTTGGTGGCGATCATGCCGGCGCGCTCGAGCAGACGGCGAGACGCCAGATTCTCCCAGTCGGCGGTGGCGGAGAGTGTACGCAACCGACCCTGTCCGCGCACGCAGGCAAAGATCGCGGTTAATGCTTCGGTTCCTAAACTCTGCTGCCAACGCTCTGGATCAAGCGCGATGATCACTTCCGGCGCGGTACGCGCACGATGAATACCGGCGATGCCCCACAGAGCGCCATGGTTCTCGTGCTCGACGTCGCGCAGGCCCCACAAACCGGCACCGGTCGAGCTGAAGTCCTGTCGGCTCGCAGTAATGATATCGTCCACAAACGTGCCTTCCACCTCATCGCCCTCGAACAGGAACCGCCGGACACCGGGCGCGCCGAACAGCCGATGCACGACGACCGCGTCTGCTGTCTCAAGCGGCACGATATCCATGCGCGCGGTCGCAATTTTCGTCACGGCTCAAGCGCCCTCTAGGTTTCGACCGCTTCGAATTCTTCGCCGTCGACATAGGTCTCGCCGGGCTTTTCCATGCCGAGTTGATGGCGGATCTTGCGCATATCAGCGGCCCCCGGCTGGAATGGATAGCTGGCGATGTTCGACGGCGGACTGTCGCCGTAGGGCCGGTCGCAGGCGGAGATGTCGGTCTGAATTTTGCCGGGGCACCCGGAAGTGCGAAACGCCAAACCTTTGTCGATGATGGCTTCACGCTCGCTTGACGGAATGCCGAAATCGCTGACGCGGCCTTGATCGTCGAAACGCATCTGTTCGACACGCACGCCTTGATAGTCGATCAGATAACGGGCGAGTTGGACGCGCCGCCATTGATCGCGCGGCGTGGCGGGCAAGTGATCCATCAGCGAGCCCTTCTCGGGGAAGAAGCAAAACATGTGGCTGTGCCCGCCCATATCGACGAGCCGCTGAACGAGATGGAGCACGTCGGCCTCAGTCTCGCCCATGCCGACGATAATGTGGGCGCCGAACTTTTCCTTGCCGAAGATGTCGCGCGCGTCTTCGAGGATCTCCCAATACTTCTGCCAAGAGTGCGGGCTGGCGACGCCCTTGCCGCGCGTCCGGTCGAAAATCGCTGGCGTGGCGGCATCAAGCGCAACAGTGAAAATGTCTGCGCCGAGCCCATGCAATTGTTTGACGTCGGCGCGGGACATGGTCGTCGGATTCGATAGAATTGAGACCGGCACGGCGCTCGGATCGATGCGGTCGGTCCATTGCTTGAGCACGGTGACGGTGTCGGCGTCGGAGTTCGGATGTGTAATCATAGAAATGCACATGCGATGGAAAGGCGTTTGGCTGCCATCGCGCGCGACTTTGTCGATAATTTCGGCCATCGGCACCGCGGGCCAATCGACGCGAATGAAGTTCCGGTCGGCGTAGTCGCGCTCGGCTTCGCGATGGCGCGCGAGGCCGCAATAGGCGCAATTGGCGCGGCAGCCTTCGGGATAGGTGAGAAGCAAGTTGAGACAGCGCGTGCAGCCGCAACCGTGCATCTTGCCGGGCATCAGGCCAAGCGTGATGGCTGCGGCCGTCGACATTTGCACATATTCTGGCGAGCGCATGTGCGGTGTGAGCCGGTTGTTGTTCGGCAAGTAGACGCCTTGCGGCGGAACGTTGGCGTCCTTGACGCGCGCGCCGTTCTTCGCCGCTTTCGGCGTCACACCCGGGGCGCGCGGTTGCATCGCCTCTCCCGGATTGAAGTCGAGACCGTCCAGGCCCAGACGGCCCGGCATTGCGGTTTCGCGTTTCAAACAAGACATTGCACTTCCTCTCTCTCAGTCACGCTGTCAGGCGGCCCAGTACTCAGGGAACGCAATCCATGCTCGTTTTAAGTCGCGGCCGGTCGGCACGTGGCCGCTGGCAAACTGCTGCATCAGTGCTTCGCGGCGGCGCACCGCGCGATCAAGCGACGTGGCAAACAGATCTTCGATGTCGTCGCGATAGTCTTGAATGGCCGCGCGTTCACCGGCTGCAATTCGCGCAGCGGCGCGGCCCGCAAGTGTACCAGATTGCACGGCGGCGTTGATGCCCGCGCCGGTGATCGGATTGGTGAGCCCTGCGGCATCGCCTGCAAGCAGAACAACCCGGGACTCGTCTTCTGCCGCCGGATCGAGGCGGCCACCGACGGGAATGGCACCGCCGGTATGATGCAGGATTTCGCGGCCCACGCGCCCCTCGTCGGCCAATTGCGTGTGGAGCTGTTCCAGCAGCGGTTTCAAGCGCGCGCGATAAGGTTCAGCCACGCCCAAACCAAGGTTTGCGGTTCCGCCTTTGGGAAACAGCCACGCATATCCGCCCGGAATACTAGGACCGAGAAAAATGTCGGTGGCCGTATGCGGCCGGAGCAGCGGCACAGTCACTTGGCGTGTCTCGGCGATCTCAAGATTGATGCGGCCGATGGCTTTGCCGGTGAGAGACCGCGGCCCGTCTGCGCCGATGATCACCTTTGGCCGCAGTATCGTGCCGTCACTGAGGTGCACGTCGCCACTTAAAGAGATACTGCGCAGGGACATTGATAATGCGCATGCTGCACCCGCGCGCACGGCATCGGCCACCAGAGCACTATCGAAGGCTGCGCGATCGATCATGTGGCCAGCAAAGTTCGGTTCGCCATGCTGTTCGCTGACGACGAACGTGATCATGCTGTCGATGGGCTGCGTTACCGATGCGCTCAATGCCTTGGTGTGCTGGCCAATCATGGCGGGGACGAACTCGGCGCATTGCACCGGCACGCCCGGCTCGCGCTTGCGATCGATGGCGATCACTGATGCACCCGCCGCAGCTGCCGATGCGGCAGCCGACGCGCCTGCGGGACCGAGGCCGATCACGAGGACATCCGGTGCCGCGATGCCACTCACGCCGCGCATGTGCTTTTGGCCTTCGCATCGATGTTGCCACCGATCTTGATTGAGCAACAGGCGTGCTGCTGGGTGTAGGGACGGCCGATGGCATCGCAAAGTGCCACGACACCATCCGCTGGAAAGGCGATGCCATCGAGCCCGGCCATGACCGCGTAGGCATCGACGACGCGCTTGTGCATGCCTGCGGGCCGCGCACAGCCAAGCAGCACCTGCTTCTCAGGCAGTCGCTGGCGCGCTTCGAGGAAGATGCGGCCCACCGCGTGCGCATCCGGTGTGACGAAGTTCTTGCCGTAGAACGGCATGACCACCACGAGCACGAGTGAGTGGATGTTGTGGCGGGCACAGATATCGAGGGCGTTGGCTTCGCCGAGAATACGGCCGTAGTGCAGGCCGATAACGATATGCGGCACCACCTCCATGGTCGTCGAACAGAGTGCCGCAAGCGTCGCCTCGAAGTCATCGACCGAGCGGTCGAGGTGATAGACATCCTTGATGGTCTCGCGGGCGCCGATGACGTCCATCATCGCGGTATCGACGCCAGCGCTCTCCATCAATTTGGCGCGGCGTTCGTCGGTGAGCGCGCTGTGGATCGCGATCTTCAGATAGGGGAAGTCACGCTTCAGCTTTTCGATGACGGGGTAGTACTTCTCGTACTTGATTTCATTACGCTTGTTGGATCCACCCGACAGCAAAAACCCTTGCAGCCCTTGCAAAACGATGAGGTCGCGCACCTTCTGATCGAGCATTTCAGGCGTTGTCGCCGGAAGCATCGGCTCCAGGATCTTGGCCTTGCAGTGGTCGCAGTCGAGCGCGCAGGCACCGCCGGTCACGGAAAAAGCCGGGAAGGAATTCTTGCCGCAGCCTTTGATCTCTTGCGTTGCGTAGTCTTTGAAGGTTGGTGTCGAGAAGCGGATGGCGCCCAAACCACCGCGCGCGGACGCCACCTGCTCCATGGCGCCGATCAAGGCTTGGTCCAAGTCTGCGTCCTCGAGCGCTTCGACGGCGGCTGACTTGTCCGCCCAG
Source organism: uncultured Alphaproteobacteria bacterium (assembly GCA_963831185.1). GTDB lineage: Bacteria > Pseudomonadota > Alphaproteobacteria > Rhizobiales > Hyphomicrobiaceae > JABFRJ01. The sequence goes on from CAWHPE010000006.1 coordinate 210,257, forward strand.
GACGTCCGGTTAAGCAACTCAATCTTCATAGGCTCACTCCCTTCGCACGGGTTGCGCCGCGCGAAACATTCGTCTTTTTGAATATGAGAATGCAGAGCGCGCCGGAAAGCAAGCGCATTCTTAATTTTAGGTCGCGGTCGAGATGACGGCAGGCTGATTTGATCTGCCGATCAACCTGCTGTTCGGGCGCGCGCCAACACTTTCAATCCGGGATAGCCATCGGCCGGCGTAAGTCCGACTTTGTTCTGGAAGGCGCGGACCGCAAGCATGGTATCGCGGCCGACGCGGCCATCGGTGCCGCCCGTGTCAAACCCCAGCGCGGTCAGCCGCTTCTGGGTTTCGATCACTTCCGGCAACGTCAGCGCACGTTCGCCGCCCTGGAATTGCTGAACAAAAGCATCGCCGCCGCGGATTCGGTCGCCGAGATGGACGATCGCCAAAGCATAGGTATTGGCGGGATTGTAAGATCGCACGGCGTCGAAATTCTGCGTCAGCAAGAACACAGGACCACCGGCGGCTGGCTGCCAGAGCCGCGCCGCTTCCCCCGGGCGCGGGAACGGCTGCCCGTTGGCCTGCGTCACGCCTTTGGCCATCCAGGCTGATATCGGTGCCTTGGCGGTGATGTTGGTACTGAGGCCAGCAGGTGTGCGGACCTCATATCCCCAGCCTTCGCCACGCCGGTATTTACCGCGCCGCTGGAGGAATTGTGCGGTTCCGGCAAGGGCATCGTCCGGAGTGCCGAAGGGCGAAACGCGGCCATCGCGATTGTAGTCAACACCCATGTTGAGCCAGACTTCCGGCATCCACTGCGTATGGCCCATTGCGCCGGCCCATGAGCCGAGCATGTCTGTCGGACGCGCCCAGCCCCGCTCGACGATGACCAATGCGTTGAGCAATTCCTGCTCCCAATAGGGGCGCCTGCGCGGCTCGCCCCAGGCCAAGGCGGCAAGCGCGGGAATGACCGGCCGCATGTGTTTGGGATTGACGACAACATCACCGAAGGCAGATTCCATGCCCCACAGCCCGAGCATGGTGAAGCGGTCGATGCCGTAGTCGCGTTCGATACGTGCCAGCAGTGGCGCATGTTCGCGCGCCCGCTCTTTTCCCACGGTGACGCGCCAATCTGAGACGCGCCGGTTGAGATATTGCCAGACTTGCTCGCGAAATTCGGGCTGCGCCCGGTCAAGCGCGTAGACCGATGTGTCCGGCTTGATGGCGCTCATCGTGGCGGTGTAGGTCGCGTCCGACACGCCGCGCGCACGGGCGCGCGGACGAAAGACCTCCGCCCACTGCGGGAACGTCAGTTGCGACGTTTGTGCCGCTAGCGGATCAGCGACCACGAGCGCTGCTGCGCCGATAAGCCCACGCACGACTTGGCGCCGCTCAAGTTGTTTCATTGCTGCCGTACCGACTTGCCTCAAGACATTGCGTGTTCTTGAGGCCATTGGGCGCGCTGCGCAACCGGGAAATGTTTGCAGCACGCCTAAGGGGTCGATTAGCCCGCCTTGCGCTTCAGCAGGTTCGCGAGGCCGTGTAGGCTCTCGGAATTTATCATGGCGTCCAACTTCAGTTGCTCCAGGAACGTTTTCGGGGCCAGCAGTCCTGATTTGCCGATGCTCAAGGGTTGCATTTCCCCTGTGATCGCCTGCAATCGAAACTCGTGCGTGACGATGGTGCCGTCCGGCAAGATGCCGATCACACGCAGGTCGATGGTCTCGACATCTGCGGGGCGCTGTCCATAGACTGAGCTCTTACCAACGAAGGCAAGCCAGTCCGGCATTGGATGACCGTCGAGCGTCTGCAATTTCCATTCAATCGATTGACCTTTCGACACACCATCCATGCCGAGATTCAAGATCATGGTCTGACCGCGCACGAAATTCTCGATCAAGACCTTTTGCTCCACGGCGCCGGTGTTCGAGAACCGCAGAGAAAAACTGCTGAGCCCGTGCACATCGCCATTGCTGCTCAAGGCAGGATTGGATTTGAAGACGGCAAAAGCGGGATTTTGCAGCGAGCCGGTATCGTCACTGCTTGTCTCACCTTCCGCAAGCGGCATGCCATCGAGCAGTTCGACCGCGTTGACGGCTTTCAGAACCGCTCCTTCCGCGGTCACCGGTCGCGGCTTCAGATCCAAGAGCGGTGGCAGTGAGTTTTCACTTGCCTGCGGCAGGGCCGACATGGGATCGGCGGTGATCGTCAGCGTCACTTTGGCGGCGGCTTGTCCGCCTTGGTTGTCACTGATCCGGTACTCGATGGTTGCTGTGCCTTCGTAGCCCCACGGTGGCGTATAGGTCAGCGTGCCATCTGGATTGATCACGACCGTTCCCGTCGAGGCGACTGCCGCAATAACTTTCAAGTCATCCCCGTCTGATCCGCCATCAACATCGTTGGCGAGAACCTGAATGACGGTTGGCAGTCCGCGATCGACGGAGGCGACGTCATCGACGGCCACGGGTGGGGCATTCGCGATGGTGAGATGTGACAGTGGTTTCGACGCTCGCTCCATCAGGATCGGTGGCGATGACCGTCACTAAATATTCGCCTGGCGTGCCGGTGTTGGTGACTTGCGACGCGTCAAACGGCGGTGTTCCCGTGATGAGACCGGTGTCTGGATCGATGGACAGCCAAGCGGGCGCGTCTGGCGACAACGCATATGTCAGTGGCTCGCCATCGGGATCGACAACAAATGCGGCGACGTTGACGAGCGTTAGTGCGGTTCCGTCCGTCGCATTTACATGTGGGATGATGGTGAGCGGATCGGTTGCCGCAATCGGGTTCGACGGCGTACCGGGATTGAGTGGGTCGATTACAACAGGAGCGTCGTTCGCGCCCTGGATGCTGAGAACCAGCGTGGCGGTTGCCGTGCCGCCGTTGCCGTCGGAGACGGTGTAGCTGATTGTTTCCGTCGCGATCTCGCCGGAATCGAGGCCGTTGTACGCAGTGCCTGGCTCGAAGGTGTAACTGCCGTCAGCGTTGAACGTGAGTATCCCGCCGCCGGCTGTCGTGAAGGGCGTTCCGAGCGTGATCGGGATTGCCCCCTGCATCGACGATTGCACTGTGAGAAGATCGCTATCGGGCATGGCATCCGCGTCATTGTCGAGGATATTTCCGCTCACCCCAACTCCGTCTTCCGAGACGGTATTGGTGTCAGCCTCGGCGACCGGTGACAGATTAACAATCGTCAGCGTAACTGTGGTTTCGACGCTTGTGCCATCAGGGTCGGTGGCGATGATCGTCACAAGGTATTGGCCCGGTGTGCCGATGTTGGACAATTGCGAGGCGTCAGACGGTGGCGTGCCTGAGATGTAGCCTGTGTCTGGATCGAATGTCAGCCACGCGGGAGCGTCGGGCATCAATGCGTAGGTCAGCGGTTCGCCATCGGGGTCGACGATATAGGCGGCGACGTTGATCGGCGCGAACCCGGTGCCGTCGGATGTGAGCACATCGGGGATGATGTTGAGCGGATCGGTTGCAGCAATCGGGTTCGACGGCGTACCGGGATTGAGTGGGTCGATTACGATGGGCGTATCGTTCGTACCCGTGACGACGATGATCAACGATGCTGAAGCATGACCGCCGTTACCGTCGGAGACGGTGTAGTTGATCGCTTCCGTCGCGGTCTCGCCGGCATCGAGGCCGTTGTAGGCCGTGCCCGGTTCGAAGGTGTAACTGCCATCGGCGTTGAGTGTGAGGATGCCGCCGCCTGCTGTCGTGAAGGGAACGCCGAGTGTGATTGCAGTGCCTGATTGATCGGCGACGGCAACCGTCAGCGGATCGCTGTCTGGCGCGCCATCGAGATCACCCGTCAACGGATCGCTGATGACGTTGCCGGTGACGCTTGCGTCGACTTCGGAGAGGCTCGCGGCGTCATCGTTGGCGACCGGCGGCAGGTTAATGACGGTGTATGTCACCGCCGTTTGAACGCTGGCGCCGTCAGGGTCGGTGGCGGTGATGATTGCGGTGTAAGGCCCCAATTGGCTTGCATCGGCGGGCAAGGTTCCGGTGATGATGCCGGTCGCAGGATCAATGACCATGCCAGGTGGCAAGCCGGTTGCAGTGAACGTCAGCGGCTCACCATCGGGATCGACGAGATAAGCTCCAACATTGACCGGCGCCGGTGTTGCACCGTCCGATGTGAGCACGCCGGGGATGATGGTGAGCGGATCGGTTGCCGCAATCGGGTTCGACGGCGTACCGGGATTGAGCGGGTCGATCACAACAGGAGCGTCGTTCGCACCCGTGACGACGATGATCAACGATGCTGAGGCTTGACCGCCGTTACCGTCGGAGACGGTGTAGCTGATCGCTTCCGTCGCGGTCTCACCGGCATCAAGGCCGTTGTAGGCTGTGCCCGGCGCGAAGGTGTAACTGCCATCGGCGTTGAGTGTGAGGATGCCGCCGCCTGCTGTCGTGAAGGGAACGCCAAGCGTGATTGCAGTGCCTGATTGATCGGCGGCGGCAACCGTCAGCGGATCGCTATCCGGCGCGCCATCAGAGATCACCCGTTAGTGTATCGGAGATGACGTTGCCGGTGACGATTGCGTCGTCTTCGTTAATTGTCGCAGCGTCGTCCACCGCAGCCGGTGGGATGTTTTGAACTGTCAGCGCAAAGTTTCGCGTGACCGTTTCCGTACCGTCATCAACCACTACCGAAACGGTGTAGACGCCACCAGTGCCGCCTTGGCTCGCACCTGCGGCGATTGTTCCGCTGATGACACCGGTGCCGGGATCGAATGTCAGTCCTGCCGGAAGTCCGACGATCGTGAACGTCAGGTCGTCGCCATCGGCATCGGTGAAGTTGACGCCTGTGTCGATGGAGATTGTCGCGCCGTCGTAGGTCGAAAGATCAGAAACAATGCCCGTTGGCGCATCATTCACGGCGGCCATCGTCAGTTGCAGCGCGGAGGTGTCCGTGCCGCCGTTGCCGTCGGCTATGGTATAGGTCACGGAAGGAATTGCGCCGTTATAGTTGGCGTCCGGTGCGAAACTGTAGGCGCCATTGGCGGCGATCTCGATGACGCCGACGCCGGGGATCGTGACGCTGGTGCCGGCTGCGTGCGGGCCGGACACGCCGTCGATCGTGAAGTCTGTGATGGTGAGCGTGTCGCCATCGGGATCGGTGGCGCCAGCGAGCAGCCCCGTCGCGGCCGGGACATTCAGCGGACACATCTTCGATCACGGTGTTGGTTTCACCTGGATCGACCGGCGCATCGTTTACGGGGGCGACAGTCACGACCACGGTCGCGGTTTCGGTTACACCGCCTGATGTGACGGTGTAGGTGAACGTATCAGAGCCATGAAAGTGATGATTAGGCGTGTAGGTCAGCGTGCCGTCGCTGGCGAACGAGACGGTGCCGTTGGCAGGTTGCGTGATCGCCGTGACACTTGCGGCTGGGCTTTCGAAATTGTCGGCCTCGGCGCCGTTGGCTCCGGTCATTACATTGAACGTTATTGCAGTTTCCTCGTCGGTGGCGACTGTGTCGTCGACGGCATCGGCGACAGGGGTGACCGTCAGACTAAGGCCCGTTGTCGCACTCAGGGAGGAATCGTAGATGCTGATGGCATCGAGGAAATTCCCTGTCGTGATGCCACCAGCGGAGCTCACGCAGTGAACTTCAGCAAGATCGCATTTCCCGACGCCGTGCCGAGATCGGCTTGATACTGACTGCCAGGCCGTATTGCCGTCGATATAGTTTTGGCTGAACAGCCTGTGTCATCGCCGCCGCCTTAGACGCCATCGGCGCCGAGATCGATGGCGGTGACGTTCATCGTGTCGACGCCATACGCGACCGCGATGGGCAAAGGTCAGCGTCAGATCGCCGCCGGCCGTGGTCGGCGTGAAGGATTGAGACAACGTCGACGATTGAGTGGCGTTCAACTCTACGAACTGGTCACCTTCGAATGCTGGAATGGCTGGACCGCCACCGCCGTTGAAGCCGCTGTCCCAGGTTTCGATCAAGCCATCTGTTGCCGTTGTTTCCCAGCCCGGAACGAGCGATTTGTGGACCGACGGAAGCTATTGATGTCGGCAAAGTTGGGTAATTCGAAGCCGGGATTGACGAAGCCGACATCGGTCGGGCGGGTCATTGTGATGGAGAGATTGGCAGGAAGCTGCCGCTCCAATCCGCGGGCGGCACGAAGCGCAGCCCATCGAGCGCGGCGGTGATTGCGGCGACGGGGCCGGTTATGATGACCTCGTTGGACCCATCTCCACTCACCGTGAGCAAACCAGCCGTGGTTGCAAGATGCAGTGCGCCTGCTCCGGCTGGAACGGCGAGGCGGATCACGGCGCTTCCTGATGCGTCAGGATCGGCGAGAACGATGGCATTGCCGTTTGCTGTCGAAAACACAATCTGGACGTCTTCAGGTGTCGAGACCGTCGCTGGTGCGGTGGCAGTGATAAAATCCGAGACAGGTGCAATCGAAAGCTGCAACGTGGACGTATCGGTACCGCCGTTGCCGTCCGTGACGGTGTAGGTAACGGCTGGAACCGGCCCGTTATAATTGGGGGCGGGTGCGAAACTGTAAGAGCCGTCAGCATTGATCTGGATGTCGCCCACGCCGGGGATGTTGATGCTGCTGTTTGCTGCGTGAGGACCCGACACGCCATGATTGTGAAGTCTGCGATCGTCAGCAGATCGCCATCGGCATCGGTGGCGCCGGCAAGTAAACCCGTCGCGGCTGGTACGGACAGCGTGATATCCTCGGTCACCGTGTTGGTTTCGCTGGCGTCGGCCGGTGCGTCATTGACGGCTGCGACGTGGATCGTGGACAGCGCTTGATTGCTCGATGTGCCGAACAGGGTGTTGGTGACAAAGACTTCGATCTGGCGGTCGGTTGTGCTTGGGGCTTCCAAAGTGTTGTGGAATGTGATCGCCTGCAGAGCGGCTTGGTACTGCGCGACTGTCGCGGCACCCGTGAACGTCACTTCGATCTGGCCACCCGAGGTGGTTACAGTATAGGCGAACGTTGCGCCGCCTGCCGACACTGTGCCACTGAGCGCGTTCGAGCCATTGATGAGCAATTCATCGCCCGCTTGAGCGTTGATGAGGCGGACGGTGCCCTCGTGGATCGTGGTGCCGAGTGCCAGATGCTGTGCGATCACAACGTCGGCATCGACCACGGCGACGGCACTGCCGTTCTCTGTGAATGTCGTCTGATACCCGAGTTCCTGCCAGCGTCGAGTTCATTGGCGTCGAGATCGATACTCAACATCGAAGTTGTGGCGGGGTTCACAAACGTGAAGTCACCGTCGCCGTCGTGGTAGTAGAAGCGTGCCGAAATTGAGCCGTCGGGATTTACGAATGCGGTGTTGCCGACATAGGTCACCGTCCAGTTCGAGACTTCGGACCAGCCGAAGGACACCATCGAGTTCGTTTCGGCGTTGCGGTTGATTGTGCCTGCGACGACCAGATTGCTGCCGACGATGCCGGCATTCAGCGTATTGGGCGCAGTGGGGTTGCCTTCGAGTGTGTAGGACGTCAACCCGTTCAGGCTCGGGATCACGGCTTCAAGTTCCACGGCGGGGAGCGCGAGATTCTGCGCGTCCAAGCCGTCGAGATCGCGGATGGAGAAATTCGGACTGCCGACTGCATAAACCGTCTGATTGGTGCCGGAGGCGAAGATTTCCCATTTGATCGTTGCCGAGCCATTCCAGACGATGACTTGCATGTCCTCAAAATTCGAGGTGATGAAATCGACGTAGGGTCGAGCGAAAACGCCAGAATTAAAGGTCGTGGTGCTGATGACGGTGGCGCGGATATCGATCGACGTACCTCCAATCGTGCCCGCGTTGGTCCACAGAGCGGTGTTGCCTACTGAATTGAAGGGGTCGGCAGCGCCGCCCACTCCGCTCAGTTTTACCGGATCGCCGGAGACCTGGATTTGAAGCGGCGCCAGGAGGCCATTCCACTCCGGCGCGTCAATCAGACCGGCCTCGATCAAACCGTTCCGGATCTCAAGATCCCAATCACCCCCAAGCGCGGCGGTGCCGGTTCCGTCGCTCGATGCAGCGATGTCGGCGCCGGTGGCATCGGCGAGCGCTGCAACAAACTCCTGTCCAGCAGCCCCTGCGCCAATGTCGCAACCATAGATCAAGATGTCGCCGCTGGCTGACAGCGCCGCTCCGATGCTTGCAAGCTCGGCGCTGTGACTTGCGAGCGTTGCGGCATCGTAGGACGTGTTACCAAGCGTCAGGTGGCCGGCTGAGCCGTGGCTGACGATATGAATGGCGGAGAGATTATCGTGGCTCGCAGCGTGCCCGGCAATTTGCGACAGGCCATCCTTCGACGCATCGAGCAAGATGATCTCGGCTGTCGCCGGTACGTTAGCGAGCAGGGCCGACAGATTGCCGATGCTACTGTCGACGAAGACCAGCACGCCGCCAGATGTGGAGGCGGCGGGTTGCGCCGAGCCTACGGTGGCATCGACGGAATTGAGCGACCCGCTGGGCAAAAGTGTAGCAACTTCGACATGCGTATTCAGCGGATTTGCGTCGCTGGCTGGTGCGTCGGTTTCGGCCGAAGTGTCTGCAGGCGCGGCGAGTGTTTGATCTGCGGTTGCGGCCATGGCAGCGTCGAACACGATCCGCTGCTCAAGCGCGCGATAGGTCATCTTCGGCGTGAGGTCCGCGTGCGTGAAGGTAGCGGCATTTTTCGAGTTGTTGATACCCTTACGAAACGCCGCTGAGACTGCCTTGCGCATGACGTGCCCTTTGCAAAGATGAGTGACCGTTTTCTGCGCGATGCAGTTTGCTCGGCAGTAAGAACCATCATTGCAATCATTGGTTGTTTATTGACTAAGATTTTCCTCTGGGTTTTGTTTTATCTGCATGTGTTTTCAAAACGTTATCGATGCAAGGTTGCTGGGCATTTGAGAGGGATTAACGGCTGTCCCGGCAGGGTCGTCAGACGCCGCTTTCGCGGATCAAGACTTTGAGCACTTGGCGGAGTGCACGCACCGCGAGGCTTTCGGCACGCGCCGCGGCGATCATCACCCCACGTTCAACGCGGAGATGATGCGCACCACCATCCGCGACAGCGCGGCCAGTGACCAGAAAGTGAGCCGCGGACGGAATATGTTGCCGGCCGTCGCGCTCGCGCGCCTGCAGCCGCACCGGGATTGCACCTCCGAAATACGACGAGAGCTCCAGGATATCGATTGTATTTGCCGATGTTGTGGAGACGGCGTCGAGCCATGCGCTCCTCGGTGGGCCTTGTGGCGCGTCGGATATGAACTTGGCGGGCTCAGTGAGATCGATGCGCAGGAGATCTATTTCGCTTGCGTAAGCCTTTATCGTCAGTTCGTCCGTGTTGATGACGCGCGCGAGTAGATCGGTGCGCGTCACCCAACGGCCCGGGTGGAGATCGGGATCAAGCTCCACGATTTCGCCGGTGACTGGCGCGGTGATCGACAACTGTTGCCGTTCGCGCTCAAGGCCATTGCGGCGTTCGCGCAAGCTCGCAAGTTGATCAAAGAGAATGAGCGTATCGGCGCGATCCTGCGGGTCGGCCGAGCGTCGCGCGATACGCGCCTCGATCTGTGCGCTGCGCAGCCGTGTGCGTTCGATCTCGTGGTCGAGATCTGGAGCCTCAAGTTGCGCGATTACCATCCCCGCAGCAACGCGATCTCCAGATTTGACGTGGAGCGCAAGAATGCGCGCGGCGCGCGGCGCATATATCTGCGCACTGCGTGCGGCTTCGACCACACTGGGCAGTGCGATGCTGCTGGCCCATGGCACGCAGACTGCCCATGCAGCGACGACGATAAGGCCAGATGCGCACACTGTACGCCGCGTGATCCCGTGAGCTCTGTGCCAATTGGCGCCAGCACTGCAGTTCTTGCTTGATGGGGCGCATGATGAAGACCACGATCTCGATAGCAAAGAGTACCAAGCCGAGCAGCTTGAATGTCATGAGGTAGACGGCGATGGCGATGCCGGTGAAGACGACGAGGCGGTAGACCCACGTCGCCGACGCATAGAGCGTGAAATAAAACATCCTCCTCTGGCTCAGACGCTCCGGCGGCGGGAGGCCGTAGCCAAAGATGACTTCGCGGAGGCGCCATTGACCGAATGCGAAGGCGCGGGATTGCAGGTTCTCGATGTTGAAAAAGTCAGAAAGAATAAAATAGCCATCGAATTTCATGAAGATGTTGAGGTTCAATATGATGCTCAGTACCCAACCGGTTGTGGCAACCGCGAAGGCTACACTTCGCGCCGGTCCATCGGCCAGAAACACCCAAAGAAGCGTTGCCAGACACGCGAGATAGACTTCTACAATCAAACCGGCTGCACCGATGCGCAGGCGTTGATGGCGGTCCCGCAGCTTCCATGCATCTGTCACGTCGGTATAGAGCATCGGCACGAGGACAACGACGCAGATGCCCATTGACGGTACGCGGCAGCCGTAGCGTACGGCCGTCAGGGCGTGACCGATCTCGTGCAGTGACTTTACGATCACGAGTGCAAGTGCATACGTCAGCATGCCTGACAGCGAGAAAAAATGCGGAAATGTCGTGAGGAATGCGTCCCACTGACGGGAGACAAGATAGAGGCCGAATGCGCCGAGGATGGCGATCGCCCACGCAAACGGGCGCGTGAACAGCGGCTCCATCAACGGCTGTATTATCTTCAAGAATGGTTCCGGCCGAAGCACCGGAATGCGCATGAAGAGATAATTGTGAACGAGCCACTTCAGCGTGCGCGCGTTCGCTTGCCGCTCGTGCTCAGCTAGGCGCTCCCAACGGGGCGCGTCGGTCTCAACGGTCAGATTATGCGCATCGAGAAAAGCAATGAGGGCGACGACATCTTCGACGCCAACGGCGTTGCCGTATCGATTTTCGACTGCTGCAACGACATCATCGACCGTTGCGCACTGCGGCCATACCGACAATGCTTCAGCCGCTGCGCGGTCGATGCGATAGTAGCTTTGACGGAACGGATCGACAACGACGTAACCATCCGTACTTGCCTCAGCGACACTCACCACCTGAAGCTCGCCGCGCATTTCAGGAAGCGGTCGATCCGAGGGCGGTGCGTGCGCGCTGCATCAAACACCTAGCCATTGGCGGAGCGCCGAGATCGGCCGCCTGAAGAGATAGAAGCCAAGGTATGTCTTCTCGCCGTAGACTTGCGCAACGCCACGCAAGCCCAACCTCGGCGGCTCTCCGTCGACCGGCGCCAACTCGGCGAAAGCACGAAAGGCGAGAACGTCAGTGTCCGAAGGCCGTGCGCGATAGTCGAAACGCTGAACAACCGCCGACAGCGGCCGCAATGGATCGATATCGAGAAAGATCTTTACGGCGCTTGCGGCTTTCAACACGGCTGCGTCAGCGACGGGTACATCAATGCGCACTTCGATGCGCTTTGGGTCGGCAATTTCCATGATGCGCTCGCCGGTCGACACCGGCTTGCCAACGAGTGATTTTTTGTCGGCGAAGACTGCGATGCCTTTCACAGGGGCGCGGACCTCGGTCTTGCCCAAGACTTCTTTGGCGTAAGACAACTCCGCGCGTTTCAGTTCCAACTCGGTTCTGGCCAGGCCAATCTCATGCCGGCCGCGCTGTTCGGTGAACGACAAAAGTGACAACTGACGCACGCGTGCCTCGGCAACCTGCATTTCGCGCTGCGCGATTTCCGCGCGATTGCGCAGATTGGTGTCAACAAAGCGAAGCAGAACCGCATCGGCAGCAACCTCCGCGCTAGGATCGACAACGACCTCCTCGATCACGGCATCCATGGGTGCCGCGACGATCTGCGGCTTACTTGCTGTGATCTCGACGGGTGCCAGTGCTGTCATGGGTACCGGCAGCGCCAGTACGAGCGCGACCACCAGCGCAACAAGCCAGCGCCAATGCGCGCGCAGAGATGGATGCGCACGCCGCCGGCTCGGCGGCGACAGTGCACACCAAGCGTGCGCAAAGGTGGCCGACAAGGCGCGTTGCCACAATATCGTCACCGCTGCTCCATGGCCGCTCATGGGCCAGCAACAACAGCGCGAAGCAATTGCCGGCCCGATCCTTCATTGGCAGCAGCAGCATGTGACGGTAGGGATACGCCTGCAACAAGGGTTCATCATCAGTCACGAAGGCGGGAAGCGTGAATTCGAGTGCTTCGGCGCTGCCGCGTTCTTTGAGAACTGTCCGGAGCAGCTTCTCGAAGGCATCAACGAGCGCCGTTTGTGCATCCACCGCGCCGACACTGGAAATCGCAGTCAATTTGAGGCCTATATGCGCACTGGTCTCCGCAATGAAAACTTGGCGTGACTGCGTGAGCTTCCGGATTTCGCTGACCATCATGTGCCGGAGGGCTATCACATCTGTGGCTTGGCGTGCCGCCTCTTCGGCGCGCAGCAGCGCAAGCACGGCAGGCTCTGCATTGATCCCGGCTTGGGCCTGCATACTCTCCGCGCGCAGGTGCGATCTCGAACCTGTGGCCGCGTGCTTCACGTCATCGGCCTTTCGCTTCGGATCCATGTTGCCCTCCACGCGGCTCAAAGCGCAGGGTTCCGCTCATGCCCGGCAGCACACCAGGGTGCGGTATCGAGAAGGCAGCGTAGATCTTGAGGGTTTGGCTGACGGGATCGACCGCCCCGCCGGTTCGCGCGACACGCACGGGCAATGACCGCGCGATCTCATCCACCCGAAACTCGAATTCCGCTCCGGGCCGCATCGCTTCAGTCATTTTGGAGGGTGCAATGATCTCGATTTCCAAAGGTGTCACGCCGGCAATGACCAGAAATGGCCGAGCGGACGGCGCATACTCGTGGGCGTTGATCAATAGTTCGACTACGCTGCCATCGAATGGCGCGGCGATGGTGCATTGACCGAGACGCGTGCGCATGGCACCGGCTTCGGCGCGCGCACGATCATGGCGTGCCGACGAAATGTCATTGTCGTTGCGATTGCCGGCGCCACGGCGCATCAGCACCTCCGATGTTTCGACGGCCACGCGCATTTCGCGTTCGACTGCATCCAAGGCGGCAAGCTCTTGCCACTGCCGGGCGCAATCGAATTCGATCAAGATGTCGCCAACTTTGAACACCTCCCCCTCGCGGAACCCGATGCGGCGCACTCGCGCTTGGAGGTCAGTCGACACCGCAGCGTAGTTTATGGCGCGAACGATACCGCGCAGTTCGACGCCCCTGTCGTGATCGACCGCGCGCACGCCATCTGCGTGCAACAGAGCAAAGCCACAGACCGCGATTGCAGAAACCTTGGCGCGTCTGCGATACCATGACATGCAATGGCTCCTGTGTTCGTATTCTGAGGCGTGGTGCGGCGACCCCCGCGAAAGCGGGCGCTTACTTTGGTGGATGCGTAGCTTCAGGCGCGGGACCACCGAGCGCACGGCGCGTGACGGCGCTCCACTGCGACGCGGCAAGCGCCCCTGCCGACGGCATCGTCTCGCCGACATCGGGATAGGGATCGAGGCCGAGCGACGCGGCGACGTTGGCCGTCGCACTTTCGAGCGCGGCGTGCGCGAGATCCTTTTTCACTTCCGCAACCAGCGCGTTCAACTCTTCGCGGACTTGTGTCTGCTTGGTGACGCGGCCGGCGGTGGCTTCGTCGCGAATTTGGGTGGTGAGCCGGTGTTGCACGTCGCGATAACGGGTGGCGACGCGATACTCTTTCGCAGCGTGCGCTTCGCGGACGCGGCTGACATAGACCTGCGTGACGACGGCCATGGCTACGGCGAGCGAGCGCTTGTCGAGCAAATCTCCCTGCTGTTCGATCAAATCACGGCGCGCGGGATAGGAGAATACTTTCATAAGGTTCCAACTCGCTTTGGCACTCCAGCCGAGCCAGTCATTGTGCAAGAGAAAGCTGTTGCTGTCGTAGTTGGCGCCCGCAAGAAGATTGACGCCGGGGAGCAGCTCCAGCAGCGCAGCATGAGCTTCCTGCTCATTGATGCGGCGTTGATACTCGACCTCGCGCAGTTCCGGCCGGTTGACGAGGGCTGTGCGGACCAATTCTGGCAACGCGCCTTTGGTACCAGCGATCGCCATGGATTTACTGCTCGGAACCACGCGGAATTTTGCGTTCGGCGGCGCGTTCATCAAGGCCGCAAGCTGGGCATGGGCGACATTCAACTCGCGCTGCAGTTCGCCAAGCGTGCGCTGGATCTCGATAATCTCACGCTCATAGGTGAGCGCCGTAAGTTGTGGCGTGTCACGATCCGTCGAGAGGCGGCGCGCACTCGTTTCGACATCGGCGGCTTGCGCTTCGATTGCGCCCAGACGCGCCATAAGCCGCTGTGCGGTCGCTGCGCGCCAATAGGCGGTGCGCACGTTTTCAATAATGCGCAGCCTGATTTTGCGCCGCAATTCTTGCTGGATCAAAACCTTGTCGGCCGCTTGACGGGCGCGCACGTAGGAGAGGCCGAAATCCAGGATATTCCAGCCAAACGCAATATCGGCTGTGCGAAGGCGCTTATCCGAACTGGTCGAGGTGGCGAGGCTTTCTGTGCCGGTAACAACATTGCGGCTGTTGCTGGCCAAGACCTTGTCGCGCTCGGTGTAGCCGGAGTTCGCAACGATGTTGGGCAACAAGCTATAGTGCGCGAGATCGAGCTCGCGTTCGCGCACAGCCTGCTCAGCGAGTTCGACTTGATGATCCAGATTGTGGCGTAAAGCCCGCGTGATGGCGGTATGCAGAGTGACCGTCGCCGGCAATGGCGTCTGCTCGTCTCGGAGGCGCGTTGCGCGATCCTCAGCGATAGCCGACAGCCGATCCGTGTCGAGTTCTGATGGCGAAACCGCACATCCGGCGAGAAGAACAGAGGTCAATCCAGCGCGCAGAAGAACAGCCGCCGGCGAGCACGCCAGTTTCGTCATTGCAATCTCCAGGTGTGAAGCAGCACTCAGGGGACGCAACAAAACTTATCGTTTAAACAAGATCTTAGGCCCGCACGTGACGCCAATGGCCTCAACCCGTCAATGACTGGGTTCAGTTTTAACAACTATAAGTTGTGTTTCCGAGAGTCAATCGCTTTGCGTGCGCGCTGCCGAACAGGCTGTTGATGTGGCGGATCGGCACCAAGGATCAGGACACCGTGCCCCGCCGAAGCGCATCGCGCAGCTCCGAGCCTCGCGCGTTACGACGCGGGGATAGGCGCGTCAGGAGCCAGCAAGCCTTCGTCCCGGAGATCCTGCCAGAGTGCGGCGGGGATTTTCACCGCCATGCGTGCGGCATTCTCTTGCACTTCGCGCGGATGAATGCCGCCTGCCACGATCGATGCGATCGAGGGATGAGCCAGCGGAAAGTGCAGCGCTGCGGTGGTGAGCTCAACGTTATGGCGCGCACACACGGCCGCGAGTTTTTGCACTTTTGCGACGATGGCCTCCGGCGCCGGCTTGTAGTCATAACTCGCGCCCGGAACCGCGCCGGTTGCGAGGATGCCCGAGTTCAAGGGGCCTGCGAGAACAATGGAGATATTTTTTACCTGGCAGTAGGGCAACAATTCCGCGAGTGCGCCCTGTTCAAGCAGCGTGTAGCGGCCCGCCAACATAATGCAATCGATGTCCGCCTCGCGCGCGAAACGCAGACTCATCTCGCTGTCGTTCAAGCCGACGCCGATGGCATTTATGACGCCAGCTTTCCGCAACTCTGCGAGTGCGGGGTAACTTCCGCTCATCGCCTCCTTGAAGCGGCGGTCGGCTTCGACTTGACTACCGTGTGTCCAGACATCGACATCATGAATAAAGGCGACATCGATGCGGTTCATACCGAGGCGCAGATGGGAGTGCTCAAGCGAGCGTAGCGTGCCGTCGCGGCTGTAGTCGAAGGTTGGCTTGAAGGGCAGTCCGCCGGAGCGCCAACCGTCAATACTTTCATCGTCGGCTTTGACTGCCATGGTACGGCCGACTTTGGTGGACAGTACAAAGCTGTCGCGCGGCAGTTCGCGCAAAGCTTGTCCGAACAGGTGCTCGCTGCGGCCGTAGCCATAGTAGGGCGAGGTATCGAAATAGCGGACGCCTGCGGCGTAGGCAGCACGAACGGTATCGGCGCCCTGCTGTTCGGTGATGGCGAAGCGAAAGCCGCCGATCGGCGCGCCGCCAAATCCGAGCGTTGATACTTTGATGCCGGTGTCGCCGATGGACCGCGGTGGAAGGAACGCAGATGACACGAGATTACTCCGAAGGTTTGGCGAGACTGTTTCTAATTCTGAGGCGCACCAACGTGGAAGCCACCCCCGCCGACGTTCAGATGCGCGCCGGTGACGAACGACGCGGCGTCGGACAGGAGCCAGACGACCGCTGCTGCGATTTCTTCTGGCCTGCCGAAGCGGCCCATCGGTATCGTCGCCTCGACTGCTGCACGCCTCTGACCAGACCGCATGGCCGCGATCATGTCAGTATCGGTGACACCGGGACGGACGGCGTTGACGCGAATACCTTCGGCCGCAACCTCGCGCGCGAAGCCGGTGGTGAAGACATCCACGGCACCTTTGCTTGCGGCGTAGGTGGATGATCCGGGGCGGCCGCCGATGGTCGCAGCCATCGACGAGATGTTGACGATGGCGCCACCGGCACCCCCGCGTTTGGTCGACATACGGCGCGCGGCTTCGCGACAACAAAGCATGAGGCCCGTGACATTGATATCGAACATGCGCCGCAGATCGTCGCCTACCAAGTCTTGGACGCGGCCGTGCGCGTTGATCCCGGCGCTGTTGACGACACCGGCGATGGGCCTCATTGCCTGATCGATGGCCGCGAAGGCGGCGACGATTTCCTTCTCGACCGCGACGTCGGCGCGAACGGCCATGGCATTGCGTCCAAGCGCTTTGATTGCGGCCACGGCGCGCTCAGCGGCGGCGGCCTGCTCACGATAGACGATGGCGATGTCCCACCCGCTTTGAGCTGCGAGGTGTGCGGTTTCAAAGCCGATACCGCGCGCGCCACCGGTAATCAGACATGTCTTGCTCACGTTCGCCTCCTTGCATTGCGGTCAGCCGTCGCGCGCTGCGGCTTCTTCTGTCGCAGCGACGGTCGCGCTCGTACTGTCACGCACCACCAGTTCACCTTCGAGGCAATGGTTCACGGACGTGTCGGCCGGCGATGCGGGCAAGTATGACTTCGCCCAGAATGCGGCCAATCTCTACGCGCGGCGGCCGAATGGTCGTCAATGCCGGTGTGATGCAAGTTCCCGCATCGTTGTCACCGAAGCCGACGACCGCTACGTCGTCGGGCACCTTCATGTCCAATCTCGCTAAGGCGCGCAGAACGCCAAAGGCTATGATGTCGCTGTTGCAGATGATGCCGTCGACCTTTGGTTCACGCGCGAGCAGCGCGGCTGCCAACTCGTCGCCAACAGCGGAGACGCCGGGACCACGGTGGATAGTGGCGGGCATCGGCAGTTTGAGCTTTTTTGCAATCCACTCCTGCGCGCCCTTGAGGCGCTTCAGCGCGCGATGATCGTGCTCGCGCACAGCACCGACGAAACCAATATTCTTGCAGCCAAGGTCAATGAGATGTTGTGCCTGCTTACGGCCGATCTGTCGATGATCCATGCCGACCACAGTATCCAACGGTGGATCGGTTGCATCCCAGAACTCGATGACCGGCACGCCAGCGCCTTTGAGGATTTCTGTGACTTTCGGGTGATGATCGGTCCCTACCAGGGCAATGGCGGCCGGACGCCAACTCAACATGGCCCGCACCAAGCGCAATTCTTCCTCGGGATCGTAGGCACTGTTGCCGATCAAGACCTGCAGGCCTGCAGCCGCCAACTCCTGTTGCAGCGTATCGATGATGGCGGCGAATTCCGAATAGGACAGCGAGGTGACAACCACGCCGACAATGGACGACCGTGCGCCCGCGAGACCGCCCGCTAGATTGTTCGGTACGTAATTCAGTTCCTCGGCAATCTTGCCGATTCGCTGCCGCAGTCCAGGCCGGACAGTGTGGGGGGCGCGGAAACTGCGCGATACAGTATTGATCGACACACCGACTTCAGCGGCGACATCGGCGAGGGTCGCGCCTGTGCGCTGATCAAATCCGGATTTACTCGGCTGCTGCTTACGCGCCTTGGGCGATCTCATCTCAACCTCTGCGCACTCTTTCCGTGTGCGCGTTCTCGTGCCAACGCATTGGTGTGGC
The DNA here is from genome assembly GCA_963831185.1 of uncultured Alphaproteobacteria bacterium. GTDB lineage: Bacteria > Pseudomonadota > Alphaproteobacteria > Rhizobiales > Hyphomicrobiaceae > JABFRJ01. The sequence goes on from CAWHPE010000006.1 coordinate 228,358, forward strand.
TATCGCCCCTCGCGCGCGGCGATAGCGCCGTCTTTGGGCGGCGACACCCGGGATGACACACTTAATAGCTCAATCAACGCTCATACGAAGCGTTGCGTTAGCGCTCACTTTATGGAAGACTTGCGGCAAGTCTATATAAAAGACAGAACGCGCGGCGCGGCGCGTGGCACTCCAGGGAGGAGCCGCAGATGTCCGAAAACTCTCATGATAAAGCCCTTGCCTCTGCTACCAAAACGCTGCGTGCAGCGCGGGTTCACCGTCGCGATGTCTTGCGCGCGAGCCTAACCGGCGCAGCTGCGGCGGCGATCGGCTTCAAAGCGTCGCCTGTGCTCGGACAAGCCAAGCCCTTTGCCGGTGTGACGATTTCTGGCGCGTCATTTCAGAGTACGTATCATGAGTACCTGAAATCGTATTTGCCGGAGTTCGAAGCCGCGACCGGAATGAAGGTCGATTTTCAGCTGCAGGCTTTTCCCGTCTACAATCAACGCATGGACCTTGAGCTGTCCACAAAGGGCTCGGCTTACGATTTCGCCAATCTGACCTTCATCTATTCCGGCCGCTGGGTCGGGGCGAACTGGTTCACGCCTCTCGACAGCTACGTCAAGGATGCCAACAAGACGCCGGCCGGCTGGGATGCCGACGATTTCGTGTCAGGGACGACGCAGCATCTTGAAGAACGCGAAGGGCGAGATCTTTGCGTTTCCGTGGGAAGCGGGCGGCATGCTGATGGCGGCGTCGCGCGCGGATATCATCGAGAAGGCCGGCATGAAGATGCCGACAACTTTCGACGAACTGATGAAGGTCTGCGTGGCGATCAACAACAAGGACGGTGTTTCGGCGTTCGTTGCGGACCGGCTGCATCACTGGAACTGGGTGCCGTATTTGATGGGGTTTGGGGGTAAGTTCTTCCGCAACCCGCCCGACGATCTATTCCCCGTGTTCGACACGCCGGAAGCGGCAACGGCGGCCGAGTACTATGCGCGCCTCATCACGGAAATGAGTCCGCCCGGCGTGATGTCGTTCAGCGACGATCAGGCGATGCGCGCGCAACTTTCGGGCCGCGCCAACATCCGGACGCAGGCGATTACCTGGCTGACACCACTCGCAGCGCACGCCGACTGAAAGGTCGCCAAGACGACACGCTTTTCGTTGATGCCGGTCGGACCGGCGGGCAATTATCCGGGCTCCAACTCGCACGGCCTCGGCATTCCGGCGGGCGCAAAGAACAAAGACGCGGCGTGGGCATTTATCTCCTGGGCGCTTTCGAAAGAGATGATCAGCCGCATTGTGCGTGAAAAAGGTTATGGCGCTGTCTGCCGCCGGTCGGTGATTACGTCCGAAGACTTCACGAAGCGGATGACGTTCAATGGTGACAGCGTGGCGCCGCTGTTCTTGCAAGTGCTCGAACTCGGGGGCAAGACCGGCTACATGAAGTACCGCACCGTACCGATCTTCCCGCAGATCGGCGACAAGGTGAACAAGGCCATGGAGCGGATTGCGACCAAGCAACAGAATGCGCGCGATGCGCTCAAGCAGGCACAAGACGAGTCGATTGCGGAATTGAAGAAGGCGGGCATTCCGATCTAGGCGGAGCGTGCCCGTGGCGACGCCGGCAGCCGAAACCCTTGCATCCCTTCCCGCACCGGAGCCGCGCCGCCGCGACTTCGCTGCTCTGCAATACCGCTACTATTGGCTGATGCTTTGGCCGGCGTTGGCGTTGCTGATTGCGGTGACGCTCGCGCCGACGCTGTTTCTCATCATCACGAGCTTCACACCACTCGACCTGACAAAGCCCGATACGATCGGTGACTTCTGCCGCCCGCTGCAGAATTACCGTTTGCTGCTCGAGGACGGCCGGCTGATCGGCAGCTTCTGGGTGCAGGCGAAGCTGTCGTTCTGGACGGTGTTGCTGCAGATGCTGATCGGTCTCGGTCTGGCGCTGCTGCTCAACATGCGGTCATCCCTGCTGCAGGCGCTGCGCACCGTATTCCTGATCCCGATGGTGCTGCCGCCGATCGTCGTCGCGATCATCTGGAAGGTGCTCTACACGCCCGATATCAGCCCATTCTACTGGGGGTTTGTTTCGCTCGGCTGGAAGGTGCCGGCGCTGATCACCGATGCGAATTGGGCGCTGACGGCGATCATCATCGCCGATACCTGGCAGTGGTTTCCGTTCACGATGCTGATGGTGCTCTCGGCTCTGCAGATGATGCCGCAGGAATACATCGAGGCGGCGCGTGTCGACGGCGCGTCGGCCTGGCAGATGACCTGGTACGTCACGCTGCCCTATCTGCGCGGCGTGCTGCTGGTCGCGGGGCTGTTCCGGCTGATCGACAGCATCAAGGCGTTTCCGCTGATCTACATCCTGACCGACGGCGGACCTGGGTCATTGACCGAGGTGACGAACTACTACGGTTTCATTCAGGCCTTCAATTTCAGCTATCTTGGCTATTCGAGCGCAATCACGGTGGTGCTCGTCGCACTCACCATCGTTCTCAGCTGGCTGATCCTTCGTCTCGTCGGATGGGGTCGCGATGTCGATTGAGCGTTTGCCTATCGACGGAGATCGGACCGGCGGCTGATCCACGCCATAGCGGTGGTCTTGACGATCATGGTGCTGTTGCCGTTCGTCTGGCTCGTCGTCATGAGCTTCAAGACCAATGACGATATCTTCGCGTTCCCGCCGAAGCTGATCTTCAGCCCGACATTCGAGAACTACGCGGCGTTGTGGAGTTCATCGTTTTCTAAATCATTCATCAACAGCGCGATTGTCAGCGTGACATCGACGCTGTTGGCGCTTCTGGTCGGCGTGCCGGCGCCTATGCCTTGTCGCGCGCGCCGATGCGACTTGAGCGTCCACTGTCCTTGCTCATCCTGTCGTCGCGAATGGCGCCACCGATTGCGTTTACGATCCCCTACTTCCTCGCCTACCGCTGGATGGAGCTGCTCGATACACGGACGGGGCTCATCATCATCTACCTCACCTTCAATATTTCGCTGGTGGTCTGGCTGATGCGATCGTTCTTCGATGCGTGTCCGCGCTCACTCGAAGAAGCAGCCTGGATCGACGGCGCGAGTATGTGGCAAGGGTTCACGCGCATCATTCTGCCGATTTCTGGACCCGGCATCGCGGCCACAGCGATCCTGTGCTTTCTTTATAGCTGGAACGACTTCTTCTTCGCCCTGATCCTGACGCGCAATCAGGCGATGACGGCGCCGGTGGCGGTCGTCAACTTCATGAACTATGAAGGCTGGGAATGGGGCAAGATCGCCGCTGGCGGCACGATGGTGATGCTGCCGGTGTTGATTGCATCGGTACTGGTCCGCAAATTTCTGATCCAGGGCATGACAGCGGGAGCGGTCAAAGGATGAGGCGCCGCGCCGATCTCGTGCTTGATGTGCGCAATCAAACTGGAGAAGGTCTGGTCTGGGACGCGCAGAGCCGAGGCTTGTGGTGGACGGATATTCCGGGGCGGCACATCCATCATCTTGCAACCGAAACCGGCGTGCATGTGCGTTATCCGACAGCTGGACGCGCCGGCTGCCTGGCGCTCCGCCGGATCCGGCGGACTTGTCGTGGCGATGGAGCATGACATCGGATTTTTTGATCCCGAGCGCGGGACGTTCGAGACGCGCGCTACGCCCGAAGCCGGGGAAGCCGATAACCGCTTCAACGATGGCCGCTGTGACCGGCGCGGACGCTTCTTTGCCGGATCGATGCACGAGCCGCGCACGCGAGACGCCGGCGTGCTCTGGCGCTTTGACACGTTGGGCGTTGCGACCGCGATTGCGGGTGGCGTTACGGTTGCAAATGGCCTCGCTTGGTCGCCGGACGATCGGCTGATGTACTGGGCCGACACGTTTACGCAGCGGATTTGGACCTTCGACTACGACATCGACAGCGGAACCGTTGCCAATCGCCGCCTGTGGCTCGACGCCGCGTCGAACGCCGTTGGCTTTCCCGATGGCGCGGCCGTCGATGCCGAAGGTTGCTATTGGAGCGCGCGCTACATGGGTGGGGCGGTCGTCCGCTTCACGCCAGACGGGCGGGTGGATCGCGTGATCGAGGTTCCGACGGAGCGCGTGACGATGTGCGCCTTCGGCGGCGCCGATTTGCGCACGCTTTACATCACCACGGCGTGGAACCGCATGACGGACGCCGAGCGCGCGGCCGATCCGCATGCCGGTGGCCTGTTTGCGATCGACGCCGGCGTCACCGGCCTACCCGAGCCACGCTTTGCGGCCTGACGGTTCCCGTTCTCGCCACCGAGGCGCAACCTGCTTACGTGCGATCGATTGCTCTCACGCTGGGACGACGTAACCGTCGCGGCGCGGATCACAACCGCCGGTCATCATCCCCGTATTGGGATCGCGGCCAACGGCATGCATGCCACCAACTTTCATGGTCCAATCTTCGCTCGGCACGATCTCATGACCGCGCGTTGTGAGCGCGGCGATCACCTCGGGCGCGATGCGCGTTTCGGGCTCAATTTGACGGCCATCCCACAGACGTACACGCGGTTGCTCGATGGCGGACTGCAGTGGGTGGCCAAAGTCCACATGCTGCACCAAAGCCTGGACCTGCGTTTGCAGAATGCCGTAGCTGCCCGGCGTGCCGAGTGCGAGCACCGGCTGTCCGCCGCGCGTCGAGATGGTCGGTGCCATGCACATCGGCAAGGCATCACCGGGCTTTGAGCGATTTGGTGAATGCGGCTGCACGTCGGCCCAGTAGAGGAAGTTATTCAAGGCCAAACCCGTGCCGGGAACGATGACGCCGGAGCCGTAAGGCGAACCAAGACTATTGGTGAGACAGACGAGATTACCCTCGGCATCGCCGACTGACATGGACGTCGTGTGATGTTCGCCTTGCGGCATCCCGACCCATTGTTCGGTCGGGCCGTCGATGACCTTGCCGCCGGCGACGCGAGCGCGCAGCTCCGCGATATGACCACTCGACAGCAGCTCCGCGAGTTTTGTGGGGGATGGATTATTGTAGGCGATCCGGTCGCCGGCCGCGACACGAATGGCGCGCAGGACGAGGTCCAGATGTTCGACACCATTGTTAGGCAATGCCGCGAGATCGAAGCCGTCGAGAATACTGAGCGCGATCAACATCTGGAAGCCTTCGCAGGGCGGCGGCGGCAGATTGACCACGAGATCGCGATAGCGCGCGGTGATCGGATCGCGCCACGCATTCTCGATCGCCGGCACAGCGCGTTCGAGGTCGTCCATCGTCAATGTCCCGCCCGATGCTGCCAAATGGCCGATGGCTGCTTTGCCGAGCGCGCCGGCGTAGAGATGTTGTGGGCCGTGTTTGGCGATGGCTTCATAGGTCGCGGCGAGTTCGGGTTGTTTCAAAACCCAGCCGAGGCGGATCTTGCCCGAGCCATCGGTATAGTTTTTTGCCCACGGGCCATAGAGCGCGGGATGTGCTGCCAACTCCGGCGATGTTGCGTTGGTTTCGAGCACATTGAATTCGGTGACGCCATAGCCGTCGCGCGCAATGGCGATGGCCGATTGCAGGCAGTCCCCGAACGGCAGCTTGCCATAGCGTTTATTGAGTTCGGCCCAACCCGCAAGATTGCCCGGCGTTCCGACCGAATGCGATCCGCGTTGCATCTCCTCGCGCTTGGCAAATTTCTCGTAGGGAAATTGCGACGGAATTGGCGGCACGAAATCGAGAGCGCGGACGCGGCTCTCTTTGGCGATCCAACAGGTTGCGAGGCCCATTCCCGCAAAGCTCGACATGAAGGGCTCGACGACATTGAGCGTCGAGGCGACCGCGACGACCGCATCGAAGGCATTGCCGCCGCGGGCCAGAATTCTTGCGCCAGCTGCCGCCGCGAGCGGATGCGCCGCCGCGACCACGCCGTGCGCTGAGTAGATCGTCGGCCGCGTTCCGTTCATTTCTGTCCCCTCGGTTCAAGACGCCCTTGCACATGGGACTATAGAGGCGGAAGCACAGCCGTCGACGTTCCGGCGGGTGCGCGCGGCGCAGAGCAGAGTCGCGAAGTTGGGACGCGCGACAGCTAACGGCCACATTGCCTGCGGCGGCGATTTCGAGAGCTCGACTTGGCGATGCCTTGCAAGGGGATGGCGCACCCGCCCGGCACCTTTCCCATTCAAAGCCGAAATCGGAAAGTACTGGGTTCCGCACGAGCTACCTATTTCAGCGGCCTGCTAGAAACCACGATATTTCTAACCGTTGAACCTTTCGGCCTTTCAATGCGTCAAATCTGTCGTATCCTGCCCGCATAGGCAAAGTCTGTTCGCCTGACGACATCGATCATTTCTACCGAGCTGAGGCCGCGCCGTGACCATTTCTTTCCGGAACTGCACTGCTGCCAAGTCCAGTGTCGCACCTCGCCTGCACGCACCCGTCGCGTCCGGCAGCCGCGTGATTGGCATGTGCGCCCTCATGTTCGCCCTCATCGGTCCCTTCCCCGCAATGGCGCAGGAAGCCGGCATGAAACCGGGTGAAGCGTTTCTCACTCGCTTTTCCGGCATCAAGCCGGCCGAGGGCGCTGGCGAGACTGGTCCCTTCGTGATCGCGCCAGAAGGTATTGTCGGCAGCATCCTTGATCTGCGTGCGCCTGGACGGCCACCGCAGGGATCGCATTGGGTCGATGAACCTCAGCGCGCGTTCGTAACGGCAGCCGATGTCGGTCAGGTCTTCGGCGTGGTCCTGGACGAGCAATCGCCGCCCAATATCTACCTGTCCGCGACAGCGGCGTTCGGCCTTCATACCGCAACTGGTGGTCGACGCTGGATGGACGGCATGTGGGGCCGTGGTGGTGGACCCGGTACGATCTATAAGCTCGACCGCAATAACGGCTACAAGCCGAGGCCGTTCGCCGACGTAAAACTCTCTGGCCGCAGCAACTCCGGCGCAGCGCTCGGCAACATGGCATTCGACAAGGATCAATCGTCAGCTCTTCGTCTCTGACCTTGAGACTGGCATGATCCACCGCATTGCGGCGAACGATGGCGCCGACCTCGGGCACTTTGACCACGGCGTGCAAGGGCGAGCGCGCTTCCTTGATGTCGCTACCAAGCAGCAGCAGTCGCTACCTCCGATCGCATTCGATCCGGCCTCGCGCGCGCGTCTTGAGGATTGCCCGGCTGGCCGCTTCGACCAGAACCCAGAATGCTGGAACTTGGCCGCTGCGGGCCGTCGCGTTTGGGGCGTGGGTGTCTGGCATGAGCCCGGAAGTGGTGAAAGCCGCCTGTTCTACGCGATCTGGAGCGGGCCGAGCCAAAATGATGGCGGCTGGTCCAACCGGCCGGAAGAAGACAAGCGCAATTCGATTTGGTCGATCGGCATCCGTCAGGGCGGCACGCTGGATCCCAGCGACGTCCGCCGTGAAGTGGTCCTACCGGACTTTTTCGTGTCCGACGCAGACATAAAGCGCGCGGGATACAGCCAGCCGGTCAGCGATATTACCTTCACAGGTTGCGGCGAACGTCCCGTCATGCTTCTGGCCGAGCGCGGCGGCTTGCGCAATCTAGGTCTCGGCGAGGAGGCTGCGTTCTCAAAGCCCCATGAGGCGCGAGCGCTGCGTTACGAACTTGATCGGTCCGGCGCTTGGCGTCCGGTTGGGCGCTACGACGTAGGCTACTACGATCGCAGCGAGGAAGGTCAACCTCATATCCGTGCCAATTGCTCTGGCGGCGTTGCTTTTGGCCCTGGTTATGATGAAAAGACCTGGACTGCCGACCCCGCCAAGCGTGATCAATACGTCTGGATCAGCGGGCACGCGCTCTGTTCCCCCAAGGCACCGTGCAATCTGCCGGGCTTCGGCCAAGAGTTGGAGCCATCGGCGTCCGCTTCTGGCGATACGAAATCGGCGTCAGGGACACCGGGTGCTACCCCGGCAGCTGCCGAGGCGGACACCGGTGGCCCAGATGATAGCGAGGTCCACGGCGTAGCCGGCATGGCCGAAACTGCATTCGAGGAAGTTGCGCCGGCTGCCGCATACCGGCCCTATCCGACCGACGCACAAGCTGCCTATCCTGCCTCCGGGCCCGATCGCGCCTACCTCATCGACGCCGATGGTAACGTCGACGCACGCGGGGCGATGATTGAGTCAGAGATCACACGTAACGACGCCACGCGAATTGGCGACATCGTCATTTATCAACCGTGCCCGCCGCCGCGCACCGCCGGGATTGCCATTCCCACTGGGCTGTTGCTCGCACCGCTGCTTGCTGAACCGCCGCCCACGACCTGGGTCGATCACCCCTCGGATAGCAGTCACGCCCGCGTGGCCAGTCACGGACGCTTCTCCAGTCACAGCCGGTACGGCTCGCACAGTCCATACTGGAGCCATAGCCGCTTCAGCTCGCATAGCACTTTTTGGAGCCATAGCCGGACGGCGTCGCACAATCCGGTCTGGAGTTCACAACCGTGAGGCTTCTCATAGCCGCGAACGCAGCCACAGCCTGACCTCGTCGCACACACGCGTCAGCAGTCACTTCCGCATCGGCTCGCATTCACAGATTGCCAGCCACAACCGCCTGCGCTCGCACAACCCGGCCATCAGTCATGCGGCAACTGCGTCGCATAATCGCACGCTTAGCCACACACGCCTCTTTTCGCACAGTGTTGCATTGAGCCATGTCCGTCTCTCCAGCCACGGGACTGCGTTGAGCCACAGCCTGAAGGGCTCGCATTCCACCGTCGTCAGTCACAAAGGCAGTTCATCGCACAATCTGTCGCTTAGCCATGGCCGTTCCCAGTCGCACAGCCGCTCCATCAGTCACACCATTACCGGCTCTCATTCGGCTGCCATCAGTCACGGCCCGAGGACAAGCCACGCCACCCTTATCAGCAAGGGCGGACAACATACCCTTGTGAAGAGCCACAGCGTTGAAGGGAGTGGCGGGCATGGTGTCGTGTTGAGCAAAGGACCGCAGCATGCCGTTGTGCTCAGTAAGGGCCAGACCCACAGTATCTTGCACTCGAGAGGTACGGTTCATCTGCCATCGATAAGTACGGCAGTCGCGGCTGGCGGTGCCGTTGGAATCATCGGCGCTACTAAGGGCGTTGGTGGCCATGTTCGGGCAATTTCAGCGGTACAGGCGGTGCCGCAAGGATTGCCTAAGACACAGCGGCCAATCCCGTTGCAAAGCGATGGCCGCACACCAATCGTGGTGCCAAAGATCGACCCGTCGAAGGTGACCAATCCGAAGGTTGACCCACCAAAGGTGACCAGACCAAAAGTCGATACACCGAAGGCGACCACGCCGAAAATTGACCCGCCGAAGGTGACCAGACCGAAAGTCGATCCACCAAAAGTGACAACGCCGAAAATCGACCCACCGAAGGCAACCAGACCAAAGGTTGATCCGCCGAAGGTGACTAGGCCGAAGGTCGACCAGCCTAAGGTGATCAGGCCAAAGGTCGACCAGCCGAAGCGGCCGGTGCAAAAGGTGCAACGGCCAGCCAGGGTCAATCCAACGGTCAAAAGGAATGATGGACCGCCGGGCAAGAAAAACTGATCCAATGAGCATCAAGCTTCCATCAGCGAGCCGGGAACCGGTGTTGGCGTTGCGCCAGCTCCGGAGCGCCGCCGGGCGAGTAAAGTTCGCGGCAGCGGCACTTGCCATATTGGGTTGCGTGACTAGCGCATCGGCAACCGAACCGCTGAAACTGTCCACCAATCAAGCCTATCTCGAGGAGGCTCAGGACGCGCGCGTGCTGCCTTTAGATGATAAGAAGGCGATGTTCAAACTGGTGCTCGATAGTCTGCCGCCGCGCGTGAAGGTCTACCCGACGGAGAACTACTTCTACTTCAAATTTTTGCACAACAATGTGCCGTGGGCCGGCAACATACGGCTCGACGTGCTCGAGCGCGACAAGGGTAAAGTCAACTTCGCTTATTTCGAGGACCTTGCTGAGTGGAAGAGCGAGGATAAGGTGCGCCATATCCTGTTCGATGCAACACATGGCGTCGTCGTGGAGAAGGTCGCAGCACTTTTGTATCGGGTGTCGATTGCTGGCAGCACTGTAGAGTTTGAGTTAAACGATCTAAGCGCCGTCAAGCCACCCGCTGGATTGGTTGTTGAAGGCGAGCGCTACATCGGTCCTGTGCACGACGAATTTGGAATGCGCTTCTTCCTGCTCTACAACAGCAGGCTGAAGATCTTCCATTATGTCCTCGACGAGACAGCGCCGCGCACAGACCAATTGTTTCCCTTGCCGTCGACCGATCGCATTGTCATCGGCAAGCGCACGGGATTTGCCTACTATCGGGATCAGAAGCACGGGGTTGGAAAACCAGAGCGCAAGATTTTGATTGGGGTCTTCGAGGGCAATGCGCGCGTCAACAACTACTTCGATGGCCCCTTTGACCAGTTGCCCGACAACTTTATCGACGGCGAACAGCTTCGCAGCGCGATCCTTGAGGTCGAGCCGCAACTGAAAGGGCGCATCGACCGATTTGGCATATCGCCCGGCGGTGCCGACCGGTACATGATCGCGCCGTATCGCTTTTATCGCACCGAGGACGACTTGCTGGTGTTCCATGAGTGCGCCGAGAGCAAGGAAGTTCCAGCGGCGAATTACGGCGCCTGCTTCGTGTTCCAAGAGGCGCCGCCGCCAAGTGCAGCAGCCGAAACACCTCCGCTAGATGGCGCGCGCCAGAATCGCGCCAACATCAAAGCTGCTCGTCCGGCCGCGCGTTAGCGTCCGTGCCACGTTCCTGTCTCCAGTTGGAAACTTGGAAAATGCCGGATTCTAAATTTAAGCTTGGCCTTGCAGCAGAGGCGAGCAGAGGACCTAGGGCGGGCCACAACACGCAAGTCTTGATTTTGTTTGGGAAATTTTGGCGCACCCGACAGAATTCGAATCTGTGACCTTTGCCTTCGGAGGGCAACGCTCTATCCAGCTGAGCTACGGGTGCTGCAAGCGTCTCCATAGCGCAATCCGGGCGCCGGGGCAATTGTTGCGTCTGAGGGCCGTGGACAGGGCCGAAACTTGGGCAATTCCGGGGAAAATCGGGGTGCGGCGGCGCGGTCGCTCGGCTATAGGTGCAGCATGACACAAGAGCCCAACTCCTCTACCGAAAACGCCAGCGATGCCCGCGATCCGCAGGGCCGGACGAGCATCCCCGCAGGCGAGCCTGTGCCGGTTGGCAAAGGTAGTCACATCTACCTGATCGACGGCTCCGGCTATATCTTCCGGGCATTCCATGCGTTGCCGCCGCTAACGCGGCCGTCGGATGGCTTACCGGTCGGCGCGGTGCACGGTTTCTGTCAGATGCTGTGGAAGCTGATTCAGGAGGCGAAGAGCACGCGCGGGCCGACGCATATCGGCGTTATTTTTGACACCAGCCGCGACACGTTCCGCACCGCGATTTATCCGAAGTACAAGGCGCAGCGCCCGCCGCCCCCCGAAGAACTGGTGCCGCAGTTTCCGCTCATCCGGGATGCCGTCAAAGCGTTCAACATCGCTGCTGTCGAACTCGATGGCTTCGAGGCTGACGATCTGATTGCGACCTACGCCAAGCACGCCGTCGAAAACGGCGCCGACGTGACAATCATATCGTCCGACAAAGATCTGATGCAGCTCGTTCGCCCTGGTGTCGTGATGCTCGACACAATGAAGAACAAGACGATGGGCCGCGAGGAAGTGATCGAGAAATTCGGCGTCGAACCGGACAAGGTCGTCGATGTGCAATCGCTAGCGGGCGATAGCGTCGACAACGTACCCGGCGTCCCAGGGATCGGCGTCAAGACGGCGGCCGAACTGATCAAGGAGTACGGCGACCTCGATAGCCTGCTGGCGCGGGCGAGCGAAATCAAGCAGCCAAAGCGGCGCGAAAAGCTGATCGAGTTTGCTGAGCAAGCGCGCGTCAGCCGTGAACTGGTGCAGCTCAAGGATGACGTTCCAGTGCGTATCGCGCTGCCACAGCTCGGCGTGCAAGAGCCTGCCGGCGAGCCGCTGCTGCAATTTCTGCGCGAGATGGAATTCAATTCGCTTACCAAACGTATCGCCGAGGCTATCGGTGCGCCGGTGCCACCGCCGCTCGAACGCAGCGTCGGTAGTTCTGTCGCCCAGCCGAAATCTAACGATGCAGCCGCGTCACCGGATGCCCCGTCACCACATGGCGCGACGTCATCGCCGTCGAAGGCCGTGGCGGCAGCCATCGCCGCCGCGCGCGCGGTGCCCATTGCACCCGACAGTTACGAGACCGTCACCGATCTAACGCGGCTCAAAGCATGGATCGCGGAAGCCATTGAAGCGCGGCGTGTTTCGTTCGACACGGAAACTACGAGCCTCGACGCCATGCAAGCGGATCTCGTCGGCTTCTCGCTCGCCGTCGTGCCCGGCAAGGCATGTTACGTGCCCGTCGGTCATACCAGCGGCAACAGTGATCTTTTCGGCGGCGGCGGACTGCTGCCCGGCCAGATCGCGCTCGATGAGGCACTGGCGGTCTTGACGCCGTTGCTTGAAGCGCCGGACGTCCTCAAAATCGGGCAAAACCTGAAGTATGATGCGCTGGTGTTGAAGCGTTACAAAATCGAGATGGCGCCGATCGACGACACCATGCTGATGAGCTATGTGCTCGACGGCGGACGCGGCAGCCACGGCATGGATGCGCTCAGCGAACGCCACCTCGGGCATGTGCCGATCTCATTCGATCAGGTCATCGCGCATGCGGCAGGCGCGAAGAAGGCCGACAAAACATTTGCGGGCGTTCCGATCGACAAGGCGACCGCTTACGCGGCCGAAGATGCCGATGTCACGCTGCGCCTGTGGATGATCTTGAAGCCACGCCTTGCCGCCGAGCGCATGACGACCGTCTATGAGACCCTCGAACGGCCGCTGCTGCCGATCGTCGTCGATATGGAAAATGCTGGTATTAAAGTCGATAAGTCCGTTCTGGCGCGGCTGTCGTCGACCTTCGCGCAACGCATCGCGCGTCTGGAAGAAGAAGTGCAGGCGCTTGCCGGGCATCCGTTCAACTTGGGTTCGCCCAAACAGCTCGGCGAGTTGCTGTTCGACACGCTCAAACTTCCAGGTGGAAAGAAGACCAAGACAGGGCAATGGGAAACGCGCGCGGGCTTGCTTGACGAACTGGCCGCCAACGAAGACTTGCCGGACGACGCGCGGACACTGATCAACACGATGCTGGAATGGCGGCAACTCTCGAAATTGCGCTCAACCTACACCGACGCGCTGCCGACCTACATCCATCCGCAAACCGGCCGCATTCACACGTCCTATGCGCTGGCGGCGACGACGACCGGACGGCTCGCGTCGTCCGATCCCAATCTGCAGAACATTCCCGTTCGCACCAAGGAAGGGCGCGAGATCCGCACCGCGTTCATCGCGGATAAAGGCAATACGCTTATTTCGGCCGACTACAGTCAGATCGAATTGCGCGTGCTCGCGCACATCGCTGACATTCCGCAATTGAAGCGCGCGTTCGCCGACGGTCTCGACATCCACGCCATGACGGCGTCGGAGATGTTCGGCGTGCCGGTCAAGGACATGCCGGCCGATGTGCGGCGGCGCGCGAAGGCGATCAACTTCGGCATCATCTACGGCATCTCGGCGTTTGGCCTTGCCAGCGCAACTCGGCATCACCAAGCAGGAAGCGGGCGAGTACATCACGACCTACTTCAAGCGCTTTCCGGGCATCCGCGACTACATGGATGCCACGAAGAAATTTGCGCATGACCACGGTTACGTGGAAACGATCTTCGGCCGCCGCGTGCATTACCCCGAGATCAACACCAAGAACCCGTCGATGCGTGGCTTCCTCGAGCGCGCCGCGATCAACGCTCCAATCCAGGGTTCGGCCGCCGACATCATTCGCCGCGCCATGATCCGCATGCCGGATGCGTTGACCGATGCGAAACTCACCCACACTACGATGCTGCTGCAGGTGCACGACGAATTGATCTTCGAGAGCAAAGAGGCCGAAGTCGAGCGCGCCATCAAGACCGTGCGAGTGTGATGGAGAAGGCGGCGGAGCCCGCCGTGAAACTGTCGGTGCCGATCCACGTCGATGCCAAGGCCGCCGATAACTGGGAAGCCGCGCACTAAGCCTTTTTGCTTGCGCCTTCAGATGCCCACACGCATCCGGCGCGGGCGCTTCGGTTGCCCACCAGCAACCGCGCTGTTACTTAATGGGGCACCATCAAATGCCGACTGACTTCCGGCGTCGGCAAGAACAGATGGCTGGTGGGCTGGGATTGCGGTTGTGAGACGACGCCCCAGATGACTAGTCTAGCCCCACGAATTGAGTTCAATCGAGAGAGCAGATATGGCGACGAAAGACGAGATAATCGGGTTTATTGGCCTTGGTGCCATGGGCCGTGGCATGGCATCGAACTGTGTCAAAATGGGCTTCGGCCTCGTCGTTTACGATGTGCGCCAGGAGCCGATTGATGCGCTGGTCAAGCTCGGCGCGAAGTCTGCAAAGACGACGCAAGAGATCGCAAAGACCTGTTCGATCATCGTCACCGTGCTGCCGACAGGGAAGGAAGTTGCTGAGGTCGTGATGGGGGCCGACGGCCTGTTCGCCAATGCTAAGCCCGGCACGCTGGTGATGGACCTTTCGACCATCGACCCCGAGACGACGGACAAGATGCATGCGGACGCGAAGGCCAAAGGCATGGATGCGGTCGACGCGCCCATCGGCCGGCTGGCGTGGCACGCAGATCGCGGCGAGAGCCTGTTCATGGTTGGCGCGACCGATGCGGGCTTCGCTCGCGTCAAGCCGCTGCTGGATGCCATGGGCACGACCGTGCACCATTGCGGCCCAGGTGGTGCGGGCACGCGTACCAAGCTGGTCAATAATTACCTCGCCATCTCGCTGACGCAGCTCAATGCGGAAGCCCTCGCGCTCAGCCAGCGCTTCGGTCTCAATCTTGCGAAAACGCTTGATGTGATCCACGGCACAACCGCGACCAACGGGCAGCTCAAGATCAACTTCCCGAACAAAGTTCTGGCGGGCGATACGACTCCGGGCTTCACCATCGATCTTGCACACAAGGATCTGTCGTTGATTGTGCAAGCGGCGAATGCGGCCCGGTTGCCGATGCCAGTGGCGGCGACCGTCCGCGAAGCGTTCTCGATGGCGCGGGCGCGCGGCGCAGGCAATCAAGACTTCTCGGCGATGGCAGATGTGCTTTGCGATCTGGTGCAGACGGAGCGTGCACGTTTGAAATCGAGCTGAGCCACGTTTCATGAAGCTGATCATCGCCACGCCAAGCCCGTATGCCCGCAAGGCGCGCATCGCGCTCAATGAAAAGGGCGTGGCGTTTGAGGAAGAGATCACGGTGCCGTGGAACCCAGGGACCTCGGCACCGGCTTACAATCCGCTTGGCAAGATTCCGATCCTCATCGCTGACGACGGACGCGTGGTCTACGATAGCCGCGTGATCCTAGCCTATCTCGACACACTGCCAGGCACCGTGCCGATGTTTCCCGCCGATGCCCTGCTTCGCGTGGATGCGTTGCAGATTGAGGCGCTGGCCGACGGCATCTGTGACGCGGTTGTGCTGATCTCGCTCGAAGCGCGGCGGAAGGCGCAGTTGCAAAGTCGTGACTGGGTCGCGCGGCAATCGACAAAGGTCGACGCCGGCATGGCGGAGCTCGACCGGCTGCTTGGCGTACGCACGTATCTTGTCGGCGATCATTTTTCCATTGCCGATATCGCCGCCGGCGCGGCATTGCGCTACACGACCTTGCGTTTCGCGGAGCATCCGTGGCGGACGCATTATCCGCGTCTCGCCGTCTATTCGGACCGGCTTGAACAACGGCCGTCGTTCCAGAAATCTGTGCCCAGTGCGCAAACGATCGTCGAGATTGGCTGACGCACCGCCGGCTGCGCCGTCGCGCTGCGTGGAGATTTACCGGCGCAAGGGATCGTTCGTGAGTTCGATTGGTTTGCCGTGCGGCGTGGCTTCGGCTGCGCGCGCCCAGGCGGCGGCGAGATCGTCAACGGCGGCGTGTGTCGTCTGACCTTTGGCAATCAGCAGATGTTCCAGCGCTTCGAGCCAATATTCGTAGTATTGGCTGCCGTCGTCGGACTGGGCATGCGCCTTGATCTCGCTGGAAATCGCTGCCGCCCATTCTGACCAGGTGAAGACGCCGCGCGCGTGCAGGGCAACAACCATAGCAAAAGCCTGTGCCTGCCACGGCTCCGCGAACACTGGACCGGCGGCGTCGCAAGGCAAGGGTGCTGTCGCGGCGAGGGCGCGCACAACGTCGGTTGGCGCAGTCGTTGGATTAGGCATCGACGGGTTCAAGATATCCCTCCCAGGCATCGATGCTGACGGTGCTCGCGGGATCGGCGTCTCGACCCCACAGTTCACGCGCGTCGAAGGCGACGGTGTAGAGCCAATCGGGTTGCTCGCCTTTTCCGTGGGCGCTGGTATCGGGAAAGACGTGCGCGCCGTGCAGGAGCTCAATGGTGCCGACTTTGCCGCGCGCGTAACGCGGCAGACGCGTATGACCCGACGGATGGATGACGATGGTGCGCACGCGGTCGCCCACATTATAGCGCGGCGCGCCGTTTTTATCGCGGTTGGTCGGACCGCCGCGCGCCAATGCTGCCGCAACATCGGCCGCCAGCAATTTGCGTTTGGCGGGCGCCGATGGCGTCAGAGGTGTGCCCGCTTTCAATTCATCGGCCGTTACAAAGCCGTGCCGGAGAAGCAGCGTCTCAAGCCCCTTGGTCCAGATCTCATAGTAGCTCGACGCGAGGTAATCCGCAGGCGGCAGCGACTCGCGCGCGTGACGGCTTTCATCGATCGACCATTGCCCCATGCCGCCCGCGCACAGTGTCAACGCCAGGGCGCGTGGCTCCCATGGCGCGTGAAATAGTGGTTCGTCTTTTTCCGGTGCTATGGGGCCGAAGCCCATCTGACCGCCGAGATCGTGTGGACCGTTCATGCCGCTTTGCCTTTCGGTGCGTCCGCAAGGCCGGTGCCGATCATGCTGTCGCGGGTGACGAGAGCGGCAAGTGCTTCTTCCGACATCCCGTCGGTTCCGGCGGGACGCTCCGGAATGACGAGATAGCGCGTTTCAGCGGTCGAATCCCAGACGCGGATGCGTTTGCTCGCCGGCAGCGTCACACCGAACTCGGCGAGCACGCCACGCGGATCAATGACGGCGCGCGAGCGATAGGGTGCGGACTTGTACCAGACTGGCGGCAGGCCGAGTACCGACCACGGATAGCAGGAGCACAAGGTGCAGACGACCATGTGATGCGTCTCGGCGTCGTTGAAGACGGCCACCATATGTTCGCCCTGACGGCCGGTGTAGCCGAGTTCAGCGATGGCTTTGGTCGCGTCGGATTTGAGGCGTGCGGCGTAGGTGGGGTCGTTCCAGGCGCGCGCCACGACACGCGCGCCGTTGCGCGGGCCGACCTTGGTTTCGTAGGTGTCGATGATGACATCCATGGCTCCGGGATCGACGAGGCCCTTGCCGACTAGAATGGTTTCGAGCGCGCGCACTCGCGCCTCTATGGGCGTCAAGTGGCTATGGTCGTCGTGGTCATGTCCGTCGTGCGGCATGGCAACCTCGGCGTGAGTGATGACGCCGGAGTTTAGCCGGTTCAGCCGCGCGATGAAAGCCTTGCTGTCGGTGGGTTCAAGGTGCGCATTTTGCTTGCGCCTTCGGATGCCCACACGCATCCGGCGCATTTTGTTTGCGCCTTCGGATGCCCACACGCATCCGGCGCATTTTCTTGCGCCTTCAGAGCCGACACTTCGCTAGGCCCTTCAGTTGCCCACATGGCAACCGGGCCGGCAACCGCGCTCTCTTGTTTCCGCCTCCGGGTGCCGACCCGCACCCGGCGCGGGCTCGCGTTTGTCCCCTTCTCCCTTGAGGGAGAAGGTGGCCGAAGGCCGGATGAGGGTGTTTTTTAGCCGAGAGTTCTCGACGTGAGGAAGGCACCCTCACCGAGCTGCGGCGTGCCGCTTCTTTCTTGACGTGGCCCTCTCCCTCAAGGGAGAGGGGCAAAGAATGCTTGGATATTTTTGTCCTTGCGGTTCGGTTGCCCACATTTTTGCCGGGCCCTTCAGTTGCCCACATGGCAACCGGGCACGCATCCGGCGCGGGCCGATTTCGGATCAGGATGAATGAAGCTTGGCGATCAATTATTTGCGGCCGAGCTGCATGAGTGCCCACACCGCGACAGAGGCCAGTGCGCCGATGACGGCGAGAAGGCCGATCTTGGTCAGCATCTCGTTGAGGGCGGCCGTGGGGATGACGTCGAGTACGACGAGAACGGCCATCACCGCGAGTACGAGGACGGTGACGATCGCGATCAGGCGGAAGGTGCCCGAGAGGCCTGAACCCTGATGAACTTCGTCTGACACGTGTTCGGTCACTTGCATGGCGGCAGCCTCATGGATTGAGCTCGAACTCCAACCGTAGCCGATGCGCCGTATACCGCAGGTTAAGCCCGCGCTTGAAGTTGATTGCAGTGCCGTTACGCGCTGTTGCGGATTGAGACGATGAGCGCACTCATCGCCGTGCGCCTGTTCAAAACCGGCAGGTCCGCCTTCTGATCGCCATCCGAATCAGTCCATGAGTTGTATGCGGCAGTCGGGTGCCTGCGCGTCGAGGAGAGTGGTATGAGCGGTCGAAAGACGACAGAGGAAAAGACGCGCGCGGCAGCGGTGCAGGTGGCTCAGACGAAAAAGTCGAGGGTATTGAAGCCGAACTTGAACGTCGTGCCGTCGAAGTCTGGTGCATCGGTCGTGCGCAAGGCGGCGCCGCAGCGAAAGCCGCAACCGGGTTACTCCAAAAAGACGCTAGCGCTGATCTATGATTTCGATGGGACGCTGTGCCCGCGGCCGATGCAGGAATATGCATTCCTGCCGAAGATCGGTGCCGATCCCAAAGCCTTTTGGGAAGAAAGCAACCGCATTTCTAAGGCCGAAGGTGCGGACCCGCTGATCACCTACATGCATCTGCTCTACAAAAAAGCGAAAGAAAAGGGCATTCGCATCGACCGTGACGAACTGGTCGCGCAAGGTAAACTCGTCGAGTTCTTTCCTGGCGTCAAAGAATGGTTCGATGCCATCACCGCTTACGTGCGCATCCGCGCGGAAAGCCCCGATATCGAAGTGCGGCACTACCTGATTTCTTCGGGCCTCACCGAGATCGTCGAAGGCACGCCGATCCGCAATAAATTCCACAATGTGTTCGCATCGGAATATTGGTTCGAAGCTTACGACCTGCCCTATCCAAAGCGCGTGATCACCGACACTGGCAAGACGCAGTATCTGTTCCGTATCAACAAGGGCATCGAGAACCTCGGCGACAGCATCAATCACCACATGCCGGAAGGGCTGCGTCCGATACCGTTCTCGAACATGGTCTACTTCGGCGACGGCGAAACCGACGTGCCGTCGATGGCGGTCGTGCGCAAGAATGGCGGGCACGCCATCGCCGTCTATGGCGAGAACGACGGCCGCGCGAAATGCGCCGATCTTTTGCAGGCGGGGCGCTGTGACTTCATCGCCAAGGCTGACTACCGGCGCGGCTCCGATCTCTTCAAGCGCACCTGCCTGATCGTCGATCGCATGCTGGCCGACATCCGCATCGCGGAAGAGACCTGGGCCTTGCAGCAGCAGGAATAGGCCTAGCCCGCACGCCTAAGCGCGGCGTTGGGACTGTGATGCGGGGTCTTCCTCGGCATGGCCGTGGGGTGTCTTTTCCCACTTGAAGGGATCGCGCGCGAGTTGCCAGAGTGCGCGATAGGACATGGCCGAAATCAGTAACCAATAGACTGGCATCAACAGTGGCTGCAGGCCCGTGGGATGACCACGACGGCGCGCCGCAATCCAGGCAGCGGCGATCGAGACAATGTAGCCTGTCATGAGTGTTGCCGTTGCCGCCAGCCAGAAGGCGGGGCCGAGCAGCGGCTCGACACCGGCACCGAACCCCAGCAGGCTTTCAGCCGCGAGGCCGAGATAGAAAAATGGGTGCACCAGCGCCGAGACGACGAGCCCGGTCAGATAGAGATGGAAGCCGAGGGTGCGCGCCGCGCCCAACTCGCGCCGCAACGCTCGATGGTCGCGGGTGTGGACCAACACCGTTTGCATCCACCCCTTGAGCCAACGCGTCCGCTGCTGACGCCAGGGTTTGAACTTGGCGGGTGCTTCTTCCCAGGTGGTCGAAGCGATCATCGTGGTGGTGTAGCCGAGGCGGGCGATACGGATGCCGAGGTCGGCGTCTTCGGTGACGTTGTAGGGGTCCCAGCCGCCCAATTCGTCGAGCAGACGGCGCGGGAAATGATTGGAGGTGCCACCCAACGGCACCGGAATCCCGAGGCGATCGAGCGCGGGAAGTACGGCATCGAACAGCGCGGAATACTCCATAGCAAATTGGCGCGTGAGCCAACTTTGCCGTGCATTGAAGATATTGAGACGGGCCTGCGCGCACGCGAGCGCCGGTCCATGCTGCGCGAAGGCGTGGAGCGCGTCACGCAGTTGGCCGCGCTCGGGCCGGTCTTCGGCATCATAGACAACGACGTAGTCGCCGCGCGCGAATGTGAGCGCGTAATTCAAGGCTTTGGGTTTGGTGCGGGGTTGGCCGTCCGGCACGACGACAACACGCATGTTGCCGGGGACGCGCTGGCGGAGCATCGCGGCTTGGGTGGCGAGGTCGACGCTTTCCAGTACCAATAGGATATCGAGTTTAGCGGGTGGATAGTCGAGGCGCGCGAGGCTCTCGATCAGTGCGGGAAGCACGCGCTCTTCGTCATACATCGGCACCATGATGGTGTAGACAGGCAGCGCCGCGTCCGCCGTGCGTCGCCGTTTGGGCGGCGATTTTGGCGGTCTCAGGGCTTCAAGCAGTGCTACCGCGCGCACACAGACAACGCCGCTGAAATAGGCTGCAAGCGCGGTGGTCATGATGGCGCAGGTCAAGCGGGGATGGACCGCCAGACCGCCGAGCACCAAGCCGATGACGATGGCGGCGACCAGCGGTTGCCAGGCGGGGCCGCGCCGGGCGGCGGAGACTTCGGGTTGCGTGCGTGCGAGACCGAGCGTCGCGTCGCTCAGCAAGGCGGACGACGCGCGCTTTTCGAGGGCGGCGCGGATACACACGTCCGGCGCGACGATGATCTGATGGCCCACGGCGCTGCAATCCGGCGATCTCGGCTGCCACCTCAAGCGGCTCGGCATGCGTGGCTGAGACCACGAAGGCCATGCGACCTTGCCAGACGGCGGCGAGCGGCCGGTTGCCTTGGTCATGCTCAAGGTAATCGCACGCTTCGGCGGCGGAGAGTTTGAGTTCCAACGCCCAAGCGACGAACGGCACGTTGATGGCGTGCGCGAAGGCGGCCGCATAGCGGATCGGTGCGACGCGACCGGTCGCGTGCAGCACGCGATGGAGCGGCAAGCGGCAGGCTGCGGCTTCGGTTCGGGCGAGTGCAAGATCGGTGGCGGGGACGACGTGGGTGAGAAATTCGTAGCCGCGCGGCGAAGCGGGGCGATCGCGCGATGCTCAAGTACAGTCGTTCCTTCAGTTGACAGCGCGCGATCTTCCTCGTCGCGCCCGTCACGCCCCCTCACCACGCCAGATATCCCCACACCCAGGCCGACCTACGTCGTTTTTTGGCCGTACCCGTCGCAGAAATTGATTACACACAGTGACACCGCTGCAGCCGAGTCTCCCCTAGTTCCGGCGGGTAGATGGCGTTAGCGGCTGTGGCGGGTCCGGAGTTTGACTTTAACCGCGTCTCTGACACACGTTCAAGCATTGAGTGCATAAGCCATCAACCACAACCTTAGCGATTCTTCTGAATTGCAGCGGATGCAGGCACGCATGACTGTGAAACGTCTCTTTCCGGCGCTGTCGCCGCCGCCGCGCCGCGTAAATCGGCGGGTGTGGCGCGGGCTTTTGGCGGCTGTGTTCCTTGGTATGGCCTGGTACGTCGTGGCCGCGCCTGGCATGGCCCACGCGCAATCTGAGGCCGCCACGACCCCGGGCAAGCGCGCCATTCTGCGCTTTTTGACGGACAGCGATTATCCGCCGTTCCACTACTTCGATCAGGACGGGACGCTGACGGGGTTCAACGTCGAGATCGCGCGCGCGATTTGCCGTGAACTGGAGACGACTTGCGATATCCGCAACCGGCCGTGGGCAGATCTGCTGCCGGCGCTGAAGCGGGGCGAAGCGGATGCCGTCATTGCGTCGTTTGCCGTGACGCCGCGCCTGATCAAGGATTTCGACGTCACTGATCGCTACTACCATACGCCTGCGCGGTTTGCGGGGAAGACCGGCTTCGCCTTGGCGGAGGTCACACCGGAGACTGCCGAAGGCCGCCGCATCGCCGTCGCCAAGGGCACGGCGCATGAGGCGTATCTCAGGGCGTTCTTTTCGCGCTCGGCGGTGGCGGCCTACGACAGCGTCGAGTTGGCGCGCGATGCCCTGGTCACGGGCGCGGCGGACCTGATCTTCGACGACGGCATCTCGCTATCGTTCTGGCTGCTTGGCACCGGCTCCAAGGCCTGCTGCGCGTTCAAGGGCGGTAACTTTTTCGAACCGCGCTATTTCGGCGATGGCGTCGCCATAACTCTCAACAAGGGGCAGAGCGACCTCAAGGCACAAATCAACGCGGCGTTGAAGCGGCTGAGAGAGAGCGGCCGCTATGACGAAGTGGCGGGGAAGAGTTTTCCTCTGCGCAGCAATTGAGGCTATGATCGGATCGGTTTCCACGAACTCATCCGAGCACGCCCTTCATGACGACTGCAAAATTCCCTGCCGCATCCGACCTCAACATTTTATTCGCACACGCCGCCTACCAGATGGCCGATCGCTTTGCTGCCCGCAACACCGGCATCCGGCACACCCAAGTGCGCGCGCTCGACGATTTGCGTGCGAAAGCGCCGGAGGCCGACGTCGTTGTCGTTTCGATGATGTGGAAGAACGACATTCTGCCCACAACGAAGCGGCTCAAGTTCGTGCAATCGATCAGCGCGGGCACCGATCAGTACGATTTTGCGCAGTTCCGCAGTCATGGTGTGCGGCTCGCGAGCGCTGCTGGCGTCAATGCCAATGCGGTGGCCGAGCACGCGATGGCGCTGATGCTGGCGCTCGACCGGCAAATTCACACCGGCCGCGATCATCAGCGCCAAGCGCATTGGCGGCCGATGATTTCCACCATCGCCGAGCGCGAAGCCGAGCAGGCCGGTAAGACCGTGGTCATCGTCGGGCTTGGCCGCATCGGCCAGCGTCTCGCACGCTTCTGCAAAGCCTTCGACATGCACGTCATCGGGGTCAAGCGCGACCCCACTACCGGACGCGAGGGCGCCGACGAAGTGGTGGCGACCGCGGATCTGTTGAAGGTTCTGCCGCGCGCCGATGCCGTCGTGCTGGCGTGTCCGCTGACGCCGGAGACGCAAGGCCTGATCGGTTCTGCCGCCCTTGCCGCTATGAAGCCGGCCGCATCTCTGATCAACGTGGCGCGCGGCAAAGTCGTGGATGAGCCCACACTGATCGCGGCGTTGCAGGCGCGGAGGATCCGCGCGGCCGCCCTCGACGTGACGGTGGAAGAACCGTTGGCCGCTTCGTCGCCGCTGTGGACGATGCCGAACGTCCTGATCACGCCGCATACGGCGGGTGAAACGCAGGCCTACGAAGACAACGTGATCGATATTCTGATCGAGAACCTGGGCCGGCTCGGCCGTGGCGAAACAGCTCTGCGGAACGAGATCGTGTGAGCGCATTTTGTTGTGCGCGTTGCAGCGTAAATTCTGCACCCGAAGCAGCCGGCGCAAATGATCCACGTGTTCAATGCGCCTCTCGCTTGAGGGTGAGGCCAGCATTGAGACAGAAGCGCCGTGCCGCAGTGCGGTGATGGTGACTTGCCGTCGCCGCATGAAAACACCCTCATCCGGCCTCCGGCCACCTTCTCCCTCAAGGGAGAAGGGGACAAACCGCCTCTTTCGTGAAGATACCTAACCGCCCTCGTCGCTCGCCGCTTCATGTATCCCGGTGACATGCAGCGGGATGACGGCTGTGGGGCTGCCACGACATCACATCACTTTCGCCACGCCGTCCGTGAGTGCGGTACGCACATCGGCGGGCAGGAACTGTCAATTTCGACCGAAAGCGGCCGGCTTTCTCACTTGAGAACGAGGGCTCTGAGCGCGCGGCCAACAGCGCGACAACGTCGGTGTCTGGAGTTCTGTATCTACGCGCGATCGACGCTCTGCGCTGCGGCGATTTCGCGGATCAGTTTGGTGCGGATGGACTGGCCGAAACTTTCGAAATTTTCTGCTGCCAGCGCGAACGCCTGCGGCCCACCGATGACGTTGTCCTCGAAGTAGGCGAGCAGTCCACCCGGCGGATGCGTGTGCGCCGGATTGAAGGCCAGCGGCACCTCAGACAAAATTACGAGGGCGTTGATGGTCACGTCTTTTGCCAATGCTTCCTCGCGCGCTTCGAGAAGACTGCGGCCGGAGTTGTGAGTGCCGTCACCGGAAATGTCGATCAGCCTGCGGTCGGCGCGGAAAGGGGCGCGAGCGAGTTGGCTCATTGCTGTGTCGATACCGGTTGAAATTGACGTGCGTCCTGCGAAGGCGCGTGGCGCATCGCGGATCTGCTCGGCGAAGGCCGCTTGCTGGTTTGCCGTGCCGACCACGGCCCAATCTGCAACGATCTGTTGTTCGTTGCCGCCGGACCACTCCAGAAAGCACAATCCGATACGTTTTAATTTGCCGCGCTGAATGGCCGAGAGCACGGCGCGGTCGGTCAAAGCGCTGGCATAACCATCGCGCTGGAGACGAAATTTTCCGGCATCGACCGAGCGGGAAATGTCTGCCGCGAGCACCAGGAGCGCGTCGACTTCCGGCGTATCGGCGCGACCACTGAAGGGTGTCAGCCCCGCCATCGCTGCGGTCCCGGCCACACCTGTTAGAACCCGGCGGCGCGTCACTCTGTGCTTGGGCATCGGTCGTGGTTCCGATTGTTACCCGCATGCGGCAAGTGTGACAGTGGTTCCGGTGGAGGGCAAGGTGTGGTGGCGACCGCCACATCACGTTTTGTTGGTCCCGATGGCTGCGTTTGATTGGCACTAGTGTCCTTCGAACGTCATTAGGACGTGGACGGCAATGCCCATCGGGCGGAGTTTTTCGGCGCCGCCGAATTCTGGCAGATCGATGATGAAGGCTGCGCCGACGATTTCGCCGCCGGCTTGTTCGATCAATTTTCCCGCGGCTTCGGCGGTGCCGCCGGTGGCGATCAGATCATCGACGATGAGCACGCGTTTGCCGCGTGCGAGCGCGTCCTGATGCATCTCGATGGTGTCGGTGCCGTATTCGAGGGCGTAGTCCTGCTTGAAGGTTTTCCACGGCAGCTTGCCCTTCTTG
Organism: uncultured Alphaproteobacteria bacterium; assembly: GCA_963831185.1. Classification (GTDB taxonomy): domain Bacteria; phylum Pseudomonadota; class Alphaproteobacteria; order Rhizobiales; family Hyphomicrobiaceae; genus JABFRJ01. Next base: position 253,711 of record CAWHPE010000006.1, read on the forward strand.
CGGATGGGGATGAAGCCGCAGCCCAAGTGATCGGCCATGGCGCCGCCCATAATGAAGCCGCGCGCTTCGATGCCTGCGATGGCGTCCACGGGCGTTTCGCGATAGGGCGCGGTTAATTGCGCGATGCAGGCCTTGAAGCCTTGCGCATCGCCGAACAGGGTCGTGACATCACGGAACATAATGCCGGGCTTCGGGTAGTCCGGCACGGTGCGGATCAGCGATTTCAGTGGTGATTTTGACGGCATTTTCCACTCCCGGGCGGTTGGTTCGGACACTTGTGCCATTGGCGGCGGCAAATAAAAAGACCGCGCGGTGGTGCGCCGCGCGGTCGTAGACTCAGCATTTGTTGCGTGCGATCAGCCGCCGCAAACTTTGCAGCCGCCAGCTTTGCGCACTTCATCGATGTTGCCGATGATGAGATCTGTTAGGCCTTCCGGTGCGCCGGGAATGACGCGGTCGCCGACAAGGAAGTGCGGCGTGCCTTGGATGCCCATTTTCTGAGCGAGCTTGCGGGTGTCGTCGATTTCTTTTTTTACCTCGGCACCAGCCATATCTTTTTTGATGCGTGCCATATCAAGGCCGACCTTATCGGCGACGCGGAGCGCGACGGCTTCGTTGGCTTGGCCCTGGGTTTCCAACATGGCGCGATGGAATTCCCAATACTTACCCTGCATCTTGGCGGCGAGTGCGACCTTGGCCGCTTCTTCTGAGCCCTTCGACAGAATGGGGAATTCTTTGAGAACCACGCGGACGTTCTTGTCTCTCTGGATCACTGCGGCGAGATCCGGCAAAGCCTTCTTGCAGTAACCGCAGTTGTAATCGAAGAACTCGACGACGGTGATGTCGCCTTTTGGATTGCCCGCAACTGGCGCGGTCGGCGACTGATAAAGCTCCTTGGCGTTCTCCGCCAGTGCGACCTTCATCTTCTCGGCCTGCACCTTTTCCATTTTGCTTTCGAGTGCGGCCTGCACTTCCATCATCACCTCGGGGTTCTTGATGAGGTAATCCTTGATGATGGCCTCGATGTCGCGGCGTTGCGCGTCGGAGAACTTGCCGGTGTCGGCCGTGGCCTGCACCAGCGTCACCCCGGATGCCGCGGTGGGTTGCGTGCCAGCGGTGGTGATTGCACCCGTGGTCATGGTCGCAGCGGTGGCGGTGGCCGGCGTCGCGTCATGCGACGTGCCAGGCCGCTTGGCGATGGCCAAGGACGCGGCCAGCGCGAACATCGCGGGCACAAAGAGCATCGCGCCCTTGCGTGAGGTCAGGGCTTCGAAAAATCCGCGTCCGGCGGGCTGCTGCATATCCGTCTCCAAATGTCGTCAAGTGTTGGCTGGTGCGAACCGTGTGTCCGGCTGCTCAGCCTTCCTTCGGGATCTTATAGGTGATGATGTCTTCGGCGCGTATCCACTCTGGCGAGCCTTGCTTAAAGGCGCCTTGTGCACGTTTGGCAAAGGTTTGTGCCTGCGGCACGTTTCCATCGATGAAATGACCTTGGGCGGCGGCCAAGAGAGCCTGAGGTGGAAGGTTCTTCTTACCATATGCTTTGGCCATGAGGTGGTAGGTCACGGAATAGTCACCATCCGTGATCGAGGCTTTTCGCAAGAGATTTCAAAGCTTCATCGACGACTGCGACGTCGTCGGTGCCGAGCAGGGCCTGGGCCAGGTTCGATCATCTGCATCGGCGCGTCGCCGCCTGAGAGTTGCATCGCCTTCCGCAAGGGGGCGAGCGCTTCTTCGGGTTTACCGCCCTGGTAATAAAGATTGCCCTTCAATTCCCAGAAATACGAGTTGTTGGGTTGCTCGCGGATCAGGGCGTCGATTGCTTCGATGCGTTCCGTGCACTTGCCCGAACAGTTGGCGGCGATGGCGCGCGCGTAGCGGGCCGGCAGCGACTGGTCGGCCGGCGGGTAGCGGTTGGCAACGATCTGGGGCCGCTCGAGGTAGCCGGCGATCTTGGCCCGCATCATGTCGTGGCGCAGTTGCAGAGCGGGGTCATCCTTTTGCGCGGCGTAGGAGCTCTTGGCGACTTTCTCGCGCAACTGAGCGAGGCGCGACGTGCCCAAGGGATGGCTGCGGACGAAGGGATCTTGATGCTGGTCGGAGATAAATTCTTGCTGGGCGAAGCGCTCGAAGGTTTCGAGCAGGCCCTTGCCGGATTGCTTGGTCGTATTGAGGAACTGCAGGGCCGCTTGGTCGGCGGCGGATTCCTGCGAGCGGCGCTCGGCCAGGATGCCGCGCATGATGACGTCGTTACCGCCGAGCAGCACGCCTTGGCCGACACCGCCCAACTCGCGGGCGCTGTCGGAGCGGGATGTGCCGCCGGCGATCATGGCGCCGATGCCGAGGATCGAGACGAGCAGTGCCTTGGTCTGGTCGCGGGCGATGCGGGCGCGGAGTGCCGCCAAGTGGCCGCCGGTGATGTGGCCGGTTTCGTGGGCCAACACGCCGATGACCTCGTTGGGTGTCTTGGCTTCGCGCAAGGTGCCGGTGTTGACGAAGACGTTGCGGCCGTCGGCGACGAAGGCGTTGAAGCTGTCATGCCGGACAATGCGCATGGTAATATTCTGAGCGCTGAGACCGGCTGCGCGGAAAATTGGGCGGGCATAGTCGCGCAGCAGCGCTTCGATTTCGGTGTCGCGGATGAGCGGGATGTTTTGCGCCTGAGCGGATGACATCGATGTGACGGTCAGAGCCGCCGCCAACGCCGCCGACAGAGCCGGACGCAGACGCGCCTTGCCCTTGACCGCACGCGCGGGCGTGTTGGCGGAACGTGACGCCAGTTTTCGCAGCATCGGTTGACGATCTCCCACTCGGCGAGGCGGGCCCTGTCACGACCCCGAGCCATCGCCCGACTGATATTTGCCGCAGCTTTATACGCTGCGCCGGACTTTGCCACCACCCAGCGCGACTTGGCATAACGCTCTTTCCGTGGCGCGCCGGTTGTGGCATCCAGCGTTTTCGCCATACCCCGTTTGATGCAGTGATTGCGGCGTGATCGTGGCACCGGTTCTGCCGGCGCGCGGAAGCCGCTGCGGATGCGAGGAATTTCGATGAGCGAAGCGCGTATTTCCGGCCAAGCGTCCGGCCGCAGCGATACGTCTCTGTTGCAGCGGGGACAAGCGGCCCGCGCGAACATCGATTCTTTCATCGTCATGGACGTGATGCGGGCGGCGGCGGCGCAGGAAGCGCGCGGCGTGCATGTCATTCACATGGAAGTCGGGCAACCGGCGACGCCCGCGCCGAAATCGGCCCGCGCGCGCCGTTGCCGATGCGCTCGAAACGGAGACGCTCGGGTACACGCTGGCACTCGGCCTCGACGAACTCAGGTCGCGGATCGCCGGGCTCTACAAGCGCTGGTACGGTATCGATCTCGATCCCAACCGCGTCGTGGTCACGAGCGGATCGTCGGCGGCCTTTCTGCTGGCTTTCCTCAGCGTGTTCGACGTCGGACAAAAGGTCGGCCTGCCCAATCCGGGCTATCCCTGTTACCGGCACATCCTGACCGCGCTCGGCATCGGCTCGACATCTGATCGATACCGGAGCGGCTTCGCGCTGGATGCCGACGCCTGAGCAAATCGCGGCGGAGGCCGAGCGGGCACAATTGTCTGGGCTGTTGCTCGCGAGCCCGGCCAATCCCACCGGGACCATGCTTGAGCCGGCGCGGCTCGGCGAGATCGCCCGGCTGTGCCGCGAGCGCGGGCTATGGTTCATCTCGGATGAGATTTATCACGGGCTCGACTTACGGCGTGCAGGAAGCGACAGCGCTGCAGTATTCCGACGACGCCATCGTGATCAACTCGTTCTCGAAGTACTTTTCGATGACCGGCTGGCGCGTGGGCTGGATGGTGGTGCCGGACCGGCTGGTGCGGACGGTCGAGCGGCTGGCGCAAAATCTTTTCATCTCGCCACCTGCGGTATCGCAGATCGCGGCGATCGGGGCGTTCGACGGCCTGGAAGAGTGCGAAGCCAACAAGCGGGTCTATGCCGCCAACCGTGAAATCCTGCTGGCGGGCTTGCCGGAGGCGGGCTTCGATAAGCTGGTGCCGGCCGATGGCGCCTTTTACCTTTATGCCGACGTTGGGCACCTGACGCAGGACAGCCTGGCTTTTGCCACGTCCATTTTGGAAGAGACGGGCGTCGCGGTGACGCCGGGGCTCGACTTCGATCCGATTAATGGTGGCCGCTTCGTGCGCTTTTCCTATGCCCGGTCGAGTGCCGATATGCTGGAGGCCGTGCGCCGTCTCAAGGCATGGCGGCAGGACCATCGCTGACGATTTTACCGTCACCGTGCGCTGTGGCACGGGGCATGCATTGAGCCCGGTACGCCCATTTTCATCCGTGGTTGGAGTATAAGCCATGGCTACCCGCAGCTTGCCGCGTCAATACCGTCCCAATCCGCCCGTCCGGCGTCCCCGGACCTACACGCCGCGCGGGCCACGTCCGCAGCCCGTCGATTGGCAGCGGGCCGGTGCCTATTGGCGGCAGCAGACCGAGATCAAAACGGCGCATTTACCCTCGCTCGGGCAAATGCTCGCTCCAGAACAGAACAGTTTTGGCGTGCTGCGGTTGGCGATGGCGACGGCAGTATTGATCTCGCACTGCTTCTATCTCTGGTATGGCACCACGACCGCCGAACCGCTCTATAAATGGACCGGCTATACGCTGGGTCAGCATGGCGTGCAGGTCTTCTTCTTCCTCTCCGGCGTCCTGGTTGCGCAAAGCCTGGCGCAGAGCCAAAGCGTCCGCGACTATGCGATTTCGCGCGCGTTCAGGATCTTTCCAGCACTCGTCGTTTGCGTGCTCGTCACCGTACTCGCCATCGGACCGTGGCTGACGACGCTCGATGCCAAGAGCTACCTCAACTCGTCTGCGGTTGCGGCCTACGTGCTGAAAACCGTTTCTCTCTCGACGGGATCGGCGACGTTGCCGGGATTGTTCGAGGCGACGCCCGTGCCGAACGTCGTCAACTCGTCGCTGTGGACACTGAAATACGAAGTGCTGTGCTACATGATCCTGGCGGGCATCGGCTTTGTTGCGATCCAGAGCAAACGGCCGGCGCTGGTGGCTGGCACTGCGCTTGCGGGCTGGTTCCTGCTGATGCTCTATTACCGGCCGCAACTGACACCGACTGCGCCCTTCGCGCAGGTTCTACTTTACTTCACGCTGTTCTTCGGCAGCGGCGTCGCGGCGTATGCGCTGCGTGACAGCATCAAGATCTCCGGCCATCTCGCGGCGTTGTTCGTGTTGGTTGCGGTGTGGGCCAACAAGACCAACTTCCACGAAATCGCGCTGACGCTGGCGCTTGGCTACGGCGCGTTGTGGCTGGCGACGTTGCGGTTTGGCGGACTTCGCGATTTCACCAACCAGAGCGATTACAGCTACGGCGTCTACATCTACGGCGTGCCGGTGACGCAAGCGCTCCTGACGCTGATGCCCAGCATCAACTTGGTGTCGCTCGTCGGGTTCACACTCGCGATCACGACCGTCGCGGCATTCCTGTCGTGGGAACTTGTGGAGCGTCCTGCCTTGCGCCTCAAGCTGCGCTTCCTCAGTCACGGTGCGCACGGCGACCGCGTTGCTACCCTCGTGCCGTCGGCGGCACCGGCTGGAAACTCCGTGGTGCGTGAAGCGTCGCAAGCGGTGGCCGCATCTGCCGCCGATGTTGCCGACGCCGATCGGCCGCACGCCGGCGCCACGGCGGAAGAACTGACTGCATACAGGACCGAGCGGCTGATGACTGCCGCGCAGACGGCCGAGGCTGCACAAAAGCTGCGACTCAAACCATCCGAACTGGCCCTGCTCCGCGAACGCCTCGACGGTCCGGCGCAGCACACGGGTGAACACGCCTGGGCAGCCGACCAGCGGTTGATTCCGCAGGTCCTTCTTGAGAACAGCATATCCGGCCTGCGTTCTCGACAGAGTTCGCGGGCCGTGTTTGTTTACAGCCGACTTGCGCCCGTTGGCCTTTGCTGGCAACGCTCGCGCCAAGAAAAATACGGGAGGAGTTACAGTCATGACGAAACTTACACGCCGCACAGTTGTCGGCGGAGGCGCAGCCGCTGGACTGGGGTTAGCGATGCCGCATATCGCGCGCGCGCAGGGTTACCCAGGCACGCAGACCATCAAAGTCGTGGTGCCGTATCCGGCCGGTGGGTCGACCGACATCGTTGGGCGAACTGTCGCCGACGCGCTTGCCGCCTTGTGGAAGACGACTGTGATCGTCGAGAATGTCGCCGGTGCAGGCGCCAACGTCGGCATGGACCGCGTCGCTAAGGGTCCAACTGATGGTACGTCGCTGCTGATTATCCCGCCCAACATCACCACCAACCAATTTCTCTACCAGAAGATGCTGTTCGACCCCGAGAAGGACATCGTGCCGATTTCGCAGGTGTCGAGTTTGTCGAACCTGCTGGTGACGAAGAAGGCGTTGAAGTTTGCATCGGTGAAAGAGTTCATCGATTATCTCAAAGCTAACCCCGGCAAAATCAACTTTGCCTCGTCAGGCGTGGGCACCACCATCCATCTGTCAGGCGAAATGTTCAAGCGCATGGCGGGCGTCGATATGGTGCACGTCGCCTATCGCGGTTCGGCGCCAGCGCTCAATGACCTCGTCGGCGGACAGGTTGATGTGATGTTCGACAACTTGCCGTCGGTCCATCCGCAGGTGAAGGCCGGCACTCTCAATGGTCTCGCAGTAACAGCTGCGAAAAGGGTGTCATTTGCACCGGAATTTCCGACCGTCGCCGAGACGGTTCCGGGCTTCGATGTGCAGTCGTGGTTCGGCATCGGCGTGCGCGCTGGTACATCGGCCGAAATCATCAAGAAAATCGAAGCCGACATCGCGACCATCTGTAAGCAGGCCGACGTGCGCGAGCGCTTGGGCCGCGCCTCTATGGAAACCGTTGGCTCGTCGCAGGCCGATTTCCAGAAGTGGATCGACATCGAGCGCAAACGCTGGGGTCAATTGATCACCGATCTCAAGATCACAGCGCAGTAATTGCCTCACGCGTGCTGTCCGGACTGCGCGATCGCGCAGTCCGGCATTTTTGCGCGTCGCGGGGAAGCGGTACGCTATCCCTTCGCGGCGTTGCGGCGATTGACGCCGCAATGGCGAGTTCGCGCGCGTCGCGATCCAAAAGGCCGGTTGCGTTTTCACGCCCCGGCAGGTGCTTGCGGAAATGCACCCAGCGCTCATGCGCGACTTGCTCCAACCGCGCCAACTCCGCGAGTGGTTCTTCGGCGTCGTCGACGCGCAGATCGATGAGCGGATAATCCTCGTGGTCGTAGATGAGAAGTGCAGCCGCTTGTTTGCCGCGTTTGTCGCCGCCCGCCGCTTCACCCGCCTGCATCGCCGCGATCAGACGGCGTGAGAAAGGCGCGCTCGCTGCCGCGTCATAGGCCGCGAACGTGGCGTCGACGACCTCCGGCCCCGCCAGCATATTGCCGGCGATTGAGATACCCGGAGCCACTTTATGCCCGCACCAGGGAACGCAGGACGCTCCGGTATACGCAGCCGCACGGCCTTCGCGATCCATGACATGCATCTGTCGATGATCGCGGCCCTCGTCGGCGACTTGCAGCAGACGCACCACGTCGTCAGCCGATGCGCCCGCACTCAGCAGCGCGAGGCCGCGTGCACGATAGAGCGGATTGAGAAAGGCTTGGCTCGCGATTGCGCCGACGCCGGAGCGGATGGCCGGCACGATGCTGCCGACGGCAAAAAACTTCGACGCCACGGCGATGCCTAGGTTGCCGGTCTTGGGATCGCAGGCGATGATCGACCAGGTCATGGGTATCTCGGGAGTTGGTTGACGTTGCTGCAATCCATCCGTGGCGCGCTCACAGCATTGCAAGCGGCTGTTTGCGGCGCGGCGGCGGAAATGCCTTGTCCAGCGCTTTTACGTCATCAGCATCGAGCACCACGTCCACGGCTTTTGCGTTCGCGGCGACATGCTCAAGCTTGGTGGCCTTGGGGATCGCGACCACGCCCGGCTCGCGCAGTAGCGCGGCGAGTGCGATGGCGGCCGGTGTCACGGCATGTTTCTTCGCAACTGCTGTCAGCGTCGCGTCACCCAAGATGTCGGCTTGTCCGAGTGGGGAATAGGCCATCAGCATAACGTTGGCGCGGCGGCATTCGGGCAGCAATTGATATTCGATACCGCGTTCGCCGAGATGATAGAGCACTTGATTGGTGACGCAATTGCCGCCCTGCGGCACGCCTGCGAGTTCGGTCATATCGTCGGCGTCGAAATTGGAAACGCCCCAACTGCCGATCTTGCCTTGCGCCTTCAAAGTCTCGAATGCGCCGACGGTCTCGGCGAGCGGATACGATCCGCGCCAATGCAAGAGATAGAGGTCGATCTTGCCGGTCTTCAAGCGCTTCAAACTGCGCTCGCAGGCGGCGATGGCACCGGCTTTCGAGGCGTTGTGCGGGTAGACCTTCGAGACCAGGAAGATTTCATCGCGACGCCCGGCGATGGCTTCGCCGACGACCTCTTCAGCGCCGCCTTCGCCGTACATTTCGGCGGTATCGATCAAGGTCATGCCGAGATCGATGCCGGCTTTCAAGGCGCGGACTTCGGCGGCTTTGGCGGCGGCGCGCTCGCCCATGTGCCATGTGCCGAGGCCGAGCGTGCCGACCGTTGCACCGCTTTTGAGCGTCGTCGTCTTCATGTCCGCGTCTCCCTCGTTAGCCCGGCGCGCGGTCAAGGCCGTTCGCGGTCGATCTTCGTCCAAAATTCTTCGCTGGCTTCACGCGCGGCTTTGGCGCAGTCGCCAGCGCAGTTGACCCAGGTGCCGTTGGGCATTTCGATTTCCTGGAAACGTGCGCCGTTGATGTCGATTTCCCGGGTCTTCAGTGTCACGGCGGCAGCGCCACTTCGCGATGGCGTGACGCGAATTTGGCCTTCACTGAGGATGCGGCGCGGGTGCTGGCTTTGATACCAAAGCCCGAAGGCCAGCACGCCCAAGACCAGCGCGGCCATCAAAACTGCCATGGTTCGTCCCGACATGCGATCGTGTCCTGCCTATGCGTGTCGCGGCCTCAGGTGCGCCGTCCGAACAGCCGCTCAATGTCGGTCAACTTCAACTCGACATAGGTCGGCCGGCCGTGATTGCACTGACCGGAGTACGGTGTCGCTTCCATCTGCCGCAACAACGCATTCATCTCGTCGGCGGTCAAGCGCCGGCCGGCCCGGACGCTGCCGTGGCAGGCCATGGTGGCGCACACCGCTTCGAGGCGCTCTTTCAGCGCGGTGCGGCCGCGGTCGGCGGCGATGTCGCGCGCAAGGTCGGTGACGAGGCCCTTGATGTTGGTCTGGCCAAGAAGTGCTGGCGTTTCGCGGACTGCCACCGCATCAGGCCCGAAGGCTTCGACGACCAGCCCGAGTTCGGCCAGTTCGGCGGAGGCATCTTCGAGGGCGGCGACTTCGTGTTCGTCGAGCGTCACCACTTCCGGAATAAGCAGGCCTTGCCGCGCGACGCCGCCGCCGGCGAGCGCTGCCTTCATGCGTTCGTAGACCAAGCGCTCGTGTGCGGCGTGCTGATCGACGATGACGACGCTGTCGTGCGTCTGGGCGACGATGTACGTTTCATGGATCTGTGCACGCGCTGCACCGAGCGGGCGGCTCAAGGTTTCCTGCGCCGGCGGCGGTGCGGCCGGACGCGCGTCGGCGCTCGGCGTCATCATCGCCGCGAATGGCGCTTGCACGGCTTCGGCCAGTGCGCGTGTCATGTACGTCGCGGGCGCGGCATTTGCTTGATCGCCACTGTATGTGCCGCCCGCTGGCGGGGGCCAGGGCGCTGCGGTCGCCGATTGTTGTGGCGTGCGTGCGAGCGTCTCCAGTGTCGCCTGACCGCCAAACACAGAGGCGCGATGGCCTGCCGCTTCGAGCGCGTGGCGCACGGCATTGATCACGAGCGAGCGGACGGCTGCATTGTCCTGGAACCGCACCTCGGCCTTGGCAGGATGGACGTTGACGTCGACGGCATCGGTTGGGATCGACAGATACAGCGCGAAGACGGGATGGCGGCCCTTGGGCACTAAATCTCCATAGGCCGCACGAATGGCGCCGAGCAACAGCTTGTCCCGCACCGGCCGGCGGTTGACGAACAGGTACTGGCCGCCAGCGTCGTTGCGATGCAACGTCGGCAACGCGCAAAAACCCGACACTTCCAACCGATCGCGGATGCCTTGCACGGTCAGTGCATCATCGAGGAATTCGCGCCCCATGACGCGTGCAAGCCGTTGCAGATGCCCGTCGGGCGTTTCGGCCGCACGCGGGAAGCGCAGGGGCGTCTTGTCGCCGGTCACGAGTTCGAAGCCGACGGCGGGGTTGGCCATCGCGAGGCGTTTCACCATTTCCGAGATGGCTTGGTTCTCGGCGCGCTCGGAGCGCAGAAACTTGAGCCGCGCGGGTGTTGCTGAGAACAATTCGCGCACTTCGACGATGGTGCCGGGGTTCAAGGCACCGGGGCCAATTGCGCTCTTGCGGCCGCAATCGACAACAATGGCACGGCCTTCGCGGCCGCGGGGGCGCGATTGGATCATCAGCCGCGCGATGGAGCCGATGGACGGGAGCGCCTCGCCGCGAAAGCCCATGGTTCGGATATCGAAAAGGTCGTCGCCACTCAGCTTCGAGGTGGCGTGACGTTCGACGCAGAGCTCGAGATCTTCGGGCGGCATGCCACCACCGTTGTCCGTGACCCGCAGCAGCGAAAGTCCGCCGCCGGCCGCGACAATCTCGATTTCGGTGGCACCCGCATCGATGGCGTTTTCAACCAGCTCTTTCACCACGCTCGCCGGCCGTTCAATCACTTCGCCCGCGGCGATGCGATTGACGATGTCCGGGCTTAACTGGCGAATGGCCATACCGCGCCCCGTCATCCCTTGGCGGCGAGACTATCGCGCGTCAACGTCTTGGCGAGTTCGACGGCGGGCTGGTCGTAAGGATCGATGCCGAGCAGGCTAGCGGCGAATACCGTTTCCAGCATGAAGTGCATCAGCAGTGCGCCGGTTGCCGTCTCGTCGAGCAGGGGGATATCGAAGGTGCGCACGGGACGGCCCGCACGCAGCAGCGCTTCAGGCACAGCTTTGGTTTGTGCAGAGACGAGGTCGCCGATGGTGCGGCCGCCCATAAAGGCGATGCCGGCCGTCTTGGCCATTTCGGCGTCGATGCGCGGCCCCATGCCGAGCGATGGCGTGCGCATCACGGTGACGAGGTGGTCGTGCGGCCCGTCCATAAACAACTGCAACTGGCTGTGCTGATCTAGCGGGCCGAGACAGGCGATGGGGGTCGTGCCCTTGCCGTCTTTGCCGAGACTCTCGGCCCAGAGCTGGACGAACCAATCGCCGAAGCGGCCAAGCCGATCACAGTACGGCATCATCACCTGTGTCGAAACACGCTTTTCGCTGGCGAGGGCGATGGTGGTCGCGGCACCCACGGCCGGCGCACATTCACGGGGATGCGGCGCATCGCGCATGGCGGCGACGACGCCAGCCGCGCCCTTCCGCAACGCGCGGACGTCGATGCCGCGCGCAAGTGCGGGCAGAAGTCCAACATTGGTGAGAACCGAGAAGCGGCCGCCGATGCCGGTGTGGTGATCGAGCAGCGGAATATTGTGGGCGGTGCAAAGATCGCGCAGGCCATTTTTCTTACCAGCGACGGCCGGTTCGGTGAGGCCGAGAAACAGCTCAGGGATACGGCTTTCGAGACCTGCGGCCTTGACCGCGCTCAACGCCGCGATGGCTTGCGACAAGGTTTCGACAGTGCCGCCGGATTTGGAGGTAACGATGAAGCGCGTTGTGGCGAGATCGAGCGAGGTCAGAGCGCCCGTCATGGTCGCGGCGTCGAGGTTATCGTAGAAGCGCGTGCGCGGGCGTTTGCGCTGTTCCTTATCGGCGCCACCTGGAATATTCCAACCGGCCAACTGCGCCAAAGTCTGGCCGCCGAGCGACGATCCGCCGGTGCCGAAAAAAACCAGCGTCTTGGCGCCAACTGAAAGTGCGGCCAGCGCGCGTTCGGCTGCAACAATGTCTTCGGTGTCTTCCGCGATGCGCAGGATCGCGAGAGAGCGGTCCGTATAGGCCTGCTTCAGGCTTTCCAGGGGGGCGGCGAGACGATCAAGCGCACGGTTCAATGTCGCGGCGTCGATACCATGCGGACCGATAGCCGCACTCATGCAACCGCCGACCGACTGCACGTAGGGTGGGTTTACCGACATCGACGTGCTGCCTGTTGCAGACATGCGTGCGCTTCCTTTCGAGCTGGTGCGACCTGCGATTCGGGCTCGCTCGGTCGCCGTTATGCCGGGCACACTTTACGGCACGACGACGGTTTAGCCAGCCGGGGGACAACGGACCAATTCGGGTTGCGGGAGCAAGCGTGCGCACAAACCGCCGCGCGTTTGCACGCGTGGGGCCTGTGGACTTTACCCGTTTCAGCCGCCGGCTTTCAGGCCTTTGGGCTTACCGACCACGGTGACGAAGAGGTCATCGCCGGCGAACAGCCGCTTGGCTGCGCGCTTGACGTCGTCGAGCGTGACGGCGGCGATTTCGCCATTGCGGCGGTCGACATAATCGAGGCCCAGGTCTTCGGTCATGAAGGCGAGCAGCTGGTTGGCGATCTTGGCGTTGGTGTCGAACCGGAGCGCGAATGAGCCGATGAGATTGCTCTTGGCGTTGTCGAGTTCGGTCGGCGTCGGGCCGTCCGCTGCCAAGCGTTTCAACTCGCCGCGGATGATGTCGAGCGACTGCGCCATCTCTTCGTTTTTGGTGGCGACGCCGCCGATGAAGACCGAGGTCTTCGACATGGGCTGAAGGTAACTGTAGACCGAGTAAGCTAGCCCGCGTTTCTCGCGCACCTCTTCCATGAGACGCGAGGAGAAGCCGCCACCACCGAGAATGTGGTTCAAGACGAAGGCAGCCATGAAGTCCTTGTCCTTGCGCGGCATGGCGCGGAGGCCGAAGCGCGCAACGGATTGCGGCACATTCATTTCGACGACGGTCAGCTTCTCAGCCGGGTTCGGGTCGATGGCTGTGATGGGTTGCAGCTTGCCGGTCGCGGGCAGGCCACCGAAGACATCGTCGACCATCGCCGTGGTGTCGGCAGCGGTGATGTCGCCAACGACGACCACATTCAGAGTGTCGCGCGCGAAGATGCTGGATTTATAGGCGGCGAGGTCGTCGCGCGTGATGGTTTTGAGACTGTCGGCCGTGCCATTCGACGGGCGGCCATAGGGGTGACCTTTGAAGGCAGCCGCGCTCCAGCGCTCGGCGACGACTGTGTCGGGATTTTTGGCGGAATACGCGAGGTTCGACAGAAGCTGCACGCGCACACGTTCGACCGCATCTTGTGCGAAGAGAGGTTTTTCGAGGGCCAGCTTCAGAAGTGCGACAGACTCTTTGCGATTGGCGGCGAGCGTTTCGAACGATCCGTATTGGTAGTCGCGCGTGGCGTCGAAGCTCATGCGCATGGCGAGTTCTTCCATCTGCGATTGGAATTTCGCGGAGTTGAGATCGCCGGCACCTTCATCGAGCATGCCGGAGACGAAGTTGGCGACGCCGTCCTTGCCTGCGGGGTCTTGGGCGGAGCCGCCCATGAACGAGAACCGCATGGCGACCAGCGGTACGGCGTGTTCTTCGACCAGCCAAACCTTGATGCCGGCCTTGGTTTTTAATTCCTGGATTTTCATAGCGTGGGCCGGGGTGAGAATTGCAGCGAAGAGGGTGGCGCAGCTCAGGGCAACGAAGCCCAGCATTTGCGCCGTCAAGCGAGACGTCAAAGCGGACATGGGAGAGCCATTCCTTATTGTTTCTTTGCCGCGGCTGCGGGAGCGGCGGCGGCGGCTTCAGGAATGAGCATGCCCGTCACCGAGCGGCGCAGATCGAGATATTTGTTGGCGACGTCGCGGATCTGCTCAGGGGTGACCTTGGCGATGTCGTTGGGCCAGCTGTCGATGCGCTCGATGGTGCCGCCGATGACAAGGCCCCAGCCGTAGCGGCGTGCGAGGGTCGATTGATTGTCGGTCTCGTAGATGTATTCGGCGATGTAGGACTTCTTGGCGCGGTCGAGTTCTTCCTTGGTGACGAGCGAGGTCTTCATCTCGTCGAGCACGGCGTCGAGCGCAGCTTCTAGCTTATCGAGGGTGTTGCCTTCTGCGAGCACGGCACTGGCGGCGAGCTTGCCGCTGTCCATGCCCGAGGCCGAGTAATAGCCACCGGCGGTCGAGGCAATTTTCTGCTCAACGACGAGTTTTTTGTAGAGACGGCCGGTTGTGCCGCCGGCTGCGATTTTCATCATCAAGTCGAGCGCTTCGGCTTCGCCGGGTGCTGCGGTCTGGTAGCTTGGCGCCAGATAGTGACGCGACAGCGAGGTGCGACCGGCGCGCGGATCGCGCAATTCGAGACGGCGCGGCGCGCGGTGTTCCGGTTCGGAGACGCGTTGGCGCGGCGTGATTGCCGGATTGGACTTGAGGGGGCCATAGGCTTCCTCGGCCAGCGTCTTCACTTCGGCTGGCGTGACGTCGCCTGCCACCACGAGGATGGCGTTGTTGGGCGCGTAGTGCCGCTTGTAAAAGCTAATCGCGTCGGCGGGCGACAGCTTCGCCATCTCGTGCATCCAGCCGATGACGGGAATGCCGTAGGGGTGGTTTTGGTAGAGGGCGGCGGACATCTGCTCGTCGAGGATGGAGCCGGGATTGTTTTCGATGCGCGAGCGGCGCTCTTCGAGGATCACGTCGCGTTCGGTCAAGCACTTCCTTTTCGGAGAGCTTGAGGTTGATCATGCGGTCGGCTTCCATGGACATCACTTGTTTCAAGCGGTCCTTGGAGACGCGCTGGAAATAGGCGGTGGCGTCATGGCCGGTGAATGCGTTGTCGTTGCCGCCGAGGCGAGCGACGATCTTTGAGAATTCGCCGGAGGGGATTTTCTCGGTGGCCTTGAACATCAGATGTTCGAGGAAGTGGGCGATGCCCGAAACGCCACGGGGTTCGTCGGCGGCGCCGACGCGATACCAGACCATGTGGGTTACGACGGGGGCGCGGTGATCGGGAACGACCACGACCTTCATCCCGTTCGACAAGTCAAATTCGGTTACGCGGGTTTGGGTTGCGGCCGCTTGAGCCGCAAAATTCTCAATGAGCATCGCTGCACTCAGGGTTGTGAGGGAAAGGGTGGTGGCAAGTAGCACGCGCGTCAGAGAGCGCGAGAGGGACCGCATTGTTGAGGCTCCGTTGAGGCGACAAAGGCGCCAAGCGCTTTCGGGTGGAACGATGATTGACTTAGGTCGCAAAGGCGGTTTTCCGAAGGCTGTCCGGTTCTTCGTCGAAGACTTCCGTCGCACTGATGCTGCGCGCCGACGCGTCACGCCGCAAACGGCACACCATCTCTGCTCGCGCACTCATGCACGGTGTTGGGCGTTGTTGTCGCAAGCGCGCGGGGGGCCGTCAAATGACAAGTCGGCAATGATTGCCAGCCGGTGAATAGCCCGCGTTGGATTCGAGGCAATGTGGTTGACGATTACTGATTGAGGGCCTTGCCGAGGACGCCACAGGGTCCATAGGGGCTTTGGGGCGCAGCTTCGCCCTTGCTGCGGTCGAGCGCACGCTCTTTCCAAGTCATTTCGCCGCTGCAATAGGCGGCGTGCAATCTGGCGCGTTCGGCGGCAGCGGCTGCCTTGCGCTTGTCGGGGTCGTTGAGACCGGCGAGCGCGACTTCTTCTTGTGAGGACGCGGCGCCGGGGTCCGGCAAACGGGTCTGGTCGGGCGGTATGACGAGGCCCGAGCGTTGCGGCAGGTTGGGCTCGCGCTTGGCGGCGTTCTGGGCGGCTGGGCTGACGCCGAGGGCGTCAAAGATCTTGCCGTTGAGTTCGACGCCATCGGAACAGCCGGCCACGAGGACGGCTGCGGCAGCGCCAGCAAAGATGCTGATGAAGCGCTTGTGCGTCACGCGGTGCGATGTACGGGCCATGATCATATGCCGTCTCCAGAACCCCACGGGATTCCTTGTCAATTCTGCCCGGATCGCCGGACTTCCTACGCAGCTACCTTCAAAATCGCTCTGCCGAAGCAGAAGATATGCACAGGGTCGAGGCGTAACTTAGCCGCCATGACGGCTGCTGCCTATCCCCCCGCCCCGCACAGGAGCGGCCGAAATACGTCACCAGCGTGGCGGCCGGTTGCGGCGCCTCGCTGGCGGTCATTTCTTGGGTGATTCCGCCCACATGTCACGCAGGCTGTCGTAGAGCAGGCCGATTACCCCCGCTACGATGGCCACGTCGGCGATATTGAACACGTACCAATAATAGCCGAAGGCGTGGAGAGAGAAGAAATCGGCGACCCCGCCCAGGGTAACCCGGTCAAGGGCGTTGCCCAGCGCGCCGCCGATAATCAGGCCGACGCTGGTGGCGACAAGCTTGTTTTCGACCGCGCGCGCCAGCCAGATCGCGAGAGCGACGCTGGCCACAACGGCGAACGCGGCGAGGCCGTATTGCCATTTCTGGGTGTCGCCCTTGAGCAGCGAGTAGCTGATGCCCTTGTTCAGCACGTAGACGATATCGAGGAACGGGGTCAGCGCGAGCCGGCCCTTGCCCTCGATCTTGTAGATCAGCAGCATCCACCATTTGTGCGACTGGTCGAGAGCGAACACGATCAGCGCCGTCCACAAACCCAGGCGCGAGAACGGCCCCCAGAAGAGCCGTGCCAGTGTCCCGCCTTGGGGTGTGGTTGCGGGGTCGCTGCTCATGCGACTTTATCGATCTCGTGCATGGCGGCGGCGTCGCGGGCGGAGAGGTCGGGATAGGCTGGATCCGAGCCCACGTCTTTGGTGATGCGCCAGGAGCGGGCGCACTTCTTGCCTTCGGCGAGTTTTGGCACAACGCCGATGGTGGTGCCGTGGCCGAGCGCGTCGGCTGGCGGTGCCCCTTCGACAACCGTGATGCCCGAAGTGATGCACACCTCCGCGAGATCAAAGCCCGGCAGCACGGCTTTATCGTTCAGCACGTCCAGCATGTACTTTTCGGTGAGATACACCACCGGCGCGGCTTCGAGGCTCGAACCGATGCGCTTGGCGGCGCGTTCGAGTTCGAGGGCGCTGGTGACGGCTGAGCGCAGGCGGCGGATGTGCGACCAATGGCTCGCGAGCGTTTCGTTCTGCCATTGCTTCGGCAGATCGGGGAACACTTCGAGATGCACGGAGCCATCTTCTGAGGGATAGCGCGCAAGCCAGGCTTCTTCGGCGGTGAAGGTGAGGATCGGTGCGATCCAGACCGTCACGCAGCGGAAGATATGCTCGACGCATTGCAGTGCGGCGCGGCGTTTGAGCGACGACGGCGCGTCGCAATAGAGCGCGTCTTTGCGGATGTCGAAGTAGAACGCGGAGA
Source organism: uncultured Alphaproteobacteria bacterium (assembly GCA_963831185.1). GTDB lineage: Bacteria > Pseudomonadota > Alphaproteobacteria > Rhizobiales > Hyphomicrobiaceae > JABFRJ01. The sequence goes on from CAWHPE010000006.1 coordinate 271,090, forward strand.
GTTCCGTGTTCATGAATTGCGCCAGCGCGGAGACGACTTTTTTGTAGTCGTATTCGGCATAGGCTTTCTTGATCTCGCCATCGAGGCCGGCGAGCTGGTGCAGCATGTAGCGCTCAAGCGCCGGCATATCCTTATGGGCCACCGCGTGCTTTGGATCGAAGTGCGACAGTGTACCCAACATCCAACGGATGGTGTTGCGGAGTTTGCGGTACTGCTCGGCGAAGTTTTTCAGGATGCCCGGGCCGATCTGGAGATCGTCGGAATAATCCGAGGCGGCGACCCAGAGGCGCAGAATGTCGGCGCCCGAGTTTTTGATGACGTCTTGCGGGGCGACAACATTGCCGACGGACTTCGACATCTTGGCCCCTTTTTCGTCGAGGCAGAAGCCGTGGGTCAACACGACATCATACGGCGCGTGGCCACGGGTGCCTGACGACTCGATCAGCGACGAGTGGAACCAGCCGCGATGCTGGTCGGTGCCTTCCAGATACATGACGCGATCGGTGCCGCCGTCGACCTTGCGCTTGAAGCCGTAGAGGCCGGGGAAGTGGATCTTGTCTTCGAGCACATAGGTGTGGGTCGAGCCTGAATCGAACCAGACGTCGAGCACGTCGTTGATCTTTTCGTAGTCGGCCGGATTGTAATCGGGCTTCAAGAAGCGTGCGCCATCGGTATCGGTGAACCAGGCATCGGCGCCTTCTGCATACATGGCGTCATAGATGCGTTGATCGACCTTGGCGTCGCGCAGGATGTCGTTGGTGCCCTTCTTGACGAAGACCGTGATCGGCACGCCCCAGGCGCGCTGACGCGAGACGACCCAATCGGGCTTTGCCGCGATCATGCCGGTGATACGGTTTTCGCCGGACTTCGGCACCCATTCGGTTTCGCGGATGGACTTGAGCGAGAGTTCGCGCAGGGTTTTGCCGCCGAAGGCCGCGATCGGCTTATCCATGTGGATGAACCACTGCGGCGTGTTGCGGAAGATGACTGGCTTTTTCGAGCGCCAGGAGTGGGGATACTGATGCTTGAGGCGGCCGCGCGCGACCATCATGCCGGCGTCGGCGAGAGCCTTGATGACGGCGTCGTTGGCTTTGCCCTTTTCGCCTTTGTCGGTGATGACGCGTTCGCCTTCGAAGCCCGGCGCGTCTTTGGTCAGCGCGCCGTTTTCATCGACGGTGTAGGGGATGGCGGTATCGATGTTGCGCGCGCGCAATTTTTGCGTGGTTTCAACTGCTGTCCAGACGTCGAAGTCTTCGCGGCCGTGGCCGGGGGCGGTGTGGACGAAGCCCGTACCCGCGTCGTCGGTGACGTGATCACCGTCGAGGAGAGGAACGTCGAATTGGTAGCCGCCTGCGTGGCCGCGCAAGGGGTGGGCGCAGACCATCGAGCGCTAGGTCCGCGGCGGAGACGACGGCGAGCTTTCTGATAGCCTGCCGGTTCGATTTTTGCGGCCTTCAAAACACCCTCGGCGAGTTTGTCGGCGAGGATGTATTTTTCGCCGACCTTGGCCCAATTGTTTTCGGGCGCGGCGGTGATTTCGTAGAGGCCGTATTCGATCTTGTTGTTGTAGGAGATCGCGCGGTTCCCGGGCAGCGTCCACGGCGTCGTGGTCCAGATGACGACTGAGGCCGGGAGTGCTCAAGATCTCTCGATTTTGCGCAACGGAACATTGACCACCCTGACCGACGCCCAATGCCTCCCTACTCAGCAAAACGGAAACTTCACGTAGACCGCGTCGCTTTGATAGTCGTGGTATTCGACTTCGGCTTCGGCCAATGCCGTTTTTTCGACGACCGACCACATCACGGGCTTCGAGCCGCGATAGAGCTGTTCGGTGTCTTTGAATTTCATGATCTCGCGGGCGATCTGCGCTTCGGCCGGAAAAGTCATGGTCGAATAGGGATTTTTCCAGTCGCCCTCGACGCCCAAGCGTTTGAACTCGGCTTCCTGCACCTTCATCCAATGCGCGGCAAAGGCGCGGCACTCGGCGCGGAAGGCCTTCATGGCGACGGGATCTTTGAGGTTCGGCTTGGCCTTGCCGGACTTGATGTACTCTTCTTCGATCTTCCACTCGATGGGCAGGCCGTGGCAGTCCCAGCCGGGGACGTAGTTCGAGTCAAACCCCAGCATCTGCTGTGAGCGCGTGACCAGATCCTTGAGGATCTTATTCAGCGCGTGGCCGATGTGGATGTTGCCGTTGGCGTAGGGCGGGCCGTCGTGCAGCGTGAAGCGGGTCTTGCCCTTGGCTTGGTCGCGCAGCTTTTTATAGAGGTCGATCTTGGCCCAGCGCTCGATCAGCTTCGGTTCCATCTGCGGCAGACCGGCGCGCATCGGGAATGGCGTTTCGGGCAGGTAGAGCGTCTTGCCCCAATCGCGGCCGGTGGACTGTTCGGCGGCGGCTGGCGGCGTTTTATCGGCGGGCATCTTATCAGTGGGCATCTTATCAGAGGACATTTTATCAGAGGACATGGGGTCGCTTTGGCGTGAGAGGCCGGCATCGGCGGCCGGGCATTTACATTTTTGAAGATTGGAAACGGCTTTACCCGGTCCGCGTCAGGCGGCCGGGGCGATAATTCGTGCAATGCTGCGCACACGGGTGTCGGGGTGCGAATAAGCCATGCGACGCTTCTAGCGGCGGCGGGGCGGAAATTCAACCGTTGGGCGCGCGCGTCCACGTGACTTTCGCCGGATGGACGGGGAATGCGCCGTCCTTTTCTTTTGCCGTATACGGCCGGAATGGCGAGGCTTTGCAACAACATGAGATCGGGAACCCGTCCGGCTCCGCGTCGTTACGGGTAGACACATTCCGCCACACTCGGCATGGATAACAGCTTCGCGCCGGGATTTTGAACCCTGCGCAATTGCTTGCTGCCGTTTTCACCTCGAGGTCTTCATGACGCCGTGGAGTCGACCACGCTTCTCACTCGCTGCTGGCCTTGCTGCCACGGTCCTGATGGCCGGTGCGGCGACGGCTGGGCCGGCGCTGCTGTTCGACGCGCAGAACGGGCACGTGCTCTACGCCGAAGACGCCGACGACTATTGGCACCCGGCGTCCGTCACGAAAGTTATGACGGCGTATCTGACGTTCCAACACATCAAAGACGGAACGCTCGCCCTCGACACTAAGGTGGTGCAGTCGGAACTCAGCCATTCCATGCCGCCGAGCAAGATCGGTTTGCCGATTGGCGGCGAGTTGACCGTCGAGGTGGCGCTGCAGGCTTTGATCGTGAAAAGCGCCAATGACGTCGCCGTCATGCTGGCGGAGAAGATGGGCGGATCGGCCGAAGAGTTCGTGAAGCAGATGAATTTCACGGCCAAGCGGCTGGGGATGAGCCGGACGACCTTTGTGAACCCCAACGGGCTGCCGGCGCCGGAACAAGTGACGACGGCGCGCGATCTCGCCAAATTGGCCCGCGCGGTGATGCGGGAGTATCCGCAATACGCGTCGCTGTGGTCGATGGCGGACATGCGCATCGGCCGGATCAAGCTCCGGACGCACAACCGGCTGCTGAAAACATATGAGGGCGCCGACGGGCTCAAGACCGGATTTACCTGCGACAGCGGCTACAACGTCATTGCCACTGCGAGCCGCGACGGACGGAAACTGGTCGCCATCGTGCTGGGCGAGCCGAGCGGGGCGCAACGGAATCTGCGCACGGCTAATCTGCTTGAGCACGGATTCCAGTATGCGCCGTGGCAAGGATTGCTCGGGGGGAAGACCATCGACGCGCTTCCTGTGGCGACGGACACCAAATCGGCCGTGACCTCGGTGCGGGAGACGGTGGCTGGCTTCGAGTGCGGACGCCGCCGCCGGCCGGTCGTCGCGAAATCGCAGCAGAAGCGGCAACAGAAGGCGGCGCAAGTGCGTGCGGCGCAGAAAGCCGCTGGCGGGACGGGAGCAGCGGCGCTGGTTGCTCCGGCTGCTGCGGCAGCGGCTCCGGCGGCACCAACGGCACCGGCTGCAAAAGCGAATTGAGCCACGTGCGTCACGTGTTGACGCTCACGTGCGTGAGGCGGGTTAGGGCCGTGAGACAACGTGCGACGGCCGCGTGTCCCGTTCGATAACGACGTCTTAAACATGCCTTAGCGGCTGCTTCATTGTGGCACGGAGACCCGGCTTTGGGTGGCCGCTAGCCGCCCAATCGCGCCGTTTTCCGGTTGGCGTCAAAGTTGCTTGAGAGAGGGAAACCCGCAGTTACTCAAGCATGGACCGCGATGCAAACCTCAACCTGGCACCCCGATCAAGACGCAACGCCAACCCCGCGTGAGGTGGAGGCGATGGCCGAAGTGCTCGAAGGCCGTCATGGCTTCTATGCGGCTGACGTGGCGGAGTTTTTTTCGACCCAACACAGCATCCGCGGCGACGCTGGCCGTTGCTGGGCGTGGGCCGGAGTTGCAGAGATCATCCGGCGGCGGACGACGCAACGCGTTGCCAGTCATTAATTAACGCGAAGGCATTAGGCTCTAAACGGCCTTTTGTAGTTTTCAGGTCTCGCTTCATGCTTCCGACAGCCACTCCTGCGCCTTTAGCCGCCGGCGATAAGCCGTCGCCGGTTGCGGCTGTGCTGCATCGGGTGCGCGACATTCTTAACGGAACCTCCGACCGCTCACAGGCGCAGCGCGACGCGTTGCTTGCCTTTTTTGTGCGCGTTGTTAGTGCCGGGCTGCTCTACGTCTCGCAAATCGTTCTGGCGCGCTGGATGGGCGCGCACGAGTACGGCATCTATGTCTTTGTGTGGACGATGGTGCTGGTGCTTGGCGGCATTTCGCACCTTGGCCTCAACATGGGCATGATGCGGCTCTTGCCGGCCTATCTGGAGACCGGAAAACTAGATCTGATGCGCGGGCTTCTGAGCGGTGGCCGCTGGCTTGCAATGTATGTCGGCCTGATCGTCACCATCGTGGTCTATGCGCTGCTGCGTTCGACCTCCATTGCGCAGGGCAGTCCCTATCTCGAACCGGCGCTGGCGATCCTCATTTGCGTGCCGATTTTCGCTTTGACCGACCTGCAGGACGGCTTGGGCCGTGGGCGCGGCTGGATGGCGGTGGCGTTGTTCCCGCCTTATGTGTTGCGGCCATTGGTGCTGCTTGTGACGATGGGTTTTGCGCATCTCGCGGGCTTGCCTATGGATGCGCTGACGGCGGCGCTGGCGGCGATCGTTGCCTGCTGGGCGGCGGCCATCGTGCAAACGCTGTTGGTGCAGGCACGGCTCGAACGCGAAGTTCCTCCAGGGCCGCGCACTTACGACTTTGGCGCCTGGCTCAAGGTGTCGATGCCGTTGCTGGCGATGTACGTCGGCCGAGATCGTGCTGCAGAACGCCGATGTGCTCGTGCTTTCGGCGTACATGTCACCGACCGACGTTGGGATGTATTTCGCGGCGGCGAAAACGATGGCGCTTGTGATGTTCATTCACTACGCCGTCGGCAGTGCTGCGGCGAAGCGGTATTCGGCGCTGGCGGCACGCGGCGCGACGGATGAACTTAAAGCGTTCGCTGGTGATGCGGTGCGCTGGACGTTCTGGCCAAGCCTGCTGGTTGCCGTGCTGATCTTGATCCTCGGCAAACCGCTGTTGTGGCTGTTCTCGCCCAAGTTCGTCGACGCGTATCCGCTGATGTTCGTGCTCGCGGTCGGCTATCTCTTTCGTGCGGCGATGGGGCCGGCGGAGTTTCTGCTCAACATGGTCGGCGAGCAGCGGTTGTGCGCGGCGGTATTGGCTGCCAGCGCTGCGCTGAATATTGTGCTCAACGTGGTGCTGGTGCCGCGCATCGGCATCTGGGGCGCGGCCATCGCCACCGCAATCTCCGTCGCGACGGCGGCCACGCTCAATGGCATCATCGCGCGTAAGCGCCTCGGCATCGAGCTTTCGATCTTCGCAAATCTCAGAGCCTAACGGCTGCCCGTGATCTACGACGGCGCGTCAGAGTGCGGCGCCGATCACCAACGTCCAGAAGGTCTTGAACTCGGTCTTTTCGTCTTGCACGAGCGCGATGCCCATGTGCTCGGCGTCTTTTAACAGCAGGTTCTTGTTGTGGCCGGGACTTTCCTGCCAGCCTTTGAAGACTTCTTCGATCGCGGCTTGACCGGTGCCGACATTTTCAGCGGCGACTTTGGCGTTGTAGCCTGAGCGCTTGACGCGATCCCAGGGATTGGAGCCGTCGGAGCCGTAGTGGGAAATGCGGTCCCACTTGGCGAGGTCGCGGCTATGAGCCTTCGCGGCGTCGGTCAGTGCGGCGTTGAGGGTCAACGGTTTCAGCCCGTTGGCCTTGCGGTAGGCGTTGACGAGTTCGCGCGCGCGCTCGGGTTCGAGCTTCGTCGCGCCGTAGTTGCGATCGGCGAGAGCGCCAGCTGGCGCTTTTTCAAATTGGCTTGGTGCGGCTTTGTCGTCGAGCTTTGCGACTTTCTTGCCGCCCGCTGCGGGTTGGGATGTGGCTACATTCGATGCGATGCGGGCCGCCGGTTCGCCGCCCAGCGCGCCACGGTTATCAAGACCCGAGAGTGAGGCTTGTTGCTTCGGTGCGGGTTGATTGGACCCGAAACCCGATGTCAGATTGCTCGAGCCGACGGCACAGCCGGCGAGCACGATGGACGCCGCCAAGGGCATCACAACGCGGACCATACGCACACTCCACTTCATACGACGCTAAGCCCGCAGATTCGCAGCATTGTGGTTAACGCAGTGTTAAAATTCCGCATCGAATTGCCGTACACCGAAGAAAAAGGCTTTTGCCGCTAGCGCCCCTCCTGCTGCGACCACATCACCGAACCTTAAAATGATGGCGCGATTTCGACCCCGCGCGGGCCGGACCGGGACCGCCCCCGGTGCGGCACTTCGGCCGGGGAGCAGTGGCGAGGTGGGGTTGCATCTCTTTTGAATGATTCTAAAATGTTGACACCATTCTCCGGAGCGCACTATGCGGACGTTCGCCAGCCTGACCGAACAGGAAATCCTCGCCCTCGCCGTCAGCCTCGAAGAGGAGCACGGGCGGATCTATGCCGACTATGCGGATGGCCTCAAAGACGACTTTCCGGCATCGGCCAAAGTGTTCGTCGAAATGGCCGAGGAAGAGAACGAGCACCGGCGGCAGTTGATCGATCTTTACACTCAACGCTTCGGCACACACATCCCGCTGATCCGCCGTCAGGACGTGAAAGGTTTTGTGAAACACGAGGCGCTGTGGATGGTGCGGCCGCTCGGTGTGGAGAAGGTGCGGCGGCAAGCCGAGGCCATCGAGTATGAAACGCGGCAGTTCTATCAGCGCGCGCTTGAGAAAGTGTCGGATGCGGGCATTCGCAAGCTGCTCGGCGATTTAGAAGCGGCGGAGCGCGAACACGTGAGCCTCGCGCAACAGTTGGGCCAAACCCACCTGACGCAGGATGCGCGCACGCAGGAAGACGAAGCGAAGCATCGCATGTTCGTTTTGCAGGTGGTGCAGCCGGGCCTTGCGGGGCTGATGGATGGCTCCGTTTCGACCTTGGCGCCTTTGTTCGCTGCGGCGTTTGCGACGCAAAGCACGTGGGAGACGTTTCTGGTCGGCACGGCGGCGTCGGTGGGCGCCGGTATTTCGATGGGCATGGCGGAAGCGATGTCGGACGACGGCTCGCTGACGGGGCGCGGACGGCCTTGGGTCCGCGGCGTTATCACCGGCTTGATGACCGCCGTCGGCGGTATCGGTCATACTTTGCCGTATCTCATTCCGAATTTTAAAGTTGCGACCACGGCGGCGATCGGCATCGTGCTCGTCGAGTTGTGGGCGATCGCGTGGATCCGCGCGCGCTACATGGATACGACGTTCCTGCGCGCGGCGTTCGAAGTCGTTGTCGGCGGTCTCATCGTCTTTGCGGCGGGCATCCTGATCGGCAGTGCGTAGAAAATCGAAATAGACACCAACCGGATCGCGACTTGTCTCATGACGCCAGCAGCGGCATGGTTGGTGTCTGTCTCTGATTTTCAATCTCGATCAATTGGACGACATATGAACATCGTGGTGTTAGGCGCCGGTGCGATCGGCTGTTACTTCGGCGGATTGCTTGCGCGGGCGGGCCACGACGTCACCTTCATTGGCCGGCAGGGGCACGTCGACGCCATCAACGCGCGCGGCCTTCTGCTTGAGATCAAGGGCGAGCAATCTTACGTTGCCGCCAAAGCCGCGACCGACGCCTCCGGCATCGACCGTCCCGATCTCGTGCTTGTCAGCGTGAAGTCGGCTGACACCGAAACCGCCGCGCAGTCCGTTGCCGGCCGTTTGGGACCGGAGACGGCGATCATCAGCCTGCAAAACGGCGTCGACAATGCCGCGCGCTTCGGTGCCGTTGCTGACCACGCCGTCATTCCGGCCGTGGTTTATGTCGGTACTGAAATGGCGGGGCCGGGACACGTCAAACACCACGGCCGCGGCGAGTTATTGATCGGCGCGTCATCGCACAGCGACGCACTGGCGACGGCCTTTATCGCGGCACAGATACCGACGACGATAGTGCCGAACATCGACGAAGCGCTGTGGAGCAAGCTGATCGTCAACTGCGCCTATAACGCGCTCTCCGCCGTTGGGCCGATTGCCTATGGTCCGATGTTCGAGATCGACGGTACGACGGAGGTTGTCGGCAATGCCGTGCGCGAGTGCGTGGCCGTCGCCAACGCCTCAGGCGTCGCGTTGCCCGCTGACATTCTCAGCAAGGTTCTGGCGCTGGCGGCATCCATGCCCAATCAGATGTCGTCGACCGCGCAAGATCTGTTGCGCGGCAAGCCAAGCGAAATCGATTATCTCAACGGCTTCGTGGTGCGCCGCGGCCGCGCTCTCGGCATCCCCACGCCGACAAACTTAGCGCTGCAAGTGGCGGTGAAGTTAGCGGAGCGCGGGCAGGGGTTAGGATGACAGCTTGGGGGCAGGAGCGGACCGTTCCGTTGAGTGTCTGACAGCATGTCCAGAAAACTCAGCTGCGGACATGCTGGTGCGCGAGGTCGATGTAGTGCTTCACATGTTTGGCCTTTACATCTGCCATGGATGCAATCTTGATGTGGCGGCGACCCTTACCCTTGCCTTCGAGGGCCTTGTATTCATCGGGTAATTCGGCTCCGTTGCCGAACTCTAGCGAAATGTGTGCTGTGTACGAGAACACGCCGCAAAACGCGTCACCATCCGAGAACAGGATGCCGCCGTATTTGAACTCTTCTGTGATGTTCTTGGCCGTCTTCAATATTAGCTGGCGCACTGCCAATACCAACTCATAGCGAAGCGCGTCCTGCTTGCGAATCGTGGCCAACCAATTCTCAACGGCATCAGTTGGCATGTTTTTTTCTAAGCCTTGTAGTGATGCCATAGCTATGATTGTACCGACACCGGCGAGCAGATCTCGACAAGACAGCCATTTAAATCGCGCACATACCCAACGACCTGCCCCCAAGGCTCGAGCAGGCGGCTTTCACCGCGACGGCACCCGCCGCAATGGCCTTCGTAGCCGACTTGAGGATTGTCAGTAACCAACGCGATCTCGAAACCAGCGGCAAGTTCACCGTGCGGTTCGGGCGAATGGCAAAGCCGTTCATTTGCCATAGGCTCTCCTGCGAACGCGAGCGTGGTGTGACCGGTATCCAATTCGGCGTAGAGATTGCTCTCGTGGACGAAGCGGCGGCTTAGACCGAACGCCGTCTCGTAGAACGAAACGGTTGCTGGAACGTCAGCGACGTAGATGATGGTGTAGCCGAGTTTCATGCTGATCATTATATCACAAATGTTGGATTCTGAGCCCTTATTAATTCATGAGTTGGAGTCCGGATTGAAGGCGGCAAGCAGACAGCATTTCGTCAGCTTCAGACTTCGCGACTTCGTCTGCTCCGGGTCAAAAGCCAGCTTGCGATTGGCGGCCTCTCATAGCCCCCTCACCCCGCCGCTTTCTTTTTGGCGGGGGCTTTGGCGGCTGCTTTCTTTGCAGGGGCTTTTTTGGCCGCTGCTTTTTTCGCGGCGGGTGCCGCGCCGTCGTCGTTGGCAGCTTTTGCGGCCGCCTTGGCAGGCGCCTTTTTCGCGCCCTTCTTGAACTTCGAGCCGCCGCCGCCTTTGGCGATGCGCTCGTCGAGCAAACGGATGGCCTCATCGACGGTCAGATCGGCAGGTGCGATGGCTTTCGGCACCGTGGCGTTGACGCCGTTGTGGCTGACGTAGGGGCCGTATTTGCCTTCCAAGACGTCGATCTTGCCGCCGGCTGCGGGATGTTCGCCCAACGATTTCAGCACCGTCGGTTTGGCGCGCTGGAAGCGGCCCTTGCCGCCGCCCGCGCGCTTCTCGGCCAGCACCGTGACGGCGCGGTTGAGGCCGATGTCGAACACTTCGTCGATGCTTTCGACGTTGGCGTAGGTGCCGTCGTGCAGGATGTAGGGTCCAAAGCGGCCGAGCGCCGGCGGTGATCGGCGTCTTGGTTTCGGGATGCTCACCGACGACACGCGGCAGGCCCAAAAGTTTCAGCGCGCGTTCGAAATCGATCGACGCGGCGTCCCAGCCTTTCGGCAGCGACGAGCGCTTCGGTTGGATCATCTTCGGCTTTTCAGGCTTGGCTTTGCCGCGCTTCGGCTTCGGCGGCTCAGCATCGACATCGACGACGGTGGAGGCGTCAAGTTCGGGTTCGCCCAACTGCACATAGGCGCCGAAGCGGCCGTTGCGCAGTGACACTTCTTTGCCGGTGACGGGATCGATGCCGAGCACCTTGCCGTCGAGGGCTGCGGCTTCGCCGTCAGCGCCGGTTTGGGCGAGCTGGCGCGTGAAGTTGCATTCGGGATAGTTGCCGCAGCCGACGAAGGCGCCGTTCTTGCCGGAGATTTTCAAGCTCAACTGGCCCTTGCCGCACTTGGGGCAGAGGCGCGGATCGGAGCCGTCTTCCTTGACCGGGAAGACGTGCGGGCCGAGCAGTTCGTTCAACGCGTCGAGCACTTCGGTGACGCGCAGTTCCTTGATCTCGGCGACCTGGCCGGTGAAGTCGCGCCAGAAGTCGCGCAGCACGTCTTTCCATTTCAGCTTGCCGTCGGAGATGAGGTCGAGTTTTTCTTCGAGGTCGGCGGTGAAATCGTACTCGACGTAGCGCTTGAAGAAGCTTTCGAGGAAGGCGGTGACGAGGCGGCCTTTGTCCTCGGGCACGAGTTGCTTCTTTTCCATGCGGACGTAGTCGCGCTCGACCAGCACGGCCATCGTGGAGGCGTAGGTCGACGGACGGCCGATGCCGAGTTCTTCCATGCGCTTGACGAGCGTGGCTTCGGTGAAGCGCGGCGGCGGCTGGGTGAAATGCTGGTCGGCGTCGATGGCCTTGGCGGCGAGCTTGTCACCGATTGCCAGCGGCGGCAGGCGGCGGCTGTCGTCTTCGCCGCCATCGGCAAGATCGTCCTTGCCCTTCTCGATGACGCGGACGCGCTCGTCGCGGCCTTCTTCGTAGACTTTCAGGAAGCCATCGAACATCACGACGGAACCGTTGGCGCGGAAACCGTAGGCTTTGCCGTCGCGACCATTGACTTCGATGTCGGCGGTTGTCTGTTCGAGTTCGGCGGGGGCCATCTGGCTGGCAATGGTGCGCTTCCAGATCAGATCGTAGAGCGCAGCCTGATCCTTATCGAGGCACGGCGCACGCTGTCGGGCGTGCGCTTCGGATCGGTCGGGACGGATGGCTTCGTGCGCTTCCTGCGCGTTCTTGGCCTTGGATTTATAGTCGCGGGCGAACGGGGTGTACTTGTCGCCGAACTCGGCGCGGATGACGTCGAGCGGATCTGCGCCACGGCTTCGGGCACGATCTGCACGCCGTCGGTTCGCATATAGGTGATGAGGCCGACGGTCTCGCCGCCGATGTCGACGCCTTCGTAGAGGCGCTGCGCCACCTTCATGGTCTGCTTGGCGGAGAAGCCGAGTTTGCGTGAGGCGTCCATCTGCAGCGTCGAGGTGGTGAAGGGCGCGTAGGGATTGCGCTTGGCCGCTTTCTTGTCGACGCTGGCGACGCGGAAGTCTCCGCCTTCGACGGCCGCTTTGATGGCGTGGGCGGAGGCTTGCGTCCTTGATGTCGAGCTTCTCGAGCGCGCTTACCGGCGATCGCCGTGAGGCGCGCGCGCACGTCTTCCTGTTTGGCCGTCTTCAAGCAGGGCTTCGATGGTCCAGTATTCGTCGGTGCGGAAGGCTTCGATCTCGGCTTCGCGGTCGCAGATGAGGCGCAGCGCCACCGACTGCACGCGGCCGGCGGAGCGGGCGCCCGGCAATTTGCGCCACAGCACCGGCGAGAGCGTGAAGCCGACGAGATAATCGAGGGCGCGGCGGGCCAGGTAGGCTTCGACCAGCGGCGCGTCGATCTGGCGCGGGTGGGCGATGGCTTCGAGCACCGCCTGCTTGGTGATGGCATTGAAGGTGACGCGCTCGACTGGCATGCCCTTCTTCAGCGCCTTGCGGTGCGCCAAGGCTTCCATCAGGTGCCAGGAAATGGCCTCGCCCTCGCGATCAGGGTCGGTGGCGAGGATCAGTTTGTTGGCGGTCTTCACCGCGTCGGCGATCTCGCGCATGACCTTCTTGGACCGGTCGTCGTCCTGCGACCAATGCATGGCGAAATCGTTGTCGGGCTCGACGGAGCCGTCCTTGGACGGCAGATCGCGGACGTGGCCGTAGGAGGCGATCACCTTGTAGCCGGAGCCCAGGTATTTGTTGATCGTCTTGGCTTTGGCGGCCGATTCCACAATCAAAACGTTCATTCGTTCTCATCCTGAAAAGACGATCCGTCACCGCGCGCCGCGGAAGCCGAGGCGCGAGTGTCCGTAAAAAGGGCGGAGATGCGGTGCCGTGGGGCATGCTGGATAGCTGGGCACCGTTCAATCCGGGCGCAAGATGGTTGATGGGGGGCGCGGTGTCAAACGGGCGTCTTGGCGCGTCCCGCATTTCTCGTCCACAACCTATGCGGGATATTTTACCTCTTTATGCACTCTCTGGTTGATTTTTGATTACAGATCGCTTATCACAACACTTATAGGTTGCAGTCAGACATTCCGCGGGAACACCAATGTTGAGAGACGAGGGTTGCGGTCACGATCAGGTCATAGCCTTTAAACTCAGGACGGAGGGACCTTCTGCACAAGAGACTGCCCCTCTTGGTACCGGGAACGACAATGATGCCGCGTCGCCGCGCCGACCAGTCTGGCAGCGGCGCGATATTCTGAACCACCTTCGCGAGCTTTCGGACGAATGTGCTGCACTGGCACTGGCGGTCGATTGTGCCACTTTGGCGGCGTTATACCGCCTCGCAGCCGAGGAGGCAGAGCGCCGCAACAGCGCGCGACGATGAAATTTGCGCTGCTGTCTCCCGTCTCAATCGTCGGTGGGCGTTGCCACCGACGAGACGAGATGACCGCCATGCCGCTCGATGCGGCCGGCGAGGTCGAGATCCAGCAACGCAATCTGAACGGCGCGGACGGACAGGCCCGTCACCCGCACCAGCTCGTCAATTTTGACGGGCATGGGCCCGAGCGCTGCTAGCACACGAGCACGCTCATTATCCGCGACCTGAGGCGGAGACGATGTTTCCGGCATCGTCTCCGCCATTTTTTTTAGTGGTGTGTCCGGGAGTTCGGACGGCGCGGTTTGATACGCCGAGGGATCAAAGGGCTCGCGGAACGTGGCTCTGTCGCGCAGCATCGGTTCGATCACGGCAATCACATCTTCCACACGTGTGACCATCACCGCGCCCTCGCGAATGAGCGCGTTGGTGCCATGCGCGCGTGGATCGAGCGGATGGCCGGGGACAGCGAAGACTTCACGGCCTTGTTCATTGGCGAAGCGGGCGGTGGTTAGAGTTCCGGAGTGCTTGGCAGCCTCGATGACGACAACGCCGTAACTCAGCCCGGATATGATCCTATTGCGGCGCGGAAAATCCTTGCCGCGCGGAGAGAAGCCTGGCGGTTGCTCGCTGACGAGGATGCCGGTGCGTCCGATTTCGCCATGCAGATCGCGATGTTCGGGCGGATAGATGTCATCGACGCCACCTGCGAGGACGGCAATGGTGCCGGACGCCAACGCGGCGCGATGCGCTTCGCCGTCGATACCGCGTGCCAACCCTGACGCGATGACAAACCCGTCGGCGGCAAGGGCGGCGGATAGCTCACGCGTGAACTGGCGGCCTGCGGCTGAGGCATCGCGGGAGCCGACAACGGCTATGGCGGGGCGGGCGAACAGATCGAGATTGCCCTTGGCGTAAATGAGTGGCGGCGGCGCTTCGACGTGAGCGAGCAGCGGTGGATAATGCGGTTCGATCGTGAAAAGTGGCACCGCGCCAATGCGTGCGGCGGCTTCAAGTTCACGCTCGGCGTCGGCGGCAGGGCAGAGGCGCAAGGCCCGGCGCCGGCCGCTTTGCCTGCTCAGTTCAGGTATCGCCGCCAAGGCCTCGGTGGCGCCACCGAAACGGTTGATCAGTTCGCGAAATGTAACGGGCCCAATATTTTCCGACCGTATCAACCGCAGGCAGGCGAGGCGCTGCCTATCATCGAGCACGGCCTGCGGCAGTGGCGCCAACGGGAACGGAAGCTCAGGGGGCTTTTTTGGCACCAATGCGTGGCTCCTCTCCGTCCATCAGGCGGCGGATGTTGGCGTGGTGCTTAGCGATGACGACTGCGGAGAGCGCGGCAAAAATGGCGGCGAGGCGCTTCTCGCCAAGCATGAAGGGGTACATCGGGGTGGCGAGCGTCGCGATGAGCGCTGACAATGACGAGATGCGCGCGAGCAGCGCGATGGCGAGCCACATGCCACAAAAGAACAGTGCCGCAGGCCAGAAGATGCCAAGTGCAGCACCAATGTAGGTGGCGACACCCTTCCCGCCCTTGAAGCCAAGCCAGACGGGAAAGATATGACCGATGACGGCTGCGGCGCCGGCGATTGCGCTGACGAAGAAGGCTTCAGTCGCGAGCGACTGGCTTGTAGGGGCTCCCGGCATCTGGAGGCCCGGGATGTAATCCATCGGGAACTTCCACGCGGATTTCAGGGCCCAATGCACGAGGAGAACAGCGACCGTCGCCTTGAGGCCGTCGAGCAGCAGCGTGGCGGCGGCGAGGCCTTTATTGCCGGTACGCAGCACATTGGTGGCGCCGATGTTGCCCGAACCGATGTTGCGCACGTCACCGAGACCGGCGGCGCGGGTGAGCAAGAGACCAAAGGGAATCGATCCTAAGAGGTAGCCAACAGCGATGGCTCCAAGCCAAACCATAGGCCCTGGCGCCATCGCGGCCGCGGTGCCCTGAAGGATCACCCACGGTACAATGGCATAAATGGCAAGCAGCATGACGTCCCCCAGTCGCGGCGCCCGACGGCCACCCCTGGAGGGTGCCGTCAACCGATATCACCACCGTATTGATACACCGTCTCGCCCGCAACCAGGGTGCGCAGCACGCGTCCCTGCATTTTGCTTTCGTCGAAGGGGGAGTTCTTCGAGCGTGACTTCAGGTTGGCCTTGTCGACCACCCACGGCTGACCAATGTCGACCAGGATGAGATCGGCTGGCGCGCCCTTCTCGAGCTTGCCTGACGGCAGGCCAAACAGTTTCGCCGGATTGATCGTCATCGCCTTCAGCAGCGGCAAGAGCCCGATTTCTTCGTGTGGTGGAGGCGCAGCGCCGCCGCCAGCAGCGTTTCGAGGCCGATGGCGCCATCGGCGGCTTCGGCGAACGGGCGGCGCTTGACGTCGACGTCCTGGGGATCGTGGCTCGACACGATGACGTCGATGTCGCCGGCGGCGAGGCCGCGCACCATGGCCACGCGGTCGTCTTCGGCGCGCAGCGGCGGCCGCACCTTTAAGAAGGTGCGGTAGGAGCCGATGTCGTTCTCGTTCAACGTCAGGTGATTGATCGAGACGCCGCAGGTGACGGGCAAGCTCTTGGCTTTGGCGGCGCGCATGACGTCGAGGCTTTCGGCGCAGGTGATGGTGGCGGCGTGATAGCGCCCGCCGGTCATTTCGACGAGGCGCACGTCGCGCTCGAGCGACGATGGTTTCGGCGAGCTTGTGGACGCCCGGCAGGCCGAGGCGCGTCGCGACTTCGCCCGAGTTCATGGCGCCGCCGTTGCTCGAGATACGGGTCTTCGGTGTGATGCACGATGAGCGCGTCGAAGTCCTTGGCGTAGTTCAGGACGTTGCGCATGACGCGCGTGTTGGCGATGGTCGACTTGCCGTTGGTGAAGGCGATGGCGCCGGCGCGCTTGAGCAGACCGATCTCGGTCATCTCCTCGCCCTTCAAGCCCGCGCGTCATCGCGGCCATGATGTGAACGTTGACGATGGCGTTGTCGCGGGCGCGGCGCTGGATGAAGTCGACGAGCGCCACCTGATCGATGACCGGCTTGGTGTCGGGCATGACGACGATGGTCGTGACGCCGCCGGCGGCGGCGGCGTGGCTCGCGGTCTTCAGCGTTTCGCGATGCTCGTGGCCGGGTTCGCCGGTGAAGACCTGCGCGTCGATCAGGCCGGGGGCGAGGACATGGCCGTGGCAATCGACGACCGTGGCGCCGTCGGGCGCGTTGCGGCGCAGATGGGCGCCGATGTCGGCGATGACGCCGTCGCGCGACGAGCAGTCCGCCGGGCTCGTCGCGGCCCGAGGCGGGATCGATCAGGCGGGCGTTGATGAAGACGGTGGCGCGGCGTTGCGGCGGTTGCGGTTGTTTGGTGCTTTGCGCATCGGGGCGCCTCATTGATTCGGAAGCTGGCGAGCCAGCGCTTCGAGCACGGCCATGCGGACGGCGACGCCCATCTCGACCTGGTCGCGGATGACGCTGCGGGAGTGGTCGGCGATGGTCGAGGCGATTTCGACGCCGCGGTTCATCGGACCGGGATGCATGATGAGCGCGTCGGGCTTGGCGCGCGCGAGCTTCTCGTGATCGAGACCGAAGAAGTGGTAGTACTCGCGCGTCGAGGGCACGTAGGAGCCCTGCATGCGTTCGCGCTGCAGGCGCAGCATCATGACGATGTCGGCGTCCTCGAGGCCCTTGCCACATGTCGGTGAAGACTTCGGCGCCGAGCCGCTCGGCGCGAGGCCGGCAGCAGCGTCGACGGGCGCGATGATGCGGACGCGGGCGCCCAGCGTGTTCAGCACGTCGATGTTGGAGCGCGCGACGCGGCTGTGCAGGATGTCGCCGCAGATGGCGACCGTGAGGCCGGCGATGCGGCCCTTGGCGCGGCGGATGGTCAGCGCGTCGAGCAGGGCTTGCGTCGGATGCTGGTGCGCGCCGTCGCCGGCGTTGATGACCGAGCAGTCGACCTTCTGCGCCAGCAGCTCGACGGCGCCGGCCGCGTGGTGGCGCACGACGATGATGTCGGGCCGCATGGCGTTCGAGCGTCATCGCCGTGTCGATCAGCGTCTCGCCCTTCGGGACCGACGAGGTCGCGACGTTCATGTTCATGACGTCGGCGCCGAGGCGCTTGCCGGCCAGCTCGAACGAGCTTTGCGTGCGTGTCGACGCCTCGAAGAACAGGTTGATCAGGGTTCGGCCCGCGCAGGACGTCGCGCTTCTTGTTGACCTGACGGTTGGTGTCGGCGGCTTTGTCGGCGAGGTCGAGCAAAGCGGTGATTTCGCCGGCTGTCAGCCCCTCACAGGTCAGCAGATGCCGGCGCGCGAAAATCGCGTGTGGTGTCGATGTTGTCATTAAAGCCCGTCTCCTATCCCTATTCAGTTGCTCAGACAAGAGGAGAGCCGTCCTGAAACTGCGGTGCTTGTGCGCAACTTCGCGATAGCGTCAACGATGCGTTGCCGACGCGGTGCGACTGCGACCAGAAAAAAGCAGGCTGGCGGAGCGGTCCGCGCGGTCGCGCGGCCTTATTTTACGGCTCGGCGCAGCGGGGCTGGCGGGCGGTCGTCGGAGCGGCTGATGTCGCCGACCGCATCGAGCGCTTTTTCGAGAAGTCGCAAGAATGTCACGCGTTCGGCGTCGCGCAGGCCGCACAAGATGTTGTCCTGCACGCGATCGACCACCGGTTTGACGCCGTCGAGCACCGCCTTTCCGGCAGGCCTCCAGATGCAGATGACGCGCGCGGCGGTCGTCTTTGGCGATTTCTCGACGGACGAGGCCCTTGGCTTCCAGGCGGTCGATCACACCACCGGTGGTGGCGCGATCAAAGGCGATCGCGGTGGCAAGACTGGCCTGATCGAGACCTGGGCGGCTGGCGATGATGGTCAGCGCGGCGAACTGCACTGACGTCAGATCGAAGCCGGCGGCGGCGACGTCCGCATCGAAAATGGCCTGCGAGGCTTGATGCATGCGGCGGATCAGATGACCCGGCATGGCGTGAATGTCGGCGGGCAAAGCGATTGGAAGAGCGGTTGGCGCGTCGGCTTTGGTCACGCTTCTCTCCATATCTTCAATTGCTTGGCGTGATCCGCCGGGGCGGCAACGGCCGGACGCGCTTCTACATAGCACGGTCGCCCCACACGACAAGCATAGATATTATAAGAATGCATTTGACATGTATGCTTATTATATTCATGTTGATCGCGTGATAAGCTTCAACGATCGCGGACGCCGAACCGCAACGGGAGAAACGCCATGTCGACCCAGCTCGGGACAATGGAAGAATTGCCGCTCAGCTATCGCGACGCGATGGCGCGCGCCGGTGTCGGACCGCTTTGGCCGCAGATGCGCAACGCGCTACCGCATCATGCGCCGCAGCCCGTCACGCGCACCCACCTGTGGCCCTTCGCGGACGTGCGACCACTGCTGCTCGAAGCGGGTGTGCTGACGCCGGTCGAAAAAGCGGAGCGGCGCGTCTTGTTCCTGGCGGATCCCGGTCGCGGACCCGGTACGATGCAGGCGACGGCAACGATCTATGTCGGTCTGCAATTGTTGCTGCCGGGCGAAACGGCACCTGCGCACAAGCACACGCCGAGTGCGGCGCGGATCGTCGTGGAAGGCGAAGGCGCTTACACCGTGGTTGACGGCGAGAAGCTGCCGATGAAGGAAGGCGATCTGATTTTGACGCCGAGTGGTTGCTGGCACGATCACGGTCACAGCGGCGACAAACCTGTCATCTGGCTCGATGCCCTCGACCTGCCGCTGTTCGTTCAACTCGAAGGTTCGTATGCCGTCGAAGCGCCGCTGCAAAAGCCGCGCAACCGGCCCGATCCGTCGGAAGTGGAGTACCGGTTCGCAGGTCTCGCGCCGCCCCGCCGCCGCGATCAGCCGCCGCCAGCTGCGTTCCCGATGATGCGCTATCCGTGGGAGCGCACTGAAGCGGCGCTACGGCACATGGCGAAGCATGTCGATGGGAGCGTGACCGAACTCGACTACGTCAATCCGGAGACCGGGCAGCATTGTCTCAATGTGCTCGGCTTTACGGCGATGATGTTGCAGCCGGGCCGTGCGGCGCTGCCGCCGCTCAAATCGTCGAGCGCTGTGTTTCATGTGGTCAAGGGCGACGGCTATTCGATCGTCAATGGTCAGCGGCACGACTGGCGCGCGAAGGACAGCTTCTCAGCGCCGGTGTTCGCGAAGATCGAGCATCATGCCACGAGCGGCGATGCATTCGTGATCCGTATTCACGACGGTCCGCTGCAAGAAAAGCTCGGTTATTACGAGGAACGCGCGCGCTAATCGCACCGCGCGCGCCAACCTGCCGCCTAACACGGTTGCAGGGTCTGACCACGATCCTTTTTGCTTCACCCACATTTGCGGGAGCGTATGCGCATGTCAAAAGATCAGCCGATCCTTATTGCAGGCGGTGGAATCGGTGGCTTGGCTACCGCCCTCGGTCTGGCGCAAAAGGGTTTCAAGAGCATGGTGCTGGAGAAAGCGCCGGAGCTTGGCGAAATCGGCGCCGGCATCCAACTCGGCCCCAATGCTTTCCATGCATTCGACTATCTCGGCGTCGGCGATCAAGCGCGCAAGATGGCGGTCTACGTCGACAAACTGCGCTTGATGGATGCGATGACTGGCGAGGACATTGCGCAGGTTCCGCTCGACGAACCGTTTCGCGCGCGCTTCAAAAATCCTTACGCTGTGATCCATCGCGGCGATCTGCATGGCGTGTTCCTGCAGGGCGTGCCGCGAGAGCCCGCATATCACGCTTCGTACAAGCGCCGAAGTCGTCGGCTATGAGGACGACGGCGCGGGCACACGCGCGGTGCTCAAGTCAGGCGAGAAGATTTCAGGGGCGGGCCTCATCGGGGCGGATGGATTGTGGTCGCGTATTCGGGCGCAGTTAGTTGGCGACGGCGCGCCGCGCGTGACCGGACACACAACCTATCGCTCGGTGATACCGACCGAGGAGATGCCGGAGGATCTGCGCTGGAACGCGGCGACGCTGTGGGCGGGGCCGAAGTGCCACATCGTCCACTATCCACTCTCGGGCTGGAAAATGTTCAATCTCGTGGTCACGTACCACAACAACGCGCCCGAGCCTGTCGCCGGTCAACCCGTAACACGTGACGAGGTGTTGCAAGGCTTCGGGCACGTGTGTGCGCGTGCGCGGTCGATCATCGAACACGGGCGGGATTGGAAGCTGTGGGTGCTGTGTGATCGCGATCCGATTTTGAACTGGACCGAGGGCCGGGTGACGTTGCTCGGGGATGCGGCGCATCCCACGCTGCAATACATGGCGCAAGGCGCGTGCATGGCCATGGAAGATGCGGTGTGCCTGGCGCATGAGACGGCGGCGGCGCGCGGTGATCTGGCGATGGCGTTCGAAGCATACCGCAAGAAGCGGGTGCACCGGACGGCGCGCATCCAGATCCAGTCGCGCATGATCGGGGATCACATCTACCATCCGGACAAAGGCCACGCGGCGTTGCGCAACGCGATGATGCGGTCGATGACGGCCGACGACTATTACAACAGCCTGCAGTGGCTCTATGGCGGGACTGGGCTTGCCGATGGTGTGGGCGGCGTGATGTAACGGGGTGACTGGCCGACTTCCTGCTCGCCCCGGAATCTCTCATGCGTGTCGCTGCCGCGACGAACATCGCCTGCCCACTCGATGGCTTGGACATGCAGCCCAACGGCGCACAGATGCGCTGTCCGCGCGGGCATAGCTTCGACTATGGGCGCGAGGGCTATTGGAACTTGCTGGTGGTGCAGCACAAGGCGTCGGCCGATCCCGGCGACAGCAAGGCCATGGTTGCGGCGCGGCGGCGCTTTCTCGAAGCCGGACATTTTGCGCCCATCGCGGATCACGTGTTTGAGGTGACGCGGTCTCTCGCGCAATCAGCAATGGCGCGGCGTAGTGCCTCGACGCCGTTCATGGTGGCCGATGCGGGCTGCGGAGAGGGTTATTATCTCGACAGGATGGCTGAGCTGGCTGGTGCGGACCCTAGTGCCGGTGACCTTGCGTTGGCGGGATACGACGTCTCGAAATGGGCGGTGCAGGCAGCGGCGAAGCGCACGCGCACGCGGTCTTCCATCGTCTGGCTGGTGGCGAATAGCAGTCATCCGCCGTTTCTGCCTGCCAGCGTCGATCTGATGCTGTGCCTGTTCGGATTTCCGCTGTGGCCGAACTTTCGCAAGGTACAAGCTGCCGGTAGTGCGGTGCTGCTGGTCGATCCGGGCCCCGATCACCTGATCGAGTTGCGCGAGATCATTTATCCGGACGTCCGGCGTTCGCAAGCGCCGCCGATCGAGGCCGCGAACGCAGCAGGTTACATGCTCACCCGCACCGACAGCGTGCGTTTCACGGCGTCATTGTCGACGGCACAGATGGTGCAAGACTTGGTGGCGATGACGCCGCACGCCCATCGCATGCCGGAGGCGGGCCGCACAGCGCTGCAGCAGGTCAGCGACCTTTCCGTGACTGTCGACGTCGTGGCGCGGCTGCTGACACTTAGTAACGGCGGTTAGCGTGCAGCGACCAGTGCCAAGGCGGCCGCTTCGGCAACTTTGATACCGTCGACGGCGGCGGAGAGAATGCCTCCCGCATAGCCCGCGCCCTCGCCTGCCGGATACAATCCGCGCGTGTTGAGGCTCTGCAGTTCGTGGTCGCGCTTGATGCGGATTGGCGACGAGGTTCGCGTTTCGACGCCGGTCATCACGGCGTCGTACATGGAGAACCCTTTGATGTCGCGGTCGAATGCGGACAAGGCTTCGCGCATGGCGGTGGTTGCGAATTCAGGCAAGACATCGCGCAGGTCGGCGGGTCGGACGCCGGGTTTGTAGGATGGGATCACGTTACCGAGTTCTTTGGACGCGCGTCCGGCGAGGAAATCGCCGACACGTTGCGCGGGTGCTTTGTAGTCACCGCCGCCAGCGTCGAAAGCCTTGCGCTCCCAGATGCGTTGATAGTGCATGCCGGCGAGCGGTCCGCCGGGATAATCATCAGGTGTGATACCGACGACGATGCCGGCATTGGCGTTACGCTCGGCACGCGAGTATTGGCTCATGCCGTTGGTGACGACGCCGCCGATTTCAGAGGCCGCTGCGACAACGGTCCCGCCCGGACACATGCAGAAACTATAGACGGAACGGCCATTTTTAGCGTGATGCACGAGCTTGTAGTCGGCGGCGCCCAAAATCTTGTTGCCCGCGTAGGTGCCGAAGCGGCACGCGTCGATCAGCGACTGCGGATGCTCGATGCGAACACCGATTGAGAACGGCTTCGCTTCGACGTAGACGCCACGGCTATGCAGCATCTCGAAGGTGTCGCGCGCGCTGTGGCCGAGGGCGAGGATGACACAATCGCTGCTCAATTCTTCGCCGGACTCGAGTTTCACCCCACGAACACTGCGCGTGCCGTCCGAAGCGACGTGAATATCGAGATCGGTCACTTTGGCGCCAAAGCGATACTCTCCGCCCAGCGCTTCGATCTTGGCGCGCATGCTCTCGACCATCGTGACGAGACGGAAGGTGCCGATGTGCGGCTTGGCGACGTACAGGATTTCTTCCGGCGCGCCGGCGGCCACGAATTCGGTCAACACCTTGCGGCCCAAATGCTTCGGGTCTTTGATACCGGAATAAAGTTTTCCGTCGGAGAATGTGCCCGCGCCGCCCTCGCCGAATTGTACGTTGGAGGTGGGATCGAGCACCGAGCGGCGCCACAGGCCCCACGTATCCTTGGTGCGCTGACGCACGACCTTCCCGCGCTCGAGCAATATCGGCCGGAAGCCCATCTCGGCCAGGATCAACATCGCGAACAGGCCGCACGGCCCCGCGCCGATGACGATGGGACGCTTGGTTTCGGCCGACGCCGCGCGCGCGACGAAGTGGTACGAGGTGTCGGGCGTTTTACCGACGTGCTTGTCGGCGGCGCTACGCTTCAACACGGCGGCTTCGTCGCGGAGGTCGGCGTCGATGGTGTAAATCAGATGGATGGCCGAGCGCTTGCGGGCATCCCAGGCGCGGCGGAAGACGGTGAAACCCAGAAGGTCGGTATCGGCGATCTGCAATCGCGCCACGATGGCCGCGCGCAGGGCGGGCTCCGGGTGGTCGAGCGGCAGTTTCAACTCGGTTAAGCGCAGCATCACAAGCGCTCCTCGCGCCGGCCGGTCCGTGGCCTCAAGTCTTTGGACGGCTTCTATGGCCGATCAGGCGGCCGCATTCAACCGTAGCCGCACGACAATGGAAAACGGCGGCCTTTGCGGACCGCCGTTACCGTCATTGGGTGCGACCTGATCAGAAGTTGAACAGCGACTTGAACAGATTGCCGACCGGGTCTTGCTGTGCTGACTGCTGACGGCGCTGCTGCGCGATGCGCATGCGCTCGTCTTTGGTCGGCGGGGCGTAACGCTCTTCTTTCGGCTGCGCAATCAAATGCGCCTTGCCTTCGATGCCGAGTTGCACGCGGTTCTCGTGCCCATAGATATCGTTGGCGGTCTGGAGCTTGCCGTCGGCATCGACCCAGGCAGTGAAGTAGGTGATGTGGACTGGAATTTTGCGATCGAGTTTGACTTCGTTATTTTCAGGTCCGGCGTTGGCCAAACGATTGATCTGCTCGCGACTCCAGCCTTTGTCGTGACCAAGGATGACTTCGGCGAATTTCAGCGGATCGCGCACACGCATGCAGCCGTGGCTGTAGCTGCGGACCGTGGTGTTGAAGAGGTTCTTGGTCGGCGTGTCGTGCATGTAGACGTCATGCTTATTCGGGAACAGGAACTTGACCTGACCGAGCGCGTTGCCGGGGCCGGGCGGCTGGAAGATGTGGACCTGGCGCATGTCGGCAAGATCCCACTCGACGCTGTTGGGATCGACGTCGCGGCCGTTGATTTGCGCGCGTAGACCGGCTTTCGAGAGAGCGCCGCCGGACCGCATGAGTTGCGGCTGCAGTTCTTTCCACTTGATGCTTTCCGGCACGTTCCAGAAGGGCTTGAAAACGACAAGGCGCATTTCGTCGGAGAACATCGGCGTCATCGTCACTGGTTTGCCGACGATCAGACGCTCGGTGTGGATCATCTTGCCGTCGCGGACGACGCGGAACTGGAACTCCGGAATATTCGATTGGATGTAAGTGTCGCCGAGCGCGGGCATCCAGCGCCACATTTCCATATTGGTGACGAGCTTTGCGCTCGATGGCGGCTGCGGTGAGAGGCCGGCGGGCTGGACTTGCTTTTTGGCTTTGCCTTCCGGCGCGGCTGCGGCCACGGCGACCGGCGTCTCGATGATTTTTTCACCGGCGCGATGTTTGAGCAGCATCTTGCGCAGGGCTTCGAACTGCGGATGCTTGGGGTGGAATCCGCGCAGGGCTGAGGCTGGGTCGGACGCGTCAGCGAGTGTCTTCAGCACATCCTGCGTCGGCAAGCATTTGGGCTTTGCGATCGATCGCTTTCGAGAGCGCCGCCGGATCGGCGCGGCCGCCGCGGGCATGGCGGGCATAACGCACAGCGTTGGTGGTCAGATCGACTTCGGCGTCGGCGAGTGCGGCGGGACTGGTAGCGCTCAGTGGCGCGACCTTGAAGGCCGATGGTGTCAAGGCATAGTCGGCGGCATTTTCGAATTCGGCGATGAGAGCCTTGGCATTCTTGTTCAGTCCGTTGGCGTCAACCCACAGTGGCGCGCCCTGACGGCCGTCGTAGAATTTGGTCAGCGCATCGCGGTCTTCGCGGCTCATGCCGCGTTCGCGCGCGATGTTGTCGGCGATCTCTGCGCGCAACGTAAAGGCGGCGGGGGCGGGTTGGGCGGTGACGGCTGGCGCGGGGGCGGCTACGGCCGGTGCCGCTGGCGTTTCCGCCGGCTTCGGCGCTGCCTCGGGAGGCGCGATCAGATCTTTGGAGAGGCCGGAGAAAATTCCGGATGGCGGAGGCGGTAGTTGAATGTCTTGAGCGTGTGCCGCCGTGGCGGACATGATCGCCGCCGCCGACACAAGCCAAGAGGCCGTCACCGACACTGGGGACTTAAACGGACGCAACATTCGCACACACCTCCACGCGGTCGCACCGTGAACGGCGCCAACCCTACTGGCCACGCGGCCAGACACAACGAGAATTTTGGCGGTTTTGCGCCAAAGTCCGGGAAAAGCAAGCGGCCAGACGGATGATCCGTGCACGTATCCGCCGATGATAGCGAGAAGCCGGCGTGATGCCGGCTTCTGTCGTCTCTTTGTTCTAGTTTCAGACCTGTTCGGCCGCGCGCTCTTCGAGACCGTAGTCCCGCATCTTGCGATAGAGGGTGGAGCGGCCGATGTTGAGGCGTTTGGCGACCTCGGTCATGTGACCGCGGTAGCGGCCAAGCGCCAACCGGATCATGTCGGCTTCCATTTCTTCGAGCGAGCGGATGTCGCCAGCGTCGTTGACGGCGGGAATGCCGATTGAACTCTTCGAGCCATTGGCCGGCATGGCCATGGTTTGCGGCACGATGTCTTCGGCGCCGAGAACGACCGGTCCCTTGATCTCCGGCATGCGCTGGACGTTGCCGGGTGCAGCAGGCACGTTGGCCTTGAAGCCGTCGACGTGGGTTGCGATCTGCGGGAACTCGCTGACGGTCAGCTCCATGCCATCAGACAGAACGATGGCGCGGAAGACAGTGTTTTCGAGCTGACGCACGTTACCCGGCCAGGAGTAGCTGGTGAGCAAGCGAAGTGCGTCGTCGCTGATGGAGGTGACACGTTTGCCTTCTTCAGCGGCGAAGCGGGCAACGAAGTGACGGGCGAGTTCGGCGACGTCGTCCATACGATCGCGCAGCGGCGGCACCCAGATCGGGAACACGTTCAAGCGATAGTAGAGATCTTCACGGAACTTGCCGTCTTTGACCTGTTGGATCATGTCGCGGTTGGTGGCCGAGATGAGCCGGAAGTTGACCTTCACGGGCTTTTTCGAACCGACCGGGTCGATTTCGCCTTCTTGCAAGGCGCGCAGCAACTTGACCTGTGCGTCGAGCGGCAGTTCGCCGACTTCGTCGAGGAACAAGGTTCCGCCGTCGGCTTCCTGGAATTTGCCGATGCGCTTGTCGACGGCGCCGGTGAAGGCACCCTTCTCGTGACCGAACAGGATGCTTTCGACGAGGTTTTCTGGGATTGCACCGCAGTTGACGACGACGAACGGCTTCGATTGACGCTCGCTTTCGCCTTGGATGGCGCGGGCGATCAGCTCTTTGCCGACGCCGGATTCACCTTCGATCAGCACCGGGATGTTCGAGGCGGCGGCGCGGCGGCCGAGCGCGATGACGCGGCTCATGGTTTCGCCACGCATCACCAGATCGTTGAAGGTCAGCGTGCCTTCGGCTTTTTTCTTGATGCGGGTGATTTCGCCCTGCAAGGCTTCGATCTTCAACGCGCTCTTGATGGAGACGTCGAGGCGCTCAGGACTTGCTGGCTTGACGATGAAGTCGACAGCGCCGGCACGCATGGCGCCGATGGCACTTTCGATGGACCCTTGAGCGGTCTGGACGATGATCGGCGGCATGCCGGGTTTCGTCGCGACGCGGTCGAGGACGGCCATACCGTCAACGCCGGGCATGATGAGATCGAGCAGCACGATCGAGATCGTGGCGCGTTCACTGCCTTCAAGGATATTGATTGCTTGTTCGCCGCCGTGGACGACGCGCGGCTCGTAGCCGAGACGCTTGATATTCTCTTCCAGGATGCGACGCTGGACGGGATCGTCATCAACGATCAAAACACGCTTGGCCATGAGACACAAACTCTACACAACAGACTGACGCAACCGGGCGAGACTGCCCGAACTCGAGACTGCGGCCGTTTCAAATCCGGCTCTGTTCGAGCACGAGGATGTCCGGGCAACGCTTCACTTGAGTGTCACTCTGACCCAGAACAGTAAACGGAACGTTGCGGAACGCTTCCGTTTGATCCTTTTTTTCGCCGCGTGCGCTTTCTGCATCTCGAGATAGCGGCCCGTTTTGACGCTTTGTTAAATTCGTGGTTCAGGTGTGGGCAGACGGCCGGTCTCACGGCCCGCACACCATGATCCGGAGCGGATATGCGCGACACCTCATTGTTTCCCCTGGCAATTCAAGCGGCTGACACGGCCACCAACATCAAAACGCACGACCTGGGCGTGATGCCGGAATGGGACCTGAACGACCTTTATCCCTCGCCCAATGCGCAGGTTGTGGCGGACGACATCGCGAAGGCAAAGCGCGACGCGCTCAAGATCAAGACAACGTATCAAGGCAAACTGAGCGAAGCGGCGCGCGATGGCGGAGCGCTTGCCGAGGCGATCGCGGCCTATGAAGCGCTGTCGGATCTGATTGGGCGTCTCGGTTCTTATGCGGGGCTGCTCTATGCGGCCAACACGGCTGACCCGGCACGGGCGAAATTTTATGGCGATATCCAGGAAACGCTGACGGGCATCACGACGGATCTGGTGTTCTTCGAGCTTGAGATCAACGCGGTCGACGAGGCGGTGCTCGATGCCGCGCTTCAGCATCCGAAGCTCAAGCGTTACACGCCGTGGTTCGACGATCTCAGAAAAGAAAAGCCGTATCAGCTCGACGAAAAGCTCGAACAACTGTTCCACGAGAAATCGACGACGTCGCGGGCGTCGTGGAACCGGCTGTTCAATGAAACGATGACGGCGCTGCGCTTCGATGTTCAGGGTGAGCCCGGACCGCTGGCGCTGGAGCCGACGCTGAACATGCTGACGAGTGCCGATGCGGACCGGCGCAAGGCGGCTGCGGAAGCGCTGGCGAAAGTGTTCAAGGAGAACATCCGTCTGTTCACGCTCGTGACCAACACGCTGGCGAAGGACAAAGAGATCTCGGATCGCTGGCGCGGTTTCAAGGATGTGGCGGACAGCCGGCATCTGGCCAATCGCGTCGAACGCGAAGTCGTGGATGTAGAATTCACCAGGCCCTCGCTGGTTTTCGAGAGGCTCTATTCGGAGATGCCCTCCGTAGGATCTCCTCCTGAGCTGGGGATGATATCATGTACTGCTCTCTGAACTCATTTATAGCAACATTGATATCAGGGAACTTGCGGGTGTATTCCATCTGCACCGTCTCAACATTTGGATAGATCCCCATCGAGTAGAGGACGTTGTAGAGTATGTCTGCCTTTGGACCAGAACGGTATTCTCTGCCATGCAGTTTGGGCCAGAGATCGATCATCGCCCTCTCCCATCCAGTGCTCCCGGCAAACCAGAAGAGATAGACCCATTCTGACGACGCCTCGCACATCGCTTTTACCGCATCCCTGATATTTGGCATTCCTAGCGAATGTCGGGCGATGACGAGATCATAGGGACCATCGAGATCGCTCTTTGAATTTACATCCTCCCAGCGTTTGCGAACAATGGAAAGGTTCATTATGCCTTTTTCACGGGCCCCACGCATAAAATCGGCTTGTCCGCCGATTCCGCTGTAAAAAACCTTCCCGATGGATTCTGCCGTAGCCTGCCCGGTAAGGTCGATTTCCAGAGCGCTGTTGATGGCCACCATATTTTCATGCTGGGCAATCACCAGTGGATTATTGGTATAGTCGATCGTCCTGAATTCAATATCCGGATTGTCATGGATAAAATCATACGTGCCTTTATGCCCCATACAAAATGTCGCCACAGATTTCCCACGGTTTATGGTTTTCTTTGTATTATCGATGACACCTTTTTTCATGAGTTCGACGATGCCGTCGTTGAAGAGCTCCGTATGCACGCCGAGATGCTTTTTCCCGGAAAGGTTTTCAAGGATGGCATTGGTAACGGCTCCATATCCAACCTGGATCGTATCGCCATCCTCAACAAGGCGGGCGATATTATCCCCAATCCTTTTGGTGATTCCCAGGTTTGACTCCGGACTATATTCCAGGAGAGGTTCATCATGAGGTAAGAGGAAATCAATGTCATCGATGTGAATGAAAGAATCCCCATGGACGCGAGGCATACGGTCATTCATCTGGGCAACAACGTAAGAGGCGTTTTCAACAGCAGCTTTCACGACGTCCAGGCTGACGCCAAGGCTCAGGCAGTGTCTGCATTTCCAGACCTGAGGCTGCCAGTTTCCCGATAACCGTGAAGCCGTTGCAGGCAAGCGCTTCATCCCTGCCCGGCTTGTAAAAAGCACAATACGGGGCACAGAGCACCTTCACCAGCTCTTTTTTCATCATATGATTCATCTTATCAGAAACAGGGCTTGTTGTATAATGGATAGCATGCGCTATTACCTGTCACCGCATGTCTGCCTTAGAGCAGCTTCGAAACCCCATCGGTTTACCACCTGAGAACAGACGAGCTTTATGAACTCGATGATGACTCATTTGCTTTTCTCAGGGCATGTTCTGCTGCTGATGGCGCCCCCTTAGCGGCAGGGGAAGAGGGATTCATGCCGGTCCTGCATCCAGGAAGAGGAATGCGTAACGACCGTGTTTCTCTCACTGCAGCGGCCGCCTGTCAAAAAATCGCCTGAACCGTCACTCCGGTATCTTGAACTGCAGATCACCGATACATGCAACCTGCGGTGCAGGCACTGCTATATCGATCCTTCCCCCTGGCTCTTCATGCAGAGAGAACGGGAAAGGAACGCCACCGGCATCGTTTGACTGAGCTTTCTCCGGATCAGATCAGAACTGTTCTGCGCGAGTTTGAAGAACTCCAGGGCCTGAGGGTCATGATCACCGGCGGAGAACCGCTGCTGCATAAGGATTTTGGAGCAATCAACAGCATGCTGCCGGATTTTCTGGTGCGCAAGGTTCTTTTCACAAACGGGCTCCTCCTGAACCAACAGATCCTGATGGATCTGCATGTCGATGAAGCAATTCAGATCAGCATTGACGGGCTTGAGCAGGCGCATGACGCCTTGCGGGGAGCTGGTACAGTACCCCGCTCAATGAAGAGCATTCGCCTTTGCCTTGAGATGGGCTTTGAGGTCTCGGTATCGACCATGATCCACGCCGGCAATCTCGGTGATTTCGATGCAATGGAGCAGCTCTTCACGACCATGGGCATACGAGACTGGACCGTTGATGTGCCCTGCATCTCCGGCAGGCTTGCAGATAATGAAAAATTCCAGGTCACGCCGGAGACAGGAGGCAGATACCTGAAATACGGGTTCGGTGAAGGCCTTCATGGCGGAGGCAAGGGGTCCGGCTGCGGACTTCACCTCATGTCAGTGCTGGCTGACGGGAAGATCGCAAAGTGCACCTTTTATGCGGACAGGTCTGTCGGCACGGTCCGGGATGGGCTCCGGAAAAGCTGGCAGAAGATCGCCCCTGTGCGGCTGAGCAGCCTCACCTGCGACTGTGCATATCTTGCCTCATGCAGGGGCGGCTGCAGATACCGCGCAGAAGTCCTTGGCAATGCCCTCGGAAAAGACCTTTACAGGTGTGCGCTCTATGATATAATCAAAGCAGAAAAGTGATCGGGCACGAAGCCCAATCTTTGCACAAAGGAGGTGTGAAGCATGACGATCAAGAAGATCTCGAAGAAGGCGGCAACAACCTGTAAATGCAAGAGCTCCTGCTAGTCAGGACTCCGAATAAACAATAAAGAGGGCAGAAAAATCTGCCCTCTTTTATTTTGTGTCCTCTCTTGCAGAACTACAAGCCGAATACCGCTTATTTAAAGTCTGTCCATCACGTTAAGTCTGTCATCCTCGGGCTTGACCCGGGGATCCATGGTTCGACAGGCTCACCATGACAGGTCACCCTGCCTGTCCTCCCTTGTGGGGGAAGCTGTCGAAGGGCTTGATTCCCGATCGGCTTCGGGAATGACCGGACAAAAAACAGAGTTCATGGACAAACACTATTGCAGCCTCGCCTCAGCCGCGGTCCAGTTGATGTTCTTAAAGAATGCTTCGATATAGTCCGCCCGCTTAAGACCATAATCGGTCATGTACCGCATGTTCGAAAACGTCCATGATCAGGACCGGACTGCATCCAGCAGGATGGGCCACATCGTGTTCGTTCACCCAGAAGTTAAAGAGCTTCCCGCCTCTGGCATCGGCGTAAAGAGCGACCCACCCGATCCCGCGCATCGTGCCTGTTGCCTTGAAATCCTTTTCCCAGTTCTCATAACTGCCGAAATCGGCCTGCATCTGCTTCATCAGTTTTCCCGTCCTTGCTCAGGCCTGTTTTTCCGCCGAGATTCTCGAAATAGTATTCATGGAGCCGCATCCCGTTGAATTCCCAGCCGAACCTCCTCTTCAGCTCCGCATATTCCGGGGTGCCTGTCTTGCCGTCCTTAAGCATCTGATCAAGGATATCAGAAACCTTATTCGTATTCGTCACATATCCCTGATACAGAGTAAAGTGGTTTTTGATGAGCGTTTCACTGAACCCTTCCATTCCGACCAATGCGCTGTAGTCCATAGCAGAGTATGACATGATCCTTCCTCCTATCGGGTTTTATATGATCTTCCTGGCAGCAGCAACTGCCTTTTCATAGTCCGGGTGATTCGTTATCTCTGGAACGATCTCGATGTGGCGTATGATATCGTTTCGGTCCAGGACAAAGATCGCCCGGGCAAGCAGGCGCAGCTCCTTTATCAGCACCGCCATACGCCATACCAAAGGCAGCATCGCGGTGGTCAGAGAGGGCCTTTTGCCTTGTCTATGCCGGCGCTGGTGCAGAATCGTGCGATCGCAAATGGCCGGTCGATGCTGATATTGAGCACCATGACATCACCCGGAAGGCCGGACAGCCTCGGTATTAAATCTGCGCAACTGCAGGTCGCAGACCGGCGTATCAAGCGATGGGGTAACGCTGATCAGTTTGACCTTTCCTGAAAGATCCTTCAGGCCAAAAGGCTTCATTTCCCCGTCCAGAAGAGTAAAATCCGGAGCCTTATCTCCGGGCTTGAGAGCCGGCCCCACCAGTGTCAGAGGATTGCCCTGAAATGTTATTATTCCGCTTCTTTCCATATATCCTCCTTTAATAGGTGTTGAATGTTACAAAATCTTCGAATTTCATCCGGTAAGCCCGCGGAAGAAGGGTTACTCCTGTCTTCAGATAACCAACCGTGATCAGCATCGGGATGATCTTGTCAGCCGGGATATGGAACTCTTGATACAGTCCTCATCAAAACCGTCCATGGGATCGGTCTGAAGCCCCAGCCCCTTTGCAGCGATAGTAATCTCATCGCAAGCAGGGACGTGTTCTTCACGGCAAAGAACTTCCTTTTGAGACTATCCTCTTCACCGTAAAGACCTCCTGCCATGCCCTTGTATATCTCGACCATCTCAGGCTTCATATACCCAAGATCTACCCAGCTCTGAAGCACCGTACCTATGCTTCCTTCCAGAGATCCGGGATCAGCTATCATGATCAGGACGGCAGAAGCCTCTTCAACCTTCGGCTGATTATATGAGCATTGCCTCAGGACCTTCTTCCTTTCCGAATCCTTTACAACTATGATCCTCCAGGGCTGCAGGTTCATGGAGGACGGCGCCAGCTTGCCAGTTCAATGAGCTCTTTGATCTTTTCATCAGCCAGTTCCCTGCCGGGCTCAAAAAAATTGATCGAACGCCTTTCCTGAATCGCCTGTATTATCTCCACATTTGACTCCTTTCTTTGCCGACCATTGCAAAGCTCATTTGTTTTCTACAGGTTACCACACAGGGCCAGCCTGTCAAGATTATCGTTAAAAGTGTGTCAAACCAAAGGAATACGGTGTGCCGTTGACGGGGATGCTGTTGACCGCATGTTTCTTTTGGGGATGATAAGCATATCCAAAGGTTGTCGGCCCGGCAACCTTTGACGTGATGTTGCCAAAGGCATCGGAGATCATCTTCCTTCTGGAATATTCCAGAACAATCAGATAGAGGACAACTCTCCGCCTCAGCAGTATTGCCTGGGCCTGTCTTATATGGTTATTTCTCATTAGCATCTGTGGGACTTGCTTAGACTCGAATATTGAATCACCTTTTGCATATTGCATATGTTGGTTAACTGGCAACGTCCCGCATTTGCTTTGCCTAATCGGAAGCATAGGAATCAAAATTTGGCGGAAGATCCATTTCAGCTACCAAGCCTTCCGACAACTCTTTAATCGCCTTAATCGCTGATGCAGGGATTCGCTTATTTTCCTCTACGATTATCCATGCAAGAGTTCCGAAGCGCCTCCCCGCACTCGTCATGCTCGATCAGGTGCGTCACCTCGGCTTGCTCTGCGTCCGTCAAATGCGGGGACACTGACATCAGCAGCTGGCGGATCCGGCGCTCATAGTCTTCTATAGCGGTCATGGATTCCTCGATATGCTGATGGGATACCCCGTCCAAATCTCACCGCGTCGCATCAGAATTTCAATATCAATGCCTTCCCTGGTTCCTCTGATAAACACGTCTCCGCCGCGACCCGATCGCGTGACTGAAAGCGGGTCCGTCGCGACATCCGAGATGTGATGTAATATCTTGTCGTCAGACCATCCACCCGGAAACTCTGATTTACCGGGGAAGCCAGTGCCACCACGGTGGCCTCCTGAATATTCCCTGAAGGATAACGATTTCACCCTTCCGCGTCGTGTGTAGCCAACCGAAGCAACCATTCGACCTGCTCACGTGTTTCTGGCGGAAAAATGACAATTAGGTCGCGCACGCGTTCGCCCGAGACCAATCTCTTCTTCTGGACGGTGTCGGCCAGAATCGACAAGTAGATCTTCAGACCGGCGATATCATCAGTGAGCGGCAGGTTGCTGTGCCTCAGAACGACAGGGCCTTCAGGTAGCCACGAGAGGTCGCGGATACACTCCCACAGGGCGTCCCAGTTGGCCCCGAAGTAGTCGGGAAAGTAAAGACGTTGCGCAAGCTCCTGGAACAGCACCTCCTGGTCCAATCCCAGAAGGCACTTCCACAACTACGGCTGGTGAGATCGAGAGCGCCGAGTCATCGAAACGAAATGGTGACGACGAGCAAGCCATTAGTTGACCGGGATGAAGGTCTTGTAGTGGTCGGGCGTGTAATAGAGCTCACCACCGTGCCCACTAACAATCCGTTGTGGCCCGGCACCGCTTACTCCTAACGTCGGATGCACGAACTCCTGGTAGTAGCCGGGGCTCTGTCTCGGGAGGAGGCCCAAGTCGTTTCTAAACTCGGCGCGTGGACTGAGCCTTCCGGACTGGATCCCCTCGACGGTCGCTCTAACATCGACGGTGCCGTGACCGAGTACCTTACCGTGCGAGGTGACCGTAACATCGTTGATGAACCCTGTCGTTGTGCGGCCGACACTCTTTGCAGCTGCTGATTCAGCACTAATCCAGGGGCCCTTACTCGGCGAAAGAGACCCGAGAATAAGCATACCAAATTCATTGGATCTTTCCGTCTCAGAATATTCGTTTCCTCTGAAGTCCTGCCCCGTCAGCACTGCGTTCATCTGACTAAATCCAAAAAATTCAGTCAACCGGAGAAACGGCTCGCTCTTTATAATGGGAGCAGTGTAATTGACTATCGACGTTCCAACATTAGGCAGGCCGATATAAGAAAAGAATGTTACAATAGGAGCAACACCTGCTGCGCTGCCACTGCTATAGAAGTCGTTTGATCCATCAGTATACCCATAGAAATCAGCCAAGGCATCATATACATGCCCTGTCGGATCAACATATATCAGCGGGTTATTTAAGGTATAACTGTATCTGTTGAGACTCTGCGGATTCGAGTAATCCGGCACAATGGTATCAGCGCTGACAAATCTGCCTGTCACCGCATCATAATACCTTGCCCCATAGTTATACAGCCCTGTCTCAGGGTCAAGCTCCTGATCCGTGAACTTGTAATTGGATAGCGTCAGTCCTGTATGCTCCCTCTGCTCCCCAAAGGGCATGTAATTCGTCTCTTCCTGCACCGAGCCTGCATCGGTTGTCATCAGTACTCGAACTGCCCAGATGGTCCTTGTGAAAGTAATACGTCCCTGTTGCTGCAACCTTGGCAATCCTAAGATTGCCTGCAAAGATATACTTTGTCGGATCGTTGTTGCTTACCTCGTAATGCTCACCGATGTAATACGTGGTTCCTGAAGGTCCAACCTTCTTCACCCTCGCGCCTTCGCCATCATAGCTGAGAGTCGTGCTGATCCCGTTTCTCGTTACAACTGTCGGCATGTTGTCTGCATTCCAGGTCATTGAACGCGGTGACTATTGAAAGCAGGGTTGGTCAGGTCATACCCGCTGATCATATTGCCGTTATCATCATAGTCAAAGGCATAGGGCGTGCTGTTGACGGTGATGCTGTTAACCGCATGTTTCTTTTGGGGGTGATAAGCATATCCAAGGGTCACTGTCCCTGCTGTCTTTGTCAGGATATTCCCTATGGCGTTATACGTATAACTTGCCGGAGGAAAGGAGGCAGGGATAACTGCCTCTGCACTGTCTTTGAACTGCTCGGTCTTCAGCCTGTGAAGCTTGTCATAGTCATATTCATAATCGAATACATTTCCGGGCAGTCCCATCGTCAGCGCCTTTTTTATAGTCTGTTATGATCGCTATGTCTCCTGCCGGGGTGTACACGTAACTCTTGT
This sequence comes from uncultured Alphaproteobacteria bacterium, assembly GCA_963831185.1. Lineage (GTDB taxonomy): Bacteria > Pseudomonadota > Alphaproteobacteria > Rhizobiales > Hyphomicrobiaceae > JABFRJ01. The sequence goes on from CAWHPE010000006.1 coordinate 306,885, forward strand.
TGATTACGTCGTATCTCGGGTCTCCTGTGCTTGCAGGTGAGGTTGTTATAATGCTCGTCAGTCTTGTTGATTTAGGGTCATAGCTGTAGGCCGTAGCTGTGCCATTTTGATGGTCTATCTGGCCTATCTTGCCTGTAGGCTCATACAGGCTGTTGGTCGCAAAGATAGTCCCGTCTGAGCCCGTGACTGTCTGGAGCAGCCCTGTGCCCGGATAATACTCGTTTGTCACCTGATACAGGTCAGGATAGGTTATCGTCTTGGTCTTGCCTGAAAGATCATAGACCGTCTCCGTAACATACTGGGTTGGGTCGCCCTGGATGCTCTTTGTGGTCCTTGTGGTACGTCCCATCGCGTCATAGGCATTGAAGGTAATGGTTGCGAGCGTGTTTGATACTGAGTGGAGCCTTCCTTTTCCATTAGGAATTGAAATGTCATAGGTGTAGTTGACCGCAGGGTCAGTTGTTGAGTAGGTCTTGGATGTGACTCTGTTTAAGGCATCATAGATAAAGGTTATGATCTGGTTCTTGGCGTCCTTCTGGGTCTTGAGATTGCCGTTAGAGTCATAGGTATAAACCCAGTATCCCATATCAGGGTCATTCATATTGAGCTTTCTGCCGAGGGTGTCGTAGTTAACGGTTGTCAAATTCCCGATATGGTCAGTGACTGTTTTTAAGTCTCCAGCCGCATCATAGGTATAGCTCGTATATTGCTGGCCCTCGTCTGCATATTCGATCACCTGTTTGAGCCTGCCGAGGTAGTCCTTGGTCTCTTTTTTCTGATTTCCGTCCGGGTCTGTTATTGTTGTCGAGAGGCCGCTGTAAACAATCGACGACGTGACTGTGCCGTACTGCCCGTCAGCGCTTTGAATGCTTACGGGCTTGCCAAAATAGTTGTATGTTGTCTCTGTCTTCGGATACTCGGCAGGCAAAGTCTGCGTATAACCGGTTCCTAATCCAAAGAATGGTCCCTCTGTCTTATCAGCCCTCCCCATGTTGTCATAACTGGTCGTTGATACTATGGTCTTGCCGCCTTCGCCGAGGGTTATGGTCTCTCTGCTTCTGCCTAAGCCGTCAAAATACTGATACTTGTCGATGGGTGGGCCAGAGACGGTTTCCTTGACCCGTGCGAGAGTATATGCAGGCGATGCAGTGTCGTAATAAAATGTGACGGTCTGGCCACCGTCCGGTGCGTCCACCTGGCTTGAACGGCCGAAGGGGTCATAGCTGTATATTGTCGTATTGAGGTTTTCGTCCTTCTTTGTCTCAGGCTTGCCAAAACGGTAATTATAGGTGGCCTCCTCGAAGTGGGCCGCGCCATTGGTCATAGGATAATCTATCCTTGCCGGAAACGTCTTTGTTGCGTCATAGGAGTAGGTCGTGTAATACTCGATGCCTGAAGTATTTGAATTGGCGTCTCTCTTTGTGAAGAGATTGCCCTCTGTAGTGTAGGTCATCGTCTCGGTCGGCCATTCGCTTTCAGGAATTCCTTCAAGATATGATTTCTTCTTCCAGAGATTGCCTGTGCCGTTGCTGTAATATTCAAATTTTGTCTTCCTTCTCAGTCCGGACCCGGCATATCCATTGTCGGAAACTCCTGTAAGAGTCTGTTTCCAGCGGCCTCCAGAGCCACGTGCCGAAGTTTTGATATTGTGTTGCGGTGACAACTTTTTCAGCGTCTGTGCCGGAAACCGTGGTCGAGAGAAGATTGCCGTTAGTGTCGTCATACGTATTGGCTTCATTCCGCTGCACTGCCGCGCCGCCGGGATACTCTACTGAACTCTTGCTCAGGAGTTTTGCAAACATCATAGGAGCGGCGCCAGGCGGTGTAACAATGCCCCAGGCATGGTTGGTCTCTGAAAGCAGAGTGCCAGGCATCTCATTCACCCAGGGAGCCCGCTGTTCAGTGCGGCAGGGTTTGCCTCTGAGGTCTTTGTCATCAGGTATCTGGAGCACGCCAGGCTCATTGTAACAGTACCCGGAACCGGCAAAACGAGGATCGTAATCCATTTGATGGACCCAGGTCTCAAGGGTCGTCATATCGGGGTTTGTCTTCTTCACATAGTTGAAGCCTCTGAATTCCCGGTCAATGAAGTCATGGAATCCGCCGCCGTATTCGTAGCCGGTAGCGGTAACCATACCCAGGCCGTCATCAACCGCAAGGGACGAGACCGTCTGAACAATATAGGGCATAAGAGTATTGACATAGGCCGAAGACGGCATGTATTCGATGGTATAAACAGCTCCCCTGCCTTCCACGACTTCGGCAAGCAGGTCAGGATAATCCGGGGTATTTCTGAGGGCATGGACATAGCCGCCTCCGCTGTCCGTGTCGTAGACAATATCGGCAAGGCCGTCGCCATTCATGTCAGCCAAACGGAAACCAGGGCTGGAGTCGCGGTAGCTTTCAAGCCGGTTACCCCAGAGGGTATCAGGAAGAAAATCCTTGCCTGTGCTCAGCAGTACCCTCATATCTTGACTGCTGTCATAGACAAAGTCGGCCATGCCGTCTCCATTCATATCAGCCATCTGATACCCGCCGCTGTTTGAGCTGATGGCATGCTCCCGTTTGCCCCAGGCGATATCAGCAGGGAAACTGCTGCCGCTATTGAGCGACACGCGTATGAAATCGCCGCCAGTACTGCTGTCATAAATGAAGTCAGGCAGCCCGTCGCCGTTGACATCGCTCAGTCTGAACCCCGTACCTGCGGCAGGAAATCCTTCCGTGCGGTAGCCCCATATGGTCTCTGTCTGAAAGCCTGAACCAGTGCTGAGCAATACCCTGATGCTTTTGTTATTGTCGTAGATCATGTCGGCCAGGCCATCGCCGTTTACGTCAGTCATCTGAAACCCGCCGCTTTCGCTGCCGATACTCTTGAGCCGTTTGCCCCAGAGAGCGTCTGCCTGAAAGCCGTTGCCTGTGCTGAGCAAAACCCGCATATTGGAGGAATTGTCATAGATAACGTCTGCCATACCATCGCCGTTTACGTCCGCCATTCTGAACCCGGTTGTATCAAGATCGGTATAACTCTTTGTCCGGCTGCCCCAAACGGTATCTGCTGTAAAACCGCTGCCTGTGCTGAGCAGGACATGCATGTTCTTGCTGTTATCGTATATGACATCAGCGAGACCATCGCCGTTGACATCGGCAACCCTCAGTCCAGGGCATTGAGTTTCGATAGTGTGCGAACGGACACCCCATATAAGATCGTCAGTAAAGGTATCGCCAATGCTCAAAAGGACATGCATCTCCTTGTTTTTGCTGTAGATAAAATCCGCCTTTCCATCGCCGTTGATATCACCCATCCTGAAGCCGCCGCTTTTTGTGTCATAGCCGATGGTATGCCCGCCAACGGCCTCGTCCAGTTCAAGGCTCTTGGCCTTGTTCTGATAGTCAAAGATGGTTGCCGGCAGGGCGGTAATATCGTCACTTCCTTTCTGGACTACGGAACTGAGCCGGGAGATTCCGGTTCCAGGGCTTTGAGTATAAGCAAGTTCATATCTGCGGCTCGATAATCCGTTGCCGGTTACTGCAATGCTGGCGAGGCGCTTGGCGTAGGTGACTGCAAAGCCGCTGCCGTACCCTGCATAGAGGTCTGTCCTGCCTGTAGTCAGGTTGAAGTTGATCTGGTTGGTCGGCTGAAGATTGGTCAGAGAGTTGCCCGCGTAATTGATCTGGACCAGATAGAGGGCACCCTGATCTTTCTGATACGCGAGTGCCATGTAGTTGCCGTTGGTATCCTGCACGCGGTCAAGACCCCATTTGAATATCTTGGTGCCGGTCGGATCGTCCTGTCGCGATGCAGCAGTGGTGCCGAAATACGAGATGCGGCCGTCTTTTGTATAGGCGGTCCATGCGCTGCCGCTGTTAATGAAGCGCACAAAGCTGCCGTCATCGACTTTCATGCGATATTCGTTGCCGCCGATACTGACAAGTTCTGCTGTCATGCCGTTGCGGCTGTAAATGTACTGGTTCCCGTGTAGCTGATGCCCCACTTGAAATTGCGCTGGATCGATCCCGGATCTATGTCCCAACCGCTCCCTATCCATCCGTTTCGCCTCTGGCTGTTATACCTGAGGGCTATATCGGGTGTCATACCCTGCCGGCCCGGAGGGACTGTTACTGCGATTGAAAATGTGGCAGCGCCGGACGATGTGCTTATGTCAGGGATGACTACGGTCGTTCCCGATTCTGCGAACTCGCCGCCGGTAGATGATGGGGAGGATGTGGTTGTAGTCGCCGCTGCGGTCGCTGTCTGCTCTGGCGCAGCAAGGCTGTCTATGGCGACGGGCTCATCCTGCCCAGCGCCGTTGTCTTGCGGCACGGACGCAGCAAAAACTGTTGCAACTGAAAAAACCGCCGCGATTGAAAGTTTAAGAACCGAAGAAATGAAAGATCTGCAGAAAAATGCCATATTTTTGTTGTGCAATTTCATTGTCCCCTCCCAAGGTCTGTTACTTATTTTTTGGATACGTTAAAAGAGAATGAGGTCGTTGTCAAGATTATTTTTCATCAGCATCCTTTTTGTCATATATCTTATCGCATTGACATAGCCGTGTTGCTATGCAAACATGTATCTATGTGGGACTATACGGACAAGGTCAAGGAGGCCTTTCTCAGGCCGAAGAATGTCGGCGAAATCGAAAACGCTGATGCAGTCGGTGAAGTAGGCAGCATTGTCTGCGGTGATGCGCTCAAGCTCTATCTCAGGATAGACAAGGAAACAGGAAAGATCCTTGATGCACGGTTTCAGACCTTTGGCTGCGCAAGCGCCATTGCAAGCTCATCAGCCCTTACGGAACTGATCAGGGGAAAGACCCTTGATGAGGCGCTGTCCGTCACCAATCAGGATATTGCAGACTTTTTCGGCGGTCTTCCTGCCCAGAAGATGCACTGCTCGGTCATGGGACGGGAAGCGCTTGAGGCTGCAATCGCAAACTATCGCGGAGCACCCGTAAAAAAAACAGACGCGGAACGGGTTGTCTGCAAATGCTTTGATGTGACAGAAGACAAGATCCGGCGCGTAGCCATGGCGAACCATCTTACCACGGTAGACGAGATCACGAATTTCACCAAGGCAGGCGGCGGATGCGGTGAATGCAAGCCTGAAATAGAGAAGATCCTTCACGATATCTGGTCAGTTCAGCCGCCATTAGCACCTCTCAAACCGAAAACAATGACTAATCTCCAGAAGATCGCCCTCATCCAGGAAATTGTTGAGCGTGAGATCAGGCCTCGTCTTCAGGCAGATAACGGTGATGTCGAGATCATCGATATTGACGGAAACAGGGTCATGGTCGCACTGAGAGGGATCTGCAGCGGCTGCTCGATGTCAGAGGTGACCCTCAAGAATATTCAGGAAAAGCTGAGAGAACTGGTGAGCAGTGATATCGTGATTGAGGAAAGCAGATGACCACGATATATCTCGACAACAATGCAACAACCAGGACAGCGCCAGAGGTCCTTGAGGCCATGACACCCTATCTGACAGAGTTCTATGGCAATCCGTCGAGCATGCATACCTTTGGCGGACAGGTCCACAAGAAGATCGAAGACGCCACGGGCACAGGTTGCAGCACTCATCAATGCCGAACCTGAAGAGATCACTCTTCACCAGCTGCGGCACGGAAAGCGACAACACCGCACTCATGAGCGCTGTTGAGACATTCCCCGGGAAAAAACATCTAATAACCACGCGCGTTGAGCATCCTGCTGTGCTTAACTTCTGCCATCATCTCGGAAGAAAGGGATTCAGGACTACATATCTGCCGGTCGATGCCCTGGGACAGTTCGACCCTGCTGCTCTTGATGCAGGCTGTCGATGATGATACCGCGATTGTTTCAATCATGTTCGCCAACAATGAAACCGGCGTCATCTTCCCTATTGAAACGATAGCGGCCAGCCTTCATGAGCAGGGCATCCTTTTTCACACAGATGCCGTGCAGGCAGCAGGCAAGATCCCCTTGATGTCAGGAAAATGCCGATCGACATGCTGACACTCTCAGGTCACAAGCTCCACGCACCCAAGGGGATCGGGGCGCTCTATGTGAGAAAAGGCACGCGCTTTCATCCCTATATCATCGGCGGGCATCAGGAACATGGCAGGCGGGCAGGCACAGAGAATGTTGCATCCATTATCGGTTTCGGAAAGGCAGCTGAGCTTGCCCGGACAAATCTTGCAGACGAGAGCACGTATCTCGGCAGGCTCCGGGACCGCCTTGAGCAGGGACTGCTGAATTCCTGCCCGCATGCAAGGGTGAACGGCGACATTGCCAGCAGGCTGCCGAACACGAGCAAATATCAGTTTTGAATACATCGAAGGCGAGGCTATCCTGCTCAGGCTCAATGAATATGGCATCTGCGCCTCTTCCGGATCAGCCTGCACCTCAGGCTCCCTTGAACCGTCGCACGTGCTGAGGGCAATGGGCGTTCCTTATACCGCAGTGCATGGCTCGATACGGTTCTCTTTGAGCCGCTACACTTCAGACAACGATATCGATACGGTTCTTGAGGTGATGCCGAATATAATCCGGGAGCTGCGGGAACTCTCGCCCTTTGGCAGGGATATGCAAGCAGACAGTCAAGTTCAGGCTAAGGAATAAACCTGATTTTTCCCCGATCGTTTTGAGACATACAGCGCTGTATCAATGCGGCTGATCAGTGCATCAACGTCGGTCTCTGTCCCCTCATAAAAAACAACGCCGATGCTGATGGTAGTTCCCACGCTCTTGTCGTCGGGCATTTCGAACGCGGTCTCCTGCACCGAAACACGTATCCGCTCGGCGAGCTCCTGTGCGCCTTTCAGCGATGTCTGCGGCAGGACCAGGAGGAACTCATCTCCCCCGTATCTGCCGACAACGTCAGACGTCCTGACCGATCTCTGCAGGATGTCGGCGATAGTTTTGAGCACCTCATCCCCTGCCTTGTGGCCGTATGTGTCGTTGATATCCTTAAAATTGTCGAGATCGCAGAATATGAGAGAAAGCTCAACCTTATATCTCCTCACACGCTCGATCTCATGCCGTATCCGTTCGAAGATCATCCTCCGGTTCTGCAGGCCGGTGAGGCCGTCCTCTGAAGAGAGCGTCTCGAGTTCCTTGATGAACCGCTGGCTCTCTACTTCCGCCCTCTTCCGGTCAGTGATATTTCGCACATATTCGATGACGTGCGTGACAGCGCCCTGCTGATCCATGATGGGATAGGTATATATTTCAAGCCATTCCTCAAGACCAGAGTGCGTTACGACCTTCTTCTCTTTTGCGGCCGGGTCCCCGGACCTGAAGGTCTTGGCCACAATACAGTCCGTGCATACCGTATCACGAGCCCTTGTCACAGCATAGCACTTGTTGTCAATAAGACCATCCAGCGTGATGTTCTTGAGATCAGAGTATGCCTGATTCGCCTTGATGATCCTGTAGTCGCTGTCCAGGATGATGAAGGGGTCCCTGACGCTTTCAAATATGGTATTCAGGAACCGCGCGTTCTGTTCGATCTGCTCCTTGATCTTTTTTTCCTCTGTTATATCATGCACGATACAGGTATGTCCCTGATAGCTGCCGGCTTCATCCCAGAATGATTTAGCGCGGATCTCAATAGGAAGGGTGCTGCCGTCCTTGCGCATCGCAACGATTTCGCTGTTAAAGATACCGGAATCAGGGTTACGCAGGATATTGTCCAGCACATGCCGTGACTGCTGCGCCTTATCAGGCGGTATGAGATCAAGGCAGGTCTTACCCACAAGTTCCTGAGGAAGATACCCATGGAGCTCCGCGTACACGTCATTCACAAACACGTATTTATCATCCTCATCGGTAAGCGCAATGCCGTTGTTCGAATTGGCAACCGCCATGATGAAGTTTGCTTTTTCGTCTTCCACCCTCTTCAGTCTGGCGATCAGCCGGGACGCAAAAAGTCCGAGAACAATGAACGAAATAAAGAAAAAGATCCTGGTATACAGCTCATGAGCAGATATATCTTCTATAAAAATGCGCTGAAACGACTGCCCTGTTGAAAAGATATAATCGAGGATAGAATCGGCAATCCAGAGCAGAACTGCGGCAACAACAGACACCAGAACCACCAGCTGCTGAACCTTGATCTTCATCGATTCTATTTTACTAGAAAACTGGAGGTTTTTACAGGATATTTTATATAAATCTACTGAGAGGAAGATTTGGTCTCTTCAACAGGCACCGGCTGCGGCATTTCTTTTTCACCCGCACCGGCAGGACTATTCTGTTCGACCTCATCCAGCTCAGGGACAACAATGCCGCGTCTTACCATGATATTGTAGATCAGGCCGGAACGGTTCACGACATAGCGTGAGGTCCCCAGCGGGTTGAACTTCCTCGGGTTAGGCAGCACAGCAGCAAGCCTGCTCGCCTCCTCAGGGCCCGAGCGCGGCAGCTGACTTTCCAAAATAGCGGCGTGATGCTGCCTCGATGCCGAAAATGCCCCTGTCGCCCCACTCTGCAACATTGAGATACAGCTCAAGGATACGTTTCTTTGAGAGTGACCGTTCCATCCTCCAGGTAATGATCGCCTCCCTAAGCTTTCGTATCGGGTTCTTTGAAGGCGACAGAAAGAGGTTCTTGGCAAGCTGCTGACTTATCGTGCTTCCGCCGAGCTTGAACTTCTTTGCCTTGATATCTTTCTCTACCGCCTTCTGCATCGCCTCATAGTCAAAGCCCTCATGCTGCCAGAACTTGTCGTCCTCGCCGATCAGCACTGCCTTGATCAGAAAAGGCGATATGGCGCCATAAGGGCACCCATACCTGCTGTATCTTATATTTCTTGCCTTCCCTCGCCCATTCATCCTCACGATATTCCATAAAAGCGCTCTTTTTCGGATTCTCTTTCTTCAGTTTCGAGACATCCGGATATACGAAATGGAAGGCGACAAAGGCGACAGCGCAGATTATGAAGAGATAGATGAGCTTCTTGAGGAGTGACTTCTTTTTTGCCATCTGCTACGAAGATCCAGCTACTGCTCGTCAGGTTCCGCGAGGAGGCCCGGCGTATCTGCCGTGGTCAGGACCTGGACATTCTTCAGTTTCTTTCTATGGTTCGCGATTTCTTGCTGCATCTTCTATGGTGTTGCTCGCTTCCTGCAGCTTTCTTCTGCGTCTTCTCAAGGATATCGCCGAACTTGCCGAATTCCGTTTTCACAGCGCTCAGGAGCGTCCAGACCTCGCTCGACCGCTTTTCTATGGCAAGGGTGCGGAAGCCCATCTGAAGGCTGTTCAGGATAGCGGCAAGCGTTGTAGGGCCGGTAATGATCACCTTAAAGTCCCGCTGCAGAATTTCGATCAGTCCGGTCCTTTTCACCACCTCGGCATACAGCCCCTCGAACGGCAGGAACATGATGCCGAAGTCCGTGGTGCTCGGAGGGTCGAGATACTTGTCCCGGATGTCACTGGGCACATTTCTTTATCGTCGCTTCGAGCTGTTTGGATGCCTCATCCAGCGCAGCAAGGTCGCCATGCTCGTATGCCTCCAGGAGAGTGTGATAATTTTCTACCGGGAACTTCGAATCAAGAGGGAGATAGACAACCCCTCCGTTGTCATCCTTGCCCGGCAGGATGATCGCAAATTCGACATTCTCCCTGCTCCCTTTTTTCGTCGCCACATTCCTGGCATATTGCTCAGGCGCGAGGATCTGCTCCAGGATACTGCCGAGCTGGAATTCACCAAGGATCCCCCGTGTCTTGACATTGGAAAGGACCTTTTTGAGATCGCCGACGCCAATGGCAAGGCTCTGCATCTCGCCAAGCCCCTTGTGTACCAGTTCGAGCCGTTCGCTCACCAGCTTAAAGGATTCGCCAAGCCTTTTCTCGAGCGTTGCGTGAAGCTTTTCGTCGACCGTTTCGCGCATCTTTTCAAGCTTCTGGGAATTGTCTTCCTGAAGCGACTTCAATTTTTCTTCAACCGTAAGCCGCATCTTCTCAAGACGCTGCTCATTTGACTGTGTCAGGGTATTGAGCTGCTGGGTAAAGGTGCCGAACTGCTCATTCTGGAGGCTGGATATCTTCTGCATCTGGTTCAGGAGCGAATCATTAAAACCCTTGAGGGAATTCGTCATCTCCTCCCTCAGGCTGCGTGAAGAGTTGCCTGCTTCTTCCCTGTTACGGCTTATCTCTTCCTTGAGCGTGCGTTCAAGCCGCTCCTGGTTCTTTTCGAGGCCGTCGATCTTTGTCTTTGCCTGGTCCCAAAGCGGCGCCGAGTCACGCTTCAAGAGCTGAAAGCTCATGACTGCCAGCGCAATGATCCCCGCGATCGCAGCGATGAGGAGGATCTCGATCATTCGCTGACCAGTTCCGTGCGGACCAGGGCAAGGATCGAGGAGTGCGGCACGATAACGTATTTCTTGCCTTCGAACTCGATATCCACGGCAGATTCCCTGAGGAAGATCGCATAATCGCCTTCTGCTCGCCTGGAGAGGGATATATTTCAGGTCCTGACGCTTCTTTGCTATCCAGGGCTCATCAGATGTATTGGGGTCATGGACCGGATATCCGGGCCCAACTTTGACCACGTACCCGCCATGCACCTTCTCTTTTTCCTTCACTGTTGCAGGGAGATAGAGTCCGGACGATGTCCTGTCCGTCTTGTCATCAAGATCGATCAGGACCCTGTCTCCGACGATCACGATATTCTTCTTTGTCTTCATCATCCCTGCTTCAGCCTTCATCATCACTCACCGAGGATCTCTGTGCCGATACCCTCTTTGGTGAATATCTCAAGCAGGAGACAGTGCGGGATCCTGCCATCAACTATATGGGTCTTGCCTGCGCCACCCTGCAGCGCATGGGTGCAGGCCTGCACCTTTGGAAGCATGCCGCCGGTTATGGTTCCGTCTTTTATGAGGCCCGGGATCTGTATTCTTATTCAGGGTGGAGATGACCTTCCCTTTTTTATCGAGCAGCCCCGCCACATCGGTAAGGAGGTATCAGTTTCTCTGCCTTAAGCGCTGCAGCAACAGCAGAGGCAACATAATCGGCATTGATATTCAGCGTCTCTCCTTCCGGACCTACTCCAATGGGAGCGATGACAGGAATAAAGCCGCTCTTCTCAAGATTGTCAAGGATCAGTGGATCGATCCGGGTAACTTCGCCCACAAGGCCGAGGTCCACGATCTCGCTCACACCGGTCTCGGGAGTCGCCTTCTTGATGACCTTCTTCTGCGCAGTGATCAGGCCTCCATCCTTGCCGCTCAGACCGACAGCCCTGCCGCCATGCCTGTTTATGAGGGAAACGATCTCCTTGTTCACCAGACCGCCAAGGACCATTTCTA
>CAWHPE010000007.1:0-212158 GCA_963831185.1 uncultured Alphaproteobacteria bacterium
TAGAAGCCCTCGTCGTTCGCCTGCCAGACATCGACGACAGCGTTCGCAATAGGTTGACCATGGGTGTCAAGGATGCGCCCATGCACGGCCATGTCCTCGCCCTTGGCGTCACGACAGATGTTGGACCCCATTGGAAGCTCGGGCGCACCCGGAACATGAAATGGCCCAAGAACGGTCGATTTCGAAGCGCCCGATGGCTTTCGATTGTTGATGGCGTCCACCAGCATCGACACGCCGAGCACGTCAGAGAGCAGAATGTACTCCTGCCGCCATTCGTTACACATCTGCCCTGTCTTGGTGAGAAATTGGATGGCCTCCATCCATTCCTCTTCGGTCGGCTCCAACTCGCGCACCGCCTCGTGCAGCTTCGCGGTGACAACAGCCAAGACCTGCTTCAATCTCTCATTTTTCGCGCGCGCGTTGCGCGATGTGACAACCTCAACCGAGGTTTCTTCTGTAAAAAAGCCGCGCTCGTCGTTGGTCTCGGTGCCCATCATTTCCCACCTGCAATCAGTTCTGCCGCATGATGAGTGGCTTTTGCCCTTACGCAACTGGATTTTTCCGCTCCGCACGTCGCATAGCGACGTTTTTGTACCGCACCGACACGATCTGCGTGTTTGACCTGCCTGAGGCGACCCGGGCGCACTTGGGGGCTCACTGGTTGGACTCCGCCAAGACCCAATCGCAGAACTTTCGACTTTTAGGTGAGTTTTGATCGCGCGTTCGGCATCAGAGAAAATGCATTTCTCGCCGTATGCCTTGGGGCCGTGCGCAGACGGCACACCGAGGCCGAACTCTCTCGCATTATTTCGGTCATTTCCGCGATGAGCGGGCCACTGATGCGGCGGCCTGCTTCGGCCAATTACCGCCGCCGGAGGTCTAGCGTGTGTGGGTAATCCGCGTTGCGCTCAGCGATTGGCGGGGAGAGCGGTCCGGCGGTGTGCCCAATATCTTCGAAGCGGGCCAAACGCCGTCCCTCGGCTTCGTAGGCATTGACCGGGAAGATCTCAAAATTGCGCCCACCCGGATGGGTGACGTGATAGCGGCATCCGGCCAGCGCGCGTCCGCTCCAGGTATCGACGATATCGAAGGTGAGCGGCACATGAGCGGGGATGGTCGGATGCAGCGCCGAGGGCGGCGCCCAGGCTCGAAATCGTACGCCTGCAACTGCTTCACCAACGGTTCCGGTGCCCGACAATGGCAAGCTCCGGCCATTGCAGGTGACGACAAAGCGGTCTCCGCTCATACCGCTCACCTTGACTTGCAGCCGTTCGAGCGATGAATCAACATAACGCGCAGTTCCGCCAGGTGCCCCCTCCTCGCCGAGCACATGCCACGGCTCCAGCGCTTGCCGTAACTCGACCTCAACTTGATGCGTCGCAACCTTGCCGTAACTCGGAAAACGGAACTCGTAGTGCGGCTCGAACCAATTGAGCGCAATCGGCAAGCCTGCCGCTTTCACATCGTCAATGACGGCCGAAAAATCGGTCCACAAGTAATGTGGCAACATGAACCGATCGTGCAGCGCAGTTCCCCACCGAACCAGTTTTTGGCGATAGGGCTTTTCCCAGAACATGGTGATCAACGCGCGCAGGAGCAACTGCTGCGCAAGGCTCATCTGTTCGTGCGGTGGCATCTCAAATGAGCGGAACTCTACCAGCCCGAGGCGACCAGTTGGGCCATCGGGCGAGTAGAGTTTGTCGATGCAGATTTCGGCACGATGCGTGTTGCCGGTGACGTCAATCAGCAAGTGACGGAAGATGCGGTCGACAAGCCAGGGCGCAATCTCTCCTGCACCTGCCAGTGGGATTTGCGAGAGCGCAATCTCAAGCTCGTAAAGAGATTCGTGGCGCCCCTCGTCGACGCGCGGTGCCTGGCTTGTTGGTCCGATGAACAGCCCTGAAAACAGAAACGATAAAGACGGATGATTTTGCCAGTAAGCAACGAGTGACGCCAGCAGATCGGGACGCCGCAGAAATGGACTGTCGGCCGGCGTCGAACCACCGAGTACGATATGATTGCCGCCGCCGGTTCCGGTGTGCCGTCCATCGAGCATGAATTTCTCGGTGCTGAGGCGACACTGGTGAGCGTCCTCGTAGAGGCCTGTCGTGATGGCGATGGCCTCGTCCCAACTCCGCGCGGGTTGCACGTTGACTTCGATGACACCGGGATCAGGCGTCACTTTAATCACATTGATGCGCGGATCCGATGGCGGCGTGTAACCCTCGACTTGGATCTGCGTGTTCGACTTGTGCGCTGCTTCCTCAATTGCCGCGACGAGCGCCGCATAGTCCTCGGCGTCGGCAACCGGGGGCATGAAGATGCAGAGCTTGTTTCCTCGCGGCTCTACGGTCAGCGCCGTCCGCACACTCCCCGACGCGTCGCTTGCCGCGTCAGCAGGTGCATCCACTGCAGCGTCTTGGCGGCGCTGCATCAGTACGCGACGTTCCGGCAACGGGGGCGCGTCGGCAAATGGATCGCGCGGCAGCACATGCGGAAAGTCCATCGCTGCCAGTGCCGGCGCTGACGCGAGCGGCAGCCGAAATCCGAGCGGAGAATCACCGGGAATCAGGAATAGCTTGTCGCGTCGCAGCGCCCACCGCTCGGTGACCCAGCGCCGTCCGCGGTCCGCTGTTTGCCAAGCCTGAATTGGCAATGCATAGCCTGTCGGTGCCGCAAGTCCCTGGCCGAAAACGCGAACGACGCGCTCGCGTTCGGCTGGATCGTCCAGACTGTTCTTTTCGGGCGTCACATTGATCGGCAACTTCTGTTCGACGAGCATGAAGTGCGCGGCATCCTCGAACGCCGGCATCGCGCTATCGGTGGGCAAGCCCAATTCTTCGCATAGCGTGACGACAAAGCGTTCAGCATCTTTGGCCGTGGCGGTCTGCGATACTTTTTCCGGAGCAATGAGCGACTGATCCCGCCACAGCGGTTCGCCATCGGCACGCCAGTAAAGTGCGAAGGCCCAGCGCGGCAATTGCTCGCCGGGATACCATTTTCCTTGCCCGTAATGCAGCAAGCCTCCCGGCGCGAAGCGCTTTTGCAGCCGTCGAATAAGGTCGTCACCATAGTGCCGCTTGGTCGGTCCGACTGCTGCAATGTTCCATTCCGCTCCATCGCGGTCGCCTGCCGCCACGAACGTCGGCTCCCCGCCCATCGTCAGGCGCACGTCACCGGCCTTCAATCTGGCATCGACGCTGTGGCCCGCGTCCATGATCTCGGCCCAGACCTCGTCGCTATAGGGCTTCGTGACACGCGGCGTTTCGCGGACGCGCGTGACTTGCATGTTAAAATCGAATGCGACCTCGGCCTTCTCGTGCGCCCCTGTGATGGGTGCGGCGCTGACAGGGTGCGGTGTTGCCGCGAGTGGAATATGACCCTCGCCCGTCAACAGACCCGAGGTGGGATCGAGGCCAATCCATCCGGCGCCGGGAACGTAGGCTTCAGCCCATGCATGCAGATCGGTGAAGTCCACGTCCGCGCCGACCGGACCGTCGAGGGCCTTAACGTCAGGTTTCAACTGGATGAGGTAACCCGACACAAATCTGGCAGCGATGCCAAGATGCCGAAGAACTTGCACCATAAGCCAAGCACTGTCGCGACAGGAGCCAGATTTGTTGGCGAGCGTCTGCTCCGGCGTCTGTACGCCTGGCTCCATGCGAATGAGATATTTGACATGCCCTTCAAGGGCGCGATTCAGGTCGCACAGGAAGTCGATGGTGACTTTCGGCGTTCGATCAATCGCCGCAATGTAGTCCATCAGCAGCGGACCTGCCGCCACATCTGGTTCTAGGTACGGCTGGAGTTCCGCGCGGCTTTGCTGATCGTACTGGAAGGGCCAGTCTTTGGCGGCTTCATCGACAAAGAAATCGAACGGATTGATCACCGCCATATCGGCGACGAGGTCAACCGTTACGGTGAAACGATCGGTTTTTTCCGGCAACACGACGCGCGCCAAAAAATTGCCGAAGGGATCTTGCTGCCAATTGATGAAATGCGGGCTCGGATGCAGCTTCAGCGAGTAACTCAGGATCGGCGTGCGGGCGTGCGGCGCCGGCCGGAGCCTGATAATCTGAGGTCCCATGGCGATGGGCCGGTCGTAGCGATAGGTCGTTTCGTGCGTCAGAGCGACGTGAAGGGCCATGTGTTGCTCGCTACCTCTCAGATGCCACAGTTCAACTCTAGAGGACACAACCCTCCTGCATACTCGAACGCGTCGAGTACTCACCCTGGCAAGATTTACCGTTATCTGCTGTAACAATAACGTCGTCTTATAACAGCTGAGCCGCAATGCTCAGAGGCCAAATGACGTGCTCATCAAACAGGCAAAAGCACTTTTTTTACTCTTATTGCTGTGCGCAACCGTGGCACCATCTTCAATGTCATGCGTTGAGAACGGTAAGCACACGCAAAACAGGATCGAGCTCTAGCGATGAAAAACTTTAACTGCTCGACGTGCGGGAACAAGGTGTATTTCGAGAACGTTCGCTGTCTGAAGTGCAAAACTGACCTCGGTTTTGACAGTTCGACCTTGTCGATTGCTTCTTTGACGCCGCGCTTCGAGCCGGCGACGCCTTTGTGGCTTCATCGCGTCGTCAGCCGTCCTTGGTTCGCTACTGCACAAACGCTGCCCATGGCTGCTGCAACTGGATCGTCGATGCGTCTGATCCGACCGGCTTATGTCCTGCATGCGATCTCAACCGGACGATACCAAATTTAAATGAACTCGGCAGCCTCACTGCATGGCAAGTCATGGAACGAGCCAAAAAGCGGCTCATCTACTCACTGTTACGCTTTGCTGCCCCGATCGACGCAACGGATCTCGGACACGGCAAGCTGTCCTTCGACTTTCTCCGCAATGCCTCAACTGGCCATCTCGATGGTGTCATCACGATCGACGTGATCGAAGCTGACGCGGTTGAGCGTGAAAGGCGGCGCCAATTTTTCGGCGAACCTTACCGCACTCTTCTTGGCCACCTGCGTCATGAGAGCGGACACTTTTATTGGAGGGTTCTTGTCCAGAATGCCGGTTTCCTTGACGAGTTCCGTAGCATTTTTGGTGATGACCAAATCGACTACGGCGGCGCACTTCAGAACCACTATGCCGCCGGCCCCTCGATAGATTGGCAACGCCAGTACGTTTCGCCTTACGCAAGTTCGCATCCGTGGGAGGACTGGGCGGAAACATGGGCGCACTACATGCATATGGTCGACGCTGTTGATACGGCAGAAGCCGAGGGTATGGAACCGCGTTCGTCGGGTCTCAGCGCAGGCGCCATCTGGCCCTTTCAAGCGTCCGATGCTTATCTTTCGTCAAGCGTCGACAACTTAATCGAGCGTTGGGTGCCACTATCGACAGCGCTCAACAGCTTGAACCGCAGCATGGGACACGACGACTTCTATCCCTTCGTGCTTGCGCCGCCGGTGCATGCCAAATTTTCCTTCGTTCATCGCGTGCTTGCGGCGGGACGCATGACACGCAAGCACTGATGCCACGATGCCGCCCGGGGCAAAGGCGTTGCCATTCGATTGCAACCGCGGTCCATCTATTGGCCATGTTCAGCACTCTTGCGACATGATTACAATGAACTCGCTGGCTATGCGCACTGTGCGGCTACGGTTTTTGGACCTGTTGAGATAGACGTTGCGATCCGTGGCTTAGACCTCAAGCGTGGGGATCACATCTGCACGACACATCACGTGCGACCGCTCTCAGCGCGCCCCATCCTGTCATCCACCTCAAATGATGCGGCTACGGATGTATGATGTTACAATCTCAGTCACGATCACGACCGCTAAAATGGTCGCAAGGATCAGCCCCACCTGATCCCAGTATAGATTGTTGAGCGCCGCATCGAGCGCGACGCCGATACCGCCGGCTCCGACAAGACCCAGCACCGCGCTCTCACGGATATTGATATCCCAGCGCAACAGTGCAACCGACCAGAATGCCGGCTCGGTCTGTGGCCAGTAGCCTTTGATGAGGATCGCAAGCTTCGAAGCGCCTGTGGCCGTCAATGCTTCAATTGGACCCGCTTGCGCTTCCTCCAACGCTTCGCCAAACAGTTTTCCGACAAAGCCGATTGATCGCACAGCGATTGAGAACACGCCCGCCAATGCTCCAGGCCCGAAAATCGCAACGAAGAGCAGAGCCCAGATCAGCGAATTGACGGACCGTGACGATACGAAGATGAACTGGGCGATCCACCGTAACAGCGGGTTTGAGGTGAAATTGCGCGCGGCCAGAAAGGCCAGCGGCAGTGCCATCGCAATTGCGAGGATCGTCCCCAGCGTCGCGATGTGAAACGTCTCGACCAAGGTCTTCCAAACGAACGGCCAGAACTTGAAATCGAACGGCCACATGCGCTGGAACAAATCAGCGGTCTGCTGGGGCGCGTCGTAAAGGAATTCGGGAATGATCTCGATGGTCCGCGCGGACCATACCACGGCGATCGCTGCAACGATGTAGACCATCGAACGGCCGATGCGCTCTGCCGGCGTAAATCGCTGCCAAACCTTCGGATCGCCTTGCGTCGTCATTGAAAGATCCGCCGCACACGTGCTGAGACGGCTTCCATCAGCATGATGATAGCAATGATGATGAGGAGGATCGTCAGGACGACATCGTAGTCGAAGCGCTGGTATGCCGTGAAAAGGGGCGCGCCGATGCCACCGCCGCCGACGATGCCAACCATGGTGGAGTTTCTGAGGTTCGAGTCGAGCTGATAAACCGACAACCCGACGAACCGGGCCATGACCTGCGGGAATACTCCGAACATCAAGACATGGCCGAAGCCGGCGCCGGTTGCCCGGACAGCCTCAACCTGCTTGGCGCTGATTTCTTCGACCACTTCGGCAAATAGCTTTGATACGAACCCAACGGTCGAGACGACGAGCGCGAGAATGCCGGCAAGAACGCCGAAGCCAACGGCTTTGACGAACAAAATTGCGACGATCACAGGGTGAAATGAGCGCAGGATCGCTATCAGCCCGCGTGCAGCCCATGCAAGCCAAGCCGGTGCCAGATTGCGCGCTGCCGCAAGCCCAACCGGCATCGACAGAGCCACGCCGACGAAGGTCGCGAGGACGGCAATCTGGATACTCTCAATCATGCCGTCACTGATCAGTGCAAGCTTATCGGCCTGCGTGTTCGGCGGAAACATGCGCGAAAACAAGCGCTGCGCGTTCTCCATTCCGCGAACCATGCGAGCGAAATCGATCTCAAGGGCCGAGATCGCAAACACCGCATAAATCGTGAGCGCAACCCACGCGAGGCGTTTCGCCCAATTTGGCTTGAATGCCGTAGTGATGGCGGATGGTGCGGCAGCGGCCGTCATTGCCATGACTCGCCACCATAGATTTCACTGAGATGTGTCGCGGTCAGTCCATCTGGTTTGCCGTCATAGACGACATTGCCGCCCGTCATGCCGATTATGCGTCGGGCATAGCGCTTGGCAAGTTCGACGTTGTGGATGTTGACGATGACCGGAATTCCCTGTTCGGCAGAGATCTTTCCCAGAAGCTCCATGATTTCAACTGATGTCTTGGGATCGAGCGACGAGGTTGGCTCATCTGCCAGAACGAGTGCCGGTGATTGCATGATGGCGCGCGCGATGCCGACGCGCTGGCGCTGGCCACCGGACAATTTATCTGCCCGGCGATTTGCGAAGTCTGCGCCAAGACCAACGAATCGAGCAATTCGAAGGCGCGCGCGATATCGGCTACAGGAAAGCGGCGAAGATACGCCCGCCACAATGGAACGTAACCGAGCCGGCCGGTCAGGATATTCTCCATCACGGTCAAACGCTCAACGAGATTGTATTCCTGGAAGACCATGCCAATCCGGCGGCGTACGCTCCGCAACGCGCTGCCACGGACTTGCGCAATGTCGGCTCCCTCGAACCAAATTGCACCTGACGTCGGATCCACGAGGCGATTGACGCAACGTATCAACGTCGATTTTCCGGTCCCCGATGGACCAATGATCGCCGTCACACCTGTCGAATCGAAATCGAGAGATATATCCTTTAGAACCGGCTGACCTGGCCGATACTCCTTCCGAAGTCGTTCGAGCCGCAGCACCGCCGATCGTGTACCGGTTCCCGCGGGTTCCATTTGCCCCACGGTTTGTACGCCGATTCGTTGATCGCCATCACGGTGCTTTCGGCGTTGCAGGCGCGACGGCTTTTTCTGCCGCCTTCTTCGCGGCGGCTTCGGCATCGCGCTTCGCCTGCGCTTCGTAGGCCGCCTTGTTGTATGGGGTGCCGGATTTCTCAGCAACGTCGCGAATAGGCTCCCACGTTTCCTTATACGTGATCGGCACGAAGCCTGTCGGCCGCCGTTTATTCCTTCTTGAAGGACTCCGGGAACTTGAAGTCGAGCATAGCAAGTTCGGATCGTTTTGGACAATTCCGGTTTGAGGTCGTGCGCAATTGAGAATGACGCGGTCGGGAAGATCTTACTCTCGCCAGATGATCCGTAGTTCGATTGCCCTTCACATCGCTCCGCGCCACGATGCGATCATAGACATCGGATGCAACGGCTGCCATGTCGTAGTCTCCGCGAGCAACGCCGAGGACTGACTTATCATGACCACCGGAGAAAACCGGTTTGTAGTCAGTATCAGGCACGAGGCCGTTCTCTGGAAAAAAGACGCGCGGAGCCAGGTTTCCCGAATTCGATGACGGCGACGTGTGGGCGACGCGCTTACCTTTAAGGTCCGCCAGCGTCTTGTAGGGGCTGTCCGCCTTGACGATTGCGATGAGCGTGTAGCCGAGCGATCTTTCCGGATGCCGAAAAAGATACTGCAGGGACCGCGCCCGCGAGATTGACAGCAAAGCCGACACGTGCCGGTTCGAAATCGGCAATATGCAATCGGCCGGATCGCGGATGGCTTCGATTAACGCCGTTGGCGAATTTGCACCGGAGTAGTAGACGACCCTTTTGCCCGTGCACTGAGCCCCGCGTCCATCAGGGGCTGATAGACCTTCGGTAGACGGCCGGCGCTTCCACCGGCGAATAGGCAAAGATCAATGTGTTGGATCTTTCAGCTTCGCCGGATCCTTCGGCACATCGGCGACGAGATCACCGTCGGCATCGCAATACAGGGTGTCGAGTTGTCCGCGGTTGGGGCACGCATCTTGCGCCATGCGCGCGCTCGCGAACGATGCTCAGCGAGCAGAGCCGCCATCGCTGACAACCTGAGAATTGAAATTGAAATGCATCGCGGATTCTCCACCGCCCAAGACGACTAAAGCGGCGACGCCCCACCGTCACATTCGGCGAGGGCGCATCGCGACTGCATCGATTACGGCTTCTTCGGCGCTTCAGTCGCAGCCTTCGCCTTTTCGGCAGCCTTTTTCGCAGCGGCTTCGGCTTCGCGCTTCGCTTCCGCTTCGTAGGCAGACTTGTTATACGGCGTTCCGGATTTCTCAGCGACGTTACGAACGACCGCCCAATCCTTTTGATACGTGATCGGCAGGAAGCGGTCGTCGCCGTTGAATTCCTTCTGCATCTCGGCCGGGAAGCGGAACGAGAAGAAGCATTCGCGCAGCTTCTTGGCGAGTTCGGGCTTCAGGTCGTGCGCGTGCGCGAACGACGACGTCGGGAAGATCGGGCTCTTGTAGATGACGCGGAAATCGGCAGGCTTCACCGTGCCGCGCATGCCCATGCGTTCGTACACATCACCGACGCGACAGCGGCCATGTCGTAGTCGCCGGAATTCACGCCGAGCATCGACTTGTCGTGCCCACCCGACATCAAGGCTTGTAGTCGTCGTTCGGCTTCAGGCCTTGCTCCGGAAACAGCACGAGCGGGGCGAGGTTGCCCGAGTTCGACGACGGCGAGGTGTGGGCGACCTTCTTACCCTTCAGGTCGGCGAGCTTTTGATAAGGGCTCGATGCCTTGACGATGGCGAGCAGATTGTAACCGCGCACCTCCGTGCCGAGACCCTTCGCCGCAAACGGCACCGCGCCCGCAAGGTTCACGGCAAATCCCGGTCGGCCCTGTCGAGAAGCCGGCGAAATGCAGGCGGCCCGAGCGCATCGCCTCGATCTCGGCTGAGTTCGATTGCACCGGATAGTACACCGTCTTCTTGCCGGTGCAGGCTTCGAGATGCGCCGTGAACGGCTTGAAGACATTGGCATAGACGGCGGGATCTTCGACTGGCGTGTAGGCCCAAACGAGCGTCGAAGGATCTTTCCACTTGGCCGGATCGGTCGGCGCATCGGCGACGAGATCACCGTCGCGGTCACAATAGTTGGTGTCGAGCTGCCCGCGATTGGGGCAAGCGTCCTGCGACCAATGCCGGAACGGCAGTCCAAACCGACGCGCACATGATGACGGCGGCAGCGCCGCCTGACGTGACGAACTCATTTCGTGGCATCTCCCCATGTGGCGCCTCTTTCAGTGGGCGCGCCAATTTGACTAGGAGTGTACGGCGTGTCCCCCCAGTCTTGTCAACGAGGCCTCCAGCCACTGGGCGCGTTCAATCGCAGATGCGACGAAGAACACTTGTGCACCAACCGAAGTGCAGTTGCCATCCTGCCCGCGACCTGATCAATTTTGCTGCAAGGCTGGACGCATCCGGCCGCGAGAAAAAGAGCGCACATGGTGCCTCACTAGGGAGTCTACGAACTATGCAAAGAACATTGTCCTTGGCATTCGCAATCGCGGGGACGCTGCTGGCATCGACAGCAACCTTTGCCCAAGGCGTCACCGGCAAGATCACCGTGATGACGTCGTTCTCGAAGGACGTGACGGACCCGTTCAAGAAGGCGTTCGAGGCCGCGCACCCCGGCACGACAGTCGAGGTCCAGAATCGCAACACCAATGCCGGCGTGAAGCTGCTCGACGAAACCAAGGCAGCCAATGCCGTCGACATCTTCTGGGCGTCCGCGCCCGATGCGTTCGAGGTGCTCAAGGGCAAGAAGCTGTTGCAGGCCTACAAGCCGAAAGCGATCAGGCATTCCGGAAAAGATCGGCGCCTATCCGATCAACGACAAGGATGGCTTCTTCTCCGGTTTCGCCGCGTCCGGCTACGGCATCATGTGGAACGAGCGCTACGTGAAGGGCAACAAGCTGCCCGAACCGAAGGAGTGGCAGGACCTCGCCAAGCCCGCCTACTTCGATCACGTCTCGATCGCCGCGCCGTCACGCTCCGGCACCACGCATCTGACGATCGAAACAATTCTCCAAGGCGAAGGCTGGGACAAGGGTTGGCGCACGCTGAAGGAGATGGCTGGCAACTTCCGCAATGTGACCGAGCGCTCGTTCGGCGTGCCCGAGGCGGTGAACTCCGGCCAAGTCGGCTATGGCGTCGTCATCGATTTCTTTGCGTTCTCGGCGGCAGCATCGGGCTTCCCTGTCAAGTTCGTCTACCCGTCCGTCACGACGATCGTGCCGGCCAACGTCGCCGTCGTCGCCAATGCGCCGAACAAGGCTGGCGCGGAGGCGTTCGTCGAATATCTCCTATCGCCAGCCGGCCAGGAAGTGCTGCTGGAGAAAAGCATCCGCCGCCTACCCGTCCGCACGGATACCTACGCCAAGGCGCCAGCCGACTATCCGAACCCCTTCAAGGACACTTCGCTCGGCGGCAAGGTGACCTTCGAACTCGATGAAGTCGGAAAGCCGCACGGCTGTGGTCGACACGCTCTACGACCAGCTGATCACCTTCCAGCTCGACGGCCTCAAAGCCGCGACCAAGGCGATCCACGACGCCGAGGCCGCACTCGCCAAGAAGGACAACGCCGACGGTCGCGCGAAGGTGAAGCAGGCACGCGACCGCATCGCCGAGATGCCCGTCAACGAGGCACAGGCGTCGGCGGCCGAAACCAAGGCCGCCTTCACCGGCGCCAAGGAGAAGTCGGCACGCCAGGCCGAACTCGAGCAGCAGTGGGCGTCGAAGGCGAAGGCTGCTTACGCCGAGGCGAAGGTCGCTGGCTGAGGACGCAGCCAAACTCGCGAAGTGATCCGCGATTTCGTTCCAATCTGACCTGACCAAGGACCCAGCATGACCGTCGCCGCAACCGTCCCCGCCGCATCGCGCGGATCGATTGCGGCGCCGGGACAGGTGGTGCTCGCCGTCTCGATCGGCGCGTTCCTCGCGCTGTTCCTGGTGATCCCGGTCGCGACCGTGATTTACGTCGCCTTCACCGAGAAGGGCTCGGGTGCGTTCACGCTGGTGAACTTCCTCGACTTCGCGCGCACCGACCTGTTCGTGCGCTCATTCTGGAACTCGATGTACGTCGCGCTCGCGACCGTCGTGCTCGCATCGGCGTTCGCGCTGCCGCTCGCCTACATGACCACACGCTTCGACTTTCGCGGCGCCAGCCTCGTGCAGGCGCTCGGCTTCATTCCACTGATCATGCCGCCGTTCGCAGGCGCGGTCGCGATGCAGATGCTGTTCGGCCGCAATGGCACGTCAATCTACTGCTCGACGACTGGCTCGGCTTCAAGATCCCGTTCATGGAAGGTCTCAACGGCGTCGTCTTCGCGCAGGCCGTGCACTACTTCCCCTTCATCCTCGTCAATGTCTCGGCGTCGCTGCGCAATATCGATCAATCGATGGAGGAAGCCGCGCAAAATCTTGGCTCCAGCGGATTTCGCTTGTTCCGCCGCATCGTCTTTCCGCTCGCGATGCCGGGCTATATCGCTGGTGCCAGCCTCGTCTTCGTCAAGGTGTTCGACGATCTCGCGACCCCGCTGCTGCTCAACGTCAAGGATATGCTGGCGCCGCAGGCTTATCTGCGCATCACCTCGATCGGCATCGCCGACCCGATGGGTTACGTCATCTCGGTCGTGCTGATCGTCGTCTCGGTCGCGGCCATCGGCCTCGCGGCGTGGCTGATGAAGGGCCGCGACTACGCCACGGTGCAGCGCGGCGGTGGTGGTCTCGGCCGGCGCAAGCTGAGCGCTCTCGAAGCTGCAGCCGCCTATGCGGTCGTCGGTCTGATTCTGTTTCTCGTGCTCGCGCCGCACATCGGCTTGCTGCTGTTGTCGCTCTCGACGGTCTGGTCGTTCAGTCCGCTGCCGGATGGCTACACGCTCGCCCACTACGGCCGCGTCTTCGCGGAAGCCGGTGTCTACATCAAGAACACGCTGCTCTACGCCACCCTCGCCGGCTTGATCGATGTCGTGCTCGCCGTCGCTATTGCCTATCTCGTCCTGCGCACCAAGTTGCCTGGCCGGCACTGGCTCGACTGGACGGCATCCGCCGCCCTCGCGATCCCCGGCGTCGTCATCGGCATCGGCTATCTGCGCACCTTCTTCGGCGTGAAGATGCCGGATGGGTCGTCGCTCGCCGCGTTCTGGCTGATCATCGTGCTGGCGCTCGCGATCCGCCGCCTGCCCTATGCCCTGCGCGCCTGCTACGCCGCGCTCCAGCAGATCTCGCCCTCGCTTGAAGAGGCCGCTGAAAACCTCGGCGCATCGAAGCTGCGCACGGTGAAGCGCATCGTCGTCCCGCTTGATGATGGGCGGCATGCTCGCCGGCTTCGTGACGAGCTTCGCCACCTCGGCGGTCGAACTATCCGCGACGCTGATGCTGGTGCAGAACACGTCCGACGCGCCGCTCGCCTACGGCCTCTATGTCTTCATGCAATCGCCGGCCGGACGCGGTCCGGGCGCGGCACTCGGCATCATCGCCGTGATCCTCGTCGCCATCTGCTCGCTCGCATCGAACTACATCGTCGAGCGCAACAACAAGCTGCGCAATGCGCGCTGATCACGTTCGGGGGAACGAACCCATGTCTGGTGCGCCATGTCTGGTAACATGTCCGGCAAAAGCGGCGGCGTCGATATTCGCGGCGTGAATGTCTCGTACGGCAGCAATCACGTTCTCAAGAACGTCGATCTCGCCATACGCCCCGGCGAGTTCTTCGCCTTCCTCGGACCATCGGGCTGCGGCAAGACGACGTTGCTGCGCCTCATCGCCGGCTTCAATCAGGCAACCAGCGGCGAGGTGCTTGCTCGATGGCGCCGACATCACGCGCCTGCAGCCGTGGGAGCGCAACGTCGGCATGGTCTTCCAGAGTTACGCGCTTTGGCCGCACATGACGATCGCGCGCAATGTCGCCTTTGGCCTCGAGGAACGCCGCCTGCCGCGCGCCGAGATCGATCGCAAAGTCGTCAGCCGCACTCTCTCTCGTCGGTCTCGAAGCGCTCGCTGCGCGCTACCCCGCGCAGCTTGTCCGGCGGCCAGCAGCAGCGCGTCGCTCTCGCCCGCACCATTGCTATCGAGCCAAAGGTGCTGCTGCTCGACGAGCCGCTATCTAACCTCGACGCTCAAATGCGCCTGCAAGTGCGCCGTGAACTGCGTGAACTCCAGCAGCGTCTCGGCCTGACCGCGATCTTCGTTACGCACGATCAGGAAGAAGCCAACGCCATTGCCGATACCATCGCTGTCATGAGAGACGGCGTCATTCAGCAGGTCGGGGCGCCGCATAACTCTTTATGAACGGCCGGATAATTTGTTCGTTGCCGACTTCCTCGGCACCGCGAACATCCTCACCGGTCGCGTCCTCGCTGACGGTGGATTGCGCGTTTTCGAACTTGCAGGCGGCCACCGCCTTGCCCTACCGAATGCCGATCATGCCGTGAACGGCAACAGGCTCGTTTTTCGTCCGCAGCATGTCACTCTGCAGCGCGACACCGCCAACACTCCAACCGCACTGCGCGGTACTGTTCGCAAACGCGACTTTCTTGGTGCGATCATTCGCTACACCATCGATCGCAAGGCAGGTATGCTCGTGTGCGAGCAGCCCTTTGTCGGAAGCGATCAGCTATTCTCTGAAGGTGAACCAGTCCACGCGTCAATTGCGAGCCGGTATTTGATGGTGCTCACGGACTGAACTGTGACGATGGACAGTTCTCTCGCGGTTGCCGGGGCGTTCTGCCGCGCATTTGGCGTCGCTCGCAAATCAGTTGAAATACCAGGACAAGCGATGACGCTGCGACCCGCCGCTGAGAACTCGACGTTTGCTGCAGGAACGTCGCCACCTGCGTGGATGATGTCAATGCTCTGCTGTCACCCGGCCGACAGCGGCTCTGAACGCAGGCTGTAGGCGCTTTAGTTTTTGGTACCGCAATTCTGTCCGCGAGCAAATTGGCCTTGGATTTTTACTCCGGTGGCGTCGTTGATCATGTCTAGTTTGTGAAGATCAACGCAGGAGTTCGTGGTGTGCCGTCGCGCGCATCCGCCGAGGGGCTCACGCAACTGACACGTTCTCTGCCCTTATCAGCGGAGTGATGATGGTCTTCGAGTCCGACAATGAGCTTTGGCTCGCGATGCGCTACGTGCAGCATCACGCACGTGGCTCGCGCAAAGCACTCTCACATTGAATGCTACATCATACTTGTCGCACTGCTCGACTGTCCGGCACCGTCCTGACAAGATGGATTTCGCGATGGTGGAAGGATTCCAGACCTAGGCGGTGACCTGCATGGATGACCATTGTTTCGGCTAGAAAATCACGCAAATACTCCATGATCTTGAATTGGCTTAGTTCATCCAAGGACGATGTTGGTTCGTCCATAATCAATATATCTGGCGGGCGAAGCATGACCCGCGCGAATGCGAGGCGTTGCTGCTCACTTGCCGAAAGGCTCGTACCCCACTGGTCGGTTTCGTCCAAGCGCGGTGACAGTTGCTCAAGACCGCATTTCATCAAGATATCGCGGATGGCTTCGTCTGCAAACTCTTCGCCCGTATGCGGATAGAGTACTGCCGTTCGCAAGGTTCCTATTGGGAAGTATGGACGTTGGGGCATGAACATCATGCTGGCCCCCTCCGGACGAAGAATTTCGCCACTGCCCCACGGCCACAGGCCCGCCATCGCATGTACAAGCGTGCACTTGCCAGCGCTCGCATCCCATCTCACAAGAACCTTTTCTCCCGGCGCGATTGCTGCATTCGATCCCTCGATCATCAACCTCCCATCGTGCAGCGCAATCGTGAGATCGCGCAGGTGGACGCATTTGTCGGGGCTCACGCCCAACTTGATCGTCTCCGCCTGCCCCACTGGGCCAAGACTTGCGTCAAGGTGATCGATTGCGTCGGAGAGCTGGGTGACGCGGTGCGATGATGCAAACCAATCAGCCAGGCGCATGGCATTGTCTGAGAGCCAGTTGAGGGCGACCTGGACTTGAACGAACGCGGTGGCCGCCTGCATCAATGATCCGAGCGTCATCTCTCCTGCCAAATATTTTGGTGCGCCGAGTATCAGAGGAATAACGGGGGCGAGAACGAGATTCGATCCATTGAGCCAGGTCATCCTACCTTGCCACGTAATGACCTGTATCCATCGCTGCACGAGATCAGCGAGTGTCACGTTGAGACGCTCGCGCTCATCTTGATCGCCTCCGGTCAACGCAATGGTCTCGGCGTTATCGCGAATACGTGTCAGTTCGTAGCGCAGTTGAGCTTCGCCTGCGGCCTTTTCTTCGACGCGCCGCACGAGTGGCCGTCCTAGTTTGTACATGATGATGCTGGTGAACGCCGAATAGCCGACGCATGCAAACACCATATAACCCGGAATCGTGACACCTCCGATCAGTAGCGGTCCACCGACCACCCAAAGTATGCTGATGAAAGATGCGGCCGCCAAAAGCGCGTTCAAAAGGCCCAGCGAAAAGTCCACCAGGAGCTCGATCGCGTAACGACCATCTTCTGCAATGCGTGCTTCAGGGTTGTCGGCGCCTGTCGGAACGATGGTCAACTGATAGAAGTGGCGATCTGCAAGCCATCTGCTGATGAGGGATTGCGCCAACCACTGCCGCCAGCGAACCTGCAAACGCATGCGTGCGTTCAGAAGACCTACAGATGATGTCGCGGAAAACACCGCGAGCGCGCCAACAAGCGCGATACTCATCACGACTGCCTTGGTGTCACGCTGCTCAAGCGCATCGAAGAACAGTTTGTTCCACATATTTACTGCAAGCGCCGCACCGAGATTGGCTGCGAGGAACACGAGTACAGCCATACTCAATAGCCATGCGCGCGTGCGCGTTTCACCACGCCAGAATCCGAGGGCCATGCGTAAGAACCGCAATGATCGCCCTGAGTGCACGCTGGTACTCCGTTCTCGCCACTGCCACACCCGTTCCGTGTGACCCACTCTCCGAGCACACTAGACCCGCGTGGGTCATGTGATGCACGATCATTGCGTCGACATAAACGTCCTCAGATCGATCATCGTCAATGGAACGCCGAATTCGATCAAATTTAAATGGTGGCGCCCTTTTGGGGCAGATGAACTGTGTAGCACATAATGTTTGGGCACAACTTCAACCTCTGCAAACGGCGCAGCACAGCACCCTTTGCGCCGACTGTCGCGGGACTTGTGATTACGCTCATCATGGGCTTTGAATTGAAGCGTGCAACACCTGTGACCTGGACCCGGCATTCGCGATGAGAGATGGAACGACGCCTGTACATTCCCGTGCTGTGACTTGGCCGCCGTCTCTCTGGTCTGCAGTCACACCCGAGGGTCCCGCATTCGGATCCTTAACTGGTGAACACTCGACCGATGTGGTTGTCATTGGTGCGGGCTTCACTGGACTATCGGCGGCTATTCATCTGCGCGAGCGAGGTTCGGACGTTATTGTCGTCGAAGCTGCCGAACCCGGATGGGGAGCTTCGGGACGCAATAACGGACAGGTTATCCCGACCCTTGCCGGCAACGATCCGTCTGGGATGACCGCGCGCCACGGCCAGAGTGGTGAGCGGTTTAATCTTTTGCTTCGCGACAGTGCGTCTGATCTTTTTACTCTGGTGCGGAAATATAAAATTGCGGCTGAAGCCGAACAAGCCGGCTGGGTGCAACCGGTGCATTCCCCGGGCCGCATCAAAATCGCTGAGAGGCGTGTCCGTGAATGGTCAACACTTGGTGCGCCGGTCGAGCTTCTCGATAAGGCCGCGGTGGCGCGCATGCTCGGCTCGGATGCATGGCATGGCGGGTTTTGGAACCGAACTGGCGGACACATCAATCCACTGGCCTTAGCGCGCGGCATGGCAGCGGTCGCGCATGCGCTCGGTGCGCAGATCTTCTCGCGGTCGCCGGTTTCACACTATGAGCACGACGGTAACCACTGGATCGTCACAGCCACTGGCGGCACGGTCAAGGCATCCGCACTCATTCTGGCGACCAATGCCTATACTGGCGAATTTCATTCGACACTCATGCCTGCCATCGCTCGCGAAGTCATTCCGGTGCGTTCCTGGCAAATGGCGACACAGCCGATCAGCGACAACATCGCGAAGACCATCATTCCAGGCCGACAGGCTATGTCGGATACACACCGAGATCTTCACTTTGCGCGTTGGGACGCGCGCGGCCGTCTTGTCACAGGTGGTGCTGCGGTCGCACCTGGGGTCGGCGAGCACAACTTGCGCCGCGAGGTTGCGGGACGTTTGAGACGGCTATGGCCGCAGCTCGGCGACTTGACATTTGACTACGTTTGGAACGGTTTCATCGGCATGACGCCCGACAATCTGATGCGGCCGGACCTCCCAGGATTTCCTCGCGCGCACAAACTTGGCCCATTGGGGTTCGCCTGGGCGGGCTGTAATGGGCGAGCGGTTGCATTGTCGATTTCGCTGGGCCGTGAACTGGCGCGTGCAACCCAGGGCGCCGCCGATTCCGATTTGGCCCTCCCGTTTTCCGAACCGACGCCGCGGCCTATGTCCAGCGTTTTGAGGCGCATCGCTCCGCTTGCGCTGCCTTATTACCGATATCTCGACAAGCGCGAAGTGTAGCAGACCCTGGAGACAGCACCGTGAGCGATGCCAAAATGATACCTATGATTCAGCGCCGCAGAATTGAGGCGGAGATCTTGCGTGATGTTTACCGTGCAGCAACGGACCTTGTCGGTGCCGACGCTGCCAAGACAATCATCGGCAACGCCGTGCGCGCGTCGTCGATCGCGCAGGGGCAGGCCTTTGCCGCGCAGCAGCCCGGCGGAACCAGTCTCGCGACGTTCATTGAAATACAGAAGCATTGGACCGCTGAGAACGCTCTTGAGATCGAACCGGAGCGCTCTGACGCTACGCATTTCGAGTTCCGCGTCACGCGCTGCCGCTACGCGGAAATGTATGCCGAGATGGGGCTTGGCGACATCGGCCACCTTCTCTCCTGCAACCGCGACGGCACGTTTTGCGAAGGCTATGACCCCAAATTGAAGCTGACGCGCACGCAAACAATCATGAGTGGCGCATCCCATTGTGACTTCAAGTTTCGTTACGATCCCGAAACGACATGACAAGTTCTTAGGCAGCGTTCGCACTCAACGCCGTGGCCTTCCACCTTCACTTCAGCGCTTCCGGCAACGGTTCGCTTGGGCTTGGACCTTTGGGCCGGTCACCAGAGACATGCAAACCCGTGACAATGTAGTGTACGTTCTCGGCAATGTTGGTCGCGTGATCGCCTATACGCTCAAGGTTCTTGCTGCAGAACAATAGATGCGTGCAGTGCCCGATATTGCGAGGATCTTCCATCATATAAGTCAGCAGCTCCCTGAACAGAGCCGTATGCAGCGTGTCGATCTCGCCATCACTGGTCCAGACCGCCCGCGCGCGTTCCTTGTCGCGGGTGGCATATGCCTGCATGGCGGCGACGGCTTGTGCGTGGGCCTTCTGATTAAGCGGCTCAAGGCTCGCGGCAATCGCCAGTGTCTGGGCATGATTCGTCATGGCCAGAACGCGCTTCGCATTATTCTTGGCTAAATCGCCCATCCGCTCAAGGTCAGTGGCAATTTTGAGCGTAGCCACGGTCACTCGAAGGTCAATGGCTAATGGCTGGCGTTTGGCGATCATGTTGATCACCAGCTCTTCGATGCGGCCCTGAAGCGCGTCGACGGCTTTATCGGAGGCGATAACAGCTGTCGCCTTTTCGTTGCTCTGCGTGCGCAGCGCAATTGCGGCCGCCTCGATCTGTTCTGTAACGAGCGTTCCCATCTCGTTGACCAGCGCGGTCAATGCCTTCAGTTCAGTGTCGAACGACGTCACAATGTGAGGCGCCATGCTGCCCTGCCTTTTTTGTCCCAACGAAGCGGCTACGATTAGCCGAAACGTCCGGTGATGTAGTCTTGCGTGCGCGTGTTGCGCGGATTGGTGAAAGTCTGACGCGTGGGACCAAACTCAATGAGTTCTCCCAGATACATGAACGCGGTGTAGTCAGACGTGCGGGACGCCTGTTGCATGTTGTGCGTCACGATGGCGATGGTGTAGTCGCTCTTCAGTTCTTCGATCAGTTCTTCGATGGTCGCTGTCGAGATCGGATCGAGGGCCGAGCATGGCTCATCCAGCAAGATCACTTCAGGCTTGATCGCAACGGTGCGCGCGATGCAGAGCCGCTGCTGCTGACCGCCGGACAAACTTTGTCCGTTGGCGCTCAATTTGTCTTTAACTTCGGGCCAGAGGGCAGCGCGTTTCAATGCATGCTCGACGCGGCCATCCATTTCGCTCTTCGAAAGGTTTTCATAGAGGCGGATACCGAAGGCAATGTTGTCGTAAATGGACATCGGGAACGGTGTCGGCTTCTGGAACACCATGCCAATGCGCGCACGCAACATGTTGAGATCGACGTTCGCACTAAGGATATTCTGACCTTCGAACAGGACCTCCCCGGTCGCCTTCTGGTTCGGATAGAGATCGTACATCCGGTTTAGAACGCGTAGGAGCGTTGACTTTCCGCACCCTGACGGGCCGATAAACGCCGTCACTTGATTGGCGAATAGCGGCAGCGTGATCGACTTCAGTGCCTTCGACGATCCGTAGAAGAAGTCGAGATTTTTTACCGTCACGCGTTCCAGAATGCCTGGATTCGCGGCTCCATTTTCAAGCGCTTCACGCGCACTCAACGTCGTCATTTGCTTGACTCCTGCCGCCCGACAATGCGGGCAATAATGCTGAGGCTCAGAACCGCGAGGGTGATCAGCAGCGCACCGGTCCAGGCCAGCTTCTGCCACTCGGCATAGGGCGACAGCGCAAACTGAAAGATGACAACCGGCAAGCTGGCCATCGGCTTGGTGAGGTCGGCACTCCAGAACTGGTTGTTGAGCGCTGTGAACAGCAAGGGTGCCGTTTCACCGCTGATGCGTGCAATCGCCAAAAGGACGCCGGTCAACATGCCAGACCGTGCTGCCTTGTAGGCAACTTGCCGGATCATGATGGCCCGTGGCATGCCCACCGATGCTGCCGCCTCGCGCATGGTGTCGGGCACCAAGCGCAGCATGTCTTCGGTTGTCCGCAGCACAATTGGGATCACAATAATTGCTAGCGCCAGCGCGCCTGCAAAGCCCGAGAAATGTCCAACGGTTGCGACCGCGATTGTGTAGACGAAAAGACCGATGACGATTGATGGCGCACTCAGCAGGATGTCGTTGATGAAGCGAATGACCGATGAAATCCTGGCATAGCGGCCATACTCTGCAGTGTAGGTCCCTGCCAATATTCCGATCGGGGTCCCAATGAGAACTGCAATCAGCGTCATGACCAAACTGCCGGCGATGGCGTTCAGAAGGCCACCATCGGCGCCAGGCGGCGGCGTCATGGCGGTGAAGACTTCGAGGGACAACCCGGATGCGCCCTTGAAAACCAAGGTACCCAAAACCGCTGCCAGGCAGATCAGTCCAACCACAGTGGCGACAACGCAGAGTCCAATTAGGATGCCGTTGCCGCGGCGGCGCTTTTTGTAGCGGCGCATGTCAAAGGTAGAGGTTCCTGACATTGGTTTAGCGCCCCGATTGGTTTTCAAGGCGCCGCAACATGAGGCGCGCGAATGCGAGAACGATGAGAGTGATCGCAAAGAGGATCAGACCCAGCAGAATTAGCGACGACGTGTAGAGGTCGCCGACCGCTTCGGTGAATTCGTTGGCGATTGTCGCTGAAATTGTGGTTCCTGGCGCGATCAACGATGGCGAAATTTTATGAGCATTGCCGATGACAAAGGTCACTGCCATCGTCTCGCCAAGAGCACGCCCCAGACCAAGCATAATGCCGCCGACGAGGCCGACACGCGTATGCGGAATAACGACGTTGCGGACGACTTCTGAAGTTGTGCAGCCTATGCCGTAGGCTGAACTCTTTCAGCATCGGCGGGACAGTTTCAAAGACGTCGCGGCTGATCGCCGTGATGAACGGCAACACCATGATCGCGAGGATCAGCGACGCTGTCAGCACGCCAATGCCATAGGGTGGACCAGCGAAGATTTCGGACAGGATCGGGATATTGCTAAATGTCGCGATGAGGGCCGGCTGCACAGTCGTCTGCAACAGGGGCGCTAAGACAAAAAGGCCCCAGATGCCGTAAATGATACTAGGAATACCTGCGAGCAATTCGATTGCGGTTCCAATCGGGCGGCGTAAAATTTTTGGGCAAGTCTCGGTCAGAAAAATTGCAATGCCAAGTCCGATTGGAACGGCGATGGCCATAGCGATGATTGACGTGACGATCGTGCCATATATTGGCGCTAGGCCGCCAAATTTTTCGGTCACCGGATTCCAGGACTGGCTCGTCAGGAACGAAAATCCGAACGCGCGGATTGCAGGCCAAGCACCAAGAAACAGTGAAATCGCGACGGCACCCAAGAGCACCAGAACAAGAATAGCGCAGGCGAAAGTCAAATTATGAAAAATAACGTCGGTACGCTGCAACCGGCGCAAGGCCGAGGAACGTGCATTTCCGGTAATAGGTGGAGCTGACGCT
Organism: uncultured Alphaproteobacteria bacterium; assembly: GCA_963831185.1. GTDB lineage: Bacteria > Pseudomonadota > Alphaproteobacteria > Rhizobiales > Hyphomicrobiaceae > JABFRJ01. The sequence continues at coordinate 22,707 of CAWHPE010000007.1, forward strand.
GCAATGGCCATTGTCTACTCTCAAAAATAGAGAAAGGGCACCGCCATACGGCGATGCCCAGTTTGCGAGGCTTACATCAAAGGCTTACCGTCGGCACCGACGATCTTGACCCATTCTTTTTTGACTTGGTTCACGACAGCTTCTGGCATCGGAACATAGTCAAGGTCGGATGCCATTTTGCTGCCCTTGGCATAGGCCCAGGTGAAGAAATCGAGGGCGACCTTGGCAGCGGCGACATCGGCCGGCTTCTTGTGCATCAAAATAAAGGTCGCACCGGCAATCGGCCACGAGGTATCGCCGGGTTCGTCCGTCAGGACTTCGCCCATACCAGGAACGCTGTCCCATTTTGCGTTGGCAGCAGCGGCCTGGAAGGTTTCAAGTCCTGGTTCGACAGGCTTGCCAGCTTTGTTGATCACCCGGGTATGCGTCATCTTGTTCTGCTTGGCGTAGGCGTATTCGACATAACCCAGCGCGCCTTTGGTTTGTGCGACGTTGTTGGCGACGCCTTCGTTACCTTTGGCGCCGATGCCAACTGGCCATTCAACTGCCGTGCTGGCACCGACTTTGGTTTTGAATTCGGCGCTGGCTTTCGAGAGATAGTCGGTCCAGAGGAACGTTGTGCCAGAGCCGTCTGAGCGGCGAACAACAACGATCGGCTGAGCCGGAAGCTTTGCCGTTGGGTTCAGCTTCTTGAGTGCGGCATCGTCCCACGATTTGATCTTGCCGAGATAGATGTCGGAGAGCGCGGCGCCGTCAAGAACCAACTCACCGCCCTTGATGCCTTCGATATTTACGACAGGAACGACGCCGCCGATGACCATCGGCCACTGAACGAGACCGTCTTTTTCGAGCTGTTCGCCTTTGAGCGGCATGTCGGTCGCACCGAACGTCACCGTTTTGGCTTGAATCTGCTTGATGCCGCCGCCCGAGCCGATGGACTGATAGTTCATCCCATTGCCGGTTTCTTTTTTATAGGCATCCGCCCACTTGGCGTAGATCGGATAGGGAAAAGTTGCGCCGGCGCCAGAAATGTCCGCCGCATGTGCCGTCATGGTGGCGCCAACAAGCGCGCCTGCCAAACCAGCGATCGTTGCAATTTTGGTGATTTTTCGCATCACAGCCTCATCTCATTCAAGGTTGACGGCGCATTTTGCAGACGTCTTGACCCTGATGAGCGCTATAGACCGGCGTTTTATGAAACCTGTGTGACAGTATCCACGCGCCGCTCCAGCGACTGTTTTGCAGCCTGACTCGAGGCGTTACGCCGGGCAGATTTATGGGTCGAGCGTAGCCGATGCCGCACGCTGTGGTTGCAAACATGACGGAAGCGCGACAGCTTTCGCCGCCGCGCTTCTTTGGTCTGCCGAAATCTTAAAACAGGAAATCTGCCGCTGTCACATTTGACGCCAGGGTATTTGAGAGCGTGATCGTGTCGGCGCCAATGGTGATCAAGGTATGGGCGCCCGCTTGCGTGATGGCGATAGCGGCACCGACCCCACCAACGCTTGCCGCCGAGAAGCCACGTCCGGTCAGCATGATGTAGTCTTGGCCACCGGTCGCATCGCTGTCGAAGTCAGTGATCGTATCGGCTCCGGAGCCTGCTGCTAGGAAGCGGAAACCATCTTCTCCAGCACCGCCGAACAGGAAGTCGTCTCCGGTTCCGCCGGACAGCAAGTCACCTTGCGCCGAACCGATCAGGATGTCGGCTCCGCCGGCGCCGTCGAGAACAAGTCCGTTGCCGGAGCCGCCGCCGTAAAGTTCGTTGGCCTCGTCGTTGCCCGTTACCTGAGACGCCGCGCCGATGATCTCAACGTTCTCGACGTTGGCTGCAAGCGAGGCGATGTCGTGCGTGGTGATCACTTTGTCCGTACCGCCTGCAACGCCCGACGTGCTTTCGATGATCACGTCAGTGATCGAGTAAGAGTAGTAATTGTCGTTGCCGGTGCCACCGTCCATCGTGTTGGTGCCGCCGAATCCGAGCATTGCATCGTTCTCTGAGCCGCCATTGAGCGTGTCATTGCCGGTGTCGGTGCCATAGAGAATGTCATCACCGGCTAGGCCGGTGAGTGTCACCGCCGCGCCACTTGTGATCTCGCGGCCGAACAACAGGTTGTTTCCGTCGTTGCCGGTGGCTGCGGTGGCTGCGCCCTGTAGAATCACCCGTTCGACGTTGGTGGCGAGTGTGATGTTATAGTTGGCGACGACGATGTCGTTGCCATCGCCTAGAGCGCTGCCTTCTATGAAGATGTCTGTTGCCGACTGCGAGTAGTAAATGTCATCGCCAAGTCCGCCGATCAGGGTGTTGGTACCGCCGAAACCAAGAAGACCATCAATATCGTCGCCGCCCGAAATCGTATCGTTTCCGGCATCACCGAACATGATGTCGATACCGGCGCCGCCGTTGAACGTGTCGGTGCCACCACCGCCGACCATCGTATCATCTGCGCCACCTCCATTCAAAGTGTCGTTGCCGAGACCACCGTCGATGTAGTCGATGGCGTCGCCACCAGTAATCGTGTCAGCACCGTCGTTGCTGTACAGGTTCATCCCGCCGTTGCCCGTGATGGTGATTACATCGGCGCGATATGTACCTAGCACTTCATCGATATTTTTCGCAAAGAAGCCGCCATTGCCGAATTTCCCTGCCTCGCCGATGCCCGTATCGGTGTTGGTGTCATAGGTGAAATTGGCCCCGATGGCTGCCGCGGTGCCGAGGTCGAGTATAGCGTGACCACCGGTCGCCCCCGATGTCAGTGCGAGAATGCCGAGCGACTGCGTCACGCCGTCGAGAGTGCCGACAATGTAACCGAAATCGGCATGTTGACCGGTTACGATGATGTTGGAGGCCGAGAAGCCACCACTTGGATTGGTGAACCCGCCGACATTCGCGAACATGCGTTGCGAACCGGCAGCATATTGATATCCATTCACGGCATCGAGCCGGATCACACCGCCGGTTAAGTTCAAGTCGCCGGAGATGGTGTACAGATCCTTACCACCGCCGACGCCTTCCGCACCGATATCCACCTCAATCTGGCCGCCATTGACAGTCAACGAGCCAACAATGCTCATCGTGTTGAAGAGGTCGCTGGTATCGCCAATAACCCCGTTGGTAGCCAAGGTCACATCGGCATCGACGGTGCCGCCGCTGCCCAGCAAGAAGCCGCCTGCGCCGACAAGCAATGTGCTGGCATCAAACAAGCCGCCCGACTCCACTAGAAGGTTGCCGTTGCCGACACCGGCCGTGAGATTGTTGTTCATGCCGACAGTGGCGTTTGAGACGCCCGTTATCTTCGAGTTCGCCCCTGTAATAACGACGACGCCCTCTGCCGTACTTGCGTGATCGCCGACGAAGAAACTGAGCTTTTGCCCCGTGGTTCCATCGAGGTCCAACGTGCCGCCACTGCTCACAATAAGTGCGCCGGTACTCCCAGCTTCTCGACCAACGCCGAAGTGGCCGCCCGCGACACCCACATTGTAGTCGACCAAGCCGCCGTTCGAGATGTTCAGGTTTCCGGTGCCGACCGAACTGTTGTTTGAATTGTAGCCAAGGGCGCCGAAACCGCTGTTGTTGGTGCTGACGAAATGCACAACGCCACCATTGACGTTGACTGTGCCAGTGCCGGTGTTGCCAACGAACATGCCGGTTGTGTTACCGCCGGTTGCCGCGCCATCGTTTGTGAATGTCGCTGTCGAACCCAGAATTGAAGTTGGCGGTTCCGGTCGTTGCCGCGTTGCCGTTTGTCGCGACGCTAAGTGTGGCAAGGGTGTCGCCGGTCGCCGAGAGTATGCCGCCACTGTTCAGATTAAGCGTCGCGTTGGCATTATTGAAACGCCCAACATTTACAAACGCTTGTCCGCCTGTCAAATCGAGCGTGACGCTTGAATTCGCAACAGTCATCACTGCGGTACCGGCGCTGCCTGTGCCGACGTTGGTGCCGGTAACGCTGTCAAAGCCGAGATTAATGCCAGCGCCGCTTGAGCCACCTGACAGCGTCAAAGTCGAATTGTTCTGGACAACTGCAAAGCAGGCTCAAGATGATGGGTCGATTGCTATCAATATTGGTAGGTTCGGCGCGTGTTCTGTTGGCGCCAGCGATCGACTTTTTTGCCCGTTAGCCGCACGACTGAGCGCGGGCACGGAACTTAGCGCTGGCCGTTCCACGGTGGGGCCACTCTGCGCTGTGGTGCGGCGTGTCATTGAATTGCCATCGCAATTTTAATTTCGCAGACCGTGCGCTGCTCGCTCTACCCACGCGGAAAGCGAAGATCGGAGCCCTGTGACCTCCACGCGGCCTCGATGGCGTCCAAGTCCGTATTGCCGGAAGGTTTTGCTTTGGTCGGCATCCAACTTCTGCGTGCATCCCATTGGGACCGCCAGAGGCTCACCAGCCGCCGCAGTTCCGGCAATGGCGCGGTGTGATCGTCAACTCGCAAATCGAGATCGGCAAAATCTTCCGTTGTGGTCACGACCATTGCAGCGGATTGCCTGCCGCGACGGTCGCCGCCTGCGGCATCACCTGCGTCCAGCGCGCAGAGGAGACGCTCCGGCAGCGGCAATGTCTTGTGCGCGACGTATGCCGCTAGCGTCGCATCAATGACTGATTTTCCGGCGAGCATGTTGCCGGCAACCGACACGCCCGCCGCACTGACATGACCGCACCAAGGGATACAGCTCTTTCCCGTCCATTGCGCGGAACGTCCTTGTGCATCGATCGCGTGGATCTGCCTGATGTCGCGGCCTGCGTCGGCTTCAAGCGCTGCCGCAATGGCGGCCTCGGGCGAATTCCCTCGTGCGAGCGCATCCAACACGGCCGGAGCCAGATAGCGGTTGGTCATCGATTGGGTGGAAACCGCGCCAACTCCTAGACCGGACGAAGGGGCAACTGGCACCAACGGCGAGTGACCGCGTTGCGACTGCGACGGCGAAAGGCGCCGGTCGCAGGATCGTGAACAACAATAGACCACGTCATATTTGGCCACTCCGCGGGCATCCAGCGACTGCTGCCTGTCAACGGCAGCTATTTTGGCACGCCGTTTCCTGCGATCAAGACGTTGTTTCTGACGTGCCAGATGGACCTAGCGCCGAACGCCTGGACTTTCCATTGGCATACCTTCGCCACGCCACGCGAGATAAAGTTCGAGCGCGATATATTCAGGCGCGCCGTATGGCAAGACTTCTGCACGGACGCCAAGCGAGCAGGCACGCAAGCGACGGTGCAATGAGCCGACCGACTGCCATTCCAGGCGATAGGCTGGCCATCCATGAGTCTGGCCTTGACTGATCGTATCGCCACGAAGTTTTCGACCTGCATGTTCTTCGTGGCACTGACTGCACGCGAGATTGAGTTGTCCTTGGCGCGAATAAAATAATTTACGTCCGGTCTCGAAGTAAGGTTTGGCTGCGCCTGCAATATCGACGTTTCTTGGTTGGCCGCGCGATTGGTACGCAATCAGTGCAGTCAGGGCTAGGAGTTCGTTACTCTCGTCCGGCAGTGTTGGTGCGTTCTGCTGTTCGGTGCGGCAGACATTGATGCGGCGCTCGATATTGAGCAATTTAACGCTCGTCAAATCGACGGCCGGATACCGCGCGGCAACACCTTTCATGGATTTTTCCGGCAGAGCGTGACATGTGGCGCAGGACTTCGACGTTGGGCCCGCGGGCGTGTTCCAAATTCTAAGGCCTTGCTCGACCCACAACATGGCGGGATTACTTGTGTCGTCATCTTGCAGCGCGCGCGTTTCGGCCGATTGAAAATCGCTGCCTGACTTCGGTGGCTGTGGACGGTCTTGTGCAACTACCGCCGTGGCGAAAACGTCGCCAACGAGCCCGATGATGATTAGCGCGCTGCGTGTCATGTTACTGTGATCTTGCGGCGCTCGATTGTGATCCCACCCTTCTCGTCTTCCCAAGTGAAGGTGAGTTCACCACTGGCCACGGCAATGGTGGAGAATGTGAGGAATGGATTTGCGGCGACACCGGGATTGAGATCCGCTTTGAAGATCTGGACGCTGTCGTATGTGACGGTGAATGCTGTGATGATGTCGCGTGGTATCGGCCTGCCGAAATCGTCGCGGCGATATCCGGTTTCCATGACGTGTTGAATCATGGTTTTAATTTCAACAATTTCGCCCTTTTTGGCACTCGCGGGGACGATGATCCGGACGGTTGGCGTCGTCATTGCTCAAACTCCTCAGCCGCCGTCGATACAGGCTGCTAACGTCACGATGACGCTTTGCTCGCCCTGCCAGAACGAGCCATCGCTCATTTCGGCGAGTGCGACGACTCTCTGCGTGGTCGCCAGGCGAATGTTGGTGCCGACGCGTGCGCGGCCCGAACGCGGGTTCAAATGAAACCGTGCGATGGGAACGATGGGATTTTTCTCAGACAGCACATGGATAAGTTTGACGTGGTCAGCGTCGGTCATGGGGCTATCAACAACCACCTGCAGGGAGACAAGATTTCCGTTTTCAGCCAACTCCGGCATCGTCAGTTTGACCCTGCCTATCTTTGGTGTGATGCCGCGCGTGATCTCGGCCATCGTCTTTACGAGGTCGTCAGGATCTGCGATGGCGGCTCGCGGCAACACGGGCAAAAGAGCAAGGGCGATGCCGCTGCCGACCACTTGCCTCCGGTTCGTCATTGCGCTCATCGGTGTGGGGTTGGACGCCATTGTTCAATCCTTCAGCGTCTGCAGGTAGGCGACAACGTCTTCGAGTTGCTGTGGTTCAAGAACCGGCCGGCCGAACAAACTGCGGCGCGACACGGCTTAAGCCATCGATACGATAGTACGGTGGCATGACCGTGCGCGGGTTGAGGCGGCTCTGATCGATCAAGCGCAGACGTAGCTGGCCGGCGCTCAACCGTTTACCGATGCCTGCCAACGATGGCCCAATATCGCCTTGGAAACGCTCTTCGGGTTCATGAGGCACCGCGTGGCAGATCAAGCAATTTCCGATCTGACGATCAAGTACGATGCGGCGTCCGCGCGCCGCATCACCTGTTTTGCCGTCGAGTGGTGCTGGAACGGTATCCCCCGCTACAGCAAGCGGCAGTGGTGTGGTTGCCCGTGCCGGCGCAACAGACGCGATGGCAGCCGCAAGCGCGACCATCCCTCGAAATCGCCGTTGCGCCGGCACCATTTGCTTCACGCGCGCAGCTTAAGGTTCTTGAGCGGCAGTGATCGCACCGGCTTGCCGGTCGCGGCGAAGATGGCGTTCATCACCGCCGGGGCCGCGACCATGATCGTTGGCTCGCCAACGCCGCCCCAGAAGCCGCCGGACGGGACCGTTACCGTCTCGACCTTGGTTGGGAAATCGGCCATGCGCATAATCTCATAAGTATCGAGATTTTCCTGCTCGATGGCTCCGTTCTTCAGCGTGATTTCTTCGAAGAACGAGGCCGAGAGACCATAGGCGACCGAGCCGACGACTTGGGCGTCGACCTGATCCGGATTGACGACATGACCGCAGTCGGTGCCCATGACGAGGCGGTGGACTTTGACCTTGCCGCGCGCATCGACCGAGACTTCCGCCACGGCGGCAATGTAGCTGCCGTAACCCATTTGTTGCGCGCAACCGCGGAACACGCCTGCGGGTAGAGGCTTGTCCCAGCCAGCCTTTTTCGCGACGGCGTCGAGGACGGCGAGATGCTTCGCCGTTTTCGGATTCTTGTTCATGAGGTCGCGACGGAAAGCGAGCGGATCTTTGCCGGCAGCCTTTGCCACTTCGTCAAGGAAACACTCGATGTAGAAAGCATTCTGGTTGTTGTTCACGCCGCGCCAGAAACCGGGCAGGAGATGGAAGTTGCGCATGGCGTAGTCGATGGTGAGATTGGGGATGGTATAGCCGAAACCCGCCCTCGGCGCCTTGTGGTCCATCGATCGGCTGCAGCCCTTGAGTTGCAATAAAATCAACGCCATTCGTCATGCGTGCGGGTGCGACCGATGCCAAGATCGATTGCCCGGTGATCCGCATCGACAAGCCAAGAAGATTGCCTTTGTCATCGAGGCCAGCTTCCATCTTGCAGGCTGTGATTGGTCGGTACCGGCCTTGACGCATGTCTTCTTCGCGCGACCATAGCAGCTTGACGGGCACATCCGGCATCTGCTTGGCGAGCAGGACAGCCTTGGTTACGAAGTCCTGACATGCCGCGACGGCCGAAGCCACCGCCGAGATGGATTTTGTAGACTTCACACTTGTTCGGTGGATGGCCTGCGGCTTCGGCACATGCGGCCAGGGCGGCGTCGCCGTTTTGCGTCGCGACCCATACTTCACATTTGTCGGCCGACCACTTGGCCGTGCAGTTCAGCGGCTCCATCGTAACGTGATGCCAATAGGGCGCTTGTAGACGGCTTCGATCTTGCTTAGCGGCGCCGGCGATTGCGACTGTTGCGTCACCGGCTTTGTTGCCGACGTGGATACGTTTTCGGTGGCCTCGAGTCCGGCCTTCAGCACCTCGGCGATCGAGGCGCTGTCGACTTTGGTACTCGGATTGTCTTCGTACGTGATCTCGACAGCCGCCAACGCCTTGTTGGCTTGCCACCAGGTCTCGGCGACGACCGCGACGGAACTGGTTGCCGATCTGATACACGCCTTTGACGCCGGGCATCGCCTTCGCTTTGTCGGCGTTGAACTCTTGATCTTGCCGCCGTGCACGGGACTATCCTTGATCGATGCGTTCAGCATGCCCGGCAGTCTTCAAGTCGATGCTGTAGACTTGTTTGCCGACGAGCTTGTCGGCGGTATCGAGCCGCTTCAGACGCTTTGCCGGCGATTTTCCAGTCTTTCGGATCTTTGAGTTTCATGGTCTTTAGATCGGGAACCGGCAGTTTCGCAGCGGCTGCCGCGACCTTGCCGTAGGTTGTCTTGCGCTTCGACGCGGCGTGCGTGATTACGCTGTTGTCGGCAGACACCTCGGCTACGGGCACTTTCCAGGCATCGGCTGCAGCCTGCAACAGCATCTGCCGGGCTGCAGCGCCGCCTTGCCGGACGTAGTCGTGTGAGGCTCTGATGCCGCGCGAACCACCGGTCGACATGTCGCCCCAAACGCGATTGCGAGCGAGGTTTTGGCCCGGCGTCGGGTATTCCCACTTTACCTTTGACCAGTCGCACTCGAGTTCTTCGGCGACGAGCTGCGCCAAGGCCGGTCAGGGTGCCCTGCCCCATTTCTGAGCGCGCTATGCGGATAACGACTTCGTCGTTCGGCTTGATGTAGACCCAGGCGCCGACTTCGTTGCCTGCGGCACCGAGTACTTTTTGTGCGAGTGCGTCACCGATGCCGGCGATGTTGAAGCCTATGGCTAAGCCACCGGTTGCGGCCGCGCCGCCCGTGATCATAAAGCCACGGCGCGAAAGGCCCGCAGCGTCGGCTGTCGTCAGATTCGATTGTTGTCATGGTAGATCCCTCAGCCCTTCGCCTTTGCCGGCACGCCGCCTTCGGCTGCCAGCTTGATACCGGCGCGAATGCGCTGATATGTGCCGCAACGGCAAATATTCGTCATTGCCTCGTCGATATCTGCGTCGGTCGGCTTTGGCTTCTTTTTGAGGAGCGCGGCGGCAGCCATGATCTGCCCGGTCTGGCAGTAACCGCACTGCGCAACTTCGAGGGCAAGCCATGCTTTCTGGACAGGGTGAGTCCCGGTTGGTGACAATCCTTCAATGGTGACGATCTTATCGGTTGGCTTCACATCTTTGACGGCAATTGCACACGAGCGCTGGACTTCACCATTGATATGCACTGAACAGGCGCCGCATTGCGCGACGCCGCAGCCGTATTTTGTGCCCGTGAGACCGCCCTGCTCACGGATGGCCCACAACAGCGGCGTATCGCCATCGACTTTTAAGTCCGACCGTTTTGCCATTTATGTTCAGCTTCGCCATTCGGCACTCCTCGCTTGTCGTCTCTCGTCACTCATCACGCGCTTTGGACGCCGATGCTGCTGATAATTTGCTGTTTGTCCGGCGCCGCCGACCATTTTCTTCCCCCTGAGGATTGGGCTGGCATTCTCCGTTGCCGGATGGGAAAGCCTTCGATTTTCAATGCGAGGCTAGTCGGAATACCGGGCACGGACAAGCGTGACAGCCGGCACGGTCAATCAACCAAACGTGTGCTTCCGTGAGCACCTGCCTATCGCCTGCGCGACCGTGACTATCGCACCGCAAAATCCACCACCTATTGACCGATAGACTGCAGCGGTTGATACGCTGGCTCAAAGCTTGCGAAGCGAGAAGGACGGCGGATGCGGCCACACGGACGGGGCGAACTCGATTCCCTCTACTTCAACTATCCTCACTTCGATGCTCCGGTCCGGCCGGCCGGGGTTTCGGAACAGAAGACCGATGCGGTGGTTATCGTCGGCGCTGGTCCGGTCGGGCTCGTGGCTGCGCTCACACTCGCGCGCAATGGCGTCAGGTCGATCGTCATCGACCGGAAGTCCACTTTCAACGACGGAAGCCGCGCAATTTGCATCGCGCGGGCCAGCTACCATATTCTCGACAGTCTTGATGCGTTGCAGCCGTTTCTAGAGAAATCGCTCGGCTGGACGACGGGCCGCACATTTTTTCGCGGACAGCAGATACTGGAATTCTCGATGCCGCATGGCCGGCACGAGAAATTCCTGCCGATGTACAATCTTCAGCAGCAATACATCGAGCACTTTCTCCACCACGCGGCCGTGCAATCACCGCTGATATCGTTCCGCTGGCAAAGCGAGGCGGTGCTGATTGAGCAGTCGAATGACCAAGTCGTGCTCGGCCTCAAAGATCCGGCGGGAACTTACACGCTCGCGGCTCCGTGGCTATTGGCGGCAGATGGCGCTCGCAGCACCATCCGTTCTCTGCTCGGTAAGCGGCTCAGCGGCGTGAACTACGAAGGCCGTTATGTGATCGCGGATGTGCAGATGGCGCACGACTATCCGACGATCCGCCGCGCACTTTTCGATCCTAAGAGCAATCCGGGTGGGACTGTGCTTGTTCACCGGCAGCCAGACAATATATGGCGCATCGACTATCAACTTCGCGACGGCGAAAGTGCGGAGGACGCCATGCGCGAAGAGACTGTGCGTGCCAAGGTCGCTGCGATCCTCAGCGACATTGGTTACGCACAGGACTGGGCGCTCGAATGGTGGAGCATCTATTCCGCGAACACGCTGGCGCTCGACGACTACCGCGACGGCCGCATCATGTTCATCGGCGATAGTGCACACATCGTGCCGATCTTCGGCGTCCGCGGTCTTAATAACGGCATCGCGGACGCCCACAATATCGGATGGAAGCTGGCGAAGCTGATCAAGGGGCACGCCGGCGCGGACATTTTAGATAGCTACACGCCGGAACGGCGCGGGGCGACGCTCGACGTCTTTGACAATGCTACAAAAAGTACACGCTTCATGACTCCGCCTTCGCCCGGCTGGCACATCATGCGCGATGCCGCGTTGTCGCTCGCCCTAACGCAGTCCTTTGCTCGTCCGTTTGCGAATCCGAGGCAGATGGCACCTTACACCTACGCAGAGTCGCCGATGACGGAAGCGAATTCCGGCGCTTTCAACGGTGGCGTAGCGCCGGGAGCGTTTGCGCAAAATGTCCGGCTCGGCGATGGTTCATATCTGCTCGATCATATTGGACTGGGCTTTACTGGATTTTACTTCACTGATGCTGTCGACGACCGCGTTCTCGCCCTAGCTGACAGGCTTCGGCAGATTGATCCGGAGTTCCGCTTCGTTGCCGTCACGGGCCGTCACGGTGGTTGCGCGCTTCGTCAAGAGACAGTGGCGGCTTTGCGCGTCATTATCGACGCCGATGGCGAGATCGGCGGCACGTATGACGCGCAACCTGGCGATTTCTATTTGCTGCGACCGGATTTTTACGTTGCAGCCCGGTGGCGTGGTGCGATGCCAGAAGACGTCACCGCAACACTCGCAAAGCTCCTTTGCCTCAAGAAGGTTGTCTGATGACCACGACTGGATTTTTCCGACCTTGAGATCGTCTACGAGAGTGTCGCGACAGGCGATCGACAGTGCCGGGCCGGAGAAGCGCGAAATTTTTCTCGCGAAACTCGTGTTGATGCTCGCCAACGAATTGGGCGATGCCGCGCGCGTCGCAGCAGCGATTGAGACCTGCCTCAAAGATCTCTGACCGGATTTTTCCACGTCTGCTACGGCAGCGCGCGGTCTGACGTGCTCGCCGCCGCCCCCGAAAATCGGGGAGGCTTCGCCACAAATGCAACTATTGCGTGTTTTTCTCTTTTTTGCTACTTTTGATATTGCTTCGCCTTTCGGGCTTCAGTACATTGGGGCTGTTGCTGTTTTGTTTTCGTCGGGCGTGCTGGTCCTTCTCGTGCAGAGGCGGTCGGACCGGATGACATCAAGCGCGCGGTCAAGTCTCGCGCTTGATCGCCCCTGAGCGCCAACTATTCCGGAATTTAATCCCATGAGCCTTGATGGTACGGACGTCGCTGTTTCGGTGGTCATTCCGGCACGCAACGAGGCCGCACATATTGCCGGAACGATCGACTCGTTTTTGCAAAGTGTTGATGTTCCTGGCGCGATCGACATCATCGTGGCCGATGGTGGCAGCACGGACGCAACAGCCGCCATTGTTACGAAGATTGCAGCGCAGGACGATCGCGTTCGTTTGATTGCCAACCCCGCCGGCTATGCGGCTCATGGGTTCAACCTCGGAATTCGTGCTGCGCGCGGCCGGAATGTCATGATCATGAGTGCGCACGCCCGCGTCGCACCTGACCATCTTGCCATGTGCGTGCGTGCACTTGACGAGAACCGTGCAGACATTGCGGGCGGTGTCATCGTCACTGTGCCGAATGGAACCTCAGACGAAGCCGTTGCCGTGTGGGCCACAATGACGAGTGCGCTCGGATTTGGTCCGAGCCGTTTCAGAACTGGCGCGCAACAGCCGATGTATGTGGATACGATCGGCGCCGGCATGATGCGGCGCGACGTGTTTTCAGCGGTTGGCCTGTTCGACGAAGATCTCATTCGTGGACAAGACGACGAGTTTAACGCGCGCGCCCGAGCGGCGGGCAAGCGGCTCCTGCTCTTGCCGCACCTCAAGATTGACTACGTGGCGCGTGCGACAATTCCTCAACTCTTCAATATGTGCTTTCAGTACGGCGCCTACAAACCGGTTTCCAATCTCAAAGCGGGTACGCTCATCAACCTACGGCAATTTGCGCCGGTGGCGATGCTGATCGCCTTCTCGCTGGGTCTCCTGGGCGCGGCTATCTCGCCTTGGTCGCTGCTCGCTTGCGCTCTCATCGTTTGCGGCTACGTCACACTGGCGGCCGCTACCGTGCTCCGCGCAAAGCGCTATGGCTTGCGTTTTTTCATACTGGCATTTCTGGCCTTCGTTGCGGCGCACACCGGTTATGGCCTCGGCTACATGCGCGGCTTGTTTGCTGTTGCGCGCTTCGGCCGTGGTGCCGCGCGCGCGCTGGCCCGAATGCCCAACTTCACCGCGCTGACGCGATAATCCAATACCACATTCGCTCCCGCATTCGGCAGGGAGCATTGGGATTTCACACTTGCGAGTTCCGACATGACTTCGCCCCTCACCGCGACCACACCCGTCGATTTCTCCGCACTTTACGACGGCCATCATGAGTACTCAGCACGCCGCCTCGCAGGCAGCTTCGAGCACGCACAAATCTTGCTCGAAACTACGGCGTTTAAGATCCCGCAACTCTCAGCGCTGTTGCCTCCCGACGTTCCAGCCACTTCAGTCATGGAGATTGGGTGCGCAACAGGTGAGCTTATCGGTCACTTCCCGGTTATTTCCGGCGGCCGGCGGGTTGGCTGCGACATCTCCAAAGACAATGTTGCCACTGCCGAAAAGCGGTTCCCCGATGTTACGTTTTACAGCGGCGACTTTCGCGATCTCCGGCACTCGGAGCGTTTTGACTACATAATTCTGAGTGACGTTCTCGAGCATGTCGAGGATGATGCAGGACTGCTCTCGGCCGCCGCTGATCAGAGCCGATACGTGCTGGTGAACTTGCCGCTTGAGGACAACTGGCTCAACCGGAACCGCGCTTACGGTCCTGATGACGTGTCTGGACATCTGCGACGCTACTCGCTGGCGGATGGTCTTGCGCTTTTCGAGCGCGCCGGGCTGGACGTGGCTGCTTTTGTGCACGTGTGGGCGCACGAACAGCCCTTCGACGTGCAACGGCATGCCTTGCGATCGACCTATCACGGCCAGCCTTACAGTGGTGGGCGGGTCATGCGTGCCGCCAAGGTCGGTGTCACCGCGCTCGTGCGGGCTATGCCCTCGCTCGGCCGCCGCCTCTACGCGTCAAATTTGTTTGCAGTTGCGGAACGCCGCGCGCCGTGACGTTGCGCACGGACATGATCCGGTCCGTTGCTATCCAAACATGCGGATCGGCCGCGATGTTTGTGGCTGTCGTAGTGATCGGCTGGTCACAAGGTCCCGCAGCGCAAGGGCTTTTCAGCCGGGTCAAAAGTGAGCTTGAGTTCGTTGCGGCCGTGGTGCTGCTTGGCCTGCCACAGGCGGTCTTCTTTTTTCTTGCGTCTGACAGACTGAGGCCACGCAAGGCTCTGACCATTGCTGCCGTTGTGGCGCTTCTCGCGGCCGCCGCCGCTCTTCTGTATCGCATGACTCAAAACGAGCAGTCGTTCGCGTTCACTGCAATGTTCGCGCTTGCTACATCTCTCTTCGTCGCGCACGGGCTGATGAGGGTCATTCTTTTGGCGCACACTTCGCCTTCCACCTTCAATGCAGCAACAGCTCTTCCGCAATTTATCATCCTGATGTTGACCTGCATCGTTGTGTTCGTCGTCCCGCTGTTGCCGTGGCTGAGCGCTTGTTTGTTGGCGGCCGCCTATTCCGCCGGTTCGGCTTATGCCCTTCACTCGAGCCGATCGCCGGAGATCATGGCACACGCGCGTGCGGCGCCGGGGGCCGGCGATGTCCGCTTGGGAGAACTGTTTGAGTTCAGCATCGCAAGTGGTGGTGCAACGCTCCTCAATGCAGCAGCCGTCTTATTCCTTGTCCGCTTCGTCGAGACTCGCCTCGGCGCATCGGCACTCGGCCTCGTCACCATGGCATTGATGGTTAGCCAGATTGCTTTGATGCCGGTAACGCTTGCCGCACCTCTGGTTTTCAAACACCTGATGACGCGGCACGCGCTTGCTACCCGACGCAGACTTTCGTCCCTCGATACCGTGATATTCATCACTCTTCTTGCCGTCGCTGCAGCGCTGGTGGAACACTTTGCCGACGCACGGTGGCTCGGCTCCTATGCGGAACTTCATGACGTTGTTTGGCCGATTGCGGCGGCGATTGGCGCCGAACTTGTATTGAAGCTTTCTAGCCCAGCGGCGTTGGCGGGTGGACAGCCCTATGTCTTGCTCGGCTCGGAGAGTGCCCGGCTTGTGACCCTTTTTCTTGCATCGTATTGCGACCAACTCGCGTCGCTTCGCTCGGCGCTGATAACATGGGCTTTCGCTGCCTTTTTGTGCGCCGTGGTGCTGCTCGCGTTACTCGCACTTACTGCCCGGTCGTCACGGTCATGAGCCGACGGGAGCACACTTTTGCTTCGCGTAGGCATTCTGGTTTGGCCTTTGTCTTCGCTTGGTGCGGCGACGTTCTCCTGATTGCATTGCCCTGGCTTCCCTTCCTGTCGGCTGCCGCGCCGTTCCGGTATTTAGGACTTGCTGCTCTGGCCGCCGCCGGCATCAGTCTTGCGGTTCTTTGTTCGGGCGCACGCACGTCCGATATGCGTCCTGCCGCAGGCGTGTTGGGCCTGCTCGTCGTTGCCAATATTGCGGTGAACGGCCTGCAAACTCATCAATCTCTTTCACAACTCGCTCAATTCGCCCTCATCTGCGCAACGCTTTACGCCGCGCCTCTGGCGCTTGCTTCACGCACGTCTGCTGCGATTGCCATTGGGACAGGCGTGGGGCTCACGCTTGTTTTGACTTCCGACTATCTGACCGAAAGCATGTCCATCTTTCAGAACCGTAATATGATTGGTTCGGCAGCTGCGGGCTGGACGGCCGTCACACTTAAGCTTGTGGTTGGACATAGATTGCCGTTGCCGCGCGGACTCGCCGCTGCGGCACTCTCCATGCCACTTGCGCTTGTGCTTCTCAGCCAATCGCGTGCGAGTTTGCTCCTCCTCCTGATGGCTGCAGTGTGGGTTGTGCCGCCCTTTGGACGCGCGCCAGTCGCTGTGCGTACGCTCGCAACGCTCGCGGTGCTCACGTTCGCACTTGGATTTGCACTTGTCGTCTACGACCCATCGCTTGCGCATACCAATACAGAGCCTCTACCTACAGCGGTTGACAGCCAATTACACCGCATATGCGGCTCCTGCGTAAAACCACAGCCGCACACTCGATCTGCAATTGGCCTCTCGAGCCGTGACATCATCTGGTCGACGGTGATTTATGAGACTTTGCAGCGGCCACTTACTGGTTTTGGTCTCGGCCGATTGCCCCACGAGGTTTTGAGTGGCCGGTTTCGCGGTCTCTCGGCACACAACGGATATGTGCAGCTCTTTTATCAAACAGGCTTTGCCGGCGTTTTCCTCTTTGCGGTTGCCTGTACGCTTGTGGCCTACGCAGCGGCACGGCGGCCCTCCAACGACATCGGCCTCGCTCTTTTTGCAGGAACGCTGGTCCACGAGATTTTTGAAGTTTCTCTGACGCAGAATAACTTCGGTCTCGGGGTGCTGTTGTGGCTGGTGATCGCCATGCCGACCGTCGCGACATCTCACGACACAAGTGCGGGGCCGAATTAATGCGTCTCGCGCTGCTTGGTCCGGCCAACTCAATCCACACGCAACGTTGGTCGCGTTCATTGTCTGCGCGCGGCCACGATGTCACGCTGTTCACGCAGCATGCGGGTCCGGCGTCATTTGAGAGCGATGGCGGTGCTGTGCGCGTTCTGCCTTTTCGCGGAATTTCCGGCTATACGCTCAATGCGCTTCCGCTGCGTCAATATCTAGCTGCTCTCAAGCCGGATATTCTTCATGCGCACTACGCAAGCGGCTACGGCACGCTCGCGACACTCACAAATTATCGACCGCGCATCCTCTCCGTCTGGGGAAGTGACGCGTTTGACTTTCCGGCCCACTCAGCCCTCAAGCGGAGTCTTTTGCGCCACAATCTGAATTCAGCATCGTTTGTCGCGGCAACCAGCCATGCGCTTGCCGAAAGGGTTGCGATGCTGGCGCCGCGCATACCCGCTGCTCACATCACGCCGTTCGGAGTCGACTGTAGACAATTCCAGCCACTGTCATCTCGTGACGACGGCACCATCGTCATCGGCACCGTGAAGACATTGGCTGCGACCTACGGCATTGACCTCCTGATTCAGGCGTTCTCAGCACTGATCACTGATCCAATACTCCAGGCAGACGGGCTCGCATCGCGCCTCAGACTACTGATCGTTGGCGACGGACCCGAGCATGCTACGCTGACAACTCTGGCTCAGGCTCTCGGCGTTTCAGCCGTCACGACGTTCGCTGGCGCAGTGCCGCATCGCGACGTTCCATCGTGGCTCAACCAGCTCGATATTTACGTGGCGGCAAGCCGGCAGGAGAGCTTCGGCGTCGCCGTTCTGGAGGCGAGTGCGTGCGGACTGCCGGTTGTGGTCAGTGCGACTGGCGGACTTCCCGAAGTGGTTCGGTCCGGCGAGACTGGGTTCATCATTCCCGTAGGTGACGCCTGCGCGCTCGCGGCCCAGCTCAAGCGCTTGGTGCTTGATGCCGGCTTACGCAATGAACTCGGCGCGCGCGGACGGGCGTTTGTACGCGAGTGTTACGATTGGGAGCGCTCCGTCGACGTCATGGAGCAGCTTTATTGCGACGCCGTGCGCCGCATCTCTTAACTTCGAGTGAGATCCAAGCGTCAACACTCCGGTTTTCACGTCGTCTGCCCTGCTATTCTGCAGTGCGGGGATCAGCATTGCATTGTCGCATCCCCAGTGCCGGAGCGAAGACTTGCACTGGACGACACCGCCGCGCTTTACTGCTTTGTTAGTACGCACGCTGCGACGAGGAGCCTGTCGTGACCATCGATGCCGGACCATTCCGTTCTCCCGACGATCCAATACTTTTGACTTCTGACGGCAAAGTCACGACGGTGACCTTCAACCGGCCGGCTTCACTCAATGTCGTTGATGCTGAGATGGCACGCGCAATGCGCCATGTTGCGGATGCTCTTGCCAACGATCAGGAGAGCCGCGTTGTGGTGTTGCGCGGTCATGGTCCCGCATTCATGGCTGGCGGCGATGTCCGTGCGTTCGCCGAAAGCGGAGCAGCTTTGCCAGAGTTGCTGCGGCAGATCATCACCGATTTCCACCATTTCGTTTCGACCTTACGGCGATTGCCGAAGCCAGTGCTTGCCATCGTGCATGGCTCGGCCGCAGGCGGCGGGCTTTCGCTCGCCGCTGCCGCGGATCTGACGCTCGCTGTCGAGGGGACGAAGTTTGCCGTGGCCTACGGGAAACTCGGCGCCTCGCCAGATGGCGGCTCGACTTTTGTGATGGCTGCGCTTGCTGGTCCGAAGAAGGTGGCGGAGTTGATGTTCATGAACGAGGTCTTCGACACCCGGCGCGCTTTGGAGCTTGGGCTCATCAACTGGGTGGTTTCGCCTGAGCAGTTGGAGGCTGAGGTTCACCGCATCACTGGCGTACTTTCCAACAATGCGCCGGCAGCGGTGGCCGCGACCAAAGCGCTTCTCAATGAGAGTTTTCTGCCGGACCTTGAGCGCCAACTCGGTCTGGAACTGCGCGCATTTCTTGGGTGCGCCAGATCTCAGGATTTCGCGGAGGGACTGCGCGCCTTCCTGGACAAGCGGAAGCCCATATTTCACGGCCGTTGAACTCCGGCTGGGCGCACATCAATGCAGAGGCCCTGCGCGCGGAATGCATGTTATCCCCCGTTCCCTCCAAGCCGCCCGCGTGCCAGCATAACGCCGCTCACCTCGAACAAGGTTCAACTCCGCATGACCGCAGCTTCCGTCCATCCGCAACTGGTGCCCGTCCTCGAGGCGCTTGCCGCAAACTTCCCGCCGTTCGAGACGCTCAGCCCGAACGCGGCCCGGCTGACGATGCTGCAGATGGTGCGGGCGCGCAAAGCGCCGCCGGTTGCCGTCGCCAGCATTGAGGAGCGTACTTTCCCAGGTCCGGCGGGCGCTGTGCCGATCCGGATTTACAGGCCGATCGAGAAGCGCACGGATGGCGCCGTAATTTATTTCCACGGCGGCGGGCATGTGCTCGGCGACCTTGAGAGCCACGACGCGGTTGTGCGGTCGATCTGCGCGCAGTCCGGCACCGTCTTCATCTCCGTTGACTACCGGCTTGGACCAGAGCATCGCTTTCCCGCCGCAGTCGACGACTCCATCGCCGCGGTCAACTGGGTTGAGAAGATGGCCGCGTCCCTCGGCGTGGACGGCACGCGTCTTGCCGTTTCTGGCGATAGTGCCGGGGCGAATTTGGCAGCGGTTGCTGCACTTGCGGCGCGCGATGCAGGCAGCCCGGCACTGAAGTTGCAAGTTCTGGTTTATCCAATCGCTGACTATCGTCTCGTTGACGACAGCTATCGCCGCTACGCCAAAGGCTATGGCATTCTCTCCGCTGAAACGATGCGTTGGTTCCAAGTTAATTACTTGCGAACGCAGGACGACGCCTCGGATTGGCGGGCATCTCCGATTTTCGCGGCGTCATTCGCAAATGTTGCGCCAGCGGTACTCGTCACTGCCGAATGCGACGTGCTGCGTGATGAAGGCGTTCGCTATGCCGAGGCTCTGACCAAAGCTGGCGTCAAGGTGGACCACAAAGAGTATGCTGGCATGATCCACGGCTTCCTACCGCTCATTCCGGCGGTCGATGCCGCTGTCGCAGCACAGGCGCACATCGCGGCGGCCGTCGTCTCCGCGCTCCACTAAATTCGTATGATAGGCGTTCGATGCCCGCGATAGCTGGATCGTTCGCGTCCTTTGCGTGCGCGCCGTGATTTTAACTTCAAGAATGACTGCGCCTGTCGCCTAAGTCAGCCCCCACTGATTGGGTTGGTGGCTGGCCGGAGGCGCGTCCACGTGGACGTCGCGTGCGCGATCAGCGTTCCATCATTACGCCGGGCTTCGGATTGCAGAAACGATGTCCGGCGTCCCTTGCGGAGGAACGAACCACGGCAGACGACTTCGCCGTCACTGATTGACGAGAGATATTGCAGCTTCATCTCAAGGGTTGCCCCGGCGCCGTCGACATGATGCAGAAGATGCCCCATGGAAATGTCCATGGCCGTCGCCAGGATGCCGCCGTGAAGCGTGCCTTGGGGGTTGAGGAGAGCAGGCGTCACCGCGAAGGCGACGAGGCACGCGTCCGTTTGGTAGCTCACGCGCAACCCGAGCAACCGCAAAAGAAAGAATGATCCGAACTGTTGCCGATCCTCACTGAGTGCGCGGGCAAGCATCTCGCGCCCGATCTCTTCAATCGATTTGTCTTCCACGTCCATCACGTTCCCCTCTGGCGCGCGGTGTCAGCGGGCTGACCGAATGCACCGTCGGCTGCGATGGATCGGACTGCAGCTGCATCCATGTCGAGCCAGCCTCGGAGGATCTCAGTCGTGTGCTCGCCTAATCGAGGTGCGCATCGGGAATCCGGCGGTGGTTGGTCGGCGAAACGCACTGCACTCGCGATGTAGCGCACGGAGCCTGCGGTCGGGTGTGTATGTTTGCGGACGACGCCGCGCTGGTTGAGCTGATCAGCCTCGCAGACTTCTCCTACGCTTCGTATCGCGCCGCTTGGGATACCAGCCCCGCCGAGACAATCAGCCCAATATTGCCTCGTCTTGGTTGCAAAGATTGGCGCCAGACTTTCCTTCAGCACTTTGCGATTCGCTGCGCGATCAGGTGCTCGCGCGAAGCGTTCGTCGCCGGCTAGGTCGAGGCGTTCTATGGCCGTGCAGAAAAGGTTCCAAAACTTGTCGTTGGCAACACCAACATTAATCCAACCATCGGCGGCCTGGAAGGTTTCGTAGGGGCTGATCGTCGGATGGGCGTTACCGCGCCTGCGCGGACTAGCGCCGGTTGCGAAATACATGCCCGCATTGAATGTGAGCAAAGATGCCATGGCGTCGAGCATTGCGACATCCACCCGACCGCCACATCCGGTGCGATCCCGCTGGTGCAACGCCGCCAAGACGGCTTGCGCGGCATACAGCCCTGTCACCAAGTCCGCAATCGAAGTTCCGACTTTCATCGGCGGACCATCGCTCTCGCCGGTTATGTCCATGACGCCGGATTCGCCTTGAACAATGAGGTCATATCCAGGCCTTTCAGCCTGCGGGCCTGTCCGCCCGAAACCAGAGATGCCGCAGTAGATCAGCTGTGGATTGCTTTCGGCGAGCGTGTCGTAGCCCAGGCCAAGACGCTCCATGGTACCTGGCCGGAAGTTCTCAATCACGACATCGGCCTTCGCCGCCAAGCGCACAAGCAGGTTGCGTCCAGCCTCTGATTTGAGGTCGATGCAGCAACTGCGCTTATTGCGATTGACTGAGAGAAAGTACGTACTCTCACCGCCGACAAAGGGCGGCCCATAGGTCCGGCTTTCGTCGCCTTTGTCCGGCTCCTCGATCTTGACGATATCGGCGCCAAGATCACCGAGCTGCATCGTGGCATACGGACCCGAAACGACGCGGCACAAGTCCAACACCTTGATGCCTGCGAGCGGAGAGGCGTCAGACCATGACATCTGCCAACTCCGTCATGCTGCGCACAAGTATGTCGGGCTGATGCGGGGTTGCGCCGAACGGACGCCGGCGGCGGTCAATGAAGGCAGATCGCATGCCGGCTGCTTTGGCACCGATGCAGTCAAAGGCGTGATTGGCGACGAATAACACTTCGTCAAGCCGAACGCCGCTCAGCTCGGCTGCTTTCGTATAGGTTGCGACATGCGGCTTGAAGGCATTGGCCTCGGCGACCGAAATGACACCGTCAAACGGTATCTTGTGATAGGCCTTGGCGGTCTCCAGCATGTCGGGATCGCCATTGGATAAGACAACCAATTTGTACTTCGTTTGCAGTCGCGCCAATGCCTCTGGCACTTCGGGGAAGCATGTCAGGCGCTCGATTGCCGCGACCAACGCACGGACTTCATCCATGGTGTAACTGATACCCGCACGTTCAAGTACGTGGCTGACAGATCTTTGTCCGATCTCGCGGTAGGACGTGTGTTCTTTATGAAGCAGAGCGTCAATCATGGAGTTTTCGAAATGCGTGCGGCGCCACCACGTCACGAACGACTCCGGACTTCCTGTCCACCCCTTGTCCTTGAGGTAGGGGGTCGCGACTTTCACCAGCCCCGACTGAATATCGACGACGGTGCCATACTGATCGAACATGCACACTTTTATCGTTCGCTTGAGTTCGTCCGTGACCGGCATCTTGTCTGACCTCTTCGTTGCGTGTCGTTTGGGCTTTGCAGAAAGGCTAGACCAAGTTCGATGCATATGAGTAATTGATTGTTTGTCTGCTTACATTGATTGAGTGAATATTGCGCCATGAACCTCCGATCGGTCGATCTCAACCTTCTTGTCGCCCTTGATGCCTTACTCGCCGAGCGGCATGTGACTCGGGCGGCTGAAAACATTGGCTTGTCGCAGCCTGCGATGAGCAACGCCCTGTCGCGGCTACGCCACCACTTCAAAGACGACCTTCTCGTCCGCACGGCCAAGGGCATGGAAACGACACCGCGCGGCCAGGCGCTCGTATTGCCAGTCCGAAATCTGCTGCGGCAGATCGAACGGATGCTGGAGAGCGATCCTGGCTTCGATCCCGCGCGAACGAAGCGGCGCTTCACAGTCAGGCTTTCCGATCTCCTGAGCTTTCTTATCCTGCCACAGCTATCGTCAGCTTTTGCTGCTGCTGGCGACGGCCTCGGCATCGATATCGTTCATCTGCCACCAGCGCACACAGTCGACGCTTTGGAAAAAGATGACATTGATGTCGCCGTCAGCATGGAGCTGCAGCACTCAAGCTCCATCAGAAGCGAGACCGCCTTTTCGAACAAGATGGTGTGTGTGATGAACAAATCGCACCGGCTTGCGACCCAGAGACTGACGCTCAACAAGTTCCTTGAGGAGCGTCACATCAAAGTCTCGATGTCTCCGACCGATCTCAGATTTGTCGATAATGTTTTAGCAGGCATGCGCCTGAAGCGAAGCACTGCGCTCAATGTCCCGCATTGGCTTGTGGTCCCGCACGTTCTGCAGAAAACAAATTACCTCGCTGTGATGCCGGCTCGTTTAGCCGACGCACTTGGCGACAACTCCCTCGCCGTGCGCAATCTCCCGTTTGCGACCGCGGAATTCGAGTGGAAGATCTACTGGCATCGCCGCCACGACGACAATCCTGCCATTGATTGGCTGCGCGGCCAGATCCGCACTACGTGCAGCAAGCATGAGTAAATCTTCGAGGGTTCCGGTACCATTTACATCGACGAGATGCCGAAGTTCTGCATCGCGGCATTGTTGCCGTCGTTGCTCTCACTGACGTGCCACGTACAATCTGGAGTAAACAATCGCTACATCAGTGAGCCTTCGCGGCGGCTCAAATGACACCGATCGCCTACGGCGTGCGCGTCTCTCTTACGCCGCTTTGATGGCAGTCATGCAGATCAATGCACTTGCCCCTGGCATGCGCGGGCTTATTGTCATTGCAGAATACTCTTTGGAGAGCGTCGTGCGGAGGAATGTATGAACTTGGCGGCGCTACTGCTCGATGTCGCACGCCGGCAGCCCTCTGCTCCGGCAGTGACGTGCGGCGATGTCACGCGAACATACAGCCAGTTTGCCGATCGCATACAGCGCCTCGCGGCTGGATTGCGTGAGCGCGGACTTCAAGACGGCGATCGCGTCGTCTTGTTCATGGAGAATTGCGGCGAATACTTAGAAGCCCTCATGGCTTGTTGGACAGCAGGTCTGGTCGCCGTTCCGATCAACGCCAAATTGCATTATCGTGAAGTTGCACACATCGCATCGGACGCGACGGCAGCGGCGTTGTTCACCTCGCCCGGGCTCATTGAAGCTGCGACTGCGGCCGCACAAGAGGCTGGCACGGCGCATGTTTCGTGCGCGGGTACCGACAATTACGAACGGCTGCTCTCGGCTCGTGGAATGCCGCCGGTTGCTCGCGATGCGACCGATCTTGCTTGGATCTTTTACACCAGCGGCACGACAGGGCGGCCAAAGGGTGCGATGCTTTCGCACCGCAATCTGCTGTTCATGTGTCAGGCATATTACGCCGATATTGATCAATTGACCGCCGATGACACGAAATTCCATGCAACGCCTCTATCGCATGCATCGGGCCTTTACGCGTTGCCGCATATGCTGAAGGGCGGGCACCAGGTTGTATTTTCCGGTTTCGATATTGCGCAAATCGAGGCTGCATTAACGCGCTACGATAACGTCACGCTGTTTGGTGTGCCGACGACGGTGACGCGGCTTGTTGCGGCGTGGCAAGACCGCGATGTACCTGTTCACCGCATCAAAACCATCTATTACGGCGGCGCGCCGATGTATGTCGCTGATCTGAAAAGGGCGATTGATCTTTTCGGGACAAAGCTGTTCCAGATCTTTGGACAAGGCGAGTCTCCGATGACGATCACCGCGCTTGAGCGGCGGCATCATCGCAATGATGGAACGGCGGAGACTGAGCGTCTGCTTGCATCGTGCGGTTATCCGCGCACCGGCGTTGCTGTTGCGGTCGTCGATCCAAACGATGTGCCACTGCCGCCGGGCGAAGTGGGTGAAATTGTCACCCGCAGCGACTGCATGATGGCAGGGTACTGGAACAAGCCCGACGCCACTGCGGAAACACTCAGAGGTGGATGGCTCCACACCGGCGATCTCGGCTCGATGGCCGCTGACGGACTGCTTACGCTCACCGATCGCTCGAAGGATATGATCATCAGCGGTGGCACAAACATCTATCCGCGCGAAATCGAAGAAGTTCTTCTTACCCACGATCAGGTCGTTGAGGCCGCGGTCGTCGGCGCGCCAGATCGGGAGTGGGGCGAGCATGCCGTCGCCTTCGTAGTTGTGAGGCCGGGCGCGGCGGTGACCGCCATTGAGTTGGACCGCCTCTGTCTCGATCGCCTGGCGCGCTTCAAACGTCCGAAGCACTATCGCTTCGTCTCAGTTCTGCCGAAAAGTGGTTACGGCAAGATCCTCAAGACCGAACTGCGCAAGCTGTTGTCTGCGGAGCCGGCATCGCCATGAGGGGCATTTCCGTTGCTGGCTGATGACCTTGCCCTCTGATAAGGCTTACGCACCGATGGAGAGTCCGATCCAGTCACGGAGACGGACATCATGCGCAAGAGTTTGCCTAACGAAGTAAGGATCATCTCAATCCTGAAGGAGCACAAGGCTCGCACGTCGGTCACTGTCTTGTGTTGCCGCCACGGGGATGAGCCAGCCAACGTTCTAAAAATTGAAGTCGACTGAGGTGCGCTTCTCCGGCGTTTCGACAATTCGCCCATCAATTGTGGCGACCGGGATTTAGCTGTTCGCGAGGATGCTGACCGATTGCAGCGGTCGTCTATGCTTTGCTGGGTCGAAAATCGCAAATGACGTTAGGCTGATTTCAGGCTGGCGGCGCCGAGGTTGCTCATTATGTGCGCGCCAAAGGCCTGCCAGTTCAGTGGCTTGTTGAGAAAGGACGTCGCGCCTGCTTCGAGTGCCTGGTCAAAGGCGTCACGGCTCTTATCGCTCGTGAGTACGATGATCGGAATATGCTTCAAAGCGGGGTGACCGCGCACAAGCCTGATCAAGTCTATGCCACCGAGATTGGGCATTTCCAAGTCGACGATGATTAGGTCAATGCGCGTGTCTTGAAGCAAACGAAATGCCGCTACGCCATCTTCCGCTTCGATGGTTACAGCAACTCTAATTAACTTTTTGACAACCATTGCACGCGTGATGGCATCGTCGTCGACGACCAGAACAGATCTCGCATTCATCTGGCGCTCCAACCCGGCATATTACCTCTGCGACGATGCACTCGTTACAATTGGACGAAATGGCCTTAAAAGCTGTTAATTTTCAACGCTCCTGTAAGATAAGTCTCTCGCTCAGGCATAGACACCGGACGCTGCCGCAAAGCTCAACGATCAGCACTTCATCGGGCGCGCATTCGTTAAAAAGCTTACCGTTGAATTCATCGGTGCTTATCTCTCTTACTTTACGGTGAGCGTCACGGAGGCGGATCACTCGCACGCATCGATCGCCTTCGGCTCAGTGCTGCCGACCGCGTCGGCACATCGCCGTAAGGTGGGATTGTAATGCAGAAGCCTGCGATCGAATTGCTCGATATTCCTCAAATCCACCAGACAAGTGGGTTGTTGCCGTTAATCGATCACGACGCGGTCGCTGATTGGTGCCAGGATTTGGAGCCCACAGATGTGCGCGATATCCTTGCCCGCGTCCCGGCGGAAACCCTTCAAAGCATGGAACTTCTCGCTCGCGCGATTGAGTTGAAAGATTTGACCATGGCACGCCGTGCCGCCCATCGTATCAAGGGAATGGCTGCAAATCTGGGGGCCACACGGCTTTCGCATGATGCCAAAGATCTCGAACTCAGCTGCTCCGATATCAATGAAATCGCTGCGCGGTTCAGCAGCCTCGATCAAACAATGAGCGACACGTTAACGGCGCTGGCGGAGTTAGCTCCGGCCACCTAAGGGGAGGCGGCGGCTGATAAATCGTGCTTGCACGCCACCGCGTGACGACCGGACGGTAATACGACTTTTTTACCTTGGTCCACCTATAGTACCCGCGCATGCTCGGCGGTGGACACAATCAAATGAAACTACTCGAACAACTCGACAAGATTGTCGAATGGTTTACACCTTCCCAGGTGCCTCGGAGTTCGGACGAGCACCGTCGCATCCGCATGTTTTTGATCAGTCATCTCGGAGGGCCATTTCTTGGCCATCCCATCACCGCATTTCTCTATTTCACCGACCCTGATCCGCTGCCGCACGTCGCAATTCTTGGCGCGTCGATCTCGATGTTCTGGCTCTTCCCATTTCTGGTGAAGCTGCTGCCGAGTAATTACAATACGCTGGCGACACTTTCGGTTCAAAACCTCCTGTTCGCTATTCTGTGGGGAGCGTACAACTATGGAGGCGTCAGCTCTCCGTTTTTGGTGTGGTTCGTCGTTGTTCCCTTACTTGCCTTTTTCTATCTGGGGTCGAATGCGCGCGCACGCCTAACGGTGTTTGCCCAGATCACGTTCAGCCTCGGCCTTTTCGTAGTCCTGCACAGCGTCAACACTGATTTCCCAAGTCATATCCCGCTGAAAGATCTCGCCAACGCCGGGCTGATTTCGGCTTTGTGTGCCTCCATCTACGTGTTTGTCATGGCGAGTTACTATGCCCGGATCGTTGAACTCGCAGTCCGAGCTACTGAAAGGAAGCGGCTCGCCACGCAGAAACGTTGCGGGAATTGACCGATGCGAAGGAAGAGGCGGAACGCGCGAATAGCGCCAAGTCTGATTTCCTGGCCAAGATGAGCCACGAACTTCGCACTCCGTTGAATGCCGTTCTTGGCTACAGCGAAATCTTGTTGGAAGACGCCGAACTTGCCGGAGAAGGCGAGCAGATCGCGGATCTCGAGAAGATTAGTGCCGCCGGTAAGCACTTGCTTGCGATGGTCAATGACATCTTGATATGTCGAAGATCGAAGCTGGTAAGATGGATCTCTTCATTGGCGATCTCGATCTTGATAAATTTGTTTCCGAGATTGACATCACTAGCGGACCGCTCGCTTCAAAGAACACGAATGTGTTCTCGATTGTTCGCGAAGATGCGCCTCTCGGCGTTGTCCGCGTTGACGCAACCAAACTGCGGCAGGCCGTGCTCAATTTGATCAGCAATGCGGCAAAGTTCACAAACAATGGCAAGATCGAACTGCATGTGCGGCGTGACGAGTCTATCGGGCGCGGATGGCTTCGAATTTTCCGTCGTTGATACCGGCATCGGCATCAGTGAGTTGCAGCAGAAGGGACTCTTTTCCAAGTTTGCCCAAGCGACCCCGATGATCACGTCCAAGTATGGCGGGACTGGTCTTGGCTTGTCGCTCAGCCGGAATCTTTGCCGGCTCATGGGCGGTGACATCACCGTTCAAAGCGTGCCTGGGCGGGGATCTAAGTTTACGATCCGCATTCCATCCAATGTGACAACTCCACATTCGATCAATTCCGTCTTCGGACGACTTTGCGGAAGATCAGGATGGTCTTCTCGCCGACGCCGAAGCCGATATTGCCCTCATCAAAAAGGGTTTTGCGGGGCTGTCCGAGAACCAAACTGCGGGCACATCTCCGAAAGGAAAGCGTGTTCTCATCGTCGACGATGATCGGACTTTTCTTGAGTTGGCAGACAGGATGTTACGTAAGGAAGGCTTGACTGCAATCTGCACCGACGTTCCGGGAGCAGCTCTGCAAATCGCGCGAACTGCCAAACCTGACGTGGTCCTCCTCGATATCCTGATGCCCGAGATCGATGGCTGGAAGGTTCTTAGAAGCCCTTAAGAACGATCCCGTGACGTCGAATATTCCGGTCATTATTCTCAGCATCACCGATGAAAGGAAGCGTGCATTGGAGCTCGGTGCGTTCGCTGTACTTCCACGGCCGACTGACAGGGTGGAGCTTATTCAAGCCATTAAAAATGGGGCGAATGCACAAACCACGGCTTCGGCTGCGCCGCCACGCAGCACCGGCAAAATCGCCGCCATTTGATCATCTGCCAGTTCTCACTCAAGGAGTGATCGAAAATGTCGCTCGTGCTAATTATCGAAGACAATCCCATCAATCGTGATGTGCTCGGCCGGCGCTTGGAGCGGCGTGGATATGCCATTCGCTTCGCGGAGGATGGGCTTTCAGGAATCCGAGCGGCGTCCGAATTGGCACCCGATATCATCTTGATGGATATCGGTCTGGGTGAAGGTATTGATGGCTGGGAAACAACCCGGCGCATCAAAGCGAATCCGGCCACAGCGCATCTTCCGATTATCGCGCTTACTGCGAGTGCGTTCGAGTCTGACAGACGCAAAAGCCTGGACGCAGGGTGCTGCGATTTCGACACGAAGCCGGTTGATCTGAAGCGTTTGCTTTCCAAAATCGAGCAATGGACACTAACCTCCAATACTGTCTCAAGCGTTGGCTGAAAACTTGGATTGAGTTGCCCGGGCACCAGCCGCCAATCGAAGTTCCGTGGTCACGCGAACCGAAGCTCCACGTCAGTCGCCGCACGTTTGAAATGCGGCATCACATTTGGTGGTCGCATCCTTCACTGGGGCTCAATCTCACAGCCTTATTCGTCACGCACGCCCGAAGATCGACAATCGGGTCATTAGCCGTGAGGCAAAAGCAACGGTGCGGGCGTTTTAGAGCTAGATCAGCACAAGGCCACTCTGGACCCAGTCCGGTCAACTTGTGGCTCAAACGCGCGTTGTGAGCCGTTGGCGGAGGGGGTGGGATTCGAACCCACGTTACCCGTGAAGGTAAGCCGGTTTTCAAGACCGGAGCCATAAACCACTCGACCACCCCTCCGGACGCGGCGTCGGCAGTGTGGAGATCTGACCCCGTCAGATTTCCTGCCGACATCCGCGGGCGTTGTTTAGCGCCTTGAATTGTCCGGAAAATTTGTTGGTGAGCCCGGATGGGATCGAACCATCGACCCTCTGATTAAAAGTCAGATGCTCTACCGCTGAGCTACAGGCCCCACACAACGGAGCGGGAGGTAGCATAACCGATCGGCCGTGTCGAATGCCAAGTTGCCCCTGCCGCGAAAAATACCGTTCTGGCCGCTTCCAGGGCTGAGACAGTCTGAAACCATCTGTTTACGAACTTAGTTGATAGTCTTTCACCTAAGAGGTGCGTGTGACGCTGGCTATCCGGGACCTTTCCGGCGCCGTGCTGCACGCGATCTTCCTTCTGGTGCGGACGCGGAGCGATGTGCTCCGCCCTTGGGCTGAGCCCTGACATGCGGACGCTAATCGTTTTGTTGGCCTTGTTTGCCGCGGCGAAAGTCGGGGTCAAGGAATGGTTGTATCGCAGCGCGACCGACGATGTGATCGTGTCGGCGTACCGCCAGCGTGCGGCCGACGCGTGTACGAAGACCGAGCCATCGAAGAAGGCCGGCTTCAGCGACAAGACGTGGTCGGACCGCGCCAATGCCTTGCTCAGCATCGGCAACACGGCCGTTCCGGTTTATGTTTGGCAGACGGACCACGAAGCCTGGGCCAAGAAGTTTCGCAATCCTTACCTGACGCTCGTTCTTGAGAAGTCGGCCGGCGGCGTGCGCTGCGACTACGACATCGTCAATGGCGTTGCGACGGCGCGCACGCTTTGATCGCGGGTTGATCGCGGGCGGCAAAAGAGCCGATAGATCAAAGTTGCCTTAGCGCTTTAGGGCGATCTTTACCGCGGTCGTATTCAATTGAAAACGTTAGAGACGGTCCGGAAGCTGCCCTTGGCGGCTGCCGTCTCAGACGTGCTCTCTTGCCCTGATCGTGTTGCGTCTGATGGCTTTTCACACTGCCGACCTGGCCGCATTTGGATGCAGGCCTCATTGCCTGGAGTTGGCGCGATGACGCCATCACCGGCACTTACACGTGTGTTCGCGGGGCCATTCGATTGGATGCGTCAGCGTCGCCGGCCCCATGCGCGATCGCGCCGGGTCGCTATTGATCTCGTCGGCTTTCTGGACATCATCGGCGTTGTCGCCGGCGGCGTGGTCGCTGCGTACCTTTTTCAACCCTACGACGTCGCTCTCGGGGTTACGCTGCGCACGTTCCAAGGCTGTCTGCTTACGTCGCTTTTCGCCTACCTTTGTCTCCGTCATTTCGGTCTCTACGATACGCAGAGCGTTGGCGACTTGCCGATCAAACCGCTGCACGTCGCGGCGGCGCTTGGAATTGCCTTTTTGACGTCGCTCGGCGTTGGTCTGCCCTTTGGCTTCACCTCGGAGACTTTCTGGCGCTGGTATGGCGTCTGGGCCGTGGTCAGCTTCGCTGTCATCACTGCCAATCGCCTCCTGGCTCGCCGCTCGCTGACGGCGCTGGCTGGCAACGGTGCCTTCGACACGCGCGTCGCGATCTACGGCACAGGCCCTCTCGCTGACCGCATCGTCACCTTGATTGCAGCCCCGGAGCTTCATTGCCGTTTCGCCGGCGCGTTCGACGATCGTGCCGATCTCAGCCGTCATGCGCCACCGGCGCCCGGTGTTCTCGGCGGCATCGAAGATCTTATTCGTGAAGGCCGCAGTGGCGCGTTCGATCAGATCATCATCGCTCTGCCGCAATCGGCTGATCAACGCACGAGCGATATCGCGCGGCGGCTTGAGCAATTGCCTGTGAGCTTGCATGTCGTCACACACGTTGCCGGTGATCTCATCGACCAGAGTTCCGCGCATCGCGTGTCGAGCCTCGGCGCCGTCGGTCTCATCGACATCAAAACCAAGCCACTGTCTGATTGGGGACGGCATCTGAAATCGGTCGAGGATTTCGTGATTGCCTCCATCGCTCTGGTTATCGCGCTACCGGTCATGGCCATCATCGCCGTCGCCATCAAGCTCGATAGTCCAGGCCCGGTTCTGTTCCGTCAGAAGCGGCACGGCCTCAATCGCCGTAGTATCGAAGTGTTGAAGTTCCGCTCGATGAGCGTGATGGAAAATGGTTCTGATGTTCGCCAAGCGACCCGCGGCGATGCACGTGTCACGCGCGTTGGCGGTTTCTTGCGCCGGACGAGCCTTGATGAGCTGCCGCAACTTATCAATGTGCTCAAGGGTGAGATGTCGCTGATTGGTCCACGGCCGCATGCTCTTGTGCATGATGATCTCTATGGGGAGATGCTGGAGCGTTATGCGAACCGGCATCAGGTGAAACCCGGCATGACCGGCTGGGCGCAGGTCAACGGCTTTCGTGGACCGACTGACACGCCGGAGAAAATGCAGGCCCGCGTCGAACACGACCTGACGTATATCGACACTTGGTCGCTGTGGTTCGATCTGCGCATTCTTTGGCTGACTGTCTTGCGCGGCTTCCGCCACGAAAACGCGCACTGAGCGTTGCTCTGATGGTTTTTCGTGGCGCTTTGGGTGCCCGCTCCCTTGATTGCGCTTCGGTTGCCGACCAGCAACCGCGCTCTCTTGTTTGCGCCTTCGGATGCCCACACGCATCCGGCGCGGGCCTTCGGTTGCCCAATGCCAACCGCGCAAAACCACCCATAACCACACCGAGCGGGCTCGTGTGGTTATGAGCAACCCAGGATGCGCGGTTTGTCGCCGCTCAGCCTTTGGGGGAGGGAATTTCCCGCGAGGGAAATTCCGACACCGGCGTCAACCGCGCACCGTGGACGGATGTGACAACTCTCTCAGCGCGGATCGGCCAACCGCGACCCAGGTAATCCTATTCTCCTGGGGTTCTGGCATCACGGCAGCGTCATGTTCGATCGCTCGAAAACAGCGCTGTACCCGCTACTCCAGTCTCGTTGTCACTGGCCCGCTTAAGGGGACGCCGAACCCATTTCAGAGCGCGGCAACCATTTCGCGTCCACGGTTTCCGCCGCAGCCCCGGCAAGCTCTCGAGGTGCCCCTGGGTGAGCGGAAGTGGGCCGATCATCGCCGCACATCGGCGCTCGTGTCACCTAGGTAGGTACCTAGTTGACATGATGCTGGCGCTTCGGTTGCCCACCAGCAACCGCGCTGTCTTAGTTGCGCCTTCGGATGCCCACACGCATCCGGCGCGGGCCCTTCGGTTGCCGACGATGCACCCGGGCCTGCATCCGGCACGTCCCACAGCCGTCATCCCGGTGCTTGTCACCGGGATCCATTGGGCGGCGTGTGATGGCGGTTACCGAGTTGCGGGAACTTGCTTCAACGCGACCGATTGTATGCGCTGAACAATGGATGCCGGTGCCACGCACCGGCATGACGACGGTGGTGAGTTCGTTAAATCCGCAACATTCTTGGGTCGTCGTCGCATTTGTCGCCAACCGCGCGCTCTCGCGTTTGTCCCCTTCTCCCTTGAGGGAGAAGGTGGCCCCGGACTTGATCCGGGGCCGGATGAGGGTGTTTTCTTCGCGGAAGAAAGTCACCCTCACCGCACTGCGGTGCGTGGCTTCGGTCTTGATGTTGCCCTCTCCCTCAAGGGAGAGGTGGATTGAGTTTGCGTAGGTCGCTCACTTAGTTGCGCTTCAGGTGCCGACACGGCACCCGCGCGCTCTTTGTTGCGCCTTCGGATGCCCACCCGCATCCGGCGCGGCGCTTCGCTTTCACAATGCCAAACGGGGCAAGTCTTGGCCGTGATTTTTATTCAAATTGTATATCATCCCGCGTTGAAACAGCGCGGCGGGATAGTGTCGTGTGCGATTGATACAGTCGCGTGCGCTGTGTGCGTTGTTTTGGGACGCAGATCCGGAATGGGACGGCAAAAACGCCATTTTTCGGCGTTTTGGCTTGGCTGCAGAAAGATTGCACGGCGATTGCATCACGAGGGCTGAGACTTCACTGTCCCCAAGGAGCCAGATGCTATGGCCAACCGCCCCCCGAAAGCCCCCTATGGCCGAGGACCAAACCTTTATGCGAGCGGCCAAGTGCTCAGCATCTTTGCGCATGCTTCAAGCCGCCGCCGCACGTTGGAGACCGCCACCGTCGAAATGATGAGCGCGCGGCTTGCCATTGCGGTGCGCGACCGGCCACCAGAAGCTGTCGCCATTGCCATCCTGCAGGCGCACCGTCGCGGACAGCGGTCCAACTAACCATTGTGCTCGACTGTGCGCTCAGGCCGCCGCCGGCTGCGAGCGCGCATCGTCGAGGATCATATCGGAGGCCTTTTCGCCGATCATGATCGATGGCGCGTTGGTATTGCCGGAGATCAGCGTCGGCATGACCGACGCATCGGCGACGCGCAAACCGGCAATGCCGTGGACGCGCAAGCGCGCATCGACGACAGCCATAGGATCGGAACCCATCTTCGCCGTGCCGCAGGGATGGAAGATGGTCGTGCCCTTTTCGCGCGCGAAGGTCATCAGGCTCTCGTCGCTTGTCACTTCGGCGCCGGGCAGATATTCGCGGACAACCATATCGGCAAAGGGCTTGTGCGCAACGATGCGGCGATTGAGACGCATCGCATCCAAGAGCACGCGCCGATCGGCTTCAGCGGCGAGATAGTTCGAGACGATCGCCGGTTGCGCTCTCGGATCGGCCGAGACGATGTGCTGCCAGCCGCGGCTCTCGGGGCGCAACTGACATACCGACGAGATGATACCGGGGAAGTTGTGCAGTCCTTGGCCCGGACCTTCGGCCGAGAGCGGTATGAAGTGGAACTGCACATCCGGGCTTTCGAGATCCGGCCGCGATTTAGCGAAGATGCCGACGACGCCCGCGCCGATGGTCAATAGCCCCTGCCGCTTCAGGACATAGTCGAGGCCGTGGCGGAACTTCAGCCAATTGGAGTGCCAGACTTCGTTGAGGCTGCCCTTGCCATTCATGTGGTAGACGAAGCGGGCTTGGTAGTGGTCTTGCAGGTTTTCTCCGACGCCGGGGAGTTCGTGTTTCACGTCAACGCCGGCTTTCGTCAGATGTTTGACCGCGCCGATGCCGGAGAGCTCGAGCAATTGCGGGCTGCCGATGGCACCTGCCGACAAAATGATCTCGCGGCTGGCGTTGATCGTCGTGGGCGTGCCCTTGATGGCGCCGGCGACGCCGGTCGCGCGCTTGCCGTCCAGCACGATGCGATGGGCTTCGAAGTGGGTGATGATCTTGAGATTTGGGCGCGCGCGGGCAGGATTGAGATACCCCACCGCGCTTGAGCAGCGGCGGCCGTTGCGATTGGTCAGCTGGTAGTAGCCGACGCCTTCTTGTGAGGGCCCGTTGAAGTCGCGCGTGAAGGGAATGCCTTCGGCGACCGCAGACTGAATGAAGGCGTCGCAGATGGGATTGTCCATCTTGACGTCGGAGACGCCGAGCGGCCCGCCGGAGCCATGCAGATCGTCGGAGCCACGCTCCTGATCTTCGGAGCGCTTAAAATAGGGCAGCACGTCACGGAACGACCAACCGACGTTGCCGAGCTGCCGCCAGACGTCATAGTCTTGTGCCTGGCCGCGCACGTAGAGCAGACCGTTGATCGCGCTCGATCCACCAAGCACGCGGCCACGCGGCCAACTGACCTTACGGCCACCGAGATGCGGCTCGGGTCCGGACTTGTACTGCCAGGTGATGGCCTTGTTGTAGACGTTGCGATAGTAGCCGACAGGGATGTGGATCCAGGGGTTGGTATCGCGGCCGCCGGCTTCGAGAAGCGCGACCTTGTTGCGCGGGTCTTCGCTCAGCCGCGCCGCGAGTGCGCATCCTGCCGAGCCTGCGCCGACGACGACGTAGTCGAAAGTTTCCGTGGCCATGTGCGTGTCCGTCCCAACCCTGATTTTGGTTGGCGCAGTTTAGTCACGCGCGCGGTGGCCTGCCAACGGGCAGGCGGGGATGCTGGTATGCGTCAGCTTTTGGGCGGCAGCGCCAAAGTGTCTGTGTGGCCGACTTCGGAACCGCGCCGTTCGAGGCGGAGCCAGCCGTCGATTTCGCCCGCAGCAATGCGGCCGGTTTCGCGCACTGCGCCCGCATACCCCGGCACCAGGGCGTCGATCAGTGTTTGGTCGGAGCGGGCGAGCAGCCACGGGCTGTCGCCTTCCTGGACGGAATAGCCCAGGGCGGCAAACGATTTAGCCAGTGCCGCAGGGGCGTCGGGGCCGGCCGAGACACCGAAGCCCTTGTCGGTCTTCTGGTGGGCGTGAAATGCGTCGGACATCGCCTGATCAAGGTCGTGCTTGGGTGTCCAGCGTTGGATGCCGTTGTACGTCAACACGGTGTAGAAAATGGCGCGGCGTGCGGCGACGGCTTTCGCGAAGCGTTCGATGAATGGCACCGAGCACAGGTCGAACAGCGCCGACGCGGTGACGAGATCCGCCTTCGGCCCCAGCGCGGCGTCCAAGTCGGCATTGAGATCGGCTTGGCGGAACTTGATCCGAAGCGTCTTGCCACTTTTTTTGAGGACCAGCGTATCGCCGTCGGCCGTGGCCGTATCGCCCCAGGCCGACAAGGCGGCGCGTGCTGCGGTCAGCAACTTGGGATCGTAGTCGACCAGCGTCCAGTCCTGTTCAGCTCCCAGCGCGGCATAGGTGGCGCGGATATTGGAACCTGTGCCGCAGCCGATGTCGACCACGGTGACATGCGGCCGGTTTTGCAGCGCGGCCGCGAGGGCGATGGCGAGCATGCCGTCACGCGCGCGATGGTCAGCGGCTTCGCGCAGTGCGAGCCATTCGGGGGAAAATCCGGTCATGCGACTTTGGCTCCGGCGTGGACGCGGGAAATCGTATTGAGAACTGCGGCGATGCGTTTGGCCGCATCATCCCAAGTCGGTAGCATCAGACTTGCGTTCCATGATGCTTCGGCCATACCGCGCCGCAGCGCGCTATCTTCCATGACGCGGCGGAGCGCTTGACCGAAGGCATTGGCGTCGCCGGGGACAACCTTCTGTGCAGCCGCGTCAGGCGCGGTTTCGGCGGCGGCGCCGCCGGTGGTGCAGACGATCGGAAGGCCACGCGCCATGGCTTCGGCGAGAACCATGCCGTAGCCTTCGAACAGGGACGGCATGACGAACAGATCGGCGGTGTCGTAGATGCGCCGCCAGTTCGGCGTCGGTTTTGGAACCGGCGAGTGTGATGCGTCCGGCAAAGTTTGCCGCCTCGATCTGGGCACGCAACTTCGTCAGCGTTTCGGCATCGCGCGCGGCGCCAACGATGGTCAGCGTCCAATTGAGATGGGCGACAGCGGACAGCGCTTCGACGAGGACATTGTAGCCCTTGCGCGGCACGATGGATCCGACCGCCAGCAGGTGCAGCGGTGTCGATGGTCCTTGACCAGTGCCCTTGGCGCGCGCGGCTCGATCCGTGCCAGGTTCGGCGACTGTGATGCGTTGTTCGGCCACGCCGAAGTCGGCGATGAGAATGCGCGCGGTCATCGACGACGTGACGACGATATGGCGGGCATGTGCGAGCGCGTTCTGCTCCGACAGATGCAACTGCTTGCGCCGCGCTTCATCGAGGCCGGCTTCGAGCGCCAGTGGATGGTGGCAGAGCGCGACGATCGGCTGGGCGATGCGCTGAATGATGTCATACCCCATCGCGCCATAAGCCAAGCCGTCGATCAGCAACACCTGATCGGCGGGCAAGGCCTTCAAGCGCAGCTTCCGTCGCCGCCAGATCGTCAACCGATGGAAACGGGAATGAGCCCGGCAGCGGAACGTGCACGGTTTCGACACCAAACACAGGCAGCCGCGCCAAGACCTTGCGGTCGTAGGCGTAGCCGCCGGTTGGCAGGTCGATGTCACCTGGAATGACGAATGCGGCGCGCGTCATGGGGTGCCGTCCGTTCCGCTTGCCGATGTCACGCTTTGACCGGGCCTTCGAACGATGCGCGGGCGAGATCGGTTTCGTGCAGCGTCACGCGGATCTTGGTCAGGCCTTTGCCGTCAGCGCCCAGCGCGCCCTTGGCGGCCGCGGCGGAGATGGCATCGAAGATGTATTTGCAGAGAAATTCGGTGGTTGTCAGCTTGCCCTTGAACTCGGGGACGACGTCGAGGTTCTTGTATTTCAAAGGCTTCAAGGTCTCGGCCAGCACATCGAGCGCGGCGCCGATATCGACGACGACGTTCTGCTTGGTCAGTTCGTTCGCGGAAGAATGCGACATCGACCACGAACGTCGCGCCGTGCATGCCCTGCGCGGGACCGAAGAACGGGTCGGGCAGCGAGTGGCCGATCATAATGCGGTCGCGAACTTCAACAGAAAACATGCAAATTTCTCCAATTCGGCAGACGCTCGATAGCCCTGGGCGCGATCATGACCGCGCTGGCGCCGTTGTTTATGTCGGTCCGACGCCTAGCACAACCGGCAATCGGCGCAGCCATTTACATACTTGGATTTACAAACAGTGTGCGCCTGGACTTACGCAATTTCCGCGTCAACTTGCGGCGGACTGGCGCATGGTTGTGCACCTGCGGCGCACCGCCCCCCCGCCGCCGTGTCGCTGCGGCCTCTTCGGTGAGTTTCGTGGCAGAAACGAGGCAGGACGAGGTGTGATGCATGCATGACACTCGTAAGACTTGCGTCATTCCGCGCGACACACGCGCACTGGCTTCTCACCCTGCAGCATATGTCACCACCGGAGCGAGGTTGGTTCCGGCGAAGACATCGGCGAGTTTCTTGGGCAGATCGGCAAAGGCGATTTCATCGGCAACCAGGGCGTCGAGGCGCGGATCTTCCAGCAGTTTCATGGCCGACGCCAAGCGGCGGGCGTAATCCCAGCGGGCGCGGCGCGAGGTTGCGATTTGACCGACCTGAGTTGAGATCAATTGCAGCCTCTGGCTATGGAAGGCGTTGCCCAGATTGACGCTGACGGGTTTGTCGCCATACCAGCTCAACTCGACGATTTTGCCTTCAAAGCCTGCACAGGCGATGGCGGTTTCGAGGCCTTTGGCGTTGGCGGAGGCATGGAAGACAACGTCGGCGTTCTTGGGCGCGTTCTCCGGTGCGGCATAGCGCGCGCCCAGATGCGCCGCGATGGCGGTGCGGTCGATGACATCGACCAGGGTCACCTCTGCTCCCGGGAGCCGCGCGGCGATGCTGGCGACGAGAAGGCCGACAATGCCGCCGCCGACGACGACGATTTTATCGGCCGGACCTGCACCGGCGTCCCACATGGCATTGAGGGCCGTTTCCATGTTGGCTGTCAGCGTGGCGCGGCGTGCCGGCACAGCATCGGGCACAACGGTCAGCCGGTCGGCGGCGACGTTGAAAACGTCCTGGTGCGGATAGAGGCAAAAGACATTCTTGTTCAACAGCGTATCGGGTCCGACGACGACACGGCCGACAGCGCAGTAGCCGTATTTGACGGGAAAGGGGAAGTTGCCTTCCTGAAGCGGCGCGCGCATGCGGTCCCATTCGCTTTCGCCGACGGCGCCGGAAAAGATGAGCCGCTCGGTGCCCCGGCTGATGCCGGTGAAGAGGGTTTCGACCTGGGCGTTGCCGGGGCCAGGGATCGGGACCTGCTGGGCCCGGAGTTCGACTTTGCCCGGCGCGGTGTACCATAGCGCCTTGGCAACTCTGATTTTTCCGGTGGAACGTCGTTCGGCCATGGCGCGGGTCTCAAGCTGTTGGCTGGCACTGTTGGTGTGGACCGGCACGGTAAATGCCGCAATGCCGCCGGAGTGTGGTGGTCTCAGGCGGCCCGGTGGTTTATAGCGAGCACGTCACGTCCTCATAGCGCATTCATAGCGGGTTCAGGACCATTTCGCCTTATACGACCCGCAAAATTGTCGAACGCGTGTCCTTCCGCCACCCAACTCCGGCGATAGGGATGCCAGCATCCGCATTTCCGATTTCCGTACAGGGCCTTCAAAGACCATGAGCGACACTTACGACGCGTCGGCGAACTTAGCCGCGCGCTCCCCGATCAGCCTGACAACGCCGACCGGCGTGCAAAGCATCGACGACATCGCGCAGCGGCGCCGGATCGTCATCGTGCTCAATGTTGCGACCTATTGCGCACTGTTGTGGGGCGCGGCGCGCCTGATGGGTGCGGGCGGTTGGACCGTGGTCGATGTGATCATGTTCATCTGTTTCGCCATCGGCACGCCGTGGACGGTGCTCGGGTTCTGGAATGCCCTGATCGGGCTGTGGCTCCTGCACTTCCACAAGAACTCGATGCAGGAAGTTGCGCCTTATGCCGCCGCCGGCGATCTGCCGACGCCGCTGACGATCAAGACCGCGATCACCATGACGGTGCGCAACGAAGATCCGGCGCGTGCGATCCTGCGCCTCAAGACGGTGAAGGCGAGCGTCGACGCGACCGGCGAAGGCAAGGCCTTCAGCTATTTCGTCCTGTCGGACACGAACGATGCTGCGGTGGCGACCGTCGAAGAGGCGGCGTTCAATGCTTGGAAGGCGAGCGATCCCGATGCGGACCGTATCGTTTACCGGCGCCGCACCGATAACAAAGGCTACAAAGCCGGCAACGTGCGCGACTTCTGCGAAAAGTGGGGAGATCGAGTACGAACTGATGCTGCCGCTCGATGCGGACAGTGTGATGTCAGGTCCTGCGATCGTCAAACTTTCGCGCATCATGCAGGCGCATCCGAAGATCGGCATTTTGCAGAGCCTCGTCGTCGGCATGCCGTCGTCGTCGGCCTTCGCGCGCATTTTCCAGTTTGGCATGCGTCATGGCATGCGCACTTACACGATGGGGCAATCGTGGTGGACGGCCGATTGCGGTCCGTTCTGGGGCCACAATGCTGTCGTGCGCATCAAGCCGTTCCGCGATCAGTGCGAACTCCCTGAGTTGCCGGGCGCGCCGCCGCTCGGCGGGCATGTTCTCAGCCACGACCAAGTCGAAGCGACGTTCATGCGTCGCGCGGGCTACGAAGTGCGCGTGCTGCCATTTGAAAACGATAGCTGGGAAGAAAACCCGCCGACGATGCTCGACTTCGCCAAGCGCGACGTGCGGTGGTGCCAAGGTAACATGCAGTATGTGAAGCTGCTGGATACCAAAGGTCTCTACCCCATGAGCCGGTTTCAGCTGGTTTGGGCTATCCTGATGTTCCTCGGCATCCCGGCGTGGACGCTGATGATCGGGTTGTTGCCGATTGCCGCTTATCAAGCTCAGAGCGTCGCCGATTATCCAGTTGGTCTCGCGATCTTTCTCTACGTGCTCTTTTACACCATGTACCTGATGCCGAAGATCGCCGGTCTCGTCGACGCGGTGCTGACCAAAGGCGGCGTGGCGCGTTATGGCGGTCCGGTTCGCTTCACGATCAGTGCCGTCCTCGAGTTGCTTTTCTCGTTCCTGCAGGGCGCTGTTTCGACCATCCGCACCACCATCTTCATGATCGGACTGGCGTTCGGCAAGTCGGTGACGTGGGGCGGGCAGAGCCGCGACGCCTACGGCATTTCGTGGCGCACAGCCGCGATGGACCTGTGGCCGCAAACGCTGTTCGGCCTCGTCGTCTGCGGCGCGCTTTACGTCATTGCACCGTCTGTCTTGTGGTGGAGCTTGCCGTTGACGGCCGGTTACATCCTCGCCATTCCGTTCGCGGTGATCACGGCGTCGCCCGCGCTCGGCCGCTGGTTCCAGAAGGTCGGCCTCGCCGGCATTCCGGAGGACTTTGACACGCCACCGGAAATCAAAGCGGTGATGGGTAAAGCCTAATTGCGATTGAGTGCAGCGCAGCATACAGACGGTGCTTCACTTTTGGACTGGCCTTCAGTAAGCGGTTGGTCACACACTACAAGTACGTGCGCCCGGCTTGCTGCGGGCACTCAAAAGACTTCAAAGGGAGAACATTCATGTCGACACGTCGTGACGTTTTGAAAACTTTGGCTCTGACTTCAAGTGCGGCTGCGATTCCGGCATTTTGGGCGAGTTCCGCATCGGCGCAGGCTCCTGCCGCGCTGCAGATCTTCGTGCCTGCCGCCCCGGGTGGCGGTTGGGACTCCACGGGCCGCACCATCGAACTCGCGATGAAGACCGACGGCATCGTCAAAGATTTCAAGTTCGAACATGCCCCTGGCGCTGGCGGCGCGGTCGGCTTGCCGAAGTTTCTGTCGACGAAAAAGGGCGCGGCTGACGCGCTGATGGTCGGCGGCATGGTGATGGTTGGCGCGCTGATCGCTAACAAGTCGCCGGTGACCATGAAGGATTTGACCCCCATCGCACGCCTGACCGGTGAAGCGGAAGTCTTGGTCGTGCCTGCCAACAGCCCCTACAAGACCGTTAAGGAATGGGCCGAGGCGTTCAAAAAAGATCCCGGCAAGATGTCGGTTGCGGGCGGCTCGGCCGGCGGCACCGATCACATTCTGATGGGCATGATTGCGCGCGCACTCGGCATCGAGCCGAAAGCCGTGAGCTACGTCGCCTTCGCCGGCGGCGGCCCCGCAACGGCTGCGATCCTCGGCGGGCAAACGTCGTGCGGCGTGTCAGGCTGGGGTGAATTCTCGGAGCAGGTCAAAGCCGGCAAGATGCGCGCGCTCGCGATCTCGGCCGACAAGCGGATCGCAGGTGTCGACGTTCCGACACTGAAGGAAAGCGGCATCAACGTCGAACTCTTCAACTGGCGCGGCGTGTTCGGTGCGCCGGGCACCACCGCTGCACAGCAGGCCGAGTTGGTCTCGCTGGTCGACAAAATGGTCAAGGGACCGACTTGGCAGGCCGAACTCAAGAAGAAAGACTGGACTGGCATCTACCTCGGCGGCGCCGACTTCGGGAAGTATCTCGATAGCGAGATCACCCGCATCACCGGCATCCTGAAAGATCTCGGTTTGGCCACCTAAGACATCTGACTGACGCCATGTTGCAGATCCCGCCCGAGGCAACTCGGGCGGGATTTGTTGCTTTTCTGGCGGCGCGCAGCCTACTGTCGATACGGATGGAAACGCAAAGTTGGGGCCAAACCCATGACATCACATAGACCGGGCGGCATCGCCTGGCAGGATACGGCTGTCGGCCTCGGCGTGCTTGCGCTCGCGGCATTGGTCGCATGGCAGACCACGGTCATTCCTGAAAACGCCATCTATGCCAAGGTCGGACCAAAGGTCTTTCCGTGGATCTCAGCACTGCTGCTGGCGGTGATGGGTGTCATTCTGACGATCGAGGGCGTTCGCGGCGGCTGGGACCACGAAGAGGGTGGCGACGTCGATTGGCGCTCGCTTGGCTGGCTGAGTGCGGGGCTCGTGCTCAACGTCGCGCTCATCTCGACGCTTGGTTTCATTCTCGCTGGTACTTTGTTGTTCGTCCTGACGGCACGAGCGTTCGGTTCCGCGCAGCCGTTGCGTGACGCGGCCATCGGATTTGCACTCGCCCTCGTCGCCTACGTCGGCTTCGACCGCCTGCTCGGGTACAAGATCGGCTCTGGCATCATCGAGAGATTGCTATGATGGATACCCTCTCGATGCTGGCGCAAGGCTTTGCCGTTGCGCTGACCCCGATCAACCTGATGTGGTGCTTCATCGGCGTGTTCGTTGGCACAGCCATTGGCGTGCTTCCGGGCATTGGCCCGGCACTGGCGATCGCACTGTTGCTGCCGCTGACCTACAAAGTCGACGCGACCGCCGCCTTCATCTTGTTTGCCGGCATCTACTACGGCGCGATGTACGGTGGCTCGACGACATCGATCCTGCTCAATACGCCCGGTGAAAGCGCCACCATCGTGACCTCGATGGAAGGGAACAAGATGGCGAAGAAGGGCCGCGCGGGCGCAGCACTCGCCACCGCCGCGATCGGCTCGTTCGTCGCCGGCACCATCGGCACGCTCGGCATCACCTTTATCGCGGAGCCCGTCGTCAATCTCGCGCTCAAGTTTGGGCCTGCCGATTATTTTTCACTGATGATCCTGTCGTTTGTGACGGTGTCGGCCGTGCTTGGCTCCTCGGCGGTGCGCGGTCTCACGTCTCTCGCGCTCGGCATCTTTCTCGGTCTCATCGGCATCGATTTGCAGACCGGGCAGCCGCGCTTCTGGTTTGGTGTCACCGAGTTGTCCGACGGCATCAATGTGATTGTCGTCGCGGTCGGCCTTTTTGCCATTGGCGAGACGCTGTACCTTGCCGCGCAAAAGAAGTCCGATACGCCGCCTGAAGTGATTGCGGTCAAAGACAGCATTTTGATGAGCCGGGAGGACTGGGCG
Organism: uncultured Alphaproteobacteria bacterium; assembly: GCA_963831185.1. Taxonomy (GTDB): domain Bacteria; phylum Pseudomonadota; class Alphaproteobacteria; order Rhizobiales; family Hyphomicrobiaceae; genus JABFRJ01. The sequence continues at coordinate 66,480 of CAWHPE010000007.1, forward strand.
CGCTCATGGAAGCCGTGGCTGCGCGGATCGGCAATCGGATTCCCCATCGGCGCGATGCCAGCCGGCGGCGCCGAGATCCCGACATTTCTGTCCTACTTCATGGAAAAGAAGCTCTCGACTAAGCCCGAGGAATTTGGCCATGGGGCCATCGAAGGCGTCGCGGGACCGGAGGCGGCGAACAATGCGTCTGCGGCCGGCGTGTTGGTCCCGATGCTGGCACTGGGTCTGCCGACCTCGGCGACGGCGGCTATCATGCTGTCGGCGTTCCAAAGCTACGGCATCACGCCGGGCCCGTTGCTTTTTCAACAGCAGCCGCAGCTCGTGTGGGGGCTGATCGCGTCGCTTTACATCGGCAACATCATGCTGCTGGTGCTCAACCTGCCGTTGATCGCGCTGTGGGTCAAAATGCTGAAGATCCCAGAGCCGCTGCTTTATGGCGGCATCCTGATGTTCGCGACTATCGGCACCTATGGCATCAGCCAGTCCATCGTCGATTTGATCCTGCTCTACATCATCGGCGGGCTTGGGTTCTTGATGCGGCGGTTCGATTTCCCGACGGCTCCCGTGATCATCGGCATGATCCTCGGGCCACTGGCGGAGCAAAATTTCCGGCAGGCGATGACGATCAGCCAGGGCGATATGAGCGTTCTCTTCACCCGGCCGCTGTCGTTGACGTTGCTGCTTCTGTCGGTGCTCGCACTGATTGGGCCGCAGATGTGGCGTTTGCTGCGCCGGCGCAGCTAACAGCGCCGACGTGGTGCCTTGACAGTGCCATAGACGACCGGCAAACCCGGACTACTTGAAATCGTGCGGACACGACCGACCTACTCATGAAACCTACCATCGCCCGCCTTCGCGCTGATCCGTCCTTGTCTTCGTTGCATCGGTCTCTCGACGTCTACTACGGAGATCCCGCGCGCGATGCGGCGATGGATAAGCTCTATGCACAGTTCTTGAAACCGGGCGATTTGGCGTTCGATATCGGCAGTCATGTCGGCGATCGCGTCGGCGCCTTCCGGCGTGTGGGCGCACGCGTCGTGGCGCTCGAGCCGCAACCCGATTGCGCGCGCGTCGTGCAAGCGATCTATTCGTCCGATCATGATGTGGTCGTGATCGAGCGGGCGTGCGGACCAAAGGCCGGGACGATCACGCTGCACATCAATTCCAGCAACCCGACGGTGACGACCGCATCGACGGATTTCGTGCGCGCTGCCGACGGCGCGGGCGGCTGGGAAGGGCAGGTGTGGGACCGGGAGATCGAGGTGTCGGTGACGACACTCGATTCACTCATCGGGTGCTATGGTCAGCCACAGTTCATCAAGATCGACGTCGAAGGATTTGAGGACGATGTGCTGGCGGGCTTGAGCCAGCGCGTGCCGGCGCTCAGCTTCGAGTTCACAACCATCCAGCGTGATGTGGCGCTCAAATGCCTTGAACGGCTGGCGGCGCTCGGGCCTTATCGCTTCGACATTGCGCTTGGCGAAAGCCAAGTTCTAACCTTCGGCACTCCGGTCGATCATGCCGCAATGGCCGCGCATATCTCAGCTTTGCCGCACAGTGCGAATTCGGGAGACGTCTATGCGGTGCTTCAGCGTTAAGTCCGCCACTCTCGCTGCTGCGTTCTGTATTGCCGCCTTCGGGGGCACTGCGGTTGCCGATCCGGTCGCCGTCGAAGTGACCAACGCGTCGGAGCCGGTGTTGTGCGCCGAGAAGGACAACGTCACGCTCGCCTTCGCGTCGTCGATTGTAAAAAAATTCCGCGTTGAGGCCGCGCATCCCGCCTACATCACCGCGCTCGGGCGTGACAGCTTCGAGGCTGATTGGACGGCGTGCGATATGAAATCGGACCCGGCGTTCAAGTCCGGAACTACTGTCACGACGCGGCGCACGATCTATGAAGAGCCGGATCTTTGGATTGTTGGCTGGACATTCCCGACCTACTGGCGTCCGTCGACTGCGAAGGTCCGGATTGGCGACCGCGTCGAGACGGGACTGCATCTGTTGCAATTCTGGACTATCCGGCCGATGGGCGGCGAGGAAATCCTGGTGCTTTATCCGCAAGACGGATATTGGCGCATCCGGCCGAAGGCACCTGACGGTCGCGCGCCGACAGCGTTCGGCTCGTCGTTCTTGATCGGTCCGGTCGAGGAAGATGGGCGGCCGCTGGTGAAGATCAGCGAAATCGCTATCGACGCTAAAGCGAAAAAGCTGACCTTGACGTTCGAACGCGGCGGCACCGCCAACGTGCAGTTGGCGACGGTCGATCAGAACCGGATCGCGCTCGACGTGACGCTCGACAAAGCCGTGTCCGGGCGTCCCTTCGCGATGATGCGTTCGATGTACGTGACGGAATTCAACAACGACGTGGCGCAAGTCGCGGTGAAAGAAAAAGGCGCGCGCGGCTGGCGTCAGGACCCAATCATGACGTTCACGCGCGCCACCGCCACTGACGTGTGGGCGGGACGCACGTCGATCTCGCGGCACAATTCATCGTCGCCCGATATGGTGTTCTCTGCCTTCGACACCGGTGCGAAGCCCGCCGCGCCGTCGACCGCTCCGGCCGGCGCGCAAAAAGCGAAGTAGCGCTTCACCACTGAAGTCCCGCCATGATCGCGACGGCGGGCAGTCCGGCCTCGCTCAGAACGTTGCGCGCGGCTGCGGCGTCGACCTCGCCATCGCGCATGATCTCATCGCGGTGCAGCCCTTGCGTGATCAGCAGTGCATCGACGCCCGCGCCTTTCGCGGCAGCAATGTCGGTGCGAATGGCGTCGCCGATGCCGAGTACGCGCGCGTTCGGTGTGGCTTTGCCGCGCACGCGTTCTGCCGCAGCGATGCCCGCCGCGTAGGCCGACGCATGCGGCTTGCCGGCCCAGAACACGTCTCCCCCCATGGTTTCGTAAAGCGCGGCGATGGCACCTGCGCAGGGCAAAAGGTCGTGACCGACGTGGACCGCCAAATCCGGGTTGGCGCAGACAAACGGCAAGCGAAGGCGTTTCGCCGTCTCCAAGCATCGGGCGATAGGTCTCCGGCGTTTCGGTGCGATCGTTGACGAGGCCTGTGCAGGCGATCGCATCGGCGGTCTCGAGCGTTGGGGCGCTGCCCGGCAAACGGTCGAAGAAGGCGCTGTCACGCGGGCGCGGGCCGATGCCGTAGATCTTGCGGTAACCAGCGCTGGCGATGTGCGTCAGAGCGATATCACCCGACGAAACGATTGCGTCCCAGGCCGAGCGGGCGACACCTTTTTCGTCGCAGATGGTGGCTACGACATCGCGACGGCATGGGCGCGTTGGAGACGAGGATGACGGTGCCACCTGCGGCGCGAAACCGCGTCAAAGTCTCGTTGGCGCCTGCGTAGGCTTGGTTTCCGTCATGCAAGACGCCCCAAACATCGCACAATAGGACGTCATAACGCGACAAGAGTTCGCGGGCAGTGGTTAGGACTGGCGTGGACACGCGGCGAAAGACCTCAGGTTTGGGGTGGCTTTGCGGGAAGGCCTTGCGTCCCTATGCGCGAGGCTCCTAGAAGGACCGTGTGTCTGTGATAGTTCCGAGGCACGGCCAAGTCAAAAGGCGCCGTTCATGCAGCTTTCCTACGCCCAGAACATGGAAGACTATGTGCTCGACATGGTGTTTCACGATGTCGCCCAGGGGACCTATATCGATGTCGGTGGCGGACATCCGGTCGCAGACAACGTTTCGTTTTATTTTTATCTCAAGGGCTGGCACGGCCTGATCGTCGAACCGCAGGAGTTGCTCGCCGCCGCCTACACCGGCATTCGTCCGCGCGATCATGTGGTCGCACATTTGGCGGGCCGGGCGGATGGTGAGATCGCCTTTCACGTCGTCGACGGGCTGCATGGCCTTTCGAGTGCTGTGCAGGCGAACGCCGATAGCGCGGCGAAGTATGGCGCGTCGTATCGCACAGTGAAGCGGCGCGTGCGGCCATTATCGGCGCTGATCGACGACGCGCGGCTTGGCACCATCGACTTTCTCAAGATCGACGTCGAGGGCGCGGAAGCGGACGTCATCGCGGGGCTCGATTTCAAGCGGCATCGCCCGCGCGTGATCCTGGTCGAGGCGGTCAATCCCAACACATCGGGTGACGAGTGGAAATCCTGGGAGCCCGCGATCTTGGCGGCAGGCTATCAGTTTGTGTTCTTCGACAACCTCAACCGCTTCTATCTGGCCGATGAGGCGCAGGCACTCAAGCCGCGGTTCCCTGCGGCGGCCGTGGCATGGGACAAGGCGCAGCACCTTTGGGATTGCGGACGCGCGAACGATCGCACCGACCATCCTGACCGCGTGCTTGCCGAAACACTGATCGCTGGTTTATTCGCGATATTGCCGACGCTGCCGGCCGAAACGTTGGAGCGCATCCTGATTGCGGGCGGGGCCGCGCGCACTCCTAAGGCGGAGTTGGCGCAGGTTGTCGCCGCGCTTGCCGGCAGCGCGGAATGGCCCCGGCCCGCCGATGCGCCAGCTGAGACGCTCGGCGACCTGGTGCGGTCGGACCGGTTGCGCGCGGGTCTTGGCCGGATCGCTTGCATGTACGACGGCGGGCACTTGTTGGAATAGGCTGCGGCATGTCTGGCTTGATCAGCAGCTCAGCCAGCGTTCGCATTGACGCGGGCGGCAAACGGCCGAAGAGTGCGCCGAGAAAACAATCATTGAACATGCCAGCCTGACTGGCGGCGCAAGCGGGGCGGATTTCACATGCTAGATGGAACGCGAGAGCCGGAGCTGAGCGCGCGCCGGATCGCGCTTTTGGCTTTGGCGCCGTTTGGACTTGGGTATTTCTTTTCCTACCTGTTTCGCGCGGTTAATGCGGTTGTCGCGCCCGATCTCGTCAGTGAATTGAAACTCAACGCGTCCGATCTCGGCTTGCTGACGGCCGCGTATCTGCTCGCCTTCTCCCTCTGCCAATTTCCGCTCGGCATCTTGCTCGACCGTTATGGACCGCGGCGTGTGCAATTCGGCCTGCTGATGCTGGCCGCGTGCGGAGCGGCACTGTTCAGCATGGCGCAAAGCACGCTCACGCTGTCGCTGGCGCGCGGGTTGATCGGAGCGGGTGTGGCTGGCGGATTGATGGCCGGCTTTAAAGCCGTCGTGCTGTGGGTGCCGGCGGAGCGGCGCGCGCTCGCCAATTCGTTCGTGATGTCGATGGGTGCTGTTGGGCTTCTCGTTTCGACTGCACCGATGGAGTGGGCGGTCAGAACTTATGGCTGGCGGTCGGCGTTTCTGGTGCTCGCAGCCGCGACCGCAGTCGTCGCCACGATCATTCTTTCGGTGGTGCCGGAACGGCGCGCGGCAGTGAAGCCCGATACGCTCGGCGCGTCGCTCAAGGCTGTTGGTAGTATCTACCGCGACCGGGCGTTCTGGTTCATCACGCCGATGCTGTGCGCAACGGCGGGTACGCACATCGCCATTCAGACGCTGTGGGCGGCGCCGTGGCTGCGCGATGTCGCCGGCTACGGCCGGCAAGAGGTGGCGAATGTGCTCTTCATGATGGCGCTGTCCTTCTTCTTCGGCATCCTGACCAGCGGTGGCATTGCCGATTGGCTACAACGGCGCGGCGTCAACATTCTTGATGTGATGCTTGGCTTCATGACGGCCTTCATGATTTCGCAGGCGCTGATCATTCTGGACATCGAGGTGCTGCGTTTGCCGGCGTGGCTCGTGTTCGGGCTTAGCGGTCAGGTTGCCATCCTGGCCTACCCTTGGCTGTCGACACATTTCGGTGTGCATCTGGCGGGCCGCTCGAATACCGCCGTCAATCTTCTGCTGTTTATGACCGCCTTCCTCATTCAGTACGCCATCGGCCGGCTCTTGGACATGTTCCCACGCACGGCCAGCGGCGGTTATCCGAATGAGGCCTATACCTTTGCGTTCGGTATCTTTTTGGCCCTGCAAGTTGTTACAGTGCTGATCTATCTCACGGCGCGGCGCCGCCATTTCGTGGTGACGCCGCCCTCATCTGCAAAGTGATGCCATGACCACAGCTTCCGATCCGAGGCCTGATCGCGCAAAAGCCGGTTTCAATTGGGCCAATTTCTTTGCCGCCTACACACCGAAGGTGGTGGTGGCGTTGCGCGAAGGATATTCGCGCGATTTGTTCATGAAGGACATGATGGCGGGGCTGACGGTGGCGGTTCTTGCCGTGCCGTTGTCCCTCGCCATTGCGATCGGGTCGGGCGTCGACCCCGCGAAGGGTTTGATCACAGCGATCGTCGGCGGGTTCTTCATTTCGGCGCTCGGCGGAAGCCGGTTGCAGGTCGGAGGGCCCGCTGCAGCATTCATCGTGATCGTGGCGGGTGTGGTCAGCAAGTATGGCGCAGAAGGCTTGGTCGCCGCCACGTTCATGGCTGGGTTCTTTCTTCTGATCGCGGCGCTGTTGAATATCGGAACCTACATCAAGTACGTGCCGGGACCTGTGATTCTTGGCTTTACGTCGGGCCTCGGGGTCATCATCTTTGTCAGTCAAATCAAAGATTTTCTTGGCCTCAAGGGCGACCTGCCGACGGAGTTCGTACATAAACTGCAGGGTTTGTGGGCGATCAAAGGCGGTTGGAGTGCGGCGGCGCTGGCGGTCGGTATCGTGAGCGTGTTTTTGATCAGTGCGTTTCGCAAAGCATTTCCGAAGTTTCCGGGGTTGCTCGCCGTCGTGATCATCAGTTCAGGTGCCGTGTGGGCGTTGGGCCTCTCGGTCGAAACTGTGGGTAGCCGCTTCGGCGAAATGCCTCGGACTTTGCCTGCCCCCACGTTGCCGTGGATCGGGCTCGACCGGATGATCGATCTGTTGCCGACGTCACTGATGCTGGCGTTGCTGATCGGCGTGGAGTCCCTGCTCTCCGCCGTAACCGCCGACGCCATTGCCGGGACGCGCCACCGGCCCAACGTCGAGGTGCTCGGTCAAGGCGTTGCCAACATGGCATCGGCGCTGTTTGGCGGGTTGCCGGCAACCGGCGTGATCGCGCGCACCGGCACCAATATCGCCGCAGGTGGTCAGACGCCCGTCTCAGGAATTCTTCACGCGGTGTTCGTGCTGCTGTTTGTGATGCTGCTGGCGCCGCTGGTGTCGTATCTGGCGCTGCCGTGTCTGGCGGCCTTGCTACTGACAGTGGCGTGGCGCCTCATCGAGCCGCATGAAGTGATGCGCTTCCTGAAGACTGCCCCGCGCGACGACGCCATCGTGATGCTTGCGACGATGCTGCTGACGATTTTTATCGATCTCAACGTCGGCATTTCGGTTGGTGTTATTTTGGCGGCGCTGTTCTTTATGCATCGTATGAGCGAAGCCTTTGGCGGCGCGGTCACAGCGCATGACCATCCTGCGACGGGGACTTCCGAGCCGGGCGTGAAGACGTTGTCGTTCCGCGGCCCGCTGTTCTTTGGTCAGTCCATGCGCGTCTCGGACGCATTGCGCGCCAACAGCCGCGGCGCGCGTGTGTTGCTGCTCGATTTTGAAGGCGTGCCGCTTGTGGATGCCACTGCGATCAGCATGCTGGAAGATCTCCTGACGGATTGCCGCAAGCACGGTCAGAGCATCGTAATAGCCGGGTTGCAGCAACAGCCTTTGAATGCGCTTCAGCGCAGCGGCATGCTGCGCGAGCCAGGTATCTTCACGGCCAGCGACACTGCCCAGGGCGTGGAGAAGGCGCATTGGCTGTTAACCGGAAAATCGACCACACCCAAAGAGCCCGTGGCTTGACGCCGGTCTGCATCCAGGGCGATGTGCACCCGCGCCTTGTCCGTCACGTTCTCTAGTCATCAGGCTCATGCCCACCGCCACGCCTCCCCTTGCACCATCACTCAGCGCGCGCGTCTTCGGGCGCGCACCGGGCGCGCCGTGGCTTTGGTACGCCTGCATTGCGGCGATGATTGGCGTGATGCTGCTGCCCTTGATGACGCTGCTGGTCCTGGCGGTGGTCGGCAACGGCGCCGGGTTTGGGCACATCGCGCAGACGGTGTTGCCGCGGGCGACGTGGCAGACGGTGCTCGTGCTCGGCGGGGTCGGCGTTGTGACACTTCGTCGTCGGCACCGCGTCGGCGTGGCTGGTGACGATGCACCGGTTTCCACTACGCGGTGTGATTGACCGGCTTCTTGTTCTGCCGCTGGCCATTCCGACCTACATCGCGGCCTATGCTTATGTCGAACTCTTCGATTACAGCGGGCCGGTTCAACGCAGCCTGCGTGCCATGTTCGGTTTCACTTCAGTCCGCGATTATTGGTTTCCCGACATCCGGTCGCTCGGTGGCGCCGTGTTTGTGCTGGCTATGGTTTTGTACCCGTATGTCTACCTCGCAGCGCGCGCGAGCTTCCTGCAGCAATCGGTGTGCGCCCTTGAAGTCGCGCGGACGCTTGGGCGCACGCAACTTGGTGCGTTCTGGTCAGTCGTGTTACCGCTATCGCGGCCAGCACTCGCGGCTGGCATGGCACTGGCGCTGATGGAGACACTCAACGATTTCGGCGCGATGCAGTATCTCGGCGTCGAGACATTGACGGTCGCGGTTTATGCGGCGTGGTTGCAGCGTGGCGCGGTTGGCGGCGCGGCTCAAATGGCTATTGTTGCGCTGATCATGGTGCTGTTGCTGGTTGCGGCGGAGCGGCTCGGCCGCCGGCAGCAATCGTTTCATGAGACGACGGGCCGGATCCGGCCGCTGCCTGCGGTACGGCTTCTGGGCGCGCGCGGTTGGGCTGCGACGATCTTTTGTCTGGCGCCCGTTGTGTTCGGCTTTGTCTTACCGACGCTTGTGCTGCTCGGCCACGCCTTCAAACATGCGGACGCGCTTTGGACGGACGCGTTCTGGCGTGCGAGTTGGAACAGTTTGCTGCTGGCGGCCACCGCCGCATTCATCACGCTGGTGATCGGCGTCATTCTCGCGTATGCGCGCCGCACACACCGATCGCGCATCCTGGAGGCTGCAAACACTCTCATTCGCGTTGGCTATGCTTTGCCGGGCACTGTCCTTGCCGTCGGTCTGTTGTTGCCCATCGCCGCGTTCGATAACGCCTTCGATGGCCTGATGCGGCGAACGCTCGGCATCTCGACCGGTTTGATGCTATCCGGCGGCATCGGCATCGTCGTTCTCGCCTACGTCATCCGGTATCTCGCCGCCGCCATAGGCACCATTGAAGCGGGGCTCGGGCGACTGTCTCCCAATCTCGATGCGGCCGCGCGCACGCTTGGCGAGACGGCGACATCGGCGCTGCGCCGCGTCCACCTGCCGCTGCTGAAACCGACACTCGGCGCGGCGGCGCTCCTGGTGTTCGTGGACTGCCTCAAGGAACTGCCGGCAACACTGCTGCTGCGCCCCTTCAATTTCGACACACTGGCGACGACGATTTACAGTGCGGCCTCGTTGGAGCAGTTCGAAAGCGCGGCCATTGGCGCGCTCGCCATCGTGGCGGTCGGGTTATGGCCGGTTCTCCTGCTGCATCGGACGATGGCGCGCGGGCGCGTTGGCGACACCTCGCCTTCATGGCTTGCGAGGCGGCACGTCGACCTACCGAACTCGCCCCAACCACTGCGCTGACGGCAGGCACTCTACTTGACTTGCGCTTTCAGATGCCCACATGCATCCGGTGCCTTGCCTGCGCCTTCAGATGCCCACACGCATCCGGCGCGCGCTTCAACGCTCAGATAATCTCGTCTTCGTCCATCAGCGGGTCGGACGTGGCGGTATCGCGGGCGGATTGCTCTTTGCCGGGCTTCGCGCGCGCATGTTCATCCGACCACGCGATATGGAACAGCGCGTCGCCCATGTTGACGATCGGCAGCGTGTTGCGGCCGATGATGATGCCGCGCGTGGTCGCGCGGATTTCGGTCTGACTGTCCTCGTAGGGGTTGGCGACAAAGCCCATGACTTCGCCGACGCTGACCGCATTGCCGATCGTCTTCGAGGTGCGGAAGATGCCGCCGTCGGGCGCGCGCACCCATTTCGAGGCATGTGCCAAGAGGGGTGCGCCCTGGCCGTCTGGGCGCGAGGCCACCAGATCGACGCCATCGGGCAATTCGAGCATGCCGGTTTTGAGCATGACGTTGGCGATGCCATCGACGCCCGCCTTGATGGCGAACTCGTCGAAACGCAGGCCCTCGCCGCCTTCGTAGACGAGCACATCGACGCCGGCATCGCGCGCGGCTTTGCGCAGTGAGCCGGCGCGCTCCGGCGCTTCGAGGACGACCGGCACGCCGAACGCTTCCGCCAGTTCGCGGGTAGCGCAGGTGGCGGCCGAAGCTGCAGCGGATCTGCGGCAGGTTCACGCGGTGGACGGCGGCGGTGTGCAGGTCGATGCCGAACTGGCAGCGCAACACCACCTCGTGCAGAAACAAGTGAGCCAGCCGGGCGGCGAGCGACCCTGCCGCCGAGCCTGGGAAGGCGACGGTTGAGATCGCGGCGGTCGGGCAGATAGCGCGAGCGGCCGATGAAGCCGTAGGCGTTGACGACCGGCACGCAGAGCAGCGTGCCCGAGATGTTGGCGGGTTGCAGCGTCCGGAGCACGCGGCGGATGATTTCGACGCCGTTCAACTCGTCGCCGTGGATGGCGGCGGAAATGAACATGGTCGGGGCCGGGCCGGACGCCGTGCAGGACATGCACCGGCAGCGTCACCGGGGTGTGGTTCGACAGCTTCGAGACCGGCAAATCGACGATTTGCCGCTGCCCGGGCGCGATCTGAAACCCACCAATAGTAAACGACTGCCGCACGCGCTCGATCCGTCCTCACGTCCTTAGCCGGCCCAGCTGGGCCGCTTTCCCCTAGGTGCCTCATCCGCCATGCATAAAGCAAGATGCCCGCCGGTTTTTCCGTCCCCGCATGGAGGCCCATTTCTGATCTTTCGTTGATCTTTTCGGGCCGGACTGCTACCGGCAGCCGATGTTTTTCACATTCCGGACTGCGGCAGTGGCTCTGACGCGGGTACCGGTCCAGACAGTAACTCTTTGGAGCATGAGCGCATGAACAAGGTTTATCCGAGCGCCGCCGAGGCCCTCAAAGGGCTCGCCAAGGACGGCATCACCGTGGCCGTTGGCGGTTTCGGTCTGTGCGGCATTCCCGAGGCACTGATTGCGGCTTTGCGCGACAGCGGCGCAAAGAATCTCACGGCCATTTCGAACAACGCGGGCGTCGATGGCTTTGGCCTCGGACAATTGCTCGAAACGCGCCAGATCAAAAAGATGATCGCGTCGTATGTCGGCGAGAACAAAGAGTTCGAGCGTCAATTCCTCGCCGGCGAACTCGAGCTTGAGTTTACGCCACAGGGTACGCTGGCAGAGAAGCTGCGCGCTGGTGGAGCTGGAATTCCGGCCTTCTACACCAAAACCGGCTTCGGCACGGTCGTCGCCGAAGGCAAACCCGTGATGGAATTCGACGGCCAGAAGTACATCATGGAGCGTGCCCTCACGGCCGACATCTCGCTCGTCAAGGCGTGGAAGGCCGACAAGAGCGGCAACCTCATCTATCGCAAGACGGCGCGGAACTTTAATCCGAACGTGGCCACCGCCGGCAAAGTCACCATAGCCGAAGTGGAAGAGATCGTCGAAATGGGGCAACTCGACCCCGACAACATCCACACGCCCGGCATCTTCGTGCAGCGCATCGTTGTCAACGCGACACCTGAAAAGCGCATCGAGCAGCGGACGATCCGCAAAGCATAATCCGTTGAACCCGTCGACTTCTATTCTATTTCAGGAGACCTGAGACATGGCCTGGACCCGTGAACAAATGGCGCAGCGCGCCGCCAAAGAACTGCGTGATGGCTTTTATGTGAACCTCGGCATCGGCTTGCCGACGCTGGTTGCCAACTACATTCCCGATGGCGTCAGCGTCATGCTGCAGTCGGAAAACGGCTTGCTCGGCATCGGGCCGTTCCCGATGGAGAACGAAGTCGATCCGGACCTGATCAATGCCGGCAAGCAGACGATCACGACGCTTCCTGGCTCGGCGATTTTTTCGTCAGCTGATAGCTTCGGCATGATCCGGGGCGGTCACATCGACCTCGCCATTCTCGGCGCAATGCAGGTGTCGGAAACGGGCGATCTCGCGAACTGGATGATCCCGGGCAAGATGGTCAAGGGCATGGGCGGCGCGATGGACCTCGTGGCCGGCGTCGAGCGCGTTGTCGTGGTGATGGAACACACGGCGAAGAAAAAAGACGGCACGATCGACAAGAAGATCCTCGACAAGTGCACGTTGCCGCTCACCGGCGTCGGCGTCGTCAACCTGATCATCACCGACCTTGGCGTGCTCGAAGTGACGAAGAGCGGCCTCAAGGTGCTCGAACTGGCACCGGGCGTTACGGCAGACGAGATGGCGCAGATGACAGGCGTCAAGCTGCACTGACGCGTCGATCCAAAGCGGCAATTGCTGTTTTGGATCACCGACATTGCGAAAATATAGCCACGCCTCCGGCTGATCCGAAGTGATCGCCGGGGGCGTTGTCTTTTGCACAGACGCTCTATCATTCCACCAAGGAGTTCAGTGCATGAGCAAATTCACTCGCTTTGCTGCGGTCGCCGGTCTCGTTCTGCCACTTGCGTTCGCGTCGACCGCCGCGCGCGCGCAGGACATCGTTGATACTGCTGTCAAGGCCGGATCCTTCACGACATTGGTTGCGGCGGTCAAAGCCGCGGGCCTCGTCGATACGCTCAAGAGCAAGGGGCCGTTCACGGTGTTTGCGCCGACGGACGACGCCTTTGCTAAACTTCCCAAAGGCACTGTCGACAATCTCTTGAAGCCCGAGAACAAGAAAACCCTCGCCTCCATCCTGACCTATCATGTCGTCGCAGGTGAAGTGCCAGCAGCGAAGATCGTCGGCGCGAAGACGAAGCAATTCGGCGTGAAATCCGTTGAAGGTTCGAACATTGCCGTCGATATCCGCAAGGGCGTCAAAGTCTCCGGTGCGAATGTCGTCAAAACCGACATCAAGACGTCGAACGGCATCATTCACGTGATCGACAGCGTGATTTTGCCGCCGAAGGTGAAAGCCGCGATGGCGAAAAAGCCGGCGAAGCACCACTAAATTAGGTTTGCTGCAAATTGACTGGGCGCATCGCTGACTGGCAGGTGCGCCCAGTGCCGGTGTTATTCATTCAAAGTGGTACGTCTCCCGATCTGTCACCCCAGAGCGTTGCGGAGGAAAAAATAGAGCGCGGCAACGATGCCGCCAGCCGCCAATATTGCGGCAAGATAGACGTGGCGCACGGCGAGTTCGTAGCGTCCGTAGCGTTCAACGGCTTCGCGCGCCGCCACGCGCTTGTCGGGGTCGAATTCGACGAGGCGCCGTTGCGGCGTTGTCATTGACGGGGTCCGTCATATTCGAAGCCTCGTTGATTGCCGCTGACGCCGCCGTGATTACGATCCGCCGTCACCGGAATGCGATGGGATCTGGCGCCGGCTTCTGATGACGTTGAATAATTTCCAGGATTTCGAAGCCTGCCGCATCGTCGGGCAGGGTATTCCAGTTGGCGCCGACACGGAGCGCCGCTTCCAGACGCTCGTGAAACTCGGGGCGCTCGATTTCGACGGTTCCGAACTGCGAGAGATGGTCGGTGATGAACTGGCAATCCAGCAGCGTAAAGTTGCCGGCAATCAGCTTGCCGCAAAGATGGACCAGCGCGACCTTGCTGGCGTCGCGGGCATACGAAAACATGCTTTCACCGAAAAATGCGCCGCCCAGCGCCACGCCGTAGAGGCCGCCGACAAGTTCGGTACCTTTCCAGGCTTCGACGGTGTGGCAATAGCCGCGATGGTGGAGCGCGCGATAGAGGTTGCGGATCTTGTCATTGATCCACGTGGTTTGACGGCCGGGGCGCTCAGCGCCGCAGCCTTTGATCACGTCATCAAACGCCGTATCGTAACGGATGGTGTAGACGCCTTGGCGCACCGTGCGCGCTAGCCTGCGCGGTACATGCAGCGCGTCGAGTGGCAGAATTCCGCGTGCTTGCGGCTCGATCCAATAGAGTGCGGGGTCGTCAGCCGCTTCGGCCATGGGAAAGATGCCGCACGCGTAGGCCTTGAGCAGGACTTCGGGCGTAATCTCAATGGCGATGTCGTCGCGGTTGGCCATAGGAAGCGTTGGCACCTCGGCTATGTGTCTCTGGCGGGAACATAGGTGTATTTCCCGGCTTTTCGAGCCCCGACTCGATTTGACAGCCAACGCGTGCCGTTTGTGCGCCAGTGGCCAACTCAGGGCCGTATTTTTACGGCCTTGTCGACGCTGATACCGGCTGTGGACAAGTTACACCGGACCGCCAGCATCTCGACACCTGCCTTGGCGGCGTTCGCGAACGCCTCGCAGTAAATCGGGTCGATGTCGGGGGCGAGAGAAAAGGTGTCCATGTCGCCGCGCTGGATCAAGTAGACCATAACTGCGCGGTGGCCGTCGCGGACCATATCGGACAGCTCGGCCAAGTGCTTGGCGCCACGCTCGGTGACGCTGTCGGGAAACGCCGCAAGACCGGCTTTGCGCGACAGATGCACGTTTTTGATCTCGACGTAGCAGACGCCCTTCTTGGGGTCCGTGAGCAGGATATCGATGCGCGAATTCTTGCCGTATTTTTGCTCGCGCTTCAGCTCGGCGTAGCCCTTCAGCTCTTTGATTTTGCCGGCTTCGATGGCTTCCGTGACCAGCTTGTTCGGATGCTGCGTGTTGATACCGACGAGCGCGGCGCCTTTGCCGAGATCGTGCTCGACCATTTCCCAGGTGTGCTTGTACTTCCGCGTCGGGCTGTCGGAGGTGGAAAGCCAGACGCGTTGGCCCGGCTCTTTGAGGCCGATCATGGAGCCGGTGTTCGGGCACGTCGCAGTGACGGTTTCGCCGCTGTCGAGGCGCACGTCGGCCAGAAAGCGCTTGTAACGCTGGATCAATGTGCCGGAAAGAAGCGGGGTGGGAAAAGCATCCGGCCAACGTAGGCACGCAGCCAGCCAAGTCAAGTTGGCCGCCCGCGTCGCCCACAGTGCTTCGCTCTTGCGTCCGGCCTTGCAGGTGCTAGATGTGCGTTCAACCTTTGTCCTTGCCGGCGCCAGTCCCTGCACACGCGCGGCAAAACTTCACGAATTTGGAGATGCGCAGTGCCATCTGAGGCGCCCCAAGCTGCCGAGCCTTTCGGACATTTCGCACCGACGGCATTCCAGGCTGCACTCATCGCGCTCGGCCACCGGATGCCCGCGACGCGGATGGGGCGGCGTGGAGCGTCGTTCATACGTTCGGCGCTGAAACGCTTGCGCGAAACACCTATCGACGGCACCCGGCTCGGGTCGCGGATGCGGCTGCATACCTCCGGCAACGCCAGCGAACGCCGGCTCTTGGTCAGCCCGCAGTTTTTCGATCCGGATGTGCTGGCGCTGCTTGAGCCCGCCCTCAAACCCGGCTTCGTCTTTATCGATATCGGCGCCAACGCCGGAACGTACTCGTTGTTCGTCGGGACGCGTGTGGGAGCGAGCGGGAAGCTGCTCGCCGTCGAACCACATCCGGTCGCGCTCGCCCGTCTGCGCTGTAATCTTGCGCTCAACGGGCTCGATTGGGCCCAGGTTGCGCCCGTCGCCTTGTCAGACGCCGACGGCTCTGTCGATCTGCATCTCAATGCGCAGAACATCGGCTCGACGACCGCGCGGGAGACTTGGCATCCAGAACTCAACGAGCGTGTCATCACCGTGCCGTGCCGAACGCTCGCAGGGCTCGTCGCCGAGGCGCAATTTACGCACATTGATGCTGTGAAGGCGGATGTCGAGGGTCTCGAAGACCGCATCTTGCTGCCGTTCTTCGCGCACGCACCCGAGGCACTATGGCCACGGCTCGTGATCGTGGAGGACGGGCGCCGTGCGTGGCAGACCGACCTCATCGCCGTGCTGACAGGCAAAAACTATCGTGTTGTCCTCGAGACTGGCGGCAATGTCGTTCTCGTGCGCGAGCCCACAACGGAGAAAAATGCATGACCTCGACTTCGCCCTCCTCTGCGACTGTGACGGCTGCTGTGCTGGTCATTGGTGACGAGATCCTGTCGGGCCGGACCAAGGACAAGAACATCGGCTATATCGCCGATCACTGACGGCCATTGGCATTCAGCTCTCGGAAGTCCGCATCGTGCCGGATATCGAGGCGGAGATTGTCGACGCGCTCAACGTGCTGCGGCGGCGTTACACCTACGTCTTCACCACCGGCGGCATTGGGCCGACCCACGACGACATCACAGCGGATTGCGTGGCCAAGGCCTTTGGCGTGGGCATCGACGTCGATCCGCGTGCGTTGGCGCTGATGAAGCCCTACTACGAGAAGCGCGGCCTGGAATTGACGCCTGCGCGCTTGCGCATGGCGCGGTTGCCGGAAACATCGGAACTGGTCGAGAATTCCGTGTCGATTGCGCCGGGCTTCAAAATCGAGAACGTGATCGTGATGGCGGGCGTGCCCAACATCATGCAGGTCATGCTCGATGCGGTGACGCCGCGCCTCAAGGTCGGCCGCAAGATGCTGTCCGAGACGATCGAGCTTTACCGCCCCGAGGGTGAGATTGCCGATATGTTCGGCGCGCACCAGAAAGAGTTCCCCGACGTCTCGATGGGGAGTTACCCGTTCGTCAAAGATCAGAAGACGTTTGGCACCAATCTCGTCTTGCGCTCAACCGATCCGGATAAACTGGCGGCAGCAACGCAGCGGGCTCAAAGCGAAACTGACCGCGAGCGGCAAGTTGTAAGGACCGAGAAGGCGCCTGCCAGTGGCCGCGCCGTGGTCCGCATGAATGGCGGGTAAACGGCGCGTTTAGCTGGTTGTTAGCGGGCCGCCCTCAACGCGCCAGACAACTCGTTCATATGTCCTTGCATGCCCCACCCGAGAGGTGGGCACCAAGCAACAAGGACACCGCAGACCATGAATAAGATGATCTCCCTCGCCGCTGTCGCACTCTTCGTCGCGGCTCCTGCTTTCGCTCAGGACTCGAAGCCGGCTGTCGGCGGTGCAAAGCCTGCGGCTCCGGTTGCGCAGAAAGTTGAAGCTCCGAAGGTCGACGCTTCGAAGCCTGCTGCTGTCGTGACAGCTCCGGCTGCTCCAGTTGCCGGTAAGTCGGTTGAAGCGCCGAAGGCGACGATACCGGCTGCTGCTCCTGCTGCAACGGCAACTGCGCCTGCTGCTCCTGCTCCGGCCGTGAAAGCGGTTGAAGCGCCGAAGGCAGACGCTGGCAAGACTGCAGCTCCTGCTGCTGCCGTCGTGACGCCGAAGGCTGACGACAAGAAAGTCGAAGCTGTCAAAGCGCTCGAAAAGAAGTCGGAAGCTCCGAAGGTTGAAACCAAGCCGATGGGCGTTGGTGCACCGAAGGTCGACGACAAGAAGGTCGAAGCACCGAAAGCCGACGCCGGTAAAGTCGCTCCCGCGACCACTGCCGTCAAACCGGCCGATGTGAAGCCTGCCGACGCTGTGAAGAAGTAAGCTGCCTCAGCCTCGCGCTGAAGCAGAAGCCCCGGGGAGCATCCGCTCTCCGGGGTTTTTCTTTAGCTAGCTGCAAAAAGAAAGGGCGGGTCTTGCGACCCGCCCGTTCGTTTTTGACATCTCAGTCGAGGCTTAGTTCTTCGCCTTGTCGACCAGCGCCTTTTCCTTGATCCAGGGCATCATGGCGCGCAGCTTGGCGCCGACTTCCTCGATTGGGTGGGCGTCGTTGAGGCGGCGGGTGGCCTTGAACTTCGGCTGGCCGGCCTTGCACTCGCGGATCCACTCGGTGGTGAACTTGCCCGACTGGATGTCCTTCAGCACGCGCTTCATTTCGGCGCGGGTCTCGTCGGTGATGATGCGCGGGCCGGTGACGTACTCGCCGAACTCGGCGGTGTTCGAGATCGAGTAGTTCATGTTGGCGATGCCGCCTTCGTAGATCAGGTCGACGATCAGCTTCACTTCGTGCAGGCACTCGAAGTAGGCCATTTCCGGCGCATAGCCGGCTTCGACCAGCGTCTCGTAGCCGGCGCGGATCAGCTCGACGAGGCCGCCGCAGAGCACGACCTGCTCGCCGAAGAGATCGGTCTCGCACTCTTCCTTGAAGTGGTCTCGATGATGCCGGCGCGGCCGCCGCCGATGGCCGAGGCGTAGGACAGGAACAGGTCGTGGGCGTTGCCGCTCTTGTCCTGGTGGATGGCGATCAGGCAGGGCACGCCGCCGCCGCGCGCGTACTCGGAGCGCACCGTGTGGCCGGGGCCCTTCGGCGCGACCATGCCGACGTCGAGGTCGGCGCGCGGCTCGATCAGGTTGAAGTGGACGTTGAGGCCGTGCGCGAACATCAGCGCGGCGCCCTTCTTCATGTTCTCGTGCAGGTGGTCGCGGTAGATGTCGGCCTGCAGTTCGTCCGGCGTGCAGCATCATCATGACGTCGGCCCACTTGGCGGCCTCGGCGACTTCCATCACCTTGAAGCCGGCGTCCTTCGGCCTTCTTCACGCCGGCCGAGCCCTTGCGCAGCGCGATCGCCACGTCCTTGACGCCGCTGTCGCGCAGGTTCTGCGCGTGGGCGTGGCCCTGGCTGCCGTAGCCGATGATGACGACCTTCTTGCCCTTGATCAGGTTGATGTCGGCATCACGATCGTAATAGACGCGCATAGTGGCAGTCCTTCCTTGAGTGGGCTTGGCCCGTCAGGCCCCTCGGCCTATTCCCTGGGGCTTCGTTGATGGATTTTGAGCCCCAGGCGATAGCGGCTTGAGGGCAAGCGGGCAAGGGGAAAGCGGCGCATTTGGGCTGCACCTTTGGATGCCCTGGGTCTCAGTTCGGCCCTTCGGTTGCCCACGCAGCAACCGGGCTTCTGGCCCTTCGGTTGCCCACGCGGCACCGGTGCTTAACTGCCGCGGATGAGATCGGCGATGACGGGGTAGAGCGAGGCGACCAGCAGGAGGGCCATGGCGATGTTGAATGCCCGCAAACGCTTGGGATCGGCCAAGAACTGGCGCAATCCCACGCCAAAACCCGCCCAAATGGCGGAACTTGGGAACCCGACCAGCAAATAGGCCGCCGAAATCGCGAGGGCACTCATGATGGGGTCGCCGGGGATCGAATACGCCGCAAAGGCCCCTATCCCCATAATCCAGCCCTTGGGGTTGACCCACTGAAATGCCGCGGCCTCAAGGAACGACATCGGCCGCGCTGCTCGTCCGGCTGTGCCCGAGGCGTCCGGTATGGCCGGCGCTGCGTTGGCGATCTTCCAAGCCAGCCACAGCAGGTAGCCGACGCTCACCACCTTCAAAGCGGTATAAATCCTCGGTTCGGCTGCAAAAAGCTGGGCAAGGCCAAGCCCAATGGCGACGACCATAGCCGGGAAACCGAGATTGACTCCGAAAAGGTGTGGCAAGGTCTGGCGGAAACCGAAATTGACGCCCGAGGCCATCAGCATCGCGTTGTTGGGGCCTGGGGTGGCCGCGCCTGCGAAAGCAAAAGCCAACAGAGCCGTGATCTGTTCAAGTGACATCGGCGACCTCTCAAATTAGGTCAGCATTATTGACCTAATTTTCACATTGCCACAAGTCTCCCTGTGCGCGTTTCGGTCGCGGCCGATCTTGCGCCGCCACATAGCGGCGCAGTGCAGGCGTGGTTATCTGGTCCGGCAAAGGAGACCCGCATCATGCCACGCCTCTCAACTCAGCCCGAGCAGCATCTCGTCGCGCGCATTGGCTGGCTGCGCGCCGCGGTGCTCGGCGCCAACGACGGCATTGTATCGACGGCAAGCTTGATCGTCGGCGTGGCAGCGGCCAAATCATCGCTCAAGGACATCATGATTGCCGGCGTTGCGGGCCTTGTCGCCGGCGCGATGTCGATGGCTGCGGGGGAGTATGTCTCCGTCAGCTCGCAATCGGACACCGAAGCTGCCGATCTCGCGCGGGAGCGGAAAGAGCTCGTTGAGCAGCCGGAGTTCGAACGGCAAGAACTTGCGGCGATTTATGAGAAACGCGGCCTTGATCCTGAATTGGCGCTCAAGGTCGCCGATCAGCTGATGGCGAAAGATGCGCTCGGTGTACACGCGCGCGAAGAATTGGGTATCAGCGAGATGACGGCCGCACAGCCGGTGCAGGCGGCGCTGACGTCTGCGGCGACCTTCGCGGCCGGTGCCGCGTTGCCGCTCATCGTCGCGATCTTCACACCGCCGCAATACATGGTTTGGACGGTGTCGATTTCCGCACTGGTGTTCCTCGCGGGTCTGGGTGCGCTCGGCGCGCGGGCTGGCGGCGCGGACGTTACGCGCGCCGTGGTGCGCGTTGCGTTCTGGGGCGCGGTGGCGATGGCTGCGACCGCTGGGATCGGCGCGATGTTCGGCGTGGCGGCCTAAGCTGCCGCACACGAATGAGTTGGGGTGAGGCTGGTTCACGCGGCGCACTACGCAGTCTCCTCTGGTCACATGCGCGGTTTTCCCGTAGGTCCGGAGTTGCACTCATCATCTCGATCTGACGCAGGTTTACGGCTTGAGTTCGCACGTTTCGACCTACCCTTCGTATCCGGATCGCTGTGGCTGGAACGCGATGTTGCCGCTGCGGCAGCCGCGTGCGCCGGCGCGCGGTTCGCTTTCGTGCACCTATGCCGTTGTCGGCGCGGGGTTCACGGGGCTTGCGGCGGCGCGGCGCTTGGCAGAATTGGATCCCGGTGCAGATATCATCGTGCTCGACGCCACAACGGTCGGTGAAGGATCTTCGGCGCGCAACTCGGGCTTTATTGGTCCGCGCGACATTCCGGGCGGCGTTAGCGCCGGCGACGTTGCCACTGCGGAAGCGCGGAACCGGTACGCGACCGAAGGCTTCGACTGGTTGATGGCGCTGATCGCGCGCCACGGTATCGCTTGCGATTTGGAACTGAGCGGGCGGATCAAGGCGGCAGCAACCGCGCGCGGGGATGCTCAGGTCCAAGACTTGTTGGCGATCGTCCGCGCGCTCGACGTGCCACACGCGGCCCTTGATCGCGACGGTCTGCGCGAGCGCGTCGGCAGCGGCTACTATCGCTCCGGGCTTTTCACCGCATGGGGTTATCTGGTGCAGCCTGCGGCGCTGATCCGCGGTTTGGCCGATAGCTTGCCCGGCAACGTGCACCTTTACGAGCAGAGCCCGGTCATCGCGCTGCAGAGGCCGGGCAAATGGCAGCTGCGCACTGCCGATGCGCAGATCACCGCCGATACAGTGATCATGGCGACGAATGCGTCGATTAAATCCTTCGGTTATCTGCGTGACCGATTGGTCAACATCTACACGTATGCGGCCATCACGCACGCGCTTCAGCCCGCTGATATCCGGCATCTTGGCTCGATGCCGACATGGGGCATTCTGCCGTCGCACCGGCTTGGCACCACGGTGCGCCGCGTCGGACGCGATCGGTTGATGGTGCGCTCGCTCTACTCGTACGAGCGTGGTGTTTCACCTGAGCAGGTTCATGCCGCGCTGCTGGATCGGTTTCATCGCCGGTATCCAGCGCTGGCGCATGTTGGGCTGGATACGGTCTGGGGCGGCACCACGGCTTTGACCATGAATGGTTCGCCTTACTGGGGACGTATCGACGATGAACTTTACACGTCGGCAGGCTGCAACGGCGCGGGCGTTGTCAAAGGCACGGCTTTGGGCAAAAAACTGGCCGAACACATTAAGGGATATTGCCGTCGAAGACGATGTGCGCCGCAGCTACGGCACCGCGAACTGGATCGCGCCGGAACCATTGCGTTCGCTCGGGTTCCACGTCATCTCTGCGGTCGAGCGGCGCAAGGCCGGACTTGAGAGTTGAGACCGGCCCCGCCCCTGCCTTTGACTGACCGTTCCCGGCAATCACCATGACCGTCATCACCGATCCGAACATTGTTGCCGCGAAACTTGAACTGGATGCATTGCGCAACATCGTTCTGTTGAAGCATCTGCGTGCTTATCCTGCTCACACGCAGGCATCTTTGATCGACACGGTGGATGGTTCTGCCGCGCTCGTGATCTTGGATACGCGCATCAGCACCTACGACCAGACGGCCTACCCTGAAGCAGCGTATGCCGCGCTCATCTCAAGCAATCAGCCGGCACTCACTGCGCAACTTCTCACGCGGCTGCCGCGCGAGGGCCGTATTGTGTTCAAGCTCGGCAGTGATGCGGACGCGCCCGTTGTCATGCAACACTGTAAAGCCGAGCGCGTCACGAGTTTCATCTCCTTCACGTCGACGGCGCCGCCTGATGATACCGGCAACGCGGTCGTTTCCGATACGGCATCTGAAGCGATTTACGGGCTCTATAGCCAACAGGGACATAGCCGCTCGTGGCTCGAGCCGTTACTTGCTGACGGGCGTGCGTTCACTTGCGCGCTCACGATCGACGGCGAACTGGCTGCCGTTTGTCTCGCCTATGAGAACTATGGACGGATCTGGGAAGTGGGCGGGGTGGTGACGCCACCGGCTTATCGCAAAAAAGGTCACGGCTCGAACGTTGTCCGGACGGCACTCGCCGAACTCCACCGCCGTGCGTTGGTGCCGCGCTATCAAGTCAGCGAAGACAATGCCGCGTCCATTGCGCTGGCGAAGGCCGCCGGGCTGACGCAGTTCCTTACGATTACGCACTATTTGAGCGTGGGACAACGCTCGCAGGCATCCGCTTAGGTCTTCGGTGCTGCGAGGGCCTTTTCGACGACGCTGGTGAGGCGCTTATCGTCGGGTGTGGTTTGCGTCGAAAAACTGGCGAGCAGTTTACCATCTGCGCCAACGAGGTATTTGTGAAAATTCCATTTGGGTGCGGCTGCGTCGCCAAGCGTGGTGCGCGCCCAGGCATAGAATGCGTGTGCGCCTGCGCCCTTGACCTCGACCTTGTCGGCGAGCGGGAACGTGATGTTGAAGTTGGTTTCGCAGAAGGTTTTAATCTCTTCGGCCTTGCCCGGTTCCTGCGCACCGAAGTCATTCGACGGAACGCCGATGACGGCGAAGCCACGGGCGGCGTACGTGTCATGTAACTTCTGCAGGCCGTCATACTGCTTCGTGTAGCCGCAGAACGAGGCGGTGTTGACGATCAACAGCACTTTGCCTTTGAAGCTGGATAGCGGCATCGGCTTACCGTCGATCGACGTGAACGCGTGATCGTAGGCCGAGCCGGATTGTGTTTGCATCGTTTGCGCCTCGGTCATGGCTGGAGCGAACAGCATCGGAATTGCGGAAACTGCGGCGGCGAGACGTTTCATGTCAGGCTTTCGATGCGAGATCGCGCACCGCTCCCTCGATTAATTTGGCACCCAGCAGGCCGAGCAGAACGGCCATCACGCGGTCGACGACCGGCTTCACCGTCAGATACGCGCGACGAGGGCGTTCGGATGAAAAGAAAATGGCGACAAGCGCGAACCAACCAATTTCATTGACCAGAAGAATGGCAAAAATGACGCCGATGAGCCAGCCAGGTGGCGACGGTGGCAGGATCGCCACGAAGATCGAGCCGTAGAACATGGCGACCTTCGGGTTGGCGAGTTGGGCCAGAAATCCGTGCCGGAATGCGGCCGGCGCCGACATCACCGCCTCCCCGCCGCTAACGGCCACGGCGTCCGAGGCGTGCTGCCAGACCCGGACGGCGACATAGATGAGATAAAGCCCGCCGAGAATTTTAAGCGCTGCATAAAGCCAAGGAAGCTGCGCAAACACCACCGCCAACCCGAGCATAGCCCCGATCGCCCAGGGCAAAATGCCAGCCCCCATGCCAAGCGCGGCGGCAATGCCGGCCGGCCGGCCGCTGCCGAGTGCCGTGCGCGAGACGACAATGAACGACTGGCCTGGGCTCATCACGGCCATCAAATGCACGAGCCAGAGCGTCAGGAGAGGCCAGAGATAAGTGGTCATTGGCTGCTCTTATTCCGCGATGGCATGGGCGTGCTTTTCAAGAAATGCGCTCAGTTCCGCGATGACCGCGTCCGGGCGTTGATGCACAATCCAGTGATCGGCGCCGTCGATGGATTTCAACGTGAGATCGTCGCAGTAGGCGTCGAGACCGGCTGTGCAGGATGGGCGCAATGCTTTGTCTTCCAGTCCCCACAGAACCAGATGCGGCATGCGCACCCGCACCATCGCGGGATTGATGCGGGCGAGTGGGTCTTCCGTCACCGTCTCCGCCGTTTCAGGGACGAGCAATTGTGTCGCCTTGTACCAGGCGACCATCGCTTCGAGCGCGCCGGGTTCCGACCACGACGCGAGATAGGCCTGCCGCTCTGGCTCCGTCAGCCAGCGGCCACCGCCGAAACCTTCGGTCATGAAGCGGAGCAGACGCGCGAAATTGTTTTCAGCCAGCAACGCCGCCGCGTCGTCACGCCTGAGAAAGCGCATGTACTGACTGGCCTGCCGCTGTTCCGGATCATTCAGTATGGCGCGCTGAAACGGGATCGGATGCACGCCATTGAGCACGGTCAGCGTGGCGATACGCGCGGGCGCCATGAACGCCATCATGTAGGCGACCGAAGCCCCCCAGTCGTGCGCGACCAGATGAAATTTGCGGCCTTGCGCCACCGTTGTGGCGAGGTCGAGCATATCTTTGGCGAGATGCTGGACACGATAGCTCTCGATGCCGGCCGGCTTCGACGATTTGCCGTAGCCGCGCTGGTTCGGTGCGACCGTGTGGTAACGGTTGGCGAAGGCGGGCATAATTTTGGTCCACGCTCCTGCGTGTTCGGGGAAGCCGTGAAGGAACAGCAGGAGCGGCGCGGACGGATCGCCGTCCGTGTTCGTCTCGAACGTCTGGCCGTTAGCGGCGATCATGGATTGCGGCATGGCGGACCTCGCGGTTCTGACGGGCGGCCAACTATGCCACTTTGCCTTCCAGCCGCGCCAACGCTCGCTTCCGGCCAATGAGCGGCAACAGCGCCTTCAACTCAGGGCCATTTTCTGCCGCTGTCAGCGCCAGACGCAATGGATGGAACAACGTGCGGCCTTTGCGGCCGGTCTTGGTTTTGACAGCTTCTGTCCACTGGCCCCACGTCGCGTCAGTCCAGGGTTCGTCTGGAAGGACGCTTGCAGCCTCGGCAAGGAAGCCCGGGTCTTCGATCATTGGGGCGATTTCTGTCGCAGTCACTGCGTGCCACTGCTTGGCGTCGGCGAGGGTTTTGAGATTGCCGCGGACTACCAACCAGAAGGGTTCACCGCCGGTGCAACCCATGACTTGCAATCTCTCCGCGACCGACGCGTAGGGCGTGATGTGGAGGAGCTTGGCGTTCAATGACTCGAGTTCGGCAGTATCGAAGCGCGACGGCGAGCGCGACAGCTTGCCGAGGTCGAACATGGCCGCAAGCTCGCTGAGCGTGAGGTAGGGATGGATCGCATCCGACGTGCCGATCAGGCTTGAGAAGGCGTTGACGGCCATCGGCTCGAGGCCTGCGTCGCGGAAACCGTCGACAGACAACGAGCCCAGGCGCTTCGATAGCGCCTCGCCGTCACGTCCGACCAGCAGCGAGAAATGCGCAAACGCCGGCGGCGTAGCGCCAAGCGCTTTGAAGATTTCGATCTGGACGCCCGTGTTGGTGACGTGGTCTTCGCCGCGAATGATATGGGTGATCTTGGTATCGACGTCGTCGACCACAGAGGTGAAGGTGTAAAGATAGGTGCCATCGGCGCGCACAAGCACGGGGTCGGAGAGCGAGCCGACATCCACCATCTGCTCGCCACGCACAAGATCATCCCAGCGCACGGGTGTCGGCACGACCTGATCGCTGCCTTTCGCGGTGTTACCAAGACGGAACCGCCAGTGCGGCTTTCTGCCCTCCGCAGCCATCTTTGCATGCTCTTCGGCAGTCATCTTGAGACCGGCGCGGTCATAGAGCGGCGGCAGACCGCGCGCCATCTGACGCTTGCGCTTGCGGTCGAGTTCATCCTCGGTTTCGTAGCAGGGGTAGAGGTGGCCGGAAGCCTTTAACTGCTCGGCGACCGTGTCGTAGCGCGCCGAACGGTCGGACTGACGGAAGGTTTCGTCCCAGAGCAGGCCCAACCACGTCAGATCGGTGCGGATCGCCTCGGCGTATTCTTCGCGCGAGCGTTCGCGGTCGGTGTCGTCGAGGCGCAGGATGAAGCGCCCGCCGTTTTTCTTGACGAACAGCCAGTTGAGCAGCGCCGTGCGTACGTTGCCGATGTGGATGCGGCCGGTGGGGCTCGGTGCGAAGCGGACGATAGGCGATGTGGTCACGGTCGGTGGTCCCGGCTGGAGATTTTGGCCGAGTGATAGCCTACTCAGCGCGCGGGCGCGAGGGGTTTAGGGTGTTGCCAGCCCCGGCAAGACGGGTTCGACGCGCGCCCGCGTCAGAGCAAGTGGAGGTTCAGTGCGTCGCGGAGGCGCAGGGCCTCATTTTCGGACGTGGTGGTGAATTTGCACGTGGTGCCGTCGTCGAGATGAAGCGTGAAGGTGTAGGTGGTGAGCCAGGTGACGCGGTTGAGATCGAGAAGTGCGAAAAGCGCAATGGCGCCCAGGAGCACCGCCACGATCAAGAAGCGATCTCGCCACCCGTAGGCAAACACGAGGAGAATAAAAAGCACAGCTGCGCCGCCGAAGATGCCGGCGGTGGCAAAATTGGAGGCGAAATCTTTCTCGGCGAGACCGTCGACCGCGTAGCGGATGACGCGTTTGAGCGGTACGCGGTCGGCGGCGATCGCGAGCGTTGTGCCGGAGGCATCGAGGCCGTGACCGATCGCGTTCGGCGCAGCGGCATCCGGGACCGCATTGACGAGGGCTCGGGCGCCGGTCGCTTGGGCCGACACCACCAACTCGCGCGCGTGCCTCGGTTGCTGCATCATCGCACGCGGTCTCTATGGGCCGTTCGCCACATTTCGCTCAAGCTGTTTTGACGGCAGCGCCCGGGATTTGGCGCGGTTCGACCAGCGCCATGGCCAGCGCCGCCTGCATGATGATGCGAACGGCGACATGCAGCGGCACCTGGGTGAGATCACCGGCAACTGCGGCTGCGGCTGCTCGATTGCAGATAACTGGCCACTGGTCAGGCGGAATGCGCGCGGCATCGAAAGCATCACGGACGCGCGCCCAAAGACGGATCAGGCCGGTTTGCGGCTGTTCGGCCAAACGATGAGCGGGCGGCAGGGTAATGACGCCGAACTGATTGGTGCCCAGGCATTTTTGTGTGACGGCCAGCAGTTTCTTCGGATCGGGAAGTTGCGTCGTGCCTTGTAGCGCCGTCGCGGCTTTCAATTGGTGCCACAGGCTCATATCTGCGGCGGCGTCACTGACAAGGATGCGATCGAGATGGGCGGCGCGCATCGGCTGATGCCAGTGCGTCGGGCCGCGGAGCAGGAGGGATTGTTGCGCGGCGAAGCCGGCCACGGCGCCGAGTGCGCCGAGCGTGGTCGGGCCCGATGGCGCGGTGCGTTCTGCGGCTGCGTGAGCGACGAGTGCGATCAGGTCTGCGGCCAGCGAGGCGTGATCGGTGTGGCGCAGGGTGTGGATCGCGGCAGACGCCTGCGAGGATGCCGCCGGTATCGCCGCCCCTTTGGCGTCGGGCTTCGGAACAGGACGGCGGATAACGGGAAACTGGATGATGATGGCGCCGCTGGCCGCTTTCGTCTCGACCGCATCGCGTGCGCTATCAGTGGCAGTGAAGTGTCCGTCGTGATCCATCGCGATCCTCGTGAGGCGCCGAAATCTCAGATGCGTTTGCGTTGTCGCCGCAGAGGCTTGACGATCGGTTGCGCTGCCGTTGGCGATCAAACTTGAACACTGTTTGTCGCGGAAATTGGTTGCGCAACTCTTAACGCGTGTTTTGTTTTGTGACGGCGCGCAGAATGACGGTCAGCGAAAATTGCGACCTTTGGGAAGAACGTGACGCGTCGCGCGTGCGGGCACATCAAGGTCGGCGGCGGAGAAAAGCGGCAGCACATTCGAGGTTATAGCTGCGGATATCTCGTCCGGCGTGCGCGGCTCCGGCGCGCTATCTGTGGCGTTTGTGATGTGCTGCGGCGACTTATCTTTCGGCACGAGTGTTGCCATGCGCCGTGCGCGCGCCATTTGTGCATTGAGGGATTTTTCGCGCGCGTCGGGCTGCGGGCGTTTGACTTCATCGCCACGGGCGAGCGATTCGAGGTCGCCACTGTCGTCGCTCAGGCGTGTGAGGAGATCCGTCGCGTCTTCGATCTGCTCGGCGACGACGTGGACCACGCCGTCCTGGTTCTGCAGACGTCCGGTGAGGATTACGAAGCGGGCACCGAGCACGACTGGGCGGAAACGCTCGAACACCTTGGACCAGACGATGGTGTTGGCGACACCGGTTTCGTCTTCCAGGGTCATGAAGATGACGCCTTTGGCGCTGCCCGGACGCTGACGCACGAGAACAAGACCTGCGACCGAGACGCGGCGGCCAGGCGGCAACTCCACGAGACGGCCATTCGGCACGACGCGGCGACGTGTCAGCGTATCCCGGATGAACAGTGCGGGATGCGCCTTGAGCGAGAGGCGCAGGAAGCGATAGTCGTTCACGACCTCCTCGCCCAGTGGCATGGGCGGCAGATGCGCATCCGGCTCGCGGCGTGCGAGGGCGGACGCCGTGGCCCTGGAAAACAGCGGCAGGTTGTCATCGTCTCCGGTGCGGCCCAGCGCTTTGACCGCCCACAATGCGTCCCGCCGCGGCAAACCCAGCGAGCCGAAGGCATCGGCGTCTGCGAGACGTTCGAGGCTCGCGGTATCGAGGCCGGTGCGCAGCCAGAGGTCACGTACGCTGTCGTAACCTTTGCCACGCGCCTCGACCAATTTCGCGATACTCTCTTCACGTATCCCTTTGACCTCGCGGAAGCCTAAACGGATGGCGTGTGCCGATCGAATATCTGAGGCCATGCCGCTATGGCGAGGGTGAAGCCGCGCTTGTGGGCCGCCGCTGTCGGGTTCGAGTGTCGCGTCCCAGAGAGAGAGATTAATGTCGACGGGGCGGACGCCGATGCCGTGCTCGCGGGCGTCGCGGACGATTTGAGCTGGAGCATAAAATCCGAGTGGCTGGGCGTTCAAGAGGCCGGCAGCGAAGACATCGGGATAGTGGCATTTCATCCATGCGGAGGCATAAACGAGGAGCGCGAAGCTCGCGGCGTGGCTTTCGGGAAAGCCGTATTCGCCGAAACCTTCGATCTGGCGGAAGCAGCGTTCGGCAAAGCTGGCGTCGTAGCCGTTGGCGATCATGCCGTCGATCATCTTACGCTGGAACGTGCTGATGGTTCCGACTTTCCTGAACGTAGCCATGGCACGGCGCAGCTTGTCGGCTTCTGACGGTGAGAAGCCGGCGGCGACGATGGCGATCTTCATCGCCTGCTCTTGGAACAGCGGTACGCCCAATGTCTTTCCAAGGACGGCCTCGAGTTCCTTGCTCGGATAATTCACGCTCTCCGTGCCCTGACGGCGGCGCAAATAGGGGTGTACCATGTCGCCCTGGATCGGGCCGGGGCGAACAATGGCTACCTGAATGACGAGATCGTAGAACGTTTTGGGCTTGAGACGGGGCAGCATCGACATCTGGGCGCGGCTCTCGACCTGAAACAGTCCGAGACTGTCGGCGCGGGTGAGCATGCGATAGACGGACGGATCTTCGGCCGGAAGCGAGGCAATCGAGTGCGCGGCGCCGTAATGATCGCGCAACAGATCGAGGCTCTTCTTCAAGCATGTGAGCATGCCAAGGGCGAGCACGTCGACTTTGAGGATGCCGAGAGTATCGAGGTCGTCTTTGTCCCACTCGATGACCGTGCGGTTCTCCATGGCCGCGTTCTGGATGGGGACGAGTTCGTCCAGGCGGCCGCGCGTCATGACGAAGCCGCCGACATGCTGCGAGAGATGACGCGGAAAACCTTGGATCTCATGCGCGAAGGCCATCGCCTGGCGGACGGCGGGGGCGGTGGTGTCGAGACCGGCGCGGCCAGCATCGACGGCGCTGACGCCTTCGGCGCCGTAGCCCCAAATCGAACTCGAGAGTTGATCGAGAGTATCGGTCGAGAAGCCCATGACCTTGCCGATTTCGCGGATGGAACTGCGGGCTCGGTAGCTGATCACGGTGGCAGCGAGACCGGCACGTTCGCGGCCATAGCGGGTATAAATGTACTGGATCACTTCTTCGCGGCGGGCATGCTCGAAGTCGACGTCGATGTCGGGCGGTTCGCGGCGGTCGGCGGAGATGAAGCGTTCGAACAGCAGATCCGAGCGGTCCGGATCGACTTCGGTGATGCCCAGACAAAAGCAAACGCTGGAATTGGCAGCGGAACCGCGTCCCTGACAGAGGATGCCGCGGGCGCGGGCGAAACGGACAATGTCGTGGACGGTGAGAAAATAAGGCGCGTAGCCGAGGCGCGCGATGAGATCGAGTTCGTGAGCGATGGCGTAGCGCACTTTCTCTGGTACACCATTGGGATAACGCTCTTTGGCACCTTCGTAGGTGAAATGTATCAGCGCCTGCTGCGGCGTCTCGAAACTGGCGATGGTTTCTTCGGGATATTCGTAACGGAGTTCATCGAGGGAAAACGTCAGCGCTGCGGAGAGACGTACTGTTTCGGCGACTGCTTCTGGCAGGTCGCGAAAGAGACGCGCCATTTCGGCGGGTGCTTTCAGGTGGCGCTCGGCGTGCGCCTCAAGGCGGCGGCCGGCGGTTTCGAGGGTTTCATGAAGGCGAATGCAGGTCAGAACGTCCTGCAGCGGGCGGCGTGTGGCGTCATGGTAGAGAACATCACCGACGGCGAGTAGCGGTGTGCGGGTTTTGCGCGTGATCGCGGCGAGGGCGGCACGGCGCGCGGGGTCATCACCATCATACCGGTTCAAGACGGCGAGACGCGGTGGTTCTTGCGCAGCCGCGCGCAACTCGCCGATGAGCGGAGACAGCGCGCCGGCAAACTCAACCGGCGGGATATCTGGTGGCATCACGACAAGCGCGAGATCTGTGGCGTGGGCGAGGAGGTCGGCGCGATCGAGGTGGCATTGACCTTTTTCGGTGCGGCGATTGCCGAGTGTCAGCAAACGGCAGAGACTGCCCCAACCGCGGCGATTGACGGGATAGGCGAGAATATCGGGCGTGGCATCACGGAATACGAGGCGCGCACCCGGATGATAGCGGGGCAGGCGCGCGCCGGGATGTTCGTCGCGCAGATCGCGGAGTGCGGCATGGAGACGAACGACACCGGCCACGGAATTGCGATCGGCGAGCGTGATGGCCGAGAGTTGTAATCCGGCTGCTGCGGCGGCGAGTTCTTCGGGATGCGATGCACCATGGAGGAACGAAAAATTCGAGGTGACGGCGAACTCGGCGTAGACGGGCGGGGCTGTGGCGACTGACATATCGACCTCCTCAGGCGAAGAGGCCGTGAACGAACCAGCGCGGCTCAACCGCAGGATCGCCGTAGAAGCCTAAGCGGTAAATCCAAAGACGGCGGCCGAGATCGTCTTCGATGCGCCAATAATCGCGTGTCTCGCGGGCTTCTCCGCGTGACGCGCCGAGCGCCAAGGGATGCGCGGTCGGCGTCTGATGCCATCCCTGCCACCATTCCGGCGCGATGCGTTCGGGACCATCGGCGGCGAGAATGCGGAGCGGGCGGCGGCGCCAGCGGATATTGAGCGGCGGGCCGTCAGGTACTTCCGCCATCACGTCGATGGACTCGGGCGGATCGAGTAACCGCAGCGGACGGATGCGCACGCGGGCGCGCGGTTGCGACTGCGGCTTCGGTACTGGCTGAGCGTTCGTCTTCGCCATAGCTACCAGACGATCGGCACGCTCGGGCAGATGCGTGTCAGCAGCGGCGAGCGCCATGACTTTCTCGGAACCGAAACGCGCGGTGAGGCGATCGACAAGACGCGCGCGCAGACGCAGGATCTCGCTGTCGGCAGTACCGGTCAAAGAGGACAAACTGATTGCCTCGCCGGTTTTTACGGCGACGCCGGTGGCCGCCAAGCGCATGGCGTCATAACCGAACCCAGGATCGAGCGGATCATCGAGATGATCCAGGCGCAAGGCCAGAAGATCAGCGATCTGCTTCGGGTCGCGCGTCGGCTCGGCAAAACGCAGTGCGAGGCGTTGCACGCGGCCATCGACGCGGAAGATGGCGAGTTCGACTGCGGTGGCGCCTTGGCCGCGTTCTTCGAGCAGGGCCGTCAGACGCGGGGCGAGCGCGCGGGTTGCTGCATCGACGGCCGATGCCGTGAGGATCGGTTCGGCAAGCGTCTCTGCGATCACGGCAGGAGGCACCGGCTGGCGTGGCGCGATGGCCTCGTCGATGAGACCGCGCGCTTGATCGAGGCGGCGCAGCACATCAGGCCCGAAGCGGGCGGCGATGGGTTGGCGCGGGCGGTCAATGAGATCGCCGATGGTTCTGAGACCGACACGGCGAAGCGCGGCGACCGTCTCTGGTGGCAGGCGCAAACTTGCGACGGGCAACGGGCGGAGAGCTGTGTCGAGCGTCTCGCTGTTGGCGGTTTCAGGGATGTGGCCGCGGCCTTTGGCGCGGACGAGAGCCCAGGCGGCGCCGGCGGTGGGCGCGATGGCGATGGCCGCCGTCAAACCCTGGCGGGCAAGACGGGCGCTGCAATCCCGCGCCAGTGCGATCTCTCCCCCCATCAAATGGGCGGCTCCTGTGATATCGAGCATGAGGCCTGCGGGTGGATCACGGCCAACCATCGGTGTGTAGCGATCCGCCCAATCGGCGATATTCTCGAGCAGCCGATGATCGGCTGCGGTGTCGTGGGGCAGAACGCGGAGCGCGGGGCAGATGGCGCGCGCTTCGGCGACCGTCATGCCGAGCTGCAGCCCCGCCTCACCGGCCAAAAGATCGAGCGCCGTGATCCGCTCGGCGCCAGCCGTCTTCGTGCCAAGGGCGAGTGGCGCATCGCAGGGTTCGCCAGAAGGGACACGGTCATGCAGCGTGGCCGCTTCGCGGCGGTGGATGCGATCGGTCGGCAGACGCGGGAGCCACAAACTCAGGATGCGGCGGCGGAACGCAGGATGAAACGGCATCGCGGCCTCGGTGGTGCAACTGACCAGCAGTGATCTGGGGAATAGCCGTGAGGGGGACGGACCAACGGCCAGGGGGGCCGAACCGGTTTTTGACGAGCGTGAGGACTGCGACCGGCTCTGCCGGTGCCCAAGCCTTGGGGCGGCGCGCCGGAAGGCTTGCGACCTGCCAACGCGTGGCAACGGGGGATGGAGGTGCCACAGTGTTGGCATGAATGAGAAACGCGGGCGTCGCCGAACGTTCGGCGCGCAAGGCGAGACGCTTTCCGAACGCCAACATCGCGGTGGGGAGTGCCGGTGGCAGCTCCATCACCACGCCGTCGAGCGCGCCGATTTCGAGCCCCATCTCGGCGGCGGCGAGCGCGTCTTCGATGTTGGATGCCGCGAGCATGACGACGCGCTCGGGCGCGATACCCAAAGCAGAAAGGCCTGGGCCATAGGGCCGGCCGGCTTCGCGCAGCATGGCGCGGCTGAGAACCCAGAGGATGGGCCGCGGCACTTGCTGGTCAGCACGGGCGCTGGCGAGGCGGGCGAGCGCGGTTAATGCGAAGGCGGTTGTTGCCGTTTCGTCGCCGGGGCGGGCGGGGTGCAGGGCGTGGAGGCGCTTCAAGGCCGCTACGCCGCCAAAGGCTGCCCAGGAACGGCTAAAATCAGCGTCGAAGGCCAAGCTGGAGCTTCGGGTCACCCTGGCCATTGCCGGCCTCCTGGAGGGCCTTTGCGGCCATCCTGGAGGCTGTCTCCGGGCGCAGTGATCCTGCGACTGCGGACAGGGTCCGCATCGGGGGAATTAAGGTCATGACGGCGTGCCTTGAGTTTTTGTTGTTCTTATTATGTTCTCATTGCGCCGTTCCGTCAAGACGAACGTGAGATCGACCGCGTTTTTTCTGGCGCCGCCCTGCGGATTGAGCGGCGGATCACGCCTTCGCCAGCAGCTTCATGGCGCAGGCGAAAAGAGCCGAGGCAGGATCGCGCAACTCTTCGAGGATGTCGAAATGGTTGCGGCCGGGGATCACGACACTCGACGCGCCTACATCCTGCCAGCGCGCGGTTTGATCTGCGGTCTGACGCAGGAACTCGGGGAACTCAACCCCACCGACGGTCAAGATCAACGGCGCAGCCACGCGCGGCATTTTCTGATCGACGCTCCAGGCGATGGCTGTTTCAGGCGTCAGCCGGATCTCGGCGTTCATCGACGTGTGCACGAGCGGTGCAAGTTCGAACACGCCGGAGATCGGCAGCCCACCCGTGAACGGCGACGCTGGCAATCCGCGCGCGCGCCAATCGGTCGTGAAAGCCTCAGCGACCAGATGACCGCCGACCGAATGTCCGGCAACGAGCACATTGGCGCGCTCGCGATCGTTCAACTCGCCCCAGACTTTGACGATCGCACTTTTGCAGCACTCAATGATCGTGCCGACCGAGACTTCAGGGGTGAGCGGGTAGTTGATCAAAGCGACGGAATACCCAGCATCGACGAATGTTTCGGCAATCCAAGACATGTCGTTCTTCGACAGAGCGCGCCAATAGCCGCCGTGAATGAACAGCAACGTGCCTTTGGCATTATCAGCGGGGAAGATGTCGAGGACTTCGCGCGGGTGAGGGCCGTAGGGAATGTTGGGACGATGTGGCAAACGGGCGCGGACGGCCGCGGCCCATTGCGGCCACCGCGCGATGAAGTCCGCTGAATTGGCGACGAGCGTGCGATTGTTGTATTGCGCGTCGCACCAGCGCGGGTCGGTCCATTGCGTGCGGTCAGGCGACGGCATGGCAAACCTCGGTTACTGAAATATCAGATACGGCGGCGCGACAGGTCCCGGACGACGCCCGGCGCGGCCATCGTGATCTCGTGCACGATGAATGACGCCAACGTTCCCGTCATTGCGCCCGCAGCAATGACCCCAAGCGCGCCCGCATCGCCTTGGCTCGCATCGACAATCAAGGTCCCCATGATCACCGCTGCCGCCGCCAAAGCGGCTGCGCCTGCGAGCAGGAAAGCCACGAAGAGCAGGAGCGTGACTGTTGCAGGTGTGACGCGGGACATAGACGGCAACTCTTGAGGATACTCGACGGTTGAGCTTGAGTTTAGGCGGTCGCGGCGTGGTTGACAAATGCTTACCGCGAAAATCAGCGGACATGGTGGAGGGCCGCGAAGAGGCCGCAATTCCGGCGTTTCGGCTGTCTCATTTCGAGACAGCCCTGCGGGTAATGGCAGTTCACAAAAGGCGCGCGGGCTGATAGCGCTCATACGCTTTCAAGTCGCCGCAGACGCGCGGCAAAAGTTCGAGGATATCCCATGCAAGCTCAAGTCGTGCGTTTTCACCAGACGGGTGGACCGGAAGTTCTGAAACTCGAGACCATCGAGCTCGGCGAACCAGGTCCGGGGCAAGTTTTGCTCAAGCAGACGGCGTGCGGGCTCAACTTCCTCGACACCTATCAGCGGTCTGGTGCGTACACGCTGCCGCTTCCGTCCGGCGCGGGCAATGAAGCGGCAGGCGTTGTCGAAGCCGTCGGCGAAGGTGTCACGGATTTGAAAGCCGGTGACCGCGTGGCGTATGCCGGTGGCGAACCTGGCGCCTACGCGAGCCACCGCATTTATCCGGCTGGCCGCCTCGTGAAAATTCCTGATGGCGTGTCGGATGAGATTGCGGCGGCGTCGATGCTTAAGGGCATGACGACCGAGTATCTGATGATGCGCTGCGCGCCGCTCAAGCCTGGGCATTTTGCATTGATGTACGCGGCCGCCGGTGGCGTCGGCTTATTTGCGGGTCAGTGGGCAAAAGCGATGGGCGTGAAGCTCATTGGTGTTGCGGGCGGCGCGGAGAAGTGTGCACTGGCGCGGGCCAACGGCTACGTCGACGTGATCGATCGCAACTCCGAAGACATTGCGTTGCGCGTGCGGGAAATCACGGGCGGCGCCGGGGTGCCGGTCGTTTATGACTCCATCGGCAAGGCGACGTTCGAAACGACAATGAAATGCTTGAGCCCGCGCGGCATCTTCGTGTCGTTCGGCGCGACGTCAGGGCTGCCACCGCCGGTCGAAGCGCCGATGCTGCAGAAATTGGGTTCGTTGTATTTCACGCGTCCGACGCTGGTGACCTACACCGCGAAGCGGGCCGATCTCGAACTGTCGGCGGGGCGCGTGTTCAAACTTTTGAAGTCGGGCGCACTCAAGCCGCACATTGGGCACAAGTACGCGCTTGCCGACGCTGCGCAGGCACACACCGATATCGAAGCCGGTAAAACCTCGGGCTCGCAACTGCTGATCCCGTGATCGGGTCCAGCCAGATATTTATTGGCGTTTGATGGCTGCAGCGATTTCGGTATCGCTGCGGCCATTTGCACAAGCGCCTGCCGCAGTGATGCCTGCGTCAGCCAAGCCGTGATTGTCGTTTCCGTTGCCTTTGGCTTCCAGCAACGAGACGCCGTGTCCGAGTTCTCTTAGTTTATCGGCCCAGGCACGCTGCTCGCTAAATTCTGCGATTTTGTCTGCGGGATCGCCGATAACAAAGAGCCGTTGGCCAGAGATCTTTGGGATGTTTCCTGCTTCACGCATTGGCACGAGATAGCGGCGGGCATGCTGGCCCCAAATATTGGTGCGCGAGCGCGAACCGTCGACTTGCTGCGGCAAATCGTAAGCCCCTGACGCCATGGCTGCACATGCGATGTCGCTGCGCTGCAAAGCGAGCAGTTGGGCAATCAAACGGGCCCCGCCAGATTGACCAGCAAGCATGAGAGTGGTGAACCCGTGCCGTTGCTTCAAAAGGTCCAAAGCCTGATTCATGACATACGCATCTTCGCGCATGCCACCGGGTTGATGAAAGCCGGTTGATCCGAACGTGCCGGGCCGCCCCATCACGACTGTCGACACCCCAAATGCTCGCGCGGCTTCGGCGCTGCGGTTGCGTTCGCCTTGCCAGCTTTCTGGGCGCATGTTGCGCGCACGATCCGGTTTTGGGACGTCGCCGTTGAAGAAGACAAGGACGCGGCCACCGGGGTTGACCGCGGGCGTGATAACGTAGGCGATGCATTCTTTAAATTCATCGGACGAGACCCAAATCCGATCGGGCGCTGCTTTGCACTCAGCCATCGTGACGGGTTTCGAGACGACATCGCCGCCGTCTTCGTAGCGCAGATAGGCAACATCGGCGGGCGCTGCGGATTGCTTCTGGAAATACTGCCAGCCAAAGACAATCGCAAAGCCCGCGGCGACGAGCGGCCAGATTTTTTCTGGGCCAAAGTTTCCAGAATTTCCAGTGTCGTCGGCCACAGCCACCTCGCCGCACGTGCTCGCTACTGTCTGCGCACGCTATCCAGAAAGGCCGCGCACAGCGTTTTGCTAGATGGCGGAGAGATCTGCGGCAAGAAAAAACGCCCGGCGCGTGCGCCGAGCGTTCAAAAGATGAGGCCGATTTGTGCGTTACGCGACGGCTTTGATGACCGTGCGAATCTTGTCGGTGATCTCGCCCACTTGGGCTTCCGACACGATCAGCGGCGGCGCGACGATCAGCGTGTCGCCGGTCACGCGGCAGTAGAGATCGTGCTCGTGGAACATGCTCTCGATCGCCTCGTAGCCGCGCAGGCCGGGCTTGCCGTGCGATCGGATCGAGGTCGATGCCGCCCATCAGGCCGATCGGGCGGATGTCGGCGACGTTCGGCACGCCCTTGAGGCTCATCATCGGCGTCGGCGAACATCGGCTCGATGCTTCTGCGCGCGCTCGAACAGGCCTTCGTCCTTGTAGAGCTTCCAGGGTCGCGAGGCCGGCCGCGACGGCCAGCGGATGGCCGGAGTAGGTGTAGCCGTGGAACAGCTCGACCAGGTGCTCGGGCCCTGTCATGTGCGTCTCGTAGATGCCCTTGCGCACCATCACGCCCGACATCGGCACCGCGCCGTTGGTGACGCCCTTGGCGAAGGTGATCATGTCGGGGACGACGCCGTAGCGCTCGGCGGCGAAGGCGTGGCCGAGGCGGCCGAAGCCGGTGATGACCTCGTCGAAGATCAGCAGGATGCCGTGCTTCGGCGGTGATCTCGCGCAGCTTCTCGAGGTAGCCCTTGGGCGGCGGCAGGCAGCCCGTCGAGCCGGCCACCGGCTCGACGATGACGGCGGCGATGGTCGAGGCGTCGTGCAGGTTGATCAGGCGCGTCAGTTCGTCGGCAGGTGTCGCGCCCCACTCCGGCTCGCCCTTGGTGAAGGCCTGCTTGGACCGGTCGTAGGTGGTCGGCAGGTGATCGACGCCGGTCAGCATGTTGCCGAACGCCTTGCGGTTGGCGACCATGCCGCCGACCGAGATGCCGCCGAAGCCGACGCCGTGATAGCCGCGCTCGCGGCCGATGAAGCGGGTGCGGGCGCCTTCGCCGCGCGCCTTGTGATAGGCGAGCGCGACCTTCAGCGCGGTGTCGACGGCTTCGCGAGCCCGAGTTGGCGAACAGCGCGTAGTCGAGATCGCCCGGCGCCATCAGCGCGAGCTGCGAGGACAGCTCGAACACCTGCGGGATGGCCGTACTGGAAGGGCGGCGAGAAATCGAGCTTGGCCGGCCGCCTCCTGGATCGCCTTGACGATCGGCGTCGCGGCCGTGGCCGGCGTTGACGCAGAACAGGCCCGACGACGCGTCGATCACCTTGCGGCCGTCGGGCGTGAAGTAGTGCATGTCCTTGGCGCCGGAGAACAGCCGCGGCTTCTTCTTGAAGGCGCGGTTCGGCGTGAACGGCATCCAATAGGGTTCGAGCTCGTTCGGCTTCATGTCGAGCGGGGCCATGGGGTTCTCCTTAGCGGCGGTCGTTGAGGAAGTGTTGACGAGTTAGGCAGGCTTGGCAAGAACGCGCGGCGGACATCGCACGCGCGGACATTCATTTGATCTCAATTTCGATGAAGACGAATTCGGTGGCATTGGGGTTGACGACGTTATGCTCCACGCCTTCGTTGCGTGCATAGGGCACGCCAGCCGTCAGCGGCACGCGCGTGGCGGTTCCGCCGGGTCCTTCGATGAGCAGCTCGCCCGTCGTCATCGGCACGACGACATAGTCATGGCCGTGTTTGTGCCAGCCGGTTTCGGCGCCGGGAGCAAAACGGTATTCGGTGACGATGGTGCGCGCATTGTCGATCACGCGCGTGCCTTTAGCTTCGGGACGCTTTGACGTCATATCAAACCCTCTTCTTCTTGGCGGCAAGGGCCGGTGCTGTCGCGGTGCTCGCGTCATGCTCGAGCGCTTCAAGGTGCGCGATGAGTTTATCGCCTTCGGCGACGATGTGGGCGCGGAGTTTCGCTGCGGCCGCAACCGGGTCGTGTGCCGCGATGGCCGCGTAGATGGGTTGATGCTGGCCGACGAGCAACGCGGGGTCGGACAACAGCGCGTTGGCGGAGGCGATGAGCATACTGATTTGCTGTTCGACCAGACGATAGTGCTGGAACAAGCGCTCGTGGCCGGACATCAGCACCAAAGCGCGATGGAAGGCTGCGTCAGCGGAGGAGGCTTCTGCGGCGCGATGGGCGGCGGCGACGGCTACCAGGTCGGCATAGGCGCGCTCAAATGCGGCTCGGGCTTCCACATCGGCCGTGACAGCCGCCAGTTCTGCCGCCAAGCCTTCAAGGCTCGCCCGCAGGCTCACAAGTTCGCGGGCATCGCGTGAGGTCAGAGCGATGACCATCCATCCGGTGTAAGGCACCTGCACCACTAGGCCTTCTGAGACGAGATGGTGCAGCGCCGAACGGATGGTGGCGCGCGAGGTGCCAAGCTTGTCCGACAAATCCTGTTCGGTCAGCCGCGCACCCGCGGCGACCGAGCCACTGACAATGGCGGCGCGGATCTGGTCCAAAGCCTGGGCTTCGGTCGAGCGCTTTTTGATGGGGTTCAGCATCGGCATGGATGGACGCTAGCGCAATTGTTGATTGTCGACAATGGTGCTTTGCGTGCGCCTGTGGATGCCCGAACAACGGGAGAGTGACCCTTGTGCCGGGGCCGCGATGACGGCTCGTTAAACCATGTGCCGGCTCAACGGCGCGGGGCAGACTTCAGGATATCGACCATTTCAGCAAAGCCACGGCTTTGGGCCAATTGCATGGGCGTGACGCCGGTTTTGTCGGCGATTGAGATATTGGCGCCCGCGTCGACCAGGGCTTTCAGTGTCGCTTGATGGCGCGGGCCGCCGTCTCCGAGGATCACGGCCTCAATCACGGCCGTCCAGCGCAGATTGTTGACGTGGTCCAGCGGCGCGCCAGCCTTGATGAGGCTTTTGACGACGCCGTCGTGCCCGAGGTGCGCTGCGGCGATGAGCGCTGTGCCGTCGTAAGGCGACGTGATGTCTTTGGCACTCGCCCCGAGACGACAGCGCCAGATCGAGAAATGGCACGTCGTCGCGGACAGCTGCGATGGTGACGACGTCGTACTTGTCGCTGTCCAAGGCGTTGAGATCGGCACCGGCCTGGGCCAAGGCGCGCAGCACCTCGCGATGCCCTGCGTGAGCCGCGATATGTGCCGCCGTGCGACCGCGGCTGTCACGCACTTCGCGCAGTGCTTTGTCTTTGGCGTAAGACGCTACGCTTTGCCAATCGCCTTGAGCCGCAGCGGCCTGGATGCCGGAGTATGCAGCGATCTCAGCCGGCGTCGGTGGAACTTGGGCGCGAGCGCCGGTCGGACCGCAAATCAGCAGCGGAGCGGCCACAAACATGACAAAGGCTTTACGCACGCGAACATCCATATTCTGTGCCGGCACACTCGAGCGTTCGACATGAGCGCTCGAGCGGTTTCTACTTCTTCACAAACCCGAATGGTGAAACGCGCGGCATGCCGACTGTGAAGAACGATTTGAACTGCAGCCAGTTCACAACACCCCAAACGACGAAACCAATTGCGCCGTATAGCCATTGTCCGGTGGCAAATAGAAAGAGCACGGCGAGGCCGCCAAGCCAAACTGTGGCATTATAGACGCCGAGGCGCAGCATGTAATTCATCTGAGGTCACTTTCGTTGTGCGCGTGGCCGCTGCACGTGCGGTTATTTGGACCGGGTGCAGGCATAAGTCACGTCAAACTTGCGTGCGCGTGCCGTCAGCCCCATGGGCCTCTATTGTCCTCGGTCTTGGCCGGTGCTCCGCTGCGCATCCATGGAGCACCACCGGCAATGATCGACCGGTCGCGGTTCGGCTCAGCGTCGCGCAGGGCGCCTGCTGCGATCATCTCCTGTTCGAGCTTTTCCAGCTCGGCGATGCGGTTTTCGATCTTCGGGTGGGTGGAGAAGAAACTATCGACTCCCCTGCCGTTCAAGGGATTGATGATGAACATGTGGGCCGTCGCCGGATATTGCTCGGCCGTCGGGTTGCGCATGCGACGCGCGGCGGCGTCGATCTTTTGCAGCGCCGAGGCCAGCCAGCGCGGGTTGCCGACGATCATCGCGCCCATGCGGTCGGCCTGATATTCGCGCGAGCGGCTGATGGCCATCTGAATGAGCATCGCCGCAAACGGAGCGATCAGTGCGCCGAAGATAAATGCTGGCCAGCTCGTGCGGTCGTCGCGGCGGCCGAAGATGGCGCCGAATTGCATATACTGGCCGACCATAGACACGGCGCCGCCGATCGACGCCGCTGCGGTCATGGTCAGCGTATCGCGGTTTTTGACGTGTGCCAGTTCATGGGCGATCACGCCCGCCACCTCTTCCCGGCTCAGCATTTCGAGCAGGCCGGTCGATGCGGCGACGGCGGCGTTTTCGGGATTCCGCCCGGTCGCGAACGCGTTCGGCTGTGGCGTGTTGAGGACGTAAACGCGCGGCATCGGAAGTTCGGCGCGAGCGGCAAGCTGACGCACGATTTCATAATATTCGCCGCCGCTGCTGGCATCGACCTCCTGCGCTTTGTGCATACGGAGGACGAGCTTGTCGGACTTCCATAAGCGTCATCACGTTCATGCCGAGGGCCAGGACGAACGCCAAGACCAGACCGCTCTTGCCGCCGATGGCGGCGCCAACGGCGAGGAACAGGGCCATCAGGGCCACCAGCAAAAACGCCGTGCGGGTGAAATTCATCGGCATTCAGCGATCCTTCCGAAATGAACGCGGGCCGAAATGACTGCAGGTTCATTGCGATCCACGGACGTGCGGACTACGTTAACATCGGTGGCGACTTGCTCACTACCGTCTTCGCTGCACTCTATAGTAGCAATGGGGCGAGTTTCTAGGGCCGCTTGCGGGTTTATATGGGTACGCTTACCGGTGGTGGCCAGTGGCTGGACCGGGCCGCTCTGAAGGATAACGCCGTCATGACGACTTCCGATGCTTCTCAGAGCGGAAAATGGCCGCGACCGGGACAGGCACTGCGGCCGACGCCTCTGCTGAGGCGGCTCGCACGCTGACGCCCGAGGCGCAACGGGCCCTGGCGGAAGCGGAGGCGCGGCGCCGCGCACAACAGGACGCGGCGACCCAACGCCCAGCCGAATTTGGCGGCGCAGGCGGCCCCGATCCGGTGCGGTATGGCGACTGGGAAAAGGGCGGGATTGCATCGGATTTTTAATAAAATCCAACCAACGGTCCCGTAGTGGTACGCTTGGGCACATTTTGTTTGTGCCAAAACCGGCCGTGGTGCCAAAATGACCACCTTTCCTCCACAGAGCGAACGCGGGCACACGGGAGCGCACGGGCGTTTTTCAGCGGTGTGGCGGCAATCCTAGTCTTCGACGTTTCTTTCGCACCAGATCTGGACGGCCGGTAAGAGGTCGTTAATCCTGACCCTCACCTCCTGATCTCCGGACCGCATCTTGGCCCTGCCGTGCCACCCTCCGGCACTGGGCTTGCAAAACTCCTGACAACAGCTCGTCGCTGTACCAAGGAGACACAGATGCGTATGCTTCCGGCACTTCCCCGTTTCGCCCCGGCCCAAGACCTGGTCCGCGATCAGCGCGGCTCGGTTGGCATGATGTACTCGCTCTCACTGCTCGGCGTGATGCTGCTCGTCGGCTGCGCCGTCGACGTGGGCCGCGCCGCGCAGGCTAAACAAAAACTCGCCTCCGCGCTCGACAGCGCGACTATCGCTGCTGCCAAGAGCATGAAGGACGGCGTCAGCAGCGTGGCGCAAATTGAAACGATGGCGCAGACGTTTTTCGATGAGAACATGGCGCTGAGCAAGGGCTTGGCAACAATCACCAAGTTCAAGGTCGATGTAAATAAGGCCGATAACACCGTGACCTCGACGCTCGAAGGTCATGTTCCAACTGCGTTTGCACGGGTGGCTGGCATCAACAAGATCGAGGTGCCGCTGACATCATCGGCAACTTACAACAAACAAGACATCGAAGTTGGCCTTCAGCTTGACGTTACAGGTTCCATGTCCGAGCGCATCGCTGGCAAGACCAAGCTCGCAAGCCTGAAAGAAGCCACCAACGATCTCGTTGATATCCTGCTGCCGGACAGCGGCACGGGCACAACGAAAGTGCGCCTTGGCCTCGCGCCGTTCTCCGCGGGCGTCAACGCCGGCAGCTTCGCGAAGGCCGTGACCAACGGCGCAAGCAGCGCCTGCGTCTATGAGCGCAAAGACAGCTTCTATGATGGCTCGGACGATCTTGCCAGCGGCACCGCTGCACTCAAGGCGCCATCGAACCTCAGCAGCCCGCAGCCATGCCCATCTGGCTCCAAGATCGTGCCGCTGACTGATAGCAAGACATCGCTCAAGTCGGCGGTCTCGGCCTTGAACGCAAGCGGCACCACCGCCGGCCACCTGGGTACGTCGTGGGCCTGGTATCTGATCTCGCCGAAGTGGGCCAGCCTTTGGCCCGCCGCCAGCAAGCCTGCCAATTACGATGACTCAAACACGATGAAGGTTGCCGTGCTGATGACCGACGGCCTTTACAATACCGTGGGTGGCGTCATGAGCGGCTCCAACGTCGCAGCCGCTGCAACCAAGGCTCGCGCCGCCTGCAAGAGCATGCGTGACAAGAACATCAAGATCTACTCTGTCGGCTTCATCAAAGCAGGTGACGATCCTGCCGCCGCCGACACGCTCAAGGATTGTGCCGGCACCAACGGCTCGTTCTACAAAGCTGAAAACGGTGACGAGTTGAAGGCCGCCTTTAAAGCCATCGCTCAAGACATCTCTCGCCTGCGCCTGACGAAGTAAATCCTGCACTTTTTCAGGCAGACGACTGAAGTCCCGGCCGCGCCCCGCACGCGACCGGGATTTTGGTCGTCCTGCTTCACCTTGGCATTGGTGCCGAATTCGTGCGCCCCGATGCTCCCTTTC
Source organism: uncultured Alphaproteobacteria bacterium (assembly GCA_963831185.1). Classification (GTDB taxonomy): domain Bacteria; phylum Pseudomonadota; class Alphaproteobacteria; order Rhizobiales; family Hyphomicrobiaceae; genus JABFRJ01. Next base: position 110,593 of record CAWHPE010000007.1, read on the forward strand.
GCCGGGCCCTCGCGCCGGGGCGGCGGGAATGTGGCATCCGAGGCAAACGCGGGCCTTGCGCCCGGGACGGCGCGGGGCTACATAGCAGCCGTCCGATCTGGACACGCGCCGGCTGACCGGCGACCGGATTGGGGGATCGTCTAATGGTAGGACCGCAAACTCTGACTCTGCTTGTCTAGGTTCGAATCCTAGTCCCCCAGCCAATCGAAATCAATGACTTATCAGCAAAAATGAACGGCTATTTGCATCCAAGCAAACTTATAGCTAGCCGGTGAAGCCTCGATTTTGCGAATCTACTGTCGCCCTCGACGCGCGATCACAAGAGCCATGTTCGTTGCTGATCTGCGACCCTTGCATCTTCCACTCAGAGGGAAGAGCCCTGAGCGATTCCCCCATCAGTCTCACGTAGAAGGCCGATGATTTCTTCGGTCGACCTACCTGTCCGTGTCTTGTCCATTTCTCCTTTTGAGAACTTGGACATCACTTGAATTCAGTACCTATCGCCGGCATTGAACTCGGGGTGCAAGCAACCTTCGCACGCGGTCGCCATGTTGGACGTGCTCACGGCGTGATGCATTTTTGCAAAGGGTGCGAACTTTTTCGGTAATCCGACACCAGTCCCCTGCAAATGATAGGCGCGCGCTCGTGATCTGCCGAGTGAACTGATTCCGGTATTGAGTTTGCGTTTCGGGGACGTGTTGCGTGGCCGGGGTTACAAGAACATCGCGGCTATACCCGCGACATCCCTTGCGTTGTGGCTTTACTGTGGGTTTGGCAACAAGCTTCGGTCTCGCTGCCACACTTGCGTTCGATGCGCGCGTGCCGGCCCAAGCCGATAGCCGTGCGGCCGCCTATTCCATTCACATGCTGGCCAAGATTCCGTCGCGCTGCACCCTGCGTGATGTTGGCCGCTTCATCTTTTTGACCCGCGATACGCCTTATGGCGACAGCGCCGTCGAACATGGGCGCGCCCGCTTCCGCGTCGAATGCAATGTGCCTTACGTTCTCGACACCTCAACCCGGCAAAATTCTCGACGATCGGGCGCACGCCTCATTCCACTGGCGGCCGAAGGCGGTGACTTGACGATGCCGCTGCTGCCCGACGAAGCGCGGACGCACAGCACCGAAAGCGCCACGACGACGCTGCACTTTGATCGATGCCCGCGGGCACATCGACGACTGTCCGTCGCGTGATGGCATTGAAGGCGCGGCGGTGGTGCCGCGTGCCGTCGGCGAGTTGCACCTTCTGCCTCAGGGACACCTGCACGCCATCGAGAATGCGCTTGATGTTGCGCCTGCGGGCAACGCATCGACCGACGAGAGCGGACTGATTGCGATTGAGATTGGAGCGCGTCCATGATGAACGCGATCGAAATCAAAAACGACACGTGCGTGACAACGCATAGCGATGCAAATCGTTGCACGTCTGCATCAGTCCAGAATAAAGCCGCACAAAAATCGACGGAGACTGTGAAGTCCCATTCGTATGCATGGGGCGATTACAGAGTTTCCAATGTTAACGGAATAGCAAGAAAGTCGTCTCGCGTACCTGGAGAAATTCGCCGCCGCTGCATTGAGCAGCACGGCGTCACCAAGAGGACGCAGGGATGTTGCTGGGGCTTGCAAGTCGAGGGGCGCGTATAATGTCGATCGCATCTGCAGTCGCGCTCACTAGTCCTATTGCTACGTTCGCTCAGGCGCAGTACCGCTGGCGGTCAAGGCCACGACATCCGGCTCCAGGCGACGATCCCTGCGACATGTGCGCTACGCTCCGCCGGCAATCGCATCGTGTTGACCGGTCGCACCGACGCTGGCGAAGTTATCGCCCTGGCTCTCGGAGGTTCCGCAAGCGGGCTCTCTGTCGAGTGCAACACGCCCTACGCCATGAGCCTTGATCGCGTCACGACGCTGTTTCCGCGCCGCACCGGGCGCGGCGCTGTAGCCGCGCTTCCCGCTGCGGCGAATGATACGACGGTCGCACGCGCCGACGATGCCAACGACGACGCGGCTTTCACCATCGAAGTGGCTCTTGCTGCGCGCGATAATAGAAGTGGCGCTTCTGCTGTGGCGCATCGCTGTGCATTTTCAGGCACTTCCGGTGATGCCGGGTGCGCTGTCACGGGCGCGGCCGACGATGTGACCGCTGCGCCGCCGCGCGGTGTCACCCGGTTTGCACTCGTCTCCCTGATGGATGGCGACAGTGATGCTGCGGTCTCCGGTGCTGTCGATCTCGACGAGATCAGTCGCGCCGGCCGGCGCAGAGGTCATTCCCGGCGTGCTGCTGGGACCGATGAAGCCGGCAAAGCTTGCGGCGCGCGAGATCGTAACCGGATCGCTGCCGGAACGGCCTGCGGATATGCGCCGCGCGCGCGTGCTGAGCGAGAGTTTGCGGTTGTCGATATCGGGACGATTTTAGACGAGACGGTTTTAGTGGCGTCACGTGCGCCGGACAGAATTTCGGGTGGAGGGATATTGATCATGGCCAATGCATTCAAAACACCACGAATAGTGCCGAGGGCGACATTAGCCCTGCTCTCCGCAGCGGTGCTCGTGCCGGTCGTGGCGTGGGCGACGGATCAGAATATTAATCTGACCGCAACTGTGCCGAAGTTTTGCAAGTTCAATGCCGTGCCAACTTTTTCCGGATTGAACAATTTTTCTGTCGCGTCAAATGCGATTGGCTCCAGCGTCCGTCCAAGTCTCAACGCCGACGACATTCAGTTGGAATCGTGAACAACGGTGGCGTTTAACTTCTCGGTCAATGCGACTTGCAACTATCCCAGCCAATTGATCATGACGACACTCAATGGTGGGCTTCGTGAAGCTTCCCTGAGCCGGTTGTCTCTGGAACATTCTTGAACCGATTGACTATTCGGCTATCGCACCATGGAATGGCGCTCCGGTCGGATTACTTTCGACGGCGTCAAATCCACCAGGTTACTCGTCGTCGCCGCAGCTTGCGCCAGGTGCACACACGGGTTCACTGAATGTCGGTGTAGCGTTCGTGCCGAACGTTTCAGCGCCGATGTTGGCAGGCGACTATACCGATACTTTGAGAATTTCGCTGACGCCGCAATAGGCGCAACGCCTCCACTTAACGGATGAATGCAAACGCGGAGCTCAGCTTCTGCGAAAGGATTGGTTTGTCTGCGTGATCGAAGAATTTTCGCCGCAGCACAAACCCAAAGCAGCATGAGATCCGGGCAAACCGGGCAAATATTTTGAGAGCAGAGAGTTTCAACAGGAGAACAGCACATGAAGAAATTTATCGCAGCTACCGCCGTTCTTGCAGCCTTGTCGTCCGCCGCCATGGCGACTGATCAGGACATCAACCTGCATGCAACGGTTGCATCGTTCTGCACAGTCGGCGGCAAGCTGACGCCTGCCGCGCTTACTCAGACCATTCCGGTTGGACCAGCGGGTTGTTACGGCACCGATCACCGTCACCATTGGTGCTGTCGTCTGCAACAAGGCATCGACTGTCACGCTGCCGTCGACAAAGGGCGGCCTGTTCGACCCGTCACTCAGTGCTGTTGCAACTTCCAGAACTACATCAGCTACGGCGCCTCAGTGGCTGCACCCGCTGCGTCTTCGGTTACGGCAGATACCGCCCACTCCGCAACGACGACGGGAACTGGCGGCAACAACGGCGCCACGCAGCGCGACTGTAGTGTCACGATCACTCCAGCGGCTCAGCTTCTCCTTGCTCGCTGGCTACGCCAATAGCTACACCGACACGCTGACGGTCTCTATCGTTCCGAACTGACACACAGACACCAGCGGCGGTGTTCGGCCGCCGCTGGTTCTTCCCGCGTTAATAACGCGCATGATTTCAGACTTTTCACATTTTCCAACTGAGCCCAACGGTGTCCATGTCTTTTCGTTCGATCGCCCGCACGCTCGCTGCTTCCGCTGCCGTCGCTCTGATCGCGACCGTCGTGCATGTCTCATCCGCTGACGCCATGTCCGTCACGCCAATCCAGATCGAGATGGCGACCGTCGGCGGCGCGCGCCCGCAGTTCACCGTCACCAATGACGCGAAAGAGCCGCTGCCCGTCGAGATCGCGATTCAATCGCTGACGCTTGGCGAAGATGGCAGCCGCAAGCTCGCAAAAGCCAAAGACAACTTCCTCGTCTTCCCGCCGCAGGCGCTGATCCCGCCCGGCGCGTCGCAGGTCTTCCGCCTGCAGTGGGTTGGCGACCCGTCCATTCCGCGCTCGGAGAGCTACATGCTGTCCGTCAACCAGATCCCGGTGAAACTGCCGGCTGGCAAGAGCGCCGTGCAGATCGTCATGAGCTTCGGCGTGGTCGTCAATGTCGCCCCGCCGCAGGGTTCGCCCACGCTGGCGCTCATCGGCACCGGCACGACGACCGACAAGAGCGGCAAACGCTTCCCGACCATCACCGTCGAGAACAAGTCGGCCGTACATGCGCTGCTGCCGCAGTCCACGATCAACCTGAAATCCGGCGCCTGGTCGCGGTCTATGGCTGCATCAGAGCTTTCCGAAAAAGTCGGCATTGGACTCGTCCAACCGGGCGCGAAGCGCAAATTCACGCTTCCCGTCGAATTGCCCGCCAACGTGCAGAATGTGCAGGCGACCATCGATTTCAAGCCGAAGCGGTGACGCTTCTGGATGCGACTGTGCGTGCGTGAGTTGAACGGTCAGGGCGTGGCCGCAGCGGGACACTAAGATGCAGCGGGACACAGGACACAGGGGGCAGACGATGGCGACCGCGCGTCCGCGCGCGTCCGGCTTGGTGCGTGTGGCCGCCGCGTCGCTCGCCCTCTCCGTTTCGGCTCTTGCAGTCGAGGCCGCAGCTCCCAACGAAACGATCTATCAGAAGAACATCACCTCGAAGCTCAACTCGACCGGCCGCACCATCAACATGCCGGTGCCGTTAAAAGACGAAGGTCAGACGCTCGGCGAGATCGTCGTTCAGATTGATCCGAACGATCAAGTCTTACTGCCGAAGGCCGCGCTCGTCGACAAACTGTCGAAAGTTCTCGACGCTGCAACGATGGAACGCTTGCACAAGGTGCGCGATTCCAACGGTCAACTGTCCGTCGCCGACCTGAAAGCTGCCGGCTTTAATTTCCGTTTCGATCCGAACGCACTCGAACTCGTCTTCGCGCTCAACGCCGATCAACGCCCGGTTGGCGATCTTTCGCTCCGCCGCCACACTGCGCCGTCGGTTAGCGCCAACGCCGTGCGCCCGGCCATCTTCTCCGGCTACCTCAACGTCTTTACCGGCGTTGATCATCGCTGGGGTTCAGAGGGCCGCGAGAGCGAAACCAGCGGCCGCATGGATTTCGAGAGCGTGTTCCGCTTCTATAATATCGTCGTCGAGAACGACTTCGCCTACGACGGCTTGGTCAACACGTTCACGTGTCCGGTCGGCGCCGTGTGCAGCTACGACCATCGTGAGGGGTTCAAGCGCCGCCGCTCGCGCATCGTCTGGGATAATCCAGAAAGTCTGCTGCGGGTGCAGCTTGGCGACGCCAAATCCTACGGCACCGGCTTCCAGCGCGCATCGGACGTACTCGGCGTGACGGTTGAGAAGAGCCCGCGCAAGCTGCGCCCCGGTGAGAGCATCCGCCCGACCGGCCGTTCGTCGTTCCGCATCGAGCGCCCGTCCGGCGTCGAAGTGCTGATCAACGGCGCCATCGTGCAGCGGTTTCAGTTGCGCGCCGGCAATTATAATCTGGCCGACCTGCCACTCGCCACCGGCGCCAACGACGTCCAACTGATCATTACAGACGATACCGGCGAACGCCGCACGCTTGCCTTTACGACCTACTTCGACGGCTCATTACTTGGTCAAGGCAAAAGCGAGTGGTCGGCGAGTGCCGGTGCGCCATCCTATTTCAAAGATAATGACCGCGCCTATCGCACTGACGCGTACTTCGCCTCTGGCTTCTTCCGCTACGGGCTGACCGATCAAGTCAGTGGCGAAGTTCACGCGCAAGCCGACAACAATGTCCAAATGGCAGGTGGTGGTGTCTTCGCCGCACTGCCGTGGGGTTTCGTCGGCCTGCAAGGCGGTATCTCCAACAGCCAATCGGGCACCGGCTTCGCCGTCAACGCCAATTGGGATATCCTGAATTTCAAGGGACCGATGCAGTACGCCGCGTCGGGACGCGAAAGCCTCCGTCTCGGGGCTGAATACCGGTCGAGTGCGTTCAGGACGCCCGGCGAATTCCTCGAGACCGCGTCGGGCGTGTTGTTTCCGCAGTACAATTACAGCTGGCGATTCCTGGCCTCGTACTCTGTGCCTCTGAGTGAGAAGCTGAGTGCAACGCTGTCCGGGCGCTATCAGATTGCCGATGACAAGGCGTTCGTGATCTCGCCCTACACATTGAAAGGTGACCGCTACGGCGTCGATCTTACGCTGTCGAACGTCATCACGCCGGAGCTGTCGGGCAGTCTGACTGTCGGATATTCGAACGAATCGTATCTGTTCTCGGATACGACGAAGAACGATCAGGCCGATTTCCGGGTTATGGGCCGCCTCTACTGGCGTCCACGTGAGAACGTTCGTATCGCCGCGGGGCACGATACGCTCAACAAGGAAACCTATGCGAGCGGCTACGTCGGCGCCGGCCGCGGGCTGGATCGCTGGGACGCATCTGCCGACGTGCTGACGAACGGACGCAGCGATACGACCAGTGCCTCGGTCAGCACATCGTACTACGGCAACCGCGCAGAGGCGCGCGCCTCACACACCGGCGGTTTCGACGGCTACTTTGGTGCGGGCGGCGGCGGCAAGTCCAACACCGATCAGCGCACGAGCCTGCGCGTCGGATCGTCGATCGCGTTCGCGGACGGTTCGGTGGGCATTGGCCAACCCATCCGCGGCAACGGCTTCGCGGTGGTCACGCGTCACGAGAGCATCGCCGACAAAACCGTCTCTGTGGGCGGGACCGAAGATTTGCGTGCCCGCGCCGACGCCTTTGGCCCGGCCGTCGTCACCGACATCCCGGCCTATACGCAGTCGTCGACGCCGGTCGATGTGGCTGGCCTGCCGATCGGCTACAGCCTCGGGGCTGGCACGTTCGATACCTTCGCACCGTATCGCGGCGGCTATAAATTCGAAGTCGGCTCAGCTTATTCGGTGCAGGCCTTCGGCACACTTCTGAAGTCAGACGGTGAACCGATCGCACTGCTGACGGGTGTCGCCTATACGGCCGACAATCCCGAAAAGCAGGTCGCCGTGTTCACCAACAGCTCCGGCAAGTTTGGCGCCGATGGACTCGCGCCTGGAAAATGGATCATCGACATGGCCACGGAAGGCGCGCCGACGCGCTTCGTCATCGACATCCCGAAGGGTACCGACGGTCTTTATCAGGCTGGTACGCTCAAGCCTGCGGGGAGAGGATGATGCGGCAGCGATTTCTAAGATTGACCGGCTCGCTCGCATTCCTCCTTGTGTGTATTGCCGGACAGTCCGGCGAGGCTGCCGCGCAGGCTGCATGCGGCAATGTCGTTATGAGCAACCACTCGGTGACAGTTTCCCCTTCCGCCTCCATCACATCGTACAACGCGTACAGTGGTATGGCTGTGCAATCGCTCACGATCACCGTGACACGCAATAATCAAGGTGCGGCCAATTGCCGGATCGGTGTTTACATCGAGGGCGGACGCACGACCAAGACGCTTGTGAGCGGCGCAAATGTTCTGAACTACGACATGCTGCGGGCCGGAACGCCTATTTTATTTCCGAATGGCGTGACGCCGGCAGGTAGTAATATTGCTGTGTTCTCAACGACGCCGAATAATTCGTATGTATTGACGGTTTCTTTTGAAGTGCCTGCGGGACAGGTGGTTCCGGCTTCGACATATGCAGACCTTGCAAATGAAGTTGTTGTGGTCGGTGTCAACCCAGCAGGTAATCTGACGGCCAATCTGCGTCGGCATCCAATGGGCACACAGGCATCCGTCATGAATCCTGCCAACTTCGTCATAAAATCCTGCCAGCTCGGCACGCCGTCTGCGACGACCCTCGCGTTTGCAGCGGGCGATATCCCGAAGGGGCTGCCGAACGAGGGCGTCGCGAAATCGACGACGATGAACGGGTCTTGCACCGCGCCAGCCTTTCTCAGTCTGACGGGGCAGGCGCTGCAGCCGGTGACCAATACGCCAGCGAGACCCGGTTTTGATAATTTCATCAACTACGTGGCAAGCGGCACATTCAATACTGGCTCGGTCACTCTCAATACGACGGTTGGCTCGCAAACGGTGACAACCGCATCCACGATCGGCGCAACGGGCTCGACCGTATCGGGTTCGGTCGATGTGAACGTCAATTTAAAGCGATCCAATCCAATCATCGCGGGAAGCTACACGGGGACGCTGACCGTGACCCTCGAGCCGGCGCCGTGACGTCTTGAAGTGACGTGACGTTACGACTGTCGCTGACAGCCCTTCAATGCTGCTATGTCCACACGAGGCGAGGGCGCATGACTTGAGGCGGTAGAGTGCGCCAGAGCTCTCTCTTTCGCTCAGCGACGGCCACGCCCAGCTTCGCCATTTTGTGTCGTGCAATCAGAGACTTAGGTTCCGACGTTGGAATCACTGCGGTGGCGGACCCACCAGATGAGCGTCTGGCCCTCTTGCGCAATCGGACAGCGCACGAAAAACTGGCGCCCGCTGTCCGGATCCCGTTTGGATCTCATCCCATGCACGGAGCAACGGGCAGCTTAGCTCGAGAGGAGCCGCGTCATGACACCGACCATTTTGACTTGTGCCGTCACGGGAACATTCCCAACACGCAAGCATAATCCTGCATTGCCTGTGACGCCCGAGGAAATCGCCGATGCATGCATCGGCGCGTCGAAGGCGGGCGCCGCGATCTGCCACATCCATGTGCGCGAGCCAGCAACCGGCTTACCAAGTATGAAACTCGACTATTACCGCGATGTCGTGTCCCGCATCCGCAGTAGTGGCAGTGATCTCATCATCAATTTGACGACGGGGCCAGGCGGCCGGTTTGTGCCGCGTGATGACGAACCGGCGAAAGCGGCACCGGAGACGACATTGACGACGCCTGCGGCGCGAATTGCGCATGTGCTCGAACTGAAACCTGAAATCTGCACCCTTGATCTGAACACGATGTGGTTTGGCGGCGGTGCCGTCATCAATTCACCGCGTAACATTTCGATTATGGCTGAAGCCATCTATGCGGCTGGCGTCAAACCCGAACTCGAGGTGTTCGATACGGGCGATATCGTGCTTGCCAACGAACTTGTTGCCGCCGGAACGCTGAAATCGCCAGCGCTGTTCCAGCTTTGCACGGGCATAAAATACGGCATGCCGTCGACGCCCGAGATGATGTCACTGGCGAAGTCGATGTTACCAAAGGATAGCGTTTGGGCCGGGTTTGGCCCCGGCCGGCATGCCTTTGCGATGCTGGCGCAGGCCTTCACGCTGGGCGGGCACTGCCGGATTGGGATGGAAGATACGGTCCATCTCTCGCGTGGCGAACCAGCGCCGTCAAATGCCGCGCTCGTCGAGAAGGCGGTTCGCATCATTCGAGAGTTGGGCGGCCGTCCGGCGACACCGGCTGAGGCGCGGCAGATCCTGAAATTGCCGCAGCGGTCCTAAACGGCGACCTGTTCGCCTGCGAAGACAGTCAGTTCATGGACCGCGCTAATAGCGGTGCTATGTCGAAACATGCAGACCAAACGTTCACCGGCGTGAATACTCTTAGCAAAGGAAAGAGTGGACGTCGGATTTCCGGTTTTTTTAGAGAAGATGTCGACCACACTTTATTGTTACCGCCACACGAGCTATGCTTTTTCTGATAAACTCTGTTTTCTGGCCACATTCGGGGAATGGTCGAAGTCATCATGTCAAGCAATGATCACGGGGCAACCATCTTTGTGACGGATGAGGGTCGTTCTTATTTTGGAGCGGCACCCAATCCGCGTCAGGCTACGCAGTTTTACTCGCCCTCGTCGCACCAAGCGCAATACTTGATCCGCAACAAGGGCTTTGCCGCCATTCGACAGCGCCGGCACGGGTTAGTTGTGACCTGCCGCCCCGAAATTGTGAGCGAAAAATGTATCGCGGCGATGCTCTATATTATCGCCGATGCCAATCCCCGGCGTCTGATCTTTCAGACGCCCGCTGGTCATGATTGGCAACAAACGCTTGTGCCGTTTACGGATTCGACGCGCGCACTCTCACGCGTCATAAAAATATTCGGCGATCCTGAGCCAACAGATCGTCATTGGGTGTTGTCGAAAATGCTGAACATCGAGGGCGCCGAATCCGACCCGCGCTTCGCTCCTTTTCTAGCGCACTGGAAGAACAGCGGTGCACTCCAAAGCCGCGTATATGACGCGCAATTGCGGGCTTCGCTTAAGTCCGTTGCACATAACCGATACTTGCATCGTTCACGCTCAGAATGCTCAAGATTTGCGAGTGTCGGGATTGGTGATGGATTTTTAAGCTGCCGTCAGAGATGCGTTGACTGCCGAGTGTCGGCCGAAAGTTCAGCGAAATTGCCGACCTTCAATTCGCTACATTTTGTGAAGAGGCATATAAGACGAGCTGCTGAGCGCAGCGCACCGGTCCTGGAACACATCGATAGCTTACATCAAGGCTCCAGGCCGGCGTACATTGCGGCGGCGCTACGCCCGTCTCATTTTGCCGATGCGGTCTGAGGACGGGTCAAAATGCCTACTCGGCATTTCGTTTGAGGATGATGGGATCGATCTCCGCAGCCTCGTTTCGTAGGAAGTTTGTAGCAAGACCGTGGACATAACTCCGCGACGCCCAGAGAACGGCAAGATTGAATTGAGCCGTTGTTTGAGTTTCGCCATTCCGCCACCCAATCCTCGCATTCGAAGCCAAAGCGCGTTGCAAAGCCGCGACGGTATACATGCTCGCTCATCATCCCGAAAACGCAGGTCGTTGGCCACATGCCAATCCCTAGAACTTTGATGAGAACCGGTAGTAGAGCCACCCAACCCCGCGTGACGCCAATCCGGATGGACCCACGCGGCGCCGCTGAATGCGGTTTGACCGGTGACCACGTGTGCGTTTGCCGCGGATATCAAGCATTCTTCGTTCAGGCGCTTCATCGTCTCGGGCTCATCATACATAAGCCGCAACGACGACGCTTCGGTGATGAAGTGCGTGTTCTTCCAATCATACCGGCGGATTGCATTCGCGGTGACGACCTTGCCGGTCGCATCCCTGCCGAGGACGACAATAAGATTCGACGCATCAAGCGCATTCACTCTGAAATCATACATTGGAACGAGTGGGTTCCAACTGTCGCGATTATCTGTGTTGGTTTTCAGCAACTCCTCAGCCGAACCAAAATCGAGAGTAATACCCCTCTCAGCAATCGCTTCAGCGGCGGCAAGGAAGTAGTCCGCAAGCACACCGTCGACCGGGGCAGGTAGAATAAGTCGATTGAGAAATGGGCTTTCACTCACTGATACTTTGCGAAATGAATGCGGCATCTTTTTCTGCATGGCGATCTCCTGAAATGATTCGCCCGCAAAGTGTTCCGCCTAAGTATGAATTGAACAAAACGAAGATGTAGTTTGTTCCCGCTTTATTACCGGCTCGAAAGACGCCTTCAGGGTCATTGACAAGACGCGGGCAAATCGAGAAGCTGTGACTATTCAGTTTGCGTCGTAACGAGTATTTTATGTCAGACAGCGAAGATGATAGCGTCGTCGTACCTTTCCGTGAGCGAAGCGATCTCACGCCTGGGAGGCCGGTCGACAGAGGCATTGGTGCGCGTATTCAAAGTTTGAGATTGAGCCGAGGCATTGACGTCGGTGCGCTCGCTGCACAATTGGGAATTTCGCGCGCGCAATACGACGCGATAGAAGCTTGGCAAATTACGCGCTCCTGTCGATCTACTCGCGCTTATTTCGCGTCATGCTGGCGTTTCGATGTTTTGGTTTTTTGGTAATGAGAGTCGTCCGGAGCCGCGCTATTAAGCGGGGATTGAGGGGCGTGTGAGCGGCGCCTCAATCGCAGGCATTTTCTTCTCAAAGCGTTGCTGGTTACTCGCCGCCAGCGTAGGCCTGCAAGAGATCAAGATCGCAGACGACGCGGGTTCCGTCGCGCTTGATGACGCCTGCGCCTTCAAGCTCGGCCAAGGCGATATTGACCTTCGGACGGCTCGCGCCAACCAACATGGCAAGTTCGGATTGAGACATGCCGAGAGTGAGCGGCCAGGCGCGGCCCTTCGCGTCAGGCGATTGAAGATGCACGGCCGATAAAAAGAACCGGGCCAGCCGCACCTCGATGGGGTGCAAAGCGATGGCTTCAATTTTCACATCAGTCTCGCGAAGACGCCGGCACAAAAATGCAATTGCGGCCTGGGCGATGCGTGCGTTCGTTTCCATGTGCGCCAACAGAGCGCTACGCGTCAATGAAAGTGCTGTCACGTCGCTGATTGCTGTCGCATCGGCGGTGCGCTTACCTCCATCGAGCACTGCGATCTCGCCAAAAATACCTCCGTCGGCGGCGTGAGCAAGCGACAATTCTCGGCCTTCGCTCGACAGGATCGACAGCCGCACCCGGCCGCGTTGGACAAGATACAGCTCTCGCGCGTCATCGCCGCGTGAAAAAATCAGTTGCCCAGATTTGAAGGACACCGGTCGCATCCGCTCAACAAGGCTCATACGGTCTGCGGCTGGCAGAGCGCCGAACAGATCCGTCTTTGCGAGCGAGTCGGCGGCTGCGTTTTTTTCAGTCATGGCGAAACAACCTCAAAGCTCTCGAATTGCCATCGGTCCACATCAAGCACCACGCTTAAAGTATGTCGAGAGCGAGAACGCTCGCGAGCCGGCGGCCCTCCCGTCATGTCATTACATTTCCTTATTGCGTGTTCCCCAAGGAACACCCTGATCCAGTGCGCTGCGGCAGAGTGAAATTACCGCGTATGACGGCGCAGGACCAGAATTCGCTGTCGCGTCTATCTTAACCGGCGACCACCTTCGGCGGTGGCGCTTGTCGATGTTCATGGAGACACGCAGATGAAATCTGTCCTTCACGCAATCTTGTGCGCGGCAGTCGTTGCCGGCTCTATCGCGATGATGTCAGACAATGCCAGCGCACGTTCGATCCCGCGCACCATGAACCCGCAATCACTCGCGCAGATCCGGCCCGCCGAGTTGCTCATTCCGCAACGCGGCGCAGAGGCAGACGAGGCGAATACGGACAGCAGAGGCGCCCTCGACAATGAGGGCAACGTTTTCGGCGATCGCTGTCGAACGATTACTGAATTTGCTCAATTGGGAGAGTATGATGACACCGACATCCAGCAGCTTCGTCATTCCTGCGGTTGACCACACGCGAGAATGGGACTTCAATTCTGTCCCGGCTTTAGTGTGCCGCATTGTTTGCGGCGGATTTACAACCACACTTTGTTTCGTTTGGAGACTGTCATGAAAGTTGCGCGCGTCCTCTCATTAATGGCACTGGCCAGCACACATGTGGCGCTTGCAGGCCCTGCCGCGGCACAAACACAATCAGCGCCACCAGCAGCCGCGACGGTTCCGCAAGCGGCTCCGGCGGCCACGGCTCCTGCCGTGGCGCCGCAATTGCCACCGCCGGTGCCTTTCGACCAAGCGTTACTGCTGGCTGCAAACGCGCTTTTTTCCAAGGCCGCGATGCCGGCCGGATCAGCGGCTCCTGCGTCCATCGTGATCGATCCGTTGATCGACGGGATGACGGGCATTCAAACCAACACGACGCGCGCGATGGAGCGCCGCATGGTCGATCTGGTTAAAACGACGTATCCGCAATTCAAGGTGGAGCCGTTCACAACGGCTGCGGTGGCGCGGGCACCTGTCGTTCTTGTTGGCACATTCACGCCGATCAGTCTTTCAGGGAAGGCCGATGGCACGCGCGATGCTTTCCGAGTTTGTCTGGCGCTTCTCGATCTCAAGTCTGGCAAGATCGTCTCGAAGGGTTTTGCGCGTGCAACGCCCGACGGCATTGAACATGCGCCGGTCGCGTACTTCAACGACAGCCCGGTTTGGACAAACGATCCCGCGACGCAGGCTTACATCAAATCATGTCAGGGGACCAAAGCCGGAGATCCGATCAGTCAGGCATACGCGGACCGTGTGTTGGCGGCGGCGTTTCTGACCGACGCTATCAACGCCTACAACGACAAACGCTACACGGAAGCACTGGAGCTTTATCGCACTGTGCTCAGGACGCCCGGCGGCGATCAGCTTCGGACCTACAACGGACTTTATCTTGCGAGCCAAAAACTCAATCGCAAGGCGGACGCCGCCGAAGCCTTTGCCAAGGTTGTCGACTACGGCCTCGCGAACAACCGGCTGGCGGTGAAGTTTCTGTTCAGGCCTGGATCGACACAGCTTTGGACGGATCCAAAAACGGCGACGCCGTACGCGATGTGGCTCAAAACCATTGCCGACCGTTCGTCTGCCCGCAATGCCTGCCTTGAAGTGGTTGGACATTCGAGCCCGACTGGGCCAGAGCCCATTAATCTGCGCCTTTCAGGTCTTCGGGCCGAATACGTGAAAGATCGCATTCAAGCCGCAGCACCGGGGATGGGGAAGCGTATGATCGCGAACGGCTTGGGCTCGAAAGAACCGCTGGTCGGCACGGGGAAGGACAACGCCAGTGACGCACTCGACCGGCGCGTTGAGTTCAAAACCATTGCCAATTGTACGTAACATTGGAACGCAGCCTGGATTGCATCAGCTCAACTGCTGCTGCAACCGGCGGGCGTCAGTCTTGGCGAGGGTGGTGGAATGACCCTAATTCCACTACACTTGGATGCTATGGACCTTGCCGAACCAGATGTCCCGCGCAGCATGAAACGCAAGATTGCAGCAATTCTGGCCGCCGACGTGGCGGAATACAGCCGCCTCGTCGCTGAAGACGAAGAGGATGCTTTGCGGCGCTTGGTCGCCGCGCAGGAGGTGTTCAAGGATAGCGTCGCGACACATCGCGGACGCATCTTTAACACTGCCGGCGATGCTATTCTTGCGGAGTTCTCAAGCGCCGTCGATGCCGCGCGCTCGGCGCTCGATATCCAAGAGCGGATGGCTGCCCGCAATCGGGCCTATCCGCAGAGCCGGCAGCTGCATTTTCGTATCGGACTCAGCATCGGCGATGTCGTCGAGCATGATGGCGACTTGCTTGGTGACGGCGTCAACATCGCCGCGCGGCTGCAAGCGCTGGCACCGTTGGGCGGTCTCGCCGTCTCGCACTGGGTGCAAGAGCAGACGGCTGGCAAAATCTCGATGACGTTTCGCGATATCGGCCGGCAGACGCTTAAGAACATTCCGGCGCCGGTTCATGTATTTGTGGCTGATCTCGCGCCGGTAACATGTGCCCCCGCTGGCGTCTGCGGAGGCGCCTAAGGCTCGCACGATGGGCGGGCCGCTGATGCTGGCTGTCGGCGGCGGGGTGGCTGTTGCGCTCGTGGCATTGGCGCTGATGTTTGGGCGAGCACCAACGCCGACTTCAGGCCCCGAGATCAAAGGCGGCTTTGCCGGCTCCGGCGCACGTCCCACCCGTCGTTGCGACACCGCAACCCGTAGCAGCGCCACCGGCCAGTGCATTGCCTTTGCCATCGGCACCGGTGTCGCCGCCGGCTGCTACCGTTCCGCCGCCAGCAGTGTCAACTGGCGCTAGCCCTGCGGCGATTGCGGTGCCGCCGCCTGTGGCGCCGGCCTACGCCTGCTGTTGCGGTACCTGCGCCCAGTGGGGCCAAGGAAACTGCGGCGGAGAAAAAGCGGACGACGCTCAGTTGTTCGGAAGTGCTCGAGCGCGCGCAGCTCGGCGAGATCTCGCCGGAAGACCGGGCATTCCTGCGCAATCAATGCAAATAACTGCTTTGCGGCTGTGACGTTTTCAAATGATCGACCGCCCGGATTGCTCCGAGCGGCCGATGGTTCTTTCACTTTTAGCGGTTTGAGCGGTGATCGCGGATGGTCACGCGCTGTGGCGCGTTAACAGCGGTGATGCGGCCGGGCCGGAACACAGTGCCAGCGATGCTCTTGGCGGCGCCAACATGGGCCGTCACGATGGTTTTTCCGGTATTGAGGACCGCGCCCAGCACCTTGCGTTCTGCTTGCACAATGGGCTTGGCGATCTTGATCACCGTGCCGGCAGCGGCGCCGATGATTTTTTGTTCGGCGCGGATCACGGTGCCGCCGACGACGCGCACTGCACCCACTGTCCCTTTCACTACGCTGCCGGTGACGCCTGCGGCGCCCTTGACGACACTGCCCGCGATGCCGGCTGTGCCTTTGACGACGCCTGCTGCTCCCTTAACCACGCCGGTCGCACCTTTGACGACGCCGCCTGCGGCTTTCTTGATGGAGCTGAAAACACCGGCTTCTGCGGTGGCCGGAGCTGCGACGCCGCCAACAACGGTCATGGTGGTCGCGGACAGAACGGTTGCAACACTGAATGCTGCGGCGGTGATGAACTTTTTCATGGTGGGTCTCCTGGGCGCTTGGTTGAGCGGTTGGTTGCATCGGCTCGGCTTGTTTTCGAGCTCGTGAGAAGACCCTACGTGCGGCGGCGGTTGTCCGCTGTTCCCCGCGAAACAGGTGTGCGGATGTCATTTTTTACGCGATTTCTGGCCCCGCCCGCTGTCAGGCGGGCAGGTGTTGCGTCTCGTGCGTTGGATTGAATGTCAGGGTTTGGCTACGGCGCCTGCTGATGGCCGAACAAGCGTCAGCGCAATTCCTGCCATCATTGCCGCGACAAAGATGGCGACGTTCGCCAGTCCGGAACCGGCGATGGACAGTGCCGCAACGGCGGGGCCGGGGCAGACGCCGCACAGCCCCCAACCAATGCCGAAAACTGCAGATCCAATGACGAGTGGTGCATCAATGTCGCTTCGCGCTGGCAGGCGGAAAGCGGCGTCATAAGCCGGCTTCGGCATTTTTCGTTGCAGACAGTACGCGGCAAACATCGTCGGCAGGGCACCAGCGAACACGAAGAGAAGCGTCGGGTCCCAGGTGCCGGTTGCGATTGCTGCGACATCGAGGAAATTCAAAACTTTTTGCGGATCGACCATTTGAGCGACCGTAAGGCCCGCGCCAAACAGGATGCCAGCAAGGAGAGCGATGGCGAATTGCATGAGCAGCACGTCTTCCAATTAGATCATGTGACGGGTGACGAAGACCGTGGCGGCAGCGGTCGCCATGAATATCGCCGTCGCTAGGATCGATCGCATCGAGAAGCGCGGCAGGCCGCAGACGCCGTGACCGGACGTGCAACCGCCGCCAAGTCGAGCGCCATAGCCGACCAGGACGCCGCCAGCGATCAACAGCAGTGGCGCGTTGGCGATGCGAACAGTCGGCGCCACTGCGGGCGCAAGAAGGGCGACTAGGGTCGCGCCCAACGGCAAGCCGACGATGTATGCGATGCTCCAGTAAAGCGATCGCTCACTGGGCCTTAGAAGATTTTCGAGGATGCCGGAGATGCCCGAAAGTTGTCCGCTTAGAAGCAGAAATAGACCGGCCGACAGGCCGATCATGATGCCTCCGATGAGACCGTGCCAGGGCATGAACTCGTGCATGAAAACTCCTATTTGGACGCGCATGGTGTTTTCTACCTTGCGGCACACCTACGCCGGGTTTGTACCGCAGCCGACCCATTTCTGTTGTAATCAACCCTACGATCAACGATGCACAGAGCGATGAAAACATATTCCAACATTCGCATGTTTGCTATACCGTGGCGAAGGTTGGTGTTTCGCTGCAGTAGCTGATTTGGCGAGACGCGGACGGCAGGTCTGGGGAGACATGACGTGCGGTTTGATCGACGAGGGACGATATGCGCGCACTAGCAGAGCTGATCCAACTCAACCCTGGCGCCTGGCTCGCCTGGGGCGGCCTCGTGATTGGTGTCGTCTTCGGTTACGTCGTCTATCGCACGAACTTCTGCACGATGGGCGCGATTTCAGATTTCGTGAACCTCGGCGATTGGCGCCGGTTTCGCGCTTGGGTGTTGTCAACGGCCGTTGCAATTGCCGGCGTTCAGGTCCTCACCAGCACTGGGGCGCTGCCACTCGCCAAGACGATGTACTTGGCGCCATCGCTGAACTGGGTGGGCAATATCCTGGGCGGCGTCATGTTCGGATACGGCATGGTTTTCGCCGGTGGTTGCGCGAGCCGCAATTTGACCCGCGTCGGCGGCGGCGATCTGAGGTCAGTGGTGACACTGCTGGTGATGGGGCTTTTTGCCTACATGGCGATGGGTGGTCTCTTGGGGCCCATGCGCGCGACGATGGAGCAGGCAACGTCAGTCAATCTCAGTGTCTTGGGTGTGACGACACAGAGCGTGGGTGACATTTTTGGCGTGCTCACACGGCTGGGGGCGCGGACAGGAAACCTGATTGTCGCCGCCGCGCTGGTCGCGGGGGCGTTGGTGTACTGTTTCAAGGACCCCGAGTTCCGCTCTTCGCCGATGCACATCTTTTCTGGCGCCGCTATCGGCCTGATCGTGACGGCCGGATGGGCTTTGACCGGGCTTGCCTTTGACGACCTCGCTGAAAAGCCAACTACGCCGATCTCGTTGACGTATGTGCGTCCCACTGCGGATGCGATCGAATGGCTGCAACGCTTCACGGCAGCCCGCGTGCCGGGCTTCGGCGTGACAACCGTGTTCGGCGCCATTCTTGGCGCGTTCGTTGCAGCCTACACGATGGGCCGCTTTAAATGGGAGACGTTTGCCAACGTGCCCGAAATGAAACGCAATCTGATGGGCTCGGCATTGATGGGGGTCGGTGGCGTTCTGGCGCTCGGCTGCACCGTCGGTCAGGCCATCACAGGCGCTTCGACGTTGGCCCTTGGCTCTTTTCTAACCTTTGCTGGCATTGTCTGGGGCGGCATTCAAGGCATGAAGAAAATGGAAGCTATCATGATGGCTGAAGTTTAAGCGGGACCATAGCTGAGCCGTGCGGGCGCCAGAGACGGCGCGTTATCCGCGCCGCACAGTGACGCCACTTGCGCCCGACGGCGCCACGGTCTTTTTTGCTTTCAGATAATTGCCAACCACATCCCAAATGGGCGGACCGTCTGTGCCTTCGTTGACAGAGGCCCACCCGCTGACAACGTAGTCTCGCGCGGGTTCGATTACGGCGCCGGATTTTGCCATCGTCATGGACGAGATGCGCTGGCCGGCAGGTTTATCGACATCGATGGTGTACGTCATGCCGCCGACGCGTACCATGTCACCGCCCTGCTGATAATATGGATCTGGATTGAAGAGATTATCGGCGACATCTTCGAGAATTGTCTTCAGAAGTTCGCCGGACATTTTCGTGCGGTAGGCATTGGGGTAACTGATGGCGGTCGCGTTATAGACATCATCCCAGGTGATGGCTTCTCCGGGTATGATGGAGTTGCCCCAGCGGAAGCCCGGCGACAACGAAATTTCGGCATCACGCTCTGCTATCAGCGCATCGCAGATCACGTCGTCCAAAGTGCCGTTAAAATTGCCGCGGCGATAAAGGAGCGTCTCGGTGCGCGCAAGCTCGGTGCGCAACATCGCGTCGTGTGGCGCGCGAATGTCTGCAATCAAGGCTGCAACTTCCGGATCTGGCGTGATGGCATCAGCCAAGACCGGGATCAGCGTGTAACTGAAGTCACGGACTTTGCCGCCACTCACATCGAGGTCAAGACGCGACAAGAATTTTGTGTGCGATCCTGACGCGATGAGAAGCGTTGATCCGACTTTGACCGGCACGGGCAGCGCGTCGTGAGTGTGGCCCGTCAGGATCACGTCAATGCCATCGACACGGGCAGCGAGTTTGCGGTCAACATCAAAACCATTGTGCGACAAGAGCACGACAATTTCTGCGCCAGCGGCGCGTGCCGCGACGACATGGGCGCGGACGTCCTGCTCGCGGATCCCGAACGACCATTTGGGCATCATCCAGCGCGGGTTGGCGATGGGCGTGAACGGAAACGCTTGGCCGATAACCGCTATCTTCACGCCAGCCTTTTCGAACATTTTGGTCGACTTGAAGACTGGCTCTTCAAACTCATTGTCGCGGACGTTGCCGGCCAGAAATTCGGCTTTCACTTTGCCAGACTTTTCCTTATCGCCGAACATTTCGGTGACGCGTTTGTGCCCGAGCGTGAACTCCCAATGACCGGTCGTCGCTTCGAAGCCCAGCGCGTCGAGCATCTTGGCCATATCTGCACCACCGGTTTTCATAACGGTATAGGAGCCGTGCAGTGTGTCACCGCCGTCGAGGACCAATGTATTTTCAGCGCCGCGCTCACCACGGATCGCTTTGATCAGCGTGGCCATGCGATCCATGCCCCCGATGCGGCCATAGGTCTTGGCGAGCGCGGAAAAATCCTGGTCTGTCAGCATGTATTGCAGGTGCGAGCCGGGCGCGATGCCGAATTTCGAAAGGTACTCCTGACCCGTGACATGCGGCGGCAAACCGTTGTTGCTGCCAACACCGAGATTGATCGCCGGTTCCCGAAAATGCACCGGCAGCAACTGGCCGTGGCAGTCGGTCATATGGAGGATCGTGAGCTTGCCTTTCGGCGATGCCTGCAACAGTTCGGCTTGCGTGATCTTTTGTTGCGCCGACGCGCGCGCAATGCAGCCCGCTATGCCTGCGGGCAGGGCACCGATGGCCATGGCCACCTGTAGAAAATCGCGGCGTGACAGCATAACTGCCTCTTCGTTTGAACGATCATGCGTGTCGGCAGAAAAGTGACGCGCACTCAGCTCAGGAGGGCGCGCCACGAAGCGGACTGACTACTTATTGACCGGGCTTTCCGGCGACATGAGCAGTGCCGTCAGATCTTGAATTTGTTCGATCGACAGGACGGCATTCGAACCGAAACGCGGCATCAATGAGCATGGAAATACCGCGTGACTGTTGTAGATTTTTTCGTAGGCCGCCTTTGTTTCCGCCTCCGCGAACTTGCGGATTTTTCCGTATTCGAGCAGCGACGGCCCGATGGTGCCGTAGGACACTTCCTGCTTTGTCAATTGATGGCAGGCGTAACAATTGCCGCCGTTGGGGTTGGCCGGCGGGTAGTCAGTGAAGCGCATGCCGTAACCGGATTGCGCGATCCGTTCGCCCTTCTGCCAGTCGCCGAGGAGCTTGCCATCAGCTGGATACTTGATCGAGGCTTTGGCGTCGGCCTGGATCTTTTGGGCCTGGTCCGGCTTGGGCGCGTTGTTCGTTGCCGAACAGACTTGCATCGTTTCGTCGCCCTTGATGCGACCCGCCCAATCTTCAGGAGCGCGCTTGAATGCGGTTTTGAGCATGTCATCGATGCGGGCAGGATCGATGGCGGGAGCATTTGACTGTGCGAGGGCAAAAGTCGCGATCGCGCTTATGCCTAAGGCCGCGGCGAGGATGGTTTTGAGTTTCATGATGGCCTCCCTCAGCGCTTCATACCAGGGGTAGCGATATCGCCACCTTCGGCCGTCTTGACCATGTAGGCGATCAGGGCGTTCGAGACCTCCGATCCCATCTCGACGCGATGCATCCGCATTTGCCAGAAGCAATCCAGCACGCGGTGCTGCATGGTCATGACGTGGGTGGAGGACACTCGGTAGGCGGGCCACTCGCCGACGACCTTTTTTGCTTCCTCTGCTTTGGAGAGAAACGGCAGCGGCTGCAGCCGGATGCGCTTGCCGGCGTCGGCATGGCAGGTGACGCAGGAGAAGTCGAACGGCCCCATGCGGCGATTGAACAAAACTTTGCCGATCTCGACGGCTTCCTTTTCCTTGGGATGTTCCATCTTCGCCGCGAACTTCATGCCGGCGGATTGGGCTGCAACCCAGGTCGCAATACGGCCAACTTCCTTGACGCGCGCGCCGCCACCGGGATGAGGGTTCTTCAGGTATTCGGCGTTGTCGATGCCTTGAATTTTTTCACGGCACCAGAGGATGCGCGTTTCGGCATCCATGACACGACCGGCGTCGGCGAAGTAGCGCGGCAGCTCGGCGAACGCGCCTTCGACCACGCCTGGACCTTTGCCCAAATCGCATTTTTCAAGCGATACGTTGTTTGGGCCGGCGTTTTTTTTCCAGATGACCTCACCGTCGTCGGCATCAAGCAATGCCGGGTTTGACCAGGGATCGTCCTTCATCATCTTGCGGTACTTTTCGAGCTCGCGCTCGACGGCGTCTTGTTGCGCTGCAGCACTGTTCAGCGCTGCCATGCCCGAGAGGGCAAGCAAGGCCATTGTGACGCGAATGAATTTCATGGAGACGCCTCCCTGCGTCAGTTTGAGCGGGTTCGGTTTGCCGAAACACCATGATTTATCGCGCTCTTGTGGACTACCAATAGTTTTCTTGGCGGTCGCCGAACGTTCGTATATTCGGATATGACCATGTTTGACCGACGCTGCAAAGTGCCTTTGAGGGTTTGGCGTGTGGATCGCGGGCGGGCCGCCATCATTATTGGCGGTTCGTGGGCAATTCATTGCGTGATAACCAGACGCGGCGCCGGAAGTGCGCTTTGAGGAGATCGTCCGAATGGCAACATCACAGCCCGTTTTGATCGCACCGTCTATCCTGTCGGCTGATTTTGCGCGGCTCGGCGAGGACGTGCGGGCGATTGATACGGCTGGATGCGACTGGATCCATGTCGACGTGATGGATGGGCATTTCGTGCCGAACATCACGATTGGGCCGGATGTTGTCCGGGCACTCAGACCGCACAGCAAGAAAGTGTTCGATGTGCATTTGATGATCGAACCGGCCGATCCATTTCTTGAGGCTTTCGCCAAAGCGGGATCGGATTACATCACGGTACATGCGGAGGCGGGGCCGCATCTCGACAGGTCGCTGCAGACGATCCGATCGCTTGGCAAGAAGGCGGGTGTCTCGCTGACGCCGCAGACGCCAGAAAGCGCTATCGAGTACGTGCTCGAGCGGCTGGATCTCATTCTGGTGATGACGGTCAATCCCGGTTTTGGCGGACAGGCCTTTATTCCGGCCATGACCGAGAAAATGAAGCGTCTGAAGGCGATGATTGGCGCGCGGCCGATCTTGCTTGAGGTGGACGGTGGGGTGACCCCCGAAACGGCGCCGCTGTGCACGGCCAATGGCGTCGATGTGCTGGTTGCGGGTTCGGCCGTCTTCAAGGGCGGGGCTTACGCCGAGAACATCGCGGCGATCCGCAGTGCGGCGGAGCGAGCGCGGAAGCGCTAGTCGCCCCTCATACCTTTTGCGCTGGCGCTTCTCGCGCGCGAATGCGTTCGCGGTGCCAAATATAAATGCCGCTCAGAATGATGATGCCGGCGCCCGCGAGCGTCCAGTGATCGGGGATGTCGCCGAAGAACAGATAGCCGACGACCACAGCCCAAATGAAAAGCGTATAGCTATAGGGTTGAAGCAGTCCCGCCTCGGTGGTGACCAAGGCGCGGATCATGAAAATGTGGGCGGCGGTGCCGAGTAAGGCGATGGCGGCAAGCACCATCCATCCGAATGCGTCCGGCCAGACCCAAACAGCCGGGCCAACCAGCGTGGTTGCAGCAAGGCCAACCAGAGCCGTCCAGAGCGTTGTCGTCTCGGAGCGGTCGAAACGCGCGCTATAGCGCAGCAGAATTTGATAGGTCGCCCAAAGCGCGGCCGCGAACAGCGCAATCAGGATCGGCGGCTCGATTTTCTCAAAGCCAGGCCGGACAATCAAAAGAACGCCGACAAATCCGGCAATAACGGCAGCCCAGCGCCGGGGACCCACCTTTTCACCGAGCAGCAGCGCTGAGAATGCGACTACGAGCAATGGTGACGCGGCTGCAACGGCGTGGACGTCGGCCAATGGCATCAACTTGAACGCCATCATGAAGACGGCACTTTCGCAGGACCAGCAAGAGCGCGCGGACGAATTGGAACCCAGGCCGCGCGCTGCGGGCGAGCGTTTTGAGATCGCCACCTTGATAGCGAAGGATGGCAAGCGCGACCGCCGTAAAGACAAGGTTGCGCACCCACATGATCTGCGCGACGGGCAGTGACTGCGACAAGATCTTGGCGAAGCCATCCATCACAGCAAATGCCAGCATTGCAGCGAGCACTAACCCGACGCCGAGCATGGGACGCGGCACGGACGTTGCGGACTCTGCCGGAGGTCCCACCTAGTCGATGTCCTCGACCTTGGCACCGCTGCCGCCGCTGACACGCTGCGCCAATGCGCTCTCGATGAAGGGATCAATGTCTCCGTCGAGCACGTTGGCGGGATTGCCCGATTGGGTTCCTGTGCGCAGATCTTTGACCATCTGATAGGGCTGCAGCACGTATGAGCGGATCTGATGGCCCCAACCGATATCTGTTTTTGCAGATTGATCGGCGGATGCTTTTTCTTCGCGCTTTTTCAGTTCAAGGTCGTAGAGCCGCGCCTTGAGACGCTTGAAGGCGATTTCTTTGTTCTGATGCTGCGAGCGTTGTTCCTGGGCGAAAATAATGATGCCCGTGGGTTTGTGCACCATGCGCACCGCAGACTCGGTCCGGTTGACCGACTGGCCGCCGGCGCCTTGGCTTCGCGTGAACGAGATGTCGAGATCGGCGGGGTTCAATTCGATTTCGATCGAATTGTCGATCACAGGATAAACTTGGATACTTGAAAATGATGTGTGACGGCGTGCGTTGCTATCGTAGGGCGAGATGCGAACGAGGCGATGCACGCCCGCTTCGGTCTTGAGCCAACCGTAAGCGCCTTCACCCTTGATTTCGAGGGTTGCGCCTTTGATGCCAGCTTCTTCGCCGGGGCTTAGATCGGTCAGTGTCACTTTCATGCCGTGGCGTTCAGCCCAGCGCGTATACATCCGCAAGAGCATCGAGGCCCAATCCTGGCTTTCGGTGCCGCCTGCGCCTGCGTGGACTTCGAGGTAAGCATCCATGCCGTCGGCTTCGCCAGACAGCAAGGCTTCAACCTCCCGCCGCCGAGCCTCAGCACCCAAGCGCTCCAAGGCCGCTTCGCCTTCACTTATTGTGGCCGGATCGTTTTCGGCTTCGCCAAGCTCGATCAGCGTCAGCGCGTCTTCGTAGTCGCTCTCGAACGAGATGAAGGCGTTGAGTGCCTTTTCAACGGTCTGGCGCTCACGCATCTGCTTTTGCGCGGATTTCGGATCGTTCCAGAAATTTGGATGTTCGGTGCGCGCGTTCAGATCAGCGAGGCGCTTCTTGGCATTCTCCGGGTCAAAGATACCTCCGGAGTAGAGCCAAACTTTCCTTGATGGCGTCGGCGTGTTTTTGAGCGTCAGCGCGCATGGCGATCCTCGAAGCGGTCAAAGCAAGGTGTTAGCGCTCGCTATAGACCGTTCGGGGCGCGTATGGCAACGCACAGCCGCGTTTGCCAAGGCCAATTATTGGATGGCGCGGCCCGAACTCAGCATACGGCCCTGGCCTTGGCGCTGCTCTTCGGGGGTGACGAAAGCGGAGCCGCCGTCAGACGTGACGCCGATGACCGCGTAGGCATCATCGGGTTCTTCGTAGGGCTTATAGAACTCCCACATCGTATCTTTGTCTTCGGCACTGGCTTTGACGCCGGTCTTGGAGTTGACGCGGACCGTCTTAATTCCTGGCGGCTGCCGGAAAGGGACGGCCTTTTTGTCATTCAGCACCATCTTCATGAAGTTGCCGACGATGGGCGAGGCAAATTGCCCGCCGGTGCGGCCCTTACCCATGGGACGCGGCGTGTCGTAGCCCAGGAAGACGCCGACGACGAGATCATTGGTGTAGCCGACGAACCACGCGTCTTTTTCTTCGTTCGTTGTGCCCGTCTTGCCGGCGATCGGTACGTTCGGAAGTATCTCTTTGACGCGCGTCCCGGTCCCGCGCTGGACCACGCCTTCCATGATCGCCGTCATTTGATAGGCGGTATGGGGGTCGATGATCTGCTTGCGCGTGTCGGGCAACTCGGGTTCGTCTGTCATCTTGGCGGTGCGGCAGGTCGCGCAATCGCGATCGTCGTGCCGCCAGACAGTGCGGCCCCAGCGGTCCTGAATACGGTCGATCAGGGTGGCTCGCACTTGCTTGCCGCCGTTGGCGAACGCCGAGTAGGCGGTCGCCATGCGCAGCAATGTCGTTTCGCCAGCACCCAGCGACATCGAAAGGACCGGCAGCATATCGTCGTAGACGCCGAAGCGCTTGGCGTAGTCGACAATGATCGGCATGCCGAGATCGTCAGCCAAGCGGACGGTCATCTGGTTCCGAGACTTCTCGATACCGTGACGCAACGTCTGAGGGCCGTAAGACTTGTCGCCTTCGTAGTTCTTCGGGCACCACTCTTCGCCGTTGCGCTGTTCTTTACAGTACGGCGCGTCAAGAACGATAGACGTCGGCTTGTAGCCATTGTCGAGCGCGGCAGCGTAGACCAGCGGCTTGAAGGACGAGCCGGGCTGACGGCGTGCCTGCAGGGCACGGTCGAATTGCGAGGCGGCGAATGAGAAGCCACCGACGACGGCGTGAACACGACCCGTGTGCGGGTCCATCGCGACCAAGCCACCGCCAACTTCGGGCACCTGCATAAGCGACCAGACGCCGGTCACGTTGTTTGGGTCTTTCGGTGCAACCCAGACCACGTCACCGATGGCGAGGACATCGCCGACACCAGGCTGCTTCGTGGGCTTTTTGTTGGCCCATTTGATTTCTTCGTAGGGGATTTCAACGGCTTCGCGTTCGGCGGCAATTTTTCCGTCACCTTGGCGCACCGGGCGCAGCCCAATTGTCGCTTTGCGCGCATCGCCGCCAATCACGACACCAAGACGCCAGGGCGCCATGTCGCCTGGGACTTCGATGGCGCCGAGCGCAATGCCCCAGTCGCCGGCGGCATCAATCTTTTGGACCGGACCGCGCCAGCCCTTGTCACGATCGAAGGAGACAAGGCCATCGAGCAATGCGCGGCGCGCGGCGCGCTGCATTTGCGGGTCGAGCGTGGTGCGGACGGAGAGGCCGCCGTTGACGCGATTGTCACCGGAGGCGATCCATTCCGATTTACCGTAGAGACCATCTTCGCCGTACATCGCAACGAGCGTGCGGCGGACTTCTTCTGCGAAGTATTCGGCCGCATAGATCTGCGTGCCCAGCGGACGGAACGTGACAGCAAGATCCTTGGCCTTGGCGGCCTTCGCCTGCTCAGCGGTGATGTAGCCGTTTTCGGCCATGCGATCGACGACCCAATTGCGGCGGTCGGTGGCCTTCTGCTTCTGCCGGAACGGGTGGTAGCCGTATGGGGCTTTCGGAAGAACAGCGAGATACGCAGCTTCCTCAATCGTCAACTGATCGAGTTCTTTGCCGAAATAGTTGAGGCCGGCGGCCGCCACGCCGTAGCCGCCATATCCGAGATCGATCTGGTTCAAGTAGAGTTCGAGGATCTTGTCTTTCGGGTAGGCCTTCTCGAGGCGGATCGACAAGATCGCTTCTTTGAGTTTGCGCTCGACGGTCTGGTCGCGCGTCAGAAGGAAGTTTTTGGCGACCTGTTGGGTGATGGTCGAGGCGCCCTGAAGCGACCCACGGCCGGTCAATTTGCGTTCAACGAACTTCAGACCTGCGCGACCCATGCCGTAGAAGTCGAGGCCGCCGTGCTCGTAGAAGCGCTTGTCTTCGGCGGAGAGGAACGCGCCGATGACCAGTTTTGGCACCGTATTGATGGGAACGAAGATACGCTTTTCGCGCGCGAACTCGGCCATCAACGAACCATCGTGCGCGTGAATGCGCGTCATTACCGGGGGTTCGTATTTGGCGAGGCTGTCGTAGTCAGGCAGATCGCGCGAGACGTTCCAAAGAAGATAACCACCGATGGCAGATCCGGCGAGAAAAACGATGATCCCCGTCGCGAACATAAAGCCCATAAAGCGCAGCAGCCGGCTGGGCCGGCGCTTCGGCTTTTTGACCGGCTGTGGTGGGAGATGGATCGGCGGGCGCATCTTTGATTTCAGTCACTTCATGTTTGAGTTGGCCAATCTGATCCTCGATTGGCCGCTAACGCCGCAAAGTTGCCGCGCGTCGGGTCATGCTCTTGTGTTTAGGCGAGCCACCGGCCCTCTTCAACCGACGACTTGGACTTTGAGTGGGATAACTCATTCTTATGTCGCTGAATTAAGGCGAGATCGCGCCACAGGACAGCGCCAACAGCGAGAGCGGCCCGGTGCGTTTGGATCAAGCGCGCCTCACCGCGCCTGACGCTTGTCAAAAAAGGCGTCGACTGCTGTGGTGATCGCACGTGCGACTTTCTGTTGCCAGGCTGGTGTCTGCATTTCCTGCACCTCCTCGGCGTTGGTCAAAAACCCCAATTCGATCAAAACCGAGGGGGTATTTTCTTGCCGCAAGACCCTGAAGGCGGCTGCCCTGGCCGGGTCGCGGGCGAGGAGGCGATCGCGCCCCATGCGATCAACGACTAATTTTTTGAATTTCATGGAAAAATTTTGCGTCTCCCGATGCACAAGATCGGACAAGATGGATTTTATTTGCTCAGACTCGGACAAACTCGACGCGGACAAGCCGACACGCGCATCGGCGGCATTTTCCTTGTCGGCGAGGCGTTGAGCGGCACTATTCGTGGCGGTTTCGGAGAGCGTGTAGATCGTGGCGCCGTGCGCTTTTTGCGCTAAAGCAGCGTCAGCAACGCTGTCGGCATGAAGGGACACGAACAAACTCGCCTCCGCCGCACGTGAGAAAGCGACGCGCGCATCAAGGGACACAAAGGTGTCGGTCGCACGTGTCATGCGCACATCGTAGCGGCCTGTGGCTGCGAGAAGTTGCCGGAGCTGGCGCGAGACGGCCAAGACGAGATCCTTTTCGACCACGTTTGCCGCACCGACCGCGCCACCATCGATGCCACCGTGACCAGGGTCAATGACGATGACCGGCTTGGCGTTTTCATCCCTTTTGACGGAAGGCTGCCAGGGCACCGATGGCTGGGGCGGCGGAGCCGGTGGCGGCTGCCGCGCCAGGGCTGTGGCAAAGCCTTCAGGCGTCGATGGCGTAAGGGAGATCTGGAGTTGCGCCGGGCCACGGGCCTTCGCGACACTGTCGCGATTGTCGGTAACGGCGGCGGGGCCAGACAGGTCGATGACGATGCGCGAGCGGCCAGGGGCGATCAACCCGAAGCGCAACGACTGCACCAAGCCGCCGCTTTGCCGCGCCAGGGACGCCGGAAGCTCGAAGTCAACATCTGCGGCATCGATAATCAGGCGATAGGGATCGGCCAGCGTGAACACCTGCAGATCGGCGGCCGCCGTCAGGCTCAACGTCACGCGGGTCGACGCCCCCTGAGTTGCAATGGCAATGCCGGTCGCTTTCGCGGGACCTGCTGGTGGGGCTATGACGGATGGCGGGGCTGGTTCGGCATGTCCCGGCAGGCGATCGTTGGTTTTGTCGCCCGAGGGCTTGGATGGCGCCTGTTTTGGGGCTTCGGTGCCGCCCCTGGTCTTTGGGATCTCGGTTTGAGCGGCACCATTGCTGGCACCAGCACGAGCAAACCGCACGCCAAAAGGGTCCGGCAGGCGCACAGCCGCAGAACATTTCTCGAACGATTTTTCGTCGTCAGATGCGGCATCGTTAACACTTTATTGGCCGTTTCAGCCAAGAGTTGTAGAGTATGTGCCGCTGATGGTCAGGGCGTCAGAGTGACTTCGACGGCAACAGTGCCGGTCACGTCATTCGTTGTCCTTGCACGGCCGCAGGTGACACATTACAGTACCCCTATCTTGATTTGCCGTAAGGTCCACGTCGCGCGCGTTGCCCAACTGATTGCCAAACTCGGCTGGTTCAGCCCATCAGACTGCTTTCGTCATAGTGGCAAAGAGACGAAGCTCGAAACTTACGCACGCGATTTGCAGCTTTTTGGCAAGATTTCAAGACTTTACTCAATTAGCTGGTGTCGCGCGCCTGCCCTCGATGTTGCTTTTCTGCAACCTGGGCTTGTCGCAACACCCGGGACGAGGCCCTGCCGCGGTTCACGTCCTGTCATTTTACCGTCTGCGGCCGGTTTTCGGTGCTGAGGCACCAGCCGTTTCGAAATTCGCCCAACTCGCAGTGCGGCATGGCCATACAGGCCGCCGCAGTGAGAGCCAGGCAAAGGCGCACGGGCCGCCACCCATTGCCCGTTGAGTTTGCCGCAGGCCTCAACTTTGCCGCGGTAGCGCAGATTTCCGGCGGTTATGCCGCTCGGAAACCTGCAAATTCTAACCGGAACCGCTCAGGATCGCCTGACGCACATGACCAAGACTGCACCCGAACCGCAGCATGCCACCCCCTCAACCGGGGCACGGGCGCGCTATGCGCATGGGGCAACGCACTCTCGGACACGCGCGCTCGGGCGACGCATCATCGCCACATCTGTGGACGTGCCAGCGCGGCCTGCGGCTCTAATTTTTACAACCTCAAATGCGCCCCCGCTGTTACGCCGCACTGCGGTTGATCCTGCCCTCGCGGCAGCTGGTCAACCCGCGCCGATTGCGTGGAGTGGCGGGCCTAGGACACCACGTTCATGGACCACAAAGCCAACAAGATGCTTATCGACGCCACCCACCCAGAGGAAACTCGGGTCGTGGTTCTCAAGAATGGCCGCGTAGAAGAGTTCGATTTCGAGTCTGCCCAGCGCAAACAACTGCGCGGAAACATCTACCTCGCCAAGGTGACGCGCGTTGAGCCGTCCCTGCAAGCCGCCTTCGTCGAGTACGGCGGCAACCGTCACGGGTTTCTGGCCTTCAACGAAATCCATCCGGATTACTACCAAATCCCGATGGCTGACCGTCAGGCTTTGATCGAAGAGGAAGCGCTCGCCGAAGCTGAGGCTGATGCCGAGGCAGACGCACGTGCCGAACGGCGCGCAGGCCGCGGCCCATCATCTGGCCGTGACACTGGGCGTGACCGCGACACTGGCGGCCCGGCGAACGACCACGATACTGCCGCCGACGCAGCACACGACAACCACGGCGACCATGATCATGATCATGACCACGGTCATGAGGCTGGCAACGGCGGCGACGAACCGCACGCACGGTCGATGGCAGCAGAGGCTGAGCATCGCGACCCGTTGGTCGCGCAGGACCTGCCGGAAGGCGCGGACCGCGACGACGTGCGTGCGCACGGTGCGGGCGGCGATGATCGCGGTGCCGACCACATCGAGGAAGTCCCAGAAAACTCCGAAGCGCCAGAAGTGATCGGCACAGGTGCCGATGTTGCTGGTGACGACGACGACGGCATTGAAGAAGTGCAGTCGCGTCCACGGCGTCCACGCCGCCGGGTCTACAAGATCCAAGA
Organism: uncultured Alphaproteobacteria bacterium; assembly: GCA_963831185.1. GTDB lineage: Bacteria > Pseudomonadota > Alphaproteobacteria > Rhizobiales > Hyphomicrobiaceae > JABFRJ01. The sequence goes on from CAWHPE010000007.1 coordinate 141,810, forward strand.
AGTCATCAAACGCCGCCAGGTCATTCTGGTGCAGGTGGTCAAGGAAGAGCGCGGCAACAAGGGCGCGGCCCTGACCACGTATCTCTCGCTTGCTGGCCGTTACACGGTTTTGATGCCGAACACCGGCCGTGGCGGCGGTATTTCGCGCAAGATTACGAATGCGGTCGATCGCAAACGTCTCAAAGCCATCGCGCAGGAACTGGACGTGCCGGAAGGCATGGGCCTGATCATCCGCACGGCGGGGGCGGCACGAACGAACCAAGAGATCCGGCGGGACTATGAGTATCTGCTGCGGCTCTGGGAGAGCGTGCGTGAGCTGACGCTGTCGTCGACGGCGCCTAGCCTCGTTTACGAGGAAGGCAATCTGATCAAGCGGTCGATCCGCGACCTCTATTCCAAGGATATCGACGAGATCGTCGTCGCAGGTGATGCGGCGCACGAGGAGTCACACGACTTCATGCGGATGATGATGCCCAGTCACGCGAAGAACGTGACCAAGCACACTCATCCCGAGGCGTTGTTTGCGCGCTATCAGATCGAGCGGCAGCTCAATCAAATGTTCAGCCCGCAAGTGACTCTGAAGAGCGGCGGCTATATCGTTATCAATCAAACCGAAGCGCTGGTGGCCATCGACGTCAACTCGGGCCGTTCGACGCGCGAGTATTCGATTGAAGAGACCGCACTCAATACAAACCTCGAAGCGGCAGACGAAATTGCGCGGCAATTAAAGCTGCGCGACTTGGCCGGTCTGATCGTTATCGACTTCATCGACATGGAAGAGAAGCGCAACAACCGCGCCGTTGAGCGCCGGTTGAAAGATGCGCTCCGCTTCGATCGCGCCCGCATTCAAGTCGGCCGAATCTCGCATTTCGGTCTGATGGAAATGTCGCGCCAGCGCATGCGGACCGGCATGCTCGAAGGGTCCACCTCACAGTGCCCGCATTGCCAAGGCAGTGGTGTCATTCGCTCGACTGAGAGCATTGCACTGGCCGTCCTGCGCGGGATCGAGGACCACCTGAACAAGGACGCGCGCTCGTCGGTTTCGGTTCTGACCACGGCAACGGTTGCGCTTTACATCCTCAATAACAAGCGTGCGTTCATTGGCGACATCGAGAGCCGCTTCGGCGTCTCCTGTGCCATCCAAGCCAGTGAGCGGATGCATGGCGCAAACTTCGCCATCGAGCGGAGCGCCGCGCCGGTGCAACCGAAGCGCATCACCGATCGTGCAGCTGTAAGTATGAATTGGGGCTACGACGGCGATGCTCCGGTGGCCGACGACGATCACGGCGCCGACGACAACTTTGCGCCGTCACATCGGGACGACCAGGACGACGGCGACGATGATCGCGATTTCCGCAGCGAGGGCGGTAACGGCGAAGGCCGGTCGTCCGAAGGTGGCGAGAATGGTGAAGGTGGAGACGGCTCAGGCCGGCGCCGGCGCCGCCGCCGCCGCCGTGGCCGGGACCGTGATCGTGGCCCGCGGACCGACGCAGGCCCAGGCGGCAACGAGAATATTGCGCGCGATCCGAACGACATTGATGATGCGCACGACGAGATCGACGAGGTTGGCGGTCACGCCAACGGAAGTCATGATGCCGAGCAACCCGAGATCGACGGGCAAGAGTTTGTCCAGCGGGCCGGTGGCGAAGGTCAACCCCGCCGCGAGGAACGCACGGGCGACGAGGAAGGCGGAGACGGCCAACGCCGCCGCCGCCGCCGCCGCGGACGCCGTGGCGGCCGTCGCGGACGTGAGTTCAACGGCAATGGTGATGGCCAATCACTTGAAGCGGGTCAAACCGACGTTGGCGACACAGCGCACCTGAGCGATGACGAAGGGCCACTTGACGACCGCGCCGACGATTTCGTCGACGAGGTCCGTGATGCTGCCCCGGTCACAACGCCAGCAGAGCACAACGTGTACGTTGAAGTTCGCGATGACGCACGCCGCGAGGCTGTGCAACCGTCAGAGCCGGTGGCTGTGCCTGAGCGCCGTGCCGAGCCGGTTGCAGCGCCACGGCCCGAACCGGTTGTGCAACAACGGCCAACAGAGCCGGAAGCTCCCGCTCCTGAGCGCACGCCTGCTCCTGTTGCGAAGCCGGAGCCGATTACCGCGACGGAAGCACCGAAGCAGCCTGAGCGTCCGAAACCGGTGGTGAATGAACTGCCGGCGGTTCCCGATGATCCGAGCCGTCCCGTCCGCAAAGGCTGGTGGCAGCGCCGGATCCTCGGCGAGTAAATTGACGCGCTTGAGCGCATAAAGTTAGGGCCGGATCGTGAGATCCGGCCCTTCTTGTTTCGTTCGTGCTCGATGCCGTCAGCGCGCCATGCAGCCGTAAGGGCGCGTGATGGCGGGCTTTGGTGCCGCGCCCGACGCTACCGCGGCCAGAGCGAGGCGGACGTAGTTGGTTGCACCTGCGACGTCGGCGACCTTGCTGGTTGGCTTGTCGTCGATCGCGCCCTGATAAGCGATACGGCCCTGAGCATCGACGACGAACATATGCAGCGCGAGCTTGACGCCGTAAGCGTTGGCCATCTTGCCGCCGCGGTCGAGAAGAACGGCTGACGGGGCAGCCTTCTGATTATCCACCCATGCTTGCGCTTCAAGGGCGTCGACGTAGCCTTGTTTTCCGGGATCGGCGGATGTCACCGTCAGCCATACGACGCCGCTTGCGGACGCATCGCGCTGCAGGCGCTGCATGTTGCCGCTATCGTAGTGCTTTTTCACGTAGGGGCATTCGGGATTGGTCCACTCGATCACCACCGTCTTGCCCGCGTAATCAGCAAGGCTGATTTCTTTGCCGGCGGCGGACGCAACTTTGAACTGGGGTGCGGCAGCACCGGTCGCCAGTTCAGCCGACGCCGGGGCGAGGTGGCCGATCGTGGTGAGGCTGATACACGCCGCCGCAACCAGCATTCTGCGACGTGACAGGTTGAGATGGGACACTGGCACTACTCCCTCGAATGCTGCGCTGCGAATACTATCGTGTTCAGATTGCAGCTGCGTCACCTGATTTACACGTCATTGCGAGACGACGTTGCCACCGGCCTCAGCACCCCACAACGCTTTAATGCGGGCGTCGCGACCACAACCCGCCCGATAGTTCTGATAGCGGCCCGGTTCCTTCGTGTAATAGTCTTGGTGCGCGCTCTCTGCTGCCGTAAAGGGTCCGGCTTGCGTGATCTCCGTCACGACAGGTTGCTTGAACCGCTTGGACGCATCAATGGTTGCTTTGGACGTTTCGGCAATCTGCTTCTGCGCATCTGAGTGATAGAAGATGGCTGTGCGATATTCGTCGCCGCGATCGCAGAACTGGCCGTCTTTATCAAGTGGATCGACGGTGCGCCAGAACACGTGGACCAACTTTTCGTAACTGACTTTCTTCGGGTCGAATTTGATTTGGACCACTTCGGCGTGGCCGGTGTCGCCCCTACTGACTTCCTTGTAGGTTGGGTTGGGTGTTTTGCCACCCATGAAGCCCGAAGTCGTGGAGACGACACCCGAGACTTTGTCGAAGTCAGCTTCGACGCACCAGAAGCAGCCGCCGGCGAAGGTGGCGGTCTCAAGCCCCGGCACCTCGTTCAGGCGCTGTGCCACGGCGGGGCTGGCGCCCAACACGGCGGCAACCGCGACGATGGCCCGCAGAACGCGGGCAGACTTTGCGACATATGACGTCAGCATTTGCACTCTCAGCTCGCGGTTTTGGGGACGAATTTCAGGGCGACGCCGTTGATGCAATGGCGTTGTCCGGTCGGCTTTGGCCCGTCGGGGAAGACATGGCCTTGGTGGCCGCCGCATCGGGCGCAGTGCACTTCGGTGCGTAGCATGCCCCAGCTCCGGTCGGTCGTCATGCCGACGGCCTTTTCGATCGGTGCCCAAAAGCTTGGCCAGCCGGTGCCGCTGTCAAACTTCGTCTCGGAACTATAGAGCGGCAGGTCGCAGCCAGCGCAGTGATAGATGCCGGCATCGTATTTTTTGTCGAGCGGCGAGGAAAATGCACGCTCGGTGCCATGCTTGCGGAGCACATAATACTGTTCCGGCGTCAGAAGCTTCTGCCACTCGGCGTCGGTTTTCGTAATTTCGAAGGACGTCGCTGCCGGGGAGGCAGCCTCAGCCCAGCGGTGCGTCAGCCATGCGGCGCCGAGCGCCGCAGCGCTGGTTGCCATCATTCGTCGCCGGTTCAGCACGTTTGGCAGTCTCCTCAGGTTCAGAGCGTCTATCTATAGAAACCGGTACGCTCGAGGGCCAGTGTCGTTACCGGGCGTGTCCTTCAAGTTGGCGTGAGATTTGTGCCTAAAGGCCACAGGTCAGGCTCTTGCGCGGCTTTGCGCCCAGATTTCGTGGGTGACCACCCCTGTCATACCACATCAAGGTGTGTAGTCGGCCGCTCAGATCGGCGGCTGTCTCAGCGGCCACATTGAAGCCGCCAAATGAGGCGGTGACCGCCATTCTGACGGCCGTTTGCCGCCCGAATCTCCCGGTCATTTAGACCTCGTTAGCCGAATCGGCACGAGATGGGGCAGCCCGCGAAATTGCTGACTGCCCAGCCGAAGCGTTCTGCTGATGGTCGCGTTATGAAAGGACCGTTGAGTTATGTTGATGCCCGCCAACAGTACCCAGCACTCTGAGTTTGAAACACAGTCGATGCTCTATCCGGAGATTGCGGGTAAGCGCGTTTTTATTGCCGGAATTTCCAAGAAGTATGGCGTTGATGTTGCTCGCATGTTTGCTGAAGCGGGAGCGAAACTGACGCTGCAGTTCGACGAAGACAGCGTCGAGATGACGGCGGTTGCTGAAATGCTCGCACCTGTGGCGCCAAGCCTTGCGACCAGCCACGGCGCCTTCCGCAGTGTGGACGCCATCGTGCACTTTGCACGCGGTGCCATCGCCGATATGGGTGGCATCGATATCGTCATCAACATTGTTATGCTCGATCCACCTGGTGACATCACGGGCTGCGACGCGGCGGCCATCGAACAAAAAGTCAGCGAACTTCTGACGCCCGCATGTCTGATCTCGCGCATTGCCGCCAATCGGATGCGGTTGACGCTGACGCAGGGCTTGGTGTTGACGCTGTCGAGCGTCTCAGAGACCGCAACGCGTCAAGACCGCGCCTTTGCTGCGGTTGCCAAGTCGGCGCTCGCGACCATGACGCGCCGAGAGGCACAGGCTTGGGCGAGCCAAGGCATCCGCTTCAACGCCGTCGCACCGGAGACCCAAGGTATTGCCGGCGGCCTGACCGATGAACTCGATGTAGCCGCGTTGGCGCTGTACCTTGCCTCGGGACGCGGCGCGACATTGTCGGGTCATACTTTTGAGGCTGAACCGCTCGTCTCGGCCTAAATCGGTCGATGCGGCGGCGGTGGCCTCAGCATTAACCTTCGAAATCCTTCTGTGCGGATGGCGCTGCGTCAGCGAAGGCTTTGAGCTTGTTGCAGGCGGCGTCTATGGCGACCAAGCGCGGGCAGCCGCTGAGATCGGACTTGAAGCGGCGCGCGTTGGCGATCTGCGGCACCAGAACGACGTCGGCAAGCGTCGGCGTGTCACCGAAGCAATAGGGACCGGCGGTGTCCGGCAGCATTGCTTCGCACGCGGCCAACCCTGTTTCGACCCAGTGGCGGTACCAGGTATCGACGGTGGGTTGATCGTGTTTCAGCGTGGTCTTCAGGTAGCCGAGAACGCGAAGGTTGTTGATTGGGTGGATCTCACAGGCGATGGCGAGAGCGAATGCCCTAATCTTGGCCCGTGTGATCGGATCCTTCGGCAGTAGCGGCACTGCCGGGTGAACTTCGTCGAGATACTCGATGATGGCCAGCGACTGTGTCAGCGTGGCACCATCGACATCAAGCGTCGGGACCAGCGCTTGCGGGTTTTTCTGCTTATAATTTTCGCTCTTCTGCTGTCCGCCATCTTTGGTCAGATGGACGTATTCCATCTCATGCGGGATGGCCTTGAGATTGAGGGCGATGCGACAGCGATACGCCGCGGATGAGCGGAAATAGCCATAGAGCTTCATGCAGTGTCTCCGCGTTTGAGCGATTTCTTGGCGGTCTTGTCCGCGGCCGCGCGGCGCATACTGGCAGCTTTGGTGGCCAATTTCACGAGGCATTGTTCGAAGACTTTGCGCTCTGACGCATCAAGCGGGGTCAAAAGCTCAGCTTCCCAGTTGGACGCGAGCTTTGCCACAGCTGCGAAGAGCTGTTGACCTTTGCGCGTTAATGACAGCCGCGCTTGGCGGCGATCATCGACATCGATCGCACGCACAATATGTCCAGCCGCTTCAAGCCGTTGCAGCGCGCGAGTGACTTTGGGTTTGTCCATGTTGGAGCGCTCGGCCAGTTCGCCCGCGAACAATGGGCCGGCCGCGCCGAGATTAGCGATCACGCGCCATTCGGGGATCGTCAACCCAAACTTGTCGCCATAGACGTCGCCGAGCGCCCGGCTAACGCCACTCGCCAGGACCGCTAGGCGGTACGGCAGAAAGCGCTCAAGCGCAAAATCTGGATTCTCAATCGGCATGGCATGCCTTCGACGCTGTGAGATTGGATGTTGCGGAACGCTTGCTGTCAGGGGTTTGTGTTTTCTGCGTTGCAGCTCTCGTATGGTGCCCCGGCGAGGCTCCGGAGAACAGGCTTTACTCAGAAAAGCGACTTGGCATTAAACAGACTTGGCATTAGTTTCATTTGAAACTAATGTGCGACCCATTGCACCCCTACTTGATGCCGCAGCGCGCCGCCGCGCCACCCAGGAGACTGCCATGGCTCAGGATACTTCGCCGCACGTGACAACGCGCGATCCCCGACAGACCCCATCCGCGACCGGTGCCGCGCTGACCTATATGTCCGGGTTCGGCAACGGCTTTGAGACCGAGGCGCTTGCCGGCGCTCTGCCTGTGGGCCGCAACAGCCCACAAAAGTGTAAGTTCGGCCTCTATGCCGAGCAGCTTTCAGGTTCACCCTTCACCATGCCGCGGGCACAAAACGAACGCAGCTGGCTCTATCGCATTCGACCGTCCGTCAGCCATTCTGGCCGCTTCACCAAGGCCGACATTGGGTATTGGCGCACGGCACCGCTGGTCGAAGTCGAGGTTCCGATTGCGCAGATGCGCTGGTCGCCGACGCCGTATCCGACGAAGCCTATGTCGTTCATCGAAGGCATTCATACCATTACGACGTGCGGTGATGCGTCGACACAAGCCGGTATGGCGGCGCACATCTATGTCGCGACGCGGTCGATGACCAATGAGGTGTTCTGGAACGCCGACGGCGAACTGCTGATCTTGGCACAAGAGGGCCGTGTCCGCTTCGTCACCGAATTTGGCAAAATGGATGTCGAACCCGGCGAATTGATCGTGATCCCGCGTGGCGTCAAATTCCGCGTCGAGCTTCACGATGGCAAGGCCCGTGGTTATATCTGCGAGAATTACGGCGGCGCATTCACGCTGCCGGATCGTGGCCCCATTGGTGCGAACTGTTTGGCGAATGGCCGCGACTTCCTGACACCTGTCGCCGCTTACGAAGACACCGACACGCCGACGACGCTGTTGGTCAAATGGTGCGGCTCAATGTGGCAGACACCGCTCAACTGGTCGCCGCTCGACGTGGTGGCGTGGCATGGGAACTACGCGCCCTACAAATACGATATGCGCCGCTATTCACCCGTGGGAGCCATTGGCTTCGATCATCCCGATCCATCGATCTTTTCGGTGCTCGGCGCGCCGTCGGAGACGCCCGGCGCAAACAACGTCGACTTCGTCATCTTCCCAGAGCGTTGGATGGTGGCAGAAGATACGTTCCGGCCGCCGTGGTACCATCGCAATATCATGAGCGAGTTCATGGGGCTGATCTACGGGCAGTACGACGCGAAGCCACAGGGCTTCACACCCGGCGGCATCAGCCTGCACAATTGCATGCTGCCGCATGGGCCGGACGCCGACGCGTTCAACCACGCGAGCACGGTCGACTTGAAACCGATGAAGCTCGAAAACACGCTCGCGTTCATGTTTGAGACGCGATACCCGCAGCGCGTGACGAAGTTTGCGGCGGAGCTTGCCACGCTGCAGCCAGACTACATGGGCTGCTGGGGCGGGCTCGACAAGAAATTCAATCCGAACGGCGTGTGACGGAGGCGTGAATACTCCCGTCACACGATCGTTTCTCTGTAGCAAGGGCTGCTGCTCAGCCCTTGCCGCGTTGCGACAACATGAAGGTGTCGAACGAGTATTCGGCGATCTGCCACCACGGCAATTGATCGCCTCGATACGCGGTCATGCTGTCGAGTGCCTTCTTGAACAGCGGGTTCTGGCTGGCGACTTCCGCATAATATTCGTTGGCAGCTTTGTAGCTTGCTTCGAGGACCGGGACCGGGAAAGGCTTCAAGACAGCGCCTGCGCCGACCAAGCGCTTCAGGGCCGGGGCGTTGACGTTGTCGTACTTCGCGATCATCCACTCGTTGGCTGCGCCAGCGGCGTGCGTCACGATGGCTTGGTAGTTTTTCGGCAGCTTGTTCCACTGATCGATATTGATGACGAGATGCATCATCGCGCTGCCTTCCCACCAGCCGGGGTAGTAGTAATACTTGGCGATCTTGGAGAGGCCGAGTTTTTCGTCGTCGTAGGGGCCGACGAATTCGGCGGCATCGATCGTGCCGCGCTCGAGCGAGGGATAGATGTCGCCAGGAGGAATTTGCTGAGCAACAACACCAAGCCGCTGCAAGACCTGACCGCCCATTCCGCCAATGCGGAATTTGAGGCCCTTGAGATCGTCGAGTGTGTTAATTTCCTTACGGAACCAGCCACCCATCTGAGTGCCGGAATTACCCATCGGGATGCTGTAGGCGTTGAACTTTTTCAGGGCTTCGTTGACGATCTCGCCGCCGCCGCCGAACGACCACCAGGATTGCTGATGCCGCTGGTTGAGACCGAAGGGGATACCGGTTCCAAAGCCAAGTGTCGGATCCTTACCGATGTAGAAATAAGTTGGCGTTTGTGCGCACTCGACCGAACCCGAGGTGACGGCATCGAGCGCCTGCTGCCCGGGCACGATTTCGCCAGCGGCGAACGTTTGAATTTGGAACTTGTTGTCGGTCGCTTCGGCGACGTACTTGGCAAACATTTGCGCCGTGCCGAAAATTGTATCCAGCGATTTCGGAAAGCTCGACGTCAGGCGCCATTTGATCTCGGGCGCGGACTGCGCCAGCGCGGGCGCGGCAACCACGCCGGATGCTGCGGCGGCGATCGCTCCATGTTTAAGAAACTGGCGGCGGCCCATCGACATGGCTACAACTCCAAATCTGCTCCCAGGCCCAAGCGGCCTAATACCTCTTTCATAAGGCGCGAAGCATGAAACTGGCAACACTTCGTAATGGCACACGTGACGGGGCGCTTGCCATTGTGTCGCGGGACCTGACTTTGGCGACCTTTGCCCGGGATGTCGTGGCGGGACTCGATACGTTGCAAGGGCTGCTGGACGAATGGGACACGCTTTCGCCACAAGTCGAGCGGGTGTCGTCAGAACTCAATACGGCGACCGAACGGGGGGCGCCGCCGCCGTTCCCGACCTTCGCCTTCGAGCCCTCAACCGCGATGGCACCTTTGCCGCGTGCTTTTCAGTGGGCGGATGGATCGGCGTACGTCAACCATGTCGAATTGGTGCGGAAGGCGCGCGGGGCTGAAATGCCGGCGACGTTCTGGACCGACCCGTTGATGTATCAAGGCGGATCGGATTCATTCATCGGTCCGATGGACGATATTCAAGTCGCAGATGAGGCTTACGGCATCGACCTCGAAGGTGAGGTTGCCGTGGTGACCGACGATGTGCCGATGGCCGTTGGGCGCGGCGATGCTGCCGACTACATCCGCCTCGTCATGCTGGTCAACGATGTCAGCCTGCGTAATTTGATCCCGAATGAACTAGCGAAAGGCTTCGGCTTCTTTCACGGCAAGCCCTCGACTGCGTTTTCGCCGGTGGCTGTGACGCCGGACGAACTGGGTGCAGCTTGGCGCAACGCGAGCGTGCACCTGCCGTTACATGCCGCCATAAATGGCGAGCCGCTCGGGCAGCCGGATGCGTCCGTCGATCTGACATTCACGTTTGCCGATCTCATCGCGCATGCGGCGAAAACCCGCAGACTGTCTGCCGGGTCGATCATCGGGTCGGGCACCGTGTCGAACAAGAGCGCCGATGGTGGTCCGGGTAAACCCGTTGCCGAGGGCGGCGCGGGGTATACGTGCCTTGCGGAACTCAGAACCATTGAGACCATTCAAACCGGCAAGCCAAAGACACCGTTTTTGAAGTTCGGTGATCGCGTGACGCTTGAGATGTTCAGCGCCGATGGCGCATCAATCTTCGGGAAAATCGATCAGAGGATCGTCAAATATGCGCAGTCCTGATTTTTTTGCGATGCTTTTTGCGATGGGTGCGGTACCGCTCGCATCGTGGATTGTCGGAAAGCTAACGGGACGCAGGAACTGGGGCGTTGGCATGATGTTGGGTCTGACGCTGCTGGTCTCCGGCCTCGTGCAGGCTGGCCTTCTGTTCGACTACACACTCTTTAGCCAAGCCGTGCGCCCGCCGCAGCGGGACGTTTGGATTGGCGGGCCCGAGTTTTCAGGTTTTCTGTTCGCCCTCGGCGCCTTCGTCAGCTTGCTGATCTGGTCGGCGACGCCGGCGCGTCAGGCTCCTTCGTCACAGGCTTCGTAAGTTTCTCAAGGAACGGCTTCATGTCCAAACCCGGTTTCGCCTCGACCACTGACCTCGGCGACAAAACGATTTCGTTCTCCAAACTCGGCGCTGGTCTTTACGCCTATACCGCGCAGGGCGATCCCAATACGGGGGTGATCGTCGGCGACGACTGCTGCATGGTGATTGATGCGCAGGCGACACCGCTGATGGCGCAAGATGTGATCGCGCGGGTCAAGGCCGTCACCGACAAGCCGATCAAGTACGTGCTGCTGTCGCACTATCACGCGGTGCGCGTACTCGGTGCATCGGCCTACGGTGCCTCGGAAGTCATTGCCAGTACGGCCACGCGAAAGATGATCGTCGAACGCGGCGAACAGGACAAGGCGAGTGAAATCGGCCGGTTTCCGCGTCTCTTCCGCGGCGTCGATAGCGTGCCGCCGGGCTTGACGTGGCCGACGCTGACGTTTGACGGAAGCATGACGCTGTGGCTTGGGAAGCGGCGCGTCGATATCATTCATCTTGGACGCGGCCACACCGCAGGCGATACTATCGCCTGGGTGCCGGATGCTGGCGTGATGTTTTCCGGCGATCTGGTGGAATACAAATCGGCCTGTTACTGCGGCGACGCTCATTTCCGCGACTGGCCAAAGACGCTTGACCGGCTCGAAGGTTTCAAACCGGCCGCCTTGGTCCCGGGTCGTGGTGACGCGCTCGTTGGACAGCAAATGGTCCGCGATGCCGTCGCCGGCACCCGCAGCTTCCTTAATGCGACATTCGAGACCGCCGAGTTGGCCGTCGCACAAGGCAAATCTCTGAAAGAGACGTTCGTGGCGGTCCGTCAAGCGATGGACAAGCCGTTCGGCGACTACGCTATTTACGAGCATTGCCTGCCGTTCAATGTTTCGCGCGCTTACGATGAAGCCCGCGGGATCGATCATCCGGTTGTTTGGACGGATGTCCGCGATCTTGAGATGTGGGCTGCGTTGCAGGGGTAAAGCATGCAGACATCAAAGGTCTTTGCTCAGTTCCACTATCGCCGCTCGCCGGACCAGGACCGGCCAGACGCTGCGCGCCATCGTGTCGTTGTTGTTGGGGCGGGGCCGATTGGCCTCGCTTTCGCGGTCGACTTGGCGCAGCGCGGACATCGTGTCGTGGTGCTCGACGACAGCGACCGCATTGGCGACGGCAGCCGTGCGATTTGCTTTTCGAAACGGACTTTAGAAATTTTTGACCGGCTCGGCGTCGGCGCGCCGTCGGTTGCCAAGGGCGTCGTCTGGCAAAAAGGGCGCGTCTTCCATCGCGAGCGTGAACTCTACAGCTTCGATCTGCTGCCGGAGGCTGGGCACAAAATGCCCGCCTTCATCAACTTGCAGCAGTATTACGTCGAAGGCTACCTGGTGGACCGGGCTGTGGCGCTGCCCCTCGTCGATCTGCGCTGGCGCAACAAGGTCGTCGGGCTTGAACAAGTTTGCCGACCATGCGCGGCTCTCGATCGAAACACCGGATGGTCCCTATGCGCTCGATGCCGACTGGGTGATCGCGTGCGATGGCGCGCGGTCGCCGCTGCAGGTCGATGCTCGGGCTCGACTTCAAGGGCGAGCAGTTCGAAGACCAGTTTCTGATCGCCGACGTGAAGATGACGGCCGACTTCCCGGTCGAACGATGGTTCTGGTTCGAGCCGCCGTTTCATTCGGGGCAATCGGCACTCTTGCACAAGCAGCCCGACGATATTTGGCGCATCGATCTGCAACTTTCGCCGGATGCGGACACCGACTACGAGCGGCGGCCCGAAGTGGTGCGGCCGCGCATCGAGAAGATGCTCGGGCACACGAACTTCGAACTCGATTGGGTCTCGATCTATCGCTTCCAATGCCGGCAGGCTTGAGCGGTTCTTGCATGGGCGGGTGATCTTCGCCGGCGATGCGGCGCATCAGGTGTCGCCGTTCGGCGCGCGCGGCGCCAATTCCGGCGTGCAAGATACGCGACAATTTAGCGTGGAAGCTGGCGCGCGTTCTCGATGGTAGCGCCAAGGCCCAGCTGCTTGAGACCTATGACGCCGAACGCTCCGAAGCGGCGGACGAGAACATCTTGAACTCGACACGGTCGACCGATTTCATCGCCCCGCACACTCCGGTCGAGCGGACGTTCCGTGATGCGGCTCTGGCGTTGGCCGGGGTGACCGAGTTCGCGAAGAAATTCGTCAACTCTGGCCGCCTTTCTCTGCCGACGGCGTATGCGCACTCTGCGTTGTCGACGCCCGATACCGACACATGGAATGGCGGTCCGAAGCCCGGCGCACCGATCCCCGACACGCCCCTCGTCACGACTACCGGGCACCCGGTTTTCCTGCTGGAAAGTCTCGGCGCGGATTTCACGCTTCTTACTGCGGGTGGAGTCTCGCCGTCGCTTGTCCCTGATGGGGTTGCACTGCTGGCGATTGGCCCGGATCAGCCCTATTCCGATGCCGCAGGTCTTTTTCATGCGCGCTTCGACGCTCAACCGGGGACTGCATATCTGGTCCGGCCAGATGGACATGTGGCCGCGCGTTTTCGCGCACCGACCGCCGCCGCTGTCATGGCGGCTCTCAAACGCGCTGAAGGTGCGGCCCTATGACTGACCTTGTGACTACAGCACGGCTTGCGGATCCCGATGGGACCTACCGGATGCTTATCGAAGCGCATCGCGGCTTGAGCGCCGAGGCCAGCGCGCAGCTCAATGCGCGGCTCGTGTTGATCCTCGCCAATCACGCCGCCGACGCGGAGGTTATCCGGCAAGCCTTGCAGCTCGCGCAAGCAACCGGCGATCGCAATAAGACGACGGACTAAACCGCTTTCAGCAGTCGCTTGGCTTCTGCCAAGATCTTCCGGCGTGTCGACGCCGAGCGGGACGGTCTCAACCACCGCAACGTCAATCCGCATGCCGTCTTCGAGCGCGCGCAATTGCTCGAGCCGTTCGCGCTGTTCCAGAGGTGACGGACGGAGGCCGACAAAGCGTTCGAGAGCAGCGCGGCGATAGGCATAGATGCCGATGTGATGGAAAAGCGGTCCATCGCCCCAGGGAGCTGTAGCGCGGGTAAAATAGAGCGCACGGAACCGCTTGGCCGGCGCGTCCGACGAGACAGGCTGTCCATCTTTGACGTTGACCGCCGAACCCACGACTTTGACGACATTCGGGTTGGTTTTTTCACTCTCGCGTCTGATCTCGGCGGCGAGTGTTGCGATCTGAACCGATTTAGTTTGAAGAGGCGCGAGACAGGCTTTCACCAGATGCGGCTCAAGGGTCGGCAGATCGCCCTGAAGATTGACGATGTTGTCGATTTCGGCGTCGGGATCGATTTTGTTGACGGCCTCAAAGATGCGATCCGAACCGGAGGGATGGTCGGCGCGCGTCAGGATGGCCTCGCCACCAGCAGCCCGGACCGCGGAAATAACGTCCTCGCTATCGGTTGCGACGATCACGCGGCCGACTTCCGCCGACATCGCGCGGCGCCAGACATGCACGATCATGGGTTCGCCATGGATGTCGGCCAACGGCTTGCCAGGAAGACGCGTCGATTGCATCCGAGCCGGAATGGCGACGAGGGTATTGCGCATATCGATGCTCTTATTTTGAGAGGACGCAGGTGTTGAGGCAATCGGAGTGACAAATGGTCTCGGTCGCCCCTGGTAAAACGATCTTTAGCCCTGTTGCAAGGAGGTCGAGGACCCTTATATTGGCGCGCTGACGCAGGGCATCGCCCTGGCGGCGAAGATTCTGCACGGGCATCGGGAGCGTCGGGGACGACAATGGATTCTTTTACCATCAACAAAATCGCTGGCGCGGCCCTGTCGGCGTTGCTTTTTGCCTTTGGCGCCAAGACCTTCGCCGAAATCGCCTTTCATGAGAAGGCGCCGGCCAAGCCTGGTTTTGAGCTGCCAAAGACCGCTGCCGCAGGTGGCGCGGCCGCCTCGGCTGGCAGTGGCGCGTTCGACGCGAAGAAAGTTCTCGGGCTTGTGGCCGCCGCAAAGGCTGACGCCGGCCAAGACGGCTTCAAGAAGTGCGCAGCCTGCCACACCGTCCAGAAGGGCGGCGAAAACAAGGTTGGGCCTGAATCTCTATGGCATCGTGAACCGTAAGATCGGCCAGCATGCCGGCTTCAACTATTCCGACGCCTTGAAGGCCAAGGGCGGCGAGTGGACCTGGGAAGCGCTGGCTGCGTACATCAACAACCCACGCGCTGCTGTCCCGGGCAACAAAATGGCATTCGCGGGCGTGACGGACGATGCGGACTTGGCCGATATGCTGGCCTATCTGCGCACCCTGGCCGATAGCCCGGCTGAAGCGCCCAAGTAAGACGCGATTTCCAGTTCGATAGTCAAAGGCCTCGCCGTGCGGCGGGGCCTTTTTCATGCCGGCCCCACACGACGCCGCCATAAATTTCTGCCTGAATAATCTGTAACTTGGCCGATACCAGCCAAGGCCGCATGATATGTTGGATGGCGGTTGGCGGCAGGGTGCCCCAGTTGGCCGATACGGAGGACGCTGATCGATGCGGGTTCGGACTTGTTTGGCGATGGCTGCTCTGGCCCTGACGACAGCGGGGGCGTGCCTCACGTCGTTGTCGGCCCCGTCGCTGGCGGATGGCAAGAAGCACCATGCACTTAGTTTGGTTGGCACGCCGAAAATGCCGCCAGACTTCAAAGCCTTTGATTGGGTCAATCCCGATGCGCCGAAGGGCGGGCGGGTGCGGCAGTTTGCTCAAGGGACGTTCGACAGTCTCAATCAATTCCCAATTCAGGGACAGGCCGCCGCGGGAATCGGGCTCATTCACGACCGTCTGTTTGCCGCAAGTCCTGACGAAGCCTCGACGGCTTACGCCGCGATCGCCGAATGGGTCAGCTATCCCGACGACTTTTCTTCGGCCACTTTCGGCCTGCGCGAAGGCGCGCGCTTCCACGATGGCCGTGCGATCACGCCCGACGACGTGATCTTCTCAATGGAGGCGCTGAAGAAGGCTTCACCGAACTATTCGACGTACTACCAGCATGTCACGGCGGTCGAAAAGACCGGTCCGCGTGAAGTGACGTTCAAATTCGACGTCAAAGACAACCGCGAATTGCCGCAGATCGTCAGCGAGATGCCGGTACTGCCCAAGCACTGGTGGGATGCAAAGAACGACAAGGGCGAGGTGCGCGACATCACGAAGTCGTCGATGGAGGTGCCGCTGGGATCGGGCGCGTATCGCGTCAAAGCCTTCGAACCGGGACGTTCGATCACCTACGAACGTGTCAAGGATTGGTGGGCCAAAGATCTGCCTGTCGCCAAGGGGCAGTACAATTTCGACGAACTTCACATTGTCTACTTCCGTGACCGGGTACCAGCATTCGA
Organism: uncultured Alphaproteobacteria bacterium; assembly: GCA_963831185.1. Lineage (GTDB taxonomy): Bacteria > Pseudomonadota > Alphaproteobacteria > Rhizobiales > Hyphomicrobiaceae > JABFRJ01. The sequence continues at coordinate 157,857 of CAWHPE010000007.1, forward strand.
GGCGTTCAAGACCGGCGATCTCGATATTTGGCGCGAGTCGAGTGCGAAAGCGTGGGCAACGGAGTTCGAGTTCGACGCGGTCAAACGCGGGTTTGTGAAGGCGGAGAAATTCGCTGTTCAACGCGTCGCGCCGATGCAGGCGTTTGTGCTCAATTTACGCCGCCCGCAGTTCCAAGATGTGCGCGTGCGCCGCGCACTCAACCTCGCGTTCGATTTCGACTGGGCCAACAAGAACCTGTTCTACGGCCAGTACGTCCGTCTCAACAGCTATTTTGACAACTCGGAACTGGCGAGCTCGAAATTGCCAGAAGGCAAAGAACTTGAGATTTTGGCTGCGCATAAGGCCAACCTGCCGCCGGAGCTGTTCACGTCGGAATGGAAAAACCCAACCAATCCGACACCCGAGGATGCGCGCAAGAATCTTATCAGCCGCAGTCAAGCTTTTGAACGAAGCTGGTTATCAGGCCAAGGGCGGCGTTCTGGTCGACGCAAAAGGGCAGCCACTCACCATCGAGATCCTTCTCGATAATCCCATTTGGGATCGCATCGTGCAGCCTTACAAAGGCACGCTCGAAAAACTGGGGTTGAAGGTTACGATCCGTCAAGTCGATAGCTCGCAGTATCAGCGCCGTACCGACACATTCGACTTCGATATGATCGTCGGCAGCTACCCGCAGTCAGAAAGCCCGGGCAACGAGCAGCGCGACTTCTTTGGCTCGAAGGCCGCCGACACTCATGGTAGCCGGAACGTGTCGGGCATCAAGAACGCGGTGATCGATGCGATCATCGAGAAGATCGTGTTCGCCAAGAACCGCGCAGACCTTGTTGCTGCGACCAAAGCTTTGGATCGCGTGCTTCTGTGGAACTATTACGTCGTCCCGCAGTGGCACTTGCCGGCAGAGCGCATCGCTACATGGGACCAATTCGGCCGCCCGCAAAAACTGCCATCGCGTGGGGCCGACATTCTGCGCACGTGGTGGTTCGACGCGGACAAAGCGAAATCGTTGGCGCAAGCGCGCGGCAAATAAGAGCTTGCGAACGGGGGATGTGCGGATGATGGACCATGGCGTACGGCGTGTTTTGAGTGCTGCCGGCATCGCGTTCGCCGCAGTCATGGCACCGGCACACGCGTCTGAGCCCCGGCACGGGCTCTCGATCTTTGGCGACCTCAAATATCCGCGCGACTTCAAGCATTTCGACTATGTTCGCCCGGATGCGCCTAAAGGCGGCAGCCTTGTTACGATCGGCACCGGCGCGGTGCTGACCTACGACAGCTTTAATGCCTTCATCCTCAAAGGTGATCCGGCGCAGGGGCTTGGCCTTGTCTACGACACTCTTATGGTGCGCGCTTACGATGAGCCGGACGCGCTTTACGGCCTTGTCGCCGAGAGTGTCACGCTGGCCGATGACCGGAGGTCTGTGACCTTCAAGCTTCGTGCGGGAGCGCAATTCGCCGATGGCACGCCGCTCACAGCCGACGATTGCGTCTTCACGCTTGAGGCCATGAAGGAAAAGGGCCACCCGATGCTCAAGGTGCCGCTGCGCAATGTGAGCAAAGCAGAGGCGCTCGACCCTCATACCGTGCGCTACACGTTCCAAGGTGACGAACTGCGCGACTTGCCCTTCATTGCCGCAGCTTTGCCGATCTTACCGCGCGCCTTCTACGCAACACGCGCCTTCGACGAGACGTGGCTCGATCGGCCACTGGGGTCTGGGCCTTATGAAATCGGCGAGTTCAAGCAGGGCACCTTCGTCAGCTTCAAGCGGCGTCAGAATTACTGGGGGGCAAATCTCAACATCAATCGTGGGCGTTATAACTTCGACGAGATCCGTTACGACTATTTTCGCGACCGAACCGCGGGGCTACAGGCTTTGAAGAGCGGACAACTCGATCTCAGAGAAGAGTTTACGTCAAAAGAGTGGGCCACTGGTTACGACATTCCGCCGGTAAAAGACGGGCGCATGACGCTGGCGACATTGCCCGACAAAAGTCCGTCGGGAACGCAAGGTTTCTTCGTCAACACACGCAAAGCCAAGTTCCAAAATATCAAACTGCGCAAAGCATTGGACCTCGCCTTCGACTACGAGTGGACCAATAAGAACCTGTTTTATGGCCTCTACAAGCGCACGACGAGTTATTTCGAAAACTCGCCAATGATGGCTGCCGGCGTTCCGTCTGCCGCGGAGTTGGCTCTGCTTACGCCTTACAAAGACAAGCTTTCACCGGCCGTGTTCGAGACCGCTTATGTGCCGCCTGTCTCGGATGCGAGCGGGCAAGATCGCAAGATGCTTGGTGATGCGGCGCGATTGTTGTCAGAGGCAGGGTGGGAGGTGAAGGGTGGCAAGCGAGTCAACGCGCAAGGTGAGACGCTCGACATCGAATTCCTGATCACGGATCCGACCTCGGAGCGGCTGCTCAGTGGTTACGTCAAAAACCTGGGCGCACTGGGGGTGAATGCCCAGATCCGCCGCGTGGACGAAGCCCAGTATCAGCGCCGACTCAAGTCCTTCGACTACGACGTTGTCATCGCGCGGTTTTCGATGCTGCTGACGCCGGGTCTTGAACTCAAACAGTATTTCGGCAGCGAAGCTGCTGCGACCGATGGGAGCCGCAATCTCGCCGGCATCAAAGATCCCGTGATCGACGCCCTTCTCGACAAGGTCACCTCCGCCAAGACGCGCAACGATCTCGATACCGCCACGCGCGCGCTCGACCGGGTGCTACGGGCGGGGCATTATTGGGTTCCACACTGGTTTAAGGCCTCGCACACCGTCGCTCATTGGAACAAGTTCGGCTGGCCGGGGAAAAAGCCCGATTATGACCGGGGTATCATCGACACTTGGTGGTATGACGCGGAAAAGGGTGCCAAACTCAAGACGAACTGATCTCGCCGCCACCCTCCAAGCCCGGATACCAAACGCCCCACATGGCCGCCTATCTCTTGAAACGCGTCTTGCTGATTATTCCGACACTGATTGGCATCATGCTCATCAGCTTCGTCCTTATTCAATTTGCGCCGGGCGGACCGATCGAGCGGATTATCGCGCAGATATCCGGATCTGAAGTTTCGGCCACGGCGCGTATTGGCGGCGGGCAAGGCGATGGTTTGTCGGCGCCTGGTGGAGGCATCGCAGGCGGTGGTGAGGCGTCGAAATATCGCGGTGCACAGGGGCTTGATCCCGCCTTTATCAAAAGTCTCGAAAAGCAGTTTGGTTTCGACAAACCCGCTCACGAGCGCTTCGCTCTGATGATGTGGAACTATCTGCGGTTCGACTTCGGGAAGAGCTACTTTCGCGACATCTCGGTGTTGCAGCTCATCCGCGAGAAAATGCCTGTGTCGATCTCGCTCGGCTTATGGATGACACTAGCGACGTACCTGATCTGTATCCCGCTCGGGATTCGCAAGGCTGTGCGCGACGGCGAACCGTTCGACACGTGGACGTCTGGCTTACTCGTGCTGGGCTATGCGCTGCCCGGATTTCTCGTCGCGGTTTTTCTGCTGGTGGTGTTTGCCGGCGGCTCATTCTTCCAGTGGTTTCCATCTCGTGGTCTGACGGGCGAGAACTGGGCGCAACTTTCTTTTGCCGGCAAGATTGTCGATTACTTCTGGCATCTTGCCTTGCCGCTGACAGCGATGGCGCTCGGCTCGTTCACGACAATGACCTTTCTGACCAAGAACTCATTTCTTGATGAAATCAGAAAGCAATACGTGACGACGGCACGGGCCAAAGGTCTTGGCGAGCGGCGCATCCTTTATGGTCATGTCTTCCGCAATGCGATGTTGCTGATCATTGCTGGCTTCCCGGGCGCTTTCATCAGCGCGTTCTTCTCGGGTTCGCTGTTGATTGAAAAGATCTTCTCGCTGGACGGGTTGGGGTTGCTCGGATGGGAGAGCGTGATCAACCGGGACTATCCGGTGGTGTTTGCGACCCTCTATATCTTTTCACTCGTCGGCTTGGTGGTGCATCTGGTGTCCGACTTCGTTTACACGCTGGTCGATCCGCGGATCGACTTTGAAAGCCGCGAGGTTTGAGCGTGGATATGGTCTCGGCGAAACCAACAACATCACCTCTGACGGCAGCGGCCAGCGGTCTTAAAGCGCGAGCGGCACTGTCGCTGTCACCGATCAATCAGCGGCGATGGCATAATTTCCGTGCGAACCGGCGCGGGTATTGGAGCCTCCTTGCCTTCCTGATCTTGTTTGTATTGTCGTTGTTTGCGGAGTTCATCGCCAACGACAAGCCGATCCTTGCGCGGTACAAAGGCGAGCTGCTGGTCCCGGTGCTGGTCGACTACCCGGAACAGAAATTCGGCGGCTTTCTTGCCGTGACGGATTACAAGGATCCCGTCATCGCCGACGAGATCACGCAAAATGGCTGGATGCTGTGGCCGCCGATCCGTTTTTCCTACAGTTCGATCAACAAAGATTATCCGCGCTTGAAATCACCGTCGGGACTGTGCCTGGGCTTTCCGGCGCCTCCGGGTTGGGCGACATCGGCGGAGCCCTGTGAAGCATCAGCGGACCAGTTGCAGCGTTATTCGGCGGTTGGCAATCGCAATTGGCTTGGCACCGACGATCAGGGCCGCGATGTTGTGGCACGGCTCATTTACGGGTTCCGAATTTCTGTCCTGTTCGGGCTTTTGCTGACGCTGTTGTCGTCGATCGTCGGGGTGACAATGGGGGCGGTGCAGGGGTACTTCGGCGGCAAGGTCGATCTCGTGCTGCAGCGGTTTCTTGAGATCTGGTCGTCGATCCCGTCGCTCTTCGTGCTGCTGATCATTTCGTCGGTTCTGGTGCCGGGGTTCTGGACGCTACTTGGCGTGCTGCTCCTATTTAACTGGGTCGCTCTTGTCGGCGTGGTGCGCGCGGAGTTTTTGCGCGGGCGGAATTTAGAGTACGTAACGGCGGCACGTGCACTTGGACTTTCGAATGCGAAGATCATGTTCAAGCATATTCTTCCTAATGCGATGGTGGCGACGATGACGTTCCTGCCGTTCAAACTTTCCGGCTCGATTTCTGCCCTGACTGCGTTGGATTTCCTCGGGCTCGGATTGCCGCCGGGATCGCCGTCACTGGGCGAAATGCTGACGCAGGCTACCGCGAACCTGCAAGCGCCGTGGCTCGGCTTGGCTGCATTCTTCTCGATTGCCGTGTTGCTGAGCCTGCTGATCTTCATCGGCGAAGGGGTGCGCGATGCGCTCGACCCGCGCAAAACGTTTCGTTGAGGCCGGCATTGTCACACATTGATCCGCCGTCAACGCGTCAAATGCCAACGCCACGAGCCTCAGATCTTCTGGTGCGCGTGCGCGATCTTTCTGTTGCGTTTGGACGCGACGAGCAACTGACGACAGTTGTCGACAGGGTGTCGTTTACGATTGGGCGTGGTGAAACGGTCGCACTGGTCGGCGAATTCTGGGTCGGGCAAGACGCTCTCGGCGTTGTCGATCTTGCGGCTGCTGCCCTATCCGCAGGCGTCGCATCCGTCGGGGGAGATCTTCTTCGAAGGCAGAGACTTGCTGAGTGCGCCAGACAAGGTCATGCGGGAGGTTCGCGGCAGCAAGATTTCTGTCATCTTTCAGGAGCCCATGACGTCGCTCAACCCGCTGCACACCATCGAGCGGCAGGTGACCGAGATTGTGAAGGTGCATCAAGGGCTGGACGACGCTGCGGCGCGCGTTGAGATGCTCTATTTGTTGAAGCGCGTTGGAATTCCTGATCCAGAAAAGCGCCTGCAATCTTATCCGCATCAACTCTCAGGCGGGCAACGTCAGCGCGTCATGATCGCGATGGCGCTGGCGAACAAGCCGGAGCTGTTGATTGCCGACGAACCAACGACCGCACTCGACGTTACGATCCAAGCGCAGATCCTTGAGTTGCTTGATGAGTTGCGCCGCGAGATGGGCATGGCGATGCTGCTCATTACGCACGACCTCGGCATTGTGAAAAAGCTCGCCGAGCGCGTTTATGTGATGCAGAAGGGGCGTATTGTTGAGGAAGGTCCGTTGCGCGAGGTGTTCTCGAACCCCACGCATAGTTATACGCGCCATCTTCTGTCCTCGGAGCCTAAAGGGCGGCCGAAGGCAGCACCCGCTGCGGCACCAACTGTGATTGAGACGCGCGATCTCAAGGTCTGGTTTCCGATCCGCAAGGGCTTGCTGCGCAAGACGGTGGATCACATCAAGGCGGTCGACGGCGTGTCGATTAAAGTGCACCAAGGCGAGACCGTGGGTGTGGTCGGCGAGTTGGGTTCGGGTAAAACGACGTTAGGTTTGGCGATCCTGCGTCTCATTTCATCCACTGGGCCGATCATCTACATGGGCCGCAATATCGACGGGCTCGATACGGCGTCAATGCGTCCACTGCGCCGCGAGATGCAGATCGTATTTCAAGACCCGTATGGATCGCTGTCGCCGCGTCTCTCGGTCGGCCAGATTATTGCCGAGGGCCTCACGATCCAGCAACCGGATCTCGATTATGAGGCGCGGCGGTCGCGCGTCGCGGCGGCGCTTCAGACCGTCGGCCTCGATCCGTACGCGCAGGACCGTTATCCGCATGAATTTTCCGGTGGTCAGCGCCAGCGCATTGCGATTGCGCGCGCTATGGTACTCGAGCCGAAATTTATCATGCTCGACGAACCGACGAGTGCTCTCGATCAAAGCGTGCAGGCGCAGATTGTCGATCTCCTGAGAAGCCTTCAGGCCGAGCGTGGACTATCTTTCTTGTTCATCAGCCACGACCTCAAAGTTGTGCGTGCTTTGTCGCATTACGTCGTGGTGATGAAGAACGGGAAGGTCGTAGAACATGGCGAGGCCGAAGCGGTTTTTGCCAATCCGCGCGAAGCCTATACGCAAGCGCTTTGGGCTGCTGCGTTTGATCTCAAAGTTGCCCATCACGGAGCCGCGCAGACATGACTTTGTTACTTTCAATCCTGGGCGCCGGTGACAACTGGGAACCGGGGGCATGGAAGACGCGATTTCAGCAAAGGTTGCCCGGCCGCACCGTCGTTCTTGCTGGACGCGATGATTTCCGGCCGGACGACGTGCGCTATGCTGCTGTGTGGAAGCCGACACCTGGATTGCTGGCGTCGCTGCCGAAACTCGAAGTGATCTTTAATCTTGGTGCAGGCGTCGATGCTCTGCTGGCCGACACGACGCTGCCGCAGGTTCCGCTTGTGCGGGCCGTGAGCGAAGATCTGACGAAGCGGATGACCGAATATGTGACGCTGCATGTTCTGTTTCATCATCGCCGCATGCCGATGCTGCTCAAAGCGCAGCGCGACACAACGTGGATGGCGAAGGATCAGTGGGCGGCGTCTGGCCTGCGCGTCGGCATGATGGGCTTGGGAGAGCTTGGCCGCGACGCGTCGGAAGTGCTGCTGCGACTTGGTTTTCAAGTCAATGGCTGGAGCCGGAGTGCGCGAGCTGTCCCCGGAGTGAAATGTTTCCACGGCAGCGATGGACTTCGTGAGTTCCTCGCTGTCACTGATGTTCTGGTGGTTCTGCTGCCGCTGACTTCCGATACGCGCGGCATCCTCAACCGATCACTATTCCAGCAGTTGGCGCGCGATGGGGTGCTGGATGCACCGGTGGTGATCAATGCGGGTCGCGGCGGTCTGCAGGTTGAGGCCGACGTATTGGCATGTCTCAACGACGGCACGCTGGGCGGCGTTTCGCTGGATGTCTTCGAAACAGAGCCATTGCCTGCTACGTCTCCTTTGTGGGCGCACCCGAATGCGGTGCTGACGCCGCACAATGCCGCAGATAGCGACCCGGGTGCGATTTCGGATCTGATTACACGGCAGATCCTCGCCTATGAGCGTGGGGAACCGCTCAAAAATGTCGTCGACCGTGCGACAGGGTACTGACGCGCCGCGGCCCGACTTTTCGTAACGATGACCAGTTCGCGCCGGCCGAATGCCAGGGGACGAGATGCTACCGGAAGATGTTTTCAATCGCGGCTTTGATGCGATCGTTGAACGGCTCAACCAAGACTTCGACGCCCTCCAGGACGTCGCCACGGTCGAGCGCGAACAAGCGGCGACGTTTTGGCGGGCGCGTGTTCAACCATACGCGCGGAATGCGTGCGGGATGGAGCTTGTGTTGCATCGCAATCAACGCTTCGACCTCGTCGTCGGGAATGAAACCGCCGAGGGGCAGGTCATTTCGGCTTTCGACTTTTTTCCGAAACTTGTGTCGGCATTGAGCACCGGCAACGTCGTTTACCGCACATTGTCTGCGCCAAGCACCGGCATGCCTTTGGTGCAGGAAACGCGCGTGACACTTGACGATGGCACACTCTGGTCGATCAGGCGCACGCTTGTGGCGTGTTCATCGGAGACTGAGCGCGATGCGCTTCAGGCGGACAGGCATTTTGCGCCTTATGTGCGTGGCTGATCCGTTGGATCGAAGAACGGGACGCCGCAACTGCGGCACTGTTTCGGCAGCATAAATCTCGACTGACGGCCGACGCGCGTGTTGCACCGGGGGCAGCGTTCACGGAATTGCACATAGGCACCAGTGCCGAGCAGTACGACCAGGATCGCAAGCACGGCGCGCGGTGCCCATGTCACGTGCGGGATGCGTGGCAGAGCGAATGCCGCAGCGATTACCACAGTCATAGCCGCGGCATAAAATAGCATCATGTTCCGATGCCAGTGCTGAAGCCGCGCGCGCTGTTCTGCGGCGAGTGGTTTCTGATCAGAAGACGGTATCATGTTGTGCTTTCGATGACGCTACGCAGCTTGCCGCGCGCGGGTGGGCGTTTGATCGTCGAAATCGAACCCTTATCGCCAGCGTCGCGTGCGATGCGCGCAACTGCTTGGCTTAAAGGTTCGACGACGGTGGACATATGGTGCCCGTTGGCGTGCAACAGCATCATGCCATCGATCATGATTCCGACGTGACCAGGCCAAAATACTAGATCACCGCGCTCCAAATGATCCAACGCCGCATTGGCGATGACAGGCGTGCCAACTTCGGCCGCCTGCATATCGGTGTCGCGCGGGCAATCGAGGCCAGCCGCTTCCATCGCGAGCTGCACGAGGCCGGAGCAATCCAAGCCTAGCCTCGTTCGGCCACCCCAGAGGTACGGCGTTCCGCTCAATCGTTCGGCGATATCGACGAAGTCGCGCGCGGTACGATCCAATTCGGAGAGGTGCCGCGCTATGATGAAGCCGCCGGTCGTGAGCGCGGCGAAGCGCTCGGTCGTGTCATGCACGGTGACGCGTGCGTTGAGTGAGAGGTGTGCGAGTGGCACGGTTTTAATATTCGGCTCGGGATAAATGAATGTCCCGAGAGCGGAAACGCGATGCGTCGCCTGGACGACCTCGCGGCTCAAGCCTTGCGCTGGCACATAGCCAACATAGCGGTCGCGTTCGAGTTGAACCCAGGCCCAACCGTCTTTGTCGTCAAAGACGGTGAGAATTTCGCCGCAGAGGACTTCATTTTCGAGGCCACCTGAGACATCGGGCCTTTTTTTCATCGGAAGGGCGGGGGCACGCACTTGCCGCAGTTCGCCATCGACATATGACCCGGCGGCATACAACTCCTTGATGCGTGCATCGGCGCGATCGGGCCGGGCGGCGTTGCGGCGTAAGTCGATGGGCGGCAGGTTTTGCGCGTCGGTCATGATGAGCTGGGTCACCTATTCGTACGTCGGGTATCACTCACTTGCGAGCGTGGACAGATAGGCGAAAACGGCACGCGCGGCATTGACCTCGCCGCCTCGTGGGCCGAGCGGTCGCGGGGCCGGGCGCCACCCGAAAATGTCAAAGTGTGTGTAGACCGCCGCTTTCTTGACGAAGCGCCGAAGAAACAATGCGGCGATGATGGCACCGGCAAATCCACCCTCGGCCACGTTATTGAGATCGGCGACAGGACTTTCGAGGCCTGCATCATAAGGCGTCCACATCGGCAGACGCCAGATTGGATCGGCCGTCGCAAGGCCTGCGTGCGATAGCGCCGCCGCGACGGTGTCGTTATCGGTGAAGAAGGGTGGGAGATCTGGCCCTAAGGCGACACGCGCAGCACCGGTCAAAGTTGCGAAGGTGAAAATATGATCGGGCTTTTCCTCGTCTGCCAGCGACAACGCGTCTGCCAAGACGAGACGGCCTTCGGCATCGGTGTTGCCGATTTCCACTGTGTGGCCGGCACGCGATTTGATAACGTCGAGGGGGCGGAACGCGTTGCCCGCCACGCTATTTTCGGCGGCGGCGATAATGATGCGCAGCCGAATGTTCAGGCCGGCACTCATGATCATGTGGCCGAGCGCCAGCACGGCTGCCGCACCACCCATGTCTTTCTTCATCAAGAGCATGCCTGACGAGGGCTTGAGATCCAGCCCACCGGTATCAAAGGCGATGCCTTTACCAACCAGAGTTATTTTCTTGAGCCCCGCTTTAGGGGCGCGCGGCGACCATGTCATGTCAATCAGACGCGGCAGGCGCGGCGAGGCTCGTCCGACCGCATGTATCAGCGGAAAGTTCTCCGTCAGCAATTCATCGCCAACGACGCTTGAAATCTTGGCGCCGTGAAGTTTTGCCAAAGCACGCGCCGCACTTTCGATTTCGGCCGGTCCCATATCGTTGGGCGGGGTGTTGATAAGGTCGCGCCCGAAAGCGACGCCGCCAACAATCGCATGTACGCGCTCGGGATCGGCACCGGTAGGAATTTGCAAGGCCGGCGACGGCTCGGCATCGCCACTCTTGTAAGGACGAAAACGGTAGGCGCCGAGGCCCCAGGCCACAGCGGCCAACTCAGGATCGGCAACTGAACTTGCGAGGCGATAGGTGCCTGACGTCATGGTCGACGCGATGTGACCGAGCTGAAGTTCGGCACGTGCCATCGGATCGCCGCGTCCACCGGCCGGTGCTGGTCCGGCCCCTGATAGGACGCCGAATAGCTTACCGTTCGCATCCGGCAGCGACACGGTCTTGCGGCTCGCGGGTTTAAAAGATTGCGCCGCGATCCAGGTGCGGTGCACGGGCGACAGCGTATCGAGGCGGTCTAATGCTGCCTCGCTATCGATCAGCCAGATCGGTACTGAGGACGCAGCCGTCGAGGATCCGGCGCGCAGAACTTCCTTGGCGAACGATCCGATGGCGTGACCAGTGTCTTTCGCTTTCGATTTGCTTGCCATCTGATGATCCGCTCGCGTGCAGTTTACTTTTTATTCACTCCGGATTTTTCCGGAGCTGTAAGTTTAGCAGGCAAAACCAGCATTAACAGGCCTTTACGGCTGAGATCTGGGCTGTGCCGATTCGCAACTGAACTTAACGGATTTTTGAGGTGTCAGTGCGACTTTAGAGTTCAAGCCAGACTGGTTTTTGCGTCTCTGGCCTCCCCACTCAACGCTCATGCGTACCGGAGAATGTGAGATGCATCGCCGCCCCGCCCAGGTCTTGGCATTTTTGAGCCCCCCGACGCGCCGCGCACGTCCTGCCGTCATCGTCACCGCCTTCGCCAGCCTTGCGCTCGGTGCCTGTGCCGGCGGCCCCGGCTCGCCGTTCGAACTCGCTCAGGCGGCGCCGGAGACGACGGTTGCTGCCGACACTGGCGCGCCGAAGACCGAACTACAAAAAGCCACCGAATATTGGGGCCAGCAGGTCGCCAAGAACCCGAAAGACGCGCAAGCCGCGATCAACTATGCGCGGAATTTGAAGGCAATCGGCGCGAAGCCGCAAGCACTCGCTGTGCTTGAGCAGGCGCACTCGGTCAACCCGACAAACAAAACTCTCAACTCAGAGTATGGCCGGCTTGCGCTTGAAAATGACCAGATCGCTGCTGCGCAGAAGCTTCTGGATCAGGCAGCCGATCCGGTCTCACCTGATTGGAAGACGATTTCAGCGCGCGGGACATTGCTCGCCAAACAGGGCAAGCACCGCGAGGCAATCGCACAGTTCGAGCAAGCGCGTGCGCTAGCGCCCGAACAAAGCTCGATCTTGAACAACTTGGCGCTCGCGCATGCGATGGATGGCCGGGCGGAAAAAGCCGAGGAGATGCTGCGCGACGCCTTCGCGAAGACGCCTTCGGACGAGCGGATCGCGCGCAATTTGTCGCTTGTTCTCGGTTTGCAGGGCAAGCACGAGGAATCCAAAACGATCATGGCGAAGGCACTTCCTGCGGCTGACGCCGCAGACGATGCAAGCTTCATGAAGCAAATGGTAAAGACGCAAGAGCGGCCGGCGCCAACACCTGTGGCCAGTACCCAGCCGCTGGCGAAGACGGCGCAGGCGCCGGGCAAAGCTGCGATTTCGACGGCAAGCATTGCGAAGCCAGCGCCCGGCAAGTCTATGGCGGTCCAAGGGGACGCATCGGCTTTGGTGCAGAAGCTCGCGGATGGCTATACGCAAACTCCAGCGAACCAGCCGGTTAATCTCGCGCCGCGCAACTAACGTTGCATTCAGTCACTGATCATACAAACGCCGGAGCCGCCGAGGCACCGGCGTTTTTTACGACGCAACGTGTGCGTGGTCCTGTTCAAAAATCGATCGTCATTCCGTCGAAGGCCGGCACCACCTGAGGCGGCAATTCGGCCGCCAACGTGTCGTAGTCAAGATCTATGTGCATGTGGGTGAGGATGGCGCGCTTGGGCTTGTAGCGATCGATCGCGGCCAGTGCTTGCTTGACGCTCCAATGGCTCGGATGTGGCATGGGACGCAAAGCATCGACGATCCAGGTATCGAGATTTTCGAAGGCGCGCTCCGACTCGACCGGAATGCCAACTATATCCGGCGAGTAGCACAGGTTGCCGACTCGAAAACCGAGAGAGGGCAACTCGCCGTGATCCTGAAGGATAGGGACAACAGTTATCGGTCCGCCTTTGCCGTCGATCGTCACAGGCGTTCCCGGCGTGATCGGCCGCCGCTCGAGAATGGGCAAATAGTTCGAGCCTAATTTTTTCTCGAAGCAGTAGCGAAAACGCGGCAACAGACTGTCCCAAGTGGCGTCGTCCATGTAGCAGGGGACGCGGCGGCGTTCGGTTAAGGCGAAGACGCGGAGTTCATCGATGCCGTGCGTATGATCGGCATGATCGTGGGTGTAGAGGACGGCGTCGACATGGGCGACGTCGAACGTCAGGCATTGATCGCGCAGGTCGGGTGAGGTGTCGACGAGGATGATCGTGCGGCCCTTCGGCCCCATGCGCTCGACAAGCACCGAACAGCGGCGGCGCCGGTTCTTGGGATTGTGCTTGTCAGCCGCTCCCCAGACGTTGCCGATCCGTGGCACGCCGCCGGACGAGCCGGTGCCAAGAAATGTCAGACGATAGGTCATCGCCGCTGTCCGCTGCTTGATGTTACGCTTTACCGTCGATTTCAGCGAACACCTTGCGGGCGATCCGCATGCATTCGACGCCGACCGGAACGCCAGCATAGACGGCGACATGATGGATGACGGCTTGGATCTCGTCGCGGGTCACACCGTTGTTGAGAGCGCCTTTCAGATGCAGTTCCCACTCGTGCATCCGGTTGAGGCACGCCAGCATGGCGACGTTGAGCATTGAGCGGGTCTTGTGCGGCAGGCGATCATCGCCCCAAGCCATACCCCAACAATATTCATTGAGAATTTCCTGGAACGGCCGGTTGAAATCGTCGGCTGACTGCATCGATTTCTCGACATAGGCGTCGCCCAAGACTTTCTTGCGATTGGCCAAACCCTTATCTCTGAGTTCGCGATCCATGTTCGGTCCTCCAAGTGCTTATTCGATCGCCACTGTTTGGCAGGGATCGGGGCGACACTCAAGCCGCTGCGGATGTGCGGACACAGCCCCGGCGGCACAGATCCGCCGTGGTCGCTTTTGACGCAGCAGGCGCGCGCTTCCGCCAGTGTACGACGTGACCCGCCGGGTGCAAGGTCCGGCACTTTCGAAGGCCACGCGTGTCGACTGGCGGACGCGCCCTATGCTGGGGTTTCAGGGAATGGCACTCAGTGAATTTTTTGCAGACCGAACGCGCAGAAATGTCGCGATTTTGGCCTTGGCACAGGTGCTGTTCCACTGCACGCAGAGCATGGCCATCGCGACCACACCGCTGGCGGCACTACAAATGCTTGATGACGCCAAAACTTGGGCGACGGTACCGATCGTGCTCGCCCACGTCGGATTGATGACAACGACGCTTCCGGCGGCACTCTTGATGGGGCGGATTGGACGGCGCGCCGGATTTACTATTGGTGCGCTGATCGGGATCGCCGGTGGATTTGTCTCGTTCGGCGCGGTGTGGGTGCAGAGTTTTCCGCTGCTGTGCCTCGGTGGGTTCTTACAGGGGGCTGCGGCAGCATTTGCCTGGCACTACCGGTTTGCCGCAACCGATACCGCAAGCGACGACTACAAGGCGAAGGCGCTGTCCCTCGTGATGGTCGGCGGCGTTGCTGCAGGGCTCGTTGGGCCGCAGACGGCAAAGTGGGCCGTCGACATGTTCAACCCGATCCTGTTCGCGGGCGTCTATCTCATGACGTCGCTGTTCTCATTCGGAATGCTGTTGCTCGTTCAGCTCGTGCGTATTCCTAATCCGGTACGGACAGCGACGTCGTCATCGGGGCGGCCGATGAGTGAGATCGCACGGCAACCGATGTTCGTCGTGGCGGTTTTGTCGTCCATGTTTGGGTATGCCGTGATGACCCTGGTTATGAGCGCGACGCCGCTGGCGATGAACGGCTGCGGGTTTGGCTTCAGCGATAGCGCGACGGTGATCCAAGCGCATGTGATCGCGATGTTTCTGCCGTCGTTTTTCACCGGTCATTTGGTGACACGCTTCGGCGTATTGCCCATCATCGCGGCTGGCGCCGTGATTGAGATGCTCTGCGCCGTGGTGAACTTCATGGGCATCGGCTTCGCCAACTTCCTCGTTGCCAATATGCTTGTCGGCCTTGGCTGGAACTTCTGCTACGTCGGCGGTTCCGCTCTGCTGACGAAGACGTATCGCCCCGACGAGAAGGCGAAAGTGCAAGGCACGCACGATTTTCTGGTCTATGCGACGACCGCGACTGCGGCGGCGCTCTCTGGCACCCTGCAGGCGCAGGCGGGATGGACGGTGACCAATGCTGCCTCGCTCCCGATGCTGATGGTCGTGCTCTTGGCAGTGTTCTGGCTTCGGCGCGTGCAGAAGACCACAACCCTGCCGAACGCCTAACTGTCGCGGTTGAACGGTTGTGAGATGCTGCGGCAGCAGCGCCGAGCGGCGTTTGCATGCAACTTTTGCGGCGTGTCGAATGACTTTGATGCGACGCCACGTTCGAGCCAGCGTGCGTGTTCACGGCGCGCGCTTGGTGATTTGCGGCCAGGCCCACGTCACGTGCGTGACGTGGCTGAGATCCGCGTCGATCTCGTGCGTTAATGGCGCCGCAAAGATGCTGGCGGCAGGCGTCCAGCCCGCTACTGAGCGGACTGGGGTTGCACGCCTGCAGCTTTGATCACTGCCGCCCATTTGGTCATTTCGCTGGCGTGGTAAGCGGCAAAGTCTTTGGCGTTGCGGACGTTGACGGCAATGCCCTGCTTGATCGCTGCGGCTTTAACTTCGGGCTTGGCTAGGGCCGCCATCGCCGACTTCGACAGACGGTCGACGATGGCCGGCGGCGTGGCTGCGGGCGCGAAGAGCGCCAGCCAACTATCGCCTTCGCTGTCGTTGACGCCTTGCTCCTTCAGAAGCGGCACGTCGGGCACTTGGGGCGCGCGAACGTGCGATGCGATGGCAAGCGCCTTCATGTCACCGGATTGGATCTGGCCGAGAACAGATGGCAATGTGGCGAACGCGAGATCGATGCGACCAGCGACAACCTCCAGCGCCATCGGCGCAGCGCCCCGGAACGGCACGTGCTGAGCTTCGATGCCGGTTCTGGCGCGGAACAACTCCATCGTGAGATGAGAGCCGGATCCGAGACCGGTCGAGCCATAGTTGAACTTACCAGGGTTTTTCTTGGCCAGCGCGATCAACTCGCCAACGTTCGATACGCCTAGATCCTTGCGCACGACGAGTGCGTGTTGGAGGTCAGCCAGGCCCGCGAGCGCGACGAAGTCCTTGATCGGATCGTAGCCCGGCTCTTTCAAAAGAAACGCATTCGTGACGTGGGTCTGATTGTTGCCGAGCACGATGGTGTGTCCGTCGGCTTCGGCCTTGGCGACGTCGCGCGAGCCGATTGAACCTGAGGCGCCGGGCTTATTCTCTACGATGACGGGCTGGCCGAGATCGCTCTGCATTTCGGCGGCGACGAAGCGGGCCAATGCGTCGGTCGGACCGCCGGGCGGATAGGGCACGACAAGGCGGATCTGCTTCGCGGGGAAAGGTGATTGGGCGCACGCCAGATGCGGGGCGGCGACAGTTGCGGCAAGCGTTGCAGCAAAGTGGCGACGGGTCAGGCGCATTGGTCGTTTCCCCTTGGAGTTTTTGCTGGCGGAGTTTTAAACGGGTCGCCGGGCTCTGACCAGCGGGCGCGGACAAAAGAAAAATGGCACCCCGGGGGATGCCATTGCTTCTAATGGGAGATCCCGGCTGCTCACGAAAGTTCGTGGACTTTGAAGCGGAGGCCGCCGCGAGGAACGAGCGTCACGGTCGCGTCGATGCCGGGCGGTTCCGAACCCACGTATTCGAGGCGGAAGCGGCGCAGCAGGAAGGATAGTGCGAGTGTGTTTTCGACCTGGCTCATGGCGCCGCCGATGCACGACCTCTTGCCGCCGCCGAGTGGAATGTAGGTGTAGGGTTTCCGCTTCTTTGCCGCTTCTCCCATGAAGCGCTCGGGGCGGAACTCTTCCGGGTTATCCCAGTACTTGGCGTCGTGGTGCGTGCCGTAGACGAAGAGCACGACGCGGTCGCCGACCTTGATTTCTTTGCCGCCGATTTCGTCCGCTTTCGATGCAACGCGGATGAGGCCCCAAACCGGCGGATACTTGCGCATGGTCTCTTGGATGACCGCACGCGTGTAAACCAGTGAGCTGTAGTCGTCGTTGGTCGGCTCGCGGTCGCCGTAGACCTCCTCGCCTTCCTTCTGAATGCGCGCGCGCATCTCAGGGTTTTTGGACATCTCATAGAGCGTCCAGGCGAGCGTTAGCGCTGTCGTTTCGGTACCGGCCCAGAGATACTGTTTGATCTCGTCGAGGGCCTGTTCTTGGTCGAACTCGGGCACGGACGGATCGGCGACTGCGTCCTGGATTAGCTTTAGGAGCGTGCGATCGCGGTTGTCGCGCGGATCTTGGGCGATGATAGCCGGCGGCACAGCCCACCACGACTCCATGGCTTTGGCCGTGTCTTCGTCTGTGATCTCGAATTCTTCACCCGCGACCTTCTTCAGGCGCACCGCCTTGTGATTCATCACGTCGGTGTAGGTCTTGACCGCATTGAAGACGACGTGCGGATTGAATGGCATGTCGCGATCGAAGAGCGCCTTGCAGATCATGTCGGCAGCGAGCGTCCATGTCTGCTCGAGCATTTCGAAGCTCTCGCCGGATTTTGCCAACTTCGCCCAGATCTCCATCTTGTCGCGAATGGCTGCCAGGAAGAACGGCATGTATTCGGCAAACATATCGGGATGGAACGCGGGCTGCTGCGGCATACGGATTTTCTGCCACAGCGCACCGTCGTGCGTGATCATTGCCTTGCCGAAAACTGGACGTAGGCCATCGAAATACTTCACGTAGTCGTCGACCTTGGTCACGAGAACGCGCTTGTAATGTTCTGGTTCGGACAGGAAGACAACGCGCTGGTTGCCCATGTTAATTGGCACCACGCCGCCGTAGCGTTGCGTAAGATGCATCAACGGGATCATCGGATTCTCGACGCCGGGCCGTTGCAATGCAGAAAGCTTGAACCACACGCTGTTCTCATCGCCCAAACCTTGCGCATGAGCTGGCGTTTCAATGGCGGCGGCTGTGGCTGCGGTCATGATCGAACTTCTTTCGCTCTTCGGCACGACAGAGACGAGGCAGATAGTTGCCTGACCGGCTGTTCGTGCGTTCCCCTATGGGCCGCAAGAAGATCAAGCGATCCGCCCGCGTGAGGGCGCTTCCCCTCATTAGTCTCCGAACATTGCAGCGGTCAGCTACACCTGAGGTGGCACCAATGTCCAGCGGCCTGCCTGTCGCGCGCGCACCTGTCGCGCAACAGAGTTGCTACAGATCAATGACCTGGAAAATTTCGGGACAATCCTGGTGTTAACCAAGGCCGGGAAGACTGACCGATGGCACGAACAGGGGCAGCGGCTCGTGCGGCGTCAGCGCGAACTGGATGGTCTCATTGTGAACCGAGACTTGGCCCGATGCGACCATGCGCAACGCCAACGGATAGAGTTTGTGTTCGGCTTTGAGGACGCGGGCGCCCAAGGTCTCAGGCGTATCGCTAGGGAGAACCGCCACGGCCGCTTGAGCAACGATGGGGCCGGCGTCCATTTCGGTACGAATGAAGTGCACGGTGCAGCCGGTAATCAGGATACCTTGTTCGAGTACGCGCTGGTGGGTGTCGAGCCCCGGAAACGCGGGCAGCAGGGACGGATGGATGTTGAGTTGCCGATCCTTCCAGCGGTCGACAAAACTGCCTGTCAGCATGCGCATGAACCCGGCGTTGCAGATCAACTCGACTCCATGATCGAGCAAGGTCTGATGCAGCCGCGCCTCGAAGGCCATCCGTGTGGCAAATTCCTTGTGGTCGATGGCAACGGTCCGAAGGCCACGTTCGGCTGCCCACGCCAACCCTTCGGCCTCGGGGCGGTTTGAAATGACCACCGTCGGCTCAGCCGGAAACCCGGGCATTGCCATGGCTCGGACTAACGACTGCATATTAGAGCCGCGACCAGAAATGAGGATGCCAACTTTGCGCTTCGTGGTCATTGCCGCTCTCGCCGCCACTGCCGCATCCACACGATGCAGCCGGAGTGGGTGTTTAACGCTATTGCCGCCGCTGGGTCGATATGGGAACGCAGCAATCCCCGGCTGAACGCAGAATGGTGTCTGAGACGCGCGCACGTTGCTACCGCGCTCATAAGCTCCGCGAAATTACCGATAGTGCCCTCCAATTTTTGCATGGGTGCATCGCACAATGCTCGTCTGGCATTTCTGTCATATTTCCCAACGCACTAAAATTCCATCTCACCGCACCGGATAAATTGTTTCATTAACTGTGAGTATTAAGAGCTTGTTTACGACGTAGTTATTGGCGCTAGTATGCCGCCCAAGTAGAATGGTGCGGTGCAGCAACAATGAATACGTCATCCACGACCGGGCGTTGCCCCGTCGCGCAGTCCACGTGCGTGCGGTCGCGGCATTTACTGCCTGCGTTGATCCGCACTGGGCTGAACCATTTCCGGCAACAAACTTGCATCGCGGGGCGTTCTCGCCGGGCTTAAACGCGCCCGGTCTCCAACTTTCGCTTCGCTCATCGCTTGCCGCAGGTTCCGCTCCGTCTTTTCCATCTTCTTTCCCACTTGGCAGTCTTCATGCGTTCCGCCGCCTCCCCTTCCCTCGAAACGACGGTCCATATCGTCGAGCGTATGATCCCAGGCGGGATCGAGACGCTCGTTCTCGATATGGTGCATTCGCTTCCAGGCCGGCATGTCATCCTGAGCTTGGGCGGCACGGTCGAGGAACTCATTGCGGGCTGGCCCGTCCTTGAGCGCGAGCGTGGCCACTTCGAGGCTCTCAACCGGCAACCCGGACTGTCGCTCAAGGTTATTCTCGACGTGCGGAAGCGCCTGATCGCACATCAGGCGCAGACTGTTTACCTTCACCACATCGGCCCACTGCTCTATGGCGGCATTGCCAGCCGGCTCGCGGGCATTAAGAGGCTCGTGCACGTCGAGCATGATGCTTGGCATTATGATGAGGGTCGGCGCTGGCCGCTTGCACGTGCGCTTTTTGCGACCGTTAGGCCGCATCGCGTGGCGGTTTCGGCGGATATCGCGGACCGGATGACCGCACGCGACCCGCATGCGCATCTGACCGTCATTCCGCCCGGCATCGACATGTCGCGTTTTGCGCCGGCAGACAAAGCGGCTGCACGGCAGCGCCTTGGTCTTGCACCGGACGCGGTTCTGATAGGCACGACCGGACGGCTTGTGCCGGTGAAAGGCCAAGCGGTTTTGATCGACGCCTTTGCGCGTCTCAAAGCCACGACTGGCGCCATCGGCGGCCGTGACGTTCAATTGGTGATTATTGGCGACGGGCCTGAACGCACGGCGCTTGAAGCGCGCGCCCGTGATCTTGGCGTTGCCGCAGTTACGCACTTCCTCGGTCTGCGCGCCGACGTGCCAGACATTCTGCCCGCGCTCGACGTGTTCTGCTTGCCATCCTTCAACGAAGGCTTGCCGCGCAGCATTCTTGAGGCGCAAGCGGCTGGCGTTCCGGTTGTCTCAAGTGACGTCGGCGGCTGCAAGCATGCCGTTTGTCCCACGACGGGGCTTCTCGTGCCACCCAATCAGCCGGAGCAATTGGCGCAGGCGCTCCACGATATCCTTGCCGGTCCAGATCGCACGCCCAAGACGCGTGCGTTTGTCGAGGACCGCTATTCACTTGCGACGACACTCGCTGCCTATTCACGCATTTTCCAACCTGAAAGCATGCCATGCTCGATGCCGTCTTAACCACGGTCGTGGTCCTCACGGGGCTGATCGTCATCTATCACCATGCGGGTTTTCCGCTGCTGCTGTCGTGGCTCGCGCGGCGTGCGGAGGCGGTGGCGCCGGCGGTGTCGCAGATCGCTTCGGGGGCTGGCGCAAACCTGCCGACGATCCGGCTGATCGTGCCGGCGCACAACGAAGCGGGCGTGATCGCTGCGAAGGTGCAAAACCTTCTGGCGTTGTTTTATCCGAGCGACAAACTGTCGATCGTCATCGCTCTCGACGGCTGCACCGACGATACCAAAACAACTGTACTCGCCGCCCTGGCGCGCGCGCCGCAGAACGCGACCATCTCGGTCGTGGAGTATGCGCGCAATGTCGGCAAAATCGCCGTACTGAATGATCAGATCGGCGCGTCATCGGCTGACATTATCGCCTTGAGCGACGCGTCTGCATCGCTGCAGTCGGATGCGCTGTTGCGTGCGGCGCGTCACTTTAGCGACGCAAAAGTTGGCGTCGTGTGCGGCACGTACAGCCTGAAGGAAGCCGGCAGCGAAGGCGAGCGTCAGTACTGGCATTACCAAACGCAGATTAAAGCGGATGAAGCCGCCGTCGCTGCGCCGATGGGTGCGCATGGCGCGTTCTATATGTTCCGCCGCGCGCGCTGGACACCGTTGCCCGCCGACACCATCAACGACGATTTCATTTTACCGATGCGGATCGTTGCGGCTGGCGACCGGGCCATTTACGACCGGACCATTGTTGCAACCGAGCTTGAGCGGACACGGCCAAAGCAGGAGTTTGGCCGCCGCATCCGGATCGGTGCGGGCAACATGCAGCAGCTGCTGCGACTACCGCATCTGTTCAGCCTCAAGAACCTGCCGCTGACGTTCGTGTATGCGTCCGGCAAAGGGTTGCGGCCACTCATTCCCTTCTTTGCCATCTTGGGTGCATTTGCGTTGGTTATGCTGGCGTTGCGTGGGCACGGGTCTGGCTCAGGTTCTGACCGTGGCATCGTTGGTTCTTGGGGGCGTCGTCGCCCATGTGCTGAACTCGCGCGGTACGACCTTTCCGAAACCGCTGATGTGGTTATCGTACCTTGTCGAAGGCCATGCGGCTTCGTTCCTGGGTGCGATCAAGTTCTTGCGCGGGACCCCGCTGTCATCATGGCAACCGGTCTCGGCAGTGCGTGACTCCGATGGCGATTACCTCACGCGTGGCGTGGTTCTCAGCAAGCGCGTGTTCGATCTTTTGGTCGCGACTTGCGTTTTCATTGTGTTCTTGATCTTGCTGCCGTTCATCGCGCTGGCGATCAAGTTGGATAGTCCGGGACCGATTTTCTACCGGCAATTGCGCGTGGGCCGGACGACGCCTGAGAAGACTGAACTGTTCTATCTCATCAAGTTCCGCACCATGCGGACGGACGCGGAGAAGGCCGGCGCGCAGTGGGCGACCAAGAACGATCCCCGCGTGACAAATGTCGGCCGTTTTCTGCGTGACAGCCGATTGGATGAGCTGCCGCAATGCATCAACGTATTCACCGGTGAGATGTCGGTGATTGGGCCACGGCCGGAACGTCCTCAGATCGTGACCAAGCTGAACAAAGAAATTCCGTTCTACGTCGACCGCACCAACGGCATCAAACCCGGCATCACCGGACTGGCGCAGGTGCATTTGCCGTACGACAGAGATATCGACGATGTGCGCATGAAGTGCGTCTATGACCACGCTTATGCGGTGCGCATTTCGTCTTGGAAGGAATGGCTCAAGACCGATCTCGAGATTTGCTGGAAGACATTCACAGTGATGCTCGGCCGTAAGGGGCAATAAGACTGAAACTTGGTTTGCTCGATTGCTCTTTGTGAGCGGAGTGCGAAACCGGATGCCGATGGTTTTCGGCGGAACAGACAAGGACTATGTCAATGCAGGATTGGTCGCGTATTTCTGAGCAGATCATGCTCTCGGCGGTCGAAAGCCGTATCAGGGTTCTCGGCTTTACCAGCCCGGCTGCTGGGTCGGGCGTCAGCACCGTTGCGCGTGTCGTGGCTGAAGCTTTCGCGCAGGCGGGCACCAAGACGCTGCTGCTCGACCTCACTGCACCTGTGCGGACGGATGCGCGTGTTCCGGCGTGGTCACCGGGTGCGCCCGGCGCGGCTGAGGCGGCGATCATTGAAGCTAGCGGATTGGCGGTTCTTACCGCCGACGCGACGACGCGGACGCGGGCGCTGTTCAACAACATCGAGCACCTGCAAAAGACATTGCAGCGCGACCTCGCGACCTATACCGCCGTCATCGTCGATTTGCCGGCTGTGGTCGAAGATGAGCCTGCGCGCCTCAATCCTATCGCTGCGGCGCGCGCGTGCGACGCTGTGCTGATGGTGTGCCTGACCGGGCACGTCGACCGCTCGGAACTTCATGATGCAGCGGCGGCGCTGAAGCCGGCGGGCGTCAACCTGTCGGGCTTGGTGCTCAACGACTACTACTCCACCACGCTCGGCGAAGAAGTCGCGGATGCGACTTACAACAGCGTCGGCCGCTATTTCCCGGCATTGGCCGACAAGATCGCGACGCGCGCGGTCCAGAGCCGGTTCTTCGGTGAACGGTTCCGCTTCATCCGCTAATCGTCCAGCCGGACGGTCAGTTACGAGTTGCAAGGCCACTGCGGTCCACTGCAGTGGCTTTTTGCTGCCGGCATACCGGCTAAGTCCTGGCAATGGCGCACAATTTCTGGACCCTTGAACGAGCGGCCGATTGACAGAGTGGCAAGCTGGCGAGGACACTCTAAAGCCGGTGCCGCGGCGCGGCGTGCGCACCTTTTTGCAACCGACTGGAAACGATCGAGAACGCCATGATCAACGGCTGGAGCCTTTTGGCGGTTGGGCTGGCCTATATCGGCGTTCTGTTCCTGATCGCGTGGGCCGGCGACCGGTTGGCCCTCCGGCGCAGCACCACCACCGGGCGGCCGTTCATCTACGCTTTGTCGGTCGCGATCTTTTGCACATCATGGACTTTCTTCGGCAGCGTCGGCCTTGCGGTATCCAGCGGCTTCGACTTCCTGCCGGTCTACACCGGCGCCATTCTCTGCTTCACGCTGTGCACGCCGCTGATCCTCAAAATCGTGCAACTGGCAAAGAGCCAGAACATTACGTCGGTCGCTGACTTTCTGGCGGCACGGTACGGCAAGAGCCAGGCGGTGGCTGCGGTCGCGACGCTCATCTGCGTCATTAGCGCCACGCCCTACATTGCACTTCAGCTCAAAGCGGTGGCTGCATCGGTCGACACGCTGCTTGGCGCGAGCGCGATGACGAAGCTCAATTTGCCAGCGGATACCGCACTGTTCGTCGCGCTGGCGATGATCGCGTTCACGATCCTTGTTCGGCACCCGCCACATCGATGCAACCGAACATCAACACGGTTTGATGCTGGCGGTGGCCACCGAATCCATTGTGAAGCTAGCGGCCTTTCTCGCGGTTGGCGTCTTCATCACGTACAACGTGTTTGGCGATCCGATTAATTTTCTGCGCGTGGCGCAAAGCAATCCCGATCTCAAGGCCTTATTCGCCAATAGCTTCAACGGATCGACGTGGTTGACGGTCACATTTCTCAGTTTTTGCGCGATTTTGCTGCTGCCACGGCAGTTCCATGTGATCGTCGTTGAGAACACGGCGGAGAGCGAGATCCGGCGCGCGAAATGGCTGTTTCCGCTGTATCTCGTCCTGATCAATCTGTTCGTGGTGCCGATTGCGGCGGCAGGACTGGTGGCGTTGCCACGCGGAGCGTTTGCTCCAGACACGTTCGTGCTGGTGCTGCCGATGATGGCTGGCGCCGAAGTCTTGACGATGATCGCGTTTGTGGGCGGCTTGTCGGCTGCGACGGCGATGGTGATCGTCGAGTTGGTGGCGCTGGCTATCATGATCTGTAACGGACTGGTCGCGCCGGTTCTGCTGAGACAAAAATATGCTGACGCCAGCGCACAAGGCGATATGGCCGGGCCGTTGCTTGTCATCCGCCGACTGGCCATTATCGCGATCCTGTTTGCCGGGTATGGATTTTACAAGCTGATCGGATCAAGCGCCGCGTTGGCGTCCATCGGACTTGTAAGCTTTGCGGGTATCGCACAACTTGCGCCGGCATTTTTCATCGGTCTGTTCTGGCGCAAGGGCACCGCGCGTGGCGCCATTGCAGGGATGATCGCCGGCATTGCGATATGGTCCTACACGCTGTTGCTGCCCTGGTTCGTCGCATCCGGCTGGCTGTCAGCTGCGATCCTATCAGACGGCCCGCATGGCCTCGGCTTCCTCGCACCGCAGGCGCTGTTCTATCTGCGCTTCGATCCGCTGACGCATGGGGTGATCTGGAGCTTGTTCGGCAATGCGCTCGCCTACATCACGGTCTCGCTGCTGAGAGCGCCGGAGCCCGTGGAACGCTTGCAGGCGCATGTTTTTGTCGTCGACGATCAGCCGCGGCAGATGGTTGCGCCGTCGTTCCGGATCTGGCGCACGTCGGTGACGACGGGCGATCTGCAGGCGACTGTTGCGCGTTATCTCGGGCAAGAGCGCGCCGAGCGTTCGTTCAAGGATTTTGCCGCAAGCCGCAGTACGGCACCCGACCCGGGCGCAGAAGCTGACGTGCATACGTTACGCTTTACCGAACACTTGTTGACGAGCGCGATTGGTGCGGCGTCGGCTCGGCTGGTGCTGACGCTGTTGCTCCGGCGCGGCAATATGGCCAATGCCTCCGCCATGCGCCTCCTCGACGATGCGTCGGAAGCGCTGCAGTACAATCGCGATCTTCTGCAAAGCGCGCTTGATCAGGTCCGGCACGGGCTTTCGGTGTTCGACAAGGACATGCGGCTCGTATGCTGGAACCGGCAATTCCGCGAATTGCTCGATCTTCCTGCCGAATTAGGCCGCGTCGGCGTGCCGCTCGACAAGATTTTGCGGACGTGCGCGCAACGCGGGGACCTTGGCCCGGGTCATGTCGACGAGATTGTTGCAGACCGCTTGATGCGGCTCGCTGTGCGTAAGGAAACGTTCGTCGAGCATTTTCGCAACGGTCGCCGCATCCTTGAGATCCGCACCGCCTCGATGCCGCAGGGCGGTGTGGTGACGACTTATGCCGACATCACCGAACGCATGACGGCCGCCGAAGCTCTCGAACGCGCGAATGAGACACTCGAACGCCGCGTCGAAGCGCGGACGCTGGAACTGGTGCAAGCCAACTCCGCCCTTGAAAGCGCGAAGAAGCAAGCGGACGCAGCAAACCTCGACAAGACACGGTTCCTTGCCGCTGCGAGCCACGACGTTTTGCAGCCGCTAAACGCGGCACGGCTTTATGCCTCAAGCCTCGTCGAGCGGCTCGGACAATCGCGCGAGGACGCCCAGGCCTCGACGATCGTCAACAATATCGACTCGTCGTTAGAGGCGGTTGAGGAAATTCTCGGTGCGCTCATCGATATCGCGCGGCTCGATACCGGGCGCATGGAGCCGGAGTTCAGCGAGTTCCCGCTCAATGAAATTCTTGAACGGGTCAAAGTCGATTTCGAGCCTATGGCAAAAGAGCGCGGCTTGACGCTGAAAGTCGTTCCGACGACGGCTTGGGTGCGGTCAGACCGGCGGTTACTGCGGCGGTTGCTGCAGAACTTTGTATCGAACGCGATCAAGTACACGCGCGAGGGCGGCGTGGTGGTGGGCGTGAGACGCGGCGCAGGCGAGGCGCGTCTCGAAGTCTATGATACCGGACCCGGTATCCCGCCCGAGAAGCGTGATGTGATTTTCAAGGAGTTCCAGCGTCTGGAGGAGACGGCAACATCGGTGCGCGGATTGGGGCTTGGCCTCTCGATCGTGGAGCGCATCGGAAAAGTGTTGCGGCACCCAGTCAGCGTGCGTTCGGTGATGGGTCGCGGTTCGATGTTTGGCGTGGCACTGCCGATGACCAAGGCTGGCGTAGCGGCGCAACATGTGAAGGTTGCCGAAGTGATGCAATCGCGGTTGGCCGGACTATCGGTGCTTTGCATCGACAATGACCCGACGATCCTGCGCGGCATGCAGACGTTGTTGGGCGGGTGGGGCTGCTATGTCACCACGGCGCCGAGCGGTGATGCGGCGCTGCGTAGCATCGTGGAAACGATGACCCAGCCGGATGTTCTGCTTGTTGATTATCATCTCGACAAAGGGACCGGCATCGATGCCATCGCCCTGGTGCGCGGCCATCTTGGTGTCGATACTCCGGCCATCGTGATTACGGCCGACAACTCGGCCACACTGCAACGGATGGTGCGCGATGGCGGATATGGGCTGTTGCGCAAACCGGTGAAGGCAGCGGCTTTGCGGGCCGCGCTGACGCAGATCAGTCTGCAGACGGCGAGTGCTGCGGAGTGATGCCGCGCGGCGCGCCGGATGCTCAGCTCTCGGTCTTGGGCCACGCGCCAAGACCGATCTTGTTGATGGCGATGACGGCTTGCGTGCGACTGTCGACACCAAGTTTTTGCAGGATCGCGGAGACGTGCGCTTTCACGGTCGCTTCCGATACGCTGAGCTTGTAGGCGATCTGCTTGTTGAGCAGGCCTTCGCCGAGCATGCCGAGAACGCGCAACTGCTGCGGGGTGAGCGACGACAATTTGGCGGCCAGTTGGCGATCTTCGCTGTTGGCGTCGACCGCTTTGTCGAGACCATCGGGTGCCCAAACGCCGCCATCGATGACGACGCGCGCGGCCTGGCGGATATTTTCGACCGGCAATGATTTCGGAACGTAGCCTGATGCCCCGAACTCAAGGCAGCGGCGGATGGTCGACGGGTCGTCCGTTGCGGAGACGATGATCACGGGGAGTTCGGGATGTTGCGCCTTGAGTGACATCAAGCCTGCGAGGCCTTGCACGCCGGGCATCGACAAATCGAGGAATACGATGTCGGGCTCTGGCCCCTGTTCCAACAGAGGTGCCATCTCCTCCAGGGAGCCTGCTTCGTCAAAGGTCGCGCCTTTGAAGGCTGCGCTCAAGACTTGCGACAGCGCCCCTCTGAACAACGGGTGATCGTCGACAATGATGAACCGGCTTGCTGCCATTTTGGTTCCTACCGCTGCCACAGGCACCGCCCGGGTCAAACTTCTGCAATTCCAGTATGTTGACGCGTCACAAGCTATTCAGACCGCTCGATGCGGTGCCGTCAAATCCTTTTCGACCTTTCACAGATCAGAAATGGCTTTAGGTCAGATCCGGCAGACCATGTTGCGCATGCACGCGTTGGCGCGGCATCACGCCGGGCTGTTAAGCGCTGTGGGTAACCGATCATATGCCATCCCACAATTAGCCGCTTTGCGTAGATCGTGAGCTAGTACCGGCAGATCTGGTGTGAAAACTCGTGGGCATGACCCAAAAATGCCATTAACCCTGGTGCTGCTAACTGCAAAAGTGCCGGCGTGATTGTGCGTGAGCACTCGTTGTCACTACGCGCACGGGAAAGGATTGCCCATGATCGACTGGCAAGAGCGGAAACCCTACTGGCGCGATACGAAGTGGCAAATGGTGGCGTCTCTGGCGCCCTATCTGCTGGCGGTGCTGTTACTGCCGCTCTATGCGGATGGTCTGAACAGCCGCAGTGTGCTCGGGATTCCCTTGGGTTATTTCATTACATGCCATGCGCTGATCGTGGTTGCGGCGGTCGTTACGGCAGGCTTCGTCAACCGGCAGGACGCTATCGACGACTGGCATGGGGCGAAGGATGACCTGTAATCAGGCCGGCAGGTAAGAGATCATGGCAATTGTCCGCCGCTCGCGGTTCATCAATCCCAAGCTCGGCACCTATTACAGCATCTTCACGAGTGCCTTTGTGTGCGTTGTGCTCGGCGGGCTGATTGCCGAGCAAATGGGTGCGACGCGTTCGACGATCGGCCTTATGATGATGCTGGCGCCGTTGTTTCTGGCAGGTATGCTCGGCGCGGCCAGTGCGACGACGACAGTGGCTGACTTTTTTGCCTCGGGCCGGCGCGCGCCGTCGTTCTTTGCGGGTTTGACATTGGCGATCACAACGCTCGGCGGCGTCGGCTTTGCGTCGATGACGGGGACGATGACGCGCATCGGTATGGACGGGCTGGTTCTCGTGCTCGGCTGGCTGTCGGGACTGGTGCTGACGACGGTGCTGATCGCGCCGTTCTTGCGCAAATGCGGCGCTTTTTCACTTTCGAGTTATTTCGGCCTCAGGTTCGAGAGCCGCATCTTGCGCATGATGAGTGCGCTGTTCCTTGTTGGTGCCATGCGTGTTTATCGCGGCGGCTGAATTGCGGCTCGCGGGGCAGCTTGGCTCTTGGATCGCTGGTCAACCGGTGACCATCGTGCTCCTGCTGACGGCAGCGTTCGTGACGTCGCTTGCGGCAATGGGCGGGGTGCGCTCGCTGACCTGGACATCGGCCGCTTGGGCCATCGTCGCCATTGTCGCGATCTGCGTGCCGGCGACGATTGTGTCGCTGATGGTTTCGAATTTGCCACTGCCGCAAATGATGCACGGCAACCTGCTGCGAGGTGCCGGCGGGATCGAGCGGGCGCAGGCCATGCCTGCCGTGGCAGCACACTGGCTGCAGTTCGGATTGCCCGGCGCCGGTCTTGAGCAGATCAACAACCGATTTTTGTCGATGTTTAGCCAAGTCGGCCGCTTGGCCATGCCGCTCGGCATTCTGGTCATTGCGACTGGCGTTGCGGCGCTGCCGGCAACGGCGCAACGCGTCGGGACAGTGCCCGGCGTCAGTGATGTGCGTAAGGCACTGGGCTGGGCCGTCCTATTGATGGGGTTTGTGCTGCTGACACTGTTGGCGATCTCAGGCTTTCTCCGGGGCTACATTGTGCAACAGGTGGTTGGCGCTTCGGGCGACCGTTTACCGTTGTGGTTCCAGTCGCTCGAACAGTTTGGCCTGATGGAGTTGACATCGAAGAGCCGGACGGTGACGCTCAACAGCATTCTGATGCAGCGTGATGCGGCGCTGCTGGCGTTGCCCATCGCGGCGGGGTTGCCGATGACGATCATCTTGCTGACCGTTGCCGGCGGCATGGCGGCAGCAATGGCAGCCGCGATGACACACATCGTGGCGCTTGGCACGCTGCTTTCGGAAGACCTCATTCATGGCGCGCGCCGGGCGCCGGCCGAAGACATACTGCGGATGACGACAGCACGCATCTGCATGGTGGCGGCAGGCGTGGCCGCGACGGCGCTCTCGCTGGCGGTGAGTGATCCGTTGGTGCTGGCGCTGGCAGGGTTGACGCTGGCTGCGGGCGGTGTGTTTCCGGTGCTGCTGCTTTCGATCTTGTGGAAGCGGTTGACGCGCTTTGGTGCGATCTTGGGCGCGTTTGCCGGAATGACGGCGACCGGCGCATTGATGACACTTTCGGCGCTCGGCCTTAGCTCACTGCCGATGATCCTCTCGGCGGCGATCGGCGGGCCGCTGTCGTTCCTTGTCGCGGGTCTGATGAGCCGCATCACGCCGCAGCCCAGCCGCCGGATGCTGGAATTCGTGCGCGATATGCGTGTTCCCGGTGGTGAAGCGATCTATGATCGCGAAATGCGCTTACTGAAACGGAGCAAGACGGCAACCCAGACGCCGGGACATCTTGCCTAACCGGCGTTCGGGCGGGTATCGATAGACAGGCTTCGGCCTTATCGCCCGCACGCCAGCGACACCGCCTTCTGTGCGCGGCAAAGGACCTCAGAATGTCATCGCGCGAGCGACACACTCTCTACCCTCCGATTGAACCGTTCCGTCAGGGCCGCCTGGCGGTGACGCATGGCCATGAGATCTATTACGAGCAGTGCGGCAACCCGGCGGGACAGCCGGTGGTGATCATTCATGGCGGGCCGGGCGGCGGATCAAATCCGACGATGCGCCGCTTTCATGATGCCTCGCGCTACCACATCATTCTGTTTGATCAACGTGGCTGCGGCCGCAGCATTCCGCACGCCAGCCTCGAGCACAACACGACGTGGGATCTGGTGGCCGACATGGAGCGGCTCAGGCTGCATCTGGGGATCACGCGCTGGCAATTGTTCGGGGGGTCCTGGGGCTCGACGCTGGCGCTGATCTACGCGCAGACGCATCCTTCGCGGGTGTCATCGCTGATCCTGCGCGGCATCTTTATGCTGCGGCCGGAGGAGATCCGTTGGTTTTACCAAGATGGCGCCAAATGGCTGTTTCCTGACGCATTCGCGGAGTTCGAAAAGCCCATTCCGATGGCCGAGCGGGGTGACATGGTCCGCGCGTACTATGCGCGACTGACAAGTCCGGATCGCGCGGTGCAAATTACGGCGGCGCGCGCATGGTCGGTTTACGAGGGCGCCACGCTGTCGCTGATTCAGGACCCGGAACGGCTCAAATTGTTTTCGACCGATCAATACGCCATCGCTTTTGCCCGCATTGAATGCCATTATTTCGTTCACGGTGGTTTTCTGGAGCATCCCGAGCAAGTCTTACGCAACTCGGCGCGGCTCAGAGGTTTGCCGGCGACGGTGGCACACGGACGGTACGATGTCGTGACGCCATTGAAGAATGCTTTCGATCTCAAGGCGGTGTGGCAGGATCTGGAGTTGCGGGTCGTTCCGGATTGCGGCCATGCCCTGACCGAACCGTCGATGGTGCACGAACTGATTGCGGCGACGCGACGCCATCACGGAATGGGTTGACCGCTAACAGCATACAATCGCGCCCTACGTGCGCGGGACGGGGAGCGAGGTTGTCTATGAAGATTGCGGTCGTCGGCGCAGCCGGACGTATGGGGCGCGAACTCGTTAAAGCCGTGCACGCCGTGGACGGCGCGACACTGGCGGGGGCCATTGAGCAAAAGGGCTCGATCGCTGTGGGGCAAGATGTCGGCTTGCTCGCTGGGCTCGGCAAGGTCGGCGTCGTGATCTCGGACGACGCGCTTGACGTGTTCGCGAAGGTCGATGCGGTTTTGGATTTCACCGTGCCCAAGGCGACGGTGGAGTTTGCAGCGTTGGCGGCCAATGCGCGCATTGTGCACGTGATCGGGACGACCGGTTGCTCGGAAGCGGACGACGCCAAGATCAAGGCTGCGGCGCGCCATGCCCGGATCATCAAGGCGGGTAACATGAGTTTCGGTGTCAATCTGCTGGTCGATCTCTCGAAAAAAATCGCAGCGGCGCTGGACGAGGACTTCGATGTCGAGGTGCTGGAGATGCACCACCGCATGAAGGTCGACGCGCCTTCGGGCACAGCCTTGATGCTTGGCGAAGCGATTGCGGAGGGCCGCAAGGTCTCGCTCAAAGACAAGTCGGTGCGGTCACGCGATGGCGTCACCGGCGAGCGGCGGCGCGGCGATATCGGTTTTGCGACGCTGCGCGGCGGCGCGGTGATCGGCGAACACACGATCATCTTTGCGTCGGACACGGAGCGCATCGAGATCACGCACCGGGCGCAAGATCGCGGCATGTTTGCGCGCGGCGCGGTGAAGGCGGCGTTGTGGGGCTTCGACAAAAAGCCCGGTTTTTACAGCATGAAAGACGTGCTGGGTCTGTGATCCAGCACGCTACCGGGCTTGATTTACGCGCCGATCAGGCTGCGGCCGGTCATTTCTGGCGGCTGGATAAGGCCCATCAACTGAAGAAGCGTCGGGGCGACGTCTGCGAGGCGGCCGTCGCTGAGCGTGGCGCCGGGGCGGCCGTAAAGTATGACCGGAACCGGGTTAGTGGTGTGGGCGGTATGCGGCCCGCCGGTTTCTGGATCGCGCATCAGTTCGCAGTTGCCGTGATCGGCAATGACCAGCAGCGCGCCGCCTTGTGCCGTGATGGCGTCGACGATGCGGCCGAGGCAGTGGTCGACGGTTTCGACGGCCTTGATCGCGGCGGGGAGGCTACCGGTGTGGCCCACCATATCCGGGTTGGCGAAGTTCAGAACGATCAGATCGTTTTCCGCTGCGGCGATTGTAGCGACGGCTTTGTCGGTCAACTCACGCGCGCTCATTTCCGGTTGCAGGTCATAGGTCTCGACCTTGGGTGACGGCACCATGATGCGCGTTTCGCCGGGGTTGGGGTGCTCGATGCCGCCATTCAAGAAGAACGTGACGTGCGGGTACTTCTCGGTCTCCGCCATGCGCGCCTGCTTCAAGCCTTGCTTGCCGACAAACTCTCCCAGCGTGTTGGATAGCTTCTGCGGCGGGAACATCACCTCGACGCCCTTCGCCTCGTCGTCGTACTGGGTCATGGTCAAGATTGCAGCGGTCTTGACGTGGCGCGCACGCGGGAAGGCTTTGAAGGCGGGATCGACAAAGGCCGACACGATTTCGCGCATGCGGTCGGAGCGGTAGTTGAAGAACAGAATGGCGTCGCCGTCGCGCATACCGGCGTAGTCGCCGATGACGGCGGGCTTGATGAACTCGTCGGTGATATCGGCTGCGTAGGCGGCTTCGATGGCGGCGGCCGGCGTGGCGAACTCTCGCCCGCCGCTTCGGCGATGGCAGCGTAACCGGCCTCGACGCGCTGCCACCGGTTGTCACGGTCCATGGCATAGAAACGTCCGACGACAGTGCCTATTCGCGCTGCGGACGGTAGGTCCGTGATCAATTGGCCGACATAGTCGCGCGCGGACTTGGGTGGCGTGTCGCGGCCGTCGGTCATGACGTGGAAGCACGGGCGTGATGCCCGCATCGGCGAGGATCTTGGCGAGCGCGACGGCGTGGCGCTGATGGGAGTGGACGCCGCCCGGGGAGATCAGACCGGCGAGGTGGCAGGCACCCTTTGTTGCGCGGAGCGCGGTGATCAATTTGGCGATGGCTGCGGGTTCCGCGCCAAGTCGCCGGTCTCGATGGCGTGGTCGATGCGCGGCAGTTCCTGCATCACGACCCGGCCGGCGCCGATGTTCAGATGGCCGACTTCGGAATTGCCCATCTGGCCTTGCGGGAGGCCGACATTGCCGCCGGAGGTCGACAGTTTGGCATGCGGGCAGGTCGCAATCAGCCGGTCAACGACGGGGGTACAGCCAGCGCGACGGCGTTGTCGTCGACCTCGGCCCGGCAGCCCCAACCATCGAGGATGACGAGCATGACAGGGCGTGACGGCTTCATTGCGGGGCCTCGTTGTCGTTTTCCCGGCGCTACCCGTGTGAAAACTGGTCACACAGGCGCCGGACATTGCTTCTGGCGTCTTCCAATGCAGGGAGCGGTTGTTTACTGCATGGGCGCGTTCATTGCCATGCCATGGGACACGGCTAAGCGGCTAGGCCGCCAAGGGTCGCAAGTTCAGCGTGCCCGTGACCATTAACGATTGCAGGAGCATTGCCGGACATGACCGAGACCACTCAATCTCAAAAGCATGCTTGGCTTTACGACAAAGATCAGCGTGATCGCTGGGTGGGCGTTTACATCGGCATTCTGGCTGTATTTCTGGCGATCTGCGGGATGGGCGGCGGTAATGCGGCCAAGGATGCGACGCGCGCCAACATCGAAGCGGCCAATACCTGGAATTTCTTTCAAGCCAAGAACCTGCGGCGCAATCAAATCAGGTTGCAGATGGACGATCTGGCACTCCGGATCGAAACCGAAGGCCGGTCTGACGGATGCCGCAAAGGTTAAGATCCAGGAGCGGATCAAGTCCTACAAGGAGTTGGAAGCCCGGCTGACGTCAGAACCGAAGACCAAGGAAGGGTTGGACGAGTTGTTCGTCAAAGGCAAGGCGCTGGAGGCCGAGCGCGACGTGGCGATGCGGAAGGACCCGTATTTCGACTATGCGCAGGCGCTGCTGCAGATCGCGATCGTGCTGGCGACGGTTGTGCTCATCGTGCCGCAGTTGTGGCTGCTGGGCGTCAGTGCCGTCGTGGGCGTGTTTGGTGTGATTTTGTTGCTGAACGGGTTTACGCTGGCCGTTGCGGTACCTGGCATCGGCTGACGCATGCGGTGCCTCGCTCCAGCGAGGCAACCGTGGCCTCTTTCCGTGGCGTTGCTCACGCAAAGTTGCGGTCATGGGTGGGGCTGCCGCTGGCAAGCCCTACAAAAACCACCGCGAATAGCCTATGTATAGGCGGTGAAGCGGCGTTATCGACCGTGCGGAGAGTTTTTGGACCCATGAGCAGCCCTCGCAGCCGATTGGCCGTATTGAAGCTGACGCCCGCCGCCGCGGAGCGCGTGCGCTCTATCATGTCCAGCAAAGGGCCTGAGATTGCCGGGTTGAAAATCGGCATCAAAAAAGGCGGCTGCGCCGGCATGGAATACACGATGGACTGGACCGATACAGTCGGGAAGTTCGACGAAGTGGTGGAGCAGGATGGGGCGCGCGTGATCGTCGACCCGAAGGCGGTGCTGTATCTGCTCGGCACGGAGATGGACTACAAGGTCGACAAGCTCAGTGCGCAGTTCGTGTTCAACAACCCGAACCAGAAGGGCGCCTGTGGCTGCGGCGAGAGTGTGAACCTCGTGCCTGCGGCTCAAGAGAAATTAGAAGGCGCGAAGGTGTAACGTCGCCTATTCGCCGCCGTGTGAATATGGACTGCGTCGCCTCATTATCGCTGACAGAAAATTAGGGGCCACGCTTGAGCGCGGCCCCTTTTTCTATCCGTTTGGTCTGCTCACCACGCGTTAGCGAACCCAGGTCTCACCTTTGCAGACGATGCCGCCGAGAACGCACCCTTTGAGGTTCAGCGCCTTGGGGCCTTCGAGCGTGACGACGCCCGAGTAGGTCTGACCGTCTTCAGTATTGAGCAGGTCACCCTTCCAAACGTTGTCGCCTGTTTTAGTGGCGCCCGACATGATCTGTTTGCCGGCGGCGCCTTTGGTTGGCGACGAAACGACCGTTGCACAGAGCTTGCCGCCGCAATTGGAGAAATTGACCTTGGCGCCGTTCGACGGGCGGGTCCAGGTGCCATAGGGGTCGGCGGCGTGTGCGGCGCTGGCGAGGAGTGCGGCGGTTGCGGTGGCTGCGAGAATACGTTTGAGCATGGAGATCTCCCTGGTGGTTGTGGTGCGATTGAACGGCTTGAACGTGTTCGGTCGCGACACTTGGGGCCGCGTTGGAGATCAGTTCGCCTGACCTTTACGTCAATTGCAAGGTGGTTGCTGACGAGTGGCGGCAAAAGGACTTGTGCTGCGCTCGCGGGCAATCGGCGCGGCGCTTAGGTCGCTTTTCCCGGCTGAGCAACGAGCGCAGCGGCGGCGATGCCGGCCAAGGCGCAGAGTTCGTCGTTGTCGGAGGTATCGCCTGAAATGCCGACAGCGCCGATCACGTCCCCCGCAGCATTACGGATGAGAACGCCCGACGGTACGGGGACAAATTTGCCGTGCGCGGCGGCGCTCACTGCTGCCATAAAAATTGGCGCTTTCTGGCTGCGGTCATAGAGTTCGCGGCTGCCGAAACCGAAGCCGAGTGCGCCGTAGGCTTTCCCGGTGGCGATCTCGATGCGGAGGATGCCGGAGTTGTCTTCGCGTTTGGCTGCGATGATGTGGCCGCCGGGGTCGAGGACGACGACAGTCAGCGGCTCGAGTTTCAGTGCGCGCCCTTTGGCGAGCGCAGCGGTGATGATGGTGTCAGCGTGAGCGAGGGTGAGTTTGGTCATGAGAGATACCTGCCTGGACACTCCATCAAACGACAATGGGCCGAAACATAGTTCCGGCCCACGTGCACGCTTTGGCGTTTCTCAACCGAGGCGTTCGAGTTCTTCGATGATTGCTGAACCCATGTCTTTGGTGCCGACTTGGCGCATGTTGGGCTGCATGATGTCGCCCGTACGCAGGCCGCGGCCGAGCGTGTTGGCAATGGCCTTGTCGATCTGGTCCGCTTCTTTGATCATATCGCAGGAATAGCGCAGCGCCATGCCGTAGCTGGCGATGGCGGCGATCGGGTTGGCGAGGCCTTTGCCTGCAATGTCGGGCGCCGAACCATGCACCGGCTCGTAAAGTGCGCGGCGCTTGCCGGTTTTCGGATCAGGTGCGCCGAGCGAGGCAGACGGCAGCATGCCAATGGAGCCCGTGAGCATGGCGGCTTCGTCTGAGAGCATGTCGCCGAAGAGATTGTCGCATACGATGACGTCGAACTGCTTCGGGTTGCGGACGAGCTGCATGGCGCAGGCGTCGGCGAGGATGTGCTCGAGCTTCACGTCCTTGGCTTCCTTCTCGTGCACGGCCGTCACGGTCTGGTTCCAGAGAACACCCGTGATCATGACGTTGCGCTTCTCGGCGGAGTGCACGAGGTTGCGGCGCTTGCGCGCGAGATCGAAGGCGACGCGGGCGATGCGCTCGACTTCCGAGGTGGTGTAGGTCGTGGTGTCGACCGCACGGCGCTGGCCATTCTCCAGTGTCACCATTTCCTTGGGCTGGCCGAAGTAGGTGCCACCCGTCAGTTCGCGCAGGATGAGGATGTCGAGGCCTTCGACCAATTCACGCTTCAGCGAGGAGGCTTCGGCGAGTGCGGGATAGCAGATCGCGGGGCGGAGGTTGGCGAAGAGATCGAGATCTTTGCGGAGACGCAAGAGGCCGGCTTCTGGGCGCTTATCGTAAGCGACTTTGTCCCACTTCGGACCGCCGACCGAACCGAAAATGACAGCGTCGGCCGCCATGGCCTTTGCGACGGTTTCGTCGGTGACTGGAATGCCGTGAGCGTCGATGGCTGCGCCGCCGACAAGGGCGGTTTCGGTCTTGAAGGTGACCTTGCCCTTTTTGTTAAAGAAGCCGACGACGCGCTCCACTTCGGCCATCACTTCGGGGCCGATGCCGTCGCCTGGGAGCAGAAGGAGGGAGTGCGTGGTCATGTGGTCGCTCGCAATTTAAAGTGATTTTGGCTGATGATGGCCCCGTTTAGACGCTCGGAACGCTGGATGCAATTCTTTTGGGGTGCGGCGCAGCGTGACAGTGAACGCTGTCGCGTCTTATCTTCCGCGCTCACAACGCGAGTTCGCCTGGGAGGCTCCGTATGCGCCATTTTTAGCCCTGATCTTGGCCGTTATGACGTCCGCATTTGTGGTGAGTTCGGCGGACGCGCAGGACAGCCGATATGGCAAGGTGAAGGTGGTTTACCACATTAACGGCGATGGGGCGCCTGACGCCAAAGGGTACATGCAGGCGATGCGCAACATCCGCAATCACATCGATGCCGTCGGCAAGGGCAACGCGGACGTGAAAGTCGTGATGCACGGTGACGGGCTCGGCATTTTGAAGGCTGCAAAGGCTAATCTTGGATTGCAGGGCGAAGTGGCGGATCTTAAATCGTCTCATAAAGTGCAATTTTTGGTGTGCAAGAACACACTGACGCAGCGGAAGATCGATCCGGACAAGGATCTGTTCGACGTTGTGGGGGAAGACATCGTGCCGTCGGGCGTGGCGGAACTCTCATACCTTCAGGTAAAAGGCTACACGTATATCAAGCCTTGAGAATTCCTGGCGCGTCCGGCTTCATCTGCGTTTGACAGGGACATCCGAGCCACGGCTAGCGGCGTTTCAGGTCTTTGAGGATTTCGCGGGCGGCGTTCATGCCGGGGAGACCGGTGACGCCGCCGCCGGGATGGGCACCGGAACCGCAGAAATAGAGACCTTTGAGCGGACTTCTGTAGTTGCCGTGGCCGAGAATGGGGCGGGCTGAGAACAGTTGGCCGAGACCGAGTTGGGCGTGAAAAATATCGCCATCGGGGAGGCCGAAGCGGTTTTCGAGATCGAGCGGCGAGAGGATTTGGCGGGCGATCACTGAGGCGCGGAAGTTGGGCGCGTGCTTGGTGACCGTGTCGATGATGACGTCTGCGAAAGCGTTTTTCTCGTGCTCGTTTTCCCAGGTGCGTGGCTTCGGCAGGCGCGGGCTTGCGTGCTGCACGAAGAGGCTGGCGACGTGTTGACCCTTGGGCGCGAGCGAAGGATCGAGCGTCGAGGGGATCAGCATTTCGACGACGGGTTCTTTTGACCAGCCGTCGCGGCGCGCATCGAGATAGGCGCGGTCGAGATAATCGACGGTTGAGCCGATGACGATGCCCGAGGCGTGATGCGGTTGGAAATTCTTGCCGGGGCGGCAGATGAAATCCGGCAACTCCGAGAGCGCGACATTCATGCGGAAGGTGGCGGA
Source organism: uncultured Alphaproteobacteria bacterium (assembly GCA_963831185.1). Taxonomy (GTDB): domain Bacteria; phylum Pseudomonadota; class Alphaproteobacteria; order Rhizobiales; family Hyphomicrobiaceae; genus JABFRJ01. Next base: position 196,419 of record CAWHPE010000007.1, read on the forward strand.
GCCGGTGTCGATGCGGGCGAAGGCGGCGCGCGTGTCATCGGTCACGGCGCGTTCGGAGACGTAGGCGCGCATCAGCACTTTCGGCGCCATGTTGGAAGCGACGGCGCGGGCACGGATTTTTTCGCCCGACAATAGCGTGACGCCGGTGGCGCGTTGGCCGTCGTCGTCGACCATCGCGACCATGGCATCGGTGCGGATGGTGGCGCCGCGTTCGGTGGCGGCTTTCGCCATCGCTTGCGTGATCGCGCCCATGCCGCCCAGCGCATGCCCCCAGACGCCGGGTTTGCCGTTCACTTCGCCGAAGCAATGATGCAGCAGCACGTAGGCGGTGCCGGGTGTGTAGGGGCTGGCGTAAGCGCCGACGATGCCGTCGAAGGCGAAGGCGGCTTTGACGTGGTCGTTTTCGAACCAGCCATCAAGGAACGACGCGGCGCTCTTGGTGAAGAGATCGACCATCAAGCGTTGATCGTCGAGCGAGAGGCCGAGCACGCGGCGGCCGATGCCGGCGCCTTTGATCAGTTCGAGGATGCCGCCGCCGGCATTGGGCGGCGTCTTGAGCACGAGATCGCGGAGCACATTGGCGGCGCGGTCAAGGGCGGCGTCATAGGCGGGGAGACGTTCGGCGTCGCGCTTTGAGAACTCAGCAATGGCGGCCTGCCGGTTGGCGAGGCCGTAGGGCATGACGAGGCCGCGCGTGGCATCGATGGGCCAGAAGTTGGCGACGGGGCGCTCGACGATTTTGAGGCCGTGGCGATGGAGGTCGAGGTCGGCGATGACTTTGGGGTTGAGCAGGCTGACGGTGTAGCTCGCGACCGAGTTTTTGAAGCCGGGATGGAATTCCTCGGTGATCGCCGCGCCGCCGACGACGGCATTCTTTTCGAGCACGATGACTTTGAGCCCAGCGCCTGCGAGATAGGCAGCGGTGACGAGGCCGTTATGTCCTCCGCCAAGAATGGCGACGTCGTAGGTCTTGGTCATGTCACGGTGATGCTACGGCGCGGGGCGGAGGGCAAGGGTGGTGTGTGGGGGGTTGGTCGAGTGAGGGCTTCGAGTGCCATCCAATCGGTGTCCGGAGGGCGGCGACGCGGGAGCAACGTCGGCGCATCCGGGATCTTTCCTCGATGTCGTGGGGGAAAGGCCCCGGATATGGCGTGCACGCTTCGCGCACACTCCATTCCGGGAACCGGAGTGGGTGATGTGGGGCGAGGTTGCTCAGGAATGCATAAGCTGCCTCCGGGTTCATTGGTGGTTCTAGCGGTTTCAGATGCCGAGACTGTACTCTGTTCGAGCCAGATGAACTCGTCGCGCTCGATGATGATGTGGAATGGTAGCTCTGGTGTACGGGAATTCGGAGATCTGTGCCGATCATATTGACGTCGATGACGATTGCGCTGCTTGTGTGACGATGTCGACAAGACCGGGGCTCACGAGCGGATGCTTCGGGACCGCGAGTAATGCTCTGACGACGTCGCGGTAGCAGTAGCCAAATCCGCTAGCGGCACCCGTTGGCGGTGTCGAATGGTCGATCTTGACAATTTGTCGCGAGAGCTGTCGCGATTAGCCCACGGGTAACCGGTTTCGGAGCGGAACGGTATTCTGTGGCTTAGTCCGGGATCGTATCGAGGAGAATACGATAGGGCCAAACGGATCGGGAAGTTTGGCGGCACTGGCCGTTCTCGCAACCCCGCCCTCCGATCTCGAAAACGCACCGAATCGTACCGATATTATAACGGCATGTTCTCGCCACCAGACCGCACTGAAAGCCGCCGGATCGCCATCTTGATCTTCGTAGATCTCTGGCAATAGGCTCCGTTATGCGCGTCTTGGGGCAGCAACCAATAGTTCGGTTTGTCGCTTGGCCAGAACGCGCGAACGCGCATCCGCGAGAGATTTTCAGGCAGTACCCAGCCGCAAGCATTCGAGTAGCAGGTGAAATGCGATACGCCTCGTTTCTGCTGTCGCCGTCCGGGAAAGAAAAAGGCTTGTCTGCGACTGGCTTCTCTCTGAAGAAATCCATGCCGCGGCGATGATCCTGATACTTGCTGGCGAGCGGCAGGATGTTGCGCTTCCAGCCCGAATTCTTGCCACGCGTCGAATTCCGCCTGGGTCGCTTCGGCGATCGTCGCTTCGGATGAATTTTAACTTCGAGACGGGCTGCGCGTAGGCATCCTCGTGCAGGTAGGCGATCATGAACTCGAGGTTCTTGGCATCCGGTGCCCAGAACAGGACCGGCATGTAGTCTTTAGGGAATGGATGGTTCTGCGAAATCACTCCCGCACGCGCCCGGCGTCTGCACGAGAACTCCGTGCCCCTGATCCTCGATGCCGATAGACGTAGGGTGCCCAATAGGCTCGCGCACTGCGGCCCTCGCCGAGGATCTGGCGGCCGACCGAGCCGCAGGAAATCACGACGTGAAGATTGAGCGGCTTGCCCAAATGCTCGAGTTCGACGTTGAGATTGTAGAACTGGCCCCACTTAATGGTGCCGTCGTCGCGGTTGACGAACCAGCAGGCAACGCGAGCAGAGGCCACGCCAGCCAAAGCCATCTTCTTCCAAGACCAAGATTTCATTGCTTTCGACGTCCCGACCGGCCGGCATCATCCGATGCCGGAATGATGGACGGCGTGCATCAATTTCCGGTTAAGGTTTTGCGGCGGGGTGCGCGGCGGGCGTGCGTCCACGTCCGTTCAACGGTGATCCTCGGGTGCGTCCGCGAGGTCCCATCGGCAGCATCCAACGAGCGGATCACACGGTGTCGCCGGGCACAAGGCCCGCGGATCGATCAACTGGCGCAGCTTCAGGGGCCGACGCCACCGGGCACCGAGTGGCGCTTGCGAGTCGGACGCATTCGCGTCTTACAGCGTCGCGCGGAGGGCGTTGATGGCGAGGGTGAGGAGGACGAGTGTCGAGGCGATGAAGAGCGCGAAGCGGATATTGACGGTGTTGACGAGCGCCTGCCAGACGCTGTGAGCGATGCGCAGGCCGACATAGGCCCAGGCGAGTTTGGCGTTGAGGCCATTGCCTTGGCCGGTGAGCGCTAAGATGCCGACCGTGGCGTAGAACAAAGTCGGTTGCTCATGAAGGTGGGTGTAGTTGTGGGAAACCCAATTGACCTTAGCGGGCAGGACTTTTTCGAGGTCCTCGCCGCGGCCGCCGACGCGGGGCAATTTCCGGAGCTCTTCCTTGGGCGTGGCCTTGACGCCTGAGAAGCGCGATACCGCCAGCCAAATGAGCATCGCGAGCGTCCACAAGAACGAGACAGCCGCTGGTGTCAGTATTTCTGCGCGGATCATGCGTCACTCCTGAGGGTTGAGGCGGGAGGATGCTCAGGCTTCACGCATAGTCAATCTTGGGCCGGCGCGGGCTCACGCCGAGCGGTTAATGACACTTGCGCGCGATGGCTACGCTCGCTGCCCACTGCTGGCGACATAGCTCGGCAGGTGCTCGCATGCGCGATACGAGTGGCAGAGCGGCTGCGGCTTGGTCATGATAGCGGTTCGGACAGCGGCGCCGCCGCTCACGGCAGCTTCCGCGCGCCGCATTGCGGTGTCAACCAGCGACGCAAACCTACGGGAATTTCAATGTCCAAGCCGCACCTTTTGCAGACCGGTCCGATGATGCCTTTGATTGAGGCCGGGACGAGCCAAGTCTTTCACCGTGCACAAACTGCACGAAGCGAAAGACCCCGAGGCGTTGTTGGCCAAGATCGCGCCGGACATTGAAGCCATCACGACGGGCGGTCATACGGGCGTGAAGACGGACGCGGCGTTGATGGCGCGATTTCCGAAGCTCAAGATCGTCGGCAACTTCGGCGTTGGATACGACAGCATCGACGTGGCCACGGCGGCGAAACGCGGCATTATCATCACCAACACGCCTGATGTGCTGACCGAAGAGGTGGCGGATACGACGCTCGGCCTCCTGATCATGACGGTGCGCGAGTTCGGCAAGGCCGAGCAGTACCTCCGCGCTGGCCGCTGGGCGAAGGAGGGCGACTACCGTCTAACGCCGGGCTCGCTGCGCTCGCGGACGGTGGGCATGGTCGGCATGGGACGCATCGGGCAAGCAATTGCGAAGCGAATAACCGCCTTTGGCGTGCCGGTGGTCTATTATTCGCGGTCAAAGAAGGCCGATGTGCCGTACAATTATTACGGCTCGCTGGTCGAGATGGCGAAAGCCGTCGACACTTTGATCGCCATCACACCGGGTGGTCCCGAGACCAAGAACATGATCAACGCCGAGGTGCTGAAAGCGCTCGGTCCCACGGGGATTTTCATCAACGTGGCGCGCGGCACGGTGGTGGACGAGACGGCGCTGATTGCGGCGCTCAAGAACTAACGTCATCCAAGCTGCGGGCCTTGATGTGTTCTGGAACGAGCCGAACATCAATCCGGAGTTGATGACGCTCGATAACGCGGTGTTGTTGCCTCACGTCGGCTCGGCTTCGGAGCATACGCGCGACCTGATGGGGCAAATGGTGGTCGACAATCTGGCGTGTTATGCGGACCGTAAACCGCCGCAAACGCCTGTGGCGGAAACGCCCTTCAAAGGCTGGTGAAGGCCGCGCCTGCGACATTATGGCGGGGTAGTGGAGCCCAAGATGCCGCACGGTCGCCGCAGGGTTGATCGCGTATTCAAGAGGTCACGATCAGCCTTTGCGCGCGTCTTAGGACGCGTTGCCCATCCGGAACCTTGCCCGAGATGCAGACGACACCGACCGATGTTTCACCGGCCAGCGCCGGGCTCCGTGGCCAGTGCCCACGGTGCGCCCAAGCACCGCTGTTCCGCCGCGGCCTCTTGCTTCGCGAGCGGTGCAGTAAGTGCGGCTTGGATTTTGCCTTCATCGACACCGGCGACGGGCCGTCGGTGTTTGCTATTCTCATCCTTGGAGCGGTCGTGCTCGGGCTGGCGCTGATAGCCGAGTTCAAGTTTGCCGCGCCGTTGTGGTTCCATCTTGTGGCCTGGGGACTGTTGACCCCTTTGCTTGCGATCGCTTTGTTGCGCCTGCTCAAGGGTTTGCTCATCGGCCTGCAGTATCGCAACAAAGCCGAGCTCGGTCAGCTCGACAGGATCTGAGTTGATGCTTGATACGCTCAAGCGTGCCGGTCTCATCTGGCCTGGGCTTATCGCCTTGGTTGCACTTGGCATTTTGTGCAGTCTCGGCACATGGCAACTGTCGCGGAAAATCTGGAAAGACGCGCTGGTCCGGCAGATCGATGCGCGGCTTAAAGCGCCGCCGCGTATGATCGAAGCGGGGGCGATATTTGCGTCTGGTGCGGCCGCGCTGCAGCCCTATGAGCGAGTGCGGATCAGCGGACGATTTCACCACGACAAAGAGCGCTATTTGTTCGCTGATGGCCGCGAGGGTAGCGGCTTTCATGTGCTCACCCCCTTGGAAGTGGCGGCGGGCCAAATCGTCTGGGTTAATCGCGGCTATGTTCCTGCGGGGCTCAAGGCGCCCGAGCGCCGCGTCCCGGGACAGGTCGCAGGGACGGTCGAGGTGGTGGGCTTGGTCCGGGAACAAGGTGAGCGCAATTCATTCACCCCCGATAACGACGTTCAGAAAAACGTCTGGTACTGGCGTGATCTGCCCGGCCTCAGCCGATCGGCCTTTCCAGCGGCCGGGACGGCGACCGCACCCATCGCCATCGACGCCGAACTCGAGCCCAAACCGCCGGGCGGTTGGCCGCGTGGCGGGGTCACTCTGGTCAAGCTGCCGAACCGGCATCTTGAGTATGCGGGAACCTGGTACGGACTCGCGCTTGACGTTGATCGGTGTTTTTTTTGTCTTTGCACGCGGCCGGCTCAAGGCAGCAGCTGCAACCCGGAACTCCGCATAAAATACTGTTCAACGCTGAGCAAACTTATCCCCGCCCCCTTCCCGCCGGGTTATAGTGGTTGCTGGAGGTCGGGACAGCGACCGTGCGACGCCTCGACCGCGCTCAACACGAAAATAGAGTTTAGTTTCAGTGAGATACATTAGCACACGCGGACAAGCACCTGACCTCGGCTTCGAGGATGTGCTGTTGACGGGATTGGCGCGCGACGGTGGACTTTATGTGCCCGAGACGTGGCCAAGGTTTTCAGCAGACAAAATTGCCGGATTTGCCGGGCAGCGGTTCGACCAGGTCGCGACCGACGTGGTCGATGCGCTCGCCGGCGGCGCCATCCCACGCGATGACTTGGCCCGGATGGCCCGCGATGCCTATGCCACGTTTGGGCATCCTGCCGTGACGCCGCTTGTACAAATCGCACCGGACCGGTTCGTGCTTGAGCTTTTTCATGGGCCGACGCTCGCGTTCAAGGACGTGGCGATGCAGTTGTTGGCGCGGCTGATGGACTACGTGCTGGCGAAACGCGGCCAGCGCGCGACCATTGTCGGTGCTACATCGGGCGACACGGGCGGCGCGGCGATCGAGGCCTTCCGCTCGTCGCAGCGGACCGATGTTATGATCTTGTTTCCGCAAGGCCGCGTCTCGGACGTTCAGCGGCGGATGATGACGACGCCGGTCGAGCCACACATTCACGCCATCGCCATCGAAGGGACTTTCGACGATGCGCAAGCGCGCGTGAAAGATATGTTCAATCATCACGCGTTCCGCGATCGTGTCCGCCTTTCCGGCGTGAACTCGATCAACTGGGCGCGGATTGCGGCGCAGGTCACGTATTATTTCGTCGCCGCTGCGGCGCTTGGCGCACCCTACCGGAAGGTCTCGTTCGTGGTGCCGACGGGCAATTTCGGTGACATCTTCGCGGGGCACGTGGCGCGCATGATGGGTCTACCTATCGAGACGCTGACGATTGCGACCAACGCCAACGACATTCTGGCGCGCACTGTGGCGTCGGGCGCATATGAAACGCGCGGTGTTATGGCGACGAGTTCGCCGTCAATGGATATTCAGGTGTCGTCCAACTTCGAACGGTATCTGTTTGAAGCCTCGGGCCGCGACGCCGGCCAGTATCCGGCGCATGATGGATCAATTGAAACAAGGCGGCCGCTTCACGCTCGATGCGGGTGTGGCGCAGCGGTTGAAAACCGATTTTGCGGCCGGCGCGGCGAACGAAGATGCGGTGGCAGCCACGATCCGCCGGACCTACGCTGAAAGCGGTTATTTGCTCGACCCGCACACGGCGTGCGCGGTTGCGGCGCTCGATCAGCAGGTGCGCCCGACTGCGGGCACGCCGCAGATCGTCTTGGCTACCGCTCACCCGGCGAAGTTCCCCGATACGGTGCAGGCGATTGCAGGCGTCAAACCGGGTCTGCCGCAGCGGCTCAGCAAACTCATGACGGATCCAGAGCGCAGCGTCCCCGTGCCAAACGAGATTTCCGCGCTTGAGGCTTATGTGACACGGCACGCGCGTGCCGTGACGGAGGGTGCATGATGGCGACCGAGGTCAGTACGCTTGCGAATGGCGTGCGTGTCGTATCCTACAGCATGCCGCACGTTGAAACGGTGTCGCTCGGCGTCTGGGTCAATGTCGGCGCGCGGCATGAATCGAAAGCTGAGAACGGCATCTCGCACTTTCTCGAGCACATGGCCTTCAAGGGCACCGAGCGCCGCACCGCGCGCGACATTGCCGAAGAAATTGAGCAAGTCGGCGGCGAATTGAATGCGGCAACAAGCCTTGAGACCACGGCCTACTATGCGCGCGTGCTCAAAGCCGATGTTGGCCTTGCCCTCGAGCTGATCGCGGATATCCTGCAAAACCCGCGTTACAGCCGTGATGATCTGGAGCGCGAACGCGAAGTGATCCTGCAGGAAATCGCCTCGACGCGCGATAGTCCGGAGGAAATCGCCTACGATCTCATCAACGACGTTGCCTACCCCGAGCAGCCACTTGGGCGGCCGATCCTCGGTTCGCCGGAGACCGTAAAATCGTTCAGCGCGGATGACATCCGCAACTTCCTCGATCGCCATTACACCGCCGACAGGATCGTCGTTGCGGCGGCAGGGAAAATTGATCACGACGCACTCGTCGCCCACGCTGAACGGCTGTTCGGTCATGTGCGTGCGTCACGCGAGATCATTTCGCCGATTGCTGTCGCGGCCTATCGCGGCGGTGCACGGTCCTCGGACAAACCGTTCGAACAGAGCCATTTGCTGATCGGTTTCGAGGGACCGCATTATCGCGATCCTGCCTTTTATACGGCACAGGTGTTTTCCGGACTTTTTGGCGGCGGCATGAGTTCGCGGTTGTTCCAGGAAGTGCGCGAACGGCGCGGGCTCTGCTATTCGATTTATTCGGGCGCCTGGGGGCTTGCCGATACGGGCTTGTTTTCAATCTATTCGGCGACCGGACCTGAGATGATGCGCGAACTTATCGACGTCGTCCGGGGCGAGTTTACGCGCGCAGCCGAGACATTGCCCGACGTGCGTGAAGTCGAGCGATCCAAAGCGCAACTCAAGGCCGGTTTGATGATGAGTTTCGAAAGTTCGGGCGCACGCGTCGAGCAAATCGCGCGACAAGTTCTCGTACACAATCGCATCATGCCCGCCGCAGAATTGATCGAAAAAGTTGAGGCTGTTTCGCCACAGCATATCCGTGATTTCGCACAGAACCTGCTGGAACGGCGGCCTGCGTCGGCGGTCGTCGTCGGTGCCGGGCGGAAAAGCAGCGATCTCGCCACATCAGCGTCTTTATCTTTCCGTCAAACCGAACACGCATGACCGTCCAACCGGCACCTCACACGCAGACCGCACCGGCATGGCATCACCTCAGAGAGGGCGATGCCGTGGGGCGACTGCTTGTGCCGATGCTAGGTTTCATCGTCTTCCTGGCGTTTGCCGTTCTTGGCCTCAGCCAACCGGCGCAAGCGCTTGGCGCCATTGAAGTCGGCAAGGATGGCGAGCGCATCGACTTGGCACCCTTCGCCACGTTGCACAAAGGCACGGGCGATCGCCTGCAAATTGAAACGGCACCGGGCACCGATGGGCTGACTGACCGGTTGAGCGTCGCGCCTGCACAACAAGGCGGCACGCCGATCTGGGTGGCGTTCGCCCTGCGCAACGTGTCCGACACACGCATCGAGCGGTGGCTGGTCGCCGACCGCTATTCGCTCTTCGGGTCGGGCGTGATCTGGCCGCGCCTGGATTCGCGTCAGATCGAGCAAATTACGCCGTCGATCGGCTTCCTGCCCGAGGCGCTGTCGTATGATGGCGCCGACGTCTATCGCCTCACCATCGAACCGGGACAGACCGTCACGTTTGTGGTGGAGTTGGCGACCGAGCATGTGCCGCGGCTCAGTGTGTGGCGGGGTCTCGACTACGAGAAGCGCAGCCGCAACCGGCAACTTCTGTACGGCATCTTGCTTGGGATTACCGGCCTCTTGGCGGTGTTCCTCAGTGCCGTTTTCGCGGCCAACCACAAAGCCATTTTCCCATCGGCCGCACTCTTCACGTGGTGCGTGTTCGCCTACCTGTGCGTCGACTTCGGCTTTTGGCACAAGCTCTTCACCGTTAAGGTCGAGGAGAACGCGCAGTATCGCGCGGCGACTGAAGCTGCCGTGGCAGCGACGTTCCTGCTGTTCACCCATACGTTCTTGCGGCTTGGCGCTTGGCACGGCTTTGCGCGCTTGCTGTTGCGCCTCTGGATCCTTGCGCAGGTTCTGCTGATCGGCATCGCATTCCTCGATCCGAAGCTGGCCGCGACCTTCGCGCGTGTTTCATTCGGTGTGATCTTCGCGCTCGGCTCACTGTTCATTCTTTATCTGTCGCTGCGCGGCCAGGATCGCGCGTTGTCGTTGGTGCCGACTTGGATGCTGTTCGGCATCTGGCTGGTCGGCATGACGCTCGTCTCAACGGGCCGCATTCCCAACGAGGCAATGGTGACGGCGCTGGCCTCGGGTTTGGTGCTGATTGTGCTGCTGATCGGGTTCACGGTGACACAGTACGCCTTCCGCTCGGCTGAACCGCTGCACGCGATGAGCGCCAGTGATCAGGCGCTACGGCTGCTCGCGCTCGATAACGCCGGCGTTGCAGTGTGGGAATGGGCGGCGCGGCGCGACGAGATCAAAGCTGGTCAGACGATGGAAGTCGCCCTTGGCCTGTCACCGGGCGATCTCAATACGTCGAGCAAAGTGTTTTTCGAGCGGATGCATCCGGTTGATCGCGACCGTTTGAAAATTGCGCTGGAAACAATCAAGGAAACGGCCGACGGCGAGATCCGGCTCGAATTCCGGATGCGCCACGCGGACGATGACTACCGCTGGTTCGAACTTGAAGCCGCACCTGATCCCGGCGCAGACCGGCGCCGTTTGCGCTGTGTCGGGCTCGTGCGTGAAATCACGGACCGGCGGATGGCCGCTGACCGGCTGACGTATGATGCCGTGCACGACACCGTCACAAGCCTGCCGAACCGGGCGCTGTTCCTCGACCGGCTGGAAACGGCCGTGCTACGCGCCCGCAGCGAACCGTTGGTGAAGCCGACTGTGCTGGTGGTGGATATCGACCGGGTGAAGAGCGGTGAGAAGGCCGCCGGGCACTACGAAGCGGACGGGCTTTTGATCGCGATTGCGCGACGGCTGCAGCATCTCATCGGGCCCGGTGAAACGCTGGCGCGGATCGGCAGTGATCAATTTGGCATTCTGCTGGTTCAGGAACGCAGTGACCGCGAACTGCAGATGTTTGCCGAGAGTGTGCGGCTTGCCGTGCGCTCCGTCGTCAAAGTTGGCCAGCGCGATATCACGCCCACAGCCGCCATCGGTTATGCCAGTTTCGAGCGTACAGCGCAGCGGCAATCCGGCGATGTCTTGGACGACGCAGAGATCGCCATGCACCGCGCGCGGCGCGGTGGCCGGGATCAGGTCCTGGCGTTCGTCACCGGTATGCGCGTCGACCGCAACGAGCGGGCGCAACTCGAGCAGGATCTGCGCACGGCCATCGAAAAGAAGCAGCTCACGCTGCAGTATCAACCGATCCACGCGCTGCGCGGGCGGCAGGTCTATGGTTTTGAGGCGTTGGTTCGCTGGGAACATCCGCGGCTCGGCCCGATCAATCCGGCGGAATTTGTGCCGCTGGCGGAAGAATCTGATCTCATCGTCATGCTCGGTGGCGCGGTGCTGACAATGGCGGTTGCCGACGCCGAGCGCTGGCACAAGACCTTCGATCAGGCCCGATGCACCGCTCACGCTCAGCGTTAATGTTTCACGCCGGCAATTGATGAGCGCGGGCCTCGTCACGCAAATCCGGCAGATACTCAGTGCGTCGGATCTACCAAAAGGCGCCTTGCGGCTCGAAATCACTGAGACGCTGGTGATGGAAAACCCGGAAAAGGCTGCGGCTGTGCTGGAAGAATTGGCTGCAGCGGGCGTTGGTCTGTCGCTTGATGATTTCGGCACGGGTTATTCGTCGCTCACCTACCTCAACATCTTCCCGTTCGACACGATCAAGGTCGACCGCGCGCTGGTGCATGGCGCCAGCCAGACGGGTGCGACATCGGCTATTCTCAGATCGGTGGTGGCACTGGCGCACGAACTCGGCAAAAAAGTCGTAGCCGAGGGTGTCGAAACCGAGGATGACGCGTCGGTGCTGCGCGCGCTCGGATGCGAATATGCGCAAGGATTTTATTTTGACGCGCCGATGAACCAGCGCGATGTGCTGTCGTTGCTGAAAGATCTACGCAAGGAAGAGCGGCGTTTGAAACGCGGCCGGCTGTTGCGGCTCAAACCGCGCGGCAGGCGCGACGACGCGACTGATGATCAAGATGTCAGCGAGAGCGAAATCCCGAACCGCGCCCCTCCTGTGGTGGCCGCGCAAGCTACGACACGGCGCGTCTCGACCGTGCGGAACCGAACGGCGACCGGCAAGACCGCGACGGCGAAACCGGCACCGGCTACAAAGGCAAAGCCGACCACAGCTCAGGCCGCCGCAAGCGCCACGCCGCCGCCTCCGCAACCAGCGCCTGTCGTGCCGCTACAGCGAGTTGGTGCTGGCGCACGTCCACCTGGCATGCCGCCGGCTGCCGCCGATGGCGCGATGAAAGCGGCACAAGCGTCGCTTGAAGCGTTGAGCGTCGAAATGGGCCGGCATGTGCCGATGTCCTCGACGCGGCCACTCGAACCGCGCCCCGGTGCGATGCCGGAGAGCGCCATTCCACAGCCACCACCGATTCCGCAAGAGCCGCGAAATCCAACCGTGCCATTGACGGCCGCGCCGTTGCCGCCGACTGCCTTCCATCACACGACGGCTTCACAGCCGCCGCCGCAGCCTGCCTCCGCAACACCGCATCCGGCACCAGCCGCATCCCGAGGTCGATCCCCCAACTCAGCCGCTGCCGCGCGATCGAACCACGCCTCCAGATTTCTCAACACTGCCGCCTGAGATTGCCCAAAGTCTTGCACGGCTTGCGGGCCGGACATCGCAACCTATTACACCGCCGCTGTCGACTACCGATCCTTTGGGCGAGCCACAGCCCGCCGCTGACCGGCGCACGGCGTCGAAGGGCTGACAGCAGATTTGCGCGTAGAACCCGGACATTCGTCGCAGGTTCGCACCTTGCGGTCTGAGATTTCTTCGCTGTAGACTCCCGATCAGGCGTGACCGGCGACGCTGCTCAGATGCGTTTGCTGAATGCCAAGGATGGCCAGCGCGCGCTCGTACTTGGTTTCCAGATCGCTGTCGAAAATGATGTCCGAGTTGGCGGGGCAATGCAGCCAGCCGTTGGCGGCCAACTCGCTTTCCAACTGTCCCGCGCTCCATCCGGCATAACCAAGCGCCAGAATTGCCCGCTCGGGGCCGTGACCACGCGCCATGGCGCGGAGAATATCGACCGTCGCCGTGAGTGAGACTTCGCCGTCAACGGTGAGCGTCGCATCCTTGTTGCAGTAGTCGGGGCTATGCAGCACGAAGCCGCGTCCGGCTTCGACCGGACCGCCGACATGCACGTCCATATCCTTGATGCGGCCGGTTTTTAGGCCTGCTTTCTTGCCATCGAAGAGGTCGAGGTGCTCAAGCAGCCCCTGAAAACTGATGTGGTCAGCACGCTGGTTGAGGATCAAGCCCATCGCACTGTCCGGCGAATGGGCGCACATGTAGATGACCGAGCGGGCGAAGCGCTTGTCGGTCATGCCCGGCATCGCAATCAGGAACTGCCCCTGAAGGCTTGGCGGGGCAGCCTTGCGTTGTCTTTTGACGGGGCTTTTCACGCGCGGATAACTCCATGTCCTCGGCAGGCACTACTCAATCATGCTGTTCAGGCGAGATTAACGCCGCATCGGGCAGTTAAGATAGATGTCGACCGGCTTCATTGACCGGAGCGTGATTTGCAAGTGACTGAAACTTCGCGGATGACCTGCCCCATGATTTCGATGTTGCGACGTTTCTCTCCCGACATTTGGGCGACCGCAAGGCTAACCGGCCGCTGCGGTGCCGCGCTGGCGCTGTTGGGTGGCGGGAGCATGCTTTTGCCATCCGCATTGCAAGGCCCGGCACTGGCGCAATCTCCGGATCAGCCAGCGCGGACGGCGGAGATGCTGGCATCGCCGTGGCAGACCGTTCACTCGGCACGCGTGCGGCTGATCGGCGGCGGCGTTTTGGCTGCAGGGACGGGTGTCGCGCGCGCTGCGGCCGTTGAAATGATGCTTGATCCGAGTTGGAAGACCTACTGGCGTATGCCGGGCGAAGCGGGCGTGCCGCCGCAGTTCGATTTCAAGAAATCGAGCAATGTCGCCGCTGTCGAGGTGCTGTATCCGGCGCCGCGCAGACTGCGCGATCAGGGCGGCGACGCGGTCGGCTACACGTCGAAGGTCGTGTTTCCCATCAAGGTCACTGCGGCTGATGCGTCGAAGCCCATCGCGCTCGCCGTCGAGCTCGCTTTTGGCGTCTGCAAAGACATTTGCATTCCTGTCGAAACATCGTTTTCGCTGGATCTTCCTGCAAATGCGGACGCTCCGCCGTCGGCGATTAGTGCCGCGCTCGATCAAGTGCCGCGGCCTGCCGGGCGTCTCAAGGCCGGTGATCCCGCCATCCAGATTACCGGAGGGGCGATTGCCAGTGGGGGGAAGCGGCTCGATGTCGCGGTGAAGGTTTCAGCGGCGGCAGCCGCGTCGACCGACCTCTTCATCGAGGGGCCGGATGGCTATTTCGTGCCGATGGCGAAGAAGACCGGGGTCCGCGACGGCAACGTTCTGTTTACCGTCGATTTCAGCACCATTTCCGACGCGCAAAGACCTGATCGGGAAGCCGCTGCTGTTGACGGCCGTCAGTGCCGAAGGGGCTTCGGAAGCCGTCTGGACCGCCGCCAATAGGCGGTTTTGGGTCTTTCGCCGCTGATGTGCGTTTGCTGTCAGGTGCGGCTTGCATGCCGGTGTGATTGCCGTTATAGCAACGTCCACACGGGACAGCGGGGATTACCTAACGCTACCGGGGCGCGTAGCTCAGCGGTAGAGCACTACCTTGACATGGTAGGGGTCACAGGTTCGATCCCTGTCGCGCCCACCATTTTCCGGCCGGCTTGCTCCATGGGCGATGGCTGGTACGTTGGCCGGTCCATTCGGGGCCGGTCGCCGCAACAGACCGGGATTTGAGACTATGAAAGTTCGTAATTCGCTGAAGTCGCTGCGTGCACGTCACCGCGACAATCGCATCGTGCGCCGCAAGGGCCGCGTCTACATCATCAACAAGACGAACCGCCGCTTCAAGGCCCGCCAGGGCTAATCGCGGGTGGACCAGGGCTTGCCCTGCGTTCGTCTCGAACGCGTGCTTTGACGGGGCCTATTTGCCCGGTTACGCCCAGTCATGCACTCGATCCCTGCTTTCTACGATCCTGTTGTCGACTGTGGCCGGTGGCAGCGTTGCGTTTCGCGGCGCCAATGGCGTGGTCCACGGACATGCGCCGTTTATCGGCATTCAGGCGTCCCTGCTCCGACTGCCCCACCGGATGACCGATCGGCACCACTTCCAACCCCCGAAATCCGACCGAAGTCCGCGTACCAAAAGAAGGTGAGCCTGCGCCCAAGCGATCGCCGGAGGCGCCGTTGCCGAAACGCGAAGCTGTACCGGCCCCGAAAGCCCCCCAGCTCCGGGAGCTCCGAGGACAGCCGGGCCAAAGCGCCGGTCGAGCCGAAGGGTCTTGCTGTTGCACCACCCAGACCTAAGGAGCGTGAGAAAGCCTTGCCGATCTCTATGCGCATTCTGGCGACGGCTGACGACGAAGCCAAGGCAAAGTCTGACGCACGGTCGATCGAGCGACTGTGGCTGACTTCGGGAAGCGATACCGTCAATCTGTTGATGCATCGCGCTATGGAGGCGAGCCACGCGAAGAACAACGGTCTGGCCTCAATTGCTCGACGCTGCGGTTGAGTTGTCGCCGGACTATGCGGAAGCGTGGAACCGACGGGCCTACGTGTTCTTTCTCGAGAACAATTTCGACCGGGCACTCGGCGATCTGCGGCGCGTGCTCGCGTTGGATGGCGCCACTACAAGGCGCTCGAGGGGCTCTGAACATTCTGCACGAAATCGGACGCAAGAAAGAGGCGTTGCGTGAGGGCGGCAACTTTACGACGTGCATCCGTCACGACGGGGCGTGAAGGCAACGGTGGATCAATTGGCGCGTGACGTTGAAGGCCGCGGCATCTAAAACCTAACATCCGTATCGTGTTTTGGCTCGCCGCCACCGTGCTACCGTGGCGTTGCCCCGTTCAAAGGGCACGTTCTCGCGTTTGCTCTTGCTGCTCTCTGTGAAGTCTCTGCCGCCGTGCTCAAGATCGATCAACTCCAAGTTCGGACGTTGCCGCCCCTCAC